>NZ_CP132353.1:2400000-3600000 GCF_030758455.1 Erwinia pyri
TTTCTTCTTTTGCTCTTTGTGCCACAATTTTTGATCCTGATGCTTCATTTTTGCGAGCATCATGTCATCTTTCATCTCCTGGTAGCGCTCCCCCAGGTTGGTCAGTTTGAGCTGGCCGGACTGCATGCGCTTACGCATCGCCAGATTGGTGATCAGCACCGCAACGGCTGCAATGGCTACCACCACGGTGATCGTTTTGGCCAGAAAAAGCCCATAATAAGAGAGTAATTCCACTCATTCCGCCTTTATTTACATCGTATTAGAACAGGCTGCTATTGTAGCCGAGTCGCTGGAGAACGTCGCCCGATTCCCGGCATTAGCGCACGCTTTTACCTTTGCTGAACATTGAACTGCTTTGCAAATTAGGGCATAAAGCACATTATCGATTGCGGGCAAGGGCTTAGCAGCAGGTTCGCCGCAGAAACCCAGGCCCCGCCAGAGGAGTTCATTGTGCACTATCAACCTAAAGACAACTTACTTACTGACCGTATCATTCTGGTTACCGGCGCAAGCGACGGCATTGGCCGTGAGGCCGCCCTGACCTACGCCCGCTATGGCGCCCAGGTTTTGTTGCTGGGCCGTAATGCGCAAAAATTAGAGCGGGTAGCCAGTGAGATCGCCGCAACCGGCAAAGAGAGTCCCCACTATTTTCTGCTGGATTTAGAGCAGGCGACGCCAGAGCGCTGCCAACTGCTTGCTGAAGAGGTGGCTGCGCATGTCCCTCGCCTCGATGGCGTCCTGCACAATGCAGGATTGCTGGGTGAGATTGTTAGCATGGAGAAGCAGGATCCCGCCGTCTGGCAGCAGGTGATGCGGGTCAATATTGATGCCACCTTCTTTCTGACTCAGGCGCTGCTGCCGCTGCTGCTGAAATCCACTTCCGCGTCGCTGGTCTTTACCACTTCCAGCGTGGGGCGTCAGGGCCGCTCAGGCTGGGGCGCCTACTCTGTGTCTAAATTTGCCACTGAAGGGATGATGCAGGTGCTGGCAGATGAATATGACAGCAAGCATCTGCGGGTAAACTGCATCAATCCCGGCGGGACGCGCACAAAAATGCGTGCCAGCGCGTTTCCGCAAGAAGATGCGAACAAGCTGAAAACACCGGCGGATATTATGCCGCTCTACCTTTATCTGATGGGTGACGACAGCAAACGGAAAACGGGTATCAGTTACGATGCCCAGCCCGGCCGTAAACCGGGAGCGGCAGAATAATGGCTGACGAGCGACACCAGCAGCGCCAGCAGAAGCTGAAAGAGAAAGTTGATGCGCGCATCGCTGCAGCTACGGAAATTCGCGGTATTTTGATGGTGTTCACCGGCAACGGCAAAGGGAAAACCACCGCCGCTTTTGGCACCGCGACACGTGCCGTGGGCCACCAGAAGCGCGTTGGGGTCATTCAATTCATAAAGGGAGAATGGCTTAACGGTGAACGTAATTTACTGGAGCCGCAGGGCGTGGAGTTTCAGGTTATGGCGACCGGGTTTACCTGGGATACGCAAAACCGTGAAACGGATACGCAAGCCTGCCTGCAGGTCTGGCAGCACGGCTTGCGGATGTTGCAGGATGAGAGCCTGGATCTGGTGGTGCTGGATGAGCTGACATATATGGTCAGCTTTGACTACCTGCCTCTTGCCGAGGTGATTGCCGCGCTGAAGGGGCGCCCTGCTCATCAAAGCGTGATTATTACCGGCCGGGGCTGTCATCGCGAAATAGTGGAACTGGCGGATACCGTTACCGAAATGCGTCCGGTGAAACATGCTTTTGATGCGGGAATTCAGGCTCAGCAAGGTATTGACTGGTAATTTCCCGCACGCTTATCCCCGCGGATAAATTGCCTGCTCTCTTGCAGCTGGCTCAGGTTCACCAGGCAGCCCGCCCAAAAGATAAAAAAAGCCCCTGAGGCATCGCATCAGGGGCTTTTTTACTGCTGCAGAAACGCTACTCAGCCACGTTTGCTGGATGGACGGCGAGTGCCGCTGACCTGCGAATGGCGTTTGACCGCGCGACGGATCTGATTCGCTTTGGTGCGACGGCGATCTTTCTCTACCGCCACTTTACTGGTGGTTTCTGCCGGCAGCCCAACCAGCTCACGTAAATAGTTAGTCGGGGCCAGTTCAAGCTCCGTCCAGCCACCGCGTGGCAGCCCTTTCGGCAGCGTGATATCGCCGTAGCGGGTACGGATCAGACGGCTGACCTGCACGCCGACCGATTCCCACAGACGGCGAACTTCACGGTTACGCCCTTCTGTCAGCGTCACGTTATACCACTGGTTGATCCCTTCGCCGCCGGTGAATTTCAGCGTTTTAAAAGAAGCAGGACCATCTTCCAGCTGCACGCCACGGCTCAGCTGTTTGATCTTGTCATCATCAATAGCGCCGAATACGCGAACCGCATATTCCCTTTCAACTTCCCGGCTCGGGTGCATCAGTCGGTTTGCCAGTTCGCCATCGGTGGTAAACAGCAGCAGGCCGCAGGTATTCACGTCCAGACGGCCTACGGCAATCCAGCGGGCGCCGCGCAGTTTAGGCAGACGGTCAAAGACGGTCGGGCGACCTTCAGGATCGTTACGCGTACAGAGCTCGCCTTCAGGCTTATAGTAAGCCAGAACGCGGCAGACTTCAGTGGTGGATTCCGCCACGGAGACCAGGTGGCCATCTACGCGGATTTTAATGGATGCGCTGGATTCGACGCGGTCGCCCAACGTAGCCAGCTTGCCGTCCACGCTGACGCGTCCGGCGGAGATCATGGTTTCAATTTCGCGGCGGGAACCGTGCCCGGCGCGTGCTAAGACTTTCTGTAATTTTTCGCTCATGGCGCTACCTCTGTGTCGCCTTCCCAGGCGTCATGCTATTCAAGTGGCCCGTGTCCGGCAGCAGAGTCTGCTGTGCCGCGCTCTGCGCGATGCACCTAAACCTCTGCCCTTTTCAGGGGAAGCGCATTCTACACTATGTTCTCTCTTATTGATAACGCTATACGCACCCACAGGCCTGCGCAGGGGCTATTGCCTTTTCGACATGCTTTCAGGGTCTGCGAACCTTTTAACCGTGCAATAAGCCACGAAAATTTTGCAAAAGCAGTTGTGATACTTAACAAACAATTAGCGTGGATGGTGCAGCACACTAATCATTTCCCCGAAAAAAATCACTGATGTTACTAATCTGTTAATTAATTAATCCCTGGTTTGAGGATGATTATTGATACTTATATTCCGCATAATTGCCCGCCCGCCCTGCATTTCAACTTAAAATAAAGTCAAACGGCCCTTCGGGCAGCCCGGCATGCCATCTTTAAAAGTATCGATAGTTGTTAACACCTACTTTTTACTCTCCAACAGAATTTAATTCTGTGTTAATCAAAACAGACCTCTGTATTAACGAACTCAACAACAAATAAACAGGCGTTTTAAATAGCAGGTTGACTTAATTCTGGATCATCACTTTTTTTAACGCTGAACAACGTTTATTAATTTGCGCCATTAATAAGTTTGTGTAGAATTCACTCAGGCAATTCAGTGCACCATAAAAAAATGAATTGTTAAAAAATATTATAATTTAGTTTAAGTAAATAAATATAAAAGCAGTAACATTAAGTTTTATTAATTAATAAGAGGGGCATGACTCCTCAAAAATACGCTGATCCCGTATCAGCATCGGCCTTACACGTCGTCTCTCCTCACCAGGGATTTGCTGACGTATCCGACAAAGCGTGACGAAAATGAAAAAAATAGCGATCTTACCAGCATTAGCGGCGCTAATGCTGTCCGGCTGCTCTGTGGGCAAATATGAGTACAGCAGTGAAGCCATGAAGCGGGTGGATATGAATTTCACCGGCATTCCTACCATTCTGGGCGTCGGTGCGCTGGGTACCAGCATTCCTATCACCCCGGAATACAGCCTGACGGCGGCCCATGTGGCTAAGCTTTCCATGCAGCGCGTGAAGGCTTATCACCCCTATTGCGACCTCGCAATTATCTACCACAAGAACGATATTAAAACCCTGCCGAAATTCCGTAATGGTGATATAGGTGAACCGGTTAAAATGTACGGCTACAGTTTTATCACTGCCATGCCGGTTGAGTCCTCTGGCGTTAATCTGGCTCTTACCGGTATTCGTAACGAGTGGAATAAACGGCCCTGCGTGGCCATGGTCTCTAATGCGGGCGTAGTTAAAGGGATGTCGGGCGGCGCAGTTTATAACAAGGATGACACTATCGGTGGCGTGATTGTGGGCTTCACGAATGAAATTAAACGCCATAAAAACACAGCAGTTCCGCTTAAGGATGTCTCACTTTATCTTCCCTATAATGACTTTAAAGAGTGGCTGAGCAAAACTACGACTTAATGCAAATTATGTTTGAAGGGAAAGCAGAAGGCGGGAATTATGCCTCTTTTAATTTTCACAGTCGTGGCAAAAATTATTTTGCCACGACTGTGAAATATTTATAAGAACGGCTGAACGTCGCCAACGCCTTCACGCACCACTTCCGGGCTGTTTTCGGTTAAATCAATAACCGTAGTAGGATGCTGTCCCAGGTAGCCGCCATGAATAATCAAATCGACCTGTTTACCAATGCTCTCCTGAATCGCTTCGGGATCGGACTCGGTAAAATCATTGCCCGGCAGCATCAGCGAGGTGGACATCATCGGTTCATTCAGCTGCTCCAGCAGCGCCAGCGCAATCGGGTTGGAAGGAACACGTAAGCCGATAGTTTTACGCTTGTCGTTCATTAAACGACGCGGCACCTCTTTGGTGGCTTTCAGAATAAAGGTGTAACTGCCTGGCGTGTTGTTCTTGATCAGCCGGAACGCCGTATTATCCACATGGGCGTAGGTAGAGAGCTCCGAGAGGTCTCGGCATACCAGGGTAAAGTTGTGGTTCCCATCCAGCTTTCTGATCCTGCAGATGCGCTCCATCGCATTTTTATCTTCCAGCCTGCACCCCAGCGCGTACCCTGAATCGGTCGGGTAGACAATCACGCTGCCTTTATTCAGCAGTTCAACGGCCTGTTTAATCAGCCTTGGCTGGGGGTTTTCCGGGTGAATATAGAAAAATTGACTCATAACTAACCTCTTATCTGCCGCACCCGCCAGCGATCATGCGGGTGCAATTTCCGGGAAGCGTAGCCACACGGCCTCAACGCCGCCAGGAAGCCATAATTTTTTTCCCAGCTCGATCCAGGGACAAGGCTGATGGAAATCAGAGCCTTGTGATGCGGCGAGCTGATAATCCTGGGCATAACGCGCCAGCTGAGTGCGCTCATTAGGCGCCTGCTGGCACTGAGCCACTTCCATCGCATCACCGCCCTCCTCGCTGAAATGGGCAATCAGCCGCTTCAGCCACTTCGCGGAGAGACCGTAGCGACCGGGATGCGCCAGCACCGTACGGCCGCCAGAATGATGAATCGCATCAATAGCTTGTTTAATTGTACACCACTGTGGCGGAGCGTAGCCGGTTTTGCCGCGGGCGAGATAGTTTTTAAACACCTGCGCCATATTGTCCGCTTTCCCCTGAGCTATCAGGAAACGGGCAAAATGCCCCCGGGTAATAGCTCCGCCTTCCGCCAGAGCCAGGGCACCCGCCAACGCGTCCGGGATATGCGCTTTCTCCAGCCGCTCGGCTATCAGCTCTGCACGCGCCAGCCGACGGGCGTTTTGCTTCTGCAGAAATGCGGTCAGCACCGGATGAGTCACATCCACGCCCAACCCGACAATATGAATTTCGTGATTTTCCCACAGCGTGGAGACTTCAACGCCAGCGATAATTTTCAGCGGAAGCTGGTGCTTTGCCACAGCTTCCAGAGCCGGCTGAACCCCTGCAACCGTATCGTGGTCGGTTATTGCCAGCACGCCAACCCGATGTTCTACCGCACGCAGGACCAGCTCTTCCGGCGTGAGTAAGCCATCGGAAGCGCGGGTATGGCTGTGTAAATCATGGATGGGAAATGGATTAAGCGGGGTTGGCTCTGTCAAAACGGCTCCGTCATTGGGCAATGAATGTCGCAGCATGATAACCAGGTTTACTTTACCCGGGGAAAAAGAGTGTTGACTTTTTTGCCGCGAACCAGTTAACTAGTACGCAAGTTCACACGCAGGGGTATCGAAATCATGATGATGACGCAGACGGTAATGAGTGGTTGGTGGCGCACTTCACCCTGAATGGGCGAAGGAGTCTTGCACGCAACCAGACGTTGTGCAGATACCCAGGCCCGCCGAAAGCGGGCTTTTTTTTTAGCAAAATTCAGAGAAGTGACCTCATGCAAAATGCCAAACCTACAGTGAAGTTGATTACCGGCAACGTACCCTACCGCGAGGATCCGGCCGCCGTTTTCCATCAGCTGTGCGGTGCCCGTCCGGCGACGCTGCTGCTGGAGTCCGCCGATATCGACAGCAAACGTAATCTGAAAAGCCTGCTGATTGTGGACAGTGCGCTGCGCATCAAGGCGCTGGGTAATACCGTCAGCGTCCAGGCGCTCTCTGAGAATGGGCGAGCTATTTTGCCGCTGCTCGACGCGGCCCTTCCTGCCACCGTGCAGAGTACCGTTCGCCCCGACGGCCGCGAGCTGACCTTCCCGGCTAATACCGAAGTGCAGGATGAAGATTCCCGCCTGAAAGCGACCTCGGTTTTTGACGCTTTGCGCCTTATCCCGCATCTGGTGAACAGCCCGGAAGAGGAGCGTGAAGCGATGCTGCTCGGTGGCCTGTTTGCCTATGACCTGGTGGCCAGCTTTGAAGATCTGCCGCCGCTGGAGAATCAGCAACGCTGCCCGGACTACTGTTTCTACCTGGCCGAGACGCTGCTGGTGATTGACCACCAGAGCCAGACCTCGCGCCTGCAGGCCTCGCTGTTTACGCCCGCGCCATCTGAATTCCTGCGCCTGCAGAGCCGCATCGAGCAGCTGCATGCGCAGATGTTACAGCCAGCGCCTTCCCTGCCGGTGCAGAAAGTCGGGACGATGGCGCTGAGTGAAAGCCAGAGCGATGAAGAGTACTGCAGCGTGGTTCGCCAGATGCAGGAAGCGATCCGCATCGGTGAGATTTTTCAGGTTGTGCCCTCCCGTCGTTTTTCGCTGCCTTGCCCCTCGCCGCTGGCCGCTTATGACACGCTGAAAAACAGCAACCCCAGTCCTTATATGTTCTTTATGCAGGATCACGACTTCAGCCTGTTTGGTGCCTCTCCGGAGAGTTCGCTGAAATATGATGCTACCAGCCGCAAAATTGAAATCTATCCGATTGCCGGTACGCGTCCGCGTGGCCGCCATGCAGACGGCTCGCTAGACCGCGATCTCGACAGCCGCATCGAGCTGGAGATGCGTACAGACCACAAGGAGCTGGCAGAGCACCTGATGCTGGTCGATCTCGCCCGTAACGACCTGGCGCGAATTTGTGAGCCAGGCAGCCGCTACGTGGCCGACCTGACTAAAGTGGACCGCTACTCCTTTGTGATGCATCTGGTCTCCCGCGTGGTGGGAACGCTGCGTAAAGATCTGGACGTGCTGCATGCCTATAGCGCCTGCATGAATATGGGCACCCTTAGCGGTGCGCCGAAAGTGCGTGCGATGCAGCTGATTGCAGGCGCTGAAGGCACCCGGCGCGGCAGCTATGGCGGCGCGGTAGGCTACTTCACCGCCAGCGGCGATCTGGATACCTGCATCGTGATCCGTTCCGCTTACGTGGAGGATGGCGTAGCCACAGTCCAGGCCGGAGCTGGCGTAGTGCTCGATTCTGTTCCACAGGCGGAAGCCGATGAGAGCCGCAATAAGGCCCGCGCCGTGCTGCGCGCCATTGCCACTGCTCATCACTGCAAGGAGATTTTCTGATGGCCGATATTCTGCTGCTCGACAATATTGACTCGTTTACCTACAACCTCGTCGACCAGTTACGCGCCTTTGGCCATAACGTGGTGATCTACCGCAACAACGTCCCTGCCGGGACCCTGATTGAACGCCTTCAGTCAATGGAAAACCCGGTACTGATGCTGTCGCCTGGCCCCGGCGCGCCGGCGGAAGCGGGCTGTATGCCAGAGTTGCTGAAGCAGCTGCGCGGACGCCTGCCGATCATCGGCATCTGCCTGGGCCACCAGGCCATTGTGGAAACTTACGGCGGGCACGTTGGTCAGGCGGGCGAAATCCTGCATGGCAAGGCCTCTGCCATCACGCATGACGAGAGCGGCATGTTTACCGGCCTGACGAATCCGCTGCCGGTAGCCCGCTATCACTCGCTGGTAGGCAGCAACGTGCCGGAAGAGCTGACGATAAATGCCACCTTCAACGGCATGGTCATGGCGGTTCGCCATGACAAAGATCGGGTCTGCGGATTCCAGTTCCACCCGGAATCGATCCTGACCACCCAGGGCGCACGCCTTCTGGAACAAACCCTCGCCTGGGCGCTGGCATAATAAAAAGGAGCATGCGATGAACGCTATTCTGGAAAAACTTTACCAGGCGAAAACCCTGACACAGGCGGAGAGCCACCAGCTTTTTTCTGCCATTATTACCGGTCAGCTTGAACCCACACAGCTGGCCGCCGCGCTGATCGCCATGAAGGTTCGCGGTGAGCGCCCTGAAGAGATCGCTGGCGCCGCCACCGCTCTGCTGGAAGATGCCAAACCCTTCCCGCGTCCCGATTACGCCTTTGCCGATATCGTGGGCACCGGCGGTGATGGCAGCAACAGCATCAATATTTCCACAGCCAGCGCCTTTGTGGCCGCTGCCTGCGGGCTGAAAGTGGCGAAGCATGGCAACCGCAGCGTTTCCAGCAAGTCCGGCTCCTCCGATCTGCTGGCGGCGTTTGGCATCAGCCTGGATCTGCCGGCTGAAATGGCGCGCCAGGCGCTGGATGAGCTGAACGTCTGCTTCCTGTTTGCCCCGCAGTATCACACCGGCTTCCGCCACGCCATGCCGGTACGTCAGCAGTTGAAAACCCGCACGCTGTTTAACGTGCTGGGTCCGCTGATCAACCCTGCCCGCCCGCCGCTGGCGGTGATTGGCGTCTACAGCCCTGAGCTGGTTCTGCCCATTGCGCAGACGCTGAAGGTGCTGGGCTATAAGCGCGCGGCAGTTGTTCATGGCGGCGGTATGGATGAGGTAGCTCTGCACAGCGCGACCCACGTTGCCGAACTGCGCGAAGGCGAAATCACCAGCTATCAGCTGACGCCGGAAGATTTTGGCCTCGACTTCCATCCACAGGAAGCGCTGGCAGGCGGCACGCCAGAAGAAAACCGTGACATTCTGACGCGATTACTCCAGGGTAAGGGCGAGCGCGCGCACGAAGAGGCCGTTGCCGCTAACGTCGCCCTGCTGTTGAAGATTTTTGGTCATGAAGATTTACGTGAGAACGCTCAGCACGCCCTGCGCACCATCCGCAGTGGCCAGGCCTATGAACGCGTTGTTGCGCTTGCAGCAAGAGGATAATCATGCAGGAAACCGTACTGAACAAAATTGTGCAGGATAAAGCGGTCTGGCTGGCAGCGCGCCAGCAGCAGCAGCCGCTCTCCTCGTTTCAGAATGAGGTGCAGCCCTCCACCCGCAGCTTCTACCATGCGTTACAGGGTGCGAGAACCGTCTTTATTCTGGAGTGCAAGAAAGCCTCTCCGTCAAAAGGGGTGATCCGCGAAGATTTCGATCCTGCTGCTATCGCCGGGATCTACAGACACTACGCTTCTGCGGTATCCGTGCTGACCGATGAGAAATATTTTCAGGGAAGCTTCGATTTTCTCCCTGTGGTCAGCGCCGCCATTACCCAACCGGTGCTGTGCAAAGATTTTATGATTGACCCGTATCAGGTTTACCTGGCGCGTTACTATCAGGCAGATGCGATTCTGCTGATGCTCTCGGTGTTGAATGATGAGCAGTATCGCCAGCTGGCGGCGGTCGCCCACAGCCTGAATATGGGCGTGCTGACGGAAGTGATTAGCGATGAAGAGCTCGAACGCGCTACCGCGTTGGGAGCCAAAGTCATTGGTATCAATAACCGCGACTTACGCGATCTGTCGATCGATCTTGACCGCACACGCCGCCTCGCACCCAAAGTCGCGCATGGTGTGACAGTTATCAGCGAATCGGGCATCAACAGCTATGCGCAGGTGCGTGAGCTAAGCCGCTTTGCTAACGGCTTCCTGATTGGCTCCGCGCTGATGTCTGAGGAGGATCTCTCTGCCGCCGTACGGCGCGTGATGCTGGGCGATAATAAAGTCTGTGGCCTGACACGGGCTGAAGATGCCCGTGCCGCCCATGAAGCTGGCGCTATTTATGGCGGTCTGATCTTCGCTAAAGGCTCTCCCCGCCAGCTTGATGAGGAGAAAGCCCGTCTGGTCATGAGCGGTGCGCCACTGAAGTACGCTGGCGTGTTCCGCAATAACGCTATCGGTGACATTGTCACTATCGTTGCGGCCCTGAATCTGCGGGCGGTGCAGCTGCACGGTGACGAAGATCAGGCGTTTGTTACCGCTCTGCGGGCAGAACTCCCTGAGCAGGTACAAATCTGGAAAGCGTTCAGCATTAAAGAGTCCCTTCCCGCCCGCGACTGGCAGCATGTCGATCGTTACGTTTTCGATAATGGCAACGGCGGCAGCGGCAAACGGTTTGACTGGTCACTGCTTCGTGGAGAGTCACTGGAGAACGTATTGCTGGCCGGTGGCCTCGGCGCAGATAACTGCGTGGAAGCGGCACAGCTTGGCTGTGCCGGACTGGATTTCAATTCCGGCGTGGAGAGCGCGCCCGGGATCAAAGATGCCTTAAAGATTGCCTCAGTGTTTCACACGCTGAAGGCGTACTGACCGTCGGGGCTGCTCCGGCAGCCCCTGTAGCGAAAAGAGAAGCGACATGACCTTATTGAATCCCTACTTTGGTGAATTTGGTGGCATGTATGTGCCACAGATCCTGATGCCCGCGCTGCGCCAGCTGGAAGAAGCCTTTGTCAGCGCCCAGCGCGATGCGGACTTTCAGGCAGAATTCACCGATCTGCTGAAAAACTACGCAGGGCGCCCTACTGCGCTGACGCTGTGTAAAAATCTTACCGCGGGCACCAAAACCCGCCTCTATCTGAAGCGTGAAGATTTGCTGCACGGCGGCGCGCATAAAACCAACCAGGTATTAGGCCAGGCATTGCTGGCTAAGCGCATGGGCAAAAACGAGATCATCGCTGAGACAGGAGCCGGTCAGCATGGTGTGGCTTCTGCGCTGGCCAGCGCCTTGCTGGGGCTGAAGTGCCGTATCTATATGGGTGCCAAAGATATCGAACGCCAGTCGCCAAACGTCTTCAGAATGCGTTTGATGGGCGCTGAAGTCATTCCGGTGCACAGCGGTTCAGCGACGCTGAAAGATGCCTGTAACGAGGCGCTGCGTGACTGGTCTGGCAGCTATGATACCGCCCACTACATGCTAGGGACTGCGGCTGGCCCGCACCCGTTCCCGACTATCGTGCGTGAATTCCAGCGGATGATTGGGGAAGAGACAAAAGCGCAGATTCTGGAAAGAGAAGGCCGTCTGCCTGATGCCGTCATCGCCTGCGTCGGCGGCGGTTCTAACGCCATCGGCATGTTTGCTGATTTCATTGACGATGCCGCCGTTGGCCTGATTGGCGTAGAGCCAGCCGGACATGGCATTGAAACGGGTGAACATGGCGCACCGCTCAAGCATGGTCGCGTTGGCATCTATTTCGGCATGAAATCGCCGATGATGCAGACGGAGGATGGTCAGATTGAAGAGTCCTACTCTATCTCTGCCGGCCTGGATTTCCCCTCCGTTGGCCCACAGCATGCCTACCTGAACAGCATTGGCCGCGCAGACTATGTATCGGTTACCGATGATGAAGCGATGGAGGCCTTTAAAGAGCTCTGCCGTAGCGAAGGGATTATCCCGGCGCTGGAATCCTCTCATGCCCTGGCCCATGCGCTGAAAATGATGCGTGAAGCGCCAGAGAAAGAGCAGCTTCTGGTGGTTAACCTTTCGGGACGTGGCGACAAAGATATTTTCACCGTACACGATATTCTGACTGCTAAGGGAGAGATCTGATGGAGCGTTATGACCAGCTTTTCAACCGTCTTGCTGCCAAAAAGGAGGGCGCGTTTGTGCCTTTCGTCACGCTGGGCGACCCTACGCCAGAACTTTCTCTGCAAATTATCGATGCGTTAGTGGAAGGCGGAGCCGATGCCCTGGAGCTGGGCATCCCCTTCTCCGATCCGCTGGCGGATGGCCCCACCATTCAGAATGCCGCGCTGCGCGCCTTCTCGGCAGGCGTGACGCCGTCGATCTGCTTTGAGCTGTTGCAGAGCATCCGGCAGAAATACCCGGAAATTCCCATTGGCTTACTGATGTATGCCAACCTCGTTTTCTCCAACGGCCTCGATAATTTCTATGCCCGTTGCCAGGAAGTGGGCGTGGACTCCGTGCTGGTCGCGGATGTGCCGGTTGAGGAATCTGCTCCTTTCCGTCAATCCGCCCTGCGTCATAACGTTGCGCCTATCTTTATCTGTCCGCCGAATGCCAGTGACGATCTGCTGCGTGAAATCGCCTCGCACGGTCGGGGCTACACCTATCTGCTTTCACGGGCGGGCGTAACCGGCACCGAGAGCCGCGGCGTCAGCCACTCCCTGCAACACCTGGTGGATAAGCTGCGTGAATATCATGCCGCACCGCCGGTGCAGGGCTTTGGTATTTCGGAACCTGACCAGGTCAGAGAGGCGCTGAATGCAGGCGCTGCCGGTGCCATTTCCGGTTCCGCTATCGTCAAAATCATTGAGCAACATCACGCTGATGCGCCAACCATGCTGTCGGAACTGAAAGCCTTTGTCAGCTCGCTGAAGGCCGCCACGCGCTGATTTCACTTAAGTGCCTTACCTTTTCAGGTAAGGCATTATTTTTACACTCTTTATTACATCCTCTGCTGGTAAATTCACGATTTCTGTCTAAGCTTTTGAGACAGAGTGATTCTGTAGACATGGCTAACGCCAACCATTGAATGACAGGGAGAAGAGAATGAAGTTGTTTAAAATGCTTTCGGGTATGGTTATTGCAGCAGTTGTGGCTCTGACGGTCAGCGCTTGCGCCCCTACGCCAACAAAAGAGGGAACCGGTGGCTATCTTGATGACACGGTAATTACCACCAAGGTTAAAACCGAACTGTTGAAAGATGATTCACTGAAATCGACTGAGATCAACGTGGAGACCTTTAAAGGCCGCGTTCAGCTCAGTGGCTTCGTTTCCAGCGCCGCTTCAGCCAGCCGCGCCGTGCAGATCACCCGCAGCGTCAAGGGTGTTACTTCTGTCACCAACAATATGCAGATTAAGTAACCTCTGCTGTAAAGAATTAAGGCGCTGCAAAGCGCCTTTTTTATTGCCATTATTCCACTCAGAAGCGATAGCCTGCCCCAAAGAAGAAGACAAAAGGATTGATGTTGGTATCGATACTCTGGTGACCCGCTGCCGAGTCGAAGCTGACTTTGGTCTTGATATCCATGTACCATAAAGAGGCGTTCAGCATCCAATCTGGCGTCAGCTGATAATCCAGCCCCACCTGTCCTGCAACGCCCCATGAATTTTTCACTTTAAGGTTACTGAGCCCGTTATCGCGACCGGTCTGGTTAAAGTCGTTGTCGTAGAACATAGTGTAATTCACACCAACGCCCGCATAGGGTTGCCATTTACTGTTATTCCCCATGAAGTACCACTGCGCCATCAGCGTTGGCGGTAGCTGGTGTACCGTAGCCAGCGTGCCCGTAGCGGCCAGGCCCACTTTGTGACGGAACGGCGTTGCACCCAGTAATTCAATACCGATGTTATCGGTGGCCATATAGGTAAAGGTCAGGCCCAGTTGGGTATTATTACTGACGTCGAACTCCCCGAGTCCCAGGACATTGTCAGAGCCTCCCGTGGGTCGAACGGTTGCTGACCCGGCACGCATAAAGAAATCTCCTGCCTGGTGAGCAGAAGCCACTACCGGCAACAGGGCCACTGCTGCAAGCGCCAGCGCTTTGATTTTCATAACCACTCCTTTGAAAGATAAAATCAGCCTCTGAGGCGTCGTTGTTTTTATTGGCAACAGTTTTACCCTAAATTTTGCAAAAAGCATCTGGATCACTTCTTTTAAAGCACTTATAAAACATAGAGTTGATTCAGATCAATTTATCCTAAGTGTTACTAGCGGTACCGCTTACGGGTTATTGCGCTGGCACAAAAAGGCCCGGTAAACCGATTCCTCTGTTAACGGGCATTATTGGCCGCTAATGCCTTCTTTAACCGAAAGTTATGTAAGTCAGGGTGCCAGGTTGGCCGCAGACCATGTACAATCGCGGGATCGCAACAACTGGTTTTTCAAGGAGAGTACATGTCTATCACGGCGGGTTCGTTATACCGTGACACGGGGAATTTTCTTCGCCATCAGCTGATCACTATTGTGCTGATGGCGCTGCTGACCTCTTTTATCACCGTACTGATCGGCCACGCGCTGACGCCTGGTGCCGATCAGCTCTCAATCCTGACCGACGGAGATAGCGGCTCCGGGATGAGCCTGCTGGAGATGGTGCAGAACATGTCACCCGATCAGCAGCGTGTGCTGCTGCGGGCTTCTGCGGCTGGGACATTTGCCTCACTGGTGGGGAATACCCTGCTGCTGGGCGGCATGCTGGCGCTGATCCCTATGGTTTCAGCGGGCCAGCGCGTCAGTGCTCTGCGCGCCATAGGCGCTTCTGCGCCTGCGCTGCCGCGCCTGCTGCTGCTGGTATTCATCATGACGCTGATTATTCAGATCGGCTTTATGGTGCTGGTTGTACCGGGAGTGATCCTTGCCGTGGTGCTGGCTTTGTCGCCGGTGATCCTCTCTACGGAGAAAGTAGGCCTTTTCGCCGCTATGCGCACCAGCATTCGTCTGGTCTGGAGCCAGATGAAAGTAGTGGCGCCTGCGGTCGCCGTCTGGCTGCTGGCAAAGATCGTGGTGCTGCTGCTGGCCTCTTCGCTCACCATCCTGCCCGCTAACGTGGCGTCGGTGGTTCTCAATGCGCTGAGCAACCTGATCTCAGCCATATTGATTATTTACCTCTATCGCCTCTATATGCTGTTACGCTGATTTCTGGCGGCGTGCCTGCTCTGCAGCACGCCGCTGGCAGGTCACTTTTCAGTCTGGATTCTGGAAACCTTTATGAAGCAGTTACTTGATTTCCTTCCGCTTGTGGTCTTTTTTATCTTCTACAAGATGTACGATATTTTTGTCGCTTCCGGCGCGTTAATCGCCGCCACGGCGCTGGCGCTGGTTGTCAGCTGGGTGCTCTACCGCAAGCTGGAAAAAATGACCATTATTACCTTTGTGCTGGTAACGGTCTTTGGCACCTTAACGCTGGTGTTCCACAATGACGAATTTATTAAGTGGAAGGTGACGGTGATCTATACCCTGTTTGCCGTGGCGTTACTCTTCAGCCAGTTCTGGATGAAGCAACCGCTTATTCAGTCGATGTTAGGTAAAGAACTGACGCTGCCCGCCGCCGCCTGGCGCAGGCTGAATGTGGCCTGGGCGATCTTCTTCTTCGCCTGCGGCCTGGCAAATATTTACGTTGCGTTTTGGTTATCTCAGGAATTTTGGGTTAATTTTAAAGTGTTTGGCCTGACGGGCCTCACCCTGCTGTTCACCGTGATCAGCGGTCTCTATATCTATCGTCTGATGCCGCAAGAAGAAAAGTAAATCACTTACTAAAAGCCATTAACTATCATATTGTTACGTGTTAATGGCTTTATACGCCTTCAATAAAACACACTTTTGTGTACACATTTACTTCTTCGGTTTTCTTCAGATCTCCCCTGCCATTACCTTCAGCCAGAAGTAGACAGGGTCTGTCCCGGGCAAGCCAGTGCCATCCCTCTGTATATTCATACAACCTGATTAAATACCCATAAAATGCAATTCATTAGGCCAGGTTATGATATAGCGTATGACCCAGTGGCTGGCAGAGACGTTCAGGTAATCCATACAGGGAGAGGTTATGAGCATTAACAGAGTGTTACTTGTTTTGGCATTTGCAGCATGCATTACCCTGCTACTAAAAGCAGGAACGCCCCATATTACTCATTACCTCGACGGCAAGATTGATAGCCAGATTACCAAATGGGCTGATGGTAAGTAGGCAGGAAGAGGTTGGCGCGTTTGTCAGGGAGGTTAATGGCCGGTTTTTAATTAGCGATCGATCCGATGCGTTAATGAACATGGAAGCGCGCGGAATATCCATTACGAAAAAACGTTTCGAAAAGAGATGCCTGGGTAAAGCGGCTATCTGCATAACAGCTAACCTGGCCACTGCGCCGGGTTTTTTGTGCCTCTAATCTGCAAGTTCACCATGTAGACACCCGTCTCATGTTCCGCGCAAACCACAATTAGCCAGAGATTAATGCTTTATTGATATCCTTACGCTTTCCTGACTAAGGTGGTCGAACCACCATGGTAAAATTCCTAAACTACACATGGGATGGTTACCGTATGTAGTACGAGATTAGAATAGTTTTTATTCAACCGGCTTTGATAGCCGGTTTTTTTTCTTTAGATGCTCAGCATTTCCAGCGTGAACTCCTCGGCTTGATTTGATTTATGAGCGGACGCTTCCTCTACTGTAAGCACATCAACTTTAACCTGACGCTCAAGCATAACCTGCTGCCGGGGGTCATATCCTTCACTAAGCCAGCTACGGAATTGTTGCCTACGCTCTGCCCGTGATAGGGATATGGTTGGATAATCTCTTATGCTCAACTGTACAGACTTTCCCTGCCAACGGTAACGATAGAAGAATGTCACGGCTCCAGCAGTAGAAAGCCTTACATTGAGGCCGTGAGCATCGGAAATGACTTCGACTTTCTCCCGGCGCTTGCCGAGAGAGTTTTTGAGCTTTGTGTCAGTAAGCAATGTGTATACTTTCTTTATACAAGGGGTTGCACAAAAATCCTAAATAGAAGCCATTCGGGATAATGAGAATTCACACAAATAAAACATGTTTTAAGTTAACAAATTGAATTTGCATAAAAATTTAAATACAATTAAATGCAGGAAAAAGACCTTAAAGCATGAAGTGATCCCGCTAGAAGAAAATACCCTTCATGCCCGCATCCGGGCCTGATGCACCTATTGACTGGGAAGCCTGACAATGAACGAAGCGACAAACAGAGTCCCGCAGGGCGAAATGGTGCTGCGCACGCTGGCGATGCCAGCGGATACCAACGCCAATGGCGATATCTTCGGCGGCTGGCTGATGGCGCAGATGGATATGGGCGGGGCCATTCTGGCGAAGGAGATCGCCGGAGGACGCGTGGTCACCGTGCGGGCTGATGGCATGACCTTCCTGAAGCCGGTTGCCGTTGGCGATGTGGTGAGCTGCCATGCCCGCTGTATCCGCACCGGCACCAGCTCAATCACCATCAATATCGAAGTCTGGATCAAAAAAGTCTCTTCTGAACCCATTGGCCAGCGCTACTGCACCACCGAGGCGGTCTTTATCTACGTCGCCGTAGATGATGAAGGAAAGTCCCGGCCCCTGCCGGAAGGCAAAAGTAACTTCAACGACAGTGAACAGGATTAAGTGATGAAAGGCGGAATAGCGCCTTTTACAGAAGGCTGCTCCCGCCATTTATAGCGGCTGATTAAAGGCGGACCTCCGCCTTTTTATTCGATACTGCTACCGTCGTTTATTTTAAACACTATGTTCATTGTCACATCCTTGCCGGGCTTGTTCGGCTCATAGCGCCATTTCTTCATCGCCTGTTTTACCTCGCGCTCAAACATATTACGCGGCTGGGCGGAAAGAATGCGGATATTCTCCACCTCTCCCGAACTGTCGACGTCAAACTGGACTCTCACCCGACCTTCCATACGCAATGCATACGCACGGGCAGGATAGTCAGGCTCGCCAACGCTAAGCGCTTTAGGGCCGGTTGCAACGGTGGCGGAAGGCGCAGGAGATGTTTTTGGGGCGGTTGACGGCTTCGGCGCTTCCGCGGTTTTTTCATTGTTAAAGGGTGACGCCGCCTTTGGTTCAACCCGGGGCTTAACCTCTCTCTTCGGTTTCACCACTTCCTTTTTCACCGGTTTTGGCTTCGGCTTCGGCTTTGGTACCGGCTCAGGGATCGGCACAGGCTCGGGCTTGGGTGGCTCCGGTACCGGGACCGGTTCGGGTTCAGGTTCCGGCGCAGGCTGAGGCTCTGGTGCCGGTTGCGGCGCAGGCTGAGGTTCTGGCTGCACTTCAGGCGCAACCATAGTGACGCTAATGGGCTGAGACGCTTTGGGCACTTCAACAACCTGGTGAAAAGAAGCATAGAGTATCCCCCCAATCACTGCGGCATGCAGCCCGATTGAAAACAGCATCGGCAGCGAAATACGTCGGGGTAAAGAGTTTTCTGCAAGCGTCGTCATAATCTTTCTGCTGTAAGGATGAAGCGGTAAGTTTAAATGCAAATAGCAATCAGTTTCAATAACCTCTCCTCCTGGTCAGCCGAATTTCCTTGTAAACTATCCCTCCCCTGACCGTTATCAAGGCCAGGCTATCTTTAGATTGCAGTTCATTGAACGATCACTTAACGTGATGAGCGATAATCTGATCTGACAGGAGTTGTAAACGTGCTCTACGTAATTTACGCGGAAGATAATGCTGATTCACTGGAGAAGCGTACCGCCGTGCGCCCTGCTCACCTTGCGCGTCTGCAACTGTTGCAGGATGAAGGTCGTCTGATAGTGGC
Source organism: Erwinia pyri (assembly GCF_030758455.1). Classification (NCBI taxonomy): domain Bacteria; kingdom Pseudomonadati; phylum Pseudomonadota; class Gammaproteobacteria; order Enterobacterales; family Erwiniaceae; genus Erwinia; species Erwinia pyri. The sequence continues at coordinate 2,418,701 of NZ_CP132353.1, forward strand.
TGGCCCTATGCCAGCCGTTGACAGCAACGAGCCGGGCAAAGCGGGCTTTAGCGGCTCGACTATCGTTGCGGAGTTCCCTTCACTGGAAGCTGCCCAGTCATGGGCGCAGGACGATCCCTATATTGCGGCAGGCGTCTACAAGCAGGTTGCGGTGAAGCCTTTTAAGCGCGTGTTCTGAGAAGGTCCACGCAGCTTGAGCGTTGTTCATAAGCCAGAAAAGCGCGGCGGTACGAAATAAAGTGCACATCGCTTCTCTGGCTTACTCTTACCGATCCCTTTTCATACTGCCCGTCGCGCAGAGATACAGCAAATCACTCCTGTCTGACGGAATGAGAGGCGAAAAATTTAAGGGTCAATATTTTTAATATGTATCAGCTCGGCAAGAGTCAACGCAGGCCTCAGCAGAAGCTGTAGACTCCCCGCGACAAACAGCCAGGTCCCTGCCGTCATCAGTGAATCAAAAAAGAAGAGTATACTTCCGCCCAGGAACCAAATGGCTATAAAAAGATCGTTCAACGCCCCCAGGGCTTTAAATTTGCGCTGAATAACAACTTCATCTGAACCAAAATCAAAAATTTTTTTACGACTACCTTTCAACATTTAGAAACCTTCCCGATCGTCTTTATTTTCACTGCTCTGATTTTTTTACCTTCATCACATCTTCCTGACGGCATCGTCCGAAAGTCACGGAGTTCTGACAGGTACTGTACTCAGTTAAGCGACTACAGATATGTACCCTTTGCTCAAAAATAGTTTAGCTCACAGGATCAGGCGAATAGTCTTCAGGGATTTTGCTTAACTTGAGTTGTACGCTGTTTCGAACTAAACATAAGGAATGCATTGACAATTTATGGAGAAAAGTATGCAAAAAAAGAAATGGTTTGTTTCGTACGTTATCAAACAAGAGCAGAAAGAGCACCAGACCTCGCACGGCTTTTTTGAAGGAGAAGAGGTAGAAGAGGCGCTGGAGCACTATATCTTTAGCATTAAAGAGCTGATGAACCTCAAGAGCAGCGAAATAACTGTGCTCTCAGTAAGTCTTGTTTAGCGCGTTTATGGACAAACGCCCCCGGGATTGCGGGGGCGTTAAGCGGCTTACGGGATCTGGGTAATAAACAGAATAGAACGCCGCTGCTGCTGACTCAGTTGATGGCGAATGGCGTGCATCCGCCCATATCGACGCGACTGCCCTTCCAGCCAGCGCGCCCGGCGGCGCTGAACCTGACGTGACATCCGCCAGCGTGCGACTTCATTTCTACTCCGTCTCATTTTACCCTCTACGCTTTAAAAACTCGCGCCGCATTATAGACCTTTCTCCCTTCAGGCCAAGTCCGATGACTATCACAGGAAAAGGTTTCGCCCTTTCTCTTCACCACGTAAACTCCCTCTATTCCCGCGTGAACAGGATTTTCACTGAGATGACGACTTTTTATACCGTATTCAGCTGGCTGCTGATTTTTGGCTACTGGCTGCTGATTGCCAGCGTGACGCTTCGCATTCTGATGAAGCGTCGCGCCGTGCCTTCTGCAATGGCCTGGCTGCTTATTATCTATATTTTGCCGTTGGTGGGGATTGTGGCTTACCTCTCGTTTGGGGAGCTGCATCTGGGGAAGCGCCGGGCCGAACGCGCCCGTACCATGTGGCCCTCCACCGCCAGATGGCTGAACGATCTTAAATCCTGTCACCAAATCTTTGCACATGAAAACAGCGATGTGGCGCGCTCTCTGTTTCAGCTTTGCGAAAATCGTCAGGGCATTGCGGGCGTCAAAGGTAATCAGCTGCAGCTTCTGACCTCCACGGACGATACGCTGCAGGCGCTGGTGCGCGATATCCAGCTGGCTCGTCATAATATTGAGATGGTGTTCTATATCTGGCAGCCAGGCGGGCTGGCCGATGAGGTGGCGGAGTCTTTAATGGCGGCGGCCCGCCGTGGCGTACATTGCCGCCTGATGCTCGACTCCGCCGGGAGCGTGCAGTTTTTCCGCAGCCCCTGGGCTGCGATGATGCGCAATGCCGGTGTTGATGTGGTCGAGTCGTTAAAAGTGAGCCTGTGGCGCGTATTCCTGCGGCGGATGGATCTGCGTCAGCACCGTAAAGTGGTGCTGATAGATAACTATATTGCCTATACCGGCAGCATGAACCTGGTCGATCCTCGCTACTTTAAACAGGATGCGGGCGTCGGCCAGTGGATAGATCTGATGGCACGCATGGAAGGCCCGGTTGCCACAACCATGGGGATTATCTACTCCTGCGACTGGGAGATTGAGACCGGCAAGCGCATTTTGCCGCCGCCGCCCGACGGCAACGTGATGCCGTTTGAGCAGGAGAGCGGACACACTATTCAGGTTATCGCCTCCGGCCCCGGCTTTCCGGAAGATTTGATCCATCAGGCTTTGCTGACTGCCGTCTATGCTGCCCGCGAACAGTTGATTATGACCACGCCCTATTTTGTGCCCAGCGATGACCTGCTGCACGCTATCTGCACCGCTGCGCTAAGAGGCGTCGAGGTAAGCATTATTGTGCCGCGCCATAACGACTCTCTGCTGGTGGGCTGGGCGAGCCGTGCGTTCTTTGCGGAGCTGCTGGCTGCTGGAGTGAGGATTTATCAGTTTGAAGATGGCCTGCTGCATACCAAAAGCGTGCTGGTTGACGGGCAGCTTAGCCTGGTCGGTACGGTTAACCTGGATATGCGCAGCCTGTGGCTGAATTTTGAGATCACGCTGGTGATCGACGATGATGGGTTTGGCGGCGATCTGGCGCGCGTTCAGGACGATTATATCGCCCGTTCCCGCCTGGTAGATACGCAACGCTGGTCAAGAAGAGCTTACTGGCAGCGGATTGTTGAACGACTGTTTTACTTCTTCAGTCCGTTGCTGTAAAACGAGCGAAATTGCACAGCGCCCGCACGGGCATTATGGGAATTGCTATGGATTTAAATAACCGCCTTACCGAAGATGAAACGCTGGAACAGGCCTACGATATTTTTCTGGAACTGGCCGTCGATAACCTCGATCCGGCCGATGTGATTCTGTTCAACCTGCAGTTTGAAGAGCGTGGCGGCGCTGAGCTGTTCGACCCTTCCGAAGACTGGGCAGAGCATGTGGATTACGATCTTAACCCCGACTTCTTCTCCGAAGTGGTGATCGGGCTGGGCGATGCCGATGGCGAGCCGATTAACGATGTCTTTGCCCGCGTGCTGTTGTGCCGTGAGAAAGATAACAAGCTCTGCCATATTTTATGGCGTGAGTAAGCGGGAATAAAGAGAGGCCGGGCATTGCCCGGCCTTTTGCGTTACAGCGGATCGACTTTCAGGCAGGAGACGGCGTGGCGGAAACTGCCCTCCAGCAAAGGACGCGTTTTGGCGCATTCCGGCCCGGCAATCGGGCAGCGCGTGCGGAACACACAGCCGGAAGGCGGATTGATTGGCGAAGGCAGTTCACCCTCCAGCAGCTGAATGGTCTTCTGCTTTTCCAGATCCGGGTCCGGGATCGGCACAGCAGACATCAGCGCTCGGGTGTAGGGATGCTGCGGGTTCTGATAGACCTCATCATAAGTGCCCAGCTCGACGGCATGCCCCAGATACATCACCAGCACGCGGTCAGAAATGTGCTTCACCACCGCCAGGTCATGGGCAATAAAGATCAGTGACAGCCCCATCTCCCGCTGCAGTTTCTGCAAGAGGTTCACCACCTGTGCCTGAATAGAAACATCAAGCGCAGAGACCGGTTCATCGCAAATGATCAGCTTCGGCTCAAGGATCAGCGCGCGGGCAATCCCGATACGCTGACACTGGCCGCCGGAGAACTCGTGTGGATAGCGGTTGATCAGGTTCGGCAGCAGGCCAACCTTCATCATCATGGTTTTGACCCGCTCTTTGACTTCCTGACGCGCCATTTTCGGGTGATAGGTTCTGAGCGGCTCGGCAATGATATCGCCGATGGTCATGCGTGGGTTAAGGGAGGCCAGCGGATCCTGGAAAATCATCTGGATATCGCTGCGCGCCCGGCGCCACTCCTCTTCACTCTGTCCCAGCAGATCGCGCCCCAGCCAGGCCACGCGACCTTCGGTGGCCTGCACCAGACCGATAATGGCGCGCGCCAGCGTGGATTTACCGCAGCCAGACTCGCCCACTACGCCCAGCGTTTCGCCTTCATAGAGACGCAGGCTGACGCCATCCACTGCTTTCAGGGTTTTCGACGGCTGCCAGAACCATTGTTTGCCATCTTTGATATCAAAATGGACTTTAAGATCGGCAATCTCTAACAGCACTTTCTTTTCTGCTACGGCGCTCATATCAGCTCCTCCACAGGTTTAAAGCAGGCACGCAGGCGCCCTTCGCCAAACGGCTCAAGCGGCGGCATGGTGGAGCAGATCTCCATCGCATGCTGGCAACGTGGCTGGAACGGGCAACCTTTCGGCAGACGCAGCAGGTTTGGCGGGTTACCGGCGATGGTCGTCAGCGACTCGCCTTCCGCATCCAGCCGCGGCACAGCATTCAGCAGGCCGATCGAATAGGGGTGGGTTGGCTGGTAGAAAACATCACGCGCCGTACCGTACTCCATGGTGCGCCCGGCATACATCACCAGAACGCGCTCGCAGATCCCCGCAACCACGCCCAGATCGTGCGTAATCATGATGATCGCGGTATTAAACTCCCGCTTAAGGTCGTTCAGCAAGGTCATGATTTGCGCCTGTACCGTCACGTCCAGAGCGGTGGTCGGCTCATCCGCAATCAGCAATTTAGGTCTGCAGAGCAGCGCCATCGCAATCATTACGCGCTGGCGCATCCCACCGGAAAACTCGTGGGGATACATCTTCATACGCTTGCGCGCTTCCGGCATTTTTACCGCATCCAGCATGCGTACCGACTCTTCAAACGCCTGCGCGCTGTTCATGCCTTTATGCAGCTGCAACACCTCCATCAGCTGCTCACCTACTTTCATGTAGGGGTTGAGCGAGGTCATGGGATCCTGGAAAATCATCGCAATCTGTTCAGCCCGCAAACTATTGAGCTGTTTCTCTGGCAGGTTAAGGATCTCCCTGCCGTTGAACAAAGCGGAGCCACCGATCCGGCCATTGCTTGCCAGCAGGCCCATCAGGGCAAAAGCCGTTTGCGATTTGCCCGATCCGGACTCGCCCACGATGCCCAACGTTTCACCCGCACGCAGGCTGAAATTGAGATCGTTAACGGCGGTCACATCGCCGTCAGGCGTACCAAAGGTGACGCGAAGGTCTTTCACGTCGAGCAGAAGGTCGGTTCCCGTTTTTTTTGCCACAGGCATGTCAATTACGCTCATCGGGAGACTCCTTAACGATCTTTCGGGTCGAGGGCATCACGCAGGCCATCGCCGATAAAGTTGAAACAGAACAGCGTCACCACCAGGAATCCGGCCGGGAACAGCAGCAGCCACGGAGAGACTTCCATCGAGTTGGCGCCGTCACTCAGCAGGGCGCCCCAGCTGCTCAGCGGCTCCTGCGTACCTAACCCCAGGAAGCTGAGGAAGGACTCAAACAGGATCATGCTTGGCACCAGCAGCGAGGCATAAACCACCACCACGCCCAGCACGTTTGGCACGATGTGGCGCAGCACGATGTTAAAGGTGGAAACGCCGCCAACGTGTGCCGCTTCGATAAACTCTTTGCGTTTAAGACTCAGCGTCTGCCCACGCACAATACGCGCCATATCCAGCCAGGAGACCAGGCCGATAGCGACAAAAATCAGCAGAATATTACGGCCAAAGAAGGTGACCAGCAGGATGACAAAGAACATAAACGGGAAGGAGTTCAGGATCTCCAGCAGGCGCATCATCACCGAGTCAGTTTTGCCACCCAGATAGCCCGCCAGCGAGCCATAGAGCGTGCCGACCAGCACCGCCACCAGCGCGGAGGCGATGCCCACCATCAGCGAGATACGTCCGCCAATCGCGACACGCACCAGCAGGTCACGGCCTGACGAGTCGGTGCCGAAGTAGTGCTTCGATACCATATCTGGCGCGGAAGACATCATGCCCCAGTCGGTATCGTCATAGGTGAATGAAGAGAGCATCGGGGCGAAGATAACAAACAGAGCAATCAGCAGCAGCACAATCAGGCTGGCAAGTGCGGCACGGTTATGGATAAAACGACGTCGGGCGTCCTGCCACAGGCTGCGACCTTCGACCTCCAGCTTTTCGCTGAAGGCATCGAGAGCTTCGCTATTTTTTTTACTCAATATCATGGCGAGCTCCGGATTAATAACGAATTTTCGGATCGATGACGGCGTAGAGCACATCAACAATCGCGTTAAACACAATGGTCAGCACGCCCACCAGAATGGTGAGGCTCAGTACCAGCGAGTAGTCGCGGTTCAGCGCGCCGTTCACAAAGAGCTGTCCTATGCCTGGCAGACCGTAGATGGTTTCAATCACCATCGAGCCGGTAATGATGCCGACAAAGGCCGGGCCCAGATAAGACATCACCGGCAGCATTGCCGGTTTCAGCGCATGACGCAGCACGATGCGGTGCATCGGCAGCCCTTTTGCGCGGGCCGTGCGGATAAAGTTGGAGTGCAGGATCTCAATCATTGAGCCGCGGGTAATACGCGCGATACTGGCGATATAAGCGAGCGACAGCGCCACCATCGGCAGGATCATATATTTTACCTCTCCGCCGTTCCAGCCTCCACCGGGTAACCACTTCAGCGCAATGGCGAAGATCAACACCAGCAGCGGCGCCACCACGAAGCTCGGGATAACCACCCCGGTCATCGCTACCCCCATCACCACGAAATCCCATTTGCTGTTCTGCTTCAGGGCGGCGATAACGCCTGCAGAGACCCCCAGGATCACCGCCAGCAAAAATGCCGCGAGGCCGAGTTTGGCAGAGACCGGGAAGGCATGGCCGACCAGATAGTTAACCGAGTAATCTTTGTATTTAAACGACGGACCGAAATCACCGTGAGCCAGCTGGATCAAATAGTCGCCATACTGCTTCCAGATCGGATCGTTGAGATGGTATTTGGCTTCAATATTGGCCATCACCTCAGGCGACAGCGTGCGTTCTCCGGTAAAAGGGCTACCGGGCGCCAGGCGCATCATAAAGAAAGAGATGGTAATCAGAATAAGTAACGTCGGAATCGCTTCCAGACACCGACGTAAAATAAATTTTAACATTGCCCGTACCTGCTGGCTTGTGCCTCAGCACTGCTCAAAATAGACACACAGGGGGAAGGTCGCCCTTCCCCCAAATTTTTGCCATTAATGTTTAATGATATAGAGATTTTTGTCGTACACGTTGTCCAGCGGATCTTTACCTGTGTAGCCGCCGACGTAGGTTTTCACCAGACGGGCGTTCACATAATAGTAGACCGGCACAATAGCAGAGTCTTTATCAAGGATCTGCTCAGCTTTGGCATAGAGATCGCTGCGGCCCTTATCGTCAGTGGCTTTAGCCGAATCTGCCATTACTTTATCAAACGCTGGCGACTTGTAATGAGCGGTGTTAGAGCTGCTGTTTGAAATCATGGTATTCAGGAAAGAACTCGGTTCATTGTAATCCGCACACCATGCCGCACGGGAAACGTCAAAGTTACCCTGATGACGGGTATCCAGGAAGGTTTTCCACTCCTGGTTATTCAGCTTGATGTTAACGCCCAGGTTTTTCTTCCAGATAGAAGAGGCGGCGATAGCGAGCTTCTTGTGCAGATCGGAAGTGTTATAGAGCAGCTCAAACGTCAGAGGCTTATCGGCAGTGTAGCCCGCTTCTGCCAGCAGTTTTTTCGCTTCGGCGTTACGCTTCTCCTGCGACCAGCTGAACCACTCTGGCTTGGTCAGGTCGGCGCCATCGGTCGCCGGAGGCGTGTAGCTGTAGGCTGGCAGCTGGCCCTGAGCCAGAACTTTGTTCACCATGATATCGCGGTCAATACCGAGCTTCAGCGCTTCACGTACGCGAGGATCGTTGAACGGCGGCTTCTGGTTGTTGATTTCGTAGTAATAGGTGCAGAGATAAGGGTCAACATGCAGCTCTTTCGGGTTATCGCGCTGCAGCTTTTTAAACAGCTCGATAGGCATGTTGTTGTAGGTCATGTCGCTGCCGTCATTACTGAAATAGCGGTTAACGTCGCTGACTTCAGAAGAGATAGGCAGGAAAGTCACCTTATCCAGTTTGGTGTTGGCATTGTCCCAGTAATCGGGGTTACGCACCACCACAATGCGCTCGTTAATCACGTGCGACTGCAATTTGAAAGCGCCGTTGCCGACCCAGTTTTCCGGCTGCGTCCACTTCTCGCCAGCCTTGTCGATAGCGGGTTTATAGACCGGAGACATCGACGGGTGGATCAGCAGCTTGAAGAAATAGGGCACTGATTCGCTAAGCGTCACTTCCAGCGTATTGGCATCAATCGCTTTCACACCCAGCGTATCCGGGCTTTTCTTACCGGCGATGATGTCATCGATGTTTACAAGATGACCATACTGCAGATAGCTGGCATAAGGCGAAGCTGTTTTCGGATCCGCCAGGCGCTGCCAGCTGTAGACGAAATCTTGTGCGGTGACGGGTTCACCGTTTGACCATTTGGCATTTTTACGCAGGTGGAAGGTCCAGACTTTGCCGTCTTTGTTTTCCCAGCTCTCCGCCACGCCCGGAATCGGATGTCCCTGAACATCGCTGATCACCAACCCTTCAAGCAGGTCACGGTTGACGTTAGACTCTGGCACACCTTCAATTTTGTGCGGATCCAGAGACTGCACTTCGTCTCCGTTTCCTTTTACCAACTCCTGTTTTGCTGCCAGTTCAGTGCCCGCCGGCACCGTAGCCGCCATTGCCAGATTCCCAGCCAGCGCAGTCATAACGCCAAGAGCAATCAGGCTTTTCTTCGTGATGTTGTTCATGAATTACCTACTCCAGTTTTTATTATTGCTAATGTGGTCTGAAACCATCATCTACCCCCGTTTCCGGATTTCTGCCCGACGCATCAGAACGATAACGCGCCGGGTCTTTTTATCCTGCTCTTCAACATGTGAAAGGAGATTAAACCTTCTCAATGCCTGATAATGTAGAAATATTTGAGATCGGTCAGATCCTGCGGATCCTTACCGGTAAAGCCCCCTACCCACGGCTTAACCAGACGCGCGCTAACCCGGTAGTAGACCGGCACAATAGCGGAGTCGCTATCCAGCTGCCGCTCCGCCTGCTGGTATACCGCGCTGCGCTCCCGATCGGAGACGGTCAGCGACTTTGCTATTAAGGCATCGAATTTTTCACTCTTATAAAACGCCGTATTGCTCGAGGAGTTGCTCAGCATGGCGTTCAGGAAGGTGGAGGGTTCGTTATAGTCAGCACACCAGGTTGCCCGCGCCACATCGAAATTGCCCTGATGGCGGGTATCAAGCATGGTTTTCCATTCCTGATTATCCAGCGCAACTTTCGCCCCCAGGTTTTTACTCCACATGGAGGCTGCGGCAATGGCCTGCTTTTTATTGACGTCGGAAGTGTTGTACAGCAGGCGGAAGGTCAGCGGTTTTTCGCTGCTGTAGCCTGCTTCTGCCAGCAATTTTTTGGCCTGGTCGTTACGCTGCTGCTGAGTGAGCTTCATCCAGTCAGGCTCGGTCAGCTCAGCGCCATCAATAAAGGGCGGCGTAAATCCGCCAGCGGGGATCTGCCCCTGTCCCATAATTTTGTCGGTAATAATGTTGCGATCGAGCGTCAGCTTCACCGCGGCACGGACACGCGGATCGTTAAACGGCGCACGCTTGTTGTTTAGCTCATAGTAAAAGGTGCAGAGCAAAGGGCTGATATGCACCTGTGCGCCCAGCGTTTTTTTCAGCGTTGGAAAGAGATCCGGTGGTAACGCACTGTTGGTCATGTCGATTTCACCGCTGCGATAGCGGTTTACGTCGCTGGCTTCTGACGCAATCGGCAGGAACGTTGCGGTATCAATCACTGTTTTCGTGTTGTTCCAGTAACCTGGATTGCGCTTGAGAAGAATTTTTTCGTTGATGACCCACTCGCTCAGCATGTAAGCGCCGTTACCCACATAATGTCCCGGCTGCGTCCACTGCTCGCCCCACTGTTCAATTGCTTTACGATTAACGGGCTTCAGCGAGGTATGGGCCGTCAGGGCAATAAAATAGGGAACCGGCTCACTGAGCGTAACCTGCAGATGATGCTCATCCAGCGCTTTGATACCCAGCGCATCGGGCTTTTTTTTGCCGCTCAGAATAGCGTCAATATTTTCAATATGGGCGTATTGCAGATAGCTTGCATAAGGAGAGGCGGTTTTCGGATCCACCAGCCGCTGCCAGCTGTAAACAAAATCCTCAGCGGTGACCGGCTCACCATTGCTCCATTTGGCCTCTTTACGCAGGGTAAACGTCCAGACTTTCCCCTGTTCGCTCTGCCAGCTCTCCGCGACACCAGGCAACACACGCCCCTGGTTGTCAGTGGTTGTCAGCCCTTCAAGCAGATTGAGAATAATGTTGCTTTCAGGAACGCCCTCAATTTTCTGCGGATCCAGCGAGGAGACTTCAAGGCCGTTATTGATAGTTATCGCCTGCTGCTCTGCCAGCTCAACGCCTGCTGGCACCGTTGCGGCTACTGCGCCTGCTGCAAACACCCCTGAGAAAACCAGCAGGGAAAAAGGCAGTGACTGACGTGGAGATGAAAGAGATTTCATTAAGCGTAACTACCTGTGTTCGTTAATCTGCGGACGGACCGGAAAAAGAGGAGTTATTTGCACATCCGATGCCAGTTTTGCCAGCGAGCCCCAAAAACTATCAGAACGATGATTTATGCGCCAAAGTAAAATAACAAAAATGTTAACTAATTCTCTTTTATCACATTTATTTAATATTCAGAAACGTTATTTAACGAGAAAAAATAATGCATAAGCTTATGAATTCTCTTTGTTAAATAGTTTGATCGTTGATAATCCAGGCACAATGCGGGTGCAAGGTGGCGCCAAAATGAACAGATTTGCTGACAGCAGCCTTATTTTGGTGTTTTAGATGGCGATGAGCTAAGCAGGCAGTGTATAGCACTGCCTTTAACGGTTTTAACCCCATTTAATCAATGTTAAATAAATCACAAACAGCGAGGAAAGCGTTCTTAATGAGAGCGTTACATGAATTTGCAGTAGTGCGATTAATAACATTTAAAGAATATTAAGCAAGCTGAATAACTGCACTAAATTGGGGCATAAAAATCTGCTTCAGCACTATTATGGTGCTCCACAGAGGGGCAAAGAAAAAAAAAGCGCAGAATATGCGCTTTTAATCACTTTTTTCAGGAGGGGATGCGACTAGTTAACCAGCCCCGGGAACAGCGCTTTAATGCCAGTGACCACAAACTCAATCCCCAGCGCCATTAACAGCAGCCCCATGATACGGGTGATAACGTTAATGCCGGTTTGACCCAGGACCCGCACCATCAACGGTGCAGCCCGGAATAAAATCCAACAGCAGAAGGCAAACAGCGCAATGGCTACGCTAAAGCCCAGCAAATTTTGCCAGCTGTGATAGCGCGTACTCCAGACGATAGTCGAACTGATGGCGCCTGGTCCCGCCATTAAGGGAAGCGCAAGCGGCACCACGCCAATACTTTCGCGGATGGCGGTCTCAGACTTCTCCTGCTTGTTCTGCTTATCTTCACCCAGCTTGCCGCTGATCATCGACATAGCAATCGTCACCACCAGGATCCCGCCGGCAATACGGAACGAGTCTATAGAGATGCCGAAAATATGCAGGATGGAGTCACCCAAAAACAGTGAGGTCCACAAAATGATCGCCACGGAGAGGTTAGCGGTCATGTTGGTTTTATTACGGGCAGCAGGAACCTGATAGCTGGTCATGCTGATGAACACCGGAATAATACCTACCGGATTCACCAGGGCAAAAAGGCCGACAAAAAATTTGATATAGCCAGAAAGGTCTAACAATGCCGGGTTCACGCTACGCTCCAGAAAGGGCCAAATTAATGGCGGCTAATGTAATGGAAAAGCGGGTCACATGCTATGGGGTCGCCCTCGAATTATCACCTGGATTTTTGCCTGAAAAATAGCATTAATCACTGCCCATCGGCGCGTGCCAGGGTTATCTCTCGTAGGGAGTAGCCCATTGATGGAAGATCCTTATTTCTGGCGCCTGATTTAGCGTCATTCAAGCAAGCTGAAAGGTGTCAGCTTGGGGTAAAGATGATCTGGATCAAAATATACCTACTCCGAAGTGAGTAAGCTTTGAGGCATCAAGAGAGGCTGATTAAGTATGCGCCCGCTCGCTAAGCCTGGAGTGACGCGAAGACTCTTTCAGTAAACCTGTAAAACCATATTTGAGTTAATTCCAGCTTGTTACTGTCGGATCACAACACATTAACAACGCCTGGCTATACTCCTGGGTTCTGACTTGTTTACTAATAGAGTTTAAACTTCCATCAGGAGAGCATAATGGCCGTTACTAATGTTGCTGAACTTAACGCTCTGGTTGCACGTGTTAAAGAAGCCCAGCGCGAATACGCCAATTTCACTCAAGAGCAGGTCGACAAAATTTTCCGTGCCGCGGCGCTGGCTGCTGCAGATGCCCGTATCCCACTGGCCAAAATGGCGGTGGCAGAGTCAGGTATGGGGATTGTTGAAGACAAAGTCATCAAAAATCACTTCGCCTCCGAATATATTTACAACGCCTATAAAGATGAAAAAACCTGCGGTATCCTCAGTACCGATGAGACGTTCGGCACCATCACCATCGCTGAACCCACTGGTCTGATTTGCGGTATCGTCCCTACCACCAACCCAACATCAACGGCGATTTTTAAAGCGCTGATCAGCCTTAAAACGCGTAACGGCATTATCTTCTCCCCTCATCCAAGAGCCAAAGACGCCACCAATAAAGCGGCGGATATCGTTCTGCAGGCTGCTATCGCAGCGGGCGCGCCTAAAGATATTATTGGCTGGATTGATGTGCCTTCCGTGGAGCTCTCCAACCAGTTAATGCATCACCCCGACATCAACCTGATTCTGGCTACTGGCGGACCGGGCATGGTGAAGGCGGCGTACAGCTCTGGTAAACCCGCCATCGGTGTGGGCGCGGGCAACACGCCGGTAGTGATTGATGAAACAGCTGATATCAAACGCGCTGTCGCCTCTATCCTGATGTCAAAAACCTTCGATAACGGCGTGATTTGTGCTTCAGAGCAGTCGGTGATTGTGGTGGATGCTGCTTATGAAGCCGTGCGTGCGCGTTTCGCCAGCCACGGTGGCTATATGCTGCAGGGTAAAGAGCTGAAGGCGGTGCAGGATATTATTCTGAAAAACGGTGGGCTGAATGCAGCTATCGTAGGCCAGCCGGCGGTAAAAATTGCTGAAATGGCCGGTATCTCTGTTCCTGCCGACACCAAAATCCTTATTGGTGAAGTTGTGCTGGTTGATGAGTCTGAACCCTTTGCCCATGAGAAGCTCTCTCCTACTCTCGCCATGTACCGGGCGAAAGATTTCCAGGATGCCGTCAGCAAGGCTGAGAAGCTGGTGGCGATGGGCGGTATCGGTCACACCTCATGCCTTTATACCGATCAGGATAACGAGCGTGAACGCGTCAACTACTTTGGCGATAAGATGAAAACCGCGCGTATTCTGATTAATACCCCGGCTTCTCAGGGCGGCATCGGCGACCTGTATAACTTTAAACTTGCGCCTTCACTGACGCTGGGCTGTGGTTCATGGGGAGGTAACTCCATTTCTGAAAACGTCGGACCTAAACATCTGATCAACAAGAAAACCGTGGCTAAGCGAGCAGAGAATATGTTGTGGCACAAACTTCCCAAGTCTATCTACTTCCGCCGCGGTTCACTGCCGATAGCCCTTGAAGAAGTGGCTACCGACGGCGCAAAACGCGCGTTTATCGTGACTGACCGCTACCTGTTCAATAATGGTTACGCGGACCAGGTAGTCTCAGTGCTGAAGTCACACGGTATGGAAATTGAGGTGTTCTTTGAAGTAGAAGCGGACCCTACCCTGAGCATTGTTCGCAAAGGCGCGGAGCAGATGCACTCCTTCAAACCTGACGTCATTATCGCACTGGGCGGCGGTTCGCCGATGGACGCAGCAAAAATCATGTGGGTAATGTACGAGCATCCTGAGACTCACTTTGAGGAGCTGGCGCTGCGCTTTATGGATATTCGTAAACGCATCTACAAATTCCCTAAAATGGGCGTGAAGGCAAAAATGATCGCCATCACCACCACTTCAGGTACAGGCTCAGAAGTGACGCCTTTCGCTGTGGTAACCGATGATGCTACAGGTCAGAAATATCCGCTGGCTGACTACGCGCTGACCCCGGATATGGCCATTGTGGATGCCAATCTGGTGATGAACATGCCGAAATCACTGTGCGCCTTTGGCGGCCTGGATGCGGTAACCCACTCCCTGGAGGCTTATGTCTCTGTGCTGGCAAATGAGTATTCAGACGGCCAGGCTCTGCAGGCGCTGAAACTGCTGCAGGAAAATCTGCCAGCCAGCTACAACGAAGGTGCGAAGAATCCTGTAGCCCGTGAGCGTGTGCATAATGCGGCTACCATCGCCGGTATTGCTTTTGCTAACGCCTTCCTGGGTGTTTGCCACTCGATGGCGCATAAACTGGGTTCTGAGTTCCATATCCCGCATGGCCTGGCAAACGCCCTGCTGATCAGTAACGTTATTCGCTATAACGCGAACGATAACCCAACCAAGCAGACTGCCTTCAGTCAGTATGACCGACCACAGGCTCGTCGCCGCTACGCAGAGGTGGCAGACCATCTTCGCCTCAGCGCTCCGGGCGACCGCACTGCGCAGAAGATTGAGAAACTGCTGGCCTGGCTGGAAGAGATGAAGGCGCAGCTCGGCATTCCGAAATCAATCCGTGAAGCTGGCGTGCAGGAAGCGGACTTCCTGGCGAAGGTGGACAAGCTGGCAGAAGATGCCTTTGACGATCAGTGTACCGGTGCGAACCCGCGCTATCCGCTGATTGCCGAACTTAAGCAAATCATGCTGGATACCTTCTACGGTCGCGAGTATCAGGAAGTTTTCGCCAATATGGCTGAAGCGCTGGAAGCTCAACCCGCTGTTGCTGGAAAAACAGACAAGAAAAGCAAAAAGTAAATAAGTTGTAAAAACAAGCCCGCCGTAAGGCGGGCTTTTTATTTCCACAATTGGTAAGGGAAATTAATCAAGAAGGAGTTTTTACTGCAGAATAACGTTACGTCACGTCTTTGCTGTTGCTGCGCTTATTTAACGCCCTGATTGCCATGCACCGCCTGCAAACATCCTGACTCAATCGCCGCTTTGTAATGCTTTCTGCAGACTGAAACATAACGTTCATTCCCTCCAATTACGACCTGTTCGCCCTCTTTATAAGGCGCGCCATTTTCATCCAGACGTAATACCATTCCCGCCTTTCTTCCACAGTGGCAAACGGTTTTTAATTCCACCAGCTTATCTGACCAGGCTAATAGATAGTGGCTGCCGGTAAATAATTCCCCGCGAAAATCTGTACGTAATCCATAACATAGTACAGGTATGTCCAGATTATCCACCACATCAGAGAGCGCTTTTACCTGCTCCCGGGTCAGGAACTGACTCTCATCAACCAGTACGCAGTGTACCGGTTCCACTTTATGTAATGCGGCAATTTCAGCAAAAAGTGCCGTCTCGTTATTATACAGTTTTGCTGGTGAAGAGAGTCCTATTCTGGAGCTTACCTGACCTGTGCCGAAACGGTTGTCTATCTCGGCCGTATAGACCACAGTACGCATTCCCCGCTCCTGATAGTTATAGGAGGATTGCAGCAAGGCGGTGGATTTACCGGCATTCATCGCCGAATAGTAAAAATAGAGCTGAGCCATCAGCCTTTACTCCGTACAAAGGGTTCAGTTGAATGGGCAGAATTGTAGCATATTGTCTGCATCTGTCGGCGTCTTTAGCAAATGCGTAACACGGATAGTTAACAATTGCCCTGCGATATAATCGCCGACAATGTTGTTGAAATATACCTGTTTTTTATCAGTAAAGACATTTCAGCCTTGCTGCTTTTTAAGGGAATTATCGCTTAAAAGCAGAAGTCTGCGCCTTTAATAGGCAATCAATTTCCTCAGAGTGAAGCGGTATACCATTAAAAGTAGAATGGGTTTACTGAAAAGAGAATTATATACGCTTCCTTAAGGCTGTCGGGGTTTACCACTCATCGAAATAGGCTATGTCAGCCGACTTTATTTTGTGCACGACTGAGATGCCTGCGGGCGTAATTACAAAAGATAAGATTACTCAACCGCCGTTATTCTGAATTCCTTACAAAATTAACTATTGCAGTTCTTATTTGCGCACTCTATTATTATCAGGCAGAACATGTCCCCCACCTAAATAATTTTTGAGATTCATATAATGAGCGAAGCACTTAAAATTTTGAACAACATTCGTACCCTGCGTGCTCAAGCCAGAGAATGTACCCTGGAAACGCTGGAAGAGATGCTGGAAAAGCTGGAAGTTGTTGTTAATGAACGCCGGGATGAAGAGAGCCATGCGCAGGCTGAAATCGAAGAGCGCACCAAAAAATTGCAGCAATATCGTGAAATGTTAATCGCTGACGGTATCGATCCTAATGAACTACTGTCAACACTGGCTGCGGTAAAAGCACCGGGTAAAACAAAACGTGCTGCCCGCCCTGCTAAATACAAATATACTGATGAAAATGGCGAAGCCAGAACCTGGACCGGCCAGGGCCGTACCCCAGCGGTAATCAAAAAAGCTATCGAAGAAGAAGGTAAGCAGCTGGACGATTTCCTGCTGTAATACCCCGGTAGTGCTTACAAAAAAGAACCCATCCTGGCGATGGGTTCTTTTTTGAGTGGTGACAGCCTGTCGATATAAGCCAAAAAGGAGCCTGGGCTCCTTTTTTGTTTTCGTTTTGGCTTAAACCTTATAAAAAGAGCGATACCAGCTGACGAAATTGGCGATCCCCTCTTCCACACCGGTCTGCGGCTTAAAGCCCGTCACTTCATACAATGGCTGCGTGTCCGCACTTGTCTCCAGCACATCGCCCGGCTGCATAGGCAGCATATTCTTTTTAGCGGTGATCCCCAGCGCCTTCTCCAGCGCCTCAATATAGGCAAGAAGCGTAACCGGGTTACTGTTCCCTATATTGTATACACGATAAGGTGCAGAACTGGTCGCGGGACTACCCTGCTCCACCGTCCAGTTTTCATCTGGCTGAGGAATAACATCCTGCAGGCGCACGATAGCCTCGGCGATATCGTCAATATAAGTGAAATCGCGGCGCATCTGGCCATTGTTATAGACATCAATTTGTTCACCGGCCACCATTGCCCGGGTGAATTTAAACAGAGCCATGTCCGGACGACCCCAGGGACCATATACGGTGAAAAACCGCAGTCCGGTAGTGGGTATTCCGTACAGGTGAGAATAGGTATGGGACATTAATTCGTTGGCTTTTTTCGTCGCTGCATATAACGACACAGGATGGTCAACGGAATCATCGGTAGAGAATGGCATTTTACGATTCAGTCCGTAAACGGAACTGGACGAGGCGTATAATAAATGCCCAATTTTATGATGGCGACACCCTTCGAGAATATTCAGATGGCCAATCAGGTTGGCATCCGCATAGGCTAAAGGATTGTCGATAGAGTAACGCACGCCAGCCTGCGCCCCAAGATGGATAACCCGCTCAAACGCCCCTTTACTGAAGAGCTCAGCCATTCCTTCACGGTCGGCCAGATCGAGCTGAATAAAGGTGAACAGAGAGTGGGGTTTAAGTAAATCGAGACGGGCGAGCTTCAGGTTGACATCATAATAATCATTCAGGTTGTCGATTCCGACAACCTGGTGACCGGCTGACAGCAGGCGTTCTGCAACGTGAAAACCAATAAATCCTGCTGCGCCGGTAACCAGATATTTCATACTGCCCTCGTTAATTATGCAATTTGGATAGAAGCGCCGCGGCCGATTGCATAATAAACAAAACCGCGCTTGCTGATTCTTTCTGGATCATACAGGTTACGACCATCAAAAATCACGGGTTCTTTCAGAGCATTTTTAATGACATCAAAATCCGGGGCACGGAAGTTTTGCCATTCGGTACAGATAACAAGGCCATCAGCACCCTGCAGAGCCGCCTCTTTGGTTCCCATCAGCTTCAGATCGCTGCGGTGGCCATAAATGCGCTGCGCTTCGTCCATCGCTTCCGGATCGAAGGCCTGAACGGTAGCACCAGCCTGCCACAGCGCTTCCATCAGCACGCGGGCAGAAGCTTCACGCATGTCATCGGTATTTGGCTTGAAAGAGAGCCCCCACAGCGCAAAGGTTTTGCCCTGCAGATTGTCACCGAAATGACGTTTAATGAAAGTTGGCAGCTTGTTTTTCTGCGAATCATTGACGTCTTCTACCGCCTGCAGAAGACGTGGCTTATAGCCAATCTGCTCTGCTGTACGGATCAGAGCCTGAACATCTTTCGGGAAGCAGGATCCACCGTAGCCGCAGCCAGGGTAGATAAACGAATAGCCGATACGGGAGTCAGAACCGATGCCCTGACGCACTTTTTCGACATCTGCACCCAGACGCTCTGCCAGGTTAGAGATCTCATTCATAAAGCTGATTTTGGTGGCCAGCATGCAGTTTGCCGCATACTTGGTCAGCTCAGCACTACGAATATCCATTAAGATCATGCGGTCGTGATTGCGGTTAAACGGCTCATAAAGCTCGCGCAGCAGTTCAACCACTTCATCATTGTCTGTGCCCACGACAATACGCTCAGGACGCATACAGTCGCTGACTGCTGCACCTTCCTTGAGGAATTCCGGGTTAGAGACCACATCAAAAGCGATATCCACACCACGTGTTTTCAGCGCTTCTTCCATGACGGCACGAACGCGGTCGGCTGTACCAACAGGAACAGTCGATTTGTCGATAACCACTTTGTGGTCATTCATATGCTGTGCAATGGTACGGGCTACGGCGGTAACATATTTCAGATCCGCTGAGCCATCTTCATCCGGAGGCGTACCCACGGCGATAAACTGCATTGTACCGTGGTTGACGCCTTCTTCAGCATTGGTGGAAAACTTGAGGCGACCGCTCTCGTAGTTTTGCATCACCAGGGGCGTCAGACCCGGTTCAAAAATAGGAATGATCCCTTTCTTCAGATTCTCGACTTTAGCTGCGTCGACATCGATACAAAGAACGTCATGTCCGACTTCGGCCAGAACCGCAGCCTGAACCAGACCAACATAGCCGATACCAAATACGGTGACTTTCATTGAATTGTCCCGGTTAAAATTAAACTTACTTACTCGTACCAACAGTGCTTTCGAGCCACTCTTTAAAGTCGCTGCCCAGCGATTCGTGACGTACACCGTACTCAACGAAAGCCTGCATATAACCCAGCTTGTTACCACAGTCATGGCTTACGCCTTTCAGGTGATAAGCTTCAACGGTTTCTTTGTCCATCAGCATAGCGATGGAGTCAGTCAGCTGGATTTCATCGCCAGCGCCCGGAGGGGTTTTTGCCAGCAGAGGCCAGATATCTGCAGAGAGAACGTAACGTCCTACTACTGCCAGGTTAGAAGGCGCTTTGTCGGCTTTAGGCTTCTCTACTACGCCTACCATTGGCGCGCTTTCGCCCGCGTTCAGCTGTGCGCCCTGGCAATCTACCACGCCATAAGCGGTCACGTCGGCTACTGGCTCAACCATAATCTGGCTGTGGCCGGTTTCATCGAAGCGACGCATCATATCGGCAAGGTTATCTTTCGCCAGGTTTGATTCATATTCATCGATGATAACGTCTGGCAGGATAACGGCGAAAGGCTCGTTACCAACAACCGGGTAAGCACACATTACGGCGTGGCCCAGGCCTTTTGCCAGACCCTGACGGACCTGCATGATGGTGACGTGTGGAGGACAGATGGACTGGATCTCTTCCAGCAGCTGACGCTTAACGCGTTTCTCCAGCATAGATTCCAGTTCAAAGCTGGTATCGAAGTGGTTTTCAATGGCGTTTTTAGAGGAGTGCGTTACCAGCACAATCTCGTTAATTCCTGCTGCGATACATTCGTTAACGACATACTGAATTAACGGCTTATCAACCAGCGGCAGCATCTCTTTTGGAATGGCTTTGGTTGCAGGCAACATACGCGTTCCCAAACCTGCTACCGGGATAACCGCTTTTTTTACTTTAGACTTATAGGCAGACATCTAAGTACCTCTCTTTATATAGGCCGTTCAAGTTATTACTTGATATGTCGAGTTAAAAACGAGATGAGTATAACAGTGGAACCCTGACGGATTTATCCTGGATGAACCCTTTCAGCGTAAATTAAGACTATTACCCAAGTGTAAGGCTTAACTTTGGCCCTGTCTGCCTGCCTCAGAGAGAAAATATGATCGGGTGCTTAATCTGTGGACAACATCAGGCGCAGCCTGCCTCCAGCGCCCCAAACCTGACACTGCCAGGCCTCGCAGCGCTGGCTGATTTGGTTTAAATGCGTGGTTCCTAACGTACCAAGCGGCACACCGTTACTGAGTTGGATTTGGTGAGTATTGACGTTAAGCGTGGCGTTTAATCCGGCAGAAACCAGGATCAGGTTTTTTAACCCCTGATGATAATAGCCCACCAGTAAGGGAAACTGGCCTTTGAGATTGGCCTGTCGTAAGAGAAGATTAACCTGTTTTAACAGCCCGTTTAATTCCGGCAAGCGCTGAGCCTGACCCGAAAGCTGATCCTGTAATAAGCCGTTAAAGAGTGCTCTTAACAGCAGCGCTGCGAGAACACCATTATCGCCGGCACGCGTCACGTCCAGACAATAAAACGCCAGATCTTTTTCAGAGAGCGCGGCAATATCCAGCACCAGGCCCGGCTGTTCGGCCATGGTCAGCTGGCGATAATTAATGCGGCAGTTGGCAATGGTTTGTTGAACGGGCGGCTGTAGCTGCTTTAACAGTTTGGAAGCGGCATGCGGATCGCGCACCAGGGCGTCCCAGTCCTGAAAGAGTTGCTCATCCTCTTCGACTTTAGAGGTGAACATAGCCGGATAGAGGCATTCGAAAACCGCCTCTCGCAGGCGGGCGAGATCTTTCAGCGGCTTCAGTAAGACATCCTGAACGCCAAGGCGCAGAACATGGGCAATATCGGCCATGTTCTCGGTAGCGGAGATCACCAGAATAGGCAAAACGTTGCCTTTACTGCGGAGATGCTCAACCAGCTTGATACCATTCATTCTTGGCATAGCCAGATCGCAAATAATGAGATCGTGAACCCCATGGTTCAGTTTTTCCAGCGCCTGAACACCATCGTCCGCCAGCGTAATCTCAGCGCCAAGCGAACCTAAATAGTTGTCCAGAAGAGAGCGGAAAACGACTTCGTCTTCAACAATCAGAATCTTTTTTCCGCTTAATGGCTTTTCCATTATCCCCCCCTGTACACCGGATTAGTCAATAGTGGCTCATAAACCACATTTTCGCCTGAAAGATTTGCCTGAAGTCTCATTTTTCACTCATCCGGCAACTCTGCGTGACGAACCAGCGGGAGTAATTCATCCATTTTCTTCTCTACTGCCACTCTGCCTGCTTCAATAGCTTCCTCCGCCCGGTGGAAATCCAGCGTGGAGATCTGGGGGCAAAAAGGTTGAATCAGTACGTCCGGCGGATCGCCAGCCATTCGATTCCTTTTCAGACGGTTTTCAAGAACCTGAATGGAGGTAGACATGATTTCCATTGCGCCCGGCGTCTGATTAATTTTGCGCTGAGCCATTTTAGACAGACTTTGACGCAGCCGCCCTCGCCAGCTGGCAGCCGCCGCACGCTCCTCTTCCGCTGATTGCGGCGTGACGGAGAGCAAATCCTGTTGCATCAGGTGCGCATCATGCTGAAGATCAACAGCAATTACAATATCTGCGCCCAATGCACGGGTCAGAGAAATCGGGACAGGATTCACTACCGCGCCATCCACCAGCCAGTAACCGTTATGGGCAACCGGGGCCAGTAAGCCAGGCATACTGCAGGAAGCGCGCACCGCCATATGCAAGTCACCCTCTGTGAGCCACAGCTCGCGTCCGGTGCTGAGATTGGTTGCAACGGCACCAAAGCGCATAGCGCACTGTTCGATATGCTCATGACTGATCAGCCGGCGTACGTGGTTAAAAACGCGCTCGCCCCGCAACAGCCCTCCACGGCGCCATGAGAAATCCATCAGGCGGATAACATCCCAGTAGCTGAATGAACGGACCCAGGTTTCAAGGACGGGCATTCTCTGGCTGGCATAGGCAGCGCCGACAAGCGCCCCTACAGAGCACCCCGCCACCACATCAACTTTGATCCCCGCGCGCTCAAGCGCGTTGATCACGCCTATATGCGCCCATCCTTTGGCAGCACCCGACCCCAGTGCCAGTCCAATTTTTACCTGTCTCATTCAACCTCTGATTTGCTTAACTTACAAATGGCATCAGGGTTGTTGCTCAGTTACCATAATGCCCAATTCTCTCAGCCTTCACACTTCCTGGAGTCATTTTGTCGGAACTTTGCCCCTGCGGTAGCGGAAAGCAGTATAGCGTATGTTGCCAACCCTTTCTAAACGGTCAGGCTGTCCCGGCCACGCCCGAGGCGCTGATGCGCTCTCGTTACAGCGCTTATGTGCGGCAGGACGCCGATTATCTTATCAAAACCTGGCATCCCTCCTGCCAGCCAGAGCGATTCCATGCCACTCTTGTACAAAGTTTTGCCGGAACAAGATGGTTAAGTTTACAGATTATCACGGCAGAAGAAACTGGCGATAAGTCCGAAGGCTATGTGACATTTTTTGCTCGTTTTTCTGAAAATCAGCGCGAAAGCTTTATTCATGAGCGTTCCCGCTTTATTCAGGAAGAAAAACGCTGGTACTATATCGACGGAACGTTCCCTGAAACAGGGCGTAATGACCGGTGCCCTTGCGGTTCTGGCAAAAAATTCAAGAAATGCTGCGGCCAGTAAGGTCGCTCACCTCATAAGAATTGCTTCGACAGGATTACTACTGCAATGCAAGCGCAAACACTGCAACGAAAAGTTTTACGAACCATCTGCCCCGATGCTAAAGGGCTGATCGCCAAAATCACCAATATTTGCTACAAGCATGAGCTGAATATTGTGCAGAACAATGAGTTTGTCGATCACCGCACCGGTCGCTTCTTTATGCGAACAGAACTGGAAGGGATCTTTAACGATACGACACTGCTGGCCGATCTCGACAGCGCCCTGCCGTCCGGTTCTATACGGGAATTAAATCCTGCCGGCCGCCGTCGTATTGTGATTCTGGTGACCAAAGAGGCACACTGCCTGGGCGATCTGCTGATGAAGAGCACCTACGGCGGGCTGGATGTAGAAATTGCCGCCGTTATTGGTAATCACGAAACCCTGCGTACGCTGGTTGAACGCTTCGATATTCCGTTCAGCCTGGTCAGCCATGAAGGGTTGACCCGCGAAGAGCACGACAACAACATGGCAGCGGAGATTGACCGCTATCAGCCTGACTATGTCGTGCTGGCAAAATATATGCGCGTGCTGACGCCGGGCTTTGTGCAGCGCTACCCTAACCAAATCATCAATATTCACCACTCGTTCCTGCCAGCCTTTATCGGCGCGCGCCCTTATCATCAGGCTTACGAGCGCGGCGTGAAGATCATTGGCGCCACGGCGCATTACGTTAATGACAATCTGGATGAAGGCCCAATCATTATGCAGGATGTGATTCACGTTGATCACAACTACACGGCAGAAGATATGATGCGTGCAGGACGTGACGTTGAGAAGAACGCCCTGAGCCGCGCCCTGTATCAGGTTCTGGCGCAGCGCGTGTTTGTTTACGGTAACCGTACGATTATTTTATAAGCGACGAGGCTGCTGATTTGCCTGACAAATCAGCAGCCTGAATAAAAAAGCGGCAAACAGTCATTAATTCTTCCTGCCGGGCTTTACACGCTCATCTCATTTGATATGATGCGCCCCGCTTCCAGCCGCAGCCATCAGCGCTGAATCTGGAGTAGTGAGAACAAGTAACCCCGTGGTGGGGTTCCCGAGTGGCCAAAGGGATCAGACTGTAAATCTGCCGTCATCGACTTCGAAGGTTCGAATCCTTCCCCCACCACCATCTCATGCAATTCCCAGTTTCCCATTCAGAGTAAAGTCTTTCAGATTCCCCATGGGGGAGGATGAGAAGCTTCGACCTCGAAGGTTTGACCCGAAGGGTGAGTCGCAAAGCGACGAAAAATCCTTCCCCCACCACCATCTCATGCAACCCCAAGTTCCCCGTTCAGAGTAAAGTCTTCCAGATTCCCCACGGGGGAGGATGAGAAGCTTCGACCTCGAAGGTTTGACCCGAAGGGTGAGTCGCAAAGCGACGAAAAATCTTACCCCCCACCACCATCTCATGCAATCCCCAGTTTCCCATTCAGAGTAAAGTCTTCCAGATTCCCCATGGGGGAGGATGAGAAGCTTCGACCTCGAAGGTTTGACCCGAAGGGTGAGTCGCAACGCGACGAAAAATCTTTCCCCCACCACCATCTCATGCAATCCCCAGTTTCCCATTCAGAGTAAAGTCTTCCAGATTCCCTATGGGGGAGGATGAGAAGCTTCGACCTCGAAGGTTTGACCCGAAGGGTGAGTCGCAACGCGACGAAAAATCCTTCCTGCACCCTGCGCTCATCCATACTCCCGTACCGCTTTGGTTTTTAACCTACTTAAGCCTTTACGCCTTTGAATCTCTTTTCCCCCTAACCCATAATTTGTTACCATCCTCCTCACTTTTTTCCCGTCCCAGGTCAGTACAATGAAATTTGTTTCTTTTAATATCAACGGGCTGCGTGCCCGACCGCATCAGCTTGAAGCGATAGTCGAGCAGCACCAGCCAGACGTGATTGGCCTGCAGGAAACGAAGGTACATGACGATATGTTCCCTCTCGAAGAGGTAGCGAAGCTGGGTTACAACGTGTTCTATCACGGTCAGAAGGGACACTACGGTGTGGCGCTGTTGACTAAAGCTGCGCCCATTATGGTTCGCCGCGGGTTTCCGGGTGATGATGAGGAGTCGCAGCGCCGCCTGATCATGGCCGATATTCCCAGCCCGATGGGAACGCTGACGGTTATCAACGGCTACTTCCCGCAGGGAGAGAGCCGCGAGCATCCGACGAAATTCCCCGCCAAAGAGAAATTCTACCGCGACCTGCAAAGCTATCTGGAGCAGGAGCAGAAACCGGCGAATCCGGTACTGATCATGGGCGATATGAATATCAGCTCGACCGATTTGGATATCGGTATCGGTGAAGAGAGCCGCAAGCGTTGGTTGCGGACCGGAAAATGTTCTTTCCTGCCGGAAGAGCGTGAATGGATGGATCGTCTGATGAACTGGGGATTAGTTGATACCTGGCGTGCGCAGAATGCGGAGGTAGACGACTGTTTCTCGTGGTTTGATTATCGCTCAAAAGGGTTTGATGATAACCGCGGCCTGCGCATTGATCTGGTGCTGGCAAGCCAGCCTCTGGCTGAGCGCTGCGTGGCTACCGGCATCGATTACGCCATTCGCGGCATGGAGAAACCTTCCGATCACGCTCCCATCTGGGCCCAGTTCAGCTTCTGATCGCCTTCAGTCACAGCACGCAGAGGCCACTCTGCGTGCTGTGACTGGTGCTGGCTACTTCACCCTTTGCCAGGTGAGATTGTTGGTGCCCCAGGATCTCTCATCACGCGCGCACTGCAACAGCACACCCTCCATTTTAACCACTGAGCCTTCCGTATAGCTGCGGTTTTCATGGGTACAGCAGCGCTGGCAGGGAGGCTGATTGTTGTTCTGCCCTTGTGTCCAGACTTCAGGCGGCAAATCCACTACCGCATCGGCATTAAATCCGCTATTACCATTACTATTGTCATTGCCGGAACCCTGACCGTTGCCGTTGCCATAACCGCCGCCATTGCCATGGCCATTACCATTGCCGTAACCGTCGCCATTGCCGTGGCCTGTACCATTGCCGTA
Source organism: Erwinia pyri (assembly GCF_030758455.1). Lineage (NCBI taxonomy): Bacteria > Pseudomonadati > Pseudomonadota > Gammaproteobacteria > Enterobacterales > Erwiniaceae > Erwinia > Erwinia pyri. The sequence continues at coordinate 2,444,704 of NZ_CP132353.1, forward strand.
ACCCTGGCCGTTACCATGGCCAGTACCGTTGCCGTAGCCCTGACCGCTGCCATTACCGTAACCATCGCCATTGCCATGACCATTGCCGTAACCCTGACCGTTGCCATTACCGTAACCGCCGCCATTGCCATGGCCAGTACCGTTGCCGTATCCCTGCCCGTTGCCGTATCCCTGCCCGTTGCCACTGCCATTGGTGTTGCCGCCAGGGATCCCCTGACCCGGGGTGTAATCACCCGGCTGGCCATGCCCGGTGCTGACGTTCCAGCCCTCACCTGCGGCATAGAGCGGGCTGCCGATCAGTAAAGCTCCCGCCAGCACTATTGCACCTGATAATTTCATCATTCAGTTTCCTTCGCTTTTTTCGCCTTGCGGCGCGGCTTTTTGGTTTCAGCCGCCGGAAGTCCTCGGAAGGCATGTGCAGCAGGCTGCTGCCTTGCCTGATCGATCAGCGTATGTAGCGTCTCCACCAGCGGCAACATAAAGTCCTGGTAGCGGCACTGCTTTTCACTGATTTTAGTCAGCGTGGACTCCCAATGGGCGGTCATGTCGGGACGCGCCGCCATTTCTGGCAGCGAGTGGATCAGCGCCCGCCCGGCGGGAGTGGAATGAATATAGCGCCCTTTCTTCAACAAAAAGGCGCGTTTGAACAGCAGTTCAATAATCCCGGCGCGCGTGGCTTCTGTTCCTAAACCATCGGTCGCGCGCAGCACTTTCTTTAGATCTTTATCCTGAACAAATCGCGCAATGCCGGTCATAGCCGACAGCAGCGTCGCATCGGTAAAGGGTCTTGGAGGCTGCGTCTGCTTCTCTACCACCTCTCCGCGCTCGCAGAGCAGTTTAGCCCCCTTTGCCACCACCGGCAGTGGCGTGCCGTCATTTTCTTCATCCCTTTCTTTGCTACCTAACAAAGCGCGCCACCCTGCCTCGGCCAGGAACCGCGCTTTGGCGACAAATTTGCCGCCGGCGATATCCAGTTCGATAACGCATTTGCGATAAATGGCATCGGGGCAAAATTGCATCAGATACTGGGTGGCGATCAGCCGATAGATCTTGCTCTCATTCTCTGTGAGTCTGACCTGCGAACTGCGGGCGGTAGGCACGATGGCATGGTGCGCATCTACTTTTTTATCATCCCAGCAGCGATTACGGCGGTCGCTATCAAAATCTGCTGGCGGCGTCAGATCGGGCTGATGCGCATTAATGGCGTTCAGTACCGCATGGCGTCCGGCAAAATGCTCATCGGGCAGATAGCGACTGTCCGAGCGGGGATAGGTAATCAGTTTATGCGTTTCATAGAGTTTCTGACAGGTATCCAGCACCACCTGGGCGCTCAGTCCATACCGCTTACCCGCTTCAATCTGCAGGCTGGAGAGGGAGAAAGGCAGCGGAGCGGTATCATTCTCTCGTTTGTCGTTATAGCTGGTCACCAGAGCGGGCTGTCCGCCAATCCGCGCTACGACATGATCGGCCAGCGGGCGATGCAGCAGTCGCCCCTCTTCATCCTGATAAGGCTCGCAGGAGTCGCTGGGTTGCCACAGCGCCACAAATCGTTCATCGGCGGGCGTCACGATATGTGCTTTAACTTCGAAAAAATCCTTCGCGACAAAGTTTTCAATATCCTCATCGCGACGTACCACCAGCCCAAGAACCGGCGTTTGCACGCGGCCCACTGACAGCAGACCATCGTAGCCCGCATTACGGCCCAGCAGCGTATAAGCCCGGGTCATATTGATGCCATAGAGCCAGTCGGCCCGGGCTCTGGCGAGCGCGGAGACGCAGAGCGGGATAAACTCTTTGTTCTCACGCAGACGGCTTACCGCCCGCTCCACGGCAGAAGGATTAAGGTCATTGATCAGGCAGCGCTGAACGCCAGCCCGTTTTTCAGGTGGCAAGGCCAGATAATCCAGCACTTCATCCACCAGCAGCTGCCCTTCGCGGTCGGGATCACCCGCATGCACCACGACGCTTGCCTGCTCAAGCAGGCCTTTAATCACCCTGAGCTGTTTAGCCACCGAAGGACGTGGCTGCAGCTGCCATTTTTCTGGCACAATCGGCAGATCCGCCAGCGACCAGCGGGCAAAACGGCTGTTATAACTGTCAGGCTGAGCCTGCTCCAGCAGGTGCCCCACGCACCAGGTAACCATCTGATCCTGACCGCAGGCGATAAAGCCGTCACCCCGGCGATGAGGTTTGGGCAGAACATCCGCTATAGCGCGGGCTAAGCTGGGCTTTTCGGCAATAAACAAACGCATCCGGCAGTGACGTCCTTCAGGAAATTCATTAATTCACGCATTATCACACATCAGCCACTTCCCTTCGGAAATAGTGGCGTTATGGTAGCGCTTTCGTCAGGCAGGAGTAAAACCCGGCAGAGATTTCCGCGACTGTTTGCTCACTATCCCGACAAAAGGCAGGGCTGGTGACAACCCTGACTGCCTGAGGGGATTTTGTCACTCAGAAATAACTGACAAACGGGGTAGTGTCTGGCGGGATCAGCGTGGTGGAGGATTTAAGTTGCGGCGTGCCCAGGTAAAGAAAGCCGACAATGGCATCCTGTGGCCGGCAGTGGAAGGCTTCGCGCACCGCCTGATGTTCGGTCCAGGCGCCGCTGCGCCAGATGCCGTTAAACCCCTGCGCCACCGCAGCCATTTGCATCGCCATCACGGCGCAGCCAGCGGAAACCACCTGCTCCCACTGCGGGACTTTGTGATGTTCTTCGCAATGCGCAACCACGGTGATAATCATTGGCGCACGGAAAGGCGACTGCTTAGCTTTCTCAATAGCTTTCTGTTCCATGCCATCCTCGCGGGCAGCATTTTCCAGCAGCGCGCTAAAGCGCTCGCGCCCTTCCTTTTCCACAATGATAAAGCGCCACGGCTGCAACGTGCCGTGATCGGGGGCGCGCATACCGGCACGAATGATATTCTCAAGCGCTTCGCCTGTGGGGGCTGGTTCGCTCAGGCGTGAGGCTGAACGGCGGTTAACCACTAAGTCGAGTGCATCCATAAGGACTCCTGATAATGAGTTTTATTCAGCTGAAACTAGCACAGGATGATGATTTGTTACAGCATTCCGCTTTTTCCTGCTGACAAGTGGGTCCCTGCTATTTAGGATGTCACCATCCCCACCTGGTCTGGGGCGCTCTGCCCGCCCCCGTTCCGGGTCTTTATCGCAATTATGGAGTTGATATGCGCACTTTGTGGCGATTTATCGCTGGTTTTTTTAAATGGACCTGGCGACTGCTGAATTTCGTCCGGGAATTTATTCTTAATCTTTTTCTGGTGGTGTTAATCCTGATTTGCGTGGGAATTTATTTCCAGTTCAGCAGCTCTTCAACCCCTGCCGAGCCGCAGAAAGGTGCGCTGATCGTCGACTTAAGTGGTGTGGTGGTCGATAAGCCGTCGGTCAGCAACCGACTCAGCAAAATTGGCCGCCAGCTGCTGGGCGCAAGCAGCGACAGGTTGAAAGAGAACTCACTCTTTGACGTGGTGGATGCGATCCGTCAGGCGAAAGACGATGCCAACATTACCGGCATGGTGCTTGACCTGCGCGACTTTGCCGGCGCGGATCAGCCGTCACTGCAATATATAGGGAAAGCGCTGCGTGAGTTCCGTGACAGCGGCAAGCAGATCTACGCCACGGGCGACAGCTACAGCCAGGCGCAGTATTACCTCGCCAGCTTCGCCAACAAAATCTATCTCTCCCCACAGGGAACCGTAGATTTGCATGGCTTTGCCACCAACGGTCTCTACTACAAGACGCTGTTAGATAAGCTGAAAGTGAGCTCGCACATCTTCCGCGTCGGCACCTATAAATCCGCCGTGGAACCTTTCCTGCGTGATGATATGTCCCCTGCCGCCAGAGAGGCAGACAGCCGCTGGATAGGCGAGCTGTGGCAGAACTACCTCAATACCGTCTCTGCTAATCGTCAGATAACTCCTGAGCAGCTTTTCCCTGGCGCACAGGGCGTGCTTGATGGCCTGCAGAAAGTGGACGGTGATACGGCGCGCTATGCTCTGGACAATAAGATGGTCGATGAGCTGGCCTCGCGTTCGCTGGTTGACAATCAGATGACGAAAATTTTCGGCTGGGATAAGCAGGCGAAAGATTTTAAAGGCACCAGTATTTATGACTATCAGGTGAAGAGTAACGGCTCCGCTGATGGCAACATCGCCGTGGTGATGGCGAACGGTGCGATCATGGATGGCGAAGAAACGCCGGGCAGCGTCGGTGGCGATACTACCGCACTGGAAATCCGTCAGGCGCGTCTCGATCCGAAAATCAAAGCTATTGTCCTGCGCGTTAACAGCCCGGGCGGCAGCGTGACGGCTTCCGAAACGATACGTGAAGAGCTGGCTGCGGCGAAAGAAGCGGGCAAACCGGTAGTGGTTTCCATGGGCGGAATGGCTGCTTCCGGCGGCTACTGGATCTCAACGCCAGCTAACTACATCATCGCCAGCCCCAGCACCCTCACTGGCTCTATCGGCATCTTTGGCGTGATTAACACAGTAGAGAACTCGCTGGCCACAATTGGCGTGCATACCGATGGCGTGTCAACGTCACCTCTTGCCGATGTGGCGACCACCAAGGCTCTGCCGCCTGAAGTTCAGCAGATGATGCAGATGAGCATCGAGAACGGCTACAAAAACTTCCTGGGTCTGGTTGCGAAATCGCGCAATAAGAGCCCTGAGCAGATCGACCAGATTGCTCAGGGACACGTCTGGACCGGTAGCGATGCCAAAGCCAACGGTCTGGTGGATGCAATGGGTGATTTCGACGATGCGGTCGCGAAAGCGGCAGAGCTGGCGAAACTCAAGCAGTGGCAGCTTAGCTGGTATCAGGATGAGCCGGGCTTCATGGATATGCTCTTCAGCCAGATGAACGTATCCGCCCATGCGGCGCTGCCGGATGCGCTTAAAGCTTATCTGCCGGCACCGCTCTATGACGTCATGGCCTCTATGCGTAATCAACCGGGTCTGTTTGATAATCTGAACGATCCGCAAAATCGCTATGCCATGTGCCTGACCTGCGCTCAGGTGAAATAAACGCTCAGCCCGGCCATCTGGTCGGGCTGCTTTTCCCCCGCTTTCCCCTTATACTTCGCCTTTTCGGCAAGCCTGAGTGAATTCATGCAAAAAAGATCCATCTACGTCGCCTATACGGGCGGGACTATTGGCATGCAGCGATCCGAGCAGGGATTTATCCCCGTTTCCGGACATTTGCAGCGACAACTGGCGAACATGCCGGAATTTCATCGCGCCGAAATGCCCGATTTCACCATCCACGAGTACCAGCCGCTGATTGATTCTTCCGACATGACGCCGCGTGACTGGCAATCGATCGCAGATGATATTCGCTCGAATTACGATCTCTATGATGGCTTTGTGATCCTGCATGGCACCGATACCATGGCCTTCACCGCTTCCGCGCTGTCGTTCATGCTGGAAAACCTCGCTAAACCGGTAATTGTGACAGGGTCACAAATACCGCTGGAGCAGCTGCGTTCGGACGGTCAGCAAAACCTGCTGAATGCCCTGTTCGTTGCGGCTAACTATCCCATTAATGAAGTTGCGCTGTTTTTCAACAATACGCTGTTCCGTGGCAACCGCACGACCAAAGCCCATGCAGATGGTTTTAATGCCTTTGCCTCACCGAATCTTGCGCCGCTGCTGGAAGCAGGCATCCATATTCGTCGCCTGAATACGCCTGCCGCCCCGACCGGCAAAGGGGAGCTGGTTGTTCATCCCATTACCCCCCAGCCGATTGGGGTGGTCACCATTTATCCGGGCATCTCTTCTGATGTGGTGAGCAATTTTCTGCTACAACCGGTAAAAGCGCTGATCCTGCGCTCTTACGGTGTGGGCAACGCTCCGCAAAATCCTGCGTTTCTTAAAGAGTTGAGGGCCGCCTCCGATCGGGGGATTGTGGTAGTCAACCTGACGCAATGTATGTCTGGCAAAGTGAATATGGGCGGTTACGCTACCGGTAACGCGCTGGCGCTGGCTGGGGTGGTGAGCGGTTATGATTTAACGGTGGAAGCCACGCTGACCAAACTCCATTTCCTGCTGAGCCAGGATCTTTCCAGTGATGAAGTCAGGCAGTTGATGCAGGTCAACCTGCGCGGTGAACTGACACCCGATGAAAAGTGAGATGAAAATGGCTCCTCAACAGGCTCTGTTGCTGATTGATTTACAGAATGACTTCTGCCTCGGCGGAGCGCTGGCGGTGAAAGATGGCGATGAGGTTATTGCCGTAGCCAATCACTATGCTGGTGAGTTCAGCCAGCGAGGGCAGCCGGTTATCGCCACGCTCGACTGGCATCCCGCCACTCACGGCAGCTTCGCCTCGAATGCGGGTGAGCAGCCCTGGACGGTGGGAGAGCTGGCTGGGCTGCCGCAGGTCTGGTGGCCCGATCACTGCGTACAGCATACCCCTGGAGCTGAGTTACACCCTTTACTCAATGCGGGCTTGATTACCGATCGGGTTTTTAAAGGCGAAGATGCGCAGGTGGACAGCTACAGCGGCTTTTATGATAACGGGCACCGCAAAAAAACGCGGCTGGACGCTTTGCTGAAGGCTCAGGGGATTACGGCGCTGACAGTAATGGGGCTGGCAACGGACTACTGCGTGAAATATACGGTGCTGGATGCGCTAGCCACAGGCTACACGGTAACGGTGATTTCAGCCGGGTGCCGGGGCGTCGATCTTAATCCGGGAGACTCGGCGCGTGCGTTGGAAGAGATAAAAAACCTGGGCGCGATCGTTCTCTGATTCTCCTTATCAGGTGAGCAACAGAGAGATAAAGCCAGCGGTAATCATCAGCGTGATGACCGTGAACTCTCCCAGAGGCTACTTTTTACCGTTCGGTTTACTCTTCAGCGCTCACGGAACAGCACGCTGGAACCTGTTCTGTCTCCAGCGTGCTGTTCATTATTCCTTATGGAATAATTTATTATTGCAGCCTGATGCGGGTGACGTTGTCGTCGTTGATGCCAAATTCTTCCTTGAGCTGTTTCTTGCTCTTCATCACCATCTCGCCGCCCTTGCCCACGCTCATATGCTGCGGCTCATCATTATGGCGGGCCTGCCAGAGCATAACCAGCTGCAGGCTGTTCTCTTTCTGCTCCGGCGTTAACGCAACGCCATCTGCCCACTTGCCGGTTTCTACCGCGGTGGCAAGACGCTGATACACTTCCGGCGTCATGCTGGCGATCATCTCATCAAGCTCCATATCCGCTACCCTTTAATATTGTTGCCATCTTCATCAGAGAAGCTTAGCGAGGCGGAGTTTACGCAGTAGCGTTCGCCCGTAGGCTGTGGGCCATCCGGGAAAACGTGCCCCAGATGCGCGTCACAGTTGCCACAACGAATCTCAATGCGCTGCATACCGTGTGACTCATCCTCAATATACCGAATGGCATCATCATGGTGAGGCTGATAGAAACTGGGCCAACCGCAGCCTGAGTCATATTTAGTTTCAGACAAAAACAGGGGCGAGTTACAGACCAGACAGTGGTAGATCCCTTCGCCTTTGTTATGCAGCAGCTTGCCGGAGAACGGCGGTTCTGTGCCGCGCTGCTGAGTCACATAGCGCTGCATTTCGCTTAAATCGCTTTCTGGGGTGAATTCGTTCGGTTCTTTAGCCATTTTGCTCGTCTCAGGCAGTGTGATTCTGAAAATATCGGCTAGTATTCTAACAAATACTTAACAACGTCAGGGGATTTTTTTCTCTCAGGCGAAGTCTGAAAGTTATCTGAGGGCGAAAATGTGATTCAGATCACCCTTTGATTGCAGCACCCCTTTATATTCGGGCAAGGGGTCCCCATATCCCTGTTATGCAGGGGTGGCGAAAGGCGCTTTTTGACGAATAATTCCTGTCAGCAGGTTTGATTTGTCGCAACTATTGAAGCGATTCCGCTTGACGCCTGGTAAGGTTTTTGTAATTTTACAGCCAACCTTTTATTCACTAACAACAGCTGGTGGAATATATGACTATCAAAGTAGGTATCAACGGTTTTGGCCGTATCGGTCGCATCGTTTTCCGTGCTGCTCAGCAGCGTTCTGATGTAGAAATCGTTGCAATCAACGATCTGCTGGACGCAGAGTACATGGCTTACATGCTGAAATATGACTCTACTCACGGTCGTTTTGACGGCACCGTAGAAGTCAAAGACGGCCATCTGGTTGTTAACGGCAAAACCATCCGTGTTACCGCTGAAAGAGATCCAGCTAACCTGAAATGGGGCGAAATCGGTGTTGATGTGGTTGCAGAAGCGACCGGTATCTTCCTGACCGACGAAACCGCGCGTAAACACATTCAGGCTGGTGCCAAGAAAGTCGTTCTGACCGGTCCATCGAAAGATGACACCCCGATGTTCGTGATGGGCGTTAACCACAAAGCTTACGCTGGCCAGGATATCGTTTCTAACGCTTCCTGCACCACTAACTGCCTGGCACCGCTGGCAAAAGTTATCAACGACAACTTCGGTATCGTTGAAGCGCTGATGACCACCGTGCATGCCACCACCGCTACTCAGAAAACCGTTGATGGCCCGTCTCACAAAGACTGGCGCGGCGGCCGCGGCGCATCTCAGAACATCATCCCTTCCTCTACTGGCGCAGCTAAAGCTGTAGGTAAAGTGATCCCTGAGCTGAACGGCAAACTGACTGGTATGGCGTTCCGCGTCCCTACCCCTAACGTTTCCGTGGTTGACCTGACTGCACGTCTGGCTAAACCAGCTTCTTACGCTGAAATTTGCTCTGTTATCAAAGCAGCTGCAGAAGGCGAAATGAAAGGCGTTCTGGGCTACACCGAAGATGAAGTGGTTTCTACCGACTTCAACGGCGAAACGCTGACCTCTATCTTCGATGCCAAAGCTGGTATCGCACTGAGCGACACGTTTGTGAAACTGGTTTCCTGGTACGATAATGAAACGGGTTACTCCAATAAGGTCCTGGACCTGATTGCTCACATCGCAAAATAAGCGACGTGAAATGTGTTGAGGGCGACTACGGTCGCCCTTTTTATTTGCTGAAATACGGGTCCGCTTATGAACGAAAAACTCTTTTCTCTTCCGGTTATCGAACAGATCAGCCCCTATCTCTCACAGCGCAAAATGGGCGAGCTGCCGATCCTGGTGATTGCGCATCCCAAAGTGCGTGCGGCTGTGGCCCTGCAGGGCGCTCAGCTGATTGCCTGGCAGCCCAGCGGTGAAAAGCCGGTGATCTGGCTGAGCGAAAAAACCGCCTGGACCGCAGGTAAAGCCATTCGGGGCGGCGTTCCCATCTGCTGGCCATGGTTCGGCCCGGCGGGGGAACCTGCGCATGGTTTTGCCCGCACGCTTCCCTGGACGCTTTCCGCCCATGATGAGAACGATGAAAGCGTGATGCTGACGCTGGTCCTGGAGAGCAACGAGCAAACCAGAAAGCTCTGGCCTCATGACTTTACGCTCTTCGCCCGTTTCCGCTTTGCCGATCGCTGTGAGATAGAGCTGGAGGCCCACGGTGATTTTGAAGCCACAGCAGCTCTGCACAGCTATTTCTGCGTAGCAGATATTGCGGGTGTGGAAGTCAGCGGATTAGGTAAAAGCTTTATCGACAAGGTAAACAACGGTAGCGAGGGTCGTTCAGAGAGCGGTAAACAAACCTATCCTGACCGGACAGACCGTATCCATACGCAACCTGAAGATTGCAGCGTGATCACCGACGCAGCAGGCAAAAGAACTATCGAGGTTCATCACCATTACCAAAGTGACGTTGTCACCTGGAATCCGGGACCGGCGCTCTCCTGCAGCATGGGAGATATGGCCAATGAGGGATATAAAACCATGGTCTGCGTTGAAACAGCGCATATCTCAAGCCCGATGGTCAGTGCCGGAGAAGCCCCTTCCCGCCTGGCGACCACCATCCGCGTGCGGAAAAATAGCTGAGTAAACGCAGAGGGGGAAGCCTCTTCCCCCTCTGCGTTTCAGACCACATCCAGCGCCATTTTGCTGGCTGGCGGGGGAAACGCGTGATTAATTTTTGTTAACTCATCACTGGTCAGCGTGACCTGGAGCGCAGCAGCATTATCGGCGACATGCTGCAGGGTGCTCGCTTTCGGAATGGCCATCACCCCCTCTTTACGTATCACCCACGCCAGCAGCAGCTGAGCCACGCTGATGCCCTTTTGTTGTGCAATTGTGTTCAGCACATCATGCGTCATGAGATTCTGGCGCAGCCGTCCGGCCTGGGCAAGCGGACAGTAAGCCATAACCGGGATTTGCCGTTGCTGGCAATCGGGCAGCAGGTCATATTCAATCCCGCGCGAGGCCAGATGATACAATACCTGGTTGGCTGCACAATGTTCCCCGCCCTGCTCTGCAAGCAGCTCACTGAGATCGTCGGTGTCAAAGTTCGACACGCCCCAGCGTAAAATTTTGCCTGCGCGCTGGAGCGAATCCATCGCGCGGATGGTCTCCTCCAGCGGCAAGTTTCCCCGCCAGTGCAGCAGATAGAGATCGAGATAATCGGTCTGCAGACGGCGCAGACTGCGTTCACAGGCAGCTATGGCATCTTCCACGCCGGCGTTCCAGGGATAAAATTTAGAAACCAGCCAGGCGTTTTCTCGCCTGCCCTTCAGCGCTTCGCCCACAACTTCTTCCGCGCCCCCTTCTGCATACATTTCTGCGGTATCAATCACCTTTAAACCCATTTCAAGACCAGCCTGGAGTGCCGCCACCTCTTGTTTTCGCTGGCTGGCATTCTCCCCCATGTACCAGGTGCCCTGGCCAATCGCTGGTAAAGCTGTACCGTCGGAAAAGATCACGTTTTTAGCCATGCTGTGCTCCTGCACGTTTTTTGATCCCCACAATTGTGCAAAAGGGCGCAAAGCGCCCTTTTTTCGTGCAGCGGATGGAGATCAGAAGGTGTAACTGATTCCTGTCCAGAGGGTGACCTGAGAATTGTTGTCAACCATCGGACTGTCCTTCACTTCGCTACTCAGACGCGTATAGCGGCCTGCGAGCGTAGCGTTCCAGCTTGGGCTGATAGCATAAGCTGCCGTCAGCTCCAGATAGGGATTCCAGCTGCCGTCAGCATCATAGCTGTTTAACCCGCTGCGGCGCGACTCGCTTTTGGAAACACCATAATAGTAGTCATTCTGCTTGTCGCTGCTGTAGAGCGCACCAATGCCTGGTGTCAGGCTCAGGTCGCCAAGCTGGAAGCGATAGAGATAGGTCAGATCCCAGATAAAGCCATCGCTGTTGTCCAGCATATCGCCCGCCACGACCGTACGCACGATACCCCACTCCGCCGAGTGACGATAGGTCAGGCCGCCCATCATGGTCATATGACGTTTATCCAGTGCTTTCAGGCGCTTGTCTTTAGTGTCATCAGGGTCGAAGTTCTGCGGCGAGCCGAGTAGGGTCAGCGATAGCTGATTTTCCTGGTCTTTCCAGAGATAGTAGCCTGCGGTAAGACTGCGGACATAAAAGCTGTCGCCTTCATAATTTACAATCGGGAAAGGATAATAACGTCCTTCGCCACCTTTATAGGGGCTTTGACTGTAAATAACGGATGCGCCAAGGGTTAATGGATTAGCCTGGGCAACGGTTGCAGCGAAAGTGCAGGGTAAAAGCAGAGCAAGGGCGCTAACTTTGAAATGGTTCACAATTAATTCATTCCATAAATATAACAATCAGGTCTCCAGTCTATCAGCCGGAGGCTTATTCGTTAAAAAATTTACATCTCTTGTAGCACGTAGAATCAATTTATGCCGCTGGCAGCAAGCTGAGCAACAGAGTAATTTACAAAATTCGGCCAGCCCGCGCCAGACAAGGTAAGGCCTTAGAAAGATTCTGACTTTGTTATTGAAATATCATTGGAAATCGCTGGAGGTTCAGGAAATTTCTTAAATGCCAACTACGCTTTATTGAAAGAAGCCAAGTTTTGCCGAGCAGAGTCGCCCTAAATTTTATCTATCCCGATAAAAACGTCAGGTTGGCATAAGGGTTGCTGTACTCAGTTATAAGTTCCTTCAGGGGCTGTCCATGATTAGGCTCCTGGTACCTGTGCTAAAAATGAAAGGACGGGCATCGCTATGAATATATTCGATCACTATCGTCAGCGTTATGAAGCTGCCAAGGACGAAGAGTTCACACTGCAGGAATTTCTTACCGTTTGCCGGCAAGATCGCAGCGCATACGCTAACGCGGCAGAAAGACTTTTGATGGCTATTGGTGAGCCAGTCATGGTCGATACTGCACAAGAGCCACGCCTTTCCCGACTGTTCTCCAACCGTGTTATTGCGCGTTACCCTGCCTTTGAGGAGTTTTACGGCATGGAAGAGGCGATTGAACAGATCGTCTCTTACCTGAAGCATGCAGCTCAGGGCCTTGAGGAGAAAAAACAGATCCTCTATTTGCTGGGTCCGGTAGGTGGCGGTAAGTCTTCTCTGGCGGAGCGGCTGAAATCACTGATGCAGCGCGTGCCTATCTATGTCTTAAGCGCCGATGGCGAACGCAGCCCGGTAAACGATCATCCTCTCTGCCTGTTTAATCCGCAGGAGGATGCCAATATCCTTGAAAAAGAGTATGGCGTGCCTCGTCGCTATCTTGGCACCATTATGTCTCCATGGGCTGCCAAGCGCCTGCATGATTTTGGCGGCGATATCTCCCGCTTCAAAGTTGTGAAAGTCTGGCCTTCTATTCTTGAACAGCTGGCCATTGCCAAAACAGAACCTGGCGATGAAAACAATCAGGATATCTCGGCGCTGGTCGGTAAAGTGGATATCCGTAAGCTGGAAAATCACGCGCAGAACGATCCCGATGCCTATGGCTATTCTGGCGCGCTTTGCCGCGCAAACCAGGGGATCATGGAATTCGTGGAGATGTTTAAGGCGCCGATCAAGGTACTGCATCCTCTGCTGACGGCTACTCAGGAAGGTAACTATAACGGTACCGAAGGGATCTCCGCCCTGCCGTTCAACGGTATTATTCTGGCGCACTCCAATGAATCTGAGTGGGTGACCTTCCGTAACAACAAAAACAACGAGGCGTTTCTTGACCGCGTCTATATCGTTAAGGTGCCCTACTGCCTGCGCGTTTCGGAAGAGATCAAAATCTACAACAAGCTGCTGGATCACAGTGAGCTGACCCATGCCCCCTGCGCACCGGGTACGCTGGAAACGCTGGCCCGCTTCTCAATCCTGTCGCGTCTGAAAGAGCCGGAAAACTCCAGCACCTACTCTAAAATGCGGGTGTATGACGGTGAGAGCCTGAAGGATACCGATCCCAAGGCGAAGTCGTATCAGGAGTACCGTGACTACGCTGGCGTGGATGAAGGGATGAACGGCCTTTCCACCCGCTTCGCGTTTAAAATCCTCTCGCGCGTATTTAACTTTGACCATGCGGAAGTGGCGGCAAATCCGGTACATCTCTTCTACGTACTTGAGCAGCAGATTGAGCGCGAGCAGTTCCCGCAGGAGCAGGCAGAGAAGCATCTGGAACATCTGAAAGGCTACCTGATCCCGAAATATGCGGAGTTTATCGGTAAGGAGATCCAGACCGCTTATCTGGAATCCTATTCCGAATATGGGCAGAACATTTTTGACCGCTACGTCACCTATGCCGATTTCTGGATCCAGGATCAGGAGTATCGCGATCCCGATACAGGTCAGCTCTTTGACCGTGAGTCGCTCAATGCTGAACTTGAAAAGATTGAGAAACCGGCCGGGATCAGCAATCCCAAAGACTTCCGTAACGAAATCGTTAATTTCGTGCTGCGCGCCCGAGCCCACAACAGCGGCCGCAACCCGAACTGGACAAGTTATGAGAAGTTAAGGACGGTGATTGAGAAGAAAATGTTCTCTAATACCGAAGAGTTGCTGCCGGTTATTTCGTTTAACGCCAAAACGTCCACGGATGAACAGAAAAAGCATGATGATTTCGTTGACCGCATGATGGAGAAAGGTTACACCCGTAAACAGGTTCGCCTGCTGTGCGAATGGTACCTGCGAGTCAGAAAGTCATCCTGATAGTTGCCTCAGAAGTCCATTACAAGGGGCCGGGTTATTCCGGCCCAGCTTGCAACGTTGTTTGGGGGAGTTATGGCCTATTTTATCGATCGGCGTCTCAACGGCAAAAACAAGAGCGCGGTGAACCGCCAGCGTTTCTTGCGCCGCTACAAGTCGCAAATCAAACAGTCGATCTCCGAGGCCATCAATAAGCGTTCGGTAACCGACGTTGAAAGCGGCGAATCAGTTTCTATTCCCATTGATGATATCAACGAACCGATTTTTCATCAGGGCCGCGGCGGCCAGCGCCACCGTGTCCATCCCGGTAATGACCACTTTGTGCAGAACGATCGCGTTGAACGCCCGCAGGGTGGTGGTGGCGGTGGTGGCAGCGGTCAGGGTAATGCCAGCCAGGATGGCGAGGGTGCTGATGAGTTCGTGTTTAACATTTCTAAAGATGAGTATCTGGATCTGCTTTTTGAGGATCTGGCGCTACCCAATCTGAAAAAAAATCAGCATCGCCAGCTGAATGAATACAAAGTCCATCGTGCTGGTTACACCTCTAATGGTGTGCCTGCCAATATCAGCGTAGTTCGCTCTTTGCAGAATTCGCTGGCACGTCGTACAGCCATGACTGCCGGTAAGCGTCGTCTGCTGGGTGAGCTGGAAGCTTCTCTGGAAGCGATCGAAAAAACCGAGCCGGCGCAATTGCTGGAAGAGGAGCGCCTGCGAACAGAGATTGCGGAACTGCGCGCTCGAATAAAGCGCGTGCCGTTTATTGATACTTTCGATCTTCGCTATAAGAATTTCGAAAAGCGGCCTGAGCCTTCCAGCCAGGCAGTGATGTTTTGTCTGATGGACGTCTCCGGCTCAATGGATCAGGCCACCAAGGATATGGCAAAACGTTTTTATATTCTGCTCTATCTCTTCCTGAGCCGGACTTACAAGAACGTTGATGTGGTCTATATCCGTCACCATACGCAGGCTAAAGAGGTGGATGAGCAGGAGTTCTTCTACTCCCAGGAAACGGGCGGGACCATTGTTTCCAGCGCCCTGAAGCTGATGGATGAGGTGGTTAAAGAGCGCTATGACCCGGCTCAGTGGAATATCTACGCCGCTCAGGCCTCGGATGGGGATAACTGGGCGGATGATTCTCCTCTCTGCCACGAAATTTTGGCGAAGAGCATTCTGCCCGTAGTGCGTTACTACAGCTATATTGAGATCACCCGCCGCGCTCATCAGACACTGTGGCGAGAGTATGAACATCTGCAGGCGATGTTCGATAATTTTGCAATTCAGCATATTCGTGAACCTGAAGATATTTATCCTGTCTTCCGCGAGTTGTTCCACAAACAGGCGGAAGAAAGCTACTGATTACACTGAGTTGCTCCCGAAGCCAGTAAAACCTTTACTGGCTTAATTCCCTCTCCTTCCGGCGAAACTCTTCTTAAAACGTCCGTTTCGACACTGTTTTTACTCAATCCCCTAAATAAAGCCTCTTTCATGCGCACTCACAGGCATTTGCTATGGCGCTGAATGCGTTATGATTGTGCAGTGAAACAACTATCCACAGTGGTTAAATGAAACGCGCCGGGGCTTTGACAATACCGGTACGATTACAACACACTGTACAGAAAGCCCTTTAAGAGACAGGAGAGTGCCCCCTTGGAAGCCAGCGCCATCTACAGTTTGTTTATCATCGGTTCCGTGCTGGTTGCCGCGAGCATTTTACTGAGTTCCTTCTCTTCAAAACTGGGTATCCCGATATTAGTCATCTTTCTCGCCTTAGGCATGCTGGCAGGCGTGGATGGCATTGGGGGCATCGCTTTTGATAACTACCCCGCAGCCTATCTGATCAGTAACCTCGCCTTAGCGGTGATCCTGCTCGACGGCGGCATGCGCACCCAGGCCAGTTCCTTTAAAGTGGCTCTGGGTCCAGCTTTATCCCTGGCAACGGTGGGCGTACTGATCACCGCCGGATTAACCGGTATGGCCGCAGCCTGGCTGTTTAATCTCAATATGATTGAGGGTTTTCTGGTCGGTGCCATTATTGGCTCCACGGATGCTGCAGCCGTGTTTTCCCTGCTTGGCGGCAAGGGACTCAATGAGCGCGTCAGCGCCACGCTGGAAATCGAGTCAGGCAGTAATGACCCGATGGCGGTGTTCCTGACCATTACGTTGATAGAGATGATTGAACAGGGACAAACCGGCCTGAGCTGGATGTTCGTGGTGCACCTTATTCAGCAGTTTGGCCTGGGTATCGTGCTGGGTCTGGGCGGCGGCTGGGCATTACAACAGTTGATTAATCGGGTGTCGCTTGCCAGCGGGCTTTATCCTCTGCTGGCGGTCAGCGGCGGTATCCTCGTCTTTGCCCTGACGACGGTCCTTGAAGGCAGTGGCATCCTGGCCGTTTATCTGTGTGGCTTCCTGTTAGGCAACCGGCCTATTCGCAACCGTCATGGCATATTGCAAACCTTTGATGGGATGGCCTGGCTGAGCCAGATCGGCATGTTCCTGGTACTGGGCCTGCTAGTTAACCCCAGAGATCTGTGGAATATTGCGCTCCCTGCTATGATGCTTTCCGTCTGGCTGATTCTGATCGCCCGCCCGTTATCCGTTTTCGTCGGCCTGCTGCCCTTCCGGGGCTTCAGCACCCGTGAACGCTTCTTTATCAGCTGGGTGGGGCTGCGGGGCGCGGTTCCCATTATTCTTGCCGTCTTCCCGATGATGGCCGGTTTGCCTCACGCATCGCTGTTCTTCAACATCGCTTTCTTTGTGGTGCTGGTTTCGCTGATGGTTCAGGGCACGTCGCTGGGCTTTGCTGCCCGCAAAGCGCGCGTGGTCGTCCCGCCGATGGCCTCACCCATCTCCCGCATCGGGTTAGATATACATCCTGAGAATCCCTGGGAACACTTTGTCTACCAGTTAGGTGCCGATAAGTGGTGCGTGGGCGCCGCACTGCGTGACCTGAGGATGCCAAGAGAGACGAGGATTGCCGCGCTGTTCCGCGATAATCTGCTGCTGCACCCTACCGGCAACACACGCCTGAAGGAGGGTGATGTCTTGTGCATCATCGGTCGTGAGAAAGATCTGCCCGCGCTCGGCAAGCTCTTCAGCCAGTCGCCGCCGGTATCGCTGGATCAGCGCTTCTTTGGCGATTTCATTCTGCAGGCCGATGCGCGCCTGCATGACGTCTCTGAAATTTACGGCATCGATCTGGATGAAGAGACCAATGTCCAGCAGACGCTGGGACACCTGATAGCCGGAATGATTGGCGGCGCACCGGTAGTGGGCGATCAGGTAGAGTGGAAAAATATGATCTGGACGGTGGCAGAAAAAGAGGCCAATGAGATCGTGAAAATTGGCGTCCGGGTCGCTGAGGAGAAAGTTTAATGCCCTCAGAGCCAGGACCCGGAACATTCCTGGCCTCGCGGGCTCGATCTCCTGCAGATAACGTCTACGCTTAAAGTTCGTGTGGCAATAAAAGGAGTGAATCATGGGTCATGTTGTAAAGATTGGTCGCTATGAGATCATCGATGCAGAGCTGGATGCGGAAAATCTGGATACCGTGAGCATTCCCTGTACGACTAATCCCGCCCTGAGTTATCAGCTGGATGGCTGGGATGGCGAAACCAGCGTCCCGGCGTGGATTGACGGTGAGCCTGTGGAACTTGCCATTGGGCATTATGATAAACAACAGGATCGCTGGATATTGAAAAAGCCCGCCTGACTCTATTTCACCGTTACGGTAATCGTAGCGGTGAAATGATCTTTAAAGTGCCCCCATTTTGTTATTATTCCGTCATATAAATAAGACTATTCTCTTTTCACCCCCTCTGATTAATTTCTGTTTTTTCTCAATTTAATTTAGTTTATCCCGATCGTTTTTTAGGAATTTCCCGTATTAACTAACGCAAATAACTCCTGCATACTCTTTGTACTGCTTCATGATGAAACAGGTGATGTCTTCGCTGCTGTATGTTTCATTCTTGTCCGATTTATCCCTGTCGCATTAAGCGATAAAAGAAGAATTAATTATTAATGCTACAGGAATTGGCATTAATAACGTTACTCCTGAACGCGTGCTTTAATCCCGTCAGGGCACTGATTCTTATTGAAAAGAGAGCAGGCATTATGGCAAGTACTCTGGTACTGAACGATCGTCGCCGCGCCTTTAGCGGCACCCGAAAAAACATTATTGCCAAGGTTACATTAAGTCTTTCAGATTTAATCTCGATTAATCTCGCCCTGTTTTTATCGGCGGCTACCGTACAAGGTATTTGGGGTAATTTAGATGTTTTTATCCCGCCTCAGGAAGTTAAGGTTCGCTTTATTGCCCAGTTTGTCATGTCTGTGGTCTGTACGGCCTGGTTCTGGATGCGTTTACGGCATTATACTTACCGCAAACCATTCTGGTTTGAACTGAAAGAAGTGATTAAAACGCTGGTGATATTCTCTCTGCTTGATTTGGCGCTGATCGCCTTTTCAAAATGGGATTTCTCCAGGATGTTATGGAGTTTCACCTGGGCTTACGCCCTGATTCTGGTTCCCCTTCTGCGTTCAAGCGTTAAGCACGCCATTCTTAAAGCGGGTCAGTGGCAGAAGCAAACCATTATTATCGGCTCCGGTAAAAATGCCCGGGAAGCCTATGCCGCACTGCAAAGTGAAGAGCTGTTGGGCTATGAAGTGAAGGCGTTTGTGGCCGCCAATGGCCATACCGGCGCGGATAATCTCAACGGCGTACCGGTTATCACCTTAAAAGATATTGTCTGGGATACCGTTGACCTGGAAAATACTCAGTTCATCGTAGCGATGGAATATGAGCAGCAGGGCATGCGTGATATGTGGCTGAAGCTGCTGTCGAAGAAAAAGTGCCGTTCTGTTTCGGTGGTGCCCACGCTGCGTGGCGTCCCGCTGTACGGTACCGATATGTCCTTTATCTTCAGTCATGAAGTGATGATCCTGCGGGTCAGCAATAATCTGGCAAAACGCTCTTCCCGCTTCCTGAAGCGCACCTTCGACGTGGTGGTGGCCTCGATGCTGCTGCTGTTCCTCGCTCCGGCATTTGGACTGATTTGCTGGATGGTGGGACGTGATGGCGGCAATAAAATTTATGGTCACGAGCGTGTGGGCCAGGATGGCAAAAAATTCAAATGCCTGAAGTTCCGGTCGATGGTTACCAACTCCAAAGAGGTGCTGGAGGAGTTGCTGGCCACCAGCGAGGAAGCCCGCGTTGAATGGGATAAAGACTTTAAGCTCAAGAACGATCCTCGCGTCACTAAAATTGGTGCATTCCTGCGCAAAACCAGCCTGGATGAGCTGCCGCAGCTCTGGAACGTGATCCGCGGCGAGATGAGTCTGGTGGGGCCGCGTCCGGTTATTGAAGCGGAGCTGGAACGTTACGCGGGGGATGTGGATTACTATCTGATGGCTAAACCCGGCATGACCGGCCTGTGGCAGGTGAGCGGCCGCAATGATATTGACTATGATACCCGCGTCTACTTTGACTCCTGGTATGTGAAAAACTGGGCGCTCTGGACTGACATCGCTATCCTGTTCAAAACTGCTGGCGTGGTACTGCGTCGGGATGGCGCATACTGATCGATAAGTGAGAGTCATGCCCACAGCAGCGGGCATGGCTCTCGCCTCTCCTGAAAATAGTTCGCTCTGCTCTTTTCTTTTCACGCAGTTGACACTACCCTGTGCGGCTTGCTTTTTAACGGATGCCGTCACGCACGATGCAAAAATTCACCCTTCTTCTTCTCAGCCTGGTGCTGCTGGCACCGCTGGGTATTGACCTCTATCTGCCGACTCTGCCTGAGATTGCCACCGGCCTGAACACGCCGGTGACCACCATTCAGACCACTATCCCCCTCTTTTTGCTGGTTATGGGATTAGGTCAGATCGTCGCAGGCCCGCTGGTTGATAATCTCGGCAGAAAGCCCATCGCCCTGGCCGGGCTGCTGCTCTACGTACTGGGCAGTATTCTGGCCGCAACCGCAACCGGCTGGCCACAGTTCCTTACCGCGCGAATTGTTCAGGGTTGTGCCGTCTGCTGTACCGCCGTGGTGGCATTTAGCGGCGTGCGCGATCGCCTTGAGGGAGATGATGCGGCAAAAGCTTATGGCTTTCTCAATGGCGCGCTGAACATCGTTCCCGCACTCGCTCCTATGCTTGGTGGCTTTCTGGCGGATGCCTTTGGCTGGCGTGCGCCGTTCTGGTTCCTGACCGGCTATGCGCTGGCGATCGGCTTGCTGATCCTGCGTTTCCTGCCGGAAACGCGGCCAGCCGGTACGCTGGCGGTGAAAGGACTCCCGCTGCGCCAGTATGCAGAGATTCTGCGGCAGCCGCGCTTTCTGGCTTTCACCTTCGCCAACGCGGGAGCAATGGGGATGGTCCTGACCTACGTCTCTCTGGCGCCACAGGTGCTGATGACGGAAGGCAAGCTTTCTGCCCTGCAGTTCTCCGTGGCTTTTGGGGCTAACGGTTTCTGGATCATGCTGGTAAGTGTGCTGGTGAATAAAATGATCCGCAAGGTGGGCAGGCCGATTTGCCTGGCGCTCGGCAGCCTGGCGATGGCTGCCGGTGCAGTGACCATGTGGGCGGGGATGATAATATTCCCGACAGAGATGCAGACCAGCTGGGCGCTCTATATGTTCCCGGTGGCGATCTCTGTTGCCGGACTCGCTTTCACCGTGGGGCCTGCCACCAGCTATGCGTTAGAGCCTTATCAACAGCAGGCGGGCGTAGCGTCTGCGCTGGCGGGCTTTATTCAGATGGCTGGGGGATCATCAGCAGGGCTGCTCGCTATGGCGCTTCCGCTGAGCGAAAAGCTGGCGCTGAGCGCCATGATGACCCTGGGTGCGGGGCTGGCCGCGCTGGCGTGGGTATACAGTAAAAAAGTGCGCGGCACGCTGACCGCGCTGAAAACTAACTGACTCTGACCGGTACCCGTGGGGCTAAGGCGCACATCAGCTCATAGCCCACGGTGCCGGAAGCAGCGGCCACTTCATCAATTTTTATGTTGTTTCCCCACAGCTCCACCTGACTGCCGATGCCTGCCTGCGGGCACGGGGTTAGATCTACCGTAATCATATCCATCGAGATCGCCCCCACGGTGTGGGTCAGCACACCATCCACCCAGAGAGGGGTGCCGGTTGGGGCATGACGCGGATAACCATCCGCATAGCCACAGGCCACGACGCCAATGCGCTGCTCGCCCGTCGCCTGATAGCGTGCGCCATAGCCCACTCTCTCCCCTGCTTTCAGCGTCTGGACGCCAATAATTTCACTGCTCAGCGTCATCACAGGCGCCAGCCCGCTGCCTGCTATGTCCTGCCAGCGTCCGCTGGGCGATGCGCCATAAAGGATAATGCCAGGACGCACCCACTGATGATGCGCTTCAGGGTGCCAGAGCGTGGCGGCGGAGTTAGCCAGGGAGCGCGGGCACACCAGACCTTCTGCGGCCTGCTCAATACGTTTTAACGGCTCCACGATGCCTTCAGGGCTTTCCGCTTCGGCAAAATGGGCCATCAGCGTCATCTCGCCGACGTTCTCAAGACCGCGCAGTTTATGCCAGGCCTGCTGAACCTGCTCCGGCTGAAAACCGAGGCGGTTCATACCGCTGTTCATCTTGAGGTAAATATCCAGCGGCGCAGAGAGTCTGGCCTTTGCCAGCGCCTGGATCTGCCAGTTACTGTGTACGCTGGTGGTCAGGCGATAGCGATCGAGGATCGCCAGCTCATCGGCGTGGAAGAAGCCTTCCAGCAGCAGAATGGGCTTTTTCCAGCCCTGTTCACGCAGCAGGATCGCCTCTTCCAGGTTTAACAGCGCAAAACCATCCGTGTCGGCGAGGCTTTGCCAGACCCGATCAATACCGTGACCATACGCATTGGCTTTGACCACTGACCAGAGGCGTGAATGAGGGGCGGCCTGGCGAGCTATCGCCAGGTTCTGTCGCAATGCGCTGGTATCGATGCTGGCGACAATCGGACGAGACATGACTTCTCCTGATTCTCAATGCGGGACGAGATTAACGAGCCGCGTGTAGCGGGCCCAGACTCGGGTAAAATCCCGGCAAATAACGCATCACCGAGAGATCGTCTGCGGCAATGGCTGGCGTACGTCCCGAGATAATATCAGAAAGTAGCTGCCCGGAACCGCAGGCCATGGTCCAACCGAGCGTTCCGTGACCGGTATTCAGATAAAGATTTTTCAGCGGGGTGCGCCCGACAATTGGCGTACCGTCAGGCGTCATGGGGCGCAGCCCTGTCCAGAAGCTGGCCTGAGCGATCTCGCCGCCCTGCGGAAAGAGATCGCCCACCACCATCTCCAGCGTTTCCCGGCGCGCGGGCAGCAGTTTGGTGTTATAGCCTACAATTTCCGCCATGCCACCCACGCGGATGCGGTCATCAAAACGGGTAATCGCCACTTTATAGGTTTCATCCAGAACGGTAGAAACGGGCGAAGCCCCGGCATCTTTAATCGGGATGGTCAGTGAATACCCTTTCAGCGGATAGACAGGAATGCTGACAATATCCTTAAGCAGGCTGGTGGAGTAGGAGCCGAACGCCACCACGAAGGCATCAGCGGTGATCGTTTCTGCACCACATTTCACGCCTGCGATCTTGTTGCCCTCCTGCAGCAAGGCATCCACTGGCGTAGTGAAGCGGAAGGTGACGCCAGCGCCAGCCGCTTTCTCAGCAAGGCGCTGAGTAAAGAGCTGACAGTCGCCGGTTTCATCATTAGGCAACCGCAACCCACCGGTGAGCTTGTGTTGCGTGGCAGCCAGCGCAGGCTCAGCCTCCGCCAGCCGGGCCGCTTCCAGGAGTTCATAAGGCACACCCGCTTCTTTCAGAACGGCGATATCTTTGGTCGCGCTTTCAAACTGCTGGCTGGTGCGGAAGAGTTGCAGCGTACCGCCCTGGCGTCCTTCATAGGCAATGCCGGTCTCCTGACGCAGCAGTTTCAGGCAGTCGCGGCTGTATTCGGCAATCCTTACCATGCGGCTTTTATTTTCCTGATAGTGGCGCATGTCGCAGTTGCGCAGCATCTGCCACATCCACTCCAGCTGGAAGCGGCTGCCGTCGGGACGAATTGCCAGCGGTGCATGGCGCTGGAACATCCATTTTACTGCCTTAAGAGGAACGCCCGGGGCCGCCCAGGGCGCAGCATAACCTGGCGAAATCTGCCCGGCGTTTGCTGCGCTGGTTTCCAGCGCCACGCCAGGCTGGCGATCGATTACCGTCACCTCATGCCCGGCCTGCGCCAGATACCAGGCGCTTGCCACACCTACCACACCACTACCCAGAATCACAACTCGCATAACTGCCCCACCGCCGTTTTGAAAAGAGGAATAAACTGGTTGATTGCGACCGAGCCGGTTGAAAACACTGCACCATCATAGGCAACATCGCGCTGACATATTTCACATCTTTTTCACGCTTAAGGGTATTGAAAAAGGGATGTCGCGCAATATTCGAAATTAAATTCTGAAAACCTACGGTAAAAAGCAGCTTATATTTACATACCCGCCATTTCTTACCCTTCTCAGCAGAAAGTGATTTGCTCATAGCTTTCTCTTATATACAGAATATAATCCTGTTAAATAGCGTTCAGCTCACATTTCACGTGACGGAAAAATTATTTTTCCTTTGCGGCTCACTTTTTCTGTTGAAGATTTCCGTTGTATTCATCTGAGCGATCGGAGAGAGTGAACTATCATTGAGGTATTGGCTTTAATTCCAGGCCTGTTTCTTTGTCAGCAATGGCACCGACAGGTCGAGATAAAAACGGACGTTTTGTCGCTACGTGTTGTAACGTCGAAAACCGGTTTTTAAAAAGGGGTGCGCTATGACGACTATCTTTGACGATCCCATTAAGGACAGCAAACGACTCAGTGATGGACCTGACTGGACCTTCGATCTGCTTGATGATTATCTGAAAGAGATCGACCGCGTCGCCAAGCTCTACCGGCTTGAAACTTATCCTCATCAAATCGAAGTCATCACCTCTGAACAAATGATGGATGCCTATTCCAGCGTCGGGATGCCTATTAACTATGCCCACTGGTCCTTCGGTAAAAAATTTATCGAAACGGAGCAGCGTTATAAGCATGGTCAACAGGGTCTGGCGTATGAAATTGTGATCAACTCCAATCCCTGTATTGCTTATCTGATGGAGGAGAACACCATCACTATGCAGGCGCTGGTGATGGCGCACGCCTGTTACGGCCACAACTCCTTCTTCAGGAATAACTACCTGTTTCGCAGCTGGACCGACGCCAGCTCCATCGTCGATTACCTGATTTTTGCCCGTAATTACATTACCCGGTGCGAAGAGCGTTACGGTATGGAAGAGGTGGAAAAGCTGCTCGACTCCTGCCATGCACTGATGAATTACGGCGTCGATCGTTATAAACGTCCGCAAAAAATTTCGCTGCAGGAAGAGAAGGCCCGACAGCAGAGCCGCGAAGAGTATCTGCAAAGTCAGGTCAACATGCTGTGGCGCACCTTACCAAGGCGTGAAAAAGAGGCTACTCAGGCCCAGCAGGCGCATTACCCTTCTGAGCCGCAGGAAAACCTGCTCTATTTTATGGAGAAGAATGCGCCGCTGCTGGAGCCGTGGCAGCGTGAGATTTTGCGTATCGTCCGTAAGGTCAGCCAGTACTTTTACCCGCAGAAGCAGACGCAGGTGATGAATGAAGGCTGGGCTACCTTCTGGCATTACACCATTCTGAATCATCTGTATGACGAAGGGAAAGTCTCTGAGCGCTTTATGCTGGAGTTCCTGCACAGCCATACCAACGTGATTTATCAGCCGCCTTACAACAGCCAGTGGTATAACGGCATCAACCCTTATGCGCTGGGCTTTGCCATGTTCCAGGACATCAAGCGTATTTGTGAAGCGCCAACCGAGGAGGACCGCTACTGGTTCCCCGATATTGCGGGCAGCGACTGGCTGGAAACATTGCATTTCGCCATGCGGGAATTTAAGGATGAAAGCTTTATCAGCCAGTTCCTGTCACCCAAAGTGATGCGCGACTTCCGCCTGTTTACGGTGATGGATGATGATCGTAATAATTTCCTTGAGATTGCCGCCATTCACGATGAAGCGGGTTACAGAGCTATCCGTCAGCAGCTTTCAGCGCAGTATAACCTGAGTAATCTGGAACCCAACATTCAGGTTTATGATGTGGATCTGCGCGGCGATCGATCGCTGACGCTGCACTATGTGCCTCACAGCCGTGCGCCGCTGGATAAGAGCCGCCGGGAAGTGCTGAAGCATGTGCATCGCCTGTGGGGCTTTGAGGTCCATCTGGAGCAGCAGAATGAGGATGGCAGCACCGAACTGCTGGATCGTTGCCCACCCCGCACCTCCACGCTGTAAATTGTGATAAAAAAAGCCGGTTCACGCTGAACCGGCTTTTTTTTGCCTGCTTACCGACGCTGCGGCGGTAAATCCGTTGGCATACTGTTTTGCATGCCGTGCCAGATTTCCCCACTACGCCGCCCGTAATCCCGGACCGCATCAACAATCTTATCAAACTGCTGGTTCTGACAAATGGTCATCAGCTGCTGATAAAAGTCGCGTGCCAGCTGGCGTGCTTCAGGATTAGAGAAGTAGTGTCTTCCCACGCGGGTATAGAGCCCTTTCAGGCCGTTGAGGATCAGACCATAAATCGGATTCCCGGAGGCAAACGCCAGGCCGCGGAAAATGCTGTAGTCGAGGTCGGTGTACGCTTCCGCTTTATCTTCCACGTTCTTTGCCGTTTCCAGCACCTCTTTCGCCTTTTCCGGGTAAGTGCGGATGGCCCGACGAATAAAGATAGAGGAGATATTCGTGCGCACGGCAAGCAGGTTATCAATCAGCTGAGGAACGCTGTCATGATCTAACCGGGCTAGCGTTTCCAGAATGCTGAGACCAGAGGTTTCCCAGAAATTGTTCACGCGGGTTGGCTTACCGTGCTGAATGGTTAACCAGCCGTCGCGCGCAAGGCGCTGGAGGACTTCACGCAGGGTGGTACGGGTCACACCAATCAGTTCAGAAAGCTCGCGCTCCGCTGGCAGAATCGACCCCGGAGGGAAGCGACTGTTCCAGATGCTTTCAATAATATACTCTTCAGCGAAACCCGCAGGGCTCTGCGCCTTAATGACCATAGCGTTCTGTTTCCGTTGCGTTCAGGAGTGCAAATATGGAGCTCATCATACCAGATGCCCCGGCAATGACCTAGACCGCCAGCCTCTGAAAAAGGCACCCATCCCGCATAATTTTAAAAAAGGTCCAGCAATTCCGGATGCCTGTTTTTCGGCTCCTGTCGGGATCGCCCCTCAATCCACGATAAAATCAGTTTATTGCGCCACTGTTTAACATAAGTCATTTTCAGCCTTAAATTTTTCCTAGCGTGGCTGGCACGGAGGGGCTTTTAGTTTACACTGCCGGTTGTACGCCCATCACATGGAATGATTATGTTGCGATATCTGAATAGCAGTTCCCGCGGCCGCGGTGCCTGGCTGCTCCTGGCCTTTACGGCTTTTGCCCTGGAAATGGTCGCACTCTATTTTCAGCACGTCTTAATGCTAAAACCCTGCGTAATGTGTATTTATGAACGTTGTGCCCTGTTTGGCATTATGGGCGCGGGAGTGGTGGGAGCCATCGCGCCTAAAACGCCTCTGCGCTGGGTCGCTATCCTGATATGGATCTACAGTGCCTGGGAAGGCGTCCGCCTCTCCTGGGAACATACCATGATCCAACTGCATCCGAATCCTTTTGTCACCTGTGATTTTGCCGCCCGCTTCCCCGGCTGGCTTCCGCTGGATAAATGGCTGCCTTCCGTGTTTGTTGCTACCGGTGACTGCGCCGAAAAGCAGTGGTCATTATTAACGCTGAGTATGCCGCAATGGCTGATAGGAATTTTTGCCGCCTTTCTCATCGTGGCGCTACTGGTACTTGTTGCTCAGCCGTTTAAGCCAAAACGCCGCGATCTTTTCTCACGCTAGCGCAGGGTGACGCCTTAAGCCCGCACTGAGCGGGCTTTTTTATGCGCGCTTTTGGGGATTATTTGAAGGATTGGCAAGGCGCTACTATGCTGAAATTACTTAATAAAACAGAAGGGAAAGGCATGAAACAGTTTGTATTAGTGCTGGCGCTGGCCTGTAGTGCAGCCTTTGTTTCCGGATGCGCGCCACGAGACGATATTCATTCACCGCCACCCGCCCCGCCAGGTGGTCATCAGTTGCCTGGCGCCCCCGGCGGAAGCGATCCTGTGGGTCAGCCGCAGGCCAGACAGATGCAGACCGCCCCCTGATGTATCTGCAGGATAAGTGCAGTTGAAAATAAAAAAGCCGCCAGATCTGCAGGCGGCTTTTTTGTTTCAGCGATGAGGCCGGTTAATAATGTGATCTTCCCAGTCCCGCACTTCGCTCTCCCGCACGGCAATGTGCCGGACTGAGATACGTTCTGCGTGCATCGCCGCTTTCGAACCACTGCGCAGAGGATGCCAGACCGGCAGATTTTTACCTTCAGCCAGCACCCTATAGGCGCAGCTTGGCGGCAGCCAGGAGAAAGTGGGCAGATTCTCGCGCGTCAGCTTAATGCAGTCCTCTTCATATTCGAAGCGACGCTCATAGTTGCGGCACTGGCAGGTTTTGATATTGAGCTGGTTGCAGGCGACGTTAGTGAAGTAGATCTCATCCGTGTCGGCATCCTGCAACTTGTTGAGACAGCACTGGCCACATCCGTCACACAAGGATTCCCATTCCTCATCACTCATTTGTTCCAGCGTTTTCCGCTGCCAGAAAGGGGTCTCAGTCATGTTCGGTGTCCCGTTTAAGTAAAAGCCCGCACCTTATAAACAGTTCGGGCTCCAGATGCAAGTCTTACAGCACGCGGGTAGCGACACCCCGGTCACCCAGCGTGACTTCAAGCGTGTCGCCGGAAGCCATAGGGCCTACGCCTTCAGGCGTGCCGGTCAGGATAATATCGCCTGCGCGCAGGGTGAAAAATTTGCTCATATAAGCGATCAGCGGCACAATTTTATGGATCATCTCTTCGGTATTGCCCTGCTGGCGCACTTCGCCATTTACCACCAGCTTCAGTTCCACGTTCTGTGGATCGGCGGCAAACTCGCTGGCGGGAATGAAGCCAGAGATTGGACAGGAGTTGTCAAAGCCCTTAGCTTTTTCCCACGGCTGACCCGCTTTCTTGCAGGCCGCCTGCAGATCGCGCAGCGTAAGATCCAGCGCAATGCCGTAACCCGCAATGGCTTTGGTTACGTGCTCTTCTGAAGCATTTTTAAGGGTTGAGCCAATCAGCACCGCCAGCTCGACCTCGTGATGCACGGCGCCAAGATCTTTAGGAATCGACAGAGGCTGGCGGATATCGCACAGCGCCGTTTCAGGTTTGATAAACAGCACCGGCTCGGCAGGCGTTGCGCTGCCCATCTCTTTAATGTGTTTGGCATAGTTACTGCCCACGCAGACCACTTTGCTCACCGGATAATCCAACAACGCGCCCTGCCAGTTATGATGCTGATACATACTGTTCCCCTGCTTAGGTTGAGGTGTGATGGCCCTGTGGCGGCCACCCTTCCGTTATTGAGAAATCGCGTCCGCCATCATGCCGATGCTGATAGCGAAATAATAGGATCGATTCCAGCGCATAATGGTGCGGAAATTGTCATAAACCATGAACGCGCGGCCAGGAATATCATCTGGAGTTACGATCCAGGCGCGCTGTCGTGTGTCAGGAAGATTCTGGTCACTGCTGAGCCGGACACCCAGTTTTTCCCATTCCCCCACGGTTTTAGCCTGCCCCTCTTTCAGCCCGGCCATTTCCGGCACAAAGTCCACCGGCAGGATCGCTTCCCGGCCCCAACTTTCACCCCGTTTCCAGCCCTCTTTCGCCAGATAATTGGCGGTGGAAGCAAAAACGTCATCCACGCTGTTCCAGATGTCGATCTTACCGTCGCCATCGCCGTCTGCGCCGTAGCGCATAAAGGAGCTGGGCATAAACTGGTTTTGCCCCATTGCCCCAGCCCAGGAGCCTTTCATCTCCCCGGCGGCGATATGCTGCTGCTGAATGATTTGCAGCGCTGCAATAAGCTCTTTGGTGAAGAAGGCTTCGCGGCGCCCCTCAAAGGCGAGCGTGGCAAGCGCAGAGATCACATCTTCACGCCCCTGGATTTTACCAAAGCTACTCTCCATGGCCCAAAGCGCAACGATATATTGCGGCTGCACGCCGGAATGCTGAGCAATCGGCATCAGTTGCGCCTGATAACGCTGCAAGCTTTCGCGCCCCTGCTGGATCTTCTTCTCCGTCATAACGCGGGAAAGGTAGTCGCTCAGCGTCACTTTCTGTTCAAGTTGATTGCGATCGGAGTTAATGACGTGATCGACAAAATGAACGTTGGCAAAAGCGCTCTCGAGCGTACTCTCATCGATTCCCTGCTGGCGAGCCTGCGCTTTTAACTGCTCAACATAGCCGGGAAACTCAGCCGGATTACGACCTTCGGTTGCCAGCGTGGTTTTTGTCGGCGCCTGCAGGAAACCGCCTTTCGCCGGTGCAGGCGTTGCGCCCTGGGCGGGAACAGGCGCTGCAGGCGCGGGGGCGGCACTATTTTTACTGGCGCATCCGGCCAGAATCAGGGAAAAAATAACCGTACTGAGGGATGTAAGCTTCATGCGGGCATCCTTTTTTTGCCGGTGCCGCCACAATTAAAATCGGGAAGATTGCAGCCGTGACGGCGATATATTTTGCAGATGATTCCTAATTAAACTTCTTTACTCTTTTCCCAGGTGCATCTTAAGCAGACTTTCGATCGGCGGAGGGACCTGTAAATAAAACCCCTGCTCTTCAAGTGACGCCTTTACTTTAGCTAAATCAGCGTTCGCCAGCTTTTTGCTGCCGTCCAGCGGCAGCATCATAGCCAGCTGCGGTTTACCGAAGCCTTGCAGCAGTTCAGCCGGTACGCGCGAGAAATCGTCTTTTTTTTCGACATAAAGATAAGTCTGGTCACGCTTGCTGCTTCTGTAGATCACACAAAACATATTTTTTACTCGAATTAACCTGGATGGTGACTTGCCTGAATATAGCAGTAACTATACCATGCTTGCAGAACTTCGGAATATTGTCCCAACCTGATTAAATGTGCGTTTTACGACATAAATTTGCTGGGACACGAAATAACAGGACTGAGCCGCGACAGATGTCACAAACGCCAATCGAGTTAAAAGGCAGCAGTTTTACTCTGTCTGTTGTGCACCTTCATCACGCCGATCCAGAAGTGGTTCGTCAGGCATTGCAGGACAAAATCAATCAGGCTCCCGCCTTTCTGAAAAATGCCCCGGTTGTTTTGAACATGGCTTCACTCACCGGTGAAGTGAACTGGCGGCTCATGCAGCAGGCCATTATCTCCACCGGCCTGCATATTGTTGGCGTTAGTGGCTGCAAAGATGAGTCGCTGAAGCGCATCATCAGCCGCGCAGGTTTGCCGCTGCTGTCGGAAGGTAAAGAGCAGAAACAAACCGTTGAGGTTGTTGAACCTGCCCAGCCCGTTGAAACCCCCGCCATTAAAACAAGGGTCATCAATGCCCCGGTCCGCTCTGGTCAACAGATTTATGCCAAGAACTGTGATTTGATTGTGACCAGCAGCGTCAGCGCCGGCGCTGAACTTATCGCCGATGGCAACATCCATATTTATGGCATGATGCGCGGACGTGCGCTGGCAGGAGCCAGTGGCGATCGTGAGTGCCAGATCTTTTGTACCAGTTTGTCAGCTGAGTTGGTCTCTATTGCCGGTGAATACTGGATAATGGACCAAATCCCGGCTGAATTTTTTGGAAAAGCGTCACGCCTCTGCTTAAGCGATGGCGCCCTGACTATACAGACATTGAACTGAGCCAGGCTCACGAGCCCTTTCTTTGCTTAAGGAAATTATTATATGGCACGCATTATTGTAGTTACATCGGGTAAAGGAGGCGTGGGCAAGACCACGTCCAGCGCGGCCATCGCTACCGGTTTAGCCCAGAAGGGCAAAAAGACCGTGGTTATCGACTTTGATATCGGTTTGCGTAACCTCGATCTGATTATGGGTTGTGAACGTCGCGTAGTTTACGACTTTGTTAATGTGATTCAGGGCGATGCCACCCTGAACCAGGCGCTGATTAAAGATAAACGCACCGAAAAATTGTTCATTCTCCCTGCGTCACAGACTCGCGACAAAGATGCGCTGACGCGTGATGGCGTGGAGAAGGTCCTGAATGACCTGACCGCGATGGAGTTCGACTTCATCGTCTGCGATTCACCGGCGGGTATTGAAACCGGTGCGCTGATGGCGCTCTATTTTGCTGACGAAGCGATTATTACCACTAACCCTGAAGTCTCTTCGGTGCGTGACTCTGACCGCATCCTGGGCATCCTCTCTTCAAAATCGCGTCGTGCTGAAAACGGACAGGATCCGATTAAAGAGCATCTGCTGCTGACCCGCTACAATCCGGGCCGCGTTAACCGTGGTGATATGCTGAGCATGGAAGACGTGCTGGAAATTCTGCGTATCCCGCTGGCAGGCGTTATTCCTGAAGATCAGTCCGTGCTGCGCGCGTCAAACCAGGGTGAGCCGGTGATCCTGGATGCCGAGTCCGATGCGGGCAAAGCCTACGCCGATACCGTTGACCGAATTCTCGGTGAAGAACGCCCCTTCCGCTTCATTGAAGAAGAGAAGAAGGGTTTCCTGAAACGCCTGTTTGGGGGATAAACCATGGCCTTACTCGATTTCTTTTTATCCCGTAAAAAGAGCACAGCCAATATAGCCAAGGAACGGCTGCAGATTATTGTTGCAGAGCGCAGGAGGGGCGACAGTGAGCCCCACTATCTGCCGCAGCTGAAAAGGGATATTCTGGAAGTTATCTGCAAATATGTGAAGATCGATCCGGAAATGCTGAGCGTTAAGCTGGATCAAAAGGATGATGATATTTCGATTCTGGAGCTGAACGTTACGCTTCCGGAGGCAGAAGAAGCCCCGAAATGATCCTCTTCTGCGCCTGATTTTCCCCTGCTTTCGTGCAGGGGAAAGGAGGTTCAGGTCAGTACGCCTTCAGGATTGTTGCGATCCCGTCGTGAAGCAGTGCGCCCCGCCATCCATCCACCAGCTCCGGTTTTGACTCCTGCGGTTTCAGACGCCAGTGCCAGCTCAACAGCTGGTTGATTTGACGACGTGAAGCCAGCAGCTCCTGACCTATGCCCTCTTTCTCTGCCACTTCAGCCATCAACGCTTTCAGCTCTTTAAAGACTTTCTTGTAATCAGGATTATCAATCAGGTTCGCCACCGGTGCCGGTAGCTCGCTCTCATCCAGCTCGTTCGCTCTGGCCACCATCGCTACCAGCGCTTTACCGTGAAAACGAATTTCCTGCCCCGCCAGGCCTAAATGATCGAGTTCGCCCAGCGACCCAGGCATATAGCGGGCGACTTTCCATAAATTCTCTTCGCGCACCACAAAGTTCACCGCCATATCTTTCTCCCGGGCCAGCTCAAGCCGCCAGGCAGCCAGCAGACGCAGCGCAGCCAGCTGACGCGGGCGAAGCTGCCAGGCGTTGGTGATATCGCGATATGCCTCTTCTGGCGCCACAACCCTCTGACGGCGCTGGCACAGCAGGCTGCACTCGTTCAGAGCAGCATCCAGACTGCCCGCTTCCCGTGCTTCGTTCATCAGCTTCTGCGCAATCGGCAGCAGATAGTAAACGTCCGCAGCCGCATATTCACACTGCCTGGCCGTCAGCGGGCGGGCAAGCCAGTCGGTACGGGATTCACTCTTGTCCAGCGCAATGCCGGTATAGGATTCAACCAGCGTTGCAAAGCCGCAGGAGAGTGGCCGGCCGGTAAAGGCTGCCAGAATCTGCGTATCGATCATTGGGGTCGGTAAAACGCCATACTCATGCAGAAATACTTCAAGATCTTCACTGCCGGCGTGCAGGAACTTAATAACGTTCTCATCAAGCAGCAGGTCACGAAACGGGCCCCACTCGGTGACTGGCAGAGGATCAATCAGCGCAATCTGTTCGCCATCGTACAGCTGGATCAGCCCCAGACCAGGATAGTAGGTGCGGGTTCTGACAAATTCGGTATCCAGCGCCAGCGCCGGAACCTGACGAGCACGCTGGCAGAGTTCAGCCAGCGCCTCGTTAGTGGTTATCATGGTGTAATTCAAAATGATCCTCTCGCTGTGGCGTTTCTCGCCTCAGTGTCTTCACAATAAAAACGCCGGCAGGACCGGCGTTTTTGCATTCTCAGAAAGCGGTACTTAACTGCCCGCTTTTATCGCTTCATCACGCAGTTCACGGCGCAGGATTTTGCCTACGTTGGTTTTTGGCAACTCATCGCGAAACTCAACCAGCTTGGGAATTTTATAGCCGGTGAGATGTTTCTTACAGTGGGCAATCAGCTCTTCTTTGGTTAACGAAGGATCTTTTCTGACCACGCAAATCTTTACCGTCTCACCTGCGGCGTCATTGGGAACCCCAATCGCCGCCGCTTCACGAACTTTCGGATGGAGCATCAGCACATCTTCAATCTCGTTCGGATAAACGTTAAAACCAGAGACCAGTATCATATCTTTTTTGCGATCGACAATGCGGATAAAGCCTTCATGGTCAACGGTAACAATATCACCGCTGTGAAGCCATCCATTTTTTAGCACTTCCAGCGTGGCATCAGGCCTTTGCCAGTAACCCAGCATCACCTGCGGGCCTTTAATACAGAGTTCGCCAGGCTCTCCTTCGCCCACCATATTGCCCTCTTCGTCCACAACCCTGATATCCGTTGAGGGGACAGGCAGCCCGATGCTGCCGCTGTGATAGCGAATATCATAGGGATTAACCGAGACCAGCGGAGAACATTCGGTCAGCCCATAGCCTTCCAGAAGATAGTGCCCGGTGAGTTTTTCCCACCGTTCCGCCACCGCTTTCTGCACCGCCATCCCGCCGCCGGCTGACAGGGTGAGGCTGGAAAAGTCGAGCTTGTGGAAATCCTCATTGTTCAGCAGCGCGTTAAACAGCGTATTGACGCCCGTAATAGCGGTAAACCGCACTTTTGCGAGCTCTTTGACCAACCCCGGAATATCCCGCGGGTTCGTAATCAGCAGATTCGCCCCACCCAGTTCAATAAACAGCAGGCAATTCACCGTCAGGGCGAAAATATGATAGAGCGGGAGCGCCGTCACTACCGTCTCCCTGCCATCCTTGAGAAGTGAGCCATAGGTCGCTTTGGTCTGCTCAAGGTTGGCCTGCATATTACGGTGCGTCAGCATCGCCCCCTTCGCCACGCCGGTAGTGCCACCGGTATACTGAAGGAACGCCAGATCGTCATTAACCATCTCCGGCCGCAGATAGTGCATCTGTGAGCCCTGCTGCAGCGCGCTGCGGAATGAGAGCGCATCGGGAAGATGGTATTTGGGCACCAGCCGTTTGATATATTTCACCACAAAGTTCACCAGCGTCGCTTTAGCTGGTGCCAGCTGATCGCCTAACCGGGTGAGAATGACATGTTTTACCTGCGTACTGGCAACCACTTTCTCAAGGGTATGGGCGAAGTTTGAGACAATAACAATCGCGCTTGCGCCACTGTCGTTGAGCTGGTGCTCCAGCTCACGCGGGGTGTAGAGCGGGTTAACATTGACCACCACCATTCCCGCCCGCAGGATGCCAAACAGAGCAACAGGATATTGCAACAGATTTGGCATCATCAGGGCGACGCGGTCGCCCTTTTTCAGGCCAAGGCCCTGCTGCAGATAAGCCGCAAAAGCACGGCTGCGCTCCTCCAGCTTCCGGTAGCTCATCCCCTGCCCCATATTGATAAAGGCGGGCTGGTCCGCGTAACGCTTTACCGCTTGTTCAAAGAGGTCAATCAGCGAGGTATAACGATCGGCGCTGATCTCGGCCGGAACATCTGCCGGATAACGGTTTAACCAAACCTTATTCAAGGAAACACCTCGGAAAGTCGTATTTGTGGTCATCGAAACCTCAGTCGGTGCGCTTTTAACATTATTTTAACTCAGCGTACCAGTTTGCTCTTTTCTCAGTTTTGAGGTTGCGAAGCCCATCACTAAATTTATCTCGTCCTGAGAGCGACAATAAAAAACGACCCGTGGCGAGAAGCCATCGGGTCGTGAATGAATCTACGTGAGAGCTATTCGGTCAGGATAGTCTGGACCTGGGAAGGCCCGTTATTGTAATAGCCAAACGGAGGCGGGCCCCAGTAGCCGCCACGATGGTGTCCACGCGGCGGGCCATACCAGATCCAGGGATCGATCGGCTGAGGCGGCGAAACGATCTGCTGCGTCAGATGCCAGCGCTGATAGCCCGTGACATCCACCGTGACAAAGCTGTAAGCAGCCTGACCAATCATCCCTTTTTCGGTGCCCCTGATCGGACCCACTACGGTCACGATCTGATTATTGAAGTCAATCGGGTCAACAAAGCCTTTGATATCCGCATAGATACGGCCAATGGAGGGCGTACCTAACAGCGGTCTTGCGGTGTCATCAAGACGCTGAGCCGCAATCTCCAGCCGGGTCATGCCATTTTTGTTCTCAACCTTAACCACCTTACCGCCAAAGCGCGCCTCCTGGCCGACATAAAGCTGCGGCGCATTCAGCACCCGCACCAGATCCTGCTGAGGGGTTGGCGATGAGCCTTTCACCGAATCTGGCACGCTCACGCAGCCAGAGAGCAGCACAGAGGCCAGTAACAGACTACCTAACTGCAAAAAAACGGATTTACGCATAAAGTTCTCCAGGGTACTGACTACTATGACTGCATCCTTGTGAAATAGTTGCCCGTTTACTCGCGGCCCGGCAGTTTTTTCCAGGTGACTTCATTGCGCAGATAGGTCGGCTCTGCATGCTCAACAGCAACGCTCTTTCCGGCTGACAGCGCCTGCGCTGCCAGAGGAAGCATATCTTCGGCGCAGGGCAGCGTGACCTCAGTGGCCAGCAACACCGGGCCTGCGGTTTCAGCAAGCGCAGGCCAGGCTTTCCAGCCGGTCCCCACCATTGCCCACTCTCCCGACAGCGTCGCAATCCGCGCCTGAGCCGCTTCCGGTTTCAGTACCGCTTCACTCTCCGCCCCGTGCCAGACGCCCTGTTCATCACGCTGATATTCTGCCCAGTAAACTTCACCCATGCGTGCATCAATGGCTGCCAGCACCCGCGTTGCTCCCTGCAGACGCCAGGCGCTCTGCGCCATGGTCTTCAGCGTGGAGACGCCGACCATCGGCAGCCCGGCACCCAGCGCCAGACCCTGAGCGATGCCAATGCCGATGCGTACGCCGGTAAAGCTGCCTGGCCCCTGGCCAAATGCTAAAGCGTCCAGCCCGCTGAGCGTACTGCCGGTCTGCTGAAGGAGATCCTGCACCATCGGCAAAATACGCTGGGTGTGCTCCCGGGCACAGAGTTCAAACCGGGCGGTGACCGCATCATCACTCAGCAGCGCCACGGAGCAGGCTTCCGTGGCCGTATCGATGGCTAAAATACGCGTGGACATACATACCTCTACGGGAGAAATTTTCGGCGCGCAGCATAGCACACTGCGCGGAAGATTACTGTTGTGGCGACGGTTTAAGGAACTCAACTGCCTGATGAATATCGCGCGTTCGCGGCGTGGGCGGCAGGCTGTTGAGAAATACTGCGCCGTAAGGACGCATCACCAGTCGGTTATCGCAAATCACCAGCACGCCCCGGTCATCAACATCACGGATCAGGCGACCCACGCCCTGCTTGAGCGTGATCACCGCATCAGGAAGCTGGACCTCATCAAAGGGATCGCCGCCGCGCAGTTTACAATCCTCCATGCGCGCCTTTAACAAGGGATCGTCTGGCGAAGTAAACGGCAGCTTGTCGATAATGACCAGCGAAAGCACATCGCCCCGCACGTCCACTCCCTCCCAGAAGCTGCTGGTGGCGACCAGCAAAGCGTTACCGGCTGCGACAAACTGCTTGAGCAGCTGCCCTTTGCTGGTTTCTCCCTGCACCAGCACAGGTAAGGTCAGCATGGCGCGGAACTGTTCCGCCAGCTCCCGCATCATCTGGTGCGAAGTGCAGAGAAAGAAACAGCGGCCATTGTTGGCTTCAATCAGCGGCAGCAGCATTTTGGCCAGCTGCTTTGCCCCGCCGGGCTGGTTAGGCGAAGGCAGATTGCGCGGCACGCAAAGCAGCGCCTGGCTGGCAAAGTCGAACGGGCTCTCCAGGATCATGGTTTTGGCGTCAGTAACGCCGAGCCGCCCGACGAAGTGGGTCATCTGTTCGTTAACGGCCAGCGTGGCAGAGGTGAAAATCCAGCTTGCTGGCCGCTCGTCCATCACTTCACGGAAGCGATCCGACACCGAAAGCGGCGTCAGGGCCAGCACAAAGTGCCGCGAGTTACACTCATACCAGTAGCTGAAGCCAGGCTGCGACACATCCTTCAGCCGTTTAAGGCGGCCACGGTAGAGGGCGGCGCGTTCAAAAGCGGCATCCAGCAGTGCCGAGCGGCCCAGCGACAGTTTTGCCACGTCGTAACAGAGTTCCAGCGCATCATCCAGCAGCAGCAGCGCACGCTGAATGGCGGGATTGTTGAGAA
This sequence comes from Erwinia pyri, assembly GCF_030758455.1. Taxonomy (NCBI): domain Bacteria; kingdom Pseudomonadati; phylum Pseudomonadota; class Gammaproteobacteria; order Enterobacterales; family Erwiniaceae; genus Erwinia; species Erwinia pyri. Next base: position 2,482,304 of record NZ_CP132353.1, read on the forward strand.
CGTCACGCAGGTTGCCGCGAAAACCGGGATCGCCCAGCACCAGCCGGAAGTCCTGCGCGCTCTGCGCCAGCCGGTCGGCAGATTTCTGCAGCTGCTGGACATCACGCACTTCGGTACGGTAGGCAATGGTAATGTCCCTGGCCAGATCGATAAGCTGTTTGCTTGAGAGCTGCTGGCCGAAATAGTGGCTGGCGATATCGGGCATCTGATGTGCTTCATCGAAGATCATCACATCCGCCTCCGGGATCAGTTCAGCAAACCCGCTCTCTTTCACCACCATGTCGGCAAGAAACAGGTGGTGATTGACTACCACCACGTCGGCGTCCATCGCTTTACGCCGCGCTTTTACCACAAAACAATCTTTATACTGAGGGCAGTCACTGCCCAGACAGTTATCATTGGTGCTGGTGACCAGCGGCCAGATGGTGCTGTCTTCCGCCACGCCGCCGCAGGTGCTGATATCGCCATCAACGGTTTCGCTGGACCAGCCGCGCAGATGAACCAGATCGCTCATCGCCTGCACCGCCAGGTCTCCTCCCACCATTGACTGCTGTTCCAGCCGCTCAAGGCAGAGGTAGTTTGAACGCCCTTTCAGCAGCGCCACCTGACCTTTATAGTTCAGTGCTCTTGCTACGGTCGGCAAATCGCGGCTGTAGAGCTGATCCTGCAGCGCCTTTGAGCCGGTAGAGACGATCACTTTTTTACCTGAGCGCAGCGCGGGGGCAAGGTAAGCGTAGGTTTTACCGGTTCCCGTACCTGCTTCCACCACCAGCTCACGCTTTTGCTCTATCGCCTCGCTAACCGCCAGGGCCATCTGGCGCTGCGGTTCACGCGGTTTGAAACCGGGAATGGCCAGCGCAAGCGCGCCATCTGCTGCAAAATCGTCTGCCACACTTCCTCACTACCCTTGATGAAAACACTGTAATTATGTCAGTATTAACTGAAAGGTGCAAAATTATTAAAATCAATAAGTTATATCATTTTTCTGGTTAATTATTGCGCAATATGAGGTCGGGTGATGCACCCTTTCGCTACAATATTATCAAGGAGTTAAGTGATGTTTTCGCCCGACATTTCAACGTAAAAATCAGTTTACCGGCAGGCAGGGAGTCCCTTATAAATTTTCCTGCTTTCTTACTATGTTATGTAAGGCCAGTAAAATCACGCCGGTGCCAATAAATAACAGAAATCCATATCCAGTGAGATGAAACAGCCATATCCCTGCCACACCGCCAACCAGAAATGAGAGCAGTGTAAAAGAGTGAAGCTTCAGCCTTTCAAGGTAGAAGGGAGCCTCTTTTGGCGACTCTTTTCGCCTCAGCACATCGAAAAGCATCGCCAGCTCAATACCAATATCGGTTGATGTTCCCGATACATGCGTTGTTCTTACTCTTGCATTAGAGAGTCGGGTAACGACTGCATTCTGTAACCCCATTAAAAAACTCAGGCTCAGGATAAGTAACATACCCGGAGAGAAGGGGGTCAGCCAGGTTTCAACAATGCCCAGAACCACAAGTCCCACGCCTTCAATGACAATATTAAAGGCGTATACCGAGCGAATATTCCTTCTGCGCCCTGCATTAATAATGATGGTGGCGAATGCGGACCCAGCGATGAAGATAGCTACCAGAGAGAGAAAAAAAAGGCCCGGTGCGAAGTTAACTTTTGCCAGATGATCTGAGAGCGACGATACGTTACCCGTCATATTGGCGGAAAAAAATCCTACGATTTCAAATGCTGCGGTGTTCAGAGCTCCAGCAACGGCAGCAAGGGTACAGGCAAGCTGTCTGTCTGCGGAGTTGCTACGTGAATTCTCAGGGCTTATCAGCATGGAACCTACCATGTTCAACTCAGATGCTTATATGATCCGCCCATTTCTGATCGCTAACAAGATCGCAAGTTTCAAAAAGTTAAATTCTTTTCTTACCTCGTATGAGTAAAAACGCATTTTAGCGCTGCGGGGATCGGGTCAGAATGATTATGGATTTCATTTATTAAGTAATGATAAGTGAAGAAGTTCCCAAAATTGCTGTTAATCAATCTTCTCTTGCTGGCTATCAGGCATCTTCGGTGGCGTAACGAAAGATGCCTTGCATCCCCACCGGAAAGATCGGATTTCCCTTTCCGGTGGGCGATTTTTGCTTCTCTAATCAGGCACGCTTTCTGGTAAACGTCTGAGGACAGGCAGTAAAAAGCCGCCCGCAGGCGGCTAATTTTTCTCTTATTCCCGGAAAGGGTCGCGGATTTTCTCCCCCTCCACCTCTTCATCGGGTACAACATCTTCCTGTTCAGGAAATTCTGTTACTACTTCATGCTGCGGAAGCGGATCGTCATAATCAGGATGTTCAGACATAATTACCTCTTAAAACAGATAGCGTATTAATAACTATAGAAGATTCTGATGATTTTGCTTTGACAGCCTGGCGGCCAGGTAAGCTTGAATAGATCTGGCTTTAACACTGTTACACTCACTTTTTGCCGGTCATTTAACACGGCGCGCGACGCTGATTGATGATATTTTTAGCCTGAGTGACCCAAATCTGTTCCACACTGATTTAAAAGTGGAGAAAATCTTGATTAAGGTATTGAAATGAAAAATGAAATAACCAGAGTTGAACCCGTTGAACACCGTATGTCCGAAGCGGTGATTCATAACGACACCATCTATTACACCAGCGTGCCGGAAAACCTGGATGAAGATGCAGAAGCGCAAACGGCGAACGCGCTGGCGGTGATTGACCGGCTCCTGACCAGCGTGGGTTCAGATAAAAGCAAAATTCTGGATGCCACCATTTTTCTGGTGAACAAAGAAGATTTCCAGGCGATGAACCGCGCATGGGATGCCTGGGTTTCACCAGGCAATGCGCCGGTGCGCTGTACCGTTCAGGCCGGATTAATGAACCCGAAATATCTGGTGGAAATCAAAGTGATCGCCGCCCGATAAGCGGCTGGCGGGTGTGCGTTTTACTGCGCAAAAAGCACCTGCCGCCCGGCAACTGAAGGAAAGACGCAGCGAACGTTGTGTTTACAACCCGCCACAATCGATAAACGATGCGGCGTGGCGGGTTGCAGAACCTGCCGATCATAGCGGGCATAATTGATGCCGCGATCCAGGCGGGAGCTGCCCTGCAGCATAGCCGCGCAGGACTTATCCAGAATTCGCCAGTAGCTTCCCGCTCCCTTTCCCCGGTCATCAGCGCCTTCAAGATAGGCTATGTTTGCCTTGCGATAGCTTTCACGCGCTGCAGCCCTGCTGGTAGCCAGCCAGACGGGCAGGCGATCCGTGCCATATTTCCACTCGTTTGCGCTAGCGCAGCCCGATTCTGGCCGGTTATCAAAATAGAGCCAGCTTCCGGGATCGGCAACCACGTAGCGCACGGCAATATCCGCAGGAGGATGGGCAAAAGGGATATAGTGCTGAACAAACTGCCCACCGGCAGAAAAGCCCGCCACCGTAACAGAACGGATCCCTGGCCAGCGCTGTTTCAGATCCTTCATTAACGCATCCAGTGCGGCAAAAGCACTCAGGCGCTTTCGTTCATCCAGCTCACCCGCCAGCCAGCTGCTACACCGCCAGAGCGCGTCATCTGGCTGTAGCCTGGGTAAACCGGGTGAATGACAGTGCCTGGCTTGCTCTGCAGAAACCTGAAAAAGTGGGGCAACGATAACGGTGTGGTTAGCTGCAGGGTTGCCCTGCGCCGCTGCCAGAGTAGCTGACAGCGTAGCGCCCACATCGCGCGGGTGGCCGTGAAGCACAATGGCCGCAGAAGTGACGCTGTCACTTTTAGCATTAACCGTAAAGTAGTGAAATTCACCAGCCCGGTTGGGGAGTGTGAAGTGCTGCTCTATGGCTTCGGGGGGCAACGGTAAAGCAGCCCCTGCCTGCTGAGGGAGAAGGATCCAGCAGGCGATAAACATCAAAGCGGCCAGCAGGCCTGATTGCACACCAGGCCAGCGCTTAGTTTCAGTAATCGTCTTCCTCTTCTTCCTCATCATCCTGCCGCCGCTCAGACTCCTCTTGGTCATACTCTTCATCTTCGTCGTCAAAGCGTGCAGTAATCATGCCGCCGGTATGCGTTTCGCGAATTTCAGCCGCCACCAGCTGAATGGCCTCTCCACTGCTCATGCCTTCTGACATCAGCTGCTGAATACGCTCGACGGCCTGCTGCTGCTGTTCATGAGAAAGTGCCGGTAAACCAATATTCATATCTGCTCCTGTTATCCCGCACGGATTATTCCACGCGCAACAAACAGATGCCAGCGGGGGAAAAATATGCCAGGCTTGCTGCCTGTTATTTGTCTGACCTGCTGAACCATCATGTCACCTGTTTATTATCCTCTTGAGTATACGCCGGAAGCCCTTGGGAATCTGTTTGGTTTTATTGCCGATCGGCCCTGGTCGATGCTGCTGCATTCCGGCTTTGCCGAACACAGCGATAATCGCTTTGATATCATGGTGGCCGAACCCCATACCACGCTGATCACCCGGGGTCAGTTCACCCATATCCAACAGGGTGAAACGCTTGAAATCAGTGAAGAGGATCCTCTCAAGCTCCTGGATCAGGCGCTGGCAAAGAGTGGTTTCCGGGCGCCAGCACGGGATGACCTGCCCTTTCAGGGCGGTGCGCTGGGACTGTTTGGTTACGATTTAGGCCGCCGTTTTGAGCATTTACCGAACCTGGCTGAACAAGACCTGACCACGCCCGATATGGCCGTTGGCCTCTACAGCTGGGCGCTGGTTGCCGATCATCGGTTGAAAAAACTGACGCTGGTTGCGCACCAGGAGGGCGAAGCCAGGCTGGCATGGCTGAAAGCGCTGAAACCCGGCAGGCAGGCTGACGCTTTTCAGCTCACAAGCGGCTGGCAATCGAACATGACGCGCGAGGAATATGGTGAGAAATTTCGCCGCGTACAGCAGTGGTTGCAGAGCGGCGACTGTTATCAGATCAATCTCGCTCAACGCTTCCAGGCCAGCTACAGCGGTGATGAATGGCAGGCCTTCCAACAGTTGAATCAACAGAACCGCGCGCCGTTCAGCGCTTTTTTGCGCTTGCCGGAGAGCGCTCTGCTCAGCCTTTCGCCGGAACGTTTTCTGAAAATGCGCGGCAATCGGATTGAGACCCGTCCGATCAAAGGCACCCTCCCCCGGCTGAAGGATCCGCAGCAGGATCGCCAGCAGGCTGAGAAGCTGGCGAACTCCCCGAAAGATCGCGCAGAGAACGTCATGATTGTGGATCTGATGCGTAACGACATCGGCCGGGCAGCCGAACCGGGCAGCGTGGCGGTGCCGGAGCTGTTTGTGGTGGAGCCTTTTCCCGCGGTCCATCATCTGGTGAGTACCGTGACCGCCAGACTGAAGCCCTCACTCAGCGCCTGCGACCTGCTACGCGCCTGTTTCCCCGGCGGCTCCATCACCGGGGCGCCCAAAGTGCGGGCAATGGAAATTATTGATGCGCTGGAGCCGCACCGCCGTAATGCCTGGTGCGGCAGCATTGGCTATCTCAGCGCCTGCGGCAATATGGATACCAGCATTACCATCCGCACCCTGACTGCCGAACAGGGCATGCTCTACTGCTCAGCCGGTGGCGGCATTGTGGCGGACAGTAATGAGCAGTCGGAATATCAGGAAACCTTCGATAAAGTGAACCGCATTCTTCCCTGCCTGGATAAACACAATGCCTGACACCGCTCTGACGCTCGCCCGATTTATGAGTCGCTTTGTGCTGCAACGGCCTGAGGTGCCCGACGATGCTTTGCCCACCCGTCAGGCTGCAGTGCTGGTCCCTGTTGTCGACCGTCCCCGCCCCTCTCTTTTATTAACGCGCCGCGCCGCTACGCTGCGTAAACACGCGGGCCAGGTCGCCTTTCCGGGCGGGATGCGGGATCCTGAAGACAGCTCGCTAATCGTTACCGCGCTGCGTGAAGCGCAGGAAGAGGTCGCCATTCCCCCCGACTCTGTGCGGGTGGTAGGCGTTTTGCCTGCCGTCACCAGCAGCACAGGTTTCCAGGTAACGCCCGTGGTCGGCATCGTGCCTGCCACGCTGAGCTGGCATCCTAACGAGGGTGAAGTAGAATCAGTTTTCGAAATGCCGCTGCAGGAAGCGCTTCGCCTGGGGCGTTACTTTCCGCTGGATATCCAGCGTCAGAATATTTCCCACCGCGTCTGGCTCTCCTGGTTTGATGACTATTTTATCTGGGGCATGACCGCCGGCATTATCCGGCAGCTCAGCCTGCAGGTGACAGATCTCTCCGATCCTGATTAACTTATCGACAAAAGCTCTGCGTAATAAATTACTGACAGTTTTTTTCACCATTTTTTCAGCAAATATGCTTATCAAATCACTTCATAATTGCGCCTCTTCGTATATATTGCACCCCCATGGCAACATGAACTCTCTGACGTTGCGTTTTAAGCCGTTTGCCGTGACTGGATTTGGTTCAGTCAGCGGATAAACCGTCAGGGATCGGCCTCACAGCCATAACATTCTTGTCTTACAGTGATGAGATAATTTCATGCGATCCTCTCTGAGAGAGGGTTACTATGACAGCGGTAAAGTCAGGCAAGCCCAAGTGGCTCAGTAAAGGAACAGAGTGTGATTAGCGTTTTTGACATGTTCAAAATTGGCATTGGCCCTTCCAGCTCGCATACGGTAGGTCCCATGAAAGCCGGCAAACAGTTTGTCGACGATCTGCTGGATAACGGCAAGCTGGAGAGCGTAACGCGCATCGCCGTTGACGTGTATGGCTCGCTCTCGTTAACCGGTAAGGGCCACCACACTGATATCGCTATTATTATGGGCCTCTCCGGCGCCTCGCCGGAAAGCGTGGATATTGATGGCATCCCGGCATTTATTCGTGATGTTGAGGAGCGTCAGCGTCTGTTGCTGGCCAATGGCCAACAGGAAGTCGATTTCCCACGTGAAGGCGGCATGGTTTTCCGCAGCGATAACCTTTCGCTGCATGAAAACGGTATGCGGATCCACGCCTTTGCCGGTGAAACGCTGATTTACAGCAAAACTTACTACTCCGTCGGCGGAGGCTTTATCGTTGATGAGGAGCACTTCGGGCAGACGGCGCTGAATGAAGTGACCGTACCCTACCCGTTTAATTCTGCCAAAGAGATGCTGGCTCATTGCCATGAAACCGGGCTCTCCTTGTCCGGCCTGATCATGAAGAATGAGCTGGCGTTGCATAGCCGTGCGGAGATTGAACGCTATTTTGGCGACGTCTGGCAAAGCATGCGGGACTGTATCGACCGCGGGCTGAATACCGAAGGCGTATTGCCTGGCCCATTACGCGTTCCTCGCCGTGCTTCTGCGCTACGCCGTCTGTTGGTCTCTTCCGACAAGCTCTCCAGCGACCCGATGAACGTCATCGACTGGGTCAATATGTTTGCCCTGGCGGTTAATGAAGAGAATGCGGCCGGTGGACGCGTGGTCACCGCCCCCACTAACGGTGCCTGCGGCATCGTGCCCGCTGTGCTGGCCTACTACGACCACTTTATCGAATCGGTCAGCCCCGATATCTTTATTCGTTACTTCCTGGCTTGCGGCGCCGTAGGGATCCTCTACAAGATGAACGCCTCGATTTCGGGCGCGGAAGTGGGATGTCAGGGAGAAGTGGGCGTGGCCTGTTCAATGGCTGCTGCCGGTCTGGCTGAGCTTCTGGGTGCCAGTCCCGAGCAGGTTTGCGTGGCGGCTGAGATAGGCATGGAACATAATCTCGGGCTGACCTGCGATCCGGTGGCGGGTCAGGTACAGGTTCCCTGTATTGAACGTAACGCCATTGCCTCCGTAAAAGCGATCAACTCTGCCCGAATGGCGATGCGTCGTACCAGTGAAGCCCGTGTTTCATTAGATAAGGTAATTGAAACCATGTATGAAACGGGCAAGGATATGAATGCAAAATATCGTGAAACCTCACGCGGCGGTCTTGCCATCAAAGTGCAGTGTGACTGATTCTTTCGGGCCGACGCGCCGCTGAGCGCTTGCGCCGCCCTTGTGGCGGCGTTTTTACCGGTTCCGCTAAAAAAATTGGTTGGCTGGCTATCCCCATTCTCTGGAAACAGCTAGAGTGCTGTAGCGGATAAAGCAGGATAAGTGACTGTTTTGATTAATTCCGCTTTTCTCTTCAGTAAGACTAAACTTAATCTCTCTTTTGCCGATAACTCCTGTTCGGTCTCTGTGTGTGCGTCTTGATCTAAGGGTGGTTACTGATGCAAATGTCCCCGGAAGTTTTAGGACAGTTTCGCCGCAAGCGATTGTTTATCGCTGCGGTGGTTGCCGCGTTGGTGCTCATCCTCACATTAGCCTTCCGCTATATGGAAGAAAAAAACCGGATTGAGCAGCAGTCGCATACGTTTGCTGAGAACGCTATTCAGCGTTTTGATCGCCTGTTCTCCCCACTTGATGTGGCTGCCAGCAACACGCTGGGGCTGGTAGGCTTGCCCTGCGACCAGGTGCGCTTTCCGCTGATTGAGAAGCTGGCAACCTTACAGACCGTTCGCTCCATCATTCTGGTCGATAATGACAATATGTACTGCTCCAGCATCTATGGGGCCAGTAATATGGTGTTCAGTGAATTCTTCCCGGAACTGGCAGTAAATAACCAGCGCATGATGTTGAGTACCGATGAGCATCTGCTGAAAGGATCGCCCATTCTGTTACTCTGGACGCCGCACGATAACCAAAACCACTCAGGGATCCTGCAGATTATTAATATCGAGATGATGAGTAATTATCTGCTGGAACCCACTTTGCCCTGGGTTGAACGCGCCATTTTCAACGTGGCCGGAAAGAGTCTTGAGTATGGCAATCCGATGATAGAGAAGGCTCTGCCTTCCGAGGATGAAGTGAGCTATGAAAAAGCCTCTTTGCGTTACCCGTTCACCATAACCCTGTTTGGGCCTGCCCCCGCCCGGCTGGCGCTCTCCACCTTGCCCTCACAGCTGCCGCTGGCGTTGCTGCTGAGCCTGTTGATAGGCTATACCGTCTGGCTGGCAACGGCGAACCGGATGAGCCTCTCCTGGCAGATCAGCTACGGCATTACCGCACGCGAATTTATGGTTTACTGCCAGCCGCTGATCAATGCTAAAACCGGCGACTGTGATGGTATTGAGCTGCTGCTGCGCTGGCATAATCCGCGTCAGGGCTGGATCCCGCCAGATGTGTTTATTCCGCTGGCAGAGAGGCAAAACCTGATCGCCCCCCTCACCCGCTTTGTACTGCGAGAGATGGTGCGGCATTTACCGCAAATGCCAGCCTGCCCGTCGTTTCACATTGCGATAAACGTGGCGGCCAGTCACTTTCACGATCGCGAAATTATTGATGACCTTCAGCAGCTCTGGTGGCCAGCCAATCCGGTGCCTCAGCTGATTGTAGAGCTGACCGAGCGGGATTCCCTGCCGGAAGTGGATCAGCGCGTGGTCTCTCATCTGCATGAGATTGGCGTTAAGCTGGCCATTGATGATTTTGGTACCGGGCACAGTTCGCTCTCCTATCTGAAAACGCTGAGCCCGGACGTGCTAAAAATCGATAAAGTTTTCACCGCCGCCATTGGCACCGATGCGATCAACGCGACGGTAACAGATATGGTGATTTCGCTGGCACAGCGGCTGAATATCAGTCTGGTAGCTGAGGGGGTGGAAACAGCGGAACAGGCGGCTTATCTGAGAGAGAGAGGCGTGGATGTTTTACAGGGTTATTACTATGCGCGCCCCATGCCGCTGGGGGATTTCGAAAGCTGGTTGAGCGATCATAAACTGTCGCTGACTGACCAGGTCCCTGCCTGAAGGGGGGAATCCTTTCCCCCGCTCACTGTTACTCTTCTTCGTCTTCCTCATGCCGTTCCCGCGCACGCGTCACGCGAACCAGATCAACACGATAGTCCGTGGCTTCTATTATCTGGAAGCTGACCGGCGGCAGCTCAATGATTTCACCCGGCAGCGGCAGTTGCCCTTTCTGCGCAATCAGCAGGCCAGCAAGCGAAGCGTGATCGTCTTCCGGGTTAACCAGAACCTGGGTATCAAGCAGCTGCTGCAGCGAGTGGAGATCCGTACCGCCTTTCACCAGCCAGCCCTCGCCATCGGCGATGATATCTGGCGTTTCATCTTCGTCAGGGAATTCCCCTGCAATCGCTTCCAGCACGTCCAGCGGCGTTATCAGCCCCTGCACCACACCGAACTCACTGGTCACCACCACGAAACTCCCTTTCGCCCGGCGCAGGACGCCAAGCAGATTAATCGGGTCAAGGGAGTCCGGCACGATGATTGGTGGCGTGGTGGCGGCAAACGTAGCAACGTCAATACCCTGATCCAGCGCCACTAACAGATCTTTCGCACGCACCACACCAATAATCTCATCCAGCTCTCCGCGGCAGACCGGGAAGAGGCTGTGCGGCGTATCGAGTAGCTGAGTCCGCACCTCATCCACAGGACGCAGGGCGTCCACCCAGGAGATGTCACCACGCGGCGTCATGATACTGCGCACCGATCGTGAAGCCAGCGTCAGCACGCCGTTAATCATGTAGCGCTCCTCATCCTTAAACGCCTCCTGCGGCATGATCGCAGCCACTTCGCTGCCTTCACTGCTGCTCATCTCCCGACGGCCGCCCATCAGCCGCAGAATAGCTTCAGCGGTGCGCTCACGCATCGGCTTTCTGGCCTGATGACGCATAAAGTTCACCCGTGCAATCTGGTTGAACAGTTCTATCAGTATTGAGAAACCAATCGCCGCGTAGAGATACCCTTTAGGAATGTGGAACCCAAAGCCTTCAGCAACCAGGCTCAGACCAATCATCAGCAGGAAGCTCAGACAGAGCACCACTACCGTTGGATGCGCATTGACAAAATTAGTCAGCGGTTTAGAGGCCAGCAGCATAACGCCCATGGCAATCACCACTGCGGTCATCATTATGGCCAGGTTATTTACCATGCCCACGGCAGTGATCACCGCATCCAGCGAGAAGACGGCATCAAGGATAACGATCTGCACAACTACGGCCCAGAAACTGGCGTACCCTTTATTGCCCTCGCCTTCATGCTCACGATTTTCGAGCCGTTCATGCAGCTCCATCGTGGCCTTGAACAGCAGGAACAATCCTCCGATAAGCAGGATTAAATCGCGCCCGGAGAAGCTGAACTCACCTACACTGAACAACGGGCGGGTTAACGTTACCATCCAGGAGATCAGCGACAGCAGGCCGAGTCGCATGATCATCGCCAGCGACAGGCCAATCAGTCTCGCTTTGTCTCGCTGTTTCGGCGGCAGTTTATCCGCAAGAATGGCGATAAAGACCAGGTTATCAATACCCAGAACAATTTCGAGCACGATCAGCGTCAGCAGTCCGGCCCAGATTGAGGGGTCTAAGAGAAATTCCATGACAGACTCCGAAAAAAGGACGAAAGCGCAGCAGGCGTGCGGAAAGACGCTGAGCGGCAGAGATCAGAGGGGGAAGCAGTATGTTCTTCAGAAGAAGAGAGAGAAAAAGCCGGATGACCCGGTGGCATGATTAAGCGACGTCGGTGACAGTCCATAGGGAGGGCTGAGGCCCGTTACTCCTGTGTTAAATAAGGATCCCTACTGTAAACAGCCACCGACATCTCGTCAAAATATTTAATTACATTTACACATAACAGCCTCTGTACATGCTGCTCTTTTGTACGATAGCGCCTGTGTGCGTGACGAGCGTCTAAATTACTGAGCACGGTCACATAATTTATTTTTTCGCGTACTAAAATAAATCTCGGCTTGGAACAGCAGTAACTTTTTTTAGTCGTTAAGCATCAAGACTTATCAGAATAACAGTACGTTCACTCCACGCCGGGGAAAAGAGCTGGTGGGGGTTCTCGCGCGGATCTGACTTTTGTCGGGCCGCAGAACATTGGATAAGGAGAGTAGCAAGTGACTATTGCTATTATGATCGGCACGCACGGCTGGGCTGCGGAGCAGCTTTTAAAGACAGCTGAAATGCTCCTTGGCGATCAGCAAAACGTTGGGTGGATAGAGTTTGTGCCCGGTGAGAATGCAGAAACGCTGATTGAGAAATATCAGGCGCGACTGGCCGATTTAGATACCAGCAAAGGGGTACTTTTCCTGGTGGATACCTGGGGAGGCAGCCCGTTTAATGCCGCCAGCCGTATCGTTGTCGATAAAGAAAACCATGAAGTTATCGCTGGCGTCAATATCCCGATGCTGGTCGAAACGCTGATGGCGCGTGATGACGACCCGAGCTTTGACGAGCTGGTTGCCATGGCCGTTGAAACCGGTCGTGAAGGCGTTAAGGCATTAAAGGCGAAGGAACCTGAACCCGCTCCACAGGCTGCTCCCGCTGTTGCAGCACCTAAAGCCGCCCCCGTTGCCGCTAAAGCGATGGGCCCAAATGACTATATGAAGATCGCGCTGGCAAGGATTGATGACCGCTTGATCCATGGACAGGTCGCCACGCGCTGGACCAAAGAGACCAACGTCACGCGCATTATCGTTGTCAGTGATGAAGTGGCTGCCGATCACGTTCGTAAAACGCTCCTTACCCAGGTTGCTCCTCCTGGCGTGACCGCTCATGTGGTGGATGTCGCCAAAATGATCCGCGTCTGGAATAACCCAAAATATGCCGGAGAGCGAGTAATGCTTCTTTTCACCAACCCAACCGATGTGGAAAGGTTAGTGGAAGCAGGCGTAAAAATTCCCAGCGTTAATATTGGCGGCATGGCGTTCCGTCAGGGTAAAACACAGGTCAACAATGCCGTTTCGGTGGATGAGAAGGATATTATCGCCTTCAAAAAACTGAACGAGCGCGGAATTGAACTGGAAGTGCGTAAAGTCTCCAGCGACCAGCGTCTGAAAATGATGGATCTGATCGCCAAAATAGCACAGTAAGTTTTGCTTGTTTATTGCCTGCCCCGTCAGGTTTAACTCCGTTCACGTATGTCAGAGGAGAAGTACAATGGAGATTACCACTCTTCAGATTGTGCTCATTTTTATCATTGCCTGTATTGCAGGTATGGGATCTATTCTTGATGAGTTTCAGTTCCACCGTCCGCTGGTGGCCTGTACCTTAATTGGCGCCGTTCTGGGCGACATGAAAACCGGTATTATTATCGGGGGTACGCTGGAGATGATTGCGCTTGGCTGGATGAACATTGGTGCCGCTGTTGCCCCTGATGCCGCCCTCGCCTCTATTATTTCCACCATTCTGGTTATTGCCGGTGGGCAAAGCGTGGGTGCCGGTATTGCGCTGGCAATTCCGCTGGCGGCCGCAGGTCAGGTTCTGACCATTATCGTTCGTACCATTACCGTTGCTTTCCAGCATGCGGCAGATAAGGCAGCTGAAAAAGGTAATCTCACAGCCATCTCCTGGATCCACGTCTCTGCTCTGGTGCTTCAGGCGATGCGTATTGCGATTCCAGCGGTCATCGTTGCCGTTTCCGTGGGGACCAGCGTTGTGCAGGGCCTGCTTGAATCTATCCCGGATGTGGTGACCAATGGTCTGAACATTGCTGGCGGCATGATCGTGGTAGTTGGTTACGCAATGGTTATCAACATGATGCGTGCAGGCTATCTGATGCCTTTCTTCTATCTCGGTTTCGTTACGGCGGCCTTTACCAATTTCAACCTGGTGGCGTTAGGCGTGATTGGTGTGGTGATGGCGGTGCTCTATATCCAGCTCGCACCAAAATATAACCGCGTAGCGGGCGCACAGGCTTCTGGCCCGGCGACCAACGACCTTGATAACGAATTAGATTAGGGAAAGGGTGATAAAAATGGTTGATACCACTACAGCTACCACCACAGCGACCACCGCCGTACAGAAAAAACTGACGCCGGGTGACGTGCGTGGCGTCTTTATGCGCTCAAATCTGTTCCAGGGTTCGTGGAACTTCGAACGTATGCAGGCGCTGGGCTTTTGCTACTCAATGGTGCCGGTAATCCGTCGCCTTTATCCTGAAAACAACGACGAGCGCAAACAGGCGATCAAGCGCCACCTCGAGTTCTTTAACACCCATCCTTATGTTGCCGCCCCGGTACTGGGCGTGACAATGGCGATGGAAGAGCAGCGTGCAAACGGCGCACCGATTGACGATGCGGCCATCAACGGCATCAAGGTGGGCCTGATGGGTCCGCTGGCTGGCGTGGGTGACCCTATTTTCTGGGGTACGGTTCGTCCCGTCTTCGCTGCACTGGGTGCCGGTATTGCCATGAGCGGCAGTCTGCTGGGGCCGCTGCTGTTCTTCGTGCTCTTCAACCTGGTACGTTTACTGGTGCGCTATTACGGTGTGGCTTATGGCTACCGTAAAGGGGTCGATATCGTCAGCGATATGGGCGGCGGGTTCCTGCAAAAACTGACCGAGGGGGCGTCCATTCTTGGCCTCTTTGTGATGGGGGCGCTGGTTAACAAGTGGACGCACGTCAATGTGCCGCTGGTGGTCTCGAGAATCACCGACCAGACCGGCAAAACTACCGTGACCACCGTTCAGTCTATCCTGGATCAGTTAATGCCCGGTTTAATCCCGCTGCTGCTCACCTTCGGCTGTATGTGGCTGCTGCGCCGCAAGGTTAACGCCCTGTGGATTATTATTGGGTTCTTCGTGATTGGGATCTTTGGCTACTGGATTGGCCTGTTAGGTCTGTAAGCATTATTAACCGGGGGCTACCCCGGTTTTTCAGAAACCAGCCGGCCTCGCTTAACGATGCCGGCTGTTTTTTCAGGAGAAGTAGAGATGTCCCTCACCGATTACCTCATCATTCTGTTTATTCTGCTGTTCCTGGCTTATGCCATTTATGATGAGCTGATTATGACGCGGCTGAAAGGCCCAACCCTGTTAAAGGTCTTCCTGCAGCGCAGCAATAAACTGGACAGCCTTATTTTTGTGGGTCTGGTGTCCATCCTGATCTATCAAAATATTGTTAATCAGGGGCCCAGAGTGACCACCACCCTGCTGATGGTGCTCGCTTTTCTCTCTGTTTATCTCTTCTGGATCCGTCTGCCCAAGCTGCTTTTTAAACCTCAGGGTTTCTGGTATGCCAACATCTTTATTGACTACAGCCGCATCAAAACGATGAATCTCTCTGAAGATGGCATTCTGGTGATTGAACTTGAATCACGTCGTCTCTTAATCCACGTGAGAAAACTGGACGATCTGGAAACTATCTACCAGTTTATGGTGCAGCAGCAGTAGCCTCCTGCTCCGGGCTGCGCTGCCAGAGGCGTAACGTAAAGTCCGTTTCACAATCGAACTGGCTGCTGGTAGCCAGCACACCCCACACTTCCGGACGGGCTCGCCAGGCAAACGGAGTCATCTGCAGCAGAGCAGCCGACTCTTCGCTATTGAGCTGCATGGGATAATTGAGCGAATGTTGCTCCACCAGCTCAAAGCCCGGCATAGTCTCTGGCGTCTCATCATGCAGTTTCACTTCCTGGTAGATAAGCGCCTTGAACTGAATCAGATGCCGCGGACCTGGCGTCACGGTAAGCACATAGCCCCGCTCTTTCACTACCCTCTGCAGCTCTTCTGCTTTGCACGGCGCATAGATCCGTAATACGGCATCAAACTGAGCCGCGGCAAAAGGCAGCCGGTGACTTGATGCCACGCAGAAGTGGACGTTGCGGTAGCGTTTGGCGCCAAAGCGTACCGCCACTTTCGACACGTCCAGCCCATGAACCTCCGATTCTCCCCTGCTCTGCAAAGTCTCAGCTACGGCATGCGTGTAATAGCCTTCTCCGCAACCTATATCCAGTACCGCTGTAGCCGTTGTGGGCAGCACGCGTTGCAGGATCTCACACACCTTTTGCTGCAGCGGCAAATAGTGCCCGGCGTCCAGAAACTCACGCCGTGCCAGCATCATATCTGCGCTGTCACCGGGCAGTTTTGAGCGCTTGTGCTGCACCGGAAGAAGATTCACATAGCCCTCTTTTGCCCGGTCAAACTGATGCCTGTTTTCGCAGCGCCAGACCGACGCTTCCTGTAACAGGGGCTGATGACAAAGGGGGCAAAGGTAAGACATAACAACTCTCCAAAAACGATCCGGGCGGCAGTTTACCGGAAAGCCAGGTTAAGCGGCAGACCTTATTACGCCCGGAACAGAAAAAGCCCTGCCATTTCTGGCAGGGCTTTAGCATTCAGATTCTTGCCTGGATTACACGCCACGCGGGCAATAGCAGGCTCAGATCGAAAATTAGATAGCGGTGACGTTCACAGCAGCAGGGCCTTTCTGGCCGTCCTGAATTTCGAACTCAACGTTCTGGCCTTCAGCCAGTGTTTTGAAGCCATTGCCCTGGATTGCAGAGAAGTGTACGAATACATCTTTGCTGCCGTCTGCAGGAGTAATGAAACCAAAACCTTTAGACTCGTTGAACCACTTAACCTGACCTTTAATCTTTGCCATTTTGCAAATTCCTTAGAGTGTTTATTCGCCCGTGGGCTTTACGTACAGAAAAACCAGAGACATTACTGCATGAGGCACGATATTAAGGCTCGGCAAGGAAGCGGTATTCAACGTCAACGTCTTTACTCAGAACTTCTTTACTGAAGATGCCATGCATAAACAGAACTGTACCTCGTTTTACCCAAATGCGTTATCACATATTCGTTTATTAATGGCAAGTCATTTTTAAACAGTGATAGAGATGTCGCACACATTTGAAACGTGTCAGGCACATATTGCACCTTATGCAGGGATTACTGAAACGTTAACCTTGAAAGCCGGTCAGCCCAGCCTCTTCTCTCCTCAAAACAAGGGGAACATGATAGCGCTGCAGCAGGCTTTAGTCTATTCCCCATCTTTTCATATTGCGAAGTATATGCCGCATATATTGCACAATTATGGCATTAGTAATCGAAAAAGATCATTAAAAAGTTTGGCTTACAGTAAAACTCAGCCAGGCACTTTTGGTGCTAAAGTTGTACGTGGTATCGAAAGTAATTTAAATTGCACCAAAATCAGGAAATTATTTTCTGCCTGCCCCAATAAATGGCATAAGCGTTATCTAATTATCTCCGGCCCTGAGAAAAGTGGCGCTTTTATTAGACCCAGCTCTCATTTCAAACGCTGCTAAATTAACCACTTTAGGAATTATCCTGGATGATATTAATTAACCGCTGTTTTGCGCCTATTTTCCAGGCGCGGAATCGACTTTCATCTAATCCTGCAGCCTGCATAGATTGCGACAGGATATCTGGCGGCGCATCCAGTGATTCATCCGCCAGCTCAAACACACCCCAATGGATGGGTATGCTGATCGGTTTATCCAGCGCCTGATGCAGAGAGACAGCCTGTTCAGGATCCATATGCTGCCCGCGCATGAACCATTTCGGTGCATAAGCGCCTACGGGTAAGGCAGCCAGATTAAAGGGACCCAGCCGGCGAGGGATCTCCAGTAAATTTTCCGTATAGCCGCTGTCGCCCGTAAACCAAAAGTTCAGCGCCTTCACTTTGACCACCCAGCCACACCAGAGCGAACGATTTCGATCGTAGGGGCTTCTCATGCTCCAGTGCCTGGCAGGAACCGCATGAATCGTCATGGCATCAAGGCTGGTGCTTTCCCACCAGTCAAGCTGGGTAACGTTTTTAGCCCCCGCCTTACGAAACCAGGATTCCAGCCCCAGCGGCACAACAAATTCAACCTCAGGAAAGCGCCTGAGGATAGCTTTGATGGTGGGCTTGTCCAGATGATCATAGTGGTTATGCGAAATCAACACCGAGCTCAGGGAGGGCAAATCCTCAATCTTTAAGGCGGAAGGTGTCTTGCGTAGCGGACCATAAAAACGCAACGGCGAGGCACGCTTCGACAGGGCAGGATCGATAAGCGTATAACGATCGTCAACACGCAATAATACGCATGCATGGCCCAGCCACCAGACCGCATCCTCCTGACCGCTGAGATCGGCCTTCTGCCACCATTGGGCAGTAAAGCTCTCGTAGCCATGGGCGGGAGGAAAAGGGAGCCCTTCCGCCTTACGCTCTTTTCGCCAGCGTTTGAGGTCGCCACTTTGCCGCAGATCGGGTTCAGGATTGCGGAAGCCTTCAGGCGTATGATGAGCCTTGTCGGGATCGTACCAGGGATTTTGCCACGCCATTGCCATGCGTCCTTAACAGATAAATTAACGTTCCGGGATCAGACGGGTGAAATCTTTGTTGTCAGGCTCGCTCTGAGCGGCGGCTTTCTCTTTACCCGCCACGGAATCGGTGAGACGACGCAGCAGCGCGTTCTGCCGCTTCTGCTCTTCCAGCAGCGCTTCCAGTAGCTGGATCTGCTGGCTGGCCCTGACGCTGGCGCGGTTAACAAAGAACCAGGCAATCAGCCCTGCTATGACCAACGCTGCCGTAAACCCCATTGATGCCAGACCCACCGCGCCATTTGTTAAATCGTTCATAAATGCCTCAACCTACTTACTTCCACTGCAGACCGTGCAGACCTGCGAAGATTCTACCCGCTCGGCCGCGAATTGATAGCCAGCTCACATAAATTTAGGAACCTTCGCGCAGGAGAAAGCACCCGCTTTGTGTATCCTCAAAGCAAATTGCGATCTCGCCCACACCTTACTGCTATGATGAAGCCTGGCAGCGAGGTGGAAACGCCAGGATTGCTGTCTGATAAATTATAAGGGGAACACATGAGATTTTTAGTTCGCATTGTTGCGCTGTTGGTGATTGTCTGGCTGGCCCTGCTGGTAACGGGTTATGGGGTGCTGGCGGGAAGTACAAAGAACGTGGCAGGTTTAGGGTTACAGTGCCAGTATCTGACGGCACGCGGCATGGTTACAGCCCAGTATCTGCACACGGATAGCGGTGTGGTAGGCGTGACGGATTGTCCGCTGCTGAAGAAAAGCACTGAGGTTGTCGATAATTAAAAATCAGGGCCAGAGTGAGTCTGGCCCCCTTTTCAGAAAGGATAGTGGTGATACCCCATCTGCCCGGAGAGCACTTTCGCCGCCTGATGCAGTAACGTGACGTAGCCACTCTTCTCCTCTTCAGAGAAGCGGATAGTAGGAAAAGAGATACTGAGTCCGGCAATCACCACGCCAAAACGGTCAAATACGGGAACGGCAATACAACGCAGCCCCTCTTCCTGCTCTTCATTATCCTCGCCAAAGCCTTGCGATCTGACTTTATCCAGCACCGGCAACAGCTCTTCCGTGCTGCCAACTGTTCTCGGCGTGCTGCGGGTGTAGTTTACCCCCGCCATAATATCCTGCACCTCAGCCCTGTCACGCCAGGCGAGCAAAACCTTGCCAATGGCCGTGCTGTAAAGAGGATTGCGGCGCCCGATGCGTGAGTACATGCGCAGGTTATAGAGGGAGTCGATTTTGTGAATATAGACAATGCTGTCATCTTCCAGCGCGCCAAGATGGATGGTTTCTTTGGTCTGGCGGGAAATTTCGCGCATCTGAATATCTGCGCTGCGGATCAGATCGACATTCTGTAGCGCTTTGGCCCCCAGCTCGAACAGCTTCAGAGTCAGCGTGTACTTCTCAGAGTCACCCTCCTGATCGACATAGCCTAACGTTTTCATGGTTTGCAGAAAGCGATACACCGTGCTTTTGGACATCATTACCCGCTGTGAAAGCTCGGTAATACCATGTTCGCGCTCTTCTCCCAGCGCCTGAAGAATACCAAAAACTTTCATCACGGAAGAGACTGCATCCGGTTGCTTATCTACTTCGCCAGTTGCCATTACCGGGACCTTATTTTTGTTTTATAAAAAATGGAACACTATTTCTAGTATACGTTTTGCAGGATGGGCGGTGCAATGCTGGCGGGAAATTAACTCTGGACATATCTGCTGATAGTTTTCGCCGTGAATCAACCTGGAATACTTTATGAAAAATCATTAGCATAATGATATTCACACTCCTGACTATTTAACCCTATGCCAACAACCTCCCCAGCAGATGGATTACCGGTTCCGCAGCGCTACGGCGCCATCATGGCTATCGCCATGGGCATAACCGTTGCCGTACTTGACGGCGCTATCGCCAACGTTGCCCTGCCAACCATCGCCAGAGAGCTGCAGGCGAGTCCGGCAGAATCGATCTGGATCGTCAATGCCTACCAGCTGGCGATAATCATCTCCCTGCTCTCGTTATCCTTCCTGGGAGATATCCTTGGGTACCGCCGCATTTACCAGGCAGGTCTGGTGGTCTTCACCTGTACCTCTCTGCTCTGTGCCCTTTCTGGCTCGCTGGAGATGTTAACCTTTGCCCGCGTGCTGCAAGGGTTTGGGGGCGCAGCCCTGATGAGCGTGAACACAGCGCTGATCAGGATTATTTATCCCCAGCGTTATCTGGGCCGGGGGATGGGCATTAACTCTCTGATCGTGGCGGTATCAACCGCAGCCGGTCCAACCGTGGCAGCCGCTGTCCTCTCCGTGGCCTCGTGGAAATGGCTGTTTCTGATCAACGTGCCGGTAGGCCTGGCAGCCCTTTATCTGGCGTTTCGTTTCCTGCCTGACAACATCCAGAAGGCGAAAGAGCAGCGTTTCGACGTGCCCAGCGCCATCATGAATGCGCTGACCTTTGGCCTGCTGATCTCCGCCTTAAGCGGCTTTGCTCAGGGTCAGAGCGGTAAGCTGGTGCTGTGGGAGCTGGTGGCGCTGGTGATTGTCGGCTTCCTGTTTATTCGCCGTCAGCTAAAGATGCCCTTCCCTTTGCTGCCTGTGGATCTGCTGCGTATCCCGATTTTTTCGCTGTCGATTGGCACCTCGGTCTGCTCTTTCTGCGCCCAGATGCTGGCAATGGTGTCGCTACCCTTCTTTCTGCAAACCGTTCTGCAACGCGGAGAAGTCGCCACCGGCCTGCTGCTCACGCCGTGGCCGCTGGCTACCATGGTGATGGCGCCCATAGCTGGCCGCCTGACGGATCGCTATCATGCCGGCCTGCTTGGCGCTATTGGGCTGGCGATGTTCGCCGCCGGGCTGTTTTCACTCGCCCTGCTGCCTGATTCCCCCTCCGATCTGAATATCATCTGGCGAATGGCGCTCTGCGGTGCCGGTTTCGGCCTCTTTCAGTCGCCTAACAACCACACCATCATCTCTTCTGCTCCGCGTCACCGTAGCGGAGGCGCCAGCGGCATGCTGGGTACCGCTCGTCTGCTGGGACAAACCAGCGGTGCGGCGCTGGTTGCACTGATGTTTAATCTGTTTGGCGCTCACGGCACTCACGCCTCTCTGCTGCTGGCCGGGAGTTTCTCCAGCTTAGCGGCGGTGGTCAGCGCCCTGCGGATTACCCAGCCACGGGCCAGCGCCTGAAAATTTGCTGAATGAAAAAAACCGGGCATAGCCCGGTTTTTTTCATTCAGCAAAACGATTACTTCAGATACTGACCGCTGCGCAACGCTTCAATACGCTTATCCAGAGGAGGATGCGACATAAACAGCTCGCTCAGCGATTTCGACTTGCCGTTGATGCAGAAAGCCATCATGGTGCTGGCTTCCTGCGGCTCATAGCTGGTTTTAAGACGCTGAAGCGCGGCGATCATTTTCTCACGTCCAACCAGCTTAGCGGAGCCGGCATCGGCGTGGAATTCACGATGACGTGAGAACCACATCGTAATGATGCTTGCCACGATGCCAAACACCAGCTCCAGCACCATCGACACGGCGAAGTAGACCATCGGGTTACCGTTGTTGCCTTCACCTTCGTCACGGTTGCCGGAGAGGAAGCCGGAGGCCAGCTGCGCCAGAATACGCGAGATAAATATCACAAAGGTGTTCACAATCCCCTGAATCAGGGTCATGGTCACCATATCACCATTTGCGATGTGGCTGATCTCGTGCGCCAGTACCGCTTCCGCCTCATCACGGCTCATGTTCTGCAGCAGCCCGGTGGAAACCGCCACCAGCGACGCATCACGACGAGCACCGGTAGCAAAGGCGTTGATATCAGGCGCGTGGTAGATCGCGACCTGAGGCATCGCAATGCCCGCCTGCTGAGCCTGCTGACCAATGGTCTGCATCAGCCAGCGTTCGGTCTCATTGCGGGGTTGTTCAATCACTTCACCGCCGACGGAACGCAACGCCATCCACTTCGACATCAGCAGTGAAACAAACGCACCGCCGAAGCCAAACAGACCTGCCATGATCATCAGGCCCTGTACACTGCTTGACTGGATCCCTGTCAGGCTGAGGATCAGCCCAAAGACCAACATTACGCCAAGGTTGGTCAGCAGGAAAAGCGCAATACGCATCATAAAATTTCTTCTTCCTCAGTTAACAAATTCGCTTATAGCGGATAACTATCCTATGGGCTGGCAAAAACATTTCAAGCACTCTTAATCTTTAAGTGCCTAAAAAGACATAACTTTACACAATTAAGCGGGAATATCCGGGGTAAGAGACATTCATCTCATTTCAGGGATCGGGAATGGAATGGTAAACCGGGGAGGAATAAAAAAAAGGGCACAGACTCTGCTGTGCCCTTCGGGTCTATTTTGCTGCCGCTGGCGGCGTCTGAGCTTTTGCAAGCTGCGCCAGGTCGTTAGCAATATTTACCGTTTCATCAAGATAGGGATCGGGCTCTTTATAATCTTTTGGCAGGTCATCCAGCTTAGCCAACGGCTTTTTGCCTTCCTGCTGAAGACGGGCATTGATCCGTTCAAGACGCAACGCATCATCTTCATGGTTCTCTTTCTCACGCTCGGCAAGGTTCAGAGAGATGATATTGCGTTTGTCCTTCATCGCGTTAAAGCGCGCGATATCTTTAATGATGTACTGGAACTCGCGATCTTTAGCGATGCGATCCTGATGCTCTTTGATCAACTGCGGCTCAAGAGAGGCCAGGTCGCCCGATTTGGTGTAACTGGCCGCATTGATGCTGTCCCACGGCAGCGCGTTATCTTCAAACTTCTCGCCGGTCTCTACCGCTTCCACGCCGGTTGGCATCAGCAGGTCGGGCGTCACACCCTTACGCTGAGTGCTGCCGCCGTTAATGCGGTAGAACTTCTGAATGGTGTACTGAACAGAGCCCAGCGCAGGCCATTCTGGACGCAGCATTTGATCGTAGATACGGTTCAGTGAACGATACTGCTGAACAGTGCCTTTACCAAAGGTCGGCTCACCGACAATCAGCGCACGGCCATAATCCTGCATCGCAGCGGCAAAGATCTCGGAAGCTGAGGCACTGAAGCGGTCAACCAGCACCACCAGCGGGCCTTTGTAATAGACAATGCCATCGTTGTCGCTGTCTTCGCGCACTTTGCCATTGTTATCACGAACCTGAACCACCGGGCCGCTTGGGATAAACAGGCCAGAGAGGGAAACCGCCTCGGTAAGTGCGCCGCCGCCGTTGGTTCTCAGGTCAATGACCACGCTGTCGACATTTTGCTTCTGCAATTTCTGCAGCTGTACCTTCACATCATCTGTCAGGCCAACATAGAAGCCGGGAATGTCCAGCACGCCAACTTTTTTGCTGCCAACGTTATGAACGGACATTTTCACCGCGCGATCTTCCAGGCGGATTTTCTCACGCGTCAGCGTGACAAAACGGGTTTTAGTCCCCTTTCCGGCTGGCAACACTTCCAGGCGCACCTTACTGCCCTTCGGTCCTTTGATCTGGGCCACAACGTCATCAAGACGCCAGCCGATCACATCCACTACTGGCTTACCTGGCTGACCGACGCCGACAATACGATCGCCCACGGTGATCGATTTGCTCTTGGCTGCCGGGCCGCCCGCCACCATTGAGTTAATGACCGTATAGTCATCATCCATCTGCAGCACCGCACCAATACCTTCCAGAGAGAGGCTCATTTCAGTATTGAACTGCTCGGTGTTGCGAGGAGAGAGGTAGTTGGTATGCGGGTCGATTTCGTGCGCGAACGCGGTCATCGCCAGCTGGAAGACATCTTCGCTGTTGCTCTGCGCCAGACGACGGATAGCAAACTGATAGCGCTTGGTCAGCACTTCGCGGATCTCTTTCTCTTCTTTGCCGGTCAGCTTCAGGCTCAGCTCGTCATATTTGACTTTGGCATCCCACAGCTGATTCAGCTCTGCCGTGGTTTTCGGCCACGGTGATTTGCTCCGGTCGATATCAATCGTATCGTTACCGGTGAAATTCATTGGCTTATCCAGCACCGATAACGCGTACTGATAGCGCTCAAACCGGCGTTTCTGCGCCAGATTGTATAAATCATAAAATACATCCAGCTTTCCTGACTTTAGCTCATCGCTTAACGTCGTTTTTTTGCTGGCGTACTGGTCGATATCTGAGGTCAGCAGCAGGTTATGGCTGTAGTCCAGCAGATTAAGATAGCGCGCAAAAATCTTGACCGAAAAATCTTTATCAAGATCGAACTGACGATAATGCGAGCGGGTAAAACGCGAAGTAACGCGTTCACTCACTGTCGCATGCTGTGGTTCCTGGTGAAGCTGAGGAATTTGATCGGCACGCGTAATATTATCGGCGGCGAAAACGTTCCCTGCCAGCAGCAGACCTGCAATAACGGTGGTTCTGAAAAAATTGTTCATGCCCTGATTGGCCTCCGTATCAGAACTGCAAGTGTTCTGCGCGTACTATCATTGCCAGGCCGGAAGCCAACTGTACCCGGACGCCATCTTTGGTAATTTCAAGAATGGTTGCGTCCATCGCACTTTTGCCCGCGGTGACTTTGATGTTCTGGCCGACTTGCAGCGCTGCGGTATCGGTAACGGGTTTGGTTTGTGCTGGCTGACGCTCTGCGGAAGGCGCGCGCTCGGTGCTACGCTGCGGTTTGCTGCGAACCTGACGTGGCTGCTCACCTTCGGCAGAAGGTTTACGGGCTGGTTTACGAGGACGACGTGGTGCGCTCTCTTCGCCAGCTTCGCGTTTTTTGGCCTGCTGCTTTTCGCGCTGAGCCTGAACGCGTGCTTTGGCTTCTTCGAGTTGCTTACGCGCATGTTCAACGTGCTGCTCTTCGAGAACGCCACAGTCGGCACCATCCAGATCGACGCGAATCGCACCGGCTTTAATGCCGTACAGATAGCGCCAGCTGGACGTGTACAAACGCAGCGCAGAGCGAAGCTGAGTTTTACTCAGGCTCATTTCGCCCTGCACGCGGTCGACTAAATCCTGAAAGATGCCGATCTTAAGGGGGCGTGCTTCGCCTTCGGCGCTAAAGCATTTTGGGAAACGCTCGGCCAGAAAGGCGATGACTTCTTTGCTGCTATTCAACTTGGGTTGATTTTCCATGAAATTTCCTGATTACAACGGGTTTGCCAATCAGCGCAGGCATGAACAGGCGTCATTATAATGACACCATCGGCAAATGCTACGTGATCCAGCGCTTTAGCTGCGTTTCATGTGAATAAATTTTTCCACATCAGACCCGGCAAGCACCTCACACAGCCCGTCAGTAAGGATTTTAAGCCCCGCTTCGTCTTCACTGTCGAAGCGGTTATATTCCACGCTATCGATATCCAGTACGCCAATTGTCTCGCCATTTACCACCAGCGGCAGCACAATTTCAGCATTACTGGTCGCGTCGCAGGCGATGTGTCCGGGGAAAGCGTGCACATCATCTACGCGTTGAATCTGGCTTTCAGCCACTGCTGTTCCGCAGACGCCACGGCCCACGGGAATACGCACACAGGCAATTTTCCCCTGAAACGGACCCAGTACCAGCGTGTCGGCTTCGGTCAGCAAATAAAAACCTGCCCAGTTAACACCTTCAAGACGCTCATAAAGCAGCGCACTACAGTTGCCCATTGCCGCCAGAAAACTGGTTTCGCCAGCGATAAGCGCGCGCAAATCACGGTTCAGGTCCGAATAAAACTCTGCTTTTGTCATTTTTTAACCATTGTGGAAACGTGTCATGAGGCCCATGATGGCCCCTTGTTTAAATAAGCATTAATTATCCAGACGGACAAGGTGAATCATTGCGTTAGTTAATATACCCTTAGTCTGTCTGAAGCCTTAAGCATGACCCTGACGTGTCATTACCCTTTTAGGGCGATAAAATTTAACCCCGCCCTGCACCTGCGCTGCCCGGGCCTGAGAATCTCAGGATTATGAAAATACACGCCATTAGCCATGCTCTGCCTCAGGCACGTTATCAGCGTTGCCCCCAATGCGATACCCTTTTTTCCTTACCAGATGTTAAATCCACTCAGTCCGCGCACTGCCCTCGCTGCAATGCCCGAATAATGAATGGTCGTGACTGGTCGATGACGCGGCTCTGTGCCATGGCCGTTACTATGCTGCTGCTGATGCCTTTTGCCTTCAGCGAATCGTTGATGAGCATTCGCCTGATCGGGACTACTATCCGTGCCAGTTTGCTGGAGGGAATAACCCAGATGGCGCAGCAGGGAGATGTGATTACCGCCTCTATGGTGGCCTTTTGCACTATCGGTGCCCCCGCTACGCTGGTGACCTCTATTGCCTATCTCTATTTCGGTCATCGTCTGGGCATGAATCTGCGCCCGGTGCTGCTGATGCTGGACCGGCTGAAAGAGTGGGTAATGCTGGATATCTACCTGGTGGGGATCGCCGTCGCCTCGATTAAAGTAAAGGATTATGCCGATATCACCCCGGGCGCCGGGCTTATCGCCTTTGTTTCACTGACGGTGCTGAGTGTGATCACCCTGATCCACCTGAATGTAGAGCAGCTGTGGCACCGCTTCTATCCGCAACCTCAGCCAAATGTGGCGCTGGAGAAGCTGCGGGTCTGCCTGAGCTGCCACCACACGGGCTTACCGGACCAGCGTGGCCGCTGTCCGCGCTGTCATACGCC
This sequence comes from Erwinia pyri, assembly GCF_030758455.1. Lineage (NCBI taxonomy): Bacteria > Pseudomonadati > Pseudomonadota > Gammaproteobacteria > Enterobacterales > Erwiniaceae > Erwinia > Erwinia pyri. The sequence goes on from NZ_CP132353.1 coordinate 2,509,002, forward strand.
GCTCTATTTTCGTCGGCACTTCAGCCTGCAAAAGTCCTGGGCGGCTTTGATCGCCGCCATTGTTTTGCTAATCCCGGCGAATTTACTGCCGATTTCTATTATTTATTTGACCGGCTCACGGCAGGAAGACACCATCCTTTCCGGTATTATGTCGCTGGCATCCGGCAACATTCCCGTCGCAATTGTGGTGTTTGTCGCCAGTATATTAGTGCCATTCACTAAGGTGATTGTTTTGCTGACGTTGCTAGTCAGTATCCATTTCAAATGTGAGCAGGGCCTGAAAACCCGCGTTCGCCTGCTCAGGGTTGTCACCTGGGTCGGACGCTGGTCTATGCTGGACCTGTTTGTTATTTCGTTAACCATGTCGCTGGTCAATCGCGATCAGCTTCTGGCTTTTACCATGGGACCGGCAGCCTTCTATTTCGGCTCGTCAGTCATACTCACTATCCTTGCCGTTGAGTGGCTGGATAGCCGTTTACTTTGGGATGCACATGCAACAGGAAACGCCGACTACACCGATTAACGCGCATATCAAAAGCCGGCGGAAAATTTCGCCCTTCTGGCTGCTACCGTTTATTGCGCTGCTGATCGCAGGCTGGCTCATCTGGACCAATTATCAGGAGCGCGGCACCACCATCACCATCGATTTCGCCACGGCGGACGGCATCGTGCCGGGCAGAACGCCGATACGCTATCAGGGTGTGGAAGTGGGTCTGGTGCAGGGCATCAGCATGACGGACGATCTGCGTACCATTAAAATAAAAGCCAGTATCAAGAGTGATATGAAAGAGGCGCTGCGCGAGGATACGCAGTTCTGGCTGGTGACGCCAAAAGCTTCACTGGCGGGCGTTTCGGGGCTGGATGCACTGGTGGGCGGAAACTACATCGGCATGATGCCGGGAAAAGGTAAGCCGCAGGAAAACTTTGTGGCGCTGGATACCCAACCCAAATATCGGCTCAATACCGGGGAGATGTTGATCCATCTGCATACGCCGGATCTCGGATCCCTGAATACCGGATCGCTGGTCTATTACCGGAAAATTCCGGTGGGCCGCGTCTACGATTACAGTATCAACCCTGGCAACAAAGGGGTAACCGTTGACGTATTGATTGAGCGTCGCTTTACCAATCTGGTGAAGAAAGAGAGCCGTTTCTGGAACGTCTCCGGCGTGAAGGCGGATGTCGGGCTTAGCGGCGCAAAAGTGCAGTTAGAGAGCCTGGCCGCGCTGGTGAATGGCGCTGTTGCCTTCGATTCGCCTGAAGCGTCCGGGCAGGCCCAGTCTGAAGATAACTTCGACCTCTACCCGGATCTAGCTCACAGCCACCGCGGCGTGATCATCTCGCTGGATCTGCCGGGCGGAAAAAACCTTAAAGCTGACAGCACTCCGCTGATGTATCAGGGGCTTGAGGTTGGCACGCTGACTGCTCTGACCCTGCAAGCTGGCGGCAAAGTCACCGGCGAGTTAACCATCGATCCTTCAGTAACCGGCCTGATGCGTACCGGTACCAGAATTGAGATGCGTAGCCCGAAAATCAGCCTGAGCGATACCAGTCTGAGCAGCCTGTTAACCGGCAATACGCTGGAGCTGGTGCCGGGCGAGGGAGAACCACAGGATCACTACACCGTGCTGGAGAGCAATGAGTCGCTGCTGCAACAGCCCAACGCCATTGAGCTGAAGCTGACCGCGCCAGAAAGCTATGGCATCGATGCCGGACAGCCGATTATTTTGCATGGTATGCAGATTGGTCAGGTTGTCAGCCGGACATTGGTTGAACAGGGGGTAACCTTCGCCATTGCCATCGCGCCGGACTATCGTCATCTGGTGCATGGCGACAGTAAATTCATCATCAACAGCCGGCTCGATGTGAAATTGGGTCTGGACGGAATGGAAGTGCTTGGCGCCAGCGCACGGGAATGGGTGGATGGCGGCATTCGGCTTGATCCCGGCAGTAAAGGCAAAGCGAAAGAGAGCTACCCGCTCTACTCGAACGCGGAAAAAGCAGCGGAAGGGATCACTACGGATCAGCTCCCGACGACGTTAACGCTTACCGCTAAAAGCCTGCCGGATGTCCAGGGCGGCTCGGTGGTGCTCTACCGTAAATTCCAGGTTGGTGAAATTGTTGATGTGACCCCACGCGCTAACGAGTTTGATGTGCGGGTGCATATCAAACAGGAGTACCGCAAGCTGCTGACGGAAAACAGCGTCTTCTGGGCTGAAGGTGGCGCACGCGTCCAGTTAAACGGCAGCGGCCTGACGGTTCAGGCCTCCCCGCTTAATCGGGCGCTCAGAGGCGCTATCAGCTTCGATAACCTGACCGGGGCTGGCGCAGGCCTGACCAGCAAAGATAAGCGCGTGCTGTATGATTCGGAAACCGCAGCGCGGGCCGTCGGAAGCCAGATTACGCTGCATACCTATGATGCCACCAAACTGGCTGCCGGGATGCCTATCCGTTACCTCGGCATCACCATTGGCCAGGTAGAGGATTTGGCGCTTAACAAAGATAAAAATCAGGTGATCGCTAAAGCGGTACTCTATCCGGAGTATGTGCAGGACTTTGCCCGACTGGGCAGCCGTTTCTCTGTGGTTTCACCGGAAATATCCGCAGCCGGGGTTAACCATCTGGATACGCTGCTGCAGCCCTATATCAACGTCGATCCGGGTAAAGGCCACGCTCAGCGCACCTTTGAGCTGCAGGAATCCACCATCACCGACGCCCGTTATCTTGATGGTCTTAACGTGATAATGGATGCGCCGGAAGGAGGATCGCTCTCGGTAGGCACGCCGGTACTGTTCCGGGGAATTGAAGTGGGCACTGTGACCGGAACGTCACTGGGCGCAATGGCGGACCGCGTACAGATTACGCTGCGGATCAGCAAGAAATACCAGCATCTGGTGCGTAACAACTCGGTATTCTGGCTCGCCTCCGGTTATAACCTGAAATTTGGTCTGATTGGTGGCGTGGTGAAAACCGGTACCTTCCAGCAGTTTATTCAGGGTGGCATCGCCTTTGCCACGCCGCCGACCATACCGCTGGCTCCACAGGCCACCTCCGGTAAGCACTATCTGCTGGAGGATGAAGAGCCAAAAGACTGGCGTAAATGGGGAACCGCACTCCCCGGAAACTAAGCAGAACGGGCAGCCTGGCGCTGCCCGTTTTTTTTCGTCCTGCCGAATGTGATAAACTCGCCGTACTTATTTTCAGTGGAATTTATCAGTGTCCCTTTCCTCACGCGTGACCTTTCCCGACCCTTTCTTAGAGCAGATGCGCGAGCTGTTGCCCGATGCAGCAGACTTTGACCGTTTTATCGCCATCAGTCAGCAACCCCTGCGCCGCAGCCTGCGGGTGAATACGCTGAAGATCAGCGTGGCGGATTTCCTGACGCTGGTTGCCCCTTATCAGTGGGCGCTGACGCCAATCCCGTGGTGTGAAGAAGGGTTCTGGATAACGCGTGATGATGCAGACAAGCTGCCGCTTGGCAGTACCGCGGAGCACCTCTCAGGGCTGTTCTATATTCAGGAAGCCAGCTCGATGCTGCCTGTGAGCGCCCTGTTTGCTGGCTGCCCACAACCGGAAACGGTGATGGATGTCGCGGCGGCGCCAGGTTCTAAAACCACGCAAATTGCGGCGCGGATGGCCAACAGTGGCGCTATCCTGGCCAATGAATATTCCGCCAGCCGGGTAAAAGTTCTGCATGCCAATCTGAGCCGCTGCGGCGTCAGTAATACGGCAATGACCCATTTCGACGGCAGAGTATTTGGCGCAGCGTTACCGGAAAGTTTCGACGCCATTCTGCTGGATGCGCCCTGCTCCGGTGAAGGGGTTATCCGCAAGGATGCTGATGCGCTGCGTAACTGGTCGCTTGCCAGTACCGGGGAGATTGCCGCGACGCAGCATGATCTGATTGAAAGTGCCTTTCATGCGCTCAAGCCCGGCGGCACGCTGGTCTATTCAACCTGCACCCTGAACCGCAGTGAAAACCAGCAGGTGATTGCCTGGCTGCAACAGGCTTACCCCGACTGCGTGGAGATCGAACCGCTGGGGGATCTGTTCCCCGGCGCTGAGCAGGCCGTCACGCCAGAGGGATTCCTGCACGTCTTCCCGCAGATTTTTGACAGCGAAGGCTTTTTTGTCGCCCGCCTGCGCAAACTGCAGAGTCTTGAGCGGTTACCCGTGCCTGGCTATAAAGTCGGGAAACTGCCCTTCTTCCCCGTTAAACGCGCGGTTCAGAAAGATATTGCCGAGGCAGCAGCAAAGTCGGGACTGGGCTGGAACCCGGAGACGCATACGTTGTGGGAGCGTGATAAGGAAATCTGGCTGTTCCCGGCGGCAATTGAGCCTTTACTGGGCAAGGTGCGCTTTTCGCGTATTGGACTGAAGCTGGCTGAAACGTTCACCAAAGGGTATCGCTGGCAGCATGAAGCGGTCATCGCCCTCGCCCGGCCCGAGGCTGAGAACCGTTTCGAACTCACCCCCGCTGAGGCGGAAGAGTGGTATCGCGGAAGAGATATCTATCCGGAACGTGACTTACCGGCGAATGAGCTGATTGTTACCTGTCAGCATCAGCCGATAGGCCTCGCAAAGCGGGTAGGCAACAGGATCAAGAATAACTATCCGCGGGAACTGGTGCGTGATGGCAAACTCTTCTCTTCTTAACAAGGTTTACTGCACCTGCACCAGGGTGAGCTGATTGCCAAAGACCGCACCGGTATCAATATAGTGCTGGTTGTAGGCTTCCAGCGGGCTTGATAGCGGCGTGTGTCCGAAATAAAACGCATCTGCGCCGCTGATATACTGCCCTTTTCCTTGCTGGAGCCGCTCTATACGGGAGCGGCTCCAGACAACCTTCTCTTCATCCACAGCCTTTCTCAAGACGTAATGCTCTGAAGGATAGTCAGCATGCGCCACCACAATGGTACGTTCCTGAAGCTGGAGATGCAGGATCAGCGGCAGATCGCGGCAGCGATTGATAGCATGTTTCGCCTCCATCATTGCCATGCCTTCAAGGTGATAAAACCACTCTCCCCCGTTTAAGATCCACTGCTGGTGATTACCTCTGTTGAGCGCATTAATGGCCATGACTTCATGATTTCCACGCACGCAGCGGAACCAGGGTTCCTTAAGCAGCGCCAGGCAAGCGGGACTGTCTGGACCGCGGTCAATCAGATCGCCAACGGAGATCAGCAGATCCACCTCGGGAGTAAAGTTCCGCGCCAGTAATTCTTCATCCAGCTTTTCCCTGCATCCATGCAGATCGCCCACGATAAAAATATGTCGCCAGTTTTCGCTATTAAGATGTTGATACAGCATGACTCACCCTGACCCGATTTAACGGAAAATATTGACGGTCGGTTTAAGCATTCCGGTCTAAAGTATAGTCTGTTCAGGGATCAGGAGATTGAGCGCAGATGAGCAGCCGCAAACAATTTTATCTTATGCTGGCTTTGATTACGGCAGGAAGTCTGTTGATTATTGAGGTGTTAGCCCGACTGGTGCATCTGATTATCGTGGGCTGAGGCTGACAGCGCCCAGGCTTGGGAACCTGCTGACGCTGTCGCTGTGGGGTTATCTGGCCTTCAGTGCCCGAGGATTCTTTCTCAGTGAAGCGGACCAGTTAAACTCTTTTACTTCACTCTCTTTTGCTGAAGAGGCTTTACGCGGTTTCTTCGCAATCACCGCTTTGGTGCTCTCTTTCACCACGCGATCCTTCATTACCAGCCTTTTGGCCTCTTTCAGGATATCCTTTTCCTCTTTTTTGCTCGCAACATGGCTTAATTTTAAGGTCAGGCTTTTTACCTTTGCGGCAACCAGCTCTTTTTCAGCTTCCGTAAACTGGTCGATTGAAATCTCTTTATCGCTTTTCATCTCTCTGCTCCTGCCTGAACGATCGGACGCGGATTTTGCGTGACGTTGTGGCCCCATGAGGGTAGAGGGTTGAGAAGAGATAAACAAGTATTCGCTAAAAACCTGTGGGTTTGGCTGCATTTTTTACCTAAAGCGGCCTGCAAATTTGTTAAAACCTCATCGAAACGCGATTGTGCGGATTGCAGGGCTACTGTTCAAACAGGCTTATGGCCAGCTTTCATCTTCGGCGCTCTACAAGCGTAAAAATTGTGATCATCTGGGACGCTTTACGCATGGGTCGGGCAGGTTAATTATCCAATTTGAGATGCGGATATAACCGGTGAGAAGTGCTGTCAGCCTTGTAGTTTCTTACTATATGAAATATGCTTTTTCGCATGCCATAAATTAGGTATAAGATTTAGTAGTTAACCTAATAATTATAATTAATCAGATTATACTACGCCTCAACTTTAAATGACCAAGATCGACTTTCTTATGATGGACTTACAAACACTCCAGTTAAATTATATATCACTGTGTCATAATCTAACTGGGCCACCCGAAAAAAAATCACCACGAGCGATGAAATAAACATATTTCCCACCGACAAAAATAAACCAACTTTCTAATTGATTTACAATGGATCTTCTGTATAAAATCCCCAATAGTTAAATTCTTCCTCTGACTTACCCCAACTAAAAATCTTGGTTGAGCATTGGTGCTCTACCTAAAACTATGGAGTATAAGATGAGTATTTGTAAAATATTATCCAACAATCTATCTTTTACCTCAGGAGCTGGAGCTAATTCAGCAAGAGAAAACTTCTCTGGACCCGGAACTATAGGCAAAGGAGGAGCGCCTAATACCTGCGCGAATAATATTGGGATGGGTTCAATCTTAGGTGCCATTACTGGTATAGCTGGCGGCCCTGCAGGAGTTATTGCAGGCGGCGTGTTTGGCGGCCTTACGGCTGGATTAGGTAGCTGCAATATCAGCCCTTACAACGATAGCAACGGTGGAGGCAGGAGTGGTGGTCCTGATTATGGGGGACAGTGCACTTGGTAAATGAGAGTATTACAGAGAAATCACAGCTATCCAGGCAACGATCTAAGAAAGTCAGATATAACATTATTACTGTTTTCTGGATAATGACTACGGGATTGATGCTGAGGAATGTTCCCCTTCCTACGGAAGATTTACTCCATAAGCCTATAGTTTTATTAACCTGGCTTTTCTTGATAATTGGTATCAGATCGTTCTTTAGCTTTTTATTTAAAATAGTGGATTGGTACAATGCGAATTAGTACCTAAAGGGTCCTGGTCGGGCCCTTTCTCTTTTTAATCACCAATGATTAATAAATTCCAGCGAGTTAAATGTACTAATCATTGTCATCATTTTGTTTTGTGAGATTTTATCTGGCTTATCATTTTCAAAAACTCAATTCCATACCCCGCTTTCATGAGATCCTGAGCCTACCTGAATAATCGCAGGACAAAGAAAGCAGGTGGATTTTTTCAATGATACTACCTCGGCACAAAATACTTAGAATGAGTAAAACTCAACCTGAGTTTCATGCGGTGAAAATTACGTGATGATATAAACCGGGAGCAGAATTTCGAAAATTCCGGCATATTAAAATTTAAATCATTGAATTTTAAATAAAAAAAAAGACCGAATACTCATATATCTCTTTAAAATTATAGATTTAAGTGGAAATATGGCGACAGATTGGCTCAAAATTATTGATGTTACATTATTTATTAAAGTAATTTGCAACAACTTCTTAACTGTAAAATTTTAGTTAACCTCAACCAGACTTGTTGAGTCGACATGTTTTCCAAACCACATAAATGGTACAGCTAAGGTCCCAAAGTGAAGAAATTAATATTTCCCCTTTAAAAACAATGAGTTGGATAGGAAAAGGAAGTATTGACTCATTTCTATCTTCTGATATCTTAACTTTTAAAATCAATCTAAGTAACTAAAGGTATCAGAATGGATTCAAATCTTATTTCTATTTCGAAAATTTTCACTGAAAAACTTTTAAGAATACCAGATTATCAGCGAGGTTATGCATGGACAAATAAAGAGGTTTCAGAATTTTGGAATGATCTAACTTACCTTGAAGCTGATAAAAATCATTATGTTGGAGTTTTAACTTTAGAGGATGTGCCAGCAAAGAACATTGAAATTTGGGTGGAAGATCATTGGATTATTCGCTCAAAAAGCTTCCATCCTTTTTATATCGTCGACGGTCAACAAAGGATAACCACAATAATAATACTCATACAATCAATCATTGAAGAAGTTTCCTCTCGTGGTGATGATATAGCTTTGAATTATACTGACATAGTTGACATTAGAAGAAAGTTTATATTCGAGGAAAAAAGTAAGACAAGTTCAAGATCTTACCTTTTCGGCTATGATAAGGATAACCCAAGTTATGAGTTTCTTAAACGGAAAATATTTCTAGAAGAATCGCCAAATTCTGGTTATATAGAAAATACCATTTATACTCAAAACCTTTCAAATGCTAAAGATTTTTTTGCACAAAAACTAACTCATTTAACAATATCAGACATTGAATTAATATATAAGAAAATCACCCAAAATTTCCTTTTCAACACATATTCCTTAGATGAAGAGATTGACACTTACGTCGCGTTCGAAACAATGAATAACAGAGGAAAACCTTTATCTCATTTAGAATTATTGAAAAACAGATTAATTTACTTAACCACTAAAATAAATGAAGATGAATACCATAAGAATTCATTAAGACATTCCATTAACGAGTGTTGGAAGTCTATGTACCATTTTTTGGGACGTGCCATGACTAATAGATTGGATGATGACACATTTCTTTACCACCATTCAACAATCTATTTTAAAGAGTTAGAAATCCCTAGAGATGTACAAACAGATGAAGATGCTAATATTGTTAAGCTATATGACATACCTGTATACAGGCATGAAATTGAAAAGATAAGACATAATGATTTTGCACGAATCCATCTTAACAACAGAAGTGTCCTTTTGGACGATATCTTCTCGGCAAAACCAATTGACGACGAGAGCCGTAACCATGAGATAACTATTGATGCGATCACGAGTTATGTAAGAAGTCTTAAAAAGTCAGTTGAAACATGGTACTACATCCATAACCCAAGCCAAAGTCAATGGGAGCCAGAAATAATAGAGTGGCTTTCCAAAATAATTAAAATTGAAAACTGGAAATTCATACGCGTATTGTTACTAGAAGTTTTGAATAATAATTACGAACCAAAGGATGTTATCGTTTGCCTGAAACAGCTCGAGCGCTCGTTATTCGTCCAGACAATGATGTATCATTACATATACTCTGACTCAACAGAGTATGTTCCCCTTGCATTATGTCTAAAGCGTGATAAAGACATTAAAAGTATAGCCGGAAAGATAAAACATAATACGGATCGATTGCTTAAGGTAGAAAATTTACCCGTCGGGTTCAGGACTTCATTCAAAAATGGCGATTTTTATAACTGGCCTGGAATACGCTATTTCTTATATCAATATGAATATAGTTTAAAATCAAAAGTCAAAGCTGATAGAATTAAGCTCCCTTGGGAAGAGTTTTCACGCCTTGAACACGATAAAGATTTTAAAACCATAGAACATGTATATCCACAAAAATCCACTGGAAAGTATTGGATGGATGTGATGAAAGGTATTAAACCAAAACAAAAGAAACAATTAAAAAATTCCCCAGGAAACCTGCTTCCTCTTTCGCATGCTAAAAACGCCTCTTTATCTAATAAATCCTTCCATGACAAGAAGAAAGATTACAGAAATGGTTGCTACAACGAAATCGCCCTAACTGAATTAGAGGATTGGGGTAAAGAGGAGATACAAAACCGTACAGTGGAATTAATGTATTTTCTAGATACTAACTGGGATTTAGGTTTGTGTCCTGCAAGTATCATTAAGGACATCAACAAAAGACGAGAATTTTATCTTAACTTCTTGAATTTAAATTTCTAAATATGTATTTTTTATGGGCCACGACCAATCATGTGGCCTTCATTAATTCACTTTTTTAAAGCGTTTGTAAGTTACAAAAACTGTAACTTCTAAACATGTTTTTCAAAAGTAAATAAGACCACTCCATAAGATTGAATATCAGCAGCTGAGCACTCATAACTTATAGAGATATTTGTAAGTCTCAATTTCCCCCCAGGTAATCGCGAGATGTCGAAGACATCATATACACCATCAACCGCTACAAGCCAACGTCCACTCCCTAACTCATCCTGAGATTTGTCAATAAGCCATGAATACTTAATACCTTCAATATATTCTGCATCACATAAAGTCGTACTGAACAGGCTGATATCACCAATCCAGTATCCAGCCTCCTTTAAGCGGCCAGATTCATAACGTAATTTTGGTATTTTTCTTACGACTTGGTTGAAAAATTCATTGCTGGTTGACTCACCTTTCCCTGTTGCCAACCATTGTAGAGAAACACCCGTATCAAGTGCGCAAGCCACAACAACGTCACCGGGAAAATAATCTCGCCGTACCCAGGTGCTTACAGTTCCTGATGAAATATCGAGAAGCTCACATAACTGTTTTTGCAACGTGAAGCCATAAGCATCCATGATTCTGCGAAGCACTGGCCTGCCACCATTGGACATGATTTTTTCATAAAGAGCCTTTCCTCTACCAAATGGTTGGGAACCATGAGAACTTGCTTTTGCAAGCTCACCTGAAACCAACCATTGCAAATCGGCTCCTGTATCAATGACGCACTTGATTATTGAGTTACCCGGAACATTGTCACGCTGATTCCAACCGCTAATGTTATTGGCGGGGATACCTAATGCCAGAGCCAACTCTTTTTGCGTCCTGACCCCGTAAGAAGACATCAATCTTTCAAGCACTTCGGTACTTTTACCCATCTCATCAATCATAAAAAACACCACTAGGTGATAAATAATCATTTACTTAATCGTTTTTACGATCCAAAGTGCACTCACACCACATGAAACACTGTAGAATGAAACGATACAAAGGGATACTGCGATATGCATACTCAAAATGCAAACAACCAGAACGCATTTGACTTAAACCAATCACCTGAAATGATCGCAAATATTACCTCAGCGCTTATGCCTGTGCTCAGTGCCGCCGTGAATGCCGCTGTTGAAAAGGCAATGGTACTAAGCACTTCAGCAACGATGTCCAAGGAAGATTTTGCTGCAGCAGACGGGATTAGTAAGTCAGTATTAGAAAAATGGATTGCCAATGGCATTGTGTTACTCGCTCCAACTCCTTCAACAACTTACACGCAAAACCGCAAGAATAAGAAAACCGGTGAGGTTAAGGAAACCACCATGTCCAAGCACGGCAACCCACTAATCAACGTAGCTGCGTGGCGCGAGAAGAATCGCCAACACACTCTTAACTGCCGTTACATCAAACCTTAACTTGATTATGCAAGCTCAAGGAATGAACTCCATGTTTGATTTTCAGGTTTCCCAACAATCGCACTATGAAAATGCCTGTCGGGCTTTTGCCTCCCGCCACAACATCCGTGAGCTGGCCGACAAGGTTGGTATGAATCAGCAGACTTTACGCAACAAACTGAACCCCGATCAGGTGCATCAGCTTACTGCGCCAGAAATCGCAATGCTGACCGACGTTACTGAAGATGCCACGCTGATCGATGGCCTGCTGGCGCAGATGAAATGCCTGCCAGCCGTACCAATGAATGAAGCCAAAGCAGAACGCATGACGCATTACGTTATGCAGGCAACTGCTGAGCTGGGGAAAGTTGCAGCTGCAGCCGTATCCGGCGAAAGAATGACAGCCTCACGCACAAGCGCTTTCATGGAAAACGTTAACCAATGAACTCCTTCGCTAAGCGCTGCGCCGTGGTTGCGGTGCTGGCCGTCGCAACGATGCTGCCAAAATTCCAGACGCTGAAAACCTCCAGTGACGGTCTGGCGCTGATCGCCAATACTGAAGGGTGCCGCACATCGCCTTACCAGTGCAGCGCGGGCGTGTAGACTAACGGAGTCGGCCACACCCTGGGCGTTACGCCTGCAAGCCAGGTCAGCGAACGGCAGGCGGCAGTCAATCTGATTGATGATGTGATCCGCGTTGATCGCGGCATTGCGCAGTGTATGCCAGTGACAATGCCTCAGCAGGTTTATGACGCAACCGTGTCGTTCGGTTTCAACGTCGGCGTGCGGGCCGTCTGTCAGTCCACCTTTGCCAGGCACATCAACGCCCTTCACTGGCGGGCGGCGTGCAACGAGCTGCGGCGCTGGGTTTACGTGGACGGCAGAGTTAACCGTGGCCTGCAGAACCGCCGGGCAAACGAGACGGCTTACTGCCTGAAGGGGCTGCAATGATCCGCTTCCTCATCGTCCTGTCTGCCCTGCTGCTTGCGGGGCTGGGGTCAGCCTGCTGGCAACTGAACACCACGAAAACGGAGCTGACCAGCGCCCAACGCATTATCGGCACGCTGTCTGCCGGGATTGAAAGCCGGGATAAAGCCATTGCCCGGATGAATGACGAGGCAAAAGAGGGGCAGATACGCGAGGCTAAACTGCGGCTGATGCAGGGCCAGGCCAGTCTCTGCCCTTAACCGTGAACTGCAAATACAGAGAGAAACCGATGCGAGCGAAGACCTTCGCGGCTGGTCTGCTGCTGTCCTGCCTGATGATGTTATCCGACTGCACAGTCGCCCCGCCTTCAGTAGCGCCCGAGATTATCTGGACTGGTTGTCCACGCGTGACAAGCTGCCCGTTCCCGGCAAACAGCCTGCAGACGCAGGGCGATCTGGCGGCTGATAACCGCCGGTTAGAGGCTGCGCTTGCATCGTGCGGGCTGCAGATCGAAATCATCAAAGACTGCCAGGAGGAACACGATGTTAAAACCAGCCCAACAGCGAAAGGTACTGACCGACTGCGTGCCGCATCTGCAGACCAATCCTGACAGCCTGAATATGTTCGTGGACAGCGGGCGCATTGTCTCAACGCTTGCCGCCTCGCTGTCCTTTGAGGATCAGTATCAGCTCAGTCTCGTTATCACCGATTATCCGGGTAACGTCGATTTGCTGATTGTGCCGATACTGGCCTGGCTGCGTGAGAATCAGCCCGACATTATGGCAACCGAAGAGAAGCGCAGGACGGACTTCACGCATGAGGTGGATATCATCAGCGACACCCTGATCGATATCAGCATTAAGCTGCAGCTGACTGAGCGCGTGATTGTGAAGCAGGTTGACGGTGGGCTACATGTTGACCGCGTGCCTGAGCCGCCACTGCCGGATGACGTTTCCCCGCCAACGCAACTTTATCTTTCCGGCCAGCTTATCAGTGAGTGGCTGTGATGAGTGAGCTACAGGCCTTTGATGACCGACTGTCGGCGCTGATAAATAACCTTTCCCCTCAGCCACGCAAGCAGATGGCCGCCGCTATTACCAAACGCCTGCGCGCCAGTCAGCAACAGAATATCAAGCGCCAGCAGGCACCGGACGGCACGCCATTCAAGCCCCGAAAGCGTCAACCACTGCGCAGCAAAAAAGGCCGTGTGAAACGAGAGATGTTTGCCAAACTCCGCACCGCGAAATACCTGAAAGCTAAAGGCAACAGTGATGATGCCGCCGCACAGTTTGCCGGCAATGTGCAGCGCATGGCCCGCGTGCATCATTGCGGCCTGCGTGACCGGGCAACCAAAGGCGGCAAAGAGGTGCAATACGATGCGCGCACCCTTTTAGGTTACAGAAATGAAGACTTAAATATGATTGAAGAAATCATATTCACTACTTTATCAAAATAACCATATTAGTTAAGAGGTCAAGCTTAATAAATCCCCACTATGGTTTACAGGGCCATTTGGGTTATCCCAAACAACATATTTCAGAGACAACTGCTCTATTTTATTGATGAAATCCTTAGAGGGAGAAGGATTGGCTATAACTACCAAACATTGCGGGGGTAAACATGAAAGCATTTCATCTATCTCCACTCTATCGGCGTGCATATAAGAAATACCTATAAAAATGCAATAATCAGAATGCGACAAATCATAATGAAACTTATTAATTAATGGTGAAAATGCATGAAAATTATAATATATATTATGCTCAGTTGGCACGATGCAAAACGGATTATCCCTAACTTGTATTAACTCACCTCCCCTCAATCTTTTTAAGGGCAAATTATTTTTATCCGCCCATAAATCTATTAACGGATATCCTCTTTTAGGGCCGACAAGCAAAGGAATTGCACTTTCATAGTCACACGAGCCGTGCGGCTTGACAATTAAGAGCTTTTCTGGTCGTTGTGTTGGCAACGAATAAAATGGAAATCTCATCTCTTTTATCATAGTTTCAATTAACAAGTCATAATTGAACGAGCTAATAGATGTTATTAAGTTGAGATGACTTTTTATCCATCTAAACCAAGGCCATGATTGTTTGATTTTTTTTCTTTGAGCTTTAGAATAATGAGAAAAAGCCAAGCTCAAAAAATGCCTAGCTTCAATCAATAGTTTATATTGGTCTAAATTTGCTTTTTTACATGCATCCAAGTCAAGAATTAAGTTAAACACCTCGAAATCTAACTTATCACAATGTAAGTATTGAAAACGTTTAAGCATTGGAAAGCTTTCAATCAACAGCCCCTTCGATGTAGGACATTTCACTTCCCAATAGATCGGAGAGCTAGTGTTAAAATTTTTATGCAAGTCGTGATAATAATTAAAGTTTATAGAAAATCCATTTCCAATAATTAACGATACTTTCGGGGTAATCATTATAGTCCCTATTAAAATGAAGAGTTTTTATCTTAGCCTTCGGGTTACAATTAGGTGTTGCGGGAATAACCATACAAGAGCAAGTCATCGTTTTATGAAAGAAAATTCAGCACAATAGTATTATGAATATTTCAGAAAATCACTCAGAAATCCAGCGCCTGCTGCGCAACTTGATTCGGATCGGAACCGTCACCGCCGTTGATTTAGACGGCGGGCTTTGTCGCGTGCAGACCGGCGCCAATGAAACTGACTGGCTCAACTGGCTGACATCAAGCGCCGGGGGCGTCAGATTCTGGCGCGCGCCTTCAGTTGGCGAGCAGGTGCTTATTATGTCACTCGGCGATGAGCTGGATTCCGCCTTTGTACTGACCAGCATTTTTTCCGATGACAACCCGGCGCCCTCAGTCTCGGCGGATGCTGTTCACTATAGCTTCCCTGACGGCGCGGTTATCGAATATGAACCCAAAACCGGCGCGCTCACTGCCACTGGCATGAAAACTGCTACGGTGCAGGCGTCTGAATCTATCAGCGTGACAACAAAGGTTGTGCTGGTTACAGCCAGTGAAAAAATCACCCTAGGTTCCCCGGTGGTTGAATGTACTAACCTGCTGAAAACCGCCACGCCCGAAGTTACCCAGGGCGGCAAAATGACCGGCAGTGTTGAGCACTCCGGCGGCAATTTCAGCTCTAACGGCATTGTAGTCCACAGTCATACGCATGGCGGTGTGCAGCGTGGCAGCAGTAAAACGGACGGCCCGCAATGAGTCGCGCTACCTATACCGGCATGCAGCGTGATACCGGCGAAAGCGTTGATGATCTGGCGCACATCAGTCAGTCGGTGCGTGACATTCTCACCACACCGGTTGGCTCAAGGGTAATGCGGCGCACCTATGGCTCGCTTTTATCCGCACTGACTGACCAGCCCAATAATCTCGCGCTGCGCCTGCAGATAATGTCTGCCTGCTATATGGCGCTGCTGCAGTGGGAGCCGCGTATTGAACTGACCGCAATCAGTTATGAATCCACCTTTGACGGCAAGATGACGGTTGATATCACCGGCAATTGCAAATGGCAGCTTTTTTCATGTAATTTTAACTTTTATAAGAGTCTACTGGCGGAAGTAAATCTTTGGCTTGTTTGATTAGTGCTTCAATAACTTTTAAGGGAGCATCTTCCACGAAACATGAGAAAGTAAACTCTCCAGAGAGATCAGAATAAAAAACTTCCGCAATTATTTGATGCTTTCCCCCTCCATTTTTCTCTACCTCTAAAAACATCCCGTCTCTGACGACATCACTGCCACGGGTAAAGAGGTATTCCTCATTTCCGATAATCATATGTTTCCTTAAATAGTTGTTGTAGCAATGAAGAATTTACTACTTCCCTACAGCCAACTGAGTGCTGGATTCATTTAGCCATTGTTTTTATCTTCTGTCATTGGATTCGTTATGCACACTTCGCCCCTGATCATCTTGAGGAGGCGATCGGCAATAATCCGCTGACTAAAATGGCGCGAATAGATGGCGGCAAATTGGCGGCAGAGGTTCCTACAGGGGATAAAACGGTATAACAGGATGGGTTATAACTGATTGATTTTACTGTAACTGACTGTTTTTAAAAACATAACAAAAAAAGACCGAAGACGATTCCTATCTTCGGTCCAGGGAAATGGCTCCTTATGAGAGCCGTGCGCTAAAAGTTGGCATTTATGCAGGCTATGTCGCCTTGCCCTTTAAAAGGTAGTACAGGCGAAGGGTTTTACCAGCCAGCGGGAAGAGGCGCAGGGGAAAGATGTTAGCTCTGTGATCGTGGCGGCAGAAATGGTTACACTGCCTTGCCAGACGGCAAAGCAGTGACTGGCATCGGCAGCTGAACAGCCCGATACCTGCAGCAAAACATAAATTACTCTGGAGAGGTGACTCTTTTCACATCAATAACGCCCTGGCGGGCCGCTAATGCTGCGCAGCACCTGACTGGCTGTCAGTCGCATAGCTTCTGCGTGCGTTCCACTATCGGCGTCAGGCTTTTCTTCTGCCCGGGATGCCCGGCATCATCGCTTTGGATCACGCTGATATCCTCACCTTTGGCCTGACCACTCTTCACCAGCTCAGCAGCAACATCATTAATCGGATATTGCATCAGCGTGGCTGGGTTGATCACAAACAGCGCGCCGCCTTTGGCACAGGTGAGCATCACCTCTTCACGATTAAATGGCCAGTTATCCTTACCCACTTCAAAGCGGCTGACGGTGACAATCTGCGCCGCCAGGGCACTTGTAGAAAAACTCATTGCTAACAGCAGACAAGCCAGTTTTTTCATGGTGTTACGATACCTCTTTAAATAATGCCTGCCGTTTGCAGGCAGCAGAAATAGTGGGTGTCAGGCTGGTTCCAGCGTGGCAAACAGGCTCACCAACAGCAGCACCAGTGCGGAAAGCAGCAGCTCTGCCAGCGTGGTGCGCAGAAAAAGACGTTGTGCGCGCTCCCCACAACGCTGGAAACGTGGCACCAGCCAGTAGCGGTTAACCAGCGCCACCGCACACATCAGCGCGACCAGCAGCGCTTTCACCAGCAGCAGCTGGCTGTAAAGCTGGAAACTTGCAGGAGGCCATCCCAGCAGTAGCAGAGCATTGATGACACCACTTGTCACCACCAGCGCGACGGCAAGATGGCCATAGCGCGAGAAGCGCATCAGCGTGCGAATGGCGTCACTGCGGGTCGTCTGCTGCCGGGCCTCTCTCATCAGCATCGCTACCGGCAACAGCCCGCCCACCCAGAAGGCAGCGGAAATAAGATGAACAGCCTGATTGGTGCGCTGTAAAACGCCTGCGCCGCCTTCCAGCATCGCAGCGTGCCCCACAAAAGCTAAACCTGTCAGCTGCCCAATGCTGCTGAGCAAGAGCAGCTGCTGGCGCCCTCTTCCCTTCAGCAACAGCGCAAGCACGCCCGCCAGAGCAAGCAGCAGTTGCCATTGCCAGACCTGACCAAAGCGGGTCTGCAACACCGCCTGCCAGACCTGCACATCAGTGATGTCCTGCCAGCCGTTCCCCATCAGCCCGGTTTGGGCTGCCAGTAAAAGAATTGCGGTGCACAGGGAGAGCACCGCGCTAACTCTCAGCAGCAGTTTAAAACGCTCAGAGAGGTAACCTCTGAAGCGAGCCGGGGCCATAAGTGCGGTATAGAGGCTGCCGCCCGCAAGAGAGATCAGCGCAGCGAAATGCAGCCAGCGGCAAAGGATATAGAAGATGCTAAGGGACATATCACTTCACGCTGAAGGAGTAAGTCCCTTTGGTTTTATGGCCGTCCACTGAAAGCACATGCCAGTTGACCTGATAGTGACCGCTAACCAAAGGCTGCTGCAGAGGCGCAATCAGCTGATTATGCTGCCGGGGAGCGCGCTCGGCTTCCGCCAGCGGCACTGCTTTCTGATTACCGTTGATAATTTCAACGCCGCTGAAAGCGGGTTCAATATCTTCAGAGAAGGTCAACGTCAGCGCCTGAGGAGAAGCATCTACGTTGGCATTCGCCGCGGGATACTGATTTTTCAGATGGGCATGAGCAGAGGCCTGCTGTGAGAAGGCAGCGGCAGAGAGTGCCAGGGCAAAAACCAGAGAAAACTTACGCATAACAGTCATCCTATCCTGTGCTTTGCAGCCCGAAAGCTGCGATAAGGCCGAAAGGATACTCCGCCTGAAATACGGTGTCGAGACGATAACGGCTCACAGCACGGCCCGGGCTTGCGAAAGTGCACTAACTGCTATATTTTTGCCGCCGACAGAGGAGAAACCTGATGAATCACAATCTGGCTGAACGATCCCAGGAAGAGAAAGATAAGGTCAACGTAGACCTGGCTGCGGCGGGCGTGGCGTTCAAAGAGCGTTATAACATGCCGGTAATTGCTGAAATGGTTGAGCGTGAACAGCCGGAAGCGCTGCGTGACTGGTTTCGCCAGCGTCTGACGCAGTATCGCCAGGCCTCATTAAGCCTCTCCCGCTTACCCTATGAACCGAAGCAAAAATAGCGCAACGGTTTCGCTTGTTTTTCCTCACCGCTTCGGTTGAGATAATAGCCTGATACAGGCCTTGCTGGAGTGCTTATGTCTGTCTGGAGTATTGCTGCTGCCCAATCGGGCTCCCGTCCGGGCGATCTCGCCTGGAATATTTCCCGCCACCTCGACTTTATTCGTCAGGCTGCTGTTCATGATGTCGATCTGCTGATCTTCCCTGAGCTTTCCCTCACGGGTTATGAACTCGACCGCGTGACCGAACTGGCAATGCCGCTGGATGATGCCCGCCTGGAAGTTTTTGCCGTGGCCGCGGCTGAACACACAATGTCGATTATTGTGGGGCTGCCGCTGTCAACAGCTGACGGCATCCTGCTTAGCGCCGTCGCTTTTCTGCCCGACGGCACAAGGATGGCTTACGGCAAGCGCAATCTCTTTGGTGAAGAGGAGAAACAGCTCTTTACCCCAGGTGAAAGCGTCCCGCTGTTTGGCTATCAACAGCACCATGTGGCGATGGCTATCTGTGCAGACATCAGCGTGGAAGAGTATGCAAGGGATGCCGCAAGACGCGGCGCGAACCTTTACGCCACCGGCGTACTGGTTTCTGAAAAAGGCTATCACCACGACTGCAAATATCTGGCTCGCTGGTCACGCGACTACAAGATGGCGGTATTAATGGCGAACCATGCCCTGCCAACCGGCGGCCATCAGAGTGCGGGCAAAAGCGTGCTGTGGGATGAGAGCGGCAGAGCGGTTGTCACTGGCGGTGAAGGCGAGCAACTGGTGATTGCCAGAAGAACCGGTAAAGATTGGCAAGGAGAGGTCCATTCGTTACGCTATCCGCCAGTTATTTAAAAGGGACGCATTATGTTACGCGTGATAGATACCGAGACCTGCGGTCTGCAGGGTGGCATTGTAGAGGTGGCGTCTGTTGATGTGATTGATGGCGCGATCGTCAATCCGATGAGCGATCTTATCTGCCCCGATCGCCCTATCAGCCACCAGGCGATGGCTATCCATCGTATTACGGAAGCGATGGTAGCGGATAAACCGCCAATAGAACATGTGATTAGCCGCTATCACGGCAGCCCCTACTATGTTGCCCATAACGCCAGCTTTGACCGCCGGATGCTGCCAGAGATGCATGGTGAATGGATCTGCACCATGACGCTGGCACGCGGTTTATGGCCGGGCATCAAATACAGTAATCAGGCCCTGCGCGAAACGCTGCAGCTGGAGGTCACGCCTCCGGCTGACCTGCATGCCCACCGCGCGCTGTACGACTGTTACGTCACGGCTGCGCTGTTGATCCGCATTATGAGCTATTCGGGTTGGGACGCGCCTGAAATGATACGCCGGATGCAGGTAAAAGGCTCAAGCACCACCTTTCCGTTCGGCAAATATCGTGGCAGCAAGATAGATGACGTGGCCAAAAGAGATCCGGGATACCTGAAATGGATGCTGAAGAATATCCCGGATTTAAAGCCCGACCTGCGTAGTGCGATGGAACGGGCTTTATCAGTAGAGTGATTTAATTGGCGTTAGCGGCGCTGAGCGTTTCCTGCGCCAGCGCTATCAGGAAGGCATACTCCAGCGCTACGCCTTCATAAGATTTGAAGCGTCCCGATTTACCGCCATGTCCTGCATCCATATCAGTACAAAGCAGCAGCAGATTATCATCCGTCTTCAGCTCTCTTAACTTTGCCGCCCATTTTGCCGGTTCCCAGTATTGCACCTGGGAATCATGCAGCCCGGTGGTGATCAGCAGATGGGGATAGGCCTGAGCCGTGACGCGATCGTAGGGGCTGTACTGGCTGATATAACGATAGAACGTCTCGTCAGCGGGGTTGCCCCACTCATCATATTCGCCGGTGGTTAAAGGAATAGATTCATCCTGCATGGTGGTTAAGACGTCCACAAACGGCACCTGAGCCACCACACCATTGAACAGCTCTGGCGCCATGTTAATCACCCCACCCATCAGCAGGCCGCCTGCGCTGCCCCCCATCGCATAGAGCTTGTCAGGCGCGCCATACCCTTTCTCAACCAGAGCCTGGGTAAGATCGATGAAATCGGTAAAGGTGTTCATTTTGTTCAACAGCCGGCCATCGTCGTACCACTGCTGCCCAAGCTCGCCGCCCCCGCGAATGTGGGTCAGGGCGAACACAAATCCGCGATCGAGCAGGCTCAGGCGGCTGGCGCTGAAATCAGCATCCATGCTGCTACCGTAAGAGCCATAGCCATAAACCAGCATCGGGTTCTTGCCCTGACGGAAATGGTCGCGGTGATAAACCAGTGAAACAGGCACCTTCACGCCGTCACGGGCGGTGATCCAGTGACGCTCGCTGCGGTAATGGCTCGGGTCGAAGCCTTTCACCTCTGCCTGCTTAAGCGTCTTCCGCTCTCCGGTATCCAAATCCAGTTCATAGAGCGTATCCGGCGTCGTCATGGAAGAGTAGCCATAACGTAATTTACTGGTCTCCGGCGAAGGATTGATCGACAGCCAGGTCACATAGGCGGGATCGTCATACACGATGGCAGCCTCGTTACCCGTTTGCCAGTTTATCTGCCGCAGCCCGGTTAAGCCCCCTTCCCGTTCTTCTACCACCAGCCAGTCCCGGAAAAGCGTGAACTCTTCCAGTACCACTTCGTCCCTGGCTGGGATCACAGTTTCCCAACTTGCTTCGGCAAAAGCGGTGGTGCGATAGAGGGCAAAATTTATCCCTTCGCGGTTTGAGCGGAGATAAAAATGCTGCTGATAGTGATCAAGATAATATTCATGATCTTTACGACGCGGGCAGAAGAGCTGCGGTTCCGCGTCTGAACGCGTGGCATCAAGCAGCAAAATTTCGCTGGTCGTGCTGCTGTGCAGGGTTATCTGAATAAACGCTTCCGAGGTGGTTTTCTGGACGCCGACGTAAAAGGTATCATCCTTCTCTTCATAAACCAGCTGATCCTGCTGCTGACTTGTCCCCAGCGTATGCCGCCAGACCTGCCAGGGCAGCAGAGTCTGCTTATCTTTCAGGACGTAGTAGAGGGTGCGGCCATCATTAGCCCAGGTAAAGCTGGAAGAGACGTTCTCCAGCACTTCCGGATACCACTCTCCGGTCTCAAGGTTGCAAAAACGGATGCCATACAGCCTTCTCGACAAAAAGTCTTCCGCTACGGCCATAACCTGATTATCCGCCGTAATGCTGACGCCGCCCAGGGTGTAAAATTCGCTTTTTGCCGCACGCTGGTTGCTGTCCAGCAAAACATCCCAGTGCTCGGGCGTGGTGGTGTTTTCCGGCTGGCGGGTATAGATCGCGTACTCGTTACCCTCTTCATAGCGGCTCTGGTAACGATAGCCTTTCCTGACGTAGGGCACCGAGTGGTCCCGCTGCGGGATACGATCGATGATCTCTTTCAGTAAGCCTTCCTGCAGCGCCTTTTGCGACTGCATAATCGCTTTACCGTAATCATTTTCTGCATGCAGATAATCCAGTACCGCCGGATCTTCGCGCTGGTCATCCCGTAGCCAGTAATAATTGTCGGTGCGAGTATCCCCGTGAAGGGTCATCTCAAAAGGAATTTTTTTGGCACTAGGTGGTTTTTGCATCGTTCAGCCCCGCTGGATCAAGTACATAGGCTAAGGGTGGCAGTTGTCAGGGCGATTGCCAAGCGTCAGAGCCGTGAAGGGCCAAAAAATTATTGATGCGGAGGGGTGACGGTCTCACCCCGTTTCAGTATTTCAGGCCGTCAGCTTTTGCTTTTCAGCCTGGATCTCCTGCGCCATGCTGTCGCGCACGTCCTGCGGGATTTTCAGTTCGTCGCCAAGAGCCTGGAGATAGCTGCGCTCCATAAAATGGTCGACATCAATCACCAGATTGCTGAGAAAATAGAGCTCCAGCGCCTCCTCCTCATTTTTGACATCCTGCGCCAGCTTCTGCGGGTCGAGCGGCATCTCAATGGCTTGCTGGATCAGCTTTTCGCCGCTGGCCCCCAAACCCGCCTGGTGGATATGTTCATCCAGCGCTTTGCGCTCCTGCGAATCTATATGGCCATCGCTTTTAGCAGCGAACACCAGCGCCTGCACCAGTCTTTCAGCCCGGCGATCCACCGGAGTTTGCTGTTGCCCATATTGCGGCTCATCCTGATGCGTCTGAACCACACGATCTTTATATTTCTTCCATAACACCGCGCCCGCAGCAGCGCTACCGCCGATAATAAGCGCGTTTTTCCCATATTTGAGCAGGAGGTTTCGTGACGATTTACTGGCAATCAGCATCCCTGCCAGACCGCCCAACGCGCCGGGTGCCAGCATCTTACTCAGCCCCTCACCGCCGCCTGATTTACTGCTTCCCAATACGGTCTGAATCTGTTGCAGCCAGTTACTCATAGCGGTTTCCACTCTGAAATGAAAAAACCAGCATAGAGGGGCGGACGTCAAGAAGCGTAAAGCGAGGAAAAGCCTGGAAAACCTTAACTTTCTGGCCGCGCCGATAATTTATCCCCTGCCGCTATACTTATTTTCTGCATGGATTTTTCACTCGTGCTGCATCGTGTAAGTGGGAGCGTAAAGCCTCTTGCTGCAGTAAGCACTTTGAACACCTTAAGGGGAATATTATGGCCAGATTTATTAACAACCCATTATTTATCAACACGGTTCTGCTTGGCGGCACGCCTCAGGAGAAAGTGATGGCTGCAGCGCAGGCGGGGTTTGATCAGGTTGAGCTTTGGCGTCAGGATCTGGAAGCGCACGCTGGCGATGCCAAAAATCTGGCCGGGCTACTCGACACTCAGCAAACCGGCCTGACGGATTATCAGGTGCTGCTGGACTTTACCGGCGCGCCAGACAAACGGCGTGACGCTAAGCGCCAGGAAGCGCTGCAGATGCTGGAAACGGCGGTACTGTTAGGAGCCACTACGCTGTTAACCCCTGCCTCGACCGATGCAGAATGTATTGCCGGACGGGAAGAGGAGGATTTACGCTGGCTGAGCAGGGAAGCGGGAAAAAGAGGCGTGAGAATAGCCTTCGAGGCGATGGCATGGAGTACACATATCAATACCCTTCCGGCCGCCTGGAAGTTGGTGCAGAAGATCGATGAACCCAATCTTGGACTGGTAGTGGATGCTTTCCATATTTTTGTGCGCAACCGTACCGTGGCAGACCTTGCCGGGATCCCGGCAGAGAAAATCTTTCTGGTGCAGCTTTCCGATCTGGCTACGCTGCCTTCTCAGGATCGCCTTGTGGATATTGCCCGTCATCAGCGCTTATTACCCGGCCAGGGTAACTTTCCCCTCTATACGCTGTTAAACGCATTGCACGCGCAGGGCTATCAGGGACCTTTAGGACTGGAAGTTTTTAACGATCGGTATCATCAGCAGCCGCCAACGGAGGTGGCAGCAGAGGCGTTCCACGCCCTTAAACGGCAGTGCGCCGCCACAAGCTGAACAGGCTCAGGCTCAGGCTCAGGCTCAGGCTCAGGCTCAGGCTCAGGCAGGGAAGCATTAAACAGAAACGCGCAGGCTTTCAGGCCTGCGCGCGAGAGGCAGTTACCGTTCAGACAGGAAATCAGGCAGCTTTCACGCCGCGTACGGCTGCACGACTTTTAGCCGGCTTAGCGGAAGCGGTTTCCGCACCCTCTTCACCTTGATCTTCATCTTCTGCCTGTTCATCCGTTGCGGCCTGTTCGTCCGACACCGCCTTCGCTTTGCCCGTATCTTGAGTGCTCACAGAGTCGTCCGCTTCCGGCATTTTGCTGGTACGAAGAATATGCTGCACGGCATCTTTATGTTCTGCCAGGAACATGCCCAGCGCTTCACGCTGATCTTCTTCCATGGTCAGCGGTGACGCACTCAGCCAGTCTGAAAATGCTTCAGCCATATCGAGCATTTTATCGTACGCGTCGGCTTCTTTTTTACTGGCGAATGTCATCTTTTCCTCACCTTTTCTGACGACAACATATTTGATTTCAACAGCCATAGTGCACACCTCGTTTAACTGTATTTTTATACAGTATATCAGCCTGGTCATTTTTGCTCAACCCTGGAAAGCAGATGTCTGCGCAATCGTTTTCGTTTATACTGCGCGCGTTTTTTCCATCCAATCAGGTAGAAGATTATGACCACTCTTGGTACTGCGCTGCGCCCTGCCGCAACGCGCGTAATGCTGTTAGGTTCCGGGGAACTGGGTAAAGAAGTGGCGCTGGAATGTCAGCGTCTGGGCGTTGAAGTGATTGCGGTTGACCGCTACGCCGATGCCCCGGCCATGCACGTTGCTCACCGCAGCCATGTTATTAATATGCTTGATGGTGAAGCCCTGAAAGCCCTGGTTGCGCTGGAACGCCCCGATTATATCGTGCCAGAGATTGAGGCGATCGCCACCGATATGCTGATTGAGCTGGAAAAAGAGGGGCAGAATGTCGTGCCGACAGCGCGTGCGGCACGCCTGACCATGAACCGTGAAGGCATCCGCCGTCTGGCAGCCGAAGAGCTGGCGCTCCCTACTTCCAGCTACCGCTTTGCCGACAGCCAGCAGGCCTTTACTCAGGCTGCGCAGGAGATCGGTTTTCCCTGCATCGTTAAGCCGGTGATGAGCTCCTCCGGCAAAGGGCAAAGCTTTATTCGTGAAGCCTCACAGCTTGATGCCGCCTGGGGATATGCGCAGCAAGGCGGTCGTGCCGGCGCTGGCCGGGTGATTGTTGAGGGCGTGGTGAAGTTTGATTTTGAAATCACCCTGCTGACCATCAGCGCCGCAGACGGCATACATTTTTGCGCCCCTGTCGGTCATCGTCAGGAAGATGGTGATTACCGTGAATCCTGGCAGCCGCAGCAGATGAGCGAGCTGGCTCTGCAACGCGCAGAGCAAATTGCAGAGCAGGTGGTGAAGGCGCTGGGCGGTTATGGCCTGTTCGGCGTTGAGCTGTTTGTCTGTGGTGATGAAGTGGTGTTTAGCGAAGTCTCCCCCCGCCCGCACGATACCGGTATGGTGACGCTGATTTCTCAGGATCTCTCTGAGTTCGCCCTGCACGTCCGCGCTTTCCTGGGATTGCCAATTGGCGGCATCCGCCAGTACGGCCCTGCCGCTTCTGCCGTTATTTTGCCGGAGCTGGAGAGCGACAACGTGCAGTTCAGCAATGTAGGCAGCGTGCTGGGAGCCGGTTTACAGGTTCGCCTGTTTGGCAAGCCAGAAATTCGCGGAAAGCGTCGTTTAGGCGTGGCGCTGGCAACAGGTGAAAACGTTGATGACGCCATTCAGCGCGCCATTGCTTGTGCTGCCGGCGTGAAAGTCAGCGGCTAACGGCTGCGACCACTATCTGCATTCAGCATATAATGCAAAAGAGAGCGTGTCGGATAAGCCCGTAACGGGCTTTACCTGTACGCTCTCTTTTTTGTCCAACTCTGCTGAACCTGATTCTGGACGCTACCGGGTCAAACGATCGCTTCATCTCCGCCAGGCGTTCGTTCTGTTTTAAAACGTTTGATTTCCCCTCTCCCCCGAAAGCGCCTTCTCTTCAAGCGCTGACAGGCCCCTGCTTCGGGGAGCATTTATCAGGGTTTAGCGCGCGCCCGCCACGGCTTCTTTCGCCAGTTGGGTGATACGCTCGTAGTCCCCTGCTTCCAGCGCATCCGCCGGTACCAGCCACGAGCCGCCGATACAGAGCACGCTTTTCAGCGCCAGATAGTCGCGATAATTAGCCGGAGAGATACCGCCGGTCGGGCAGAAGCGAACCTGCGGGAAAGGACCGCCGATTGCCTGCAGCGCTTTTACGCCACCGTTGGCTTCAGCGGGGAAGAATTTGAACTCCCGCAGCCCGTAATCCAGGCCGGTCATCAGTTCTGAAACGGTGCTGATGCCCGGGATCAGCGGCACTGGCCCCTCTACCGCGGCCTTGAGCAGAGACTCGGTAACGCCAGGGCTAATCACAAACTGCGCGCCTGCATCGGTTACTTCCTTCAGCTGCTGAACGTTAAGAACCGTACCCGCACCAACAATGGCCTCCGGTACCTCTTTGATCATCGCTTTAAGCGCGTCCATCGCGCAGGGCGTGCGGAGCGTCACTTCCAGCACTTTTACGCCTCCTGCCACCAGAGCTTTTGCCATGGGTACGGCATGCTCAAGCTTATTCACAACAATCACCGGCACAACCGGGCCTGTGGTAAGGATCTGCTCTGCGCTGGTCTTCCAGTTAGTCATCTTTCTGCTTCTCCAAAGCGACGCGCTCGGCGTCAGGAAAGGGATTCACTCTCTACCATACAGGATTGTTCTTCCCGGCGTCCAGGCGCTTGCTCTGTTTTTTAAAACCACGGTTCATTTTTGCGAAAGTCCTCGCAGGCTGCGCAAAAAAAAGCCCTGCCAGGGCGGCAGGGCTTTTAATGAAACAGTTTACGTTCAGGACTCAGAAACGCCCTGGCGACCTGTTACTCAAACTCGTTCCAGGAGCGGCCATCGCGGGTGATCATGGCGACGGAGGCCACCGGACCCCATGTGCCAGCCTGATAAGGCTTAGGCGCTTCATTATCAGCGGACCAGGCATCCATGATGGAGTCGACCCATTTCCAGGCTTCTTCCACTTCGTCACGGCGTACAAACAGCGCCTGAATGCCGCGCATGGTTTCCAGTAACAGACGCTCATAGGCGTCAGCCAGGTGCGACTGATTAAAGGTTTCAGAGAAGCTCAGATCCAGCTTGGTGGTTTGCAGGTTATGTTTGTGATCAAGACCTGGCACTTTGTTCAGGATCTGGATATCCACACCTTCATCCGGCTGCAGACGAATGGTGAGTTTGTTCTGCGGTAACTCCTGCCAGGACTCTTTAAACAGATTCAGTGCCGGGTTCTTGAAGTAGACCACCACTTCTGAACATTTAGTAGGCAAACGCTTACCGGTACGCAGGTAGAACGGCACGCCAGCCCAGCGCCAGTCATCAATATCCACGCGGATTGAAACGAAGGTTTCGGTGCTACTCTGTTTGTTAGCATCTTCTTCTTCCAGGTAGCCAGGCACTTTTTTGCCCTGCACAAAACCGGAAGTGTACTGGCCGCGCACGGTTTTCTCACGCACGTTGGTATGGTCAATACGGCGCAGCGAACGCAGCACTTTTACCTTTTCATCACGGATACGGTCTGCAGAGAGATCGGCGGGCGGAGACATGGCGATAAAGGTCAGAACCTGTAGCAAGTGGTTCTGGATCATGTCACGCATCTGGCCTGCTTTATCAAAGTAGCCCCAGCGTCCCTCAATCCCCACCTCTTCAGCCACGGTAATCTGCACGTGATCGATAGTGCGGTTATCCCAGTTAGAGGCAAACAGCGAGTTTGCAAAGCGCAACGCAAGCAGGTTCAGTACCGTTTCTTTACCCAAATAGTGGTCAATACGGAAAACCTGGTTCTCTTCAAAGAACTCAGCAACCTGATCGTTAATTTCGCGTGAGGTATCCAGCGAGGTCCCCAGCGGTTTTTCCATAACAACGCGGGCAGGCTGAGCATTCAGTTTTGCCGATCCCAGACCTTTACAGATGGCGCCGAACGTTCCCGGCGGCATTGCGAAATAGTTGATGGTAACGCGTTTTTTCTGGTCGAGCATTTTGCCCAACTTGCTGAAGTGCGCCACATCATTCACGTCGAGATTACAGAAATCGAGACGGCTGCTTAACTTGTCCCACAACGCTTCGTCGATTTTCTCCTTCATGAAGGTTTCAAGCGCTTCGCGTACTACCTTGGTGTAGGCTGCTTTATCCCAGTCGGCACGTCCCACCCCGATGATGCGGGACTCTTCGTGGATCTGGCCGGCTTTTTCTAACTGATAAAGGGAAGGCAACAGTTTCCGGCGCGCGAGATCGCCTTTGGCACCGAAAATCACCAGATCGCATGCCTGAGCCGTTTGTGTAACCGCCATTTTATTCTCCTCGTTGCAGGATAAGCCTGACCGGATTACTCCATAAGCAGTCAGGCTCTTTGTAATTTTCTTTCAATACAATGTACTGCTTTTGCCGGGTCCACGTAAACCTGGCAGCACTCCACCAGCACAGAGTATGCAATTGTCTGAACTTTGCCGCGCGTTTAACGGACAGTTCATGCGTAATTTTTCGACTTTTTTGTTACTGTATTTACATCTGTGAAAATCAGACACAGCTCAAAGTCTGGTAAAAAAGGCCGGGTATCCGCGCATTGCCTCTGCCCGTGGCTTATCAGCGCACTGTATATTCTCTACAAATTGACATCGATTTCTCCTGTGATTGAAATCGTCAGAATGTATGAGTGGAAGCCGTTATGAATATGCTGGAAAAAATCCAGGCTCACCTGGAACACCTTAGCAAATCCGAGCGAAAAGTGGCGGAGGTAATTCTTGCCTCGCCCGATACCGCTATTCATGCCAGCATTGCGCTGCTGGCGCGCGAGGCGGGAGTCAGCGAGCCGACAGTTAACCGTTTCTGCCACCGCCTGCAAACCAAAGGCTTCCCTGATTTCAAGCTGTTGCTGGCACAAAGTCTGGCAAACGGAACGCCCTATGTCAGCCGCAACATTGAAGAACACGACAGCGTGGAAGCTTATTCAGCCAAAATTTTCGAGTCCGCCATGGCCGGTCTGGATCGCGTTCGCCAGCGTCTGGATGCCACTGCGGTGAACCGCGCCGTAGACCTGCTTACCCAGTCGAAAAAGATCGCCTTTTTCGGGCTGGGCGCTTCCGCTGCCGTAGCGCATGATGCGATGAATAAATTTTTTCGCTTCAATGTGCCTGTGGTCTATTCCGATGATATTGTGATGCAACGAATGTGCTGCATCAACAGCACGGAAGGTGATGTTGTGGTGCTGATTTCCCACACTGGCCGCACTAAAAATTTAGTTGAGCTGGCACAGCTTGCCCGTGAGAATGATGCCGCCGTGCTGGCTATCACCTCCCCGGACTCCCCGCTGGCGCGCGAAGCCACGCTGGCTCTGACGCTCGACGTGCCTGAAGACACGGATATCTATATGCCGATGGTTTCCCGTCTGGCACAGCTTACGCTGATAGATGTGCTGGCTACTGGCTTTACCCTGCGGCGGGGTCCCAAATTTCGCGATAACCTCAAGCGGGTTAAAGCGGCGTTAAAAGAGTCGAGATTTGAAAAAGAGGACACGCTGGTGGCGCTCCCGTCCCTGGCCCGTTCTTAGAGGGCTGCACTACCCTGCCCCTCTCCTTACAATGAGTGAACCTTTTCAGGGGTTGCTCCGGCAACATCCCTTTCAAAGTCAATGGAGTCATACATGTCAAGACGTCTCAGAAGAACCAAGATTGTCACCACCCTGGGGCCCGCTACCGATCGCGATAATAACCTCGAAAAAATCATCGCTGCGGGTGCCAACGTTGTTCGTCTTAACTTCTCACATGGCACTGCGGAAGATCATCTGCTGCGGGCGAATAAAGTGCGCGAAATTGCGGCCAAACTGGGGCGCCATGTTGCAATCCTTGGCGATTTGCAGGGTCCAAAGATCCGCGTTTCGACCTTTAAAGAGGGCAAGGTATTCCTGAGCATCGGCGACCGTTTCCTGCTTGATGCCAGCCTGGGGAAAGGCGAAGGTGACAAGGATAAAGTCGGCATTGACTATAAAGGGCTGCCTGCTGATGTGGTGCCGGGCGACATTCTGCTGCTGGATGATGGTCGTGTTCAGCTAAAAGTGCTGGAAGTTCAGGGCATGAAAGTTTATACCGAAGTCACCGTCGGCGGCCCGTTGTCGAACAATAAGGGCATCAATAAGCTGGGCGGCGGACTCTCTGCAGAAGCGCTGACCGAAAAAGACAAAGCGGACATTCTTACCGCCGCCAAAATCAACTGTGACTACCTTGCTGTCTCCTTCCCGCGCTGTGGTGAAGACCTGAACTACGCACGCCGTCTGGCCCGCGATGCAGGCTGTGATGCGAAGATTGTCTCTAAAGTTGAGCGCGCTGAAGCGGTAGCCAGCCAGGAAGCGATGGATGATATTATTCTTGCCTCCGACGTGGTGATGGTCGCCAGGGGCGATTTGGGCGTGGAAATCGGCGACCCGGAACTGGTGGGCATTCAGAAGGCGCTGATCCGCCGTGCGCGTCAGCTTAACCGCTCGGTGATCACCGCGACCCAGATGATGGAGTCGATGATCACCAACCCAATGCCAACCCGTGCCGAAGTGATGGACGTGGCAAACGCCGTGCTGGACGGTACCGATGCCGTTATGCTCTCGGCAGAAACTGCCGCTGGCCAGTACCCTGCTGAGACCGTTACCGCCATGGCGAAAGTCTGCCTTGGCGCTGAAAAGATCCCCAGCATCAATGTCTCCAAACACCGCCTTGATGTGCAGTTTGATAACATTGAAGAGGCGATTGCGATGTCCGCCATGTATGCCGCCAACCATCTGCAGGGCGTGACCGCTATTATCACCATGACCGAATCGGGCCGTACCGCGTTGATGACCTCCCGCATCACTTCCGGCCTGCCGATTTTCGCTATGTCCCGTCATGAGCGTACCCTCAACCTCACCGCGCTCTATCGTGGCGTTACGCCGGTATTCTTCGACAGTAACAACGATGGCGTGGTCGCCGCACACGATGCCATTAACCTGCTGCGCGACAAGGGCTTCCTGATGTCTGGCGATCTGGTGATTGTGACCCAGGGCGACGTAATGAGCACCACCGGCACCACCAATACCAGTCGCGTTCTGCGCGTAGAGTAATTCTACCTCAAGTTATTGAGCTGCAAGGCTCAATAACTTCCCCCTTTTCTCCCGCCTGCCACACGTAGTCTTTAAGCTCCCCTTTTGCACGCCCTGAAGCGAATAACGTGACGTGCATCACACTTTTAACATTAACAACCCTTATAACACCCCTGTCACAATAATCCTATTGAATGATAATGATTACTATTTATAATCTCATCCTCAATTACAAACCGCGCACAAGCGCCACAAAACCACACAAACTGGAGTTATTTTAGTTAAGAACAGCTAAAACCACTGGATTGATGTGCCATCAGAGCCTCTCGCGCCCTGCTTAAACGTTAACAATGCTGAACTGACGCCGTGTCGTCAGGCAACCTTCCTCGCCTTTTTTTTTCAGGGCGGCAGGGCTTACTCCGTCTTTTTTAAGGAAATGCTATGGTCTTACGTTCACAAACTCAGCCGGTGCCTCGCGAGCCAGAAGCTGCAGGGCATCAGGAATATATTTTCAATGACCAGCAGCTGGACGCGTGGAATCAACAGACGCAGGAAGTGTTATCCCTGCTGACCACCACATTCAGCAACGTTGAGAAACCCTTCAGCGGCATTCTGCCGCATGAGCTTGCTCCTGAGTTCGCCACTGTTGACCTCGACTCTCCGTTAGGCAGTAACGAAGCCGCACTACAGGAACTCAGCCAGCTCTATCTGCGCGATGCAGTCTGGTTCCACCATCCCAAATATGTTGCTCATCTCAACTGCCCGGTGGTGCTCCCGTCGGTTCTGGCTGAGCAGATCATGGCGGCGGTGAACAGTTCAGTGGATACCTGGGATCAAAGCGCGGGCGGCACCCTGATTGAGCAAAAGGTGATTGACTGGACGCTGAGCCGCATTGGCCTGCCCCAGCCTTCAGATGGCATCTTTACCAGCGGCGGGACGCAATCCAACCTGATGGCGATGCTGCTGGCTCGCGACAGCTGGTGTGCCGCTCATCATCCCGGTCACCTGATCAAACAGCAGGGTTTACCACACGATGCCGGTAAGTGGCGCGTATTTACCTCCAGGCTCAGCCATTTCAGCATTCAGAAATCGATGGCTATTCTCGGGTTGGGCTACGATGCGGTGATCCCGGTGGACTATGATGACCACTATCGTATGGACGCCATGAAGCTGGAGCAGGAGATTCAGCGCTGCCAGCAGCAGGGCCTGATCCCGATTGCGGTGGTGGCCACCAGCGGCACCACCGATTTTGGCAGCATCGATCCGCTGCAGACAATTTCCCATCTCTGCCAGCATTACGGCCTGTGGATGCACGTTGATGCCGCCTATGGCTGCGGCCTGCTGGTGTCAGAAAAGCATCGTCAGCGTCTTAAAGGGATTGAGAAAGCTGACTCTGTTACCGTGGATTACCACAAATCCTTCTTCCAGAGCGTCAGCTGTGGGGCTTTTTTTGTTCGCGACAAAAAGCACCTCAGCCATGTCACCCATCATGCGGATTATTTGAATCCGTTAAGCGCGCAGCAGGAGGGTACGCCAAACCTGGTAAACAAAAGCATCCAGACCACGCGCCGCTTTGATGCGCTGAAAATGTGGATGACGCTGCGTATTATGGGGCCAGTTGCGCTGGGGCAGGCGTTCGATACGATTATCGCGCTGACCCAGACCGCCCATACCCTGCTGAGCGCACATCCGGCGATTGAGGTTCTGCATGCGCCTGAGCTGACCACCCAAATCTTCCGCTACGTGCCGCGTCCCGGCATGAGCGATGCCGCTCTGGATGAGATCAACGCCAACATTCGCAAAGCGCTGTTCCGCTCCGGTAACGCAGTGATTGCCGGCACCAAAGTGGGTGGCCGCCAGTATCTTAAATTCACCTTGCTCAACCCCACCACTACGGCGACAGACCTGGAAGATGTTATCGCCCTGATCGTCCATTACGGTCGGGAACAGGTTCGCCATTCGGCGCTGAATGCAGCTAATCAGTGAGGACTTATGACTACTGTTTATGATTTTGTCGCTATCGGTATTGGCCCTTTTAACCTCGGGCTGGCCTGCCTGAGTGAGCCGGTTGAGGGGCTGAATGGCGTATTCCTGGATCAGAACCCGGGGTTCGACTGGCATACCGGGATGATGCTGGAGAGCGCTCATCTGCAAACCCCTTTTATGGCTGATTTGGTGACGCTGGCCGATCCTACCAGCCGCTACAGCCTGCTTAATTACATGAAGCAAAAGGGTAAGCTCTACTCTTTTTATATCAGAGAAGATTTTTTCCTGATGCGTAAAGAGTACAACCAGTACTGCCAGTGGGCCTGTTCGCAGCTCAGCAATCTGCGCTGGAATACCCGGGTGGAGTACGTCAGCTATGACGATCAACAGCAGTGCTATCGCATTAAATCTGTTGATACGCAAACCGGTCAGGCGCAGGAGTGGCTGGCCCGTCACCTGGTGCTGGGCACCGGGCCTGTAGCCTGGATGCCGGAGTGCAGCCGTCCTTATCGCGACCGCTTCACCCACTCCAGCGAATATCTGGTCAACAAAGCGGAACTGCAGAAGAAAAGTTCCATCACCGTGCTGGGCAGCGGCCAGAGCGCAGCGGAAATTTATTACGATCTGCTGAGCGATATCGACAGCCACGGCTATCAGCTCAACTGGGTGACGCGCGCGCCGCGCTTCTACCCGCTGGAGTACACCAAGCTGACGCTGGAGATGACCTCACCTGAGTGGATCGACTATTTCCACGATCTGCCACCAGCCAAACGCGACGCGCTTAATGCCCGTCACAAGAATCTCTATAAAGGGATCAACAGCAGCCTGATTAACGACATCTACGATCTGATGTACGTCAAACAGCTGGATGGCGAGCTGAACGTCAACCTGTTCACCCACTCTGAACTCAAGGATATGCGCTGGCTCTCTTCAGGCGAATTTGAGCTTTCGCTGCATCAGCAGGAGCAGGAGCGCGACTTTACCCGTCGCACTCAGGGGCTGGTGATGGCAACCGGCTATCACTATCGCCCGCCGATGTTTATCGAAGGTATCTCTGCACGCCTGCGGTGGGATGAAAAAGGCCGCTACGACGTGCAGCGCAACTACAGCATCGACTATGAAAACAGAGTCTTTGTGCAGAATGCAGAGCTGCATACCCACGGGTTTGTTACTCCGGATCTGGGTATGGCGTGCTACCGGAACTCCGTTTTACTGCGCGAGCTGGCAGGCCGGGAAGTCTATCCCGTTGAACGCCAGATCGCTTTCCAGACCTTCCCGGCGCAATCGGAACGTTAATATGTCAAACATACTCTTTACCGCTTCCCGCCCTGCGGGACGTTTTACCCTCCGCCCGATGCGGGAAGAGGACGCCTCATTGATCCACAGCTGGGTCACACGAGATTACGCCCGCTTCTGGGGAATGCAGAGCGACACGCTTGCCCAGGTGGCGACCTTCTATCGTGGGCTGATTGCCCGCGATCCCCGCGCCGCGATGATTGGCTGCTGTGATGATAAGCCCGTTTTCCTGATGGAGTTTTATCAGGCCAGCGAGGATGAAGTGGGTAAATTCTACCCGGCCCAGCCGGGCGACTACGGCATGCACATACTGATTGCGCCCGCGAACCGCCCGGTGCGGCAGTTCAGCTGGCAGGTGTTCAGCGTGGTGATGGACTACATGTTCAGCCAGCCGGAAGTGCGGCGCGTGGTGGTGGAGCCGGATGTGCGTAACGAGAAAATCCACCCGCTGAACAAGCGCG
The DNA here is from genome assembly GCF_030758455.1 of Erwinia pyri. Taxonomy (NCBI): domain Bacteria; kingdom Pseudomonadati; phylum Pseudomonadota; class Gammaproteobacteria; order Enterobacterales; family Erwiniaceae; genus Erwinia; species Erwinia pyri. The sequence goes on from NZ_CP132353.1 coordinate 2,544,050, forward strand.
CAGGGTTCCGCTATCAGCACACTATCGATATGGGCCACAAAACCGCCTGGCTGGCTTTCTGCCACCGCGACGATTATCAACAAGCCTTACAGCAGGAAACGCTAACCATGACCAACGTAAACCCCCTCCTTTCCGGCTCTCATTTGTCTGGCGATAACTGGGCGCAGGCAAACCGGATGCTGATCCGTAAAGCGATTGCTGAATTCGCCCATGAGAAAATTATCTCCCCTGCTGCCCTGGGTGACGGTCGCTTTTCGCTGGCGGTACCCGGCGGCGAAGCTGACTACCAGTTTAAAGCGCGCCGCCTGGCGCTGGATCACTGGGAGATCGAGCCCGCTTCGCTGATTAAGCAGGAGAACGGGCACGCGCTGACGCTGGACGCCCTACAGTTCATCGTCGAGTTCAACCAGCAGATCGGCATTCCTGCCAGCATGCTGGCGACCTACATGGAAGAGATCACCAGCACGCTTTGCAGCAGCGTTTATAAACTGCAGAAAGGCAACCCCGATAGCGCGGCGCTGGTCAGCGCAGATTTCCAGACGGTTGAAGCTGCCATGACGGAAGGTCATCCCTGCTTTGTGGCTAACAATGGCCGCATCGGTTTTGATGCCGGTGACTATCTGGCCTATGCGCCGGAAGCCGCCACGCCGGTGAAGCTGGTCTGGGTTGCCGTTCACCTGCGCAACGCGCACTTCGCCAGTCTGAGCACGCTCGATTATGACCAGCTGATGCGTGACGAGCTGGGCCAAGCAGTAGTGGATGGTTTTAACCAGCAGCTGCGGGAGAAAAACCTGGCACCGGAGGACTACCTGTTTATGCCGGTGCATCCATGGCAGTGGCAGAACAAACTGCTGACGGTGTTTGCTCCCGATATTGCCAATCACGATATTGTCTGGCTGGGCAGCGGCGACGATAGCTATCAGGCGCAGCAGTCCATTCGCACCTTCTTCAACCGCAGCCAGCCCACCAAGCGCTATGTCAAAACTGCGCTGTCGGTATTGAATATGGGCTTTATGCGCGGTCTCTCGCCTTATTATATGGCGACCACACCGGCAATAAACGAGTGGCTGGAAGGTCTGGTAGCGAAAGATGCGTGGCTGCAACGCTGCGATTTCCGCATCCTGCGTGAAGTGGCGGCCGTGGGCTACCACAATCGTTACTATGAAAAAGCCATCACCGGCGACTCCGCCTACAAGAAAATGTTTGCCGCGCTGTGGCGTGATAATCCGGTCGTCAGCCTGCAGGCGAATCAGCGTCTGATGACCATGGCGTCGTTCCTGCATGTCGACCAGCATCAGAAGGCGCTGCTCCCGGCGCTGATCGCCGATTCTGGCCTGCCAGCGGAAGAGTGGATATCGCGCTATCTCACCTGCTACCTCAGCCCGCTGCTGCACTGCTTCTATCAGCACGATCTGGTCTTTATGCCGCATGGCGAGAACCTGATCCTGCTGCTGGAGAATAATGTGCCGGTCAGCGCTTACATGAAAGATATTGGCGAAGAGATAGCAGTAATGAACCCCGATGCGGTGCTGCCGGAGAAAGTGCAGCGTCTGGCGGTAGAGGTGCCGGAAGATCTCAAGCTGCTGTCGGTGTTCACCGATGTCTTTGACTGTATCTTCCGCTTTATCAGCGCCATTCTGGAAGGATCCGGCACGCTTGCTGAAGAGAAGTTCTGGCAGGCCGTTGCCCGCTGCGTGAAGGAGTATCAGCAGGCGCATCCGCAGCTGGCCACTAAATTTGCCCGTTACGATATGTTCACGCCAGAGTTCACCCGCTCCTGCCTGAACCGCCTGCAGCTGGCGAATAATCAGCAGATGATTAACCTGGCCGATCCGGCGGAAAATCTGAAATTTGCCGGTACGCTGGTTAACCCGATTGCCGCTTACCGCTAAGCGGTGAGTGGTGTGACGCTGCAGAGCCGCATTGCGTCAGATAATTCATCAATTCAGCATAAAACTGGTGTATGTTGGCGCGGTCGCTCAGGCGGCCGCGTTTTTTATTTTTTCCTGCTGGAAGGAGCCAGAATGGCCTCATTTGTTCCGGTGTCGAGCCTGACCCGCCGCCACCTGATTTTCCCCCTCTCGCTGGTGCTGTTTGAGTTCGCGACCTATATCGCGCATGACATGATCCAGCCCGGCATGCTGCTGGTTACCAGTGAGTTCAACGTTGGCCCGGAATGGGTCTCAGCTTCGCTGACCGCCTATCTGATTGGCGGTATTGTGCTGCAATGGCTGCTGGGACCGCTTTCAGACAAGCTGGGAAGGCGGCCGGTGATGCTGGCTGGCGTCGCCTTCTTTATGCTGACTTGCTTCGCCACCCACTGGGTGCAGAGCATTGAACAGTTTATCCTGCTGCGTTTTTTACAGGGGATCAGCCTCTGCTTTATCGGTGCGGTCGGCTATGCCGCCATCCAGGAGGCGTTTGATGAGTCGCTGAGCGTCAAAATCATGGCGCTGATGGCTAACGTCGCGCTGCTGGCTCCGCTTGCCGGCCCGCTGGCAGGTGCCGCGTTTCTCTCTGTGGGCGAGTGGCGGACCATGTTCTGGCTGTTTGGCGGCGTAACGGCGGTGGCGCTGGTGGGACTGTGGCGCACTATGCCGGAAACGTCCGGCGACCGCTCTACTTCCCTTTCGCTGAAGTCGTTAGGCAAAGGCTATTACTCGCTGTTCCGGGATCGTCAGGTGATGAGCGGCTCGCTGGCTATCGGCCTGGTGACTATACCCTGCCTGGCCTGGGTGGCCCTCTCGCCAGTGATCCTGATCCATGATGAAGGATTAACCCGCATGGATTACGCCCTGCTTCAGCTGCCAGTATTTATTGCAATGATTGCCGGTAATCTGACCTTAGGGAAACTCTCTGGCCGTATGCCGATTGAGCAGCCGCTGAAGCTGGGTGCCTGGCCGATTCTGGCCGGGCTGGCGCTGGCCACCCTCTGCACCGCCATCAATCCGCACAGCTATCTGTGGCTGACTGCCGGGCTGAGCCTCTACGGCTTCGGCACCGGGCTGGTGAACGCCGGGCTTTACCGTCTGACGCTCTTCTCCAGCAAGGCGGGAAAAGGCAGCGTGGCCGCCATGTTGGGTATGGTGAGCATCGTGGTATTTGCGCTGGGCATTGAGCTGGCGAAGAGCGCCTATTTCAGCGGCGGCAGCTTCTGGTTCAGCGTCATTAATCTGGCGTGTGGGCTGGTGTGGTTCGGCCTGGTGCGAGCCTTCCTGCGGGAACGTAAGCGCAGGACGGCGATCACCGCCGTGCAGTAACTCTCTAAAATCGTGCAGTAACTTTCTATAATCTGGGGCGAAAATCTTCGCCCCATTCAACAGCCCTACTTTTTCCGGTAGATATCTTTGCGCTTGTAAGGCTCGATATCGCCCTCCTTGCGGGTTTTCAGCAGTTTCAGGATCCAGGTATATTGTTCCGGATTCGGCCTGACCAGGATCTCCACCTCTTCATTCATCCGCCGCGCCAGCGTATGGTCGTCAGCTTCCAGCAAATCATCCATCGGTTCACGCAGATAGACATCAAGCCGGTGAGTTTTGCTGTTATAAACAGGAAACAGCGGTACCACGCGCGCGCGGCAGACTTTCATCAAACGCCCCACGGCAGGCAGCGTCGCTTTATAGGTGGCAAAGAAATCGACAAACTCGCTGTGCTCTGCCCCGTGATCCTGATCCGGCAGATAGTAGCCCCAGTAGCCCTGGCGCACCGAGCTGATAAAGGGTTTGATGCCATCATTACGGGCGTGCATCCGTCCGCCGAAACGGCGACGAATAGCATTCCAGATATAGTCCATCAGCGGATTGCGCTGGTTATGAAACATCGCCGCCATTTTCTGGCCTTCTGAGGCCAGCACCATCGCCGGAATATCCACGGCCCAGCCATGGGGCACCAGGAAGATAACGTTCTGCCCCTGCTCCCGAATGGTGTCGATGATCCCCTTGTTATGCCAGGTGATGCGGGGACGGGTATGCTCAGGGCGCATCGCCAGCTCAGCCATCATCACCATCGACTGTGGCGCAGTGGCGAACATCTCATCGATGATTTTTTCGCGCTCTGCTTCCGGCAATTCCGGCATGCAGTAAAAGAGATTGATCTGCGCGCGCCTTCTGGCGCTTTTCGCATACTTTCCGGCAAAGCGCCCCAGCGCGCCCAGCAGCGGGTCGCGGATGCTGGCAGGCACCCAGGCCAGACCGGCGCAGGCACCGATAGCCAGCCAGTTCCCCCAATATTTTGGTAACAGGAAAGACTTCTGAAAGGTGGGGATAAACTCATTGTTGCTTTTGTTGCTTTTGTTGGTTTCCATGCACTTGCCTCAGACAATAACCGGCTAATGATAGTGTTGACGGGCAAGATTGCAATGCCGAATCATATCTGGTTAAAAACAGAAAAGCCGGCGGAAGATCCCGTCGGCTTTAAACTTGATGCTGTATCCCGGTTATTTGAAGCGCAACTGCGGCATCACTTCACGTACCTGGGCCAGATAAGCACTGCGTTCTTTACCGCTCAATCCTTCCATACGCGGCAGTTTTGCCGTCAGCGGATTGACAGCCTGGTTATTGATCCAGATTTCAAAGTGCAGATGCGGGCCTGTGGAGCGGCCGGTGCTGCCAGACAAGCCAATGCGCTCGCCTCGTTTCACCTTCTCGCCTGGTTTTACCAGCAGTTTTTTCATATGCATATAGCGGGTCATGTACTGGCGACCGTGGCGGATAGCCACGTAGTTGCCCGCGCCGCCGCTGCGTTTAGAGACAATCACTTCGCCGTCGCCTACCGCCAGCACTGGCGTACCGACCGGCAGCGCGAAGTCCACGCCTTTGTGCGGTGCAATGCGCCCGGTGACCGGATTCAGGCGACGAGGATTGAAGTTTGACGAAACGCGGTACTGTTTCACCGTCGGGAAGCGCATAAAGCCCTGCGCCAGACCTGCACCGGTACGGTCATAGAACTTCCCGTCTGCGGCACGGATAGCATAATAATCTTTGCCGCCCGACTGCAGGCGCACGCCCGAGAGCTGGCTCTGCTCGCTCTTACCTTCCAGCATCTCGCGCGACATCAGCACGGAAAATTTATCGCCATTGCGTAACTTGCGGAAGTCCATCTGCCACTGCAGAGCTTTGATAACGGCGCTGATTTCGCCACTGCTCAGTCCCGCCTGCTTCGCGCTGTTTACGAAGCTGCCGTTGACGGTGCCGGAGAGAACGGTATCTTTCCACTCCCCTTTTTGCACTTCAGAAGAGGGTTTGAACGTGTCGCCAGAACGGTCGTAGGTGCGGGTTTCACGGCGGGAGGCTTCCCAGGTAAGGCGCTGTAACTGACCATCGTCAGTGAGCGTCCAGCTCAGCTGCTGACCTACCTGCAGGTTACGCAGGTCTTTGTCCACCCTGGCCAGCTGATTGATATCTCCCATATCAATGCCATACTGATTGAGTACGCTGCTTAACGTATCACCTGATGAGACCACATAGTCGTGAGTACCGATCTCATTCGGCACATCCGTGTCTATCTCATCTTTAGGCAAATCGTCTTCCGGGGCTGGCGTGTCCTGATCGATGGGTTCGCTGGCTTCTGGCAGCAGGGTGCGTAGCTGACTTTTATCCAGCTCAATGCTTTTCACGATGGGATTGGTTTCACCACCGGGATGGTAAACGTAGGGCCGCCAGACGGAGACGGCCAGAGTGATGACGGTGAGCGAACCCAGCATGATGCGGTGGGTTCGTGGCAGTGTGTTGAATGCCATGCTGACAGCGCGGGAAATCTGCTGCACTTATTAAGTTCCTCAAGGCTTATTCAGGCAGCTCGCATACTGGCTCGACAGCTGTGAGAGGAATTTCACATAGCTGTCTTTTGCAACAGTGATATCTATCCCCAACGGATCCAACGTGCCTGAACGCACCTGGGTTCCTCTGGCAACAGCATCTATGACGGCCGGCCTGAACTGTGGCTCAGCAAAGACGCATACGGCCTTCTGCTCAACCAACTCTGTTCGAATTTGATGTAGTCGCTGGGCGCCGGGTTGGATCTCTGGGTTAACGGTAAAATGACCTGTAGGGGTCAAACCGAAGTGTTTCTCAAAGTAGCTGTAAGCATCGTGAAAAACGAAATACCCCTTCCCCTTCACTGGCGCAAGCTGAGACCCGATTTGCGTATCGGCTGACGCCAATTCTGCTTCAAAATGCTGCAGGTTCGCGTCTAGTTTGTCTCTGCTTTGCGGCATAAGTTCCAATAATTTTGCGTGGATTGCAACCGCCGATTGCCTTGCGATCTCTGGGGACATCCACAAGTGCATATTGTACTCACCGTGGTGGTGAGAATGTTGATGTTCATTAAGGGTTGCACTGGCCTCACCATCTTCATGTTCATCTTCCTCCACACCCCGGATCAGCAGGGGTTTTACCGTGGCTAATTCAGATAATTCCACTGATTTTTGAGCCGGAAGTTGCGCTACCGCTTTGGGCATAAACGCTTCCATTTCGGGGCCGACCCAGACCACCAAATCCGCGCCCTGCAAGCGTTTAATGTCAGAGGGGCGCAGGGAATAGTCATGTTCCGATGCGCCATCAGGCAGCAGAACTTCTACCGGCGTGACGCCATCCGCGATAGCGGCGGCAATGAATCCCAAAGGTTTAACAGAGGCGACAACAGCGGCGTGAGCAGGAGCAGCAAGCGAAGCGCTTAAACCCAGCGTGGCGAGGAGGGTAAACAGGGGCTTTTTATTATGTAACATAATGCGTCAATCCATCGTGAGAAGTCGATGGAGTGTGATATTATAACATTCTAAAACTTCTGCAAGCTGAAATGATTATGTCTTCGTTGATTAGTCTTGAAAAAATTTCCGTGAGCTTTGGACAACGTCGTGTGCTTTCCGACGTGTCGCTGGCGCTGCAGCCCGGTAAGATCCTCACGCTGCTTGGCCCTAACGGCGCAGGGAAATCGACGCTTGTGCGCGTAGTGCTGGGCCTGATCCAGCCCGATGCGGGCAAAATGGTTCGCCCTGCCCAGCTTAAGATTGGCTATGTTCCGCAGAAAATTCATCTTGATGCCACTCTGCCGCTGACCGTTGAGCGGTTTATGCTGCTGCGCGGCGGCGTAAAGCGTGAAGATGTGCTGCACGCGCTGAAGCGTGTGCAGGCCGCACAGCTGCTGAACTATCCTCTGCAAAAGTTATCGGGGGGTGAAATGCAGCGCGTGCTGCTGGCCCGCGCATTGCTGAATCAGCCTCAGCTGCTGGTGCTTGATGAGCCAACGCAGGGTGTGGATGTAAACGGTCAGGTCGCCCTGTACGATTTGATCGACCAGCTTCGTAACGAGCTTAATTGCGGGGTGCTGATGGTTTCACACGATCTGCATCTGGTGATGGCTAAAACCGACGAAGTGCTGTGCCTGAATCAACATATCTGCTGTTCCGGTACGCCGGAAGTGGTCTCAAGGCACCCCGAGTTCATCTCTATGTTTGGTCCTCGCGGTGCGGAACAGCTCGCTATCTATCGGCATCACCATAATCATCGTCACGATCTTCAGGGACGTATTGTTTTACGCAGAGGACAGGGTCCGTCATGATTGAACTGTTATTACCCGGCTGGTTTGCCGGTTTTTTACTGGCATTGGCGGCAGGTCCGCTTGGTTCCTTTGTGGTCTGGCGGCGGATGTCCTATTTCGGCGATACCCTTGCCCACGCTTCGCTGCTGGGCGTGGCGTTTGGGCTGCTGCTGAATATCAGTCCGTTTTATGCGGTGATTACCGTGACGCTGCTGCTCTCTCTGCTGCTGGTCTGGCTGGAACGCAGGCCGCATCTCGCTATCGATACGCTGTTGGGGATCCTGGCGCACAGTGCGTTGTCGCTCGGGCTGGTAGTGGTGAGTCTGATGTCCAACGTGCGGGTGGATTTGATGGCCTATCTGTTTGGCGATCTGCTCTCGGTAACGCCAGCGGATCTCTACACTATTGCTGCCGGTGTGGCTATTGTGCTGGTGGTGCTGGCGCTGAACTGGCGCTCGCTGTTGTCAATGACCATCAGCCCGGAGCTGGCGCAGGTTGATGGCGTTAATATTCAGCGTACCAAGCTGGTGCTGATGCTGGTGACGGCTCTGACCATTGGCGTGGCGATGAAGTTTGTCGGCGCGCTGATTATCACCTCGCTGTTGATTATTCCCGCCGCCACCGCCCGCCGTTTTGCCCGCTCCCCGGAGCAGATGGCGGGGATGGCGGTGCTGGTGGGTATTCTGGCGGTTACGGCTGGTCTGAGTTTCTCAGCCTGGTACGATACCCCGGCAGGGCCTTCGGTAGTGCTGGGTGCTTCCGTGATGTTTATGCTGAGTATGATGAAGCGCCCGGCGGTTTGAGTGTAGGGTTTGTGCGGGTAGAGCTTCAGAACGCTGCGGGTCAGGCGATTGGCGTCAAGGCCGCTGTGGGTTAAGCGATCGGCTCAGGGAGTGCGTTAAGACCGCTGCGGGTTAGGCGATCTGCCTCAGTAAATGCAGATAAATGTGGGTTACAGCCCGCTGCGGGTTAAGCGATCGGCTCAGGGAACGCGGGCTGTTCATAAAGACGCAAAAAGCATCATCCCTGATAGCTCGGCTCGCGCCGTCCATGGCGCGAGACGCTTTATTCACAGCCCGCGTTCCCTTCGCTTCACTATTGGCGTTGCCGGTGAGTATTTTTCAGACAGCTTCTTGCTCCCATCTGAATTTCACTATTGGCGTTGCCGTTGAGTCTGTTTCAGGGAAACTGAGCGTAACCCGTTCACTTCACTAGTGGCGCTGCCGGTAAGCGTATTGCTGAGCAATGCTGCGCAGCCTTTTCGTTGCAAACCGGCGAGCGGGATTACTCTTCGCGCGCAATGCCAAAGTGTTTATAGGCATGGTTGGTCGCCATGCGACCACGGGGCGTACGCTGAATGAAGCCCTGCTGGATAAGATAAGGCTCCAGCACGTCTTCAATGGTTTCGCGCTCTTCGCCAATAGCCGCTGCCAGGTTATCCAGCCCTACCGGTCCGCCGGTGAATTTGTCGATGATCGCCAGCAGCAGCTTACGGTCCATGTAGTCAAAGCCTTCGGTATCGACGCTGAGCATATCCAGCGCCCTGGATGCGACCTCACCACTCAGGCTTCCGGCAGCTTTAACTTCAGAGAAGTCACGCACGCGGCGTAGCAGGCGGTTAGCGATACGCGGCGTACCGCGAGCGCGACGGGCAATTTCCAGCGCGCCCTCTTCGCTTAACGGCAGACCCAGGCAGGCGGCGCTGCGCGATACGATATGCTGCAAATCCTCTACCCGATAAAATTCCAGGCGCTGCACGATGCCGAAGCGGTCGCGCAGGGGCGACGTTAACGATCCCGCGCGGGTGGTTGCGCCAATCAGCGTAAAGGGCGGCAGATCGAGTTTAATGGAGCGGGCGGCGGGGCCTTCACCAATCATGATATCCAGCTGATAATCTTCCATTGCCGGATAGAGCACCTCTTCCACTACCGGTGACAGGCGGTGGATCTCATCGATAAACAGTACATCGTGCGGCTCAAGGTTGGTCAGCATCGCCGCCAGGTCGCCCGCTTTCTCAAGAACCGGGCCAGAGGTGGTACGCAGATTAACGCCCATTTCGTTCGCCACGATATTGGCGAGCGTGGTTTTCCCCAGCCCTGGCGGGCCGAAAATCAGCAGGTGATCAAGAGCATCTCCGCGCATTTTAGCCGCCTCAATGAAGATCTCCATCTGCTCCCGCACCACCGGTTGACCGACATATTCTGTCAGAAGCTTGGGGCGGATGGCGCGGTCAATGACCTCTTCTTCCGTGATGGTGCCCGGTGAGACCAGGCGATCGGCTTCTATCATGCTTACCTCAAATGGCGGCGCGGAGCGCTTCGCGGATCAGCGTTTCACAGTCGGCATCCGGGCGACCCACTTTGCTGATCATCCGGCTGGCTTCCTGAGGTTTATACCCCAGCGAGACGAGGGCAGCAACGGCTTCGCTCTCCGCATCGTTCCCGGCATCCGCAGACTGAACTTCGCTGGTCAGCGCAAACGGCGTATCCACCGCAAACAGGTCGCCATGCATCCCTTTGAAACGGTCCTTCATTTCGACCACCAGACGTTCGGCCGTTTTCTTGCCCACGCCGGGCAGCTTCACCAGGGAGGCGATCTCTTCACGCTCCACGGCGGTGACAAACTGCTGGGCAGACATGCCGGAGAGAATAGCCAGCGCCAGCTTAGGACCCACGCCGTTGACTTTAATCAGCTCACGAAACAGCGCGCGTTCCTGTTTGCTGTTAAAACCAAACAGCAGCTGCGCATCTTCACGCACCACGAACTGGGTAAAGATAATGGCTTCATGATTCAGGTCAGGGAGCTCATAAAAACAGGTCATCGGCATATGCACTTCGTAGCCTACGCCGTTGGCTTCCAGTAATACCAGCGGCGGCTGTTTCTCAAGAATAATGCCTCTAAGACGACCAATCACATTCGCTTCCTTCACAAAAAGTAGAGGGGGGATTTATACCATAAAAAAAGCTGGATGAATATCCAGCTTATCAGGAGCGCAGACGACCACGCGCAAGGTTTAACTGCCCTTCCCCCATGCGGTTGGCATTCTGGCTGACGTGGCAATGGGTGATGGCAATAGCCAGCGCATCGGCCGCATCCGCCTGCGGATTAGCAGAGAGTTTCAGCAGGGTTCGCACCATGTGCTGCACCTGGCTTTTTTCTGCGCTGCCGATGCCCACCACGGTTTGTTTCACCTGACGCGCCGCGTATTCAAATACCGGCAGATCGTGGTTTACCGCGGCGACAATGGCTGCTCCCCTCGCCTGCCCCAGCTTTAACGCCGAATCGGCATTTTTCGCCATAAAGACCTGCTCAATGGCGAAAAACTCCGGCTGAAACTGGGTAATGATTTCACTGACGCCAGCGTAAATCAGCTTCAGCCGGGTGGGAAGATCGGTCACGTTTGTGCGGATACAGCCGCTGCCGAGATAGGTCAGCTGGCGGCCAACCTGACGGATAACGCCGTAGCCGGTGATGCGTGAACCGGGATCGATACCTAATATGATCGCCATCACGCCTCTCCGGCCAGCAGATGTTGAGAAGACAACGCCATTACAGGGTTGCCGCCACCTCGTCGGAGATCTCACCATTATGGTAGACTTCCTGCACGTCATCACAATCTTCCAGCATATCGATCAGACGCAGCAGCTTAGGCGCGGTCTCTTCATCCATATCGGCTTTGGTGGAAGGGATCATGGTGACTTCAGCCGATTCCGCCTTCAGGCCAGACGCTTCCAGCGCATCCTTCACCTGACCCAGAGATTCCCAGGCGGTGAATACGTCAATGGTGCCGTCATCGTAAGTCACCACATCATCAGCGCCAGCTTCCAGCGCCGCGTCCATCACCTCATCCTCGTTCAGGCCTGGTGCAAAAGTCACCACCCCTTTACGGGTAAAGAGATAGGCTACGGAGCCATCGGTACCCAGATTACCGCCGGTTTTGGTGAAGGCATGGCGCACTTCAGAGACGGTACGGTTACGGTTATCACTCAGGCACTCCACCATCACAGCGGTGCCGCCCGGGCCGTAGCCTTCATAGATGATGGTTTCCATGTTGCTGTCATCATCACCGCCCACGCCGCGTGCAATCGCACGGTTCATGGTGTCGCGCGTCATGTTGTTAGAGAGCGCTTTATCCATTGCCGCACGCAGACGCGGGTTAGAAGCCGCATCGCCGCCGCCCAGCTTGGCTGCTGTGACCAGCTCGCGAATAATTTTGGTGAAGATCTTACCGCGTTTGGCATCCTGTGCCGCTTTACGGTGTTTGGTGTTAGCCCATTTACTGTGGCCTGCCATAAATTCAATTCTCCAGAAAAGACTAAATAACAAATTCTTCAATTGCCTGGCGATTACTCCAGGACTTGGTGAGCCTGGCCGCGTCAACCGGCGGCAGCCACTGCAGAGCAAGATGCTCGCTCAGCGTCATCTCCCACTCCGAAGGGAGCGCCAGGCTGAACCAGTGCTCGCTGTTGTGCGTCACCTCTGGCGCATAACGATGGCGGAAGTGGGCAAAGATTTCGAATTGTATCTGACGCTGGCAGTCCACTACTGTGAGCTGCCTGGCGTTGACGTCAATTCCCAGCTCTTCGCGCACTTCCCGCGCCGCGGTCTCCGCCAGCGTTTCGCCTGGCTCCTGGCTGCCGGTTACCGACTGCCAGAAGCTGGGATCGTCGCGACGCTGGAGCATCAGCACCCGCCCGGTATCGCGGGCGAAAATCACCACCAGCACCGAAACGGGATGCTTGAAAGCCATTACTCGCTCTCAGACTGCGCGTCGGCCCGGTACTTCTGCATAACTTCAATGCCCAACTCGCTCAGTGAAGCGGGGTTAGCAAAGTTCGGCGCTTCGGTCATCAGGCAGGCAGCCGCGGTGGTTTTCGGGAACGCGATAACATCACGGATGTTATCGGTGCCGGTCAGCAGCATCACCAGACGATCCAGGCCGAAGGCCAGGCCCGCGTGCGGAGGCGTGCCAAACTTCAGCGCGTCCAGCAGGAAGCCAAACTTCTCGCGCTGCTCCTGTTCGGTGATGCCCAGAATGCCAAACACGGTCTGCTGCATCTGGCCATTGTGAATACGCACGGAACCGCCGCCCACTTCGTAACCGTTGATCACCATATCGTAAGCGTTGGCAATCGCCGTTTCCGGCGCTGATTTCAGCTCGTCCGGCGTCATATCTTTTGGTGCGGTGAACGGGTGGTGCATAGCGGTCAGGCCGCCTTCGCCATCCTCCTCAAACATCGGGAAGTCCACCACCCACAGCGGCGCCCAGGCGTTGCCGTTAGTGATCTCCAGATCCCGGCCCAGCTTCAGGCGCAGCGCACCCAGCGCATCAGCTACCACTTTGGCACTGTCCGCGCCGAAGAAGATGCTGTCGCCATCGGCGGCATTGGTGCGGGTCAGGATCGCTTCCACAATCTCTGCCGTCAGGAACTTGGCAACCGGGCTGGTCACGCCTTCCAGACCTTTTGCACGCTCGTTGACCTTCATCCACGCCAGCCCTTTGGCGCCGTAAATCTCAACGAATTTGCCGTACTCATCAATCTGTTTACGGCTGAGCTGAGCGCCGCCCGGCACGCGCAATGCGGCAACACGGCCCTTGGCGTCGTTAGCCGGGCCAGAGAAGACCTTGAACTCAACGTCCTTCAGCAGGTCCGCAACGTCCACCAGCTCCATCGGGTTACGCAGGTCTGGTTTGTCAGAGCCGTAACGGCGCATCGCTTCGGCAAAAGTCATGGTCGGGAAGTCGCCGAGATCGACGCCCTTCACCGCCTGCCACAGCTCACGCGCCAGCTTCTCCATGATTTCACGCACCTGAGGCGCGGTCATGAAGGAGGTCTCCACGTCGATCTGGGTAAATTCAGGCTGACGATCTGCACGCAGATCTTCGTCACGGAAGCACTTCACGATCTGGTAGTAGCGATCGAAGCCAGACATCATCAGCAGCTGTTTAAACAGCTGTGGAGACTGCGGCAGCGCATAGAATTTGCCTTTGTGCACGCGGCTTGGCACCAGGTAGTCACGCGCCCCTTCCGGCGTGGCTTTGGTCAGCATCGGCGTTTCGATGTCCAGGAAGCCATTATCATCCATAAAGCGGCGAACCAGGCTGGTGATCTTAGCGCGCGTTTTCAGGCGCTGCGCCATATCGGGACGACGCAGGTCAAGATAGCGGTATTTCAGACGCGCTTCTTCGCTGTTGACCTGGTTGGAGTCCAGCGGCAGCGGCTCAGAGCGGTTGATGATGGTCAGATCGGTGGCGAAAATTTCGACCTCACCGGTGGCCATCTCGCTGTTTTTGTTTTTGTCGTCACGCGCACGCACGGTGCCGGTGAGCTGAATGCAAAATTCGTTACGCAGTTCAGAGGCCAGCTTAAAGGCGTCCTGACGGTCCGGATCGAAAAAGACCTGCACGATGCCTTCACGGTCACGCATATCAATAAAGATCAGGCTGCCCAGGTCGCGGCGGCGGTTGACCCAACCGCACAGTGTTACTTGTTGGCCTACGTGAGACAGGTTGATCTGTCCGCAATACTCAGTACGCATAACGATATCCTTTAAACTTCGCCGTCACGCGCAGCACGATCTCTCTGTATGCTGCCGCGAAAAAAGGCGGTCATTATAATGGAAAAAGCCCGGCGCGATAAGTGTTGTAACCGCATCTGGCGCTTCGTTTAGCGGCAAATTTCCTCACAATTCGCCCACTTCTCACAAAAGCTAACAAATTTCACCCCGATCCTGCATTGTTGTCGCACTTCCTCCTCCGTAATATCACCTTTTTCCCCCTTTTCACCGGAGAGAGTATGTTGGAATTAAATGCTGCCAAAACTGCGTTGGTATTAATTGATCTGCAGGAGGGCATTCTGCCTTTCGCTGGCGGCCCGAATACAGCCTCTGATGTGGTGGAGCGCGCCGCGCTGCTGGCCGAAAAATTTCGCGCCGTAAAGGCACCAGTGGTTCTGGTGCGCGTTGGCTGGGCGAAAGATTTCGGCGATGCGCCTAAGCAGGAAGTGGATGCCAGCCACAGCGGCCCGTTACCAGAAAACTGGTGGGTCTACCCGCAAGCGCTGGGCAAGCAAGAGAGCGATATCGAAGTGACCAAACACCAGTGGGGCGCTTTCTATGGCACAGACCTGGAGTTACAGCTGCGTCGTCGCGGCATCGATACCATCGTTCTGGGCGGCATCTCCACCAATATTGGCGTGGAATCTACCGCGCGCAACGCCTGGGAATTAGGCTTTAACCTGGTGGTCGTTGAAGATATCTGCAGCGCAGGTAGCACTGAAGAGCACAACGGCAGCTTTAAAAATATTTTCCCGCGCCTGGGCCGTGTTCGCCAGTCGGCTGACGTTATCTCCGCCCTGTAATTTTTTTCAGCCCGGCGGATCCTCTGCCGGGTTGCACTCCCCCCGCAATTTGCTACCTTTCAGGCCAGTGAACTGAACAGGAAACGCTGGATGCCTTTTTATCTTGGCTTACCGCAGTGGCAACATCCTCAGTGGAAAAAGCTGGGCATGACCACGCTCGCTGACTATGCGCAGCACTTCAACTGCGTTGAAGGCAACACCACGCTTTATGCGCTTCCACGCCCGGAAATTGTGCAACGCTGGCGGGATATGACGCATGACGATTTTCGTTTCTGCTTCAAATTTCCCGCCACCATCAGCCATCACTCCGCGCTGCGCAACTGCGGCGATCTGACTGCTGAATTTTTTACTCTGCTGGCCCCGCTGGCAGACCGTCTGGGGCAGTACTGGCTTCAGCTTCCGCATACTTTCGGCCCGGCGGATTTACCTGCGCTGTGGGCGTTTCTGGATGGTTTACCCCGCGAGTTCAGCTATGGGGTGGAGGTTCGTCACCCCGCTTTCTTTAACAAAGGGGAAGCGGAGCAGGCGCTGAATCGTGGCCTGCATCAGCGCGGCGTTAATCGGGTGATCCTGGATGTCCGTGGCGTCCACTCTGCCACGCCCAGTAATGAAGCCATTATTGAAGCGCAGCGAAAAAAACCGCATCTGCCCGTGCATGCCGTGATGACGGCGGACCAGCCCATGATCCGGTTTATCGGCGGCGACGATCCCGATGCCAATCTGAAATGGTTTCAGGCCTGGCTGACTAAGCTGCCGCAGTGGTGTCAACAGGGCCAGCCCTGGCTGTTTATTCACACGCCGGATATCGCCTTTGCCCCTAATCTGGTACAGCATCTGTGGAGCCATCTGCAACAGGCCGTGCCGCAGGTGGGTGAAGCGCCAGACTGGCCGCAGCAGGAGACCCTTTTTTAAGGGTGGACCTGAGAATATTCTTTATCTGTGGGCCGAACGCGCTGACAGTCAGCAGTTTGCTCGTTATGATGGCGCCCTGGAATTACTGTGCTAATGGAGTTGGGATGGTCAGCGCCCTTTATGTTGTGCTTGGAGCCCTGTTTATCATCAAGTTTTCTCTCGATGTTGTTCGCCTGCGTCGCCTCTATCGCGTTTCTCACGGGGATGGCGGATTTTATGAGCTGCAAACGGCCATCCGCATTCACGGCAATGCGGTAGAATATATTCCGCTGGCAGCACTGCTGCTGGTGATGATGGAGATGAACGGTGCGGATATCTGGATGCTGCACCTGGTCGGGCTCTTTTTCTTCCTGGGGCGTGCCCTGCACTTCTACGGTATGCGAACCAGCACGCTGTTATGGCGTAAAAACGGCATGCTCATCACCCTGCTGTCGCTGTTGGGAATGATTATCTTTAATCTGATCTATCTGCCGTGGGATCTGGTTCTGACTCTGCACTGATTGCTGGTCGCGAAGCTTTTTCGCTCGCCGGACAGCATCTCTGGCAGAAAGGGTGCAGCCTGCGCTGCTTTCTGCCAAAATAGCGCCTTTCCGTTTTCTTCCGGACTTACCACTATGTCTAACCGCGATACGTTGTTCTCCGCGCCAATTGCCAAACTGGGTGACTGGACGTTTGACGAGCGCGTTGCTGAAGTTTTTCCCGATATGATCCAGCGCTCCGTGCCGGGTTATTCCAATATCATTTCGATGATTGGCATGCTGGCCGAGCGTTTTGTGCAGCCCAACACCCAGGTTTATGACCTCGGCTGTTCATTAGGCGCTGCCACGCTTTCCGTTCGTCGCAATATCAAAGCTGGCGGCTGTAAGATCATCTCCGTGGATAACTCCCCGGCAATGGTTGAGCGTTGCCGTCGCCACATTGATGCCTTCCGTGCTGATACGCCGGTTGAGGTTATTGAGGCTGATATTCGCAATATTACTATTGAGAATGCCTCAATGGTGGTGCTGAACTTTACGCTGCAGTTTCTCGCACCTGAAGAGCGTCAGCAGTTGCTGAATACGATCTGGCAGGGATTGTTGCCGGGCGGCGCGCTGGTGCTCTCCGAGAAGTTCAGTTTCGCCGATGCGGACGTGGGAGAGTTGCTGTTTAACATGCATCACGACTTCAAACGGGCAAACGGCTACAGCGAGTTAGAGATCAGCCAGAAGCGCAGCATGCTGGAGAATGTGATGTTGACTGACAGCGTGGAGACGCACAAGGCGCGTCTGCGCACGGCGGGTTTTGAGCACGCTGAGCTCTGGTTCCAGTGTTTTAATTTTGGGTCACTGATAGCCCTGAAAGCAGGTTCGGTCTGATGGATTTCGGTAATTTTTACCAGCTTATTGCAAAAAGCCCCCTCTCCCACTGGCTGGAGACGCTGCCCGCGCAGATAGCGACCTGGCAGCGCGAGCAGCTGCATGGTCACTTTAAAAACTGGGACCGGGCGGTTGAGTATCTTCCCGCATTAACCCCTGAATCGCTGGATTTATTGCACAGCGTTACCGCTGATGCCACTAATCTGACCGATCGTCAGCGTGGCGGCATTGAAAAGCTGCTGCGCAATCTGATGCCGTGGCGCAAAGGCCCCTATTCGCTTTATGGCGTTCACATCAATACCGAATGGCGTTCAGACTGGAAGTGGGAGCGGGTTTTGCCGCACATTTCTCCGCTGGCTGGCAGGACGGTGCTGGATGTCGGCTGCGGCAGCGGTTATCACATGTGGCGGATGATTGGCGCCGGAGCAAATCTGGTGGTCGGTATCGATCCGATGCAGCTTTTTCTGTGTCAGTTCGAGGCGGTGCGGAAACTGCTGGGTAACGATCAGCGTGCTCACCTCCTGCCTCTCGGAATCGAGCAGCTGCCGGAGCTGAAAGCGTTCGATACCGTTTTCTCGATGGGCGTGCTGTACCATCGTCGCTCCCCGCTCGACCACTTACTGCAGCTGAAAAATCAGCTGGTCAGCGGCGGTGAGCTGGTGCTGGAGACATTGGTGATTGAGGGTGGCGATCGGGAAGTGTTGGTGCCGGGCGAGCGCTATGCGCAGATGCGGAACGTCTACTTTATTCCCTCCACCGGTGCGCTAAAGAGCTGGCTGGAGAAGTGTGGGTTTGAGGATGTTCGCATTGCAGATTACTCCATTACCAGTACGGATGAGCAGCGCCGTACCGACTGGATGACCAGCGAGTCGCTGGCAGAGTTCCTGGATCCCAACGACCCGAGCAAAACCGTTGAAGGCTACCCTGCTCCCCTGCGGGCGGTGCTGGTAGCGCGTAAGCCGTAGTTCAGGGTCAAAACCTGGGCGGGTGGTAAGGCGTCACCACGGAGTACGAAGGTCAAAACCGGGTGCGGTGGCAAGGCGTCACCACAGAGCACGAAGGTCAAAACCCGGTGCGGTGGCAAGGCGTCACCACAGAGCACGAAGGTCAAAACCCGGTGCGGTGGCAAGGCGTCACCACAGAGCACGTTATCCGAGACGCCGTAAATACGTCCATGTAGGCTTGGATGCCGCATCCCTGCGGCATACACTCGGCTAACGTGCTCTGTGGTGCCACCCAAAATATTCGGTGTTGCCGGTGAGTGCAGTGCTCGCACAGGTAAAAATCAAACTCATTACTGGGTTTGGATTTGGGTTTGGGTTTATTACAGACCACACAGAAGCTTGTGGGAAGGGAGAATGGGCCGATAAGCAAAAGCGAAGCGGCATGGACGCCGCTTCGCAGCCATCAGGGATGATTTCACGGCGTTTTTGTGTTCAGCCCATTCTCCCTGACCGGAGTACTGCACTCTCAGGCAACTTGTCCTTTTCTTACATTAAGTACTAAAGCCCGCTCTCCTTGACCCGGCCACCAACTCCGCAGGCGACACACGCTCCCTGGCCAGGCCACGGGATCCCTGTCCCCCTCACGGCCTTTCAACTTATTTTAGCGGCGTGAAAACGCCAGCTTTGCTGCGAAACCGATAAATACGCAACCAGTCAAACGATCCATGACTTTCATCACCGCTGGACGGCGTAGCTGTTCGGCAAAATAGCGGGTGGAGAGGATCAATATGCCGCTCCACAGCGTTCCGACGATGACGTGAATAAGCGCCAGTCCCACGCTCCACAGAGCAACCGAACTGCCCGCGGGAATAAACTGCGGCAGGAAAGAAACGTAAAAGACGCCCACTTTTGGATTCAATAAATTACCCATGAATCCCCGCATAAACATGCTGGCATAGGTAGTTCTCTGCTGAGCGACATTAACTCTATCGTTAAAGTGACGACGAGGTTTAATCAACAGTCCAACACCCAGCCACAGCAGATAGGCTGCCCCTGCAAGTTTGATAATGTTATAGGCCACTTCAGAAGCCAGTAACAGAGCGCCCAAACCCAGCCCTACCGCGGCCCCCCATGCAAGGCAACCCGCATTAATGCCCATTTCAGTCATCAACGCTTTTTTCCACCCATGCGCGGCGGAAGTACGCAGAATTAACGCTGTATCGAATCCCGGAGTGAGCGTTAACACGATGATGGCACAGAGAAAAGCGATCAGTGAAGTGGTCATAGGTGACTCCGTAACATGAAATTAACATTCTAACGGCATTGTTAAGATATTCAATCCGTGCCTCGCTCTGTGAGCTGAATAGTAGATGCTTTTTTTCAAAATCCCGTATTTAAACAAACCTTTTCTGGTTTTAGGGTCCACTCTTAATGGGGTACGACATCTGTTTCATTTAACTGAAAGGAGTCCCATATGAGTAAGTTTGTCTTCTCGTCACCACGTAAATATGTCCAGGGTGCAGGTGTGATGGCACAGTTAGGCGAGTATGTGGCAGAACTGGGTAACAACGCCTTTGTTGTGGCTGATGAAATTGTCTGGGGGTTGATTGGCAAAGAAGTTGAAGCCTCGCTGAAGCAGAAAAATATTGAGTTCCATTACCAGCAGTTCAACGGCGAAGCTTCCAGCAACGAAATCACCCGCCTCGCAGGCTTAGCCAGGGAGGGCGGCGCCAGCCTGGTGATTGGCCTTGGCGGCGGTAAAACGCTTGATACCGTTAAAGCGGTCGCTGACGAGCTGAAACAACCGGTAGTGATTGTGCCTACCATCGCCTCAACCGATGCGCCTTGCAGCGCCCTTTCGGTGATCTATTCCGACACCGGCGTATTTGAAAGCTATCGTTTCTACAGCAAAAACCCCGATCTGGTACTGGTAGATACGCAGGTTTGCGCCCGTGCCCCGGTACGTCTGTTCGCTTCCGGCATTGCCGATGGCCTGGCGACCTTTGTGGAAGCGCAGGCGGTAAAACGCTCACACAGCAAATCAATGGTCAATGGCGATCCGACCATCGCCGGAATGGCCATTGCGGAAGCGTGCGAAAAAACGCTGCTTACTTACGGCTTCAGCGCCTATCAGGCCGTTGAGAAAAAATTGGTCACGCCAGCCGTTGAAGCGGTGGTGGAAGCGAATACGCTGTTATCCGGGCTGGGATTTGAAAATGCCGGGCTGGCCGGTGCGCACGCCATTCATAACGGCTTCACGGCGATTGATGGCGATATCCACCATCTGACGCACGGCGAGAAAGTCGCCTACGGCACGCTGACTCAGATGGTGCTGGAGCAGCGCCCGGATGAGGAGATCGCCCGCTATATTCGTTTCTACCGTTCCATCAACATGCCGACCACGTTGCAGGAGATGCATCTGGAGCATGAAAGCTGGGAAAACCTGGTCAAAGTGGGCGCGCTGGCGAACAGCGAAGGAGACACGCTGAAAAACCTGAACCCTAACCTAAGCGGGGAAGATATCGCCAGCGCCATTCTGGCGGTGGATGCCTTCAGTCAGACAGTGAAATGATTGAGCTGATGCTATAAAACAGGGGGCGGCCGGAAGTACAGGCTGCCCCTTTCGCTGTCACAGCGTCAGACCGGATCACCTTCGTGCTCAGTCCCTGCTGAAGCGTTCACTGACAATCTCCGGTGACCCACTTTCACTCTTGCAGAAAACGGTTAGCGTTTACTAACGCTCCCAGTACTCAAACTTGTAGGCAGCGCTGATATGGCGATTGATTTCACCTTTGGGGAAAACCTCTGTCTCCTTTGAGTAGCTTAGCGTGCAGTTTCCCTGCTCATCCCACAGCTGGCATTCATCAACCGAGGTTAAATCACTGTTGTCGGTATGGGTGATGGTCAGTAAGCGTTGCTCGCGATTTTGCTTATCGTATGTCCAGCTCATTTTGCTGTTAGCAGAGCTGGAGGTCACCAGCTGATCCTTGCTGTTCCACTGGTAGCGATATTCGCCGTTCGCCTGGACATCCGATCCGCGCGCCACGCTTTTCACCAGCCGCAGGCGGGAGTCAAAACTGTTGGTGGTTTCGGTAAAGCCTTTTTCGCCCTTCAGTAAAAAAGCGTCGGTTGAACTGGTGATGACGCCCTTTTTGCTGACGAGATAATCAATCGTTCCCTGCTTGCGGTTCACTTCAACAGGCTGCCCCTCTTTAATCACAAACACCGACATGTCATAGAGTGCCTGCCAGCCGGTGGTGACCCGGACAACGCTCTGCGCCATCCGCAGCATCATATTGCCTTCGTTTTTGTCATAGCTGATGTCTGCTCTGAGCAGCGCACCACAACGATCGAACTGCCCAAGAATACGCTTCTGCTGGTTCACATCCTTGCCAAACTCCCCCACTACCACCTGTTTGATTTTTCCCTTTGCTGTCCCGCCCAGCAGCACCAGGCTGTTGCTGTCATTAATCTGCTGCGCCTGTGCCGGGCATTCCGCCGCGCTGGCATCGCCCGTCTGGAGCGCCCAAAATGCAAAACTCCCTGCAGCCAGCATGATGATTTTCATGAACTATCTCGTCAAAGAGAAAAGGAATTAAGGTAAGTGTACGAGGAATTACTGCCTTGCGGCAGAATAAGACGAAAAAAAGCCCCACCAAAATGATGGTACCCCGACTAGGTACGCATTTTTATTTTACATATAGATCAATCATATACCTAAAACTACTGTTTATTTTTACAGGTCATTATTGTTATTTGTCGGGCATTCTTTTATATTTTTTCTTCACCAGCACCCCTCACAGCCCCCCTTGGAAGGAACCTCTATAAATGGCTTTTTACACCATAGAAAAAAGAACAACCTCCACGGGTGAGCAGCGGTACCGCTGTACGGTAGCAGTCAGAATGAATGGTACTTATGCCTATCGCCAGAATAAAACATTTAAAAAAATGGGACTCGCTAAAGCATGGGGGGTGCAACGCGTTGCCGATATTGACAGTAACGGGATACCATTACCACCTACCTCAGATAAAGTCGTTACCTTTGGCGCTCTCATCGACAAGTATGTTGAGCATCCTCACATTAAATTCGGGCGTTCAAAAAGAGATTCCCTGCGTTTGATTCGTCGGTGTGAAATTAGTGACCTGACTATCTCTCAGCTCACTCAAAAGTCGTTCATAGACCACTGCGAATATCGTGCGGCTTGCGGTGCTGGCCCTTCTACCCGCTGGCAGGACATCTCATTTATCGGGGCCGTTCTGAAGGCGGCAAAGCCTTTGTTCGATATAGACGTTGATATACAGGATTTCATGAATGCAAGATACATTATGGTTAAGTCAGGGATGATATCACCAGGAGGGATCAGAAGCCGGAGGCCAACCAGGGATGAATGTGCTCTTTTGATTGAAGCGCTGAAACAAAAGCAGGAAACATCATATCTGTCCATCCCTTACTCAGAAATTTTCATGTTTTCGATTCTCACTTGTATGCGCGTTGGAGAGGTGACGCGACTAAGATGGGAGGATTTGGATGAAAAGCAAAGGGCCATAATGGTTCGGGACAGAAAAGACCCTCGTAAAAAAATTGGCAACCACATGACTGTTGCTCTGCTTGGGGAGGCTTGGCATATTGTGCAGCGACAACCCCGACAGGGAGATCTAATTTTCCCTTATAAGAGCAAAACGATTTCACAGGCATATCGCCAGGAGCGTGACAGGCTGAATATTGTTGATCTCCGTTATCATGACTTACGCAGAGAGGGAGTTAGCAGGCTTTTTGAGGCGGGATTTTCAATAGAGGAGGTTGCCCAAGTGAGCGGACATAGGTCGCTAAAGTTATTGTGGAAAGTTTATACGGAGCTATTCCCTAGCTCACTTCACGACAAATTTGATTCTTTCAAAGTTAAAAATATTGAGCCATAGCGAGTATAAACTTTAACTACTTATATAACTAATTGAAAGAATCGTTATTTCTTTACATACCTTTCTACTGGTATAAAATTTTCATACCTTCCATAATTTATATGATTATAGTTTTAGAAGAAAAGCTCGAAAAAAATTTCACTCTAAAAAAATCAAGGAGAATTAAATGTCACTTTCATATGGTTGGGAAAAATTTCATAGCGCAGTTTTAACTTTGACTGGTGAAGGAACAGTCAAAGAACGCCTGGCCAATGCGTATATTTTTAGCCTACTGCACATTACACCCAACGAGGATTTACCTAATGTTCTTCAAGCTGATTTTGAAAAGTTAGTTCAGCAGGTTACTCATGTTGCGCCGGCGGCGCAAGAGGGCGCAGTTGAAGCAACCGTAAATCAACTCGGAGAAGTAGAGCTCTTACTAATTACCGAAAAAATCGTAGGTATGTATGACGACCTCTGTAGGCATTTAGCATTTGAGAACGGAGCCCCTTGACATGGGGTGTCAGGGGTCGGAGGTTCAAATCCTCTCGTGCCGACCAAAATCCTCAATAAAAGCAGCCTCTTACGGCTGCTTTTTGCTTTCTGAAAATCGCAGGGGGAATTACGGGGGAATCAGAGTGGAAAAACCCTCAGATTATGGGCCTGCTCTCGTCATGAACACAGGCGATCACAAACGTAACTTTCCCTAGATAAATCACATCATCCAGACTACTTCCTTCTATTGCTTCGCCATCTGGGGTAATGAGCGAACCACCCATGAGTTTGCCTAACCCTGTTTCACCGAATATCTCGTAACAGAGAATGTCTCCGCTTCTTGGAAAATTGTGTTCATCAAGCAGGCACAGCTCTCCATTCACATTTACCAGGCGACACTCTGAATTCCCAAAAATATCTTTCAGTCCACCAGTGATGAACGCTACTTCGCCACCGGTAGATCCGATATTCTGGTTGTGTATGCCGGAGACAGCATCTCCCGCTTCATGGCCCATGCCTTGTTTGTACCCTGACCCGCGAACCATAGTTTCCCCTTTCCACTCTGATTGATGCCGTCTACGACGCCCATCAGGGCTTCGCTGTTAGCGCTGGGGCTGTGCTCGTCGAAAAGGTTGAGCTGTGCCACCCCTTTACTGAAGAAATCCCCCAGCATCACGCCAGCTTTCATATACCGGTGACCGTCTATCCATATCGCATCCAGGCATTTCATCGCCACGCGGATAATGTCCCGTGTATCATTCGAGGGAACCTGAAGCTTTCCGGTTGCCTGATTGCCGTAGTAAACCTCACCCACAGTGTGGGGACTGGTTTTCAGGAATACGGATATCTGTTTGCAGAACTGTTTCTCGCCGCGCAGCTTTTCGGATGCACGTTCAGCATAAGCGCAGATTGCCTGGCGCATTTCTTCGTAGTCAGTGACACGGGTACCGAATGAGCGCGAACAGACGATCTGCTGTTTGGTGGGCGCGAACTCTTCAAGCTCCAGGCACTGCTCTCCCCGTAACTCTCTGACCGTACGCTCAAGCACCACGTTAAAGTGCTTGCGGATTAAATAGGTTGAGCACTCAGACAATTGCAGCGCAGTTTCAATACCCATCATGTTCAGCTTCTCACTGATACGCCGCCCTACTCCCCAGACGTCTTCCACGGCAATCAGGTTCATCAGCTTCCGCTGTCGGTCGATATTGGAAAGGTCGAGCACGCCCCCCGTTTTGCTCCACTTTTTCGCCGCGTGGTTGGCAAGTTTGGCGAGTGTTTTCGTCTGCGCAATGCCGACACCCACCGTAAGATGGGTTTCTCTGAGCACCCGTTCCCGCACATCCCGGCCAAACTGGTCCAGCGACATGCAGTTACTGACGCCGCTGATATTCATGAATGATTCGTCAATGGAATAAACCTCCACGGATGGCGCCATCTCTTCAAGCGTGGTCATCACCCTGAGGCTCATATCGGCATAGAGGGCATAGTTTGAGCTGAACACTTTTACGTTGTGCTGTCTGATGATGTCCCTGAGCTGAAAAAACGGCGCCCCCATTGGAACGCCGATTTTCTTTGCTTCAGCTGAACGGGCTATCACACATCCATCGTTATTGGACAGGACAACAACCGGCAGGCCACGCAGATCAGGCCTGAACACAGTTTCGCAGGAGGCGTAGAAACTGTTGACGTCGACCAGGGCGAACATCTCACCGGCACGCTTTGATGGTAAACGTCACAACGCCAAATATCTCCAGATCTTCTTCAGATTTGAAGGTGATTGGGGAATACCGGTTGTTGTGCGGCAGGAGGTGCAGGAAGGGATGCGTGCGTAATTCTTTGATGGTGAACTCGCCACAGACCGAAGCAACTACGAAATCTCCGTGGGTGGCGGTGAGTGAGCTGTCCACTACCAGCATGTCACCATCGGTTATCCCCGCGTCAATCATTGAATCCCCACTCACACGAACGAAGTACGTCGCGCTGGCTTTCTGTATCATCAAATTATTCAGATCGATACGCTGCTCAACGTAATCTTGAGCGGGGCTTGGAAAGCCGCATGGCACTCGGTCTATGTACAGTGGGAGGGGCACTACAGCCCTGATTTCTGCGGGTCTTAAGAATTCCATTATTGGTTACTCGGTGAATTACTGTATGTATAGACAGTAATTTGATCATTAACGATGATCAAGCGAGGCGTCGGAAATATTTTGTAAAGGTGCTGACAGGAAAGGGATTTTAGTTTGCGAGGGTCGCTGGCGGGATACTAAACTCAAATCTTACACAAGTACCTGAAGAGATGCAGTGGCCGAAGCTTGCCCCGTCGCCGGGGCTTTTTGTGTGGTGCTGTTGTCGACCAATTAGCATTGCTTTGATAACAATATTGTGTTTTTAGGCAATGGTGCTGATCGGTAGGGCTGGCAAGGGGAGTTAGAGAAGAGTGTGTTTTGCTGTTTATTGGTGAGTGTTTTAAGCACTAGCTGTACTGACAAAACGCTTACACCATCTTGCTATTTGCTTACACAGATGAGAATATAAATTAAACAGTTATATTAATGAGTTGAGATGAAATCTGATAACCATAGCTATCTTTCAAGGCTAGATCACCTGCGTTTCGTTGCTGCCATAATCGTTATTCTTCATCATTGCAAAGGGAAGCTCCCATATCCGCAGGAATTAAACGGAGTGGTTGATTTCATAAAAGTATGGCTGATAGGTGGTTCTACTGGAGTTTCACTTTTTCTTGTTCTCTCAGGATTCATTTTCTGCGTAATCAGTAATGGCGGAGAGAAAAAAATTGACTACAAAAAATTCATCAAGAACAGGCTTCTTAGAATAGCACCGCTTGTTATATTTTTATTTTTCATTTTAATAACAGTTGGTCGACAGAAATTCTCTCCAATTGATATCCTAAGAATTCTGACTCTGCAAATGAACACAGGAAATACTTATACCGGCTGGGGTGACAACATTTATCCAATTGGTGGAATGTGGACCATTGCGGTAGAATTTCAGTTTTACTTAATATTCCCTTTCTTAATTTCATTCTTCCATAAAAAGGGATGGGCATATTTTTCTAAGCTAGTTTTACTTATGATATTCATTAAGTTTACATTATTAGAATCATATGGGATCAGAACAATAAATGACATATATCATACAATTATCGGGCGGCTTGATCAGTTCTTAATAGGGATAATTGCTGGTTGGCTTTACCTCAAAAACAAACACAAAAAAAATAAACCAGCTGTGGGAATTGCATTTATTTTAATTTCTTTTTCCCTCTTAACCGCCCTTCTGTTCTATAGCCTCAAAGCCAATATCTATTTACTAAGTTTGAAATTTACTCTTGAGGCTATCTTTTGGTCATTTATTACTTATTGCTATGTTACTCTTAACCTGAGCATAAATAAGAGCATTGACAGCACTCTTTCCTATCTAGGAGGACTTAGCTTCTCAATGTATCTTTTGCACATCCCACTAAGCAAGTTTATATATAGTACCTTTATGACATACCCTACAAATAGCTTTACAACGCTAGTAAATGGTGTCATTTATTTAATACCATTAACTATATTAGTTTCAATTGCAACATATTCTTTAATTGAAAAACCTTTTCTAGAAATGAGAGTTAAATATATTGAAGGCCCAAACTGAGGTTAACAGCCCGCGTATGCGGGCTGTCTGTAATCATCAAACTTCTGGTGAGGACGGCAAGGACACACTTCCATCATTATTGGCGATGTATGCTCTTAATGATTTTCTGTAAGAAGTCCAAGTTACCTGCTTCTTCTTAACGATTTCTTCCGTAGTTCCTGAGTAATCTTCATCCGCAATTTGATCATTTAGGTCAGATATATTTTTTGAGGCCCGGTCATACTCAGATTGAGCAGTAGCGAGGTTTTGGCCTGCAAGCTCTTCCGGATCAACAACAACCACAGGAGCTTTAAATTTGTACTTACCTGCTGATCCGGTAACGCTATAACCCAGACCAACAATATCACCATCCTGGATTTCGTAAGTGTCAAAGCCTTCGAATAAGTTGCCTTCACCGTCCCAGACAACAACATTCTGAACCATACCGTCTTTTATCAACGCATAATCAGCCATCATGCATACTCCCAAATAATAACTATTCCATCTTTGCCAGCGCCACCGGCATAGGCCACATCAGAGGCCGAAGCCTGCCAGCTTTTTGCCCCACTTCCGCCTGAGCCATATGAGGATGCTGCAAATCCTGCACCATTAGTGGAACGACTGCCGCCGCCCGCGCCAAATTTTGAAGACCCGCCTAATCCATTGAAGGATGAAGCCTGAGAGGTAGATGATAATCTAATGGCGATGCTGGTGCTGCGACCTGTTATGCTGGATTCAATATTGGCACCTGAAACCGTCGGAGTAGATGGTTGTGTTGTTGCATCAGCTGCTACCATCAAGGCAACTGAACCTGCCGCAAGAATCCCACCCCCGTAGCCTCCATCCGCAGTAAGGATTGTTCCAAATGAAGATTGCCCTCCTGCGTTACCAGATGCGCCAGCAACGCCTGAGCCTCCTTTCCCAACAACAATTGTGTAGCTAGATTCCGTGGCCGTCAGCAATGCTTTTCCGTAACAACCTTCAGTTCCACCGCCTCCCACACTCGCGTTTCCTGTAGTAGTTGCAGAGCTGCCGCCGCCTGCACCACCTCCGCCCTGCACTTCCACAATGATTTTCTTGGTTCCAGCTGTTGGGGTGTACACTCCGCTTGAAGTGAAAATTTTAATATTCAAAAGCCTGCCCGGCCCTACAGATTTTTGAATAGCTGCCAGTAGCTGTTTATTCGAACTTTTATCAAGCGATAACCCGGCGGCCTCTATAACAGCCGCAATCTCTTCCTGAACAGAATCAAAAAAGTCCGCATCGAGAGCTGTTGCAAGTTCCCCTGTCTGAGGGTTACCACCTGTGAAACCATTTTTTCCTGCGCCAAACTTATCTACCTGAGCGGTAGGGGTATCAATGCGATGCATGATTACTCCAGATATCTGAATATTACATAGGTGTGAGAGGGAGCCAGCCTGGAAATAACGCACTCTGCGACCGTATCGCCCCAGGTTCGCAAACTGTCAGTGCTGTTACTTATCGCGGTCATGGGCTTGATTTGTGCCGATACAGGGATGTTTACCTGCCAGTAATATCGCCAGTCATCTGAATAAAGTGAGTCGGTACAATCAGACAGGCATGTGAACTGGCTTTTGTTGTAACGTGTTATGGTCACATCCGTGTAACCCAGCGCTTTAAGCTGTGCCAGATAAAATGACTCGTTTATGCCGCCAGCAAGGTTGAGCTTTGCATCAAGCCGCTGGCGACGTTGCTGTAACGTCTGAACGCCAGGGGGCGCACAACTGTCCGGCAGGCCGGTGATGTTTTCGTAACGGTCTATCAGTTCTGTCACCGAACGCGGATCAATTTCTTTCATCAGCGCATCGCCACGACCGTGAACGGAAGCCAGTGAAGGTGCAAGACCCGTTAACAGGAGGTCATCCACATCCCATGCCGGTCCTCGCGGCAGCAGTGCGCCAAGCATTTGCCGGTATTGTGCGGTTAAGTCCATGAGATAGTCCCCACCACGCCGACCTCACCCTTCGCAACCGGCGTGTCTGTTGCCGGACTGATCAGAGTGTGGCTGTATTCGCCAGTCGCGATACTGATTGCCTCACTGATACGGGATGGCTTGAGAACGCCTTCAGGCACACCGTCACGCAGCATCATTGAGCGCAGTTCCGCCTCAACGGCATAGCGCACCTCTTCCGTGTCCGGGTTGAGACGGATTTCAAAATCGACCACATGCGGCGTCGGAGCAAAGACGTAAATATCCGCCCCGGCTACGGGCGCCAGCGGCTCAATGTAAGCCTGGACGGCGGCTACCGTGGCAGCATCAGGAATGGGGTTAACCAGATCGCTGTTCGCCACCATGACGCCAACCGTTCCGCGCCCGCTCCAGTGCCGGTACGTCCATGCGCGGGTAATACCCGGCACCTCTTTCGCCCAGACTTCATAATCGCCGTCTGCGCCCCCCTGAGGCGTCCAGTACCAGCGTTCAATCACGCGCGCGCGCCACAGCTCCAGATCTTCCACATCGGCACCGCCCTGAATACTGTCGGCAGCACCGGTGGAAGTAAGCCCTGTAACCGGACTCACAAGACGCATGGCCATTCCGTCATCAGTATTACCCGCGCTGCCGGTTGCATCACAGATAACAGGCACCCGAAGCACGCCACCAGCGGATACCGCTGCGGCAGTCGTGGTGAATGAAACCAGGTCATCGCGCTGAATAGTTACGCCAGCAGGAACAGGAATTCCATTAGTGGACACATCCCAGCGAACATAACCGCTGGAATAGGTGGCCGCTTTACGCGGTGCGCGCTTCATGTTGGCATGCCGCGTCAGCCAGTCCTCATCTGCCAGATCCGGCAACAGATTGCGGGCCAGATAATCGATATACCCGTAAACGGTATGCACCGCAGCTGCCTGAACGCGCCCATAGACTTCAGCATCGGTGCGCCGCAACGCGGCCAGCGTGGTATCGGCAGCCAGGCGGGTAAGAATATCGTTTCGGATGGTGGTGATTAACTGGGGGAGTGTCGGGCGGGTAAAGCCACTGTCAGCCATTAAGTTCACTCCATAAATCGTCAAATGAGTAAGCCGTCCGGTTACCGTCTTTCTGACTGATAACCACGGACGCGCTCAGCGTGTTTATCCCGGTTCGCTCAGCCTTAACATCAACCCGCACGGCCACATCGTCTTCAACCAGCCATTGCAGCGCCTGGGTGATATATTCACGGGCTTTAAGCGGCGTTTTATTGGTGAGTTTCTGACGGCTCAGCAGGTACAGGCGGGAACCAATGCGGTCGTTTTGTACGGTCGGGAAGCTGTCGCCCCACCAGCCGTTATCCTGTTCCGGGTTATCGTCCGGTTCGGCCCGGCGCCAGGAGAAAAGCGAAATAATAACCGCGCGGGTCAGCGGATCGGGCGGCCACGTCACATCCTGCTGCACGCCATTAATGACGATTATCATAAAGCCCCCATTTTCTGAGCGGGCACATCAGTAGTTCCGCCACCGTCGCCGTTCTCTTTGTGCGTGTGGCCGTTGTAAGACACGCGCATACCTGACATGGTCTGGCCGGAAGAATCGCATTTATCTTTTATCTCACCCGTCGATTCGATATCCATTTCAAACCGGGCTTTGGGTGCATTGGTAAAGGTGATGGGATTGCCCGCCCCGTTCACCACTATTCCGGCACGGGTGAGCGTGACTGACTGGCCGAGATCGTCATACAGTGCCACTTCCCCCGAAACGAGCCCTTTAATCCGGTAGCGGCGGTCTGATACCACCATCACCACGCCATGCGACCGGTCCCCGTCAAAGTAAGCGGCAACGGCCTCAGCGCCCGGAATCGGTGCAGCGGTGAAACCATAGGGTTCCATATGCTCGATATCACTTTTCCCCTCACCGCCCGCCATTTCGATTTGCAGCATCTGGCATTTGGTCGCAGTGTTCAGACCGCGAACCACCGCACGGGCCAGCAGGTTTGATATTCCACGGCTCATGCTCTGGAATGGGTTAGCCATCAGAAATCCACCTCTTCTTTCTTTTTCTTCCGCTTGCCGGGCTTCTCAGGCTCAGGCAGATAGGCGTCAGGCGGACCAATGCGCAGCTCGGTGACGGTGCCGTTTTCATCCTGCTGATAGGTCACTTCTGCAATCACCATCTGAACGTTGTTGAATCCCAGAATTGGATCAAAGACGATAACCTGCAGATTAGGCCGCCACAGTGAGCCGTCGCCCTGCCGCCAGCCCTGAACGGTGTACGTCGCCTCATCAGTGCGTGCGGCGCGCTGGCGCATCTCAAATTCAGCACGCTCACCACACGTTGCGGTAGTGGCATTACCTGTTTGCCGGATGAGTATAGGCCTATAGCGTTTCAAACCGCCGTCAATGGTCTTGGCCCGGATAGCGGTGGTCGTCGCTTCGCCAAAATCGTCATCGTTTCCGGTACGTTGTCCCGACACCTGATAATCACTGAAACGATCGCGGATACTTTTCTCTGTATCACATGAGAGGACGTTTTCTCCTAACACCAGAGCTGTGTGCGCGCGTTGACTGCCTATGCCGCCAATCACCAGGTTCCCCAGTTCATTGTCATAGGCCAGCGCCTGCTGGAGTCCCAGCATTTTGTTCAGAACATCCATGACGGTTTCGCCCTGGTCGGCCTGAATGCCCTGTAACGCACCCGATGTCCCGCCGCCGTCCACCACGCTGATACTGAATGGCTTTGCCAGCTCTGCGGCCACCTGCGCCAGCGTACGGCCTGCATATTGTGACGGCGTGGCCGAACAGTCGATGAGGTCAGCCGTTTTACTGCGGCCAGATATGCCGACGCTGATACTTCGTGCGTCATACCGGACGGGAGTTGCCTCAACATAACCGGTCAGCACCCTGTCGGTACCAATCAGCACTTCGACCAGATCACCATTTTTAATGCGGTTGCTGCGGTTAGCCTGATCGGTGTCACCCGGCCAGCTGCGGGTAATCTCAACGGTGAAGTCACGGGCAATGCGCTCAATGCCAGCAGCTATCCGCACTGACGTCCAGCCGCCCCACTCCTGTCCGTTCACCCGGAGAATTACGGTATTATTCATCTGACCGGTACCCTCAGCGTTTTGACCGGCACAAAGCCGGGATGGCGTATGCCGTTACGGGCGGTGATTTCAGAAGCCCGCGCCGCCGAATCATACCAGTCGGCAGCCAGCACCAGAGCCGGAGTAACCTGCACTGGCGTGCGATCGGTCAGACGTTCGACCTGCTCAAGCCGGGCAGAAATATCCCGGTTTACGTCCGTACGCACGGTAACCAGCGCCTGGAAAAGCACGTCATCCGTCACGCGCTCCATTTCCTTATCAATGGCCTCATTCAGGTTGTCCCGGACTACTGCAAGGTCGCCCCATGACACCACCGTACTGTTATCGGTAGAGCTGGTAACGCCTGCTGAAATCGTGGTGCCTGTACTGGCATTGCCCGTACCGGTGGAAGTGCTGCCTGAATTAACCGGCCTGATATCAGTGACGGCAGGATGAGCCACAACGACCGGCTGCTGAGAGTCCTGCTGACGGGTTACAGCGCGCGTGACTGGCTGTGGCAGACCAGTAACTGCATAGGCGGCCTCACTGATGGCGGTTGTCCTGACCGCCTGGGCCACATAGTTTCTCTGTAAGGTCTGTGACTGCGTGGTTTTACTGTCAGTTTTCCATACACCACGGGGAGCCAGCCCGCTGTCAAGCGTGACGCCGGTCAGCCCTTTAATCATTGACATCAGATCTGAAGCGTCACCGGATAACCTTGTGCCTGCCCGCCACATTGTCTGCAGCCTGTTTACGAAGTTCATGCCGCTTGAAGGCGGACTCAGCAGTACAGACAGATCGCCCTGCATCAGACGGGATGCCGCGCTGATCCCTGAATCAATATACTGAAAGGCACCAGTAACGTTGCTGAACATCACTGCAGCTTCGTCCAACACCCCATCCTGCAGGAAGTCAGGCAGTCCATCCATGCCGAACGCTCCGAAGGCGGAAGAAATGGCATCATCAAGGAAGGATACAGAGGAGGAAAGTTTCTGGCCCGTTGCAAGCCCGGCGGTTGGAAATGACAGTTCACCAGATTCAATAAAACTGAAGCTGACGCGGCACATGCGCCCTTCACTCACCGAGTGACTGACGCGCACGGCATCATCAACGGTGACCGTCATCTCGCCGTAAAAGGGATGAACCAGCGTACAGGCGCCAGGCTTTTCTATTGCTTCGATCAGCCTGTTGCGCTGCTCAAAGAAATCATCGCCGACAAGGTAAGCCTGAACGCTGAACCGGCGCGTTGCCCGGCCTAAATCCTCAGCCCACGGTTTATCGCGGTTGGGATATTCGTGCACCTGCACCCGGCGGCCAAAAGTTGCCTCGTCTTCATCCACCTTAAACGGGACGCCCCGCAGCGAGGCACCCTGCAGATTATCTGTCCAGCTCATGTGTTACTCCAGGCAATAAAAAACCCGCCGGAGCGGGTTACTGATTTGAAAAACGGTTGTAGCCAACGTCATAATTTACCCAAGGCGTAGCATTGCCAACTGGAGCCACGCGCATACCCGGAGGGGCATTATCGAAAGAAACCTTTAACTCCCCCTGCTGTACTTTCGGAAGCTGATTCAGTGATTTAGATGCATCGGACTCAGGAGACATTCCCAGCAATTCTTTAAGCCGGGGGATGAATCCCTGCTGGACACCGGAAGAGTTATCAGAGGGGTTTTCTTTTTTTCTGACTAATGCGGAGCCAGCATCGGCGCTTAACCCTTCGGCTTCATTATGAAGGTCTTTCAGGGGTTTCATTCCTTCAAAAATTTCTTTCAAGCGTGGTAAAAAACCCTGGTAACCCCGTTCCTCCTCAGCCTGTTTTCGTTTGTTTACAAGAAGCGTTCCGGCATCGGTGTTTTGTTTCGCTGCTTCATCATGGAGACTGTTGACCCGTTTCATGAGATCGAACAACACCGAAATAGTTACCGTTATAACTCCCATGTTGGCAATGCCTTTCAGGTTTTTGGAAAGTTTCCCTGCCTCGGAATTTGCGCCACCAAAACCTTTCACCATGGAAACCAGCCATGCGCCGGTAGTGAATGCAGCTATACCCTTAAGTACAGTTTCCCATCCGCCCAGGGCCTGGGCTACCCCGTCAATATTTTCCCAGACCTTTTTCACCACCGGGCCAGCCTGATCCCAGTTACTGACTATCAGACCACCGGCCAGAACGACGAGGGCCAGAAGCTTACCCATAGTCGTCATTTTCATTACGGAATCGAATGTCTTGAAAGCTCTGGTGGCAACACCAAATGCCGAAGCCGTACCCAGTAACGTGACGCCGAATTTAAATACGCCTTTAACCGTGTCCGGGTTGGCTTTTACAAACTGCCTGAAGCGCTCAATGAGCGGCTGCACCTTAGCGCTGAGTTTTACGATAGAAGGTAAAAACATATCCCCGATTGTGATGCTGGCAGCAGTGAACTGGTTTTTCAGCAACTGAACGGAGTTGGATGTTGTGGCAGCACGCGCCTCATACTCTTTCTGCATTGATGCGCCATACTGCTGAGCATCAGTAACGCGGTTGAAGTTTTTCCTCAGCAAATCAAGGTTTGTCAGCAAAGGCGCAATGGCACCCAGTGATTCTTTGCCAAACAGGGCATTCATGACCGCAGCCTGTTTGGCTTTTGGTACTTTCGCGAGTGAGTCCAGCACCTTGAGCATTGCAGTTTTTGAATCTTTCTGCATGTCCGCAGCGAGTTGCGCCGGGTCTATTTTGATGAACTTCAGCGCTTTCTTTTGAGAGGCTGTGGCTGATTTACCTGATGTCAGCGAAAGCATGAAGTTTTTAATGCCGGTCGCTGCTATTTCGGATTCAACACCCATACCAGCGATCGTCGCGCCCATTGCGGCAATTTCACCTGAAGCAACACCGGCCACGCCACCAAGCGGGCCAATGCGTGTAACGATATCAGAAATTTTACCTGCACTGGCGGGCCCTGTGTTGCCCAGATAGTTGATCTTATCTGCCAGTCCAACAACGTCCTTCTGCGTCATTTTGAACGCCGTTCGCCACTGAGCCATCATCTGACCTGACTCTTCTGCCGTCTGGTCAAAGGCTACTCCCATCTTCACTGCGTCACTGGCAAACTGCTGTAAATCTTCTCTGGCAATGCCAGCCTGCCCACCTGCGGCAACAATCTGGGCGATACCATTTGCAGCCATGGGGAGGCGGATAGAAAGCTTCAGGACATCCTCGCCCATCTCTTTGAACTGAGCTGGGGTGTCGAAGTTAACAACTTTTCTTACATCGGCCATGGAGGACTCAAATTCCATAGCCTGATTAATTGGTACCACGAAGGCCGACGCGATTGCTGTTCCCATGGCGGCCGCGTTCACCATTATGTTTTTTGCGTCTTTCTGGAACCCCTTAAGGTTCTTGCTCATACCTTTTAGTGGACCCGATAACTGATCCACCGCTGTGATAATCGCTTTAAGCTGGAAACTATCCGCCACGGTTCATTTCCTCATTAATACGGATTGCCTCCGCTTCCATTTCAAGGAAGCGGGACAGGCCAATTTTTTTTAGTTCAAGGGGGTTTATTCGCCAGAAGTGGGCGGTGTTATAGAGCCGTTTTTTGAGGTTTCCTCCACTTCCGACCCCGTAAAAAAACCTACGATCGTCATAGAGGCCATGAAGATATCTTTCAGCGCCATTTTTCCCGCTGATGAACGGGGAATCCCGGCAAGAACCGGGATATATTTCAGGCAGGCGCGGGTATCAAGCTTCATCTCACCATTTTCGGTGTAGTTGAACGGAATGCCCATCTGCTCAACTTCATCATACGTTGGCTCGCGGAACTCCAGCACATGAAGCATCTCGCCATGTGCCTGCACAGGTTTTGTCAGCTGAAACTCACTCACTGGTAAAATCCTTCTGATCCGTGGAATTCAATATCAACCGTGCCTTCTTCAGGGTTATGGTTGGCTTCACCAAACATGTACGCTTCGGAAAGCACATAAACCTGACCGTTTGCAAACTCAGAGGTGATGGTCATCTGGTCTGAATCAGTCAGCTTGTCGACTGGGAAATCCTTTGGCACTTTAAAAGTGCCTTTGGTGTAGGGTGCACGGTGCGTTTCTTTGTAGTCGACTGAACCATCCAGCCCCATGACGTCATCGCGTAATTTGGTGTTCATCGGCACTTCAATGCCGCCAGTCAGCGATAACTGCTGTCCATCCACCTTCACGTAGCAGGTACCTGCAATCTTGCCCATTATTCGCTCTCCTCAGCGTACTGCAGACGGAACTGGTTAAGCAGCGCAAAAACGCGCAACTGGTTGACGTAGTCAGGCGGGAAGAGCACATCGACGCGATTCGGATCGGCAGCATTACGCTCCACAACCAGATACTTTTTAAACAGGTCAAAGTTTTCAACGATCCCTGCCCGCTCCATGGTGCGGTAACTGGCGCACATCTCCCCTTTCAGCACCGCTGGCGTGACGATGGCCTGGCCGGATCCGAAGCGGGTTCCGTCATTCGCCAGTTTGTGGCGCGGATATTTGCTGGTCACGATACTTTTCAGCTGGCGAATAACGTAGGCACTGGTATGCAGCGTTTCACTGTCCAGATAGCTGTTATCTGCCACACCGTAGGCATTTTGCTGATAGGTGGTGATATCGCGCTGAATGCGCAGTACACCGCTTTCAGTGTAAGCAGTGGCAATGCCGTGCATCAGCAGGGACTGCTGCTCGGTCAGCGTGAAGCGGTTACCGGGCAGAGCCGGGAGTGCGCCGGTAAGCTCACCGGTCTGCGTCGGGCGCGCCGGGTCGTTGCGGATAAACACTGCGTTGCGTGCCGTTCGCAGCGCAACCAGCTCATCTGCAGCGGTCTGAACGCCCGGCTCATAGCCCGCCACGGTGATGTGCTGGTTATTCAGCGTGTCGCCGAACGCCACGAGGTCAGACAGCGTACCGATCTTCGCCGTATAAACATGACCGTAAAGCTGCCGTGCATAGCTCCAGCGGCCGGACGAGTCATTCATTTCCAGCGCGATGGTCGCCAGTGACGCGGAGTCGCTGAACGGCGTACCGATGAAGTCAAAAGGTTCATCACCCATTGCCGCCACTGCCCCGGGCAGATCCGGCGCACCCGTACCGCCTGACATGGCAGTAATCGCCACATTCAGACCGTCAGGGGTATTTTCGCTGCCCACGGTGCCGTAATAATTCATCAGCAACGGGATATCGTTGCCGGTGAGTCCTTTGTGCCGTGCTGTCAGCGTGACCGCGCCTGCAGCTGCCGTAGCCGTGACCGGCAGATCAGCATTTGCATTGATGGCAGCGGCCAGGGTTGCGGCCACGGCGGCTGGCGCGTCACCGGTTACCACAGCCGCCTGCACGCGGGTTGCACTGATATACAGGCTGAGCGTGCCGGATGCCTGCGCACTGCCGGTAATGGTCAGCGTGCCCGTAGCGGCTTCGCCTTCAGGCTCTTCAACCGCAATCACCCACAGTTCGCCAAACGGATCGATAGCGCGGTATTTCGCAACCATGCGGGCAAGCTGGCTGCCCCGGCCCGCGACTTTACCTGCCAGCGCGGCTGACGGCATGATAGTGAGCTGGTTTTTGGGGATAGTGCTGCCGGTGGCGGCAAAGCCAGTCAGCAACGCCGGGCCACTGTCCTGTGTGGTATTCGCTTCGCTGTTGTCCATCTCCGCCCAGAAGAGCGGCACGCGAAGGTTTGATGGGATAGTCGGGAAACTGACTGACATTACTCACCGCCTTGTTTTTTGGTGTCTGCCACGGCTTTCTTCTCTTCCGTGCTGACCTTTTCAACATCCCCGGCCGCAAGGCGGCGGAGCCAGTAGCTGCTTTCTTCGACGTTCCGGCCTTCTGAAGGCAGCAGATCGCCCCGGACAGGGTCTGGAACAGACCGCCCGCGCTTGGGTTTGATTTGCATGTTTTACTCGCTGAGGTTGATTTTGGTGTGGTGTTCGATGATGCCGTCAGGGCCATTGCCCGGATCGATGTAATCCATGTCGATGTGGACTGTTTTCAGTTCATCCAGGGAGTTCAGGTCATCCTGCTGGCGCGTATCCTCTTCGGTGATTTCCCGCGTGAGCATGAATTC
Organism: Erwinia pyri; assembly: GCF_030758455.1. Classification (NCBI taxonomy): domain Bacteria; kingdom Pseudomonadati; phylum Pseudomonadota; class Gammaproteobacteria; order Enterobacterales; family Erwiniaceae; genus Erwinia; species Erwinia pyri. The sequence goes on from NZ_CP132353.1 coordinate 2,582,275, forward strand.
AAACTGGTAATAGAGCCTGCCCCGGTCCATATCCAGCAGCTGGCCGCCCGAGTATGCAACGGGGCCTGCATCCTCATCCGGCTCCCAGCCAAGAAGCGCCTTCCAGATTTCAGCGCGCACATCGTGCACGGCGTCATAACCCGCAGCCTGGCCACGTTCATCGCGCGTATTATCCAGCACAACGATAACGGCAAAACCTTCCGTGACGTTCTGCCAGTAGTCGGTCAGTGATTTCTGCTCTGCGGTGATATCCTCTGTAGGTACCACGTAAGCCGCAGGCAGGCGCATCTTTCCGGTTTCAGGGATGGCCTTGAACTCAGCCGCTCCGGCGACGTTGCCTGCAAACAGAGGGCAGCGCGCCCGCAGCGCGGCAATGACAAGCGAAAGCTTCATTTCTTCTTCCTTTCAGGACGGAGTGAGGTTCTCAGCGCGCGGCTCAGGACATAACGCGTCCAGGCTTTACGCGCCTCAAGCACCTCAGTCATGTAGTTTTTACGCGGGGCAACGCGCCAGCCATTGCCGCCGGACTTACCCTTGTGATGGCTCTTCTTACGCTTAGCGCCACGCTTCACGCCGTAGAACAGGAAGGCCGGATAGAAGTCGCCCTCAATAAGTCGGTTACCCTCGCCCCGCTTCTGGTTAGGCGCGATACGCACCATCAGTCCGGGACGGCTTTTCGATGCCCGGGGGACGTAATAACCGATGGAGCGCGCCAGCCTGCCCGAACGGAACCCGGGATTTTCTCCCGGTGCCGAACGCCCACGGCGCATCACCATCCGGCGGGCATCACGCATATGCACCTGGCCGATTTTGACGAAGGCTTTTCGCATCTTGCCGCGGTTAAAGACAAGGTCTTTCGGCTGCTCAAAATCAACGTGCAGAAGCGGCTTAGCCATACATCTCCCCGCTGCGTTCTTCTGCGCCTAGTTCTTCACACTCCATCAGCAGATACCGGCCAGCGGAGTTAAGGTCTCTCAGGCGTTTCACCCGAAACACTGAACCGCCATAAACCACCTCATAATCTGAAGTGATGCCCTTCCGGAAGCGGACAGTCATGTAATGGGTGATTTTGTCATCGGCCTGAACCGATTCGTGGTAAGTCGTGGCACCCACCTGGCGAACCTTTGCCCAGACATCCCTTTCATTCTGGAAGGTCGGTTCGAGGCCATAATCAGCAGCCGGCTGGTCGATGCGCTGGCGCAGATGGATGCGTTTATCCAGATCACCCGGATCGGGCAGCGTGAAGGTTGCGCTTGTGCGCGTTGAGCCAGTTTTCATACTCAGAACCCCGAAACAGGCAGGCGGCGCGGCTGCAGCAAAAAGTAAAAGGCCATCGGTGTTTCAGTCTTTTCAATTTCTGTTACGGAGCTGCGGTTTTCATACCAGTGGCTGACCAGCATCAGAAGCCCCAGCCGGATATCTTCCGTAATCACCATGCCGTCAGGATCGAGGTCAGGCCTGTCGGCAACGGTCTCGTAAAGGTTCCGGTTCAGGTAGGTTGTCGCCTTCGCTTCTGCTGCAAGCGCCAGCAACTCCAGGAGCCTGTCCTCTTCATTGAAGTCACTTTCGAGCCGGCACTGCATTTTGATTTCTTCCAGCGTCAGCAGCATGGCATCACCTTATTTGCTTTTAGCTTTGGCCTTTTCGTCAGCTTTCGCCTTCACTTCGGCGTCAGCCTTCTCTTTTTCCTCAGCATCGGCTTTCACTTTGGCCTCAGCGTCTGCTTTCTCCTGTGCCTCTGCTTTGGCCTTTTCGTCAGCTTCAGCTTTCGCATCATCTTCTACCGATTTTGCATAGCCCAGCTTAATCAGCTCACGGCCATGCTGTTCAGTGGTTTCAATGTCATTACCTTCAGAAATCACCTTGCCGCCGAAATAGTTCGGTTTAATCAGGGTCAGTTTCATACGCATCTCCTGTGCAGGCGGCCCGCAGGCCGCCAGTTAACGATCAGGCTGCTGCCGGAGCAGTAAAGGTGCCGTAAATGAATGCTTCAGGGCGTTTCACAGCCAGCGCCAGACGCTCTTCGCAGCGAATCGAGATCATGTTTTTCTCGAAGTCGTCGGCGTTCTCGGTGGAGATAACCACGTTGGCATCCTCACGGTCGAACAGCTGAGCGGCTGCGTTGAATGCGCCGGTCAGGAACTTACCCTGGAAGGCGGCGGTTTCGGTGGCCACAACAGGCAGGCCCCAGAGGGTCGGGCCGGTCAGCGCCGAAGGGTTAGCCAGGATGTAGCGGCCCAGCGTGTCTTTGGTCAGTTCGATCTTCGCCCAGTCGATGAAGTGAAGGACGTGACCGGACGCCGGGAAGCGAGCCAGCTGAGCCTGAAGCATTGCCAGACGCAGATCGTCGATGCCGTTCTGTTGCTCAACACTGAACGCCGCAGCGAAAGCTGATGCCTGAGGCACGATACCTTTCAGATGCGCACCGGTCCCGTCTCCGAACAGGATTTCCTGCTCTTCGACATATTTCAGGCCGTAGCGCATTTCGGCGTCAACGGTCGACTGCAACTGCGCGAAGTCATCCAGGATCTGCTTGGAGGCTTTAAACATGTGCGCGATGGTTGTGACTGGCGTGATCTGCGTTGCAAACTCAATATCGCTGTACGGTTTTGCTGTCCCTTCCGGTACGACTTTCGCCGCATTGGTAAAACCGGTCTGCTGTACCCAGAAGATTGCAGGCGCACTGGTGCGGCCCGGCGCGATCAGGTCACGAATGAACAGGCGCTGTTTTGGCAGTGCGTCAATTCCCGGCAGGCGCTGTGGCTCTACCACGCCATCCGCTACGCCCGTGGAAAGCAGGGCGGCGTTAACCGGCACACTGACACGCTTGCCGCCCTCAACGCTGGCAGCAAAAGCTTTCAGTGCCTCAGAGCTGATAACGGTGTGGCCAACAGACTCAATAACCTTTTTAGCGTTACTGAGAGGCATCTGTGCAACGTGCTGCTCCAGCTCACCTTGCGAGGCTTTCAGAGATTTAAAGGCTTCATTCAGCGCGTTGTGCTCGGTGGCGATCTTGTCTACAGCTTCTTTGGTCTGAGCGGACAGCTGGCCGGAGTTTTTTGCCTCTTTCAGCGCGTCTTCAGCCTTCTGACTGAAGGTGCCGGACACCTCTTCCAGCTTCGCGGATACTTTTTTCAGTAACTCATTTACATCTGACATGGTGATTCCTTATTTGCCGAACGCGGCCAGCGCGTTTTGAAGTTGTTCAATGTTTTCAGGGTTGATGTCGTCGGTAGCGCCCGGCATACCTTCAGGGTTGGCAGCAGCGCCTGGCTTGCTGCCGGTTAAGGCTTTGAGAAGTTTTCGACGTTCAGAGCGCGGCGCATCTGTTTTAGCCAGCATCGCATCGAGCTTGCGCAGCGCTGCGGCCGGACTGTCGTCGTCATCAGAGATTTCATCAGCAGAAAGAAGACGATCGGCAAAGCCTTTCTCTACGGCATCGCTGCCGCCGATATAGGTTTCTGCATTCATCATTTCTTCGATAGTTACGGCATTCAGCCCGGTTCGTGCTCCGTAGATATCATTCATGGCCTTGTCGAAAGGCTCCATGTCTGCGGCCACCTGCGCCAGGTCGTGCCGGTTACCCATGGCGTATACCCAACAGTTGTGGATCATCAGGAAGGCGCCGCGGCCGATTTGCACTTCATCGCCAGCCATCGCGATAATCGATGCGGCAGAAGCTGCCAGACCAAGCACCTTGACGGTCACCTTGCCCTCGTACTCGCGCAGCAGGTTATAAATAGCCAGACCTTCAAACATATCGCCGCCTGGCGAATTAATATTTACGGTTACATCAGCGCCACCAATAGAGCGCAGCGCGGCGGAGATGCGGCTTGCAGTCACGCCATCGCCGTACCAGTCAGCACCGATCACGTCGAATACAGAGATGCTGTTAGCATCACTCTTTGCGGCTTTGATGCCGCCGTTCCAGCGCTCCATTGCAGAGGAAGGCAAATCGCGTTTTTCGCGCGCAAAAGGCCGCCCCTCCGGCGCTTGCGGAAGGCTTTTTAATGTCATTTGATTTAATCCTGCGTTTCGGAGGGTGGTGGCTCTTGTGTGCCTGAATTATTCTGAGGTGATGCTGTGCGCTCCGGGAATAACCATCCCTCAAGTGCTGCTCTGACTTTTTCGCCTCCCGCATCGCCTTCTTTGCCGAGTTGATCAAGGGGCGTAAGATTCAGCTGCACTGTGTAAATATCACCACCGTCAATTGGAGGAAGGTTTTCCAGGCGCCGCACGTCATTACGGGACATCCAGCCGTTCTGAAGCGCGGTTGTGTAGTAAGCGGACCGTCCGGCACTGTCAGCCCGAAGAAGGCCTTCAACAGAGAATTCCGCGAAAAGATCATCATCACCATTAAGCAGGCATCGTGATATCTCCTGCTCAATATTGATAAGCAACGGGCGGAGCGTGTTGGTAAGAAACTGCATGTTCATACCTTCCACGCTTGATGACCAACTGCTCTGTTTGGTGGTATGTCCAACCATAAACGGTGGCACACGGAACCAGCGGCAAATCTCTTCAATGCTAAATGCGCGCGACTCAAGCATCTGCGCATCCTCGGGGTTTAAGGTGATATTCTGATAGGACATATCACCTTCAAGTACCATCGCTTTCCCAGCATTTTTTGAACCGACGAATTTATTCAGATTCTCTCGGTTTTTTTGTCGCTGTTCTTTGGTAAGAAGGTTTTTCGATAAGAAGAAGCCTGAAGTCTGGATGCCGTTTTCAAAAATTTTTGCAGCCGATTCCTCAACCGCCATTGCAGAGCCAAACACATCACGTCCGGTCCTCATCGGCATCATGCCGCAAACACCATCAAGACCGAACCCACGAATGTGCATCATATTTTTGACTGGAATTACTCGCTTATGCCCATTCTCGGTATAGGTATATTCCAGTTCACCATTGTCCAGTCGCTTTACTACCATGTTCTGAGGAAGTAATGGAACGAGGGAAACCAGCCTTGTCCCAATCATTTTCTTCTCGACGAAGGAATTACCCCTCAGACAAATGCTCGCCATGATCATTAACATGAAGCGAGAAGGCGTCATCTCCAGGTTCGGGCGACGACACAGAAGCTGGTAAGCCGGGTGATTCTGAGCCAGCTTTCTCGATCCGTCTTTTTCGCGCTGGTATACCTTAAGCGGAAGAGTTGATACAGACTCACTTAGCAACCGGACACAAGCCCAGACAGCAGAAAGTTGAATGGCCTTGTCTGCAGTAACCACTTTTCCGCTACTACTCGTTCCGAACCACTCCTGAAAGAAGTCACCATTTGTCAGGCTTATCGGGACGCCCAGCCAGTTAAGCAATGCGCTTTTCACCCGGCCAGGCTGTTTGTTTGTCTCCATCAGATACCTACCATGATCGGGTCGTCAAAAAAGTCATCAGGATCGCCTGTCTCTACCAGTACCGCGTCTTCAGCCGCGCCGATAGCCATTGCAGAAGCCACCACGCCATCAATGCGCCCGGTGCTCTTCTTCTTGGCGAAAATACGGTTGTCCTTCTGGTCAGCCTCCAGCACCGCAGACGCAGCGTTCCAGCGGAGACAGGGATTCGTCCGGATAACGAGGGCTTTGTTGTTCAAGTGTTCTTCAAAAAGCTCTATTGAACGCGGCATCCACAGACCAGACTCCTGAGCTTTATAGAAGCCCTGCCCGTGGGGGATAAGGTCAACGCTCACAGATTCGTTCTCAAGCTCAGGTTCCAGATACTTAATTCGGTACTGGTCAAACGCGATGCATTTAATGTTGTACTTCGCCGCCAGCTCACCGATGCGCACGGCCACAAAGCCGTAATTCACCGCTTTACCCGGCGGCGCATGAATAAAGCCGTTGCGCAGCCACGCATCGTAAGGAACGTGGTCAGTCTTGGCTCGCTCAAGCAGAGAATCTTTTGGCGTCCAGAACTCCACCAGAAGCTTTTTGGTTTTCGGGAAGTACAACGCCAGTGCGGTAAGGTCCCGTGAACCGGAAAGGTCGAGGCCGCCATAGCATTCCTCGCCGGACAGTTCGTCAGGGTCGAAATCCTTTTCGCAGTTCATCCAGGTATCGCTGTCTATCCACGGATCGGCAGACTCCACCCACTGACAGAAGTTGAGGCGCCGGACAATACTCTCTTTCGAGGGCATGCCACGTGCCTGCGTTACCTGCTCGCGCAGATATTTATCGGTAAACGTCTGTCCCAGCGATGGGTTAGCTTTAGCCCAACAGGACTCATCCTTAAACGGGTCGTCCCCCTCATCCAGTGAACAGATGAAGCTGAAAAAACTGTCATCTTCTAAATCACCGGCGGCAACCTTGCGTCCGTATTCGTGGTATTCAAAACAGACGCTGGTTTTATCGTGGCCACTGTTAGTGATCAGGAACATAAGTGCCTGGCGGCGGCCTTTAGTTCCGGCACGCATCATCTCAACAACGGCGTTTGTTTTGTGCTCATGCACTTCGTCAATCAGCGCACCGTGTGGACGTGGGCCTGACTGACCGTCATCAGAGCTGATCGGCTTGAAAAAAGAACCGGTCTGCAGGAATGCAAGGTTCCAGACGTTCAGGCCGGTCCCGGATTTAGTTATCCGCTGAGCCAGTGCAGGCGACTGATCGACCATCGTCACCGCATCACGAAACAGAATCATCGCCTGGTCTTTTTTAGTCGCGGCGGCATAAACCTCTGCACGCGGCTCTTTGTCAGCCATCAGCAGGTACAGGCCCACCCCCCCGGCCAGCGGCGATTTACCAGAGCCTTTACCGGATTCGATATAGCTCATCCGAAAGCGGCGCGTGCCGTCAGCGGCTTTCCAGCCAAATAGTGAGCCAACAATGAAGCACTGCCACGGCAAAAGGATAAACGGTTTACCTTCGTGTTCACCGCCATTCAGCTTCAGCACCTGAGCGAAGAAATTAATGACCCGCGTTACTGCTTCAACATCCCAGAACAGTCCCCGTTTTGGGCCCAGCTCCAGATCGCGAAGATGACGCGCGCAGGCGGCACGAATATCCGGCCCCGCCAGTACCTCCCCGCTCGTAACGTCCATTGCATACTGCGTCGCCGGGTCAACCGAAGAACGCGTTGAGCGGGTCTTCTTCTTTTTCTCCACCATCTGCATTCACCTTTGCCCGGGCAGCCGGTGTAAGGCCGAATTCCACCAGGTAACTTTTGAAACGACGATCGGCATCCGCCAGCATGGCGACAGCCGGATTCGCTTTAATTAAAAAATCACCCATCTGGGTTTTAGTCGTATATGTGCGCCCTTCGATATCGACTATCTGGCGCAACTGCAATATTTCTGCATATAAATCGCAGAGCCGTTCGAGCGCAAAAGTATCCGCAACCGTGAGCACGCCCATTCCGTCAAGAAGAACGGTAAGCCTACCCCAGGCTGTTTTACCCCAGTCGGTCAGATGTGATGGAGGACTTGGTATTTCACGGGCAGGCTTTGGCTCATTTTTATTAAGCGCACGCTTGCCCGGATTGCCGGTAACAACTTTCAGATGGGTAGGTTTTGGTCGTCTTCCGGCCATAAAAACCTCCCAGAAAAAAACTTTTCATTTCGCGGTTGTGCGTAAAAAGGGGGGCGGGCGGTCAGGAAGGCGGTTGCTCCTGAAGTCTTTACCCTCCCCTCCCCGTAGGTTCGTGGCTCATCACCTGCGCCAGTGCGACTGTGGGTCGAGTGGCAGGCCGTTCTCATCGCATCCGATGACGTGACCGCGCTTCTCTTCGCGCTGCTTGGTGGAGTCGTGATGCTGTTTGCAGAGGGGTTGCCAGTTCGCTTTATCCCAGAAGAGCTTCTGAGCCTTTGCTATCTCTTCCGTCTTCCCACCATTCAGCGCTTCTTTCAGCTTATGAGCTTTGATGTGATCCACAACGGTAGCCGTCTCTGCCCTGTTCTGCCGGAGACACATTACGCATAGCGGATGAGACTTCAGGAAAGTTAGCCTGGCTTTGTCCCAGCGGCTGTTATAAATGCGAGGCTCGGACATATTCACTCCAATAAAAAACCGCCCGGAGGCGGTTAGATTTCTTTCTGATACTTTCTGGGATTTTCAAAGCAAACAGGGCATGGATTAGCTCGAGGGTGCAATATTCGAGATACTTTAAATGCATCGCCTTCGTGATAAAACGTGCCCAGGAATTGGCGTTGGTGTCCTAGCGGAAGAGATGTGCACTCTTCAGAGTGAATCCTAACGGTGCCGTTATGCTGTGTGAATGGGGCAATATAATAAAATTTTGGCATAACTCTTCTCTTTTAATTTTTTCAAACAATGCAAAACAAATAGAAAAGATAAAACAAATTCTTACTAATCGTTTTGACGCCCATCAATTAACAAATGCTTTTCCCCTATAGATCTTACTGACATCGTTCCAGCCCGGTAAGCTGATTCGATAGCCTCCCAGTCAGGTGATGCCATTTTTTATTTCCTATTGGTTTTTGTTCTTTTTCGCTTCGAGATAATCGAATGTGATTTCCAGCAGCAGGCTGCGCAACACATAATCTTCATCAACCTTAGGGGAGAATTGCTTTAACCTTCTTTGCACTTCTTCCAGCACTTCATGAGATTTTGCTACGTGCTCTTTCATGTCGATCGTCACACTAAGGGGTCCGATTGTCTTCATGCCTTTTCAGCCTCTTCAGCTGTTTGCGGCACGTACTCCATCTTGAGCACGTCGTCCGGCGCCAGGTAAACCCATGAGCCATCTTCTTTGGCTACACCGATGAAGCCGTTAACCATCTCAGGCTGTGATCGGTTCATCAGGCCTTCGTGGGTTTCACCTGACTTAGTGGTTACTGTGATGCGGTAGGTATCAGGCATAGCTCCCTCCGGGCAATAAAAAAACCGCCCGTAGGCGGCTTAAAAGATAATTTGTTGCAGCTGAATTGGTCAGGTTTTACTGGTAAACATTTCTTTGAGCTCAACCCCTAAAGCGTTGGCAATCTTAACCATGGTGGTAAGAGTTGGATTTCTTCGACCTGACTCAATCCCGCAGATATAACTACGATCTAAATTGCTTGCAAGAGCTAATGCTTCCTGCGTCATTTTTTTATCTTTTCGCAGCAATGCAACGCGATTTCCAAAAAAGACCAGTAGTAGATGTTTCATCTGAAGCTACCAGTGAATCACAAAAAGTGATTTACAATGTGGGCAAATCATAGTCTTTTCATGAGACTGTTTGCTTAAAGATTGCTTTGATTTTTTTCCACATACCGGGCATGAGGTATCAGAGGTGATTCGAGCGATCCGGTCCATTACTCTGTTAAAGTAGGACATAGGGTTTGGCCTTTTTAGTGAGCGGGCCTGAGTATATCATGACTGGTTGATTCTTGCTCAAATCATATAACTTATGTAGCTTTCATAATCCGCGATGCTTCCCAGCGTGGCTAGCCTTTATAAATTATCGGAGTTTTCTGAATAAATCAGAAATCCACCGCTTACGCTTGTTACCATCTAAACGCGGCCTAAGATAAAAAGCGTAAAACCTATAATTAGAAATGGCTCCTATACCAACACTGGCTCAGGGATGGGCCGTTTTTTTCATCATCAGGCGCTCTGGTTAGAAAGCGCCTTGTGATGAACTCAGCAATCGTCGTCGGGCTGAGCTACAGATCGGCAAGCAAACATGCAGGCTTTCTGCATTTCTGTTTTTGCCATAGCAACCCAGCGAGGGTCTGCGCCTGTTTCTTTGGCTGTATCCAGCAGGCTGAGAAAGTGACGACTCACACCTTTAAGCCGGTTCATCACTTCAATATCACCTGCCGTCAAAGTCCGATAGCCCTTAACAGTACTGCCGTCCTGCGGTTTTGCTTCGCTCATAATGTCCTCTGGCTTTATTTAAGGCACTGCTCAGTGATGTATTGCTGCAATCCGGCTATTTGATTTCCGGCAACTTCGATTCGCTCTCTGAGGGTGAAATAATCCCGTTGAGCGGAGTCAGTAAGTCGGGCGCTGGGGCCATTAACCACGCCGGAGGCGGAGGTGGCGCTGTCCGGGCAGGTTGCGTTGAGCTGCAACCGACGCTTGCCAGTAGCCACATCATGCTGAAGCTGATCGATAGTGGCTTTAGCATCTGCTAACTCCTTCGTGTATTTCGCATCAAGTGCAGCAACGCTCTTTTGTCGCCGCTGCAGATCGTTGATGGTGTCCTGCCGCGTATCGGCCAGGTTCTGGGCTTCATCTGCCCGCCCCTTTTCTCTCAGAGCTGAAGCTTTGTTAACCTTTGCTGAATTCGCCAGGTTCACACACATAACCATCAGCCCGGTAATAAACACAACGCGCCAGTTTTCTAACAACCATTTAACGATCCCGGTAATCATACGAGTACCGATTTAGCCAGGTTGTAACGAGCAGTTCTGGCTTCAATGCCATTCAGTCCGCCATTGATGACCTGAGTGCATTTGTTGATTGAACCGGCCCACTGAAGGCAGCCTTTTGAAACGAAGAACCAGGCTGCTGAACGTGCAGCAATTTCATCCTGCTCAATCAGAGTTGGATCGCCCACGAGATCAACCTTGATGCCGTTCCCGGTATCGCGGTAGTTATCGAGAAAGGTTGTCTGCATCAGGCCGCCGCCACGATATTTCCAGCCATCTCCTGACTGTTTGTTTCCAAACCGTTTCTGATACACCAGATTGGCGATCGCTTTCTGACGCTCAATAGGTAACGCCATTTCACCTGGCTTACGTCCCAGCATTAGTGCCTGGTCTTTTGACAGGCGTTTAGGAACGAACGTCATGATCAGAGTCTGCACGCTGTAGTTGAAATTCTCGCGAGTGGCATTAAAGCCGCTGGACTCATGCCCCACCTGCGCAATAAACATCGCCTTTTCCAGCGGGCTTTTAATGCCAAACTCACTCATGGCTGCGTCGATATGTGGAAACCAGCGCGCGGCTAATCCGGCGCTTATGACAGCCGCCCGTTGAAATTGTGATTCGTTCATAGAGGTCTCAGCACGTGGAATATCTGAGCGACATTCCCCCTAGCACGGAAGACAGCAGCGCAGATAATCAGGTTAATAGTTACCGAACCCCAGTGAGGGTGTCCGTAGTAGTCGTAGAAATAACGAAAGGGTACTGACGCATACGCCAGAATAATCAGGTACGCCAGCCAGGAAGCCCACGGATTGTGTCTGGCTCCCTGCTTTCGAAAGAACATCAGACGCAGAACGATGGCGGTACACGTTGCAACGTTCGTGAGAACTAACGGATCACTTATTACCATTGGTTCCTCCCCTCCACCGCTGGAACCACATCGAAGGGTCCTGCTGACTAAAGAACGTGAGTATCTTTATGGTCAGCGCCGCCAGGATTACGGCCCCAAGCGCGTCCAGCGGTTTGTCGCTGTAATGCGTTACACTCGCCAGCTTTGAGCCAACCAGCCCCGCACCAAAGATGCCAGCGAAGTAAGAAACGACGAAATAGGCTGCTCGTTGAATCAAATTCAGGTCCGCAGCAGTGGCTACGTAGAAGACAGCCCCGGCGAATGCGCCAAACACCACACCATAATCGGTGCCCGTCAGCAGTCCGAAGATGCTGACTCCTGTTAACGCAGCGCCAGCCGCAACGGTACCTGATACCGGGTCAGACATTTCGCCCCCTTATTGCTGTAGCGTCCTCTCAATGATTGAGGGGCATAAAAAAAGCCACCCAAATGGGTGGCTTGATAATTTCTAGTGATTTTTACAAAGAGGACTGATGGAATCTTACAGACAAAAAATACAGTCCCAGAAGAGTTGTAGTTATGACGTTTATCAAAATTACTGCATACACTCCAACAAAAATGGTTTTGAAGACCCATAATAATTCAGGTGAAGTCATGGTAGATATGGTCAATGACACAGACTTTCCTGCCAATATTGATACTAACCCCAAGCAAAAAAGAATGAAGCTTGTCAGTGCTAAATATCCAAAGAGATAACAGACAAATCTACGTCTTGTAAGCTCTACTTTTAACTTAGTGCCTCGGTATTTTTCGACTATTGTAGGGGCATCTCCAGCCATAACTTCATCTATAGTGGCATTCGAAAAAGTCGATACGGCAGCTAAGGCTGCAATGTAGAATCCGATTAAAACTTGCAGCAAACCATTAACTTGAACCAAAAGCCCACTAGTCCCCACAAGCGGTATTTTATTAGGGTTGAAATAATATACAACCATAACTATCAAGCCAACAATTACTGGTATTTTGTAGTCATACCATCTCTTTTCTTCATGCTCTATACGGAGATAGTTCAACGGTGATAAAAGTTTCATCATGAAACCTCAACTTAGATCAACCCTTTCATTTTGCTTTCAAGCTCTTGGTGTATTCTGCTTTCGCATTGAAGAATCCCATTCCCCAAAAGCACTTTTTCACTTTTTGTAAAGAGTTTAGTTGCAGCGTCTTCGTTCCTATCTAAATCCAAGCTGGCCTGTCGACCATCTTTGGAGTAGCTGATGGAAACTTTGCTATAACCAGACTGTTGCCCTTTCTTCCTTAATATATTTAACAGTCTCTCCTTGGCTTGGGACCCCGGCTGTCTTATGATCTTGTATCTAACTGAACGTTCTGCCAGTTCAGTATATGCCGTTTGGTCCATGCCCCCTTGCTTCCGGGTGCTAACTAGCTTCACATTATGCAGCCTAGCTCCGTTTAAGGTATCAAGTAAGGTTTGAGAGCCGTGAGAAAATATAGCAAGCTTTGGTCGTAACAGGCACATCGCTTTCGTTGCAGGATTTCTGAATTCTTGCCCAGTAAACGCGTCACGAAGCAGTGAATTTAAGAAGGGCTCAATAATCGATTTACTGATGCCTGGCACTGATTCTACCAGCGTTTTGTGGTGATCTGCTGTGTTCTGAACTACTGCAGTGGAAATAATAATGTGACAAGAAACTGCGATCCCCTCCCCCGCAAGCTTTGGCTCTACTCTCAATGCTCCAGTGTTTAGCTCCCCGAAAACTGGATCTGATCCATTTTGATCACACAACTGAAGAAGAAGGGTTGCTTCACTATCTCCATCAGCATAAGCCATTTCCGAAATGCGAACAGCTCTAGTACGCACATTGTAAAGTTTTACAGCATTCCCTGCATCCACCAGCATTTTTAGTCGCTTAAGTGTGTCAGTAATTGGGATGTCAGGCGCTGCTGCATGGGTTGGTTTGAAAGCAAAATCGAAAAATGAAACCCATCTTTCATTAGCTGATAGCACAGATTGACCCTTTCTGTTTAAGAATTCCCTGTCATCAACATAAACTAAACAAAAGATGATTTGAATAATTTCAAACAAAAAACCCCTAAAAGGGGTTTAAGTTTAAGCGGCGAAACGTTGTAACCACTCTTAACACATTACCAAGTGAAATTCGTAACGAATACTGCAATGAGTGACTTTTTCAGCTTTTTTGCATCCAGCTATCCATTTCAAGTTCAGCACCCGTCATGAGAATGCAGGCATCAATGAATGTTTCCGCTATCATCAGGCGTTGCCGGATTTTCCCTTCAGAACATTTGTTCCAGCGCGCAATGGTTGATTTAGAAACATCATACATATAGTGAAGCATGACTAAATCAAGTTCGTCTTGCCGGTTGGCCTTCGCCAGCATCCCCACAGCAGTATCTATTATCATCCCGTCGTTATCAGAGCATGATGGACGCTGTTTTTTGGTTTCCTGAAGTAATCCTTTAAACATCGCTCCTACAGGCGACCAGCCTACCCGTGAACCTTCATTAGCAGCCCAACCCCCCCACAGTTCTAATGCCAGCTGTATATCACGCATCTTGTCTCCCATTGTTCTTTCTGCCAGTGGCGATCACACCTATCGCCAGGGCTCTGTCGAGCGCACGAAGTAACAGTTCCGGCTGAGTGCCATATTTGCTTTCGAACGTTCTGGTATCCGCATGAATTTCATCGTGATGCGCTCTGCAAAGCGGTATCACAAATAAGTCATGCGCTTTTGTTGCCATGCCGCCAAGGCCATAGCCGATAAGGTGGTGAGGATCGTCAGCCTGCTTGCCACAGCACAGGCATGGCTGAGATTTAACCCACCGTGTATAGCTCTCATTCTCCCAGCGTTTCCGCTTAGGTCTGAGCATGTAGGACTCAGGACTCTCAGGATCGATGGCAAGCTCAACAACCTGCTTTGCCGCCTCTTCAAGTACACTGGTGGCGCTCCTGTGAGGCATGATTTCCGATTCGCGCAGGGTACCTGTCTCTACCTTCGCCTGTGGCATTTTCAGAACGCGGCGGGCCGGGGATTCCGGCATCAGGTCGATAACGCCATTGAGTGCGGCCCACCAGCACAATTCTGGCAACGTCACTTCATGCCCCTCCGGCAACATGAAGGACAGTCTCACCCTTTCAATCACCCAGATGGCAGCATTCCGCCTGGCTACCTCTGCCACGGTCTCAATTGAGGACATTTCCCGGAGCTCATTATCGTGGTGGAAGCACAGACGCAGAGCGCCATCCTCTGTCTTTAGCGAAGTTTCATCATGGCTGTGGTAATCACCATGCCACTGACAACCACGCTGGCTCATAAGCCATGCTTCCAGGCCACTTTTTCCTCCCGCTGCTAACAGAACTTTTCCGTTGCTCAGGAAATTAAATAATGCCGGATCATCCAGGAGCGCCTGCTTCGCCTCTCCAAGCTGACCGCTCGGAAATTCCTGCATGAATTCCGGCACGGTACTCACCAGAACGCGGCGGTTATAAAACAGAGGTGCTACTTCTTTTCCGGGCTTCAAAAGAACCACGCCGAGTTCGTTAACCCGGAATGGTGTCAGTATCGCTCTCATCGCTTCCCCTTATGCGGTTGTTGATGTGAGCATCAGGCGGATCAGTTCTTCAGATTTTGATGTGAAGAAATGAGGCTGGGTCTCTCTGGGGCTGTTTGGGTTCGTCACGTTCTTGGCGTATTGAAGCCCCTTAGTGGTGACGCACCAGAAGCTCTTCTGTCCGTTATTGGCTCTGCGTGAGTTGCTTGGCCGCGACATACGCTCTACCAGACCTAGTTTTTCCAGGCGCTTGTAAGCTTCACTTGTACTGACATCCAGGCGCTTATCGCGAAGCAAAGTTGTCAGTGATGTGGTTGGCCTGCTTGAACCATCCTGTGAGCCTGCAGGCGCGTCAATCGCATACACCGGCATCATGTTGGGTAGCCCGGCGAAGTCCTGAAGTTTCTGGTAAGCGCCCAGCTTGGATGAGTTGGAGAAGTTCAGCATACGCGCTGCTGATTCAAGGAGTATCACACCAGCCTGAATCTGGTCGGTCTTCTGGCTGACAGGTTGGCCGGTCGCCACGGCATCAAACGTTCTGATGACCTTCAGGTTGAAGGATGGGCTGATCCACATGGCATAGGCATAAACCAGCTCCTTACAGACATATGTGCCCTGCTGGTTCCCTCCCCTGATTACTTCTACCGGGAGCGAGTTGCTTTTTTGCAACTCGGTTCTTAATTGCTCTGTCTGCTCATTGCGAAGCCAGAAGGCAGGTTTGTGCCTGGTTTCACCACCAGCTGCACGGTGTAAATCATTCAGGCAGTAACGCCCGTCTTTATCCTGACGTACAGAAATACCGTCAATTACGAGTAACTGATTCATGATGCTCTCCCATTGATTTCTGACTGCCACCGTCTGCAAACGAATGACAATTCACTGGTTAAATGTACATGCTCAGATCGACCACTACAACCGCTTCTCCTCTGTTTTCGATTAAATTCTTTAATCCTGTCAACTTAACATGTTTTATTAAAAAATAACTTTTAAGACTTATACTCTTTAATAATTATAAAACATATCTAGGAAGCTAAAATATTGTTTAACTGGTTAAATTCCCTCAATAAATCTTTAGGGTTATATGAGGTATTCTCTCCAAAGGCAATTGGGTCCAAAAGTAAAACATGATATTTACTCATCAACTTATTAATTGGCATGTTATCGAAAATACTATATTCATATATATACTTTTCGAATTTTATCCCATCCACATCAAAAATATTATAAAACAATAACAGAAGCTCGTAGTTAGATATTTGCGCCCTCACTATTTTTGCATATGCTAGTTTTTCGCAATCTTTGATATCAGACTCGTAAATGTATTTAAAAATATTATAAAGAAACCTAAAATAGTGACCTAAGTTGATAGCAATGTGCTTCCCCTGCTTAGAGTAACTTTCATTGATATGGATGTACATATCTGAAAGTGATTCATAATTTCTAGTCTCAACCTTTTTATTAATATCATTAACAGTGAGTTCATAAATAAGCTTAAAACTTGACCGCCCTTGTCTAACTGGATCTTCGCCCTCCTCAGGATTCACCTTTCTCACGTGTATAGCAGAAATGACATCCTGCAACAATGAAAGCATCTGAAAGAGATTGTTTTCAAAGCTTTGTTTGGTTGTAAAATAAACTTGCTTCTGTGTAAAGCTCTCTGAATGCTTAAAAGCTTCAGCTTGCATAATTAGGGAATATGAAACCCCCAGAAATGCTAATACTGAAAAAATCGATGTAAGCATCCCCCATGAGTCGCCAAAGGTACCCAAACTATCTTTATCAATACCATTGAAAGGCCAAATGCCATCTGTTAGAGCACAAAAATAATACACTACTATAAGTATAAATATTGAAAGCATAGCTAACAGTAATCTCAGTCTTTTACGCATTACATTCTTCCTTTTGAGTAGCTTTTGATTATCACTACTGCTTTGCCATTTGGCAATAAGTCTCCCCATTCGACAGTCATCCGCTTAATCTGGCTGTCATCAGCCCATACTCCTGCGTGCGTCATACTGTCGAACAGCACCTTCTGGAAGTTGTCCAGATCACGCTTAGCGCGGGTCGGAGGATAAAGGATGACGTGAATATCAATCTCATGAGTGATTGGCTGTGGACGGCGCTTAAGCTGTTCCATTACTGCGCCAATAGCATTCACCCGGTAGGTGCGCCCTCTTGCGCTTATTAGCATGCCCTTCCCTGTGGCACGCCAGTAACCGTTTACGCTGGGTGGGAATGGTAATGTCAGCTTCAAGCAACCCTCCCCGGCACCAACTGGATGCTGTTCTCACACTCATTGCCCCAGATATCCCATCCCTCTGACGGACGCCGGGAGAAAAGTTCTATGTGCGAGACATCGCCATAAAGCTCTTCAAGCCTGAATCTGGCCTCTTCAACGTGCGTTCCGGTGTACCACATCACCAGCACTGAGTTATCTTCAGCAAGCTCCCACACGGGGGGCCTCTTCAGGTCTGTCAGGTTCATTGTGCTGTAGTGGCCATCCGCAGCACCCCGGCTGATTGTGTTGCCGTACTGCCACGGCGGATCAGCGTATATCAGGCCATATTTCATTTGGACACCTTTGCTGAAAGCTCAGAGATAACTGACTTAACCGCTGAACGAAGCGTTCTGATATTGGTCCAGGTGGCGCTCAATGTGCAGTCCAGGAGACTCAGATAATCCGGTACCGAACCGATGTCTGCCCTGTTCTCCAGGTAAACTGTATTGAAGCGCTGGAACATCTCTTCCTGAACTTCTTCGGCGGCGTATTTACCGTTTACCCAAGTGCGCAGTTCGCTGGAAGAGAAATAGCTTTTTGCCAACTCTACTGCTTTGCGGATCGTCTCTGCCGGTACAACAACCAGCTCTGGCTGCTCCAGAGAATCAGAAGCCCATGAGTGTGCATACTTCGATTCGCTGAACGTGAAGGTTTCTTTGTCGCCGAACGCGGCCGCCGCACACGCCCACACCTGTATTCCGCTCTGCTGGATAATCTGCTCTTTCACAAGCGGAATCTCCGGGGCTGGCTCAGCCTGTTCTGTGTGCTCAACTACAGGAGATTCATCCCCCTTAACGCCTTTGCGGTAATCAGCCAGGATAGCGGCGATCTCATCCACCAGCTCTTCACGGACTACCAGCGATTTGCAGCCTCCTGACATCAGGCCAACTTCAGCATCTACCAGCAACTCACACAGGCGGCGGGCTTTAATGGCGCTGAATTGCGGCATGGCTGCTGCTTTGGTCAGTTTCTTCTTGCCGGCGGCTTTGGCCTTGGCCAGCTGTTCTTCAGCAACCGCGCCAGCTTTCGTGCCGAACTCGCGGGACATTGAAACCGCAGTCGTCGCGGCAACCTCACCCGAACGCACCATGCCGATCAGCTCGTCGCCACACTCCAGCAGCTGAAGGTGATGCTCAACGTCAGCAACCGAGCGTTTCACCTTTTTGGCAATCTCCGCTTCAGTCCAGCCCTGGTTCATCAGGCGCTGATAAGCAGCTGCACGTTCCAGTGGTAACAGCGCACGTCCCTGAGAACTGGTAACCATCAGCGCAATGCGATCGGCTTCAGTACCCTTAGCGTCTTTGCACTCCAGACGGGCAACTTCATGACCAGCCTCTGTTGCCATCACTGCGCCGTAATAGCGGTGGTGACCGTCGATAATCTTCAGGCCCTGCTCAGTGACCTGCACGATCAGTGCCGGGACTTCCTCTCCTGCAATTAACGCATCACGGAATTCTTCTACGTGCTGCTGATCGATGTCACGGACGTTGTAGCCGGGCTCAACGTAAAACTCTTTCAGACCTGCGTAATAGGTTTTGCGTGGCACGATGTCAGTTGCCGATTCTTCGCGGTTTTTGTGAATTACTGAAAGTGACGTCATTTGCTTACCATCTCCGTAGCCAGGGCCAGTACCAGCAGCGCAATCAGAACTACCGCAGTGCGGATGCCGTGATAAAAAATTTTGTTATGAGAGAAATGCTCTTTCAGACGGGTTTTCATGAATCCCTCCAGAGGTCTGCTACCGGAGAGCTGTAGACCCGGATGCCAGGCGTGTCATAAGCAATCCCGATCTGCCCACAACTGATGCAGTACTCACGGCGGGCAGTAGCTTTGTCGCGCGCCTCTTCGTTATTCGTGGAGTCCATTGCCAGTAACCATTCACGGGCAGCGCGGCGCCATAAACCACGTTTCTCCAGTTCAACCGCTTTCGCACGGTGCGCTTCGTACTTCATGCCCAGGGTAGCCCGATCAGACTCCAGTGGGAGGCGGTAGAAAAACGGATGGGCTTTCTGCGCATAACGGACAACGATTTCCTGCGTGTACAGCTCACTCATGAGGGGCTGAACCAGGCGACGTGGAATGCCTGCACCATCTGCAATCTGTGTTGACGTGCAACCAGGGTTTTTGCGAATAAACTCAATAGCCATTTCACGAATATTCATGCTGCGTTACTCCCGGAGGTGCGCTGAGCGCAGTCTTTCCAGATACTGTTCCAGCGACTGACGGCGAAGCTTGCGTTCATGGACCGGACGCCCGCCCTGCTGGCTTCAGCCTTGACCTTCTCTTCCAGTGGGCTTGGGTTCCTGAGCGGTTTACCACTCCCGATGAACCGGCGATAAGCAGCGTCCCGTTCGGTATGGTCAGCTCTTACGCCACCCATAGTCACTCCGTTCTCACGCACCCACTCGCCGTTAACGCACTTCGGACGGCCAGCCTCAATCCAGCGCTTTGCACCTGTCAGGTACCCTGGGAATTTGGTTGGCTGGAACATCGTCACTGGCCGGAGGAATTCAGCCATCTTCAGGTCCTGAGCCCATTTGGCATTCAGGTAATCGGTAGTCTCAATCAGCTCGTCAACGGTGAACCCTTCAGCCAGGCGGGCACGGATGTTCTCAAGCGAGGACTTGCTGACCTGATAGCGTGAACCCGTTACCTGGTTGAGATGGGTTAAAACCTGCTTAGCCATGTCAGTCAAAACCACTTCAGGGTCGGTCTGCGCAGCAGGCTGATAGGAAGTCTTTTTATCTGATGGTTCATGTTTTGAATTTACTAACGGATCGCCCCCAGATTTCAGAGGGTCAAAACCTGTTTCACGCATTGATTCCGACGGGTCAGAATTTGAGGCTTCATATTTTGATGCGTCAGATTCTGAGGCGTCAGATTCGAGCGCATGAACTTTTGACGCTGCAGCACGGAGCATGGCAACATTCAGCTGGTAAACATTGGACGCGTTACGGTTACCCTGGCGGCGCTGGCGGCGGCTTAACCATCCAGCCTTGACCAGTTTGCCGATCGCATTACGGACAGTGCTCTCACCCGCCCCAATCTGACGGGCAATAGTCGTTACGCTGGGCCAGCAAACGCCTTCGTCATTACACCAGTCAGCCAGTCGAGCCATGATCACTACCTCCGACAACTTCATACCAGACAAAGCGCAGCCGTCCCAAACGTATGCGGATAACTTAACGCTCATAGAACCCTCTTGAATCGCTTGATGAATCTGTCGACCGGGTAAGTAAGCTCGTGGGGATAACCTTCCCGCGTGTAGATAACTGCGTTGTTTTGCTTGTCCCAGCGAATGACGGTGACCAGAACGCCACGGTGATCGCGATAAACACGGTTGAGGTTCTGACTGTCTTCATTCACGCCTTCCCCCGTGCCAGGTCGTTAAACTTCTTCCAGAACGACTCCACATCTACCCGAGGCAAATCGTATTGGTAGTTGTTGAACGTCTCCTGACCAGCTATCTTGGCCACATAGACGAAACGGCACGGCATCTTGCCACCAGCCACACCAGACACACGCAATTGCGGAATGCCAGCTTTTACGAGTAAACTGTTCATGTGTTGATCTCCCAAAGATTCTTCACACACCACGAGAGCCAGAGGCTGCAACCTGCTGGCTCTCAACTTTTCTGTTAGTTACCAATTCCAGCGCATCCGCCTGAACGCCATGTAATGCCGCCCATGCCAGAAAACCCTTCAGCGTGTACTTCACAGAATTCATTACCTGCTGGCTGATATGCTTCAGTTCCTGCTTATCAACCACGCCATCTTCTTCAGCATCGATCTTCGCCTGAGCAACCTTTCCCCGAGCCGCATCAGCACGAAGCTGGATGCTGAACAGTTCTACGTTGTCGATCTCATCTGGCAGAGGGTTATTAACCACCAGCATTCCGAACTGACCGGCGAAGTAATCAGCCAGGAACGGCTGGTTAACTACGTGCTGCATTTTGGCCAGCTGCTCCAGCGTGAAGAAGAGAGTCCCGTTCTTCATGTGCAGGCGATTGTTAAACTCCGAGTAAGAAATACCCATCTGTTCAGCTATTTGCGCGTTAGTACCTGAGAACGCCTTGCACACCTGGATTACTAATTTCTGTAGATCCACCATTTTACTCACCCTTTGGTAGTTATCAGGCTTTAGCTGATCGGTTATTGTGCGTTGCATAGAGCTGTGGCTCATAACGCAGCGCTCCTTTAGTAATACGTTCGAGACGCATCGCCTGTTTTTCGGGAATTACCGCACCCCAGCGTGAAATTGCAGGGTGTTTAATACCTAAAGCATCGGCGGTTTTCACAACGCCACCGAAATGCTGAATGACAAGGTTTTTGTACATTTATGTCTCCTCTTTTGGAATCAGATGAAGGTAACAAAAGTTACCAAATTACGCAAACATCTTTTACATCGGAATCGCGTAACATTAGTTACATGAAAACCGAGATGAATGACCGTATCAGACAGAGACGCACCCAACTGGACTACACACAGCAACAGTTGGCTAAGCTCTTAGGGGTTAGCCGTGTATCTGTAACCAAATGGGAGAACGGGAGTGTTAAACCGGCAGGTGAAAATCTTCACCATCTGGCAAAAGCGCTTACCTGTTCGCCAGAATGGTTGCTCTATGGAACGGGAGATCACATCAAGGACGATACAAGGCTAAAACCAATCACCCCGCCGATGATATCGGTGCCGGTAATATCTTCAGTTCAGGCCGGTGCCTGGACAGATTCATATGCGGCAGCCCGGCTGAGTGATGTAATCAGGTGGTGTTCTACGACTGTGAAGGTTTCTGATGATGCATTCGCGTTGGACGTCCGAGGCGAATCTATGACAAATCCCAATGGGTACCCAAGTATTCCGGAAGGCTCCACTGTTATCGTGGAACCAAACTATGGATCGTTCACTGAACTCAACGGAAAGATTGTTGTTGCTGTGATTGATGGTAGTTCTGATGCAACGGTTAAGAAGATGGTCGTAGATGGGCCTTACCACTATCTGATGCCCCTAAACCCTAATTTTAAGCCTATTGAATGCGATAATTCCTGCAGGATTTTAGGAAAAGTAGTTCAAGTCCTTCAAGAGCTTTAACCTCCTCCTGCCCGCGAATGCGGGTTTATTTTTGCCCATTAAGGTAACTCCTGTTACCAAAACTATTGACACTCACTGTAACTTTAATTACCTTAAGTCTATACGATAGCTAACATCGGTTACTCAGATGTTGGTCTCGGTAAAATGCTGTGTGTAGTCTTGGCGGGTAGCCGGCTCTTCAACCTCACCGGGGCAATTGAAGATTCTGAAACCGGTATACCCGCACTTTTTGCACATCAGGTAAGGGTATTTGCAATGTGGGTGCTTTTAAGCGCTTTAGAGACGCAAAGTGAATGCCCTTACCTGTGGTGAATTGATGGGTTGCAGCGGCGCATCCCTTAACCGGTGACCTAATAATTAGGGCAATCCGCTTAA
The DNA here is from genome assembly GCF_030758455.1 of Erwinia pyri. Classification (NCBI taxonomy): domain Bacteria; kingdom Pseudomonadati; phylum Pseudomonadota; class Gammaproteobacteria; order Enterobacterales; family Erwiniaceae; genus Erwinia; species Erwinia pyri. The sequence goes on from NZ_CP132353.1 coordinate 2,604,757, forward strand.
CCGTGACGATGGGACTAAGCGCGAGAAATACGGGTGTAACAGTTGGGCCAATGACCGCTGGGAAAGATCAGCACACAACAGGTAAGAGCACTTTTCCGTGGCGAAGGAAACTCAAGAAGACCTCCCTGAACTGATTGGTGCTCTTTCCGATGTGGTCATATCCGGTGATAGTCAGGTCCATCCCACCTGACGCAGGTTCAACTCCTGCCACCACTTCAATCATTTGGGAGAATCCGGCTGTGGTGCGTTGCAGCGTCCACCAGCCAATCTAAAACACTATGGCTCTCTGAATTATTGCCAATCTGGCAAGGGATTCGTGCAGCCTGAAATCGACAGAGGCACACATGGCAGAAGTTGCAGCATTAACCACTTCAGAGCTCGTTTCAGAAGCTTTCGGTAAAGCAAAAGAGCTGGATAAGTTTTCCCCGGAGACCGCCAGCCTGCTTCGCGCATTGGCAATAAGGCTTGATGTCCGCCAGGCGATCGTCAAAGCGTCACCAGATGCTCTGGTACCGCGTTATGAGCCTGACTACATGATGCAAATGAACCATGAGATGGCTTTCATGCGTCGCTGTGAACATGGCCAATATGTGAAATATGAAGAGCTGGCCATCTTCATGGAGCAGAACGTCCACATGAAGATGGTGCAAACCACCCTCTCACTGGCTCTCGATCTTCCCGGCGTTAAATCTTTTGCAGCTGAAGTGATCGACCGGGTTCTGAACGGGGCAACTCCTGGAATGGAGGGTTACCCATGCGTTCGCCAACCGATGACATCACAGTTGGATTCGTAACCTTCATCTACAGCCGCCAGCAGCACGGATGGCTCTGTATGCAGTATGGGGTTGTCTCAAATCCCATCAAAGCTCAGAACCTCGCTGAAAAGCTGAATGGCCATCTTAACGGGAAGCATGGGAGCCAGATTTATGTCCACTAAAAAAGCAAAGTTGACCGAGCGTCATGCCCGGAAACTTCACATGGGATGCTATACCCCAGTTAAACATCACAACCGCGGGAACATGCACCTCATCAAATTCAATATGGGCATGTATTACGGCTCCCTTAGTCATTTGGCTCACGCAACCTTTATCAAAGTGAAGCATGATCATGAAATTAACTGAACATGAAATGCGCGGCGTGATTACCGGTAAGGCTCTGCCAGCTGATATTCGTTTCGGTGAAAGCGTACCCGCATATTTGGTTCGTAAGTTTGATGAGTTTCAGGAGCAGGTGAAGGCACTGCCGGCGGAGAATGAGGAGCTGAAATATGTGATAGCGCAGTTATTGCAGGATGCCCAGCGTATTCAGCAACTCGAACCAAACGCTGGAACTGAAGCAAGGATTAGCACAGCTAAAAATGCACTGCGCGCTGCGCCAGATGCGGAGGAAGGGGTATGACCCAATACCGTCACGCTCCAGAGATAACCGATGAAGTAATAACTGATGCTTTTGCGAACTACAACTTTGGACGAACTGATTATCGTGAGTTTCTGGGTTACAGCGTTTTGAAAAAGGTTTGCGGCTGGCATTGTGGCCACACCATTACGAGCATCATGGTTGACCTTAAACTGATCACGCCGAAGCATTTCAAACTGACAAAATTGGGACAGATGTTTCTTTCTGATAGCTACGATGATCCACTGAGAACTACACCTGCGTCAGCCGTCGTTCCAGAGGGGTGGAAGCTTGTACCGGTTGAGCCGACAGGGGCAATGTACGCAGCTGGTGACGAACAGCTAACCACCAAACAAGTTTGGGATGCCATGCTGGCAGCGGCCCTGGCGCCGGGAGGTGATGATGTCTGATAATTATCAGCGCCGCGGCAATCAGCTTACCTGCGGCCGTCGATGGACATCTGATGATGTTGCATCTCTGGAAAAACTCGCTTCCACCACTTCGCCAAAGTTGATAGCAAAGAAGCTTAAACGCTCTTACGAGTCAGTAAGACAAAAAGCCAAGCAGCGTAAGGTATCTTTCTTGGCTGAACGACGAAGGAATATGGAGGAGAAAACTAAGCCAAATTTATGACACAAATTACTGTGTTTATAACCAGTATTTTTCTTTAAGCAGTTCCCAAATAGGTGTAATGTGATATGTGAAGTAACCACGCAACCCATTAACCATAAAGGAAATATTATGTCATATACCGATCAGGATTTTGAAGACCTGCAAGACCTTAACACTCTTTATCGCGGTGCCATTCTGGATACTACTGAAGTTATCGGCTGGGGTATCGAAATTCTGACAAAGGTGGTTGCCGCAAGTGATGCTGGCACGCCGGGTTCACTCTCTCCATACGATCAGTATCAGGCTAAACAGACCCTGATGTACCTCAAGGGGCGTAAAAACGAGAATGACCAGTACCGCAAATCAACTGACGCTCCGCCACGCACTTTTGAGCAGTACGAACACCCGTAATTGATGTTTGACCCGACAGCCGCCCATGAGGCGGCTTTTTAATATGTACAGGAGCTCAGCACGCTTACAGGATTTATATTGCTAAGTACCTCAGCCAGCAACCCCGGCGTCGGGAGGTGGCGATGCCTAATCCTCCACTACCTGGCGATCCGAATGGTTGTTACTTTCTCTCTATAGAGGATTCGGATTGCTGGCAAACATTCGGTTGGCATGACCTGAAATAATAGGTGTGACATGTCACGGTAGTTTTATCCCCGTTGCAGCGGGTAATGAAGATGGGAGACTCGATTATGAACACAATGTTTTTACTGATGGCAGAATACAATACTGCGGTAATACCTCTTTCAGCAGTCAGCGAGAAATATTTTGGTATGAAGCCGGAGCATGCTGAGAGAAAAGCAGCAACCTGCAAACTGCCTATCGTGACCTTCCGTGCAGGGAGTACTCAGAAGGCACCCAGGATGGTTCACATTAAGGACCTGGCTGATTATATCGATCAGCAAAGAACCGAGGGAATTGCGCTTCATCAGATCCTGCAAAAGTGAACTTCTACGGGGCTAATGAGCCCCTTTTTATTGTCGTTTTTTTACTGTCATTTCTGCGCGAATTTCACTATCATTGCACCCCTAGAGCACCCCAATACAATTTAAGTGATTGATTAGATGAAAAAAAGCCCCACCAAAATGATGGGGCCTGGTACTTGCAAACATCACGTCTTTTACTGGCGTGCTGCGCGGCAAAATCGGCGTCAGGCGACTCTCACCGGCGAACTGAGCGACAGCGCCACCTTCATCGCTTCAACCATATCGGTATCCACGCAGGTGCGGCTGAACTCATCGGTTTCTGCTACAGAACTCATAGAGACACCGGCTTTGCGGTAACGCATGGGTGAGGCAACCCGCTGGCTGGCTGAGCTGTGAACCTCACTCAAACCAGCATCAATAAACTTTTGCAAATTGCTGAGGCGCACGCCGGCCCCAGCCATAATGATAGGACCCCGGGTCATCCTGTTTAGTTCCTTAAGCAGCGCTAATCCGCTTTCTGCGCTTTGCTGCTGACCAGAGGTCAGGATCCTCGCCACGCCCAGGTCGGTCAGCTGTTGCAGCGCCATTAAGGGACTGTGGCAGAGATCGAAAGCACGGTGAAAGGTTACCGCCATGCCTTCACACAGCGGCATGATCTGCTTCATCCTGGGCAGATCAATATGGCCATCCACATCCAGTACCCCCACCACCACGCCGGGAAAACCGAGTTCACGGATCAGAGCGATATCCGATTTTATCTCATTAAATTCACTGTTCGTGAAGCAAAAGTCGCCGCCACGTGGGCGAACGATAGGATGAACGGGCAGCGTAAGCGTCGCGCGGGCCTGTTTCAGGCTGCCTGCAGAGGGAGTTAACCCGCCCTCGGCAGGTGCAGCGCAGAGTTCTACCCGATCCGCTCCTGCCTTCTCGGCAGCCAGTGCACAATCGACTCCATAGCAGCATACTTCCAGTTTTAGCATCCCATCCTCCTGTTAATGACTGCTGGCTGGTTGTGTAAATCTTTCCGGATGTTTAGTCTGAATCCAGAACCTAAGATTAATATTAACGGGAATCACTAACATGGCATGCAATTTTAATGAACGGATCGATCGCCGTCACAGCGATAGCCTGAAATGGCAGAAATATGGTGATCAGGACGTCCTCCCACTCTGGGTGGCTGACACAGATTTTCGTTCACCGGATTGCGTTATCGATGCGCTTAAGCAGCGTGTGGAGCACGGAGTTTTTGGCTACGGCAACCCTCCAGCTGAGTTAACTGAGGTGATTATTGCCCGTCTTGCTGAACGGTATCAGTGGGCGGTTGAGCCTGAGTGGCTGGTATTTTTACCCGGCATCGTCAGCGGACTGAATCTCGCCGTACGCGCTTTTACTGAATCGCATCAGGGTACCCTTGCCCCTACGCCCATTTATCCTCCTTTCCGCTCCTCATCCGCACTCGCTAAACGCACGCAGCGGAATGCGCAGATGCGGTTAGAGGAAAATCGCTGGGTGATGGATCTCGCGGCGCTCGAGCCACAGATGAGTGGAAACGAAAAGCTGTTAATGCTGTGTAACCCGCATAATCCGGGCGGAACGGTCTATCGTCGCGATGAGCTTGAAGCACAGCTGCGCTTTGCTAAACGGCATGATTTGATCGTCTGTTCCGATGAGATCCACTGCGATCTGCTGCTGGAACCTGGCGTCAGACATATACCTTTTGCCACCCTGAGCGAGGACGCCGCGCAGCGCTCGGTCACTCTGATGTCCCCTTCGAAAACGTTCAATATTGCCGGTCTGGGCGCTTCCCTGGCGATTATCCCCAATCCTGAACTGCGCAAGCGCTTTACTCAGCAGCGCCAGGGGATCGTACCGAGTGTCGATATTCTGGCTTATGTTGCTGCAACGGCGGCCTGGCGCGACGGTCAGCCGTGGCTGGAGGAAAAACTGGCTTACCTGCGTGAAAACCGTGACCTTATTACCCGCCGCGTCAATGCGATGCCTGGCCTGTCGCTGGTTGCGCCAGAGGCGACCTATCTTGCGTGGATTGACGCCAGCCAGCTTAAGGTCCCCAGTCCGGCACAGTTCTTTGAACAGCATGGACTGGGGTTCTCGCCAGGGCGTGATTTTGGCGATGACGGTTTTGTCCGGTTCAATTTCGGTTGCCCGCGCGCGCTGGTGGAAGAAGCCTTAAAGCGGATGGAGAACGCCATTAGCGCGCTCCCCCGCCAGAACATCTTATAGCTCGCTGTCGACGATCTCTTTCAGGCTCCAGGGATGGAACTTGATCGTCACGCTGCCATCGGTAATGGCCAGGGTAGGATTAGGAAGGCGTTCCCCTGCGCCCTTTGGGGCGCTGCTTTTGATGGAGATCCCCTGCTGAGTCAGCCCGCTGTCAGAGCAAAGTGCCAGCGCGCGGCTTCCTAATTGCTCCACATCTCCTCTTAAAACCACTTCAATATGTTCCCAACCTTCGTGCCGATAAAGGCGGTTGCCTGGCCATGGCAGTTCAACAACGCTTATCTCCCAAGGCCCCACGCTTAACGGCGACTCCAGTTCAAAAAGGCTCACAGGACGGCCATTAATCTCTTTTTCAGAAAGCAGGACGCCATGCTGCAAAAAGCCTGTTTTCCAGCGCTCTGCCGTGGTGTTCTGATGGCAGCGCACCGCAATGTGATCGACCTCCAGCTGCGTCAGCGCTAATCCCAGCCGATCCGCCAAATCGTAAAGGGAGTGTAAAAAACGGGGTAAATCATTAGCCAGATCGTTTAATTCTTCTGCATTTTTGCCTGCAAACAGCGTCATTTGCTTACCTTACTGTAGTTTTTCTTACCATTTATTTTCTGACAGGCCCGATTACCGGGCCAGCGTAACTGATGATTACGCCACATTTCATAAAGAACCCGCTCTTTTAAGACGATATTTAAATCAAATTTCCAGTTTAAGCTGGTTCAGGGCCACGCTAATATTTAGAAAGTGGCCTTTAACTTTTTGTTTTAGTTTACTTAAATTTATACAATGCGACTATTCTTAAATCCTGTTGAGGTCGTTGTGGGTTATTCTGGATCCTTATAGATTTGTTCCGACCCTCATACAAGGAAAAGCAAAATGCTTATGTTAATTTTAGTTGCAGTGCTAATTGCAATGATGGGGTTTGCGCTGGTCCGCCACTGGAAGGTACGTAACGATAAAACTACCATTGCGAGTCCCCATCGTCCTCATCGTGCAGCCCGTCGCCGCTAAAGATTTTGGCGGGAAACAGAGCCCGTTTCCCGCCGCCCTCGCCAGAGTCTCAGGTTCCTGGATAACTCTGCCTGAAATGCAGTATACTTTTCCCCTTCTTTTTTAGCGGTGCCAGTGTACAACAAAACCTTGTTGGCTGGCCTCGCTCAGGGTGACGGCCTGCATAACGGCAGGCTTTTTAGCATATAAGGTAACTTGTGAATATTCAGGCGCTTCTCTCAGAAAAAGTCAGTCAGGCGATGATCGCCGCCGGCGCTCCGGCCGATTGCGAACCGCAGGTGCGGCAGTCCGCCAAGGTTCAGTTTGGTGATTACCAGGCGAACGGCATCATGGCCGTAGCCAAAAAGCTCGGTATGGCGCCCCGACAACTGGCAGAAGAGGTTCTGAAGCACCTGGCGTTAACCGGCATAGCCAGCAAAATCGAGATCGCCGGCCCTGGCTTCATTAATCTGTTTCTGGATAAAGCCTGGCTCTCTGCTCAGGTTGATCAGGTAGCAGCTGCGCCTCGTCTGGGTGTTGCGCCCGTCACGCCGCAGACCATCGTCATCGACTACTCTGCGCCAAATGTGGCGAAAGAGATGCATGTCGGTCACGTGCGCTCTACCATCATCGGTGATGCCGCCGTGCGCACGCTGGAGTTCCTCGGCCACAATATTATTCGCGCCAACCATGTGGGCGACTGGGGAACCCAGTTCGGGATGCTGATCGCCTTCCTGGAGAAGCAGCAGAATGAGCATCACGAAGATATCGCGCTCTCCGATCTGGAGAACTTCTACCGCGAAGCGAAGCGCACCTATGACGAAGACCCGGAGTTTGCCGAGCGCGCGCGTGGTTATGTGGTGAAACTGCAGGGCGGGGATGAATATTGCCTGGCCATGTGGAAGAAGCTGGTGGATATCACCATGAAGCAGAATCAGCTGATTTATGACCGCATGAACGTCACGCTGACCCGTAAAGATGTAATGGGCGAAAGTCTTTACAACTCCATGCTGCCGGGCATTGTTGATGACCTGAAGGCCAAAGGTCTGGCGGTAGAGAGTGAAGGCGCCACGGTAGTGTTTCTGGATGAGTATAAAAACAAAGATGGCGACCCGATGGGCGTTATCATTCGTAAGAAGGATGGAGGCTACCTCTATACCACTACGGATATTGCCTGTGCCAAATACCGTTACGAGACGCTGCATGCCGACCGCGTGCTCTATTACATCGATTCGCGCCAGCACCAGCATCTGATGCAGGCCTGGACCATCGTACGTAAAGCTGGCTATGTACCGGAGTCTGTCCCGCTGGAGCACCATGCGTTCGGCATGATGCTTGGAAAAGATGGCAAGCCGTTTAAAACCCGCGCGGGCGGCACCATCAAGCTCTCCGATCTGCTGGATGAAGCGGTAGAGCGCGCCACTAAGCTGGTGGCGGAGAAAAATCCCGATATGCCTGCCGATGAGCTGAAAGCGCTGGCCAACACCGTCGGCATCGGCGCGGTTAAATATGCTGACCTTTCCAAGAGCCGCACCACGGATTACATCTTCGACTGGGACAACATGCTCGCCTTTGAAGGTAACACCGCGCCATACATGCAGTATGCCTATACTCGTGTGCTGTCGGTATTCCGTAAAGCGGGGATTGATGAGTCAGGCGTGACCGGCAATGTGCAGATCACCGAAGATCGTGAAGCAGCGTTAGCGGTTCGTCTGCTGCAGTTTGAGGAGACGATCACTCAGGTCGCCCGTGACGGTACGCCCCATGTGATGTGCGCTTACCTCTATGAGCTGGCCGGTCTCTTTTCCGGCTTCTACGAGCACTGCCCCATCCTGACGGCCAGTGACGAAGCAACAAAGCAGAGCCGTCTGAAGCTGGCGCTGTTAACCGCCAGAACCCTGAAGCAGGGGCTGGACACGCTGGGCATCGAGACTGTAGAGAGAATGTAATTTTCCTGCAGATCAACAAAGGGGACGAAGCGATTCGTCCCCTTTTTGCGTTTCAGAGCGGTCCGCCCGGATCGGTACTTAGTGGTAATTCACCATGACCTGATTACTCAGCACCCGCAAATCCTTGTGCAGCCTGCCCTTTCCCTGAACGCCATAGACAAAATAGAGTTCCTGGTAAGCGGTCAGGTTACTTAACCCACGCGTTGTACCGCTGGCGCCGTCAAGTGGGACGCAGCGCTTTTCCGCACAGAGATGGACAACCAGACCGGATGGCGCCGGCCCGGTCAGCACATAGCGCCAGGAGACCTCCGTAATCGCCCCGTTAACGGGCTCTCTGGCCGTCAGCGCCGGCGAGGAGGCCTGCATGCCGCGGTTCTGCAACCCCGGCCCTGGTGAACTGGCCTGCCAGGCCCCGCTGGCGGAAGCGAGACCCGGCAGCAACACCAGCAGAGAGAGCAGCCGTTTCATCAGTGGCCTCCAATAGTAGAGGTCATGCGGATCTGACGATTATCGGTCAGCTCCAGATTGGAGATCACTATCATCTGCGGCATATTGCGGCGCAGGAAGCGAGCCAGCAAGGCACGCAGCGGATGGTTAACCAGCAACACTGGCGGTGCCCCCAGCGACTCCTGATGATCCAGCGCGCCCTGCGCCTGCGCCATCAGGCGGTCAGCCAGCCCTGGTTCCAGTCCACCGCCGCCCTGCAGAGCCTGAAGCAGCAGACGTTCCAGCGTGGTATCCAGTCCAATGACCTGCACCTCGCCGTTCCCCGGGAACCACTGTTGCGTAATAGCACGGCCCAGCGCGACGCGCACCACGGAGGTCAGCTCGTGCGGATCGCTCTGCACGGCAGCGTGTTCCGCCAGCGTCTCGATAATGGTGCGCATATCACGAATAGAGACACGTTCAGCCAGCAGATTCTGCAACACTTTATGCAGCGTGGTCAGGGTGATCACGCCGGGAATTAAATCTTCCGTAAGTTTCGGCATCTCCTGAGTGACGCGATCCAGCAGCTGCTGCGCTTCCTGGCGGCCAAACAGCTCGCTGGCATACTGACCAATGAGATGGTTCAGGTGCGTTGCCACCACGGTACTGGCTTCCACCACGGTAAAGCCCTGAATCTGCGCCTGCTCTTTCAGCGCGCTGTCAATCCAGGTTGCGGCAAGGCCAAAGGCGGGATCGACGGTAGGCTCACCCGGCAGGCTGCCTGCCGCCGTGCCTGGATTGATCGCCATCCAGCGGCCAGGATAGGCATCCCCGCTGCCGATCTCCACCCCTTTCATCAGAATGCGGTAGCGTGCAGGCGGCAGATCCATATTGTCGCGAATATGCACGACCGGCGGCAGGAAGCCCATCTCCTGAGCGAACTTTTTCCGGATGCTGCGGATACGTCCCAACAGTTCACCATCCTGCTGATGGTCAACCATCGGGATCAGGCGGTAGCCCACTTCCATCCCCAGCGAATCTTCAAGCTGAACGTCGGTCCAGGAGGCTTCGGTGTTAGAGGCGGTTTCCATCTGTTTCGGCTGGATTTTCGGTTCAGCTTTAGGCTTGCTCTCTTTGCCGCGAAGATACCAGGCGAGTCCAAGCAGCCCTGCGGTAAACAGCAGGAATACCAGGTTTGGCATGCCTGGCACCAGGCCCAGCAGGCCCAGTACGCCGGCACTCAGCATCATCACGCGAGGATTTTTGAACAGCTGGGTAACCATCTGTTCGCCCACGTCCTGATCGGTGCCCACGCGGGTTACGATCACACCAGCGGCAGTTGAGATAACCAGAGCAGGGATCTGAGCCACAAGCCCATCACCGATAGTCAGCAGCGTATAGCTTTCGGCCGCATGGCCCACATCCATCCCGTGCTGGATGACGCCGACCAGCAGGCCACCCACCACGTTGATCACCATGATCATGATGCCGGCGATGGCATCCCCACGAACGAACTTACTCGCACCGTCCATCGAACCGTAGAAGTCCGCTTCCTGGGTCACGTCAGAACGACGCTGCTTCGCTTCATCTTCCCCAATCAGACCGGCATTCAGGTCGGCATCGATAGCCATCTGCTTGCCGGGCATCCCGTCCAGCACAAAGCGCGCGCCCACTTCGGCGATACGGCCCGCACCCTTGGTGATAACCATAAAGTTGATGATAACGAGGATGATAAACACCACGATACCGATGGCGAAGTTACCGCCAACCAGGAAGTGGCCGAACGCTTCAACCACCTGCCCTGCGGCGGAGGCCCCGGTGTGGCCTTCCATCAGAATGATACGAGTGGAAGCGACGTTCAGCGCCAGACGCAACAGCGTTGAAAAGAGAAGAATGGTCGGGAAGGCAGCGAACTCCAGCGTCTTCTGGGTGAACATCGCCACCAGAAGCACCATGATCGACAGCGCGATATTAAAGGTAAACAGCAGATCCAGGATGAAAGGCGGCAGCGGCAGCACCATCATCGAGAGGATCATCAGAATCAATACCGGGCCGGCCATTACCTGCCATTGGGTATCTTTAATATTCGGTAACCGTAATAAAGCGGCCAGATTCGCCATCAGTCATCTTCTCTTGTGGCAAAGTCCAGCGCTTCCGGCACCGGTAAATTGTCAGGTTTTTTCGGGGCAAGACCACCCTCCAGCTTCCAGCGACGGAGTTGCCATACCCAGGCTAACACTTCTGCTACGGCCGCATATAACGTTCCCGGAATATGCTGGCCAATCTCACTGTGTCGGTACAACGCACGCGCCAGCGGCGGTGCTTCTAAAACAGGAATACGGTGCTCTTTACCCAGTTCACGAATGCGCAGGGCGATCTCCCCTGCCCCTTTCGCCACCACTTTCGGGGCGCTCATTTTGCGTTCGTCATACTGTAAGGCGACAGAGTAGTGCGTCGGGTTGGTGACGATAACATCCGCTTTCGGCACATCGGCCATCATGCGTCGGCGGGCTGCGGCACGCATTTGCTGACGGATGCGCCCTTTTACGTGCGGGTCACCTTCCTGCTGCTTGTACTCATCGCGGATATCCTGGCGAGTCATCCGCAGCCCTTTGAAGTAGCTGTAGAGCTGCCAGAAGACGTCGAAGCCCACCATCGGCGACAGCCCCAGAACGATCAGGATGCTGCACATCGCAATCATATTCAGCGCGTTTGCCAGTGCGCTGTAGGGGTTTTCGCTGATCAGCCGCAGCATATCTGGCCAGTGGCTGCTGATATAAAGCCAGGTCACGCAGCCCACCAGAATCGCTTTCAATACGGACTTCAGTAATTCCGCGGCGGACTGAGCGGAAAAGAGCCGCCCTAACCCTTTTATCGGGTTCATCTTCCCCAGATCGAACTTCAGCGCCTTGCTGAAAACGATGCCGCCCAGCAGCATCGGCGCGGCGATGGCGACCAGTACCAGACCGGCCATCATCGGGATCAGTGCAAACACTCCCTGAGTCACCAGATTGCCCAGCAGATGGAACATCTGGCTGGTATCGCTGACTACGGAGTGATTGAATTTGAGCCCGTCGGCCAGCAGCGCACCGATTTTTCGCGCCATAGAGGCCCCGGTCATCCACAAAATAGAGAGCCCCGCCACCAGCATCAGCACCGAAGTCAGCTCGCGCGAACGCGGTATCTGTCCCTCTTCTCGTGCTTTTTCTATTCGGTGGGGGGTTGCGGATTCGGTCTTTTCCTCTTCGCTGTCTCCGGCCACGGCAGCCTTTCCTCAATAGGGAATTTCAGGTGCCAGCATGCCAAATTGGCGCAGGGATAATGCCGCGAGTAAACGCGTAAAAAGGGGGTTATTTGCGGGATGGCAAAAATAGCAGGAGCTGGCGGGCGCCAGCTCCTGTCAAAGACAAGCTTAAAACCCGAGGCTGTCCAGCAGATCGTCTACCTGATCCTGATTCGCTACTACGCCAGGCGCAGCACCGTTGATCTGGGGACCATTCAGTAAACTGTCCACATCCTTCTTCGGACGGTCAGCCTGATCCGGGATATTATCCAGCAGCACCATTAACAGCTGGCGCTCAATTTCCTGAATGACATCCATCATGCGCTTGATAACCTGACCGGTCAGGTCCTGGAAATCCTGCGCCATCATGATTTCCATCAGCTGGGCGTTGGTGAAAGCGGTGTGTTCAGGCACGGAGTCCAGATAGCCACGGGTATCCGAAACCAGAGAGCGGGCATCTGCCAGTTCGACAGGGTTTTCAAACCACGCATCCCAACGACCTTTCAGCGCTTTCGCGCCATCTTCCATCAGCGTCTGACGTGGCTGTGAGGCCTCCACGCAGTTCAGTGCGCGTTCTGCCGCCTGAGCGGTCATTTGCACTACGTAATCCAGGCGGTCGCGGGCATCAGGAATTGCTTCCGCCGCGTCAGCAATAGCTTGATCCAGTCCCAATTCACGCAGGCTGTCGCGCAGCATCCGCGTCAGCGAGCCAATTCGGGAGATTATGTCGTTGGCGGAAGCCGCATCAACATTTGGTGTCGGAAGTGTGCTCATCTCGGCTCCTTACATACCCAGCTTTTCGAAGATCTTGCCTAACTTCTCTTCAAGGGTCGCTGCAGTAAAAGGTTTAACGACGTAGCCGCTGGCACCAGCCTGAGCAGCCGCAATAATATTCTCTTTCTTGGCTTCCGCCGTGACCATCAGCACCGGTAGCTTGCTCATCGCCGCATCCGCACGAATGGTCTTCAGCAGTTCCAGGCCGTCCATGTTGGGCATGTTCCAGTCGGAGACCACGAAATCAAAGCCGCCTGCGCGCAGTTTGTTCAGGGCATCCACACCATCTTCCGCTTCATCAACGTTGTTGAAGCCGAGCTCTTTCAGGAGGTTACGGACGATACGACGCATCGTATTGAAGTCGTCGACCACCAGAAACCGCATATTTTTATCAACCATACTCACTCCCGTTATTTTGTAGCCCGCTGGACGGGCGCTGCGTTAAATACGTAATGCCTGTCCGGCGCTAATTTTGGTCAGCATGTGCTGACTGATTTGGTGAAGATCCACCACTTCACTGGCTCCCCCGAGGGCAATTGCCTCTCGTGGCATGCCAAATACGACACAACTTGCTTCGTTCTGGGCGATAGTCCAGGCGCCCGCTTTGTTCATGGCCAGCAGACCTGCGGCACCGTCGTTACCCATCCCGGTCAGAATCACGCCAACGGCGTTTCGTCCTGCGTGCTGCGCTACTGATTTAAACAGCACGTCCACCGACGGTTTATGACGGTTGACCGGCGGTCCTTCATTCAGCTTGACCTGATAGTTGGCGCCGCTTCTTGCCAGTTCCAGATGCATTGCGCCTGGCGCAATGTAGGCGTGGCCGGGCAGAATACGCTCGCCATCTTCCGCCTCTTTCACCGTGATCTGGCAGAGCTTGTTCAGCCGCTCGGCAAAAGAGCGGGTAAAGCCTGGCGGCATGTGCTGCGTAATCAGCAGTGCCGGGCTGGTGGCGGGTAACGGTTGCAGCACATGCCTGATCGCTTCCGTACCGCCGGTCGAAGCGCCAATAGCTATCAGCTTTTCACTGCTCAGCAGCGGCCCCGCTTTCAGCATTACCGGCGTGGCCTGTGGCCCGCGCACGTGCAGCTTGGCTCTGGAGGCGGCGCGCACTTTGTCCGCTATCATCTGGCTGTAAGCCAGCATCCCTTCACGGATGCCCAGCGACGGTTTAGTGACAAAATCGACCGCACCCAGCTCCAGCGCGCGAAGCGTGACTTCCGAGCCTTTACCGGTCAGGGAAGAGACCATCACCACCGGCATAGGCCGCAAGCGCATCAGCTTTTCCAGGAAATCGAGTCCGTCCATACGCGGCATTTCCACATCCAGCGTCAGCACGTCCGGGTTAAACTCTTTGATCAAATCCCTTGCCACCAGCGGGTCTGGCGCCGAAGCCACCATCTCCATATCTGCATGGCTGTTTATGATTTCCGTCATCAACTGACGCATCAGCGCAGAATCATCTACGCATAACACTCTGATTTTTCCCATTATCTTTCCTTAGTCAGTCCGTAGACTGTCTGGCCGCGCAGATAAAACTCTTTACTGATCTGGCTAAAGTTCTCTGAATGTCCGGCAAACAGGATCCCGCCGGGTTTCAGCATGGGGACAAAGCGCCTTAAAATCTTTTCCTGCGTCTCTTTATCGAAATAGATCATGACATTGCGACAAAATATGGCGTCAAACGGTCCCGGCAGCGCCCACTCATTGCCCAGCAGATTGAGCTGCGCAAAGGTAATGCTGTTCGCCAGCTCCGGCCGGACTCTGACCATGCCTGAATGCGGGCCGGTGCCACGGAAAAAGAACTTTTGCAGCTGCTGAGGCGAGAGCGTACGTAGCTCTTCCTGGCGATAGACGCCGGACAACGCCTTCTCCAGCACCTGCGTGTCAATGTCACTGGCATGTACCTGAAACTTGCCCGGACCTGCTCCCAGCGTCTCGCTCAGCGTCATGGCGATGGAGTAAGGCTCCTCGCCAGTCGACGCTGCCGCACACCAGACGTTAAAGCTGCCGCTGCGCCGTTTGGCATGGTCTGCCAGAATCGGGAAGTGGTGCGCCTCGCGGAAAAACGCCGTCAGGTTAGTGGTCAGCGAGTTAATAAAAGCCTGCCACTCCGGGCTGTTGGAATCGCTCTCCAGCAGCGCAAGGTAACGACCAAAATCGTCTATGCCTAACATCCGCAAGCGGCGAACCAGGCGGTTGTAAACCATTTCTCGCTTATGATCGGCGAGAACGATGCCAGCGCGCTGGTAGATCAACTGACTGATACGCTTAAAGTGCGTATCGGATAACGGCAGGCGCTGAACCATCTGGGACAGCAGCGTGGCGTTCTCCTGCGGTGCTAACAACGTCGATTTTTTCATGTAGGGCTACCCTGCAAAGTACTGATTAAGGGGTTAAAACACAGCTATATTCCCTGTATGCCGATCCAGACCTGTTAGCGCATCCCCCGCGTCCAGTGAAAATCTCGTCACTGCGTTCGTCAGGTGTTCGGCTTGTGCTTCAAGGGCTTCTGTGGCTGCTGCCGCTTCCTCTACCAGCGCGGCGTTCTGTTGTGTCACCTGATCCATCTGGCTGACCGCCTGAGCGACCTGCTCAATGCCCCGGCGCTGCTCGTCCGATGCCGAAGCAATCTCACCCATGATGTCGTTCACGCGGGTGACGGACTGCACGATCTCTTCCATCGTTTCGCCAGCCGAGGCGACCAGTTCTGCGCCCTGATCGACGCGATTAACCGAGGCTTCAATCAGCGCTTTAATCTCTTTTGCTGCCTGCGCGCTGCGCTGCGCCAGGTTGCGAACTTCGCCAGCGACCACGGCAAACCCTCTGCCCTGCTCACCCGCGCGGGCCGCTTCCACCGCCGCATTCAGCGCCAGGATATTGGTCTGAAACGCAATGCCATCAATCACGCCGGTGATATCGCCAATTTTCTTCGAGCTGCTGGCAATCTCACTCATGGTGGTGACCACCTTGCTGGTCAGCGTGCCGCCTTTGTGTGCGGTGGTTGAAGCCTCTTTCGCCAGCTGAGAAGCCTGACGGGCATTCTCGGCATTGCCGGTTACTGTCGCCGTTAGCTGCTCCATGCTGGCCGCTGTTTCTGCCAGGGACGCCGCCTGCTGCTCGGTACGGGAGGACAAATCATTGTTGCCCGAAGCGATCTCACGAATGCCGGTTTGCATCGCATTCGTCCCATCCCGCACGCTGCTCACCGTTTCCGCCAGCGAGCGCTGCATCGCCTGTAAACTCATAAACAACTGGCTCAGCTCGTTGCGCCCATGCGCCTCGATTGTGCCGCCCAGGTTACCAGAAGCGATGCGTTCAAAATGACCGCGCATCCTGGAGAGAGGCGCAACCACCGCCTTGCGAACCCACCAGACCCCACCGAGCGTGACCAGCACCGAGAGCAGCACCGCCATGGCAAAGATCACTTTTGACTGATTATAAAAACCTTCACTCGCCTGATTAGTATGCTCACGCAGCACATCGATATGCTTCATCCAGCGGTTGTACTGCACCTGAAACTTGTTCTGAACGCCCTGCGTGGGCGAATCCAGGAAGTCCTGCAGCTGATAGTTCTGCAGGTAAGCGATCAGTTGCGAAAGTTCATGCGCGTAATCGTTATAAACACCGGTCATCGACTTCTTCAGTTCGACGCCTTCCGGGGTTACCACCGGGATAGCATCGAATTGCTTAAAAGCTTTATCGGCAGTATTCAGATCTTCCTGAGCCTTACTCATCAAACTTGTGACCTGATCGCGCGGTAAGCTCAGCGCGGCGCGGGTTCCCGCACGGCTCAGCGTCACGCGGGCGCTCAGTAAGGCGGCCCAGGTTTCTCCCAGCGCTTCACGCTGGTTACTGCTTACTTCCACTTCCTGTAAATTGCGGGCATCCAGACGGAACGAGTTAAACGACAGCCCGCTGCCCACAATTTGCATCAGACAAAACAGCCCCAGCAAAAAGAAGATTGCGGTAGAGATACGAATACGACTAACCATCAAAACCTCCGGGTGTTGCCGCCCAATCTGAGCGGCAAATAAGTGCGTCAGAACGTTTCCCAATTATCATTTGAAGCAGGCGCGGCAAGCGCTTTCGGTAAGGCTGCTGCCGGCTTCAAAAGTGGGTTTTTATTTGCCTTACTGCTATTAACGGCCTGGATGACATTTTCTTTACGAATTCTGAACACCGCGACCGCCTGAGTGAGTCGGCTGGCCTGCTGTTCCAGCGCAGCAGCGGCTGTAGCGGACTCTTCCACCAGCGAGGCGTTCTGCTGCGTTACCCGGTCCATCTCCGTCACGGCGGTACCAACCTGGTCTATCCCTTTGCTCTGCTCATCTGACGCAGAGGCGATTTCACCCATGATGTCCGTCACGCGCGTGACCGCACTGACGATATCCGCCATGGTTTCACCGGCGCTCTCTACCAGCACGGAACCGGTATCAACGCGGGCTACGGAATCCTCAATCAGTCCTTTAATTTCTTTCGCTGCCTGGGCACTGCGCTGCGCAAGGTTACGCACTTCGCCAGCCACTACCGCAAAGCCACGCCCCTGCTCACCCGCACGGGCAGCTTCAACGGCGGCGTTCAGCGCCAGGATATTGGTCTGGAAGGCGATCCCGTCGATCACGCTGGTAATATCGGCGATCTTTTTCGAGCTGCCGGCGATCTCATTCATGGTTTTCACCACGCCATCCACTACCTTGCCCCCTTTTTGCGCTGTCTCAGAGGCGCTCAGCGCCAGCTGTGAAGCCTGACGGGCGTTTTCGGCGTTCTGCTTCACGGTCGCGGTGAGCTGCTCCATGCTGGCCGCCGTTTGCTCCAGCGAGGCAGCCTGCTGTTCGGTCCGGGAAGAGAGGTCGTTATTGCCTGCGGAGATTTCACTGGCACCGGTATAGATAGCGTCAGAGCCGTCGCGCACATCGGTTACCGTACGCACCAGCGCCTGCTGCATATCACGCAGGCTGTCGGCAAGCTGCGTCATCTCGTTGCGGCCATGCGATTCAATAGACTGCGTCAGATCGCCGCTGGCGATATGACGGATATGATCGATATTGGTTTTTAACGGACGCAGCAGAATTTTGTAGATACCGCTCCAGGCCAGTGTAATCACCGTCAGCGTGATAATCAGCACGGCCAGCAGCAGCCACAACGTCTGCTGATACGCTTTCTGGTTGGCTTCGACGCCGTTGGCAGTGAGCTGGTTATTGGTCTCCAGCCACTCGTTATAGGTTTTCTCGAACTGGTCCTGATAACTCTGGGTCGGCTGGGCGACAAATTCAGCAAAGCGCCCGGCCTGCATCGCCACTATCAGCTCACCTAACGCATCGTGCAGCTGTTGATAATCGGCCTGCAGTCTCTTGACGTTTTCAGCCGATTTGCCCTTTTCTGACAAATTAGCGTTAAACACCGCCAGCGATTTATCCGCATTGCCGAGATCTTCCTGCGCCTGGGTCATCAGTTCTGCCACCGTGGCACCCGCGCCCGTCTGGCTGGCATCCTGCAGATAACGTATCCCGGCACGGTTCAGCGTATTGCGCGCCTGCACCAGTGAAACCCAGGATGTCCCCATCGCCTGCTGCAACGTCCGCAACTGCTGATTGAAGGCAAAATTGTCTTTGTCATTTTTGACCGTACTGAAAAACAACCCGCCCGTACCCAGCTGCAGCAGTGCAAACAGCACCAGCACGCTGACGAGGCCGGTAACAACCCTTATACGCTTGAACATGATTACCTCTGAATGAACAACAATTGGCACTGTTATCGGCACGGCGGGGGGGAACTTTATGCAGCTGTCCACCGATTGCCCGGCGGACAGCTCTGTTGCAGGTTTTCAGAAATTAAAAGGTTTCCCAGTTGCCTTCTGAGGCGACAGGCGCAGCGGCCTTACGCGCCGTGGCCTGAGCCGGACGGATGAGAGCGGGCGTTCGCAGCGCTGGCTTGATGCCCTGCTCTTTACGCACGCGGAATACGGCAACAGCCTGGGTCAGACGGCTCGCCTGATCTTCCAGCGCGGCGGCGGCGGTAGCTGACTCTTCCACCAGCGAGGCGTTCTGCTGCGTCACGCGATCCATCTCAGTTACGGCGGTGCCAACCTGGTCAATGCCTTTGCTCTGCTCATCTGACGCAGAGGCGATTTCGCCCATGATGTCAGTCACGCGAGTAACAGCGCTGACGATATCCGCCATCGTTTCACCCGCTGTCCCTACCAGGGCGGTGCCGCTGTTTACGCGAGTAACCGAGTCTTCGATCAGGCTTTTGATCTCTTTCGCTGCCTGTGCGCTGCGCTGAGCCAGATTGCGCACTTCACCTGCTACCACGGCAAACCCACGGCCCTGCTCACCGGCACGTGCGGCTTCTACCGCGGCGTTCAGTGCCAGGATGTTGGTCTGGAAAGCAATGCCGTCGATCACGCTGGTAATATCAGCAATTTTTTTGGAACTTCCGGCGATATCGCTCATGGTTTTCACCACGCCATCCACCACTTTTCCGCCTTTCATTGCCGTTTCAGAGGCGCTGAGCGCCAGCTGGGACGCCTGACGGGCGTTTTCCGCATTCTGCTTCACGGTGGCAGTCAGCTGCTCCATGCTGGCAGCGGTCTCTTCCAGCGAAGCGGCCTGCTGTTCGGTACGGGCAGAAAGATCGTTATTCCCTGCGGCAATTTCGCTGGCGCCGGTATAGATAGCGTCAGAGCCGTCGCGCACATCGCTGACGGTACGCACCAGCGCCTGCTGCATCGCCTGCAGGCTGGCTGCCAGCTGCGCCATTTCATTACGGCCTTCCACTTCAATCGTGTGCGTCAGGTCGCCGCCTGCGATATGAGTGATATGGCTAATGCTGGTTTGCAGCGGCGTGATCAGCACTTTACGCAGACCAACCCAGCAGAGCGCAATCAATGTCACCACCAGTACCATCACCGCACCGATCACCCACAGCATAGTGTTATAGGCCGCTTCGTTATCCGCCACGCCCTGCACGGTGATCACGCTCTGCGCATTACGCCAGGCGGTATAGGCCGTCTGCATGTCGTTTTGCTTCTGCTCAATGTTCAGCTTGAACATCTCGGTAAGCTGTTTATTGCCCAGCAGATCCAGCATCTGCGACAGCGCTTTTGAGTAAGCATCGTAGTTGCTTTCCAGGTTGGAAATCACTACCGGAGCCAGTCCTTTGGTGTTGGGAAGGTTTTTATATTTTGTATAATATTTATCCGCATCCGCCAGTAAACTTTTACCCTGTTCGCTGATATCGGTCAGAGAGGCGCTGTTGATGCTGTCAGCCGTTTCGCTCTGCAGGCGCAGCATGCCGCGGTTTAGCGTGATACGGGTCTGGTTCAGCGCAATCCATGCGTCGGTAAATGCCGCCACGTTGTCACTGGAGGTTTGTGCAATGGAGAAATTGTCTTTATCGCTGGTCAGTGCGCGAATAAACAGACCGCCGGAGATCAGCTGCATGGAACCGAAGACCAGCAGCACTAACAGCAGACTGGTGACCACTTTGATGCGTGTAAACATAGGGAGCCCTTGGTGTATTAAATGGAACAACATAAGATCTATCGGCGCGGAATTTTGAAACTTTATGTGGCAAAGGTGGGTTTTATAAGAGATATATTTTGTTATTTAAATCAAAGAGCAAACATTACTTTAGGATTTTGTAGTTAATTAAAGCGGCAGCTGGCGGGGTAATCGCCCTAGTTTCACCTTAAAAAAAGGGCCGTACGAGTTACGTACAGCCCTCTTTTAACGGTATGGCGCAGCCATCAGGCGCTGCGCAGCACGTCCACCAGCGCCATCTCTTCGCTGTTCAGCAGTTTCTCAATATCCACCAGGATCAGCATACGGTCGCCCAGTGCGCCGAGACCGGTCAGGTATTCGGTAGACATGGTGACCGCGAACTCCGGAGAAGGACGGATCTGATCGGTAGTCAGCGAAAGCACGTCAGAGACGCCATCCACTACGATGCCCACCACGCGCTGCACCAGATTCAGCACGATCACCACGGTGTTTTCGTTATAATCCACATCCGGCTGCGCAAACTTAATGCGCAGGTCGATGATTGGCACGATAACGCCGCGCAGGTTAGTCACACCTTTGATAAATGAAGGAGTGTTGGCAATACGGGTCACCTGGTCGTAACCACGGATCTCCTGCACCTTCAAAATATCAATGCCATACTCTTCGTCACCCAGCGTAAACACCAGGAACTCCTGGCCTACGGTTTCGCCAGCAAGTTTAGTGACAGTTGCCATTCCAGTCATAGTTCTACCCTTAATCGGTTAAAGTCAGGCCGCGGCTCCCGCCACACGCTTTTCACGGTTGAGAGACTGCAGTGCCGAAACATCGACAATCAGCGCCACGCTACCATCGCCCAGGATGGTGGCCGCAGAGATACCGGGCACTTTGCGATAGTTGCTTTCCAGATTTTTTACCACTACCTGGTGCTGTCCAATCAGCTGATCTACCAGCATTGCATAACGCTTTCCGGCGCTTTGCAGGATCACCACGATGCCCTGAGTCGCTTCGGTTTTTGCACCCTGCACGTCGAACACGTTCCACAGCTCCACCAGCGGCAGGTATTCGCCACGCACTTCCAGCACGCGCTCGCCTCCGGCCAGCGGATGCAGATCATCAGCCAGCGGTTGCAGCGACTCCATCACAGCATTCAGCGGCAGAATAAAGACTTCGTTCGCCACACGTACCGACATACCGTCAAGGATGGCGAGCGTCAGTGGCAGCAGGATACGGATGGTGGTGCCTTTGCCCTGCTTAGAGGAGATCTCGACATGGCCGCCCATCTCCTGGATATTTCGCTTCACCACGTCCATGCCCACACCGCGGCCGGAGACGTCGGTCACCTGCTCCGCCGTTGAGAAGCCAGGGGCGAAGATCAGCATGCCAACCTCTTCATCGCTCATCGACTCGCTGACCGGCAGGCCGGACGAGAGCGCTTTGGCGAGAATACGTTCACGGTTCAGGCCCGCACCGTCATCCACCACTTCAATGCAGATGTTGCCACCCTGATGCTCGGCGGAGAGCGTCAGGTTGCCTACCGCGTCTTTGCCCGCGGCCAGGCGTTTTTCAGGTGACTCGATACCGTGGTCCAGGCTGTTACGCACCAGGTGGGTTAACGGGTCAATAATGCGTTCGATCAGGCTCTTATCCAGTTCGGTAGAACTACCCTGCAGGGTCAGCTCTACCTCTTTGCCGAGCTTGCTCGCCAGGTCGCGAACCAGGCGCGGGAAGCGGCTGAAGACATACTCCATCGGCATCATACGGATGGACATTACTGATTCCTGCAGGTCACGGGCGTTACGTTCTAACTGCCCCATGCTGTTCAGCAGGTCGCCATGCGCCACCGGGTCCAGCTCGCCTGAACGCTGCGCCAGCATAGACTGGGTGATCACCAGCTCGCCCACCAGGTTAATCAGCTGATCCACTTTTTCCACCGCAACGCGGATGCTGGTAGATTCACTGGCTTTCGGCGCGGCCGCTTTTTTCGGCGCTTCACGTTTCACGGCAGGCGTGATGTCGCTGACGGTTGCCAGCGGCGCAGAAGGTTCTTCAACCGGCTCTTCGACCACCACTTCCGCTACCGGCGCAGGGGCACCGGCGGCGGGGAATTTGATTTGCGACTCTTCAATCACAAAGCAAAGCACGGCCACGATATCATCCTGACCTGCGGAGGAGTCCAGGGTGAGTTCAACGGAGGTTTCACCCTTCACCACGTCAGAAACGGTGCCCAGATTGCCTAGCTCTTCCAGCATCAGCGGGATTTCGTTCGGCCTCAGATCAACCAGCGCCAGCCTCAGACCGGCGGCCGGTGCGGCTGCCGGGGCAGCTGCAGTCGCCAGCATTTTTGGCGGCTCAATCACCTCACCCTTGGCTTCCAGGGCCAGCTGACGCAGCATCTGACAGATGTATTCAAACGTCTCGGCATTCGGTTCCGTGGCGGTCTTATAGGCATCCAACTGTTCCTGCATAATATCTTTAGTTTCCAAAAACAGGTTGATGATATCGGTGCTCAGCTGCATTTCGCCGCGACGAGCACCATCGAGAATGTTTTCCAGAATATGCGTGGTTTCCTGTAATACAGTAAAACCAAAGGTCCCCGCTCCGCCTTTAATTGAGTGGGCCGCACGGAAGATAGCGTTAAGCTGTTCCGAATCGGGTTCCTGCGGGTCTAATCCCAGCAGGTGTTGTTCCATGTCGGCCAACAGTTCGTCGGCTTCATCGAAAAACGTTTGATAAAAATCGCTGATATCCATGCTCACGGGATCACCTCTGCTGTGAGTCGCGATCGGTCTGAACCGCTGGTGTTAGCTTAACCGGGGCTACTGCTCCCGGCGTCGTTTTATCACCCGCTGGCCCAGCCTCTGAAGGTTGAGGGTCAGGGTTTTTTGCTGCTCCGGACGGTATAGCCGGGGCAACGATTTCTTTAAGCGTGCCCGGATCGTTGCCGATCTGCGTCGCGTCGCTTTCCGCATTTTCTTTCTCAATCTGCACTTCGGTGTCATGGTTCAACACCAGCAGACTGATTCGACGGTTCACAGCATCATCCGCGCCGCGGTTTTTTAATCTCATGGTATCGGCCATGCCGACCACGCGCAGCATCTTGCCGCTATCCAGCCCACCAATCACCAGCTCACGCCGCGAGGCGTTAGCACGATCGGCTGACAATTCCCAGTTACTGTACCCACGGTCACCATTGGCATACTGAAAGTCATCGGTGTGGCCGGCCAGGCTGATTTTGTTCGGAATATCATTAAGGATCGGCGCGATTCCCCGTAAAATATCGCGCATGTACGTCTCCACTTCGGCGCTGCCGGTTTTAAACATCGGCCGGTTCTGGCTGTCGATAATCTGGATCCGCAGGCCCTGCTCCACCATATTGATGATCAAATGGGGACGCAGCACTTTTAGTCTTGGATCCGCTTCTATCAGCTGGTCGAGCTTTTCACGCAGACGGTTCAGACGAATGTCATCCAGCTTGCGTTTCTGCGCATCCATATCCATGACCTTCTGCACTTCTCCCTTTTTCTGCGTCACATCTTCTCCGCCGCCCGGGATTACGCTGACGCTTTCACTGCTGCGCGTGCCGCCGGTGATGGCTACTTTCAGCGGCGTTTTAAAGTATTCCGCTATGCTCTCACGCTCTGTGGGTGTGGAGATGGAGATCAGCCACATCACCATAAAGAACGCCATCAGTGCGGTCATGAAGTCGGCATAAGCAATCTTCCATGACCCGTGCCCACCCTCATGGCCTTTGTGCTTCTTTTTCTTAACCACAATAATGGGGTGATTGTTATGCTTCATGCGTCTTGGTCCGAAGTCTGTTTCGCGGGTGATTTCGCGTTACGGACGTGCTCCTCCAGCTCGGTAAACGACGGCCTGTCGGTTGAGTAGAGCGTTTTACGGCCAAACTCAACGGCAATTTGCGGCGCATACCCATTCAGGCTTGAGAGCAACGTCACTTTTATGCACTGCATCATCTTGGTGGTTTCAGCACACTTCTGCCTTAACACACCCGCCAGTGGAGAGATAAATCCATAGGCCAGTAAAATACCCAGGAACGTTCCCACCATCGCATGGGCCACTGAGGCGCCCAGCTCTGCCGCGGGACGGTCGGCGGCGGCCAGCGTATGCACCACCCCCATTACCGCCGCCACAATCCCGAAGGCTGGCAGTGAATCCCCTACCGTTTGCAGTGCCGTCGCCGGGACTTCGCATTCGTGTTCGTAGGTTTCAATCTCTTCATCCATCAGCGCTTCGATCTCAAAGGCATTCATATTGCCGCTGACCATCAGTCGCAAATAGTCGGTAATGAAGTCCACCAATCTTTTATCGGCAAGAATGCGCGGGTAATTAGCGAAAATTTCACTTTCCTGCGGACTTTCAATATCCCCTTCCAGTGAAAGCATCCCCTGCTGACGGGATTTCGCCATCAGGCGATAGAGTAAGGCCATCAAATCCATATATACGGCTTTGTTATATTTCGCGCCGCGCATTAATAAAGGCAGGGATTTCACCGTGGCTTTAATCGCTTTACCATTATTGCCGACAATAAAGGCACCGATGCCCGCGCCGCCGATAATCAAAAGCTCTGATGGTTGATAGAGCGCACCCATGTGCCCCCCTACCATTGCATAGCCCCCCAACACCGACCCGAGAACCAGGACATACCCTAAAATAATTAACACAAGCGATCCTTACGTCTGGTGACGTGTGGGTTAAAAATGAACCAGAGGGAGTCAGGCTGTTTCACCGGGCGTGGGCAAAAAAAAAGCAGCGGTTATTAACCGCTGCTGGATTCATTCCACGTGGTGAACACTATTAAACGGCTTGTTTAACCTGTTCATCCAGCAGTTGTGAAATGTTATCGGCAGATTCTACGATAAGTTTACGTCTTTTTACCGCACGAGATGGCGGCTGGCACAGGCTGCAGACAAAGCTGCCGACTGGCTGATGTGCATGATTAATAAAGCTGCCGCCGCAGCATTTGCAGTCGGACAATTCAAGCATTCCGCTCTCAACAAACCGGACTAAGGTCCAGGCGCGTGTCAGCGCCAACAGCGGGCCTTCGTCCTGTTGCGGGCATTGCTCGAGATAGAGTCGGTATGCCTTGATCACGGCATCCACACCCTTGCTCAACCCGCTTTTGAGTAAAAACTGCCAGGCGTTACAGAACATCGTGGAGTGGATGTTCTGCTCCCAGGTCATAAACCAGTCGGTTGAGAAAGGCAGCATGCCTTTCGGCGGCGGACTGCCGCGCAGTTCTTTATAAAGCTTAATTAAGCGGCCACGGCTTAATTGCGTTTCGCTTTCTAACATTTGCAGGCGCGCGCCCAACGAAATTAACTCCATCGCCAGCTGAATATCACGCGCTTCCTGAACAATACTTTTCTCGCTCATTAACTCGCCCTCTTTTTCGGCAATTCGTCAGATTTCCCTGACACGTTGCGTAATAAACGGCTGGATAACAGAATGCCGGTATGGATTTGCTGTAAATCATCCACGCGGGACTCTTTTGTTAAGCGAGTAATCGTATTATGGTCATTAAAACGGAACTGGCAAACTAACTGATTGGTTTCAGCCAGCTTCACCATTTCTGGCAGCGTCAGCTGCGACAGTGCATCAGCCATCGGCTCATCAATGCCCAGACGAAACATTGCAGAGGCTTTTTCCTGGTTAATAAGGCGTTGCGCAAGCAATAAATAAGACAAGTTGATGTCGTAAATATGTTTGAGTAATTCTGATGTACCCATTTTTCTTTCCATCCTGACTGACGCTACTTAAACGTTTGCGGATTGCGCCGCTACCTTGGTTGCTGCTGGGTAATTCTAAAATGGCAAATAATTAAGTGGCAGAAGCCAAACGTTTGCGAAGCTGCCAGCTGCCTTAATCGCTGCTGTGCAGAAAGTAGTCATTAACTCATTTTGCCAGTTACTGCTTCCGGTCTTTATTCTCGTTTCCTGCCCTGGCTTTAGGATTTTTCCTGCTGCCTTTTAGGACTATTCCGAAAACAAGGCAACTCTATCCCCTCTGATTTCGACATACAACGAGAGCCAACCGAAATTTTAGATAAAGTGTGACGCAGGTCACACTTTTGGGCTAAATTAACTAAAATAACTCTTCAGCATTGCTGTTGGTTAGTTCACTAACTAATCAATTCCCCCCTTTTTTGTTAAATTTTATGCTCAGGCACACATTTCCAAATGAAAATGATTCCGTTTACGAGTATTAAAGGGAACGGCGGTGTGATTAAGATCAATATCAGCTGAAGTTCCTGTGCTGACAAAAATAAACAGAATTTTGTGCTGGATTGAGGCGATTGGCAGTGGATAGAGAATAGTCACATTCAGTGACTGTCAGCTCTGTATATGATGACTGAATTGTGACGTAACACAGATTTTTAACAGCAAGCGATAACGTTCCGTAAGCCTTGCCAGGCTTGTGTTCAGGGTGTGAAAAGGGATGTAACGGGGAGTAACATAAGGGATACGAATGTTTTGGAAGGGATTTTACTTTTCACACTCAGTATCGGCAGGCGCCGCTGATTCTTTAGGTGAAATGCCATTTTTTCGTTATTTTTCTTATTAATGGCTCTTTTTATGACGCATTTAAGACAGAGGTCTCAATTTTTAGCTGATTTTTGCATAAAAAAAGGGCGATCTGAGATCGCCCTTAGAAAGTCTGGCACAACTTATGCTAGAGGAGCAGAAGTCGCCCTTGTTGCGGATGGCATAATTTATGCCAGCCGTGGGAAAGCAGCCACTTTACCGCCCTCTCCATGCTCCGCGTTACGGGGCGCTATCGCCTCTAAATCCTTAAGATAACTTTTACGCCAGTGCGTAATATCATTTCTGCGTAATACCGCCATCATGTCGTTATAGCGGGAAATACGCTCATTCAGCGGCATCGTAGCTGCCTGATTCAGAGCGGCAGCGACTTCGTCACGATCGTACGGGTTAACAATCAGCGCAGAGGTCAGCTCATTAGCAGCACCGGCGAAGCGAGAGAGCACCAGCACACCCGGATCGTCCGGGTCCTGTGCCGCGACATATTCTTTCGCTACCAGGTTCATGCCGTCACGCAGCGGCGTCACCAGGCCAATATCCGTCAGACGGAATATTTTCATCAACAGCCGACGATCGAAGTGCTGGTTAAGGTAGTAGAGCGGTGTCCATCCCAGCGTGCCGTACTTACCGTTAATGCGCCCTGCTTCCGTTTCCAGCTGATGACGGATGTCCTGATAGGCCTGCACATCCCCGCGCGAAGTAGGAGCGATTTGTGAGTAACGGATCTTACCGCGGTGTTCCGGGTAATTTTCCAGCAGCGCTTCATAGGCAAGGAAACGTTCAGGCAACCCTTTGGAATAGTCGAGACGTTCGCAGGCAATGATATTTTTGGCATCGCCCAGATCTCTTTTCATCGCCGCCATTTTTGGTGGCAACGGCCCTTCGGCCATCTCTTTAATGCTGTCCGGCTCAATCCCGATAGGATAAACCTCGGTAGCAAAAGTATTGCCAAAGGCGCGGTGCTGTTTGCCGCTGGTCTGCAGCTGCGTCATCAGTGACAGGCACTCCAGGAACGCGGTGCGGTCACTCTCCGTCTGGAAGCCCAGCAGATCGTAATCGCAAAGCATCTCCAGCAGCTCGTTATGCGGCGGCAGCGCGTTGAAAATTTCAGGCGTCGGGAACGGGATATGCAGGAAGAAGCCAATCCGGTTGGTTACCCCCAGCTCACGCAGCGCGGCAGCAAAAGGCAGCAGATGGTAATCGTGGATCCAGAGAATGTCGTCTGGCTTCAGGAAAGGCAGCAGGCGTTTTGCCAGCATGGTGTTCACGTTGCAGTACCCTTCCCACGCTTCACGCTGGAAATTCACTAAATCCAGACGGTAGTGGAAGGCGGGCCAAATCACCGCGTTAGAGAACTGCAGGTAATAGAGGTCATAATCATTCTGATTCAACCCAAACGAGGCGTAGGTGACGTTGTCCTGTTCAAACAGGCTCATCTCCTCGTCATCTTCACCGATTTCATTGATTTCGCCGTTCCAGCCAAACCACAATCCACCGGTGGTTTTCAGGGCATCCATAATTCCCACGGTCAGACCACCAGCGCTGGTTTTTGACCCATCGGGTACAGCGATGCGGTTAGATACGACTACTAAGCGACTCATAACCTTAACTCCTTACCGACGTTGTTTCGTCTTGATCTAATTGTAATAGTGTTTGTTCCAGCCAGTGATACACGGCGTTAACATCCGCCAGCCGCGAAGTCGCTTCTGTCGGACCCTCGCCCACTTTAATGGTGATGCCGTCCAGGGCATTAATCACGGTAAAACCGGCTTCGTCTGTCAGATCGTCGCCAATAAAGACGGGCGTTCTGCCAGCAAAAGGAGGCTGCTGCATAAAATCGTTAATTGCAGCGCCTTTATTCACGCCTTTCGGCTTCAGCTCCACCACGCATTTGCCTGGTTGCAGCGCCAGCATAGGGAACCGTTCGGTCATCGCTTCAGCCAGGGCGAGGATCTCCTGCTGATAGTGCTCCGCGCGACGATAGTGCAGCGCAAAGGCCATTCCTTTGGTTTCAAGTTGGGTATCGGGCATCTTTGCCATCGCTTCGCTCAGCAGTGCTGAGAGCGAGCTGGCAACCTCATCCGGCAGGGAGAGACGTTCAAGGTGATTTTGAGCATCCCGGCGTTCAGCGCCGTGGACGCCTGCCAGAGGAAGATGGAGAGGAGAAGCGAGCGCGTCCAGTTCTGCTATCGGACGGCCGGAGACCAGTGCCAGCGCACCGTTCGATAACCGGGCCAACTGGTCAAGATGAGCAATAACCTGCTCTGGGATAAACACTTCATCTGGTCGGGACTGGATTGCAGCCAGCGTCCCGTCAACATCAAAGAAGAAAGCGTACTGTCCGCCCACGGCTAACCGGGGACCGGACTCATTCTGGGTGTTCAAAGTATTCCTCCTGATTGAGTATGTTACGGCGCTACGTTAAGCAGGCACCCGATAAACGGGCTGGGACAGAAAAACCTGTATGACCCCAACGCACGAGGAAAACGCAACATTATCAGTATTCAGTATAGTGGCCGATGCCGATTTTGCCAGGCGAAACGGGGCAACCGGTCTGGATCTGGTGATACAGACTGGCAAATCACTGGAGAAAAATACATAGGATAAAGGCGAAATGTTTCTCTGTATGGCTCGGGAAAAGTAGAGGCTGGGCCAGAAAGGCTTGTATGACAATAGTGATGCAGCGTAGGGAGTTAAGGAGACGTAAGGATGATGGGCAGAGGGAAGGTCAACGCTATGAGAAATTCTTTGCAGTTAAGCGATAAGGTAATGCGCAGTTTGGCCACCGCTCAGGCTACCGGTGCCATCCACAGCGCATCAGGGTTCATCCCCTTCCACTGAGCGGACTCTTCCGGGCCGGTAATGCTGTCCCAACAAAATCGATCTGAGAGATCGACCTTTTCCGGCGAGATTGTCTGGTTAGTCACCAGCGAATAGAAAGCGCAGACTTTCGGCTGCAGCAGGGAACCGCCACCGGGTTCTGCAACCACGGCAATGCGCCCTGAAGCCAGGCGAACCACCGACCCTACCGGATAGATGCCTACCGCCTTCACAAAGGCATAAAACACTTTACGATCGAAATGCCCATCCCAGCTCGCCATCTGATGCATGGCGCTGGCAGGGTTCCAGCCAGCCTTGTAAGGCCGGTTTGAGGTAACAGCATCATAAACATCGCAAACGGCAGCCATCCGGGCCAGCAGCGAAATGTCGTTGCCCTTCAGCCCGTGCGGATAACCGCAGCCGTTTACCTTCTCATGATGATGTAACGCCACATCCAGCAAATCCTCGTCGCCGCCGCTTTTACGCAGCAAGGCTTCACCGATGATCGGATGTTGCTTCATAGTATTGAATTCTGCCTCGGTCAGCTTGCCCGGCTTGTTGAGGATATCCAGGGGGATGCCCGCTTTTCCGACATCATGCAACAGCCCGGCCATGCCCGCCCGCCGCACCTGCTCTTCATTCAGCTCAAGCTGCCGCGCCAGAGAGACCATCAACGCACAGACCGCCACTGAATGCAGATAGGTATAGTCGTCATGGGTTTTAAGCCGCACCACGCTCAGCAGAGCCGCCGGATGCCGACTGATCGATCCGCCAATTTCATCCACCAGCGGCAGCGTACTGTCCGTGTTAATGGTTCTGCCGAGCCGGGCATCGCTGAACATACCCATCACTCGCCCTTTGGCATTCTGGCAGATCGCCTGCGCCTGCCCGAGCTCTTCATACATACTGAGCGGGCCAGATGAGGTCATGCCCGGATCGGATCCGGCCCCGGTTTCAGCTTTATCAGGGCCGCGACCTTTAGCCAGATCTATCCAGACCTCTTTGATGCCGTTCTCTGCAATGATCTGAATCTGCATATCGGTAGTGAGTAGCATATGGTTACGCACCAACGGGTGCTTGAGCCAGAAAACTTCCAGCTTATGCACATACATTCCGAGCCGCAGTTCCTGTACCTGAATTCGCTTTATCATCCTCTGCCTGTTCCCCCTGTTCCTCCCTTCAACACAGGTATCGGCCCTGGCGATAAAACCTTCAGTAGATGCGCTGGCTGAAGGCACTTTTTACGGGATTTTTACAAATTACCCGCTGCACTATGCAGTCTGGAACTCATCATTCTGCCTGCGGTTGTCTCAGCAGAGGGGACGGAAAACGGCTGTCGGACAAGCGCTAAATGTTCTCAGGGAACAGGAGGGTAGAAATTTTTGCTTATGAAGCACTTGCTTGCTTGGCGCGATTGATAATACTGTATAGATACACAGTAACATTGAGTAATAATAATGAATATCTATCAGCTGGCTGAAACCCCGCTTTCCCTGGCTTTGCCCCTCTATGTCGAACGCGTGGCCTGCGGCTTTCCCAGCCCCGCCGCAGACTATGTTGAGTCCAGAATTGATTTGAATGAGCTGCTGGTCAGCCACCCCAGCGCCACTTACTTTATCCGTGCTGCCGGGAATTCGATGATCGAGGGCAATATTAACGATGGCGATCTGCTGGTGGTGGACAGCTCGTTGAAGCCGCAGCATGGCGACCGGGTGATTGCTGCCGTTGATGGCGAATTTACCCTGAAGAAGCTACAGCTGATCCCCTGCGTCAAACTGCTCTCCATGAATCCCAGCTATCCGGCCATCGATATTAATGATGAACAGGGCCTCAACATCTTCGGGGTGGTTACTTATATTATTTATGCGGCGCGGTAGTTTCATCTGTCATGAGCTCCTGATGAAACTAAGAAGCGGATTATTAGCAGAGTAGAGAAAAATCATTCTGTTTCGCCGACCTGAATCGTGTTTGAGGTCGAGGGATGAGTCAGTGAACTGATAAAAAAGGCTTTTATCACTCATTCAGGAACAGTTATGAACCGTTTTTATTTTGTGATTCTTTTGCTTTTGATAGTGAATACCGAGCTGCACGCTTCTGTAGGTTTTCATCAGTCAGTGCTGATTTCTCCCGGAGAACGTACGCTCTCTGTCACAATGTGGTATCCCATACAACTTGAGAGCGGGCTTAAGCCTGTAGGAGAGAACGCGGCGTTTTATGGCGTTGATGTCATCACTGACGCTCCACCGGGGCCCGAAAAACACCCTCTTGTCCTGCTCTCCCATGGTTACGGTGGAAGCTGGCGTAACCTTAGCTGGCTTGCAGCGGCGCTTGTAGCTCAGGGGTATATAGTTGCCGCTCCCGATCATCCTGGAACCACCGCGCTAAACAAAAATCCGGCAGAAGCCTCCAGGCTCTGGTTAAGGCCGCACGACTTGACCCGCGTATTGAACTATCTATTGGCAAATGCCACTTTAGTAGGCAAAATTGATGATAAACGTATTGCCGCAACAGGCCATTCCCTGGGAGGCTGGACAGTCATGGCTCTTGCAGGTGCCAAATTTTCACCCACGCAATTCCGTAGAGAGTGTAAAAAAACATCGTCGGTCACAGTGTGTAATCTGCAGAAGAAATTGGGATTGAATACCCCTGATGCCGATCGGCATTTTGCCGCAGCCCTGGCAGACCCACGGATAAAGTCGGTGATAGCGCTGGATGCAGGGTTGGTGCGTGGCTTTACCCAAGCAAGCCTCTCTCACATAACAATCCCTGTTTTACTTCTCGCAGCCGGAAATAATATTGCGGACTTACCAGCCCATGACGAGTCCGGTTATCTGGCCAAGTATCTTCCTCCCTCCCTGGTCAAGTTTAATATTATTCCCGATGCTTCCCATTTCAGTTTCATGCAACTATGCAAACCCAATGCTGCACAACTAATAGATAAAGATGCCCCAGGAGAGGGAATTATCTGTCGTGATGCTACGCAACGTAGCAGAGCAACACTCCATCAAGAAATCCAGCACCAAATCATCGATTTCCTGGCGGTATCCCTGAATTATTGTCCTATAAAGTCTCAGGGATCTCTGGTGGACAAGCACGGCGGTATTCTCCAGGATTCATCCCAGCTGTCCGTAAAAATTCGCGATTAAAGTTAGACTTTGTCCGAAAACCCGATTCATCCATAATCTCAGTTACCGTAAGGCTGGTGGTTTTTAGCAGACGCTGGGCCTCTACAATACGGTAACTATTTATCATCTGTGAAACGTTACGATTCTGGACGCGATTAATAGCCTGAGAAATTCTTCTGCCCGGAATAAGAACCTTTCGTGCCAGACGCTCAAGCGTAAGGTCGGGATCGCGATAGAGACGCTGCGCAATGATGAAATCATTGACCTTCTGACAAATAATATTGTCCTCTTCGACATTAGTCACCTGACTGGTTTCAGTAACGTTTTCCAACTGGCTTGTTTCAGGAGCCTGTTTCAGTTCTCCTTCCTGTACAGGCTGGCTTTGCCCAACTTTAACTAAGAGTGTAGCCAGAAAGATCAGAACAAATAACTGCCCTGTAATGACCATGGTTAACACATGCTGGCCCGCATAGAGTGTGAAATCAAACGCTATTACTAAGTCACCTATTCCTGAAAAGCACAGTAGAACACCAACCAGAGAAGCTACTTTTTGTATTTCGGGTGCCTCGCTCAATCGGCTCAAGCTAAAAATGTCTGCTCCTCTATTCGCTATTCTGATGAGAGCTACACCAAACAGGAGGCTTAAAGTGGCGATAAAATAATCAACAGGAAAATTCCGTAAAGGGAAGAAAACCAGGCCTCCTGTTGCAATAATGATTAGCCCAAACAGTACCCAGAAGCGCCACTTACTTACCGATATTAAAGAACGAAAACTATGCCAGGCTAACAGTGGAAGCGTACAGGCCAGTATGGGTTGCAATTGACGTACATGCTGAAAGTTTCCGCTCCAGCGCAAACCAACCAACGTAACCATAGCGATGCAGGCAACAATAAAAAAAAGTGCCGGCCTGAGGGCTCGATCTCTTTTCATGGCTAACCTGATAAATACCATTACTAGCATAATTGCAGTGACAAAAGGTAAGGGAATGGCTGGCATAAACATTTTCCGGTGATGAACTGAAGACTCTTTTACCTGTAAATTTTTTCTTTTTCACGCCATTATGAATGCTGATAGCAATAAAATTTCTTTTCATCATATTCCCCTTCTTGCCATCCCGCCCACGCTGTGGCATTTTGGAAACAATCATTTCCCTATTGGATTGCTATGCGCCACTCATCTTCCCCTCTCCGCGAAAGTAAAGAGCGCGGTCGGCCCAGAGCCTTTGATACCAACCTGGCGCTGGATAACGCCATGCTGGTGTTCCGGCAGAAAGGGTTTCATGCCGCCTCCATTGCCGATTTAAGTGAGGCGATGAACCTGACCGCGGGCAGCATTTATAAAGCGTTTAAGGATAAGCGAACCCTTTTTCTTCAGGTGTTTGAACGCTATACCTCATTACGTAACGCTACGCTGCGGCAGCGGCTGGAGAAGCTGCCCACCGCACGGGAACGGCTGGCGGATCTGCTCAGGTTCTATCTGGAGTCCGCTCATGATGTGGAAGGCCGTCGCGGCTGTCTGGTGGTCGGCAGCGCTACAGAACTGCAGGTGCTGAATCCGGCGCTGGCCGATCTGGTTCAGCAAGCCGTGATGCGCAACAAAAGTGCGCTGCTCTCGCTGTTAACCCAGGCACAGCAGGAAGGCTCAGTCTCCCCCGCCCTGGAGCTGGAAACAGTTGCTGAAGTGATGCTCTGCCTCACCTTTGGCATGCGCGTGGTAGGCAAAACGCAAAACCTGACCAACAGAGAGGCGATCGTTACGCTCGCGATGAAGCTGCTCGATTAAAAATTTACCCATTTAGGAAATAATCATTTCCTAATCAACCTTCTGCCTGAAGGCAGAACAGAGCCCCGTGAGGAGAGAAGATGAGTTCACAGTTAAAAGAGCCGGTTAGCGCTTCCCCCGTTCGCCACGCACAGGCAGAGCCTGTAGCTATCGCAGACGATACCCTCGCCGGTTTTGAACACCGCTACGCTACGGTTGATGGCGTCAGGCTCCATTATGTCATCGGCGGCAATCCTGAGGGGGAAACGGTAGTGCTGCTCGCCGGTTTCCCGCAGAGCTGGTACGCCTGGCGCAGCGTGATGGCATTAATGGGAACCACCTGGCGCATCATTGCCCCGGATCTGCCCGGCCAGGGCGACTCAGACCGGCCAGAGTCAGGTTACGACACGCGTTCGCTCGCCGAAAAGGTACATGGTCTGCTGGCCGCGCTCGGCATCAGCCGCTACTTTCTGGCGGCCCACGATGTGGGAGCCTGGGTTGCCTGGCCCTATGCGGCTCTCTACGGTAATGAGGTGAAACGCCTGGCGTTGCTGGATGCCGGCATTCCCGGTGTGACTCTGCCGGACGCCCTGCCCGTTACGCCCGATAAAGCCTGGAAAACCTGGCACTTTGCCTTTCATGCCATTCCCGACCTGCCGGAAGCGCTGATTGCGGGCCATGAGCGCCTCTACCTGGAATGGTTTCTGAAGCGTAAAACCGCCTGCCCGGACGTGTTTACAGAGCAGGATATTGAGGAGTACCTGCGGGTGATGATGCAGAACGGCGGCCTGCGCGCAGGGCTGGCTTACTATCGATCCGCTGCGCTCTCCGCTCAGCAAAACAAAGCCCTGCAGGCCAACGGCAAACTTACGCCACCCATTCTGGCAATCAGTGCCGGAGAGGGTTCAATTGCCGATATGGCGGCTCCGCTGCGCCCCTATGCAGAGGAAGTTTCCGGCGTGCTGGTTCCTTACTGCGGACACTTTATGCCGGAGGAGCAGCCGCAGGCGATCGCCCGGGAGCTGAGCCGCTTTTTTGCCGAAGCCAGGTTGCAAAAGTAAAACGATCGGTTTACTTTTTAAGGATGAATAAAAAACAAGATATCCTTCAGGCCGCCGAGCGGTTGTTCTACCTCAACGGTTTCCATGCCACCAGCACGGACCGGATCTGCCGCGAAGCGGGCGTCTCAACCAGGACGCTGTATCGCTATTTTCCCTCACGGGAGGTGCTCACCAGCGCAGTTATGACGGCAAGGAGTGAGAGATTCTTTGCCGATCTGTTTCATCCCTCGCACCCGGAGGCGATAAGCCAGCTTTTTAGCGTGTTGGGCAAGTGGATGCAGGAACAGGGCGCGCTGGGATGCTTCTTTATGAAAGCATGGGGCGAGTATGCGGAAGAAGATCTGATCCTGTCAGCGCTCGCTCTCGACTACCGCTACACCTTAAGAAGGTATATCGCAGCCTGTGTCAGCCATGCGCAGGGAGAAGAGAACGAGGCGCTTTCTGATGCCCTCTGGATGCTGTTTGAAGGGGCTATTACCACTGCGCTGGTGGTAGGCATGGACGCTGCCCGCCATGCGGGGGAGGCGGCCAGTCGGTTGATCGCCAGGCCGGAGGTGAAGCGATGAAAAGTGCCCTGACGCTTGGCATCACCGGCTTTTCGCTGATTGCCGTCAGCTACGGCCTGGCCCGCTTCTCCTGGGGGCTGATGATGCCCGATGTGATACGCGATATCCCCTTCACCCCGCGGGTAGCAGGCCTGCTTTCTGCCTGTAGCTTTGTGGCTTACTGTCTGACTATCCTCTTTTCACCGCTGCTGGCAAAGCGTGCGGGGCCGCGTCTGATGGCAGTTGCAGCTGCAGGGTTTGCCGCGATCGGTCTGATTGTGCTGGCACTCTCAACCGCTCCGGCAGGGCTTGCTGCCGGGATTTTTATTGCCGGTTTAAGCCCGGGCTTCGCCTCGCCATCCCTTGCCGACGCGGTGAGTCGTGTGGTTGCCGAAAAACAGC
Organism: Erwinia pyri; assembly: GCF_030758455.1. Taxonomy (NCBI): domain Bacteria; kingdom Pseudomonadati; phylum Pseudomonadota; class Gammaproteobacteria; order Enterobacterales; family Erwiniaceae; genus Erwinia; species Erwinia pyri. Next base: position 2,641,130 of record NZ_CP132353.1, read on the forward strand.
AGCCGGGGATGAATACCTTGATTAATGCCGGCACCAGCGCAGGCATCATTCTCTCCGTGCCGGTCCTCTTTTTTGTGCCGGGGGGCTGGCGCATGGCCTGCTGGATTTTTGCCCTGCTGGCGTTGATTTGTGCCCTGCCCGCTCTGCGCTGGCTGCCGCGTGAAAGCGTGAGTGCGGGTGCAGAGAAAGGAAACTGGCGGGAAACACTTTTTTGCCGTCCGCTGCTACGTCTGATGATTATTGCCTTTGTAAGTGGCATGGCCAGCGCCGCATGGTGGAGTTTTGGACCCGAGATCCTGCGTCATCACGTTGGTGTGGACGCCCAAACCACTAATCTGCTCTGGCTGGTTAGCGGTGCGGCAGGGATCCTTGGCGTGCTGACCGGCCCGGTCGCCTCATCCGTGGGTCTGCATCAGGTTTACCGCGCTTCTCAGCTCTGCATGGCTGCTCCCCTGCTGTTACTGGCGTTCAGCCACGGGCTGTCAGGGTGGTTTTACCCCGCCGTTGCCCTCTGTGGCGTGGGCTATATCACCCTGTCAGGCGTCCTGCTGGTTTGTGGCGTGTCAGCCATGGAGAAGGCCCCGGCGACCGGTGCCAGCGTGGCCTTTTTTATGCTGGCCGCGGGTCAGGTGGTCGGCGCCATGCTCTTCGGCCTGATCTCCGCGCAAAGTAGTGCGACTGTGGCGCTGGTGACCTTTTCCATCCTTTCACTGTTAATCATGTTCTTACGTCCCGCCACGCAAAAAAAATAGCCGGCCCCCTGCTCAGCAGGGTTGCTGCTTTTGGGTAACGGATAACGGGTAACGGGTAACGGGTAACGGGTAACGGGTAACGGGTAACGGGTAACGGGTAACGCATTTTTATTCTTATCGGGCAGGAAATAAACTTCTTTCTGCCTATTTAAAACAGGCAATATTTACTCCTTTCAGGACCATGAAATAATTTACCTGCGCCCGTACGTTTTAACTAATAAGGCTGCTATTTAATTATAAATGGAACTGATAAAATTCGAATGCATTAACTATTTTAATGTAATTCATTCACGGGAGAGCTATTTAAACTTTACCTTTGATTTCTAATCAAAAAAACAATAATGCCAGCTGATTTTCTTAGTAATACATTTAAACCGTGTTCAGCGTCACGCTTTAAAGAGAGAGAATAAATCATCCAGCCGCCCCGCCCTTATCCTGTTGTAAACAATAAAATTAATAAAAAAATTAATGTGTTAACTTTTGAGAATTTAACTTATTTTTATTGCCACATTTGAATTTTTCAAACCTCAGACTAATACTCAAAGAATCGACTCCCTGACGTTATTAAAAACGCCTTCCTGAACTTGAGGACTATATCCCTCATTTTAAAGCACAAAGGACTTAAAATAAAAAAGGTCCTGGCCGATATTTTCGTGGGCTCGTTTATTTTTAGCTGGAACAAATTATGACACCATTTTCATCATTTTGGCAGGCTGGCTTTGAGGGAGCAGATCATATAACGCGGCAGGGAATACCCTTATCGATGACTTTTACCAATGGACACCAGAGTCAAGTAGAGGAAGACTATTTTTCACTGGCTGAGTTAGGCATTACTACCGTGCGGGAGAGCGCCGGCTGGCGACAGTGTGTTACCCGCTCAGGCTATGATTTTTCTGGCGTAGAGCGCTGTATGCGGGCGGCCAGAAAGGCTGGCATTCAGATAAGCTGGTCGATCTGCCACTATGGCTTTCCGGCGGAGGCGCTGGTTTCTGAAGCGGTATTTATTCAACGCTTTGGTGATTTTTCCGGTGCTCTGGCCCGTTTTCTCGCGCCGTTTTATGACCGCGCGCCCATCTATTCTCCGATAAATGAGATCTCTTTTACCAGTTGGGCGCTCTCGGTAGGCTTTTTTCCCTTCTCAGATGCTGACTCTCCGCCTGAGGGAATGGCTGTCAAGCGCTTACTGGTCAGGGCCGCCATCGCCGCCTGCGATGCGATCTGGCTCGCGGACCCACGTGCCCGCATCCTGCACTGCGATCCTTTAATTCATATTGTGCCGCCCGACGACGAGCTGCAGGAAATGGCCCGTGCGGAGAGCGATGCTCAGTACCAGGCGTGGGATATGTTGTGCGGTCGTCTTGAACCTGAACTGGGCGGCGCGCCCCGTTATCTGGACCTTATTGGCGCCAATTATTATCACGATAACCAGTGGGAGCTGCTTACCCATCGCCGCCTCTGGTGGCATCTGGGCGATCCCCGCCGCGAACCGCTGCATCTGCTGCTCGGCGCACTTTATCAACGCTATCAGCGCCCCATTCTGCTGGCAGAAACCAGTCATCCCGGAAGCGGCAGAGGTGCCTGGCTGAATCATATTACCGGCGAAATTGCGCACGCTCTGCTGCAGGGAACAGAGCTGCTGGGGATCTGCCTCTATCCGGCGATTGATCGCCATGACTGGGAGAACAGCGATCTCTGGCATCACAGCGGCATATGGGATGTCGCTCCTTTTACTACCGGCCTGTTTACAAGAACCTTAAATCAACCTTATGCAGATGCCATTCTCAATGCCAGAACTTTTCTGCAGCATTTTCAGGGTCATCAGTACCGCATAAGCCGTCACAGCGAGGAGAGAAAAATGACGCCCCCTTTAATGATAGTGTTCAGCCACCTGCGGTGGGATTTTGTTTATCAGCGTCCACAGCATCTTTTAACGCTGCTGGCCCCCCATTTTCGCATTCTCTATGTTGAAGAGCCTGTGTATGAAAAGGGACCTGCCGGGCTACACCTTTCGCAGCCCGCAGCCAATATTACCGTGGCACGTCCCCATACCGAAATGCATTCGCCCGGCTTCAGCGACGAGCAGATAGCGGCCATGCGCCCCCTTATCAGTGAATATTGTGCCGATGAGGAGGCCCCTTATGTCTGGTTTTATACGCCGCTGGCGTTGCCGCTGATGGAGGCTGTCGATCCAGGTTTAATCATCTTCGACTGCATGGACCAGCTCTCCGCTTTCAAAGATGCGCCACGCGAGTTGCTAAGCCGGGAAAAAGAGCTTTTCAGCCGTGCCGATATTATTTTCACCGGCGGGCCGAGTCTTTTTGCCGCTAAAAAATCGCTGCACAGCAATATTCACTGTTTTCCAAGCAGCGTGGATGCCATTCATTTCGAGCAGGCGCTGGACAGAGGTAATGGCCATCCTCTGCAGGAGATGTTGCGGCACCCCAGGCTGGGCTATTACGGCGTTATAGATGAACGTATGGATCTTCCGCTGATAGCCGCTTTAGCGGCGGCGCATCCTGAGTGGGAATTTATTTATGTCGGCCCGGTGGTCAAAATAGATCCCTCTTCCCTGCCGCAAGCCAGCAATATTCACTATTTCGGCCAGCAGCCTTATCAGGCCCTGCCCCAGTTTCTGGCGGACTGGGACGTCTGCCTGATGCCTTTCGCCCTGAATGAATCCACTCAATTTATCAGCCCCACAAAAGTGCTGGAATATATGGCGGCGGAACTGCCGGTCGTCAGCTCAGCGATAAAAGATGTCGATATGCTGTATGGCGATCTTATTTTTATCGCTACGGATACCGCCAGTTTTATCACCGCCTGTGAGCAGGCTTTAGTGATGACGGGGAAAGAAACCCGGATCATGCGGCAGAGAATGCGGGATATTGTCGGCAGAAGTTCCTGGTTAAAAACCGCTGCGCAGATGAAAGATCTGATTGATGAAGCGGCCCGCCCGCAGCCTAAGCAGGCAAATTACCTTTCTGTTGAGGATACTTCGGTGGTGAATCTGTTCCCGATGCAGGAAGAGCGTCCGCTATCGGCAAAATATCTGATTTTGGGTGCGGGTCCTACTGGCCTCAGCGCAGCTTATCATCTCGGCAAAGAGGCGGTATTGCTGGAGCGCAACGAGGCCGTGGGAGGCTGGTGCCGGTCGGTAAACGACCGGGGATTTGTCTTTGATTACGCTGGCCATATTATGTTTTCTGCCGATCCTTATGTGCTGGAGATGTATACCCTTCTGTTAGGTGAAAATCTGCACTGGCAAAACCGTGAAGCCTGGGTCTGGAGCGATGGCGTCTATACCCGTTACCCTTTCCAGGGTGCGTTATATGGATTACCAGCCGCAGTGATTAAAGAGTGCCTGCTGGGCGCCATCGAGGCGCGTTATGGACGCACCGATCTGAAAGCGGTTCGTGATCTGGCGGATAAAGATTGTTGTGCTGATGGCACTGTGTCCGCAGAGGGTGACTGCACGCTGACGGCTGAAGATAAAGAGTGTCCCGATTTCGAGTCGTTTATTTATCGTACGTGGGGCGCCGGCATAGCCAAACATTTCGCCATTCCCTACAACAAAAAGATCTGGAAAGTTCCGCTTACTGAAATGGAGACCTCCTGGCTGGGAGGTCGGGTGCCCTTGCCTGACCTGGCGCAGATTATTGAGGGTGCGCTTGAGCCTTCTGCCAAACCTGTGGGGCCGAATGCCCGCTTTGCCTATCCTCTGCAGGGCGGTTTCCAGGCGTTAATGTCCGGTTTCCTGCCGTTATTGAAAGGGACGTTGAAAACAGGCGCGGAAATTGTCCGCATCCAACCGGCGCAACGCCGAGTGATCCTCTCTGACGGGCAGCGCTATCAGTATGAGTCGTTGATCAGCACGCTACCTTTACCGGAATTAATCAGGATGATGGGAACATTTGCGCCACAGGAGATCAGGGAGGCGGCCGCAGGGCTTAAGTTCACCTCCGTACGTTGCGTAAATCTGGGGATTGGCCGGGCAAATATTACTGATAAGCACTGGGTCTATTATCCTGGCGATACGCTGTTCCATCGTGTCTTTATGCAGGGCAATGCCAGTCCATACTGCAACCCGGAAAATGGGTTTGGCCTGACTTGCGAAATGACCTATACCGAAGACTCGCCGCTGCCTTTAACCGGGGAAGCGCTGAACCAGCGCTGTATAGAGGATTGCATCAGAGTGGGGCTTTTTACCGCTGATGATGAGGTGCTTACCGCCTCCCAGACCGATATTCCCTGCGCCTATGTGATTTATGACCACCAGCGTCAGGCAAACGTGACGAAAATTCGGCAGTGGCTCAGTCAGTACGGCATCACCCTCTCCGGGAGATACAGCGAATGGGAATATTACAATTCCGATCACGCTTTTCTGGCCGGTAAAAAAGCAGCAGAAGCGCTGCTCTCCGCATCGACAAAAACAGGAACCCCCTACTAAACTTGATGTTTTATCGTCAATTCAGTGATGTAGGGGATAGGGACAGATGAAAATTGCTTGCCTGGGGTGGGGGTCGCTTATCTGGAAACAGCAACAGTTGCCCGTTAAAGGGGAATGGAAGAAGGATGGCCCCGCTATACCCATTGAGTTTTGTCGGGTTGGAGAGGCAGGCGAACTGGCTACGGCAATTTGCGTGAATGCTGCCCCCTTACCGGTGTTGTGGGCGTGGCTGGAGACGGACGACCTGGCGGCAGCGCGGCATGCGCTCAGCCTGCGGGAAGGGATCCCCGCCGGTCGCGCTGATGGCATTGGCAGCCTGACAGTGACTGAGCGGCCGGTCGGCCTGCTGGCAGAGTGGGCGCAGGCCAGAGGAATCGATGCGGTGATCTGGACCGCGCTGCCGGCCAAAAGTGACTCTGTGGAAGGGAAAATCCCTTCCGTCGGGGATGCGATCGCCTATCTGAGTGGGCTGGAAGGCGAAAAACGACACCATGCACGGCGCTATATTGAGCGCGTTCCGGCTCAACTGACGACGCCCTATCGCAGGGCAATTGTCGAGGCGCTTGGCTGGGAAATGCCTGACGGCGCAAACATCTGATGCTTCACCCTCGCCGCTTTATGCGGCGATTTTTTTGCTTTAACGCTTTGGTTGTCGCTGCTTTATTACTCAGCAACGGGTAAATATCTCTGTTCCCCCTCAAATCCTTCTCTGTTTCTGGCTGAATTTTTACCGGTTCGCTTGATCGCCTGCGATGTTTCGACATACTGTATATAAACACAGTAAAAAAGGAGGTTCGTCATGTTATTTGCACACCTTGCTCAGCATTTATTTCTACTTCCCCCCGCACCTCTTATGGTGCATCTCCTCTGCCCGGACGGCTTCTCTGTTGCCATCCTGCGTGAAGATTTGAACAAGGCAAAAGCCGTGTTTGCCACCATCAAAACGGGCAAAACATCATGTTCGCCCTTGTAGACGTTAACAGTTTTTACGCCTCCTGCGAGACGGTGTTTCGCCCGGACCTGCTGGGAAGGCCGGTGGTGGTGCTTTCAAATAATGATGGCTGCGTGATTGCCCGGAATGCAGAAGCGAAAAAGCTCGACATCCCGATGGGCGCGCCCTTTTTTAAAATACGCGACCAGATCCAGCGGAATAAAGTCACGGTGTTTTCATCAAACTATACGCTGTATGCCGACATGTCCCAGCGGGTGATGAGCACGCTGGAAGCGCTGGCGCCTGCCATTGAAATCTACTCCATCGATGAAGCCTTTCTGGATGTCTCCGGCATCAGCAGCTGCATGCCGCTGGAGACGTTTGGCCATCAGGTACGCCAGAAGATCTGGCAGGATACCCATCTGCGGGTCGGCGTGGGCATTGCCCAGACCAAAACTCTGGCCAAGCTGGCCAATTTCGCTGCCAAAAGGTGGACCAAAGCGGCTCACGTGCTGGATCTCTCCTGCCCTCTTCGCCAGCGCAAGCTGATGGCGCTGCTGCCTGCGGCTAAGGTCTGGGGCGTCGGGCGTCAGCTGTCAAAAAAGTTGGAGGGGCTGGGCATCAATACCGCTCTTGAACTGGCCGACACGCCGGTAGCCCTGATCCGCAAGCATTTTGGCGTCGTGCTGGAGCGCACGGTAAGAGAGCTGCGCGGCGAATCCTGTCTGGAGCTGGAGTCCCTTCAGCCTGCCCGGCAAAACATCCTCTGCTCGCGCTCGTTTGGCAGTCGTATTACCGAGTATCAGGAGATGCATGAGGCCATCTGCAACTATGCCGTCCGCGCGGCGGAAAAACTGCGGGGAGAGGAGCGTTACTGTCGGGAAATCAGCACCTTTATCCGCACCAGTCCGCACGATCCTGAGCACCCTTACTACACTAACGCCGCCAGTTATAAACTGCTGTCGCCGACTCAGGATACACGCGACATTATCAGTGCAGCCATCCGCTGTCTGGACAAAATCTGGCGGCCGGGCCATCGCTATATGAAGGGGGGCATTATGCTCGGGGATTTTTTCACCCAGGGCGTGGCCCAACTGAATCTGTTCGATGAATTCCAGCCAAAACCCCACAGTGAAAAGCTGATGGCCGCACTGGATAAATTAAATGAAAAAAGCGGCAGCCGTATCTGGTTCGCCGGTCAGGGCATCAAGCAGGAGTGGTCAATGAAGCGTGAGATGCTATCGCCCGCTTATACCACCAGCTTTAAGGATTTGCCGAAAGTCGGCCAGAGAGCAGATAACATTGACCCGCCAATGCCAGGCCAGGTGAGGTATTACGCGCCTTAGCGGACAATCTGGCGGGCACGCATACTCTGGCTGAACTGCCAGAAGCGGTGAATGTTGAAGCCTGATGAACGCTGAAGCCCGGTGAATATCGAGTCCTGATAAATGCTGAAGTCTGGTGAAGAAGGCTGCTGCCCTGTCCGGCAGCAGCCTTATTATATTTACTGCTTCAGCTAAAGGCTTCAGAGACGGCATAACTGTCTTCAAACATACGGAAGCGGGTAATCAGCCCCTCTTCCACCCTTATCTCCAGAACAAACTCGGTTTCGATCAGCTTGCCCGTTTTGTTAACCCGTGATGCCAGCTTACCAACAGCCACCACACGCTTATCTTTGACCAGGATATCCTTTAGCTCAAAGCGTTCAGAGGTGAGCTGCGCTCTGATCTGCGCGTAAAATTATCCTTTCATTTCTGAAAGGATGCTCTGGCGGGGGATCCTTTTTTAATCGGGCAAGCACCAGTCGGGCTCACTTAAATGGCTGGCAAAAAAGTCAGAAAGCACCCTGACCTTAAGGGGACGGCTCCGCGAGGTGGGCGTAACGAAATAGAGGCCGCCCCTCGTCATCGACCAACCCTCAAGCAGCCGAACGAGGCGTCCGTCGCGCAGATATTCAGCGGCGATAAACTCAGGCAGTTCTGCTATGCCCAGCCCCTCAAGCAGCGACGGCAGAAGCGCTTCTGAATTGGTCACTCGCAGCGGGCCGGCTGGCACAATGTCCTCCTGTGCCCCGGAGGTATGGGTAAAGCGCCATACCTGGCTGCGTGCGCGCCAGGCATAACGGAAGCACTGACGTGCGGAGAGTTCTCTGGGATGAGCAGGCGCACCGTGCTCAGCAAGGTAGGAAGGCGAGGCGACAAGATACTGTGTCACCGCGCACAGGCGGCGCGCAACCAGCGAGGAGTCTGGCAGCGACGCAATGCGCAGCGCCGCATCAAAGCCTTCGGCAATTAAATCGACTGAGGCATCTGAGAGATGGAGATCTACGCTAAGTTCAGGATACTGACGCAGCAGCGCGGGCATTAAGGGGGCGACCCAGCGCAGGCCAAATGACATCGGTAGGGCAAGACGTACCTGCCCGCGGGGCTGTATTGAAAGCTCATGCGCCTCACACTCCACCTCTTCTGCCTGACGATAGATCTCCGAGGCTTTTGCCGCCATGCTCTGCCCAAACTCCGTCAGCGCCAGCTTGCGCGAGGTGCGGTTAAACAGCCTTCCTCCCAGCCGCTCTTCAAGTCGCGCAACGGCACGCGACACTGTAGGTACGGATACGCCCATCACCCTTGCCGCAGCGGCGAAAGAACCCTCTTCTGCTACCTTGGCAAACATGGCGAGGCCTTCAAAATCGGGAAATTTGTTCATTTCAAATCTGCAATGATGAGTTTCAAACCATTCTATTTTGAAAATCTCTGTTCGTCGATATGCTTCTTCCATCGCGACAACCTTCGCTGTCGCTTACGACACAGATGATTTTCAGACCTGCGGGTCTGCAAGCCCCTGGCTGCGGACAGTAGTGGGATGAATAAATGAACGCATTAACACTTTATCCTGAGGAAACAGATCATGAGCAATAAACTTTCGAATAAGATCGCATTAGTGACCGGTGGCAGTAGTGGCATTGGTCTGGCTTCAGCGCAGGAACTGGCTGAGCAAGGGGCAAAGGTTTATATCACCGGACGCCGCCAGCAAGAGCTTGATGCCGCTGTGGCCGCTATTGGTCCCGCAGCAACGGGGATCCGGGCCGATGCATCGGTTTTAGCAGAACTTGACCACGTTTTTTCAACCATCGCGAGCGAGTCAGGACGGCTTGATATCCTTTTCGCCAACGCTGGCGGCGGCGATATGATGCCCCTTGGCACCATTACGGAAGAGCACTTTGACCGTATCTTTGGCACAAACGTACGCGGGTTACTCTTTACGGTACAGAAGGCGTTGCCGCTTCTTACCGACGGCGCCTCTGTGATCCTTACCGGCTCCACCGCGGCCGCCAAAGGAACGGCCAGCTTCAGCGTTTACAGCGCAAGTAAGGCGGCAGTGCGTAACTTTGCCCGCTCATGGGCGCTGGATCTGAAGGATCGCGGCATCCGGGTCAACGTCATCAGTCCGGGTCCTGTGCGTACGCCCGGTCTGGGAGGACTGGTACCGGAAGCGCACCGACAGGGGCTTTTTGACACCCTTGCGGCAGAAGTCCCTCTGGGCAGACTGGGTGAACCTGAAGAAGTCGCTAAAGCCTTGGCCTTCCTGGCCTCTGATGATGCACGCTTTATCAATGCCTCGGAGTTTTATGTTGATGGCGGTCTGGCGCAGGTATGATCGGACAACCGTATTGAATTAACCAGACTGTAGCTTTATCAGCCCTTCATCAATCATGTCAGCTTTGCTGATATGCCCGGGTTAACGCGGTATATCAGCAAGCGATCTTATTGTGGTAATAATAACGTCAATACTTACTCAATAAGTGTCGCAATGGAACCTATGACGATTGACCGACTGACGGGCCTGATTGCCTTCACTCGCGCCGCTTCGCTTGGCAGTTTTTCTGCCGCCTCTAAAGTTCTGGGTATCTCTCCTTCAGCCGTCAGCAAAAGCATCAGCCGCCTTGAAAAGCAGCTGGGATTATCGCTGTTTACGCGGACTACTCGCTCTCTCCATCTGACCCAGGAAGGGAGGATATTGTATGAAAAGGCGCTGCTGCTGCTGCAGGAAGCTGAAAACATCCAGCAGGCGGTGATTTCAACTAAAAGTCGCCCATCCGGTCTGCTTCGGGTGACGGCACCCTGGCCCATTGCGGTGCATATTCTTGCCCCGGCACTGCCAGAGTTCCATGCCCTGTACCCTGATATTATTGTGGATCTCCGTATCAGCGATCGGGTGGTTGATATGACCGCGGAGGGGATCGATGTCGCTCTGAGAGTAGGCAGCATCCCGGACTCCAGGCTGATTGCCCGCCGGTTAGGGCAACACCGCATCTGCGCGTTTGCTTCCCCCTCCTACCTGAAAAAGCGAGGCACCCCTCTGCATCCTGATGAGCTGAAGCATCACGACTGCGTGAATTTTCGATTCCAGAACTCCGGCCAGCTATTCAGATGGGCTTTTAATATGGATAACGAAATCGAGGAGTATCCGGTAAACGGCTGGATGATGGCTGATGCCAGTGAAATCGTGGCGGGTGTGATCGCAGCAGGCGGCGGCATCGGATTTTTGGCCACTTATATGAGTGCGCAGCAGGTCAGAAACGGCACGCTGGTTCCGGTGATGCCAGAGTATGCCTTTGACCGGGCGTGGATAACCGCATTATGGCCCGAAAGCCGGCGCAACAGCCTTAACGTCAGGGCATTTACAGAGATGCTTGGCAGGATCTTCGCGCAACCTACGCCGTGGGAGAGTAGCCTTGCCGCGTTTATGGGAAAAACGCCTTCCTGCTGATCTATGCCATTATGGCACTTATAAAGTGAGTATTAACGCTATTTTATTCACCAATGAAATCACCGAGGATGTTCGGGAGCTGTTAATGACGTAACGTCACTATCCCGGAGATCACCATGAACAGAATTGACGCAGCACCTGCCCCACAGAAAGAAACGAGTTTCATCGGTAGCCATGTCATGATTTTTGGCGGCAGTTCTGGCATCGGTTTGTCTGCCGCCAGGCAGGCGAAAGAGGCGGGCGCCCGGGTCACCATTATCGGATCAGACGCTGCCCGTACCGCCAGCGTTGCTATGCAGCAGGGTTTTGAGTGGCGCAACGCCGATATCACCGATAAAGAGGCCATTGAGGCTGCCCTTGCTGATGTGGAAAGGGTTGATCATCTGGTTTTGCTGGCGGGTTCATTTGTGGCGGGAAAAATAATGGAGGCTGAACCCGTCTATTTACGCCGCGCTTTTGATGAACGTATCTGGGCTTCAGTTGATATCCTGCGTACGCTGGGCAACCGTCTCAGCGACAACGCATCTGTTACCTTTATTTCCGGGATTTTGGCCGACCGTCCTAACGCAATGGGCACCGCGGTGCTGGCCGCCGCCTCTTCTGCCATGGAGGGTCTGGCGCGCGGACTGGCGCTGGAACTGGCTCCCCGCCGGTTCAACACGCTCTCACCGGGCACCACCAATACGGCGTTGCTGGGACGGACTTTAGGTGATGCACGCGACGGATATGTTTCCTCTCTCAGTGCACAGCTTCCCTTAAAAGAGATTGTTTCCGCGGATGCCGCGGGCGCTGCCGTGCTGTTTCTGATGCAGAACCCCTTTATGAACGGTGAAGTACTGCATATCGATGGCGGCCAGCGTCTTGTCTGAGCCAGCGGTTCGTTAATCCCAAGGAAAATAGTGATGAACAAGCTTTTTGAACCCCTGCAGCTGGGCGCCATTCATGCGCCTAACCGTTTTATTATGGCGCCGATGACACGTGCCCGCGGCACCCGGGAGAGTGTGCCAACCGCCATGATGGCTGATTACTATGCCCAGCGCGCCTCAGCCGGTCTTATTATCAGCGAAGCGATCGGTATTTCCCGGCAAGGGCTGGGATGGCCCTATGCCACCGGTTTGTGGAATGCTGAACAGATCGCTGGCTGGCAGCACGTCACCTCTGCGGTGCATGCGGCAGGCGGACGGATCATCGCCCAGCTCTGGCACATGGGCCGCGTGGTGCACTCCACTCTGGGCGGAGAACAACCTGTTTCAGCGTCTGCCACTACAGCACCGGGAAAGGCCCATACCTATGCGGGACATGCTGCCTATGAACAGGCGCGCCCTCTGGAGACGGGAGAAATTCAGGGTATTATCCGTCACTATCGTCAGGCAGCGAGAAATGCTATGCATGCCAATTTCGATGGCATACAGCTTCACGCCTCTAACGGTTATCTTATCGATCAGTTTCTGCGCGACAGTGATAATCACCGCACCGATAATTATGGCGGCTCCCGGACAAATCGCATCCGTCTGCTGGCAGAGATCGCCCAGGCCGTTTCAGACGAAATTGGCGCAGACAAGGTTGGCGTGCGCCTCTCTCCTAATGGCGAAACGCAGGGGATCCGTGACTCAGATCCGGTGCCGCTTTTCCGGCTGGCATTAGAGACGCTGTCAGAAATAGGTATTGCTCACCTTGAATTACGGGAACCCCCGGTCGATGGCTCCTTCGGCGTTGGCGAACAGCCCCCGCTGGCCTCGGTTCTGAGAGACGCTTTCCGGGGACCTTTGATCCTGAATTCAGATTTCAGCGTGGCGCGGGCCGAACAGGCATTAAGAGAGGGGACGGGTGACGCCGTGAGTTTCGGCAGACCCTTTATCTCTAATGCTAACTTTCCAGAGCGCATCGCCCGCGGCATCGCCCTGACGCCCGACGACAGTCGCACCTGGTTTACCCAGGGCCCGGACGGCTACATCGATTATGCCTGAATCCGGTGGCTGCCTTGTGACAGATAAAAAAGCCCGTTCCGCCAGAACCAGCCGGAACGGGCCTTACGGGCTACTTTATTCAGGGTTTAAGAATAACTTTGGTCCAGCCCTCGTCGCGGTCGTCAAAATGACGATAGCCGTCAGGCGCCTCTTCCAGGCTCAGGCGGTGGGAGATAATCTGCCCCGGGTTCGCCTTGCCCTGATGGATAAGGCGTGAAAGCTGGCGGTTATAGGCCTTAACATTTGCCTGCCCGGTGCGGATGGACTGCCCTTTGAACCAGAAGCTGCCGAAATCAAACGCCATTTTGCCCTCTTTGGCCATCTCGGTAGCGGCGCCAGGATCCTGAGGAATGAATACGCCGACGGCACCAATCCCGCCCGTTGCCTTAGTCGAGGCCACAAGGCTGTTCATGGTGGCGGAATTGTCTTCATGCCCGTGCTTGTTACAGCACTGATATCCCACGCACTCGCAACCGCAGTCGGTTCCGCGCCCATCGGTCTGATCCAGGATCTGCTGAACGGCCTCGTCGCCAACGCCCTGGATCGCTATTGCGCCCAGTTTTTCAGCCAGCGCTAAACGATCCGGATGCGTATCCACCACAAATACCTGAGAGGCACCCTTGATGATCGCAGAGTGAGCGGCCATCAACCCTACTGGCCCTGCGCCGTAAATGGCCACGCTTTCACCAGGCCGCAGTCCGGCCAGCTCCGTAGCGTGCCAGCCGGTGGGGAAAATATCGGAAAGCATGACATAATCCTCTTCCTTCTCCACGGCGTCCGGCGGCAGGACAAGGCAGTTGAAGTCAGCAAACGGCACGCGCAGTAACTCCGCCTGCCCCCCTTCCCACGGCCCCATCTCGGCGAAGCCGTAAGCTGCCCCGGCAGTGCCAGGGTTAGTGGTCAGGCAGTAGCCGGTCAGCCCCTTTTCGCAGTTTTCACAGAAACCACAGCCGATATTGAAAGGCAGGCAGACATAGTCCCCTACTTTGACTCTCTCAACACCGCTGCCGACTTCAATCACCTGCCCCATATTTTCATGGCCCAGGATCCTGCCCTGTTCAAAGCTGGTGCGTCCCTCATACATATGCAGGTCCGAACCACAGATATTGGTGGTGGTGATGCGAACAAGAACGTCGGTTGGACGAACGATTTTGGCGTCAGGAACGTTTTTTACCACAACGTCACGGGGTCCGTTATAAATCAGTGCTTTCATTATTTCTCCTCAGCAGGATGATTGAAATTCAGGGGAGTGAAGGTTCTTTCCCTGCTTGCGCTCATCTTAAGAACAGATTAAGTCTAGCGTGCTGACCCGGAGAAGCAGGCACTTTGCGGTAAAAGAGGCCGTTGGGGGAGTCTGTGCGTCCAGATACTCCCCCCGACTATAGGAGAAAAAGCTGAAGGTTATGGCTGACATTCAGGCGGTCATTTAGCCGTGAGGCCAGTGCTGGCGGTGGCTCCCTTCACGGACAGGACAAACCAAAGCCGGGAGGAAACAGGCTGATGATAATCAGCGGCCTTATCAGCAATAAAAAGAATTTTCTCTGTTACTAAACGTTAATGCCCAGGGAATTGCCCCAGCTGACGGAACAGACCAAACCACTCTTCAAGGTGCCAGGTAGAGGCAATTCGCCCTGCTGTAAAATGGTGAAATTCATGAATGGCAAAGCTGACCTGTTTGCCGGTGGCAGGGATCCCCATAAGCGAGCCAAGGTGCGTGCCGGTAATTTCAGCGCGTACGGCGATTTTTCCCGGCGTCTGAATCAGATCGTGGATCTGAATATGCACATCGGGAAAGGCTTCGATCAGGCCAAGGATAATGGGTTTTAATCCCTCAGGGCCTGGTCCCTGTCCTGGCGCTAACGGAATATCCTGCCACTCCGGGGTGACTACCTCGTCCAGTAAATCGGGGTTCTTTTCGTTAAAGGCGCGGTAAAGCGTTTCGACGGCAATGCGTTCTGCTGAGAGTTGTTCAGATGGGTTCATGGTGCTGCTCCTGATGAGTAAATGATTGCCTGAGCATAAAGCCCGACTTATCATCAATCCAACAAATAACCGATATAGATAATTATACGATTTATGGATTTTTACGGCATCGACCTGAACCTGCTGGTGGCGTTTAATGCCCTGAGTGAAGAGCGCAACGTGACCCGCGCCGCCAGCCGCGTTGGCGTCAGCCAGCCGGCGATGAGTGCGGCGCTGGGGCGACTCAGAACGCTGTTTGCCGATCCTCTTTTCCAGCGCAGCGCTGAAGGGCTGCTCCCCACAGCCAGAGCAAGAGAGTTAGCGATACCGATAGCCGGGGTGCTGCAGCAGCTGGAAGCGTCACTGATTGCCAGGCCCCCGTTCGATCCGGCCAGCGTCAGCCAGACCTTTCGGCTGGGTCTTTCTGACTATGCTGCTGGGGTACTGCTGCCAGCATTGAGTCACGCCTTACAGGAACAGGCGCCCGGGGCGATGCTCAAGGTCGTCGCTTTCAGCCATCGTGACAGCGTGGTAGATCTGCTGGATGCAGGTAAAATTGATCTGGCGATTGGCATTCCGCCCACGCAGCAGGAGAGCCGGATCCTCTCCCGTCTGCTTTTTCAGGATGAGTTTGTCACCCTGCTCAGGCGCGATCACCCCGCTGCCGGTCAGGCGCTGGATCTGCCTGCCTTCCTGAAGCTGAAGCATGTGCTGGTTTCACCGGAGGGCGATGGCTACGGCGTGGTAGATGCAGCGCTGGCGCAGCAGGGATTAAGCCGTACCTGCGCGCTGACGCTGCCACAAATGTTTACGGCACCTGCCGTCGTGGCCGCCACAGAGATGAGCGCAACGGTGATGAAACGCGTGGCGCTCAATGCGCCCATGGTCGATCGGCTACTCTGCTTTCCTCCTCCGCTGCCGCTGCCGGTTATTCCGTTCTGGCTGATCTGGCACCGCCGCAATGAAGGCTCTGCCGCGCAGCAGTGGCTCAGAGCGCTAATTGCATCGCTGGCATCCTCGCTATAATGGAGGGAATGGTGCAAAAAACGCATCCGGACAACGTTAATGAGGTGAAGGTTTGATCAAATACAGCGTGCTCTATCCCGCAACTGAAAATGGCCACTTCGATCACGATTACTATCGTGACGTTCATTTACCGCTAATCAAAGCCAGAATGGGCGACTACCTGGTCTCTTACAGCATTGATAAAATCCTCAACAGCCCGGATGGTTCTCCGGCTCCCTATGTTGCTGCCTGCTATCTGGTCTGCCGCTCCACGGAAGATCTGGAGAAAGGCATGGCGGGTCACATTGATGAGATTGTCGGAGACGTGGACAATTTCACCAACATCAAGTCGGTGAAATGGATTGCTGAAGTGGTGGTGTAGTCCCCTTTTCAGCCACAAAAAAACCGGCTCAGGGCCGGTTTTTTATTGGCAACGCCAGACTCTGTTTTGCAGGATCCGGCACAGAGATCGGATGCCGGACTACAGCAATTTCTGCTCTGCAAGATCGAGGGCGAAATAGCTGAAGATCAGATCGGCACCGGCGCGTTTAATCGCACCTAAACTCTCCAGTACCACCTCACGTTCGCTGATGGCGCCAGCCTGTGCCGCGAATTTGATCATCGCATACTCACCGCTCACCTGATATGCCGCCAGCGGCAGATTGGTGTTGTCACGCACGTCGCGGATAATATCCAGATAGGCGCCAGCCGGTTTAACCATCAGCGCGTCAGCGCCTTCAGCCTGATCGATTAACGACTCGCGCAGCGCTTCGCGGCGGTTCATCGGGTTCATCTGGTAGGTTTTACGGTCACCCTTCAGTGAGGTTCCCGCCGCTTCGCGGAACGGGCCGTAGAAGGAGGAGGCGAATTTGGTCGAATAGGACATGATTGCCGTCTCCGTGAACCCGGCCGCGTCCAGCGCATGACGGATTGCCGCCACCTGACCATCCATCGCGGCGGAAGGAGCAATAAAGTCTGCGCCTGCATGCGCCGCTGCTACTGCCTGCTTGCCGAGGTTTATCAGCGTGGCGTCGTTGTCCACGCCGTGGTCGTGCAGCACGCCGCAGTGACCGTGGGTGGTGTATTCACAGAAGCAGGTATCAGACATAACGATCATCTCTGGCACTGTCTCTTTACAGATACGCGACATGCGTGAAACCAGCCCGTTCTCCTGCCAGGCATCGCTGCCGTCTGCATCGGTATGATGCGAGATACCAAAGGTCATCACGGAGCGGATACCCGCTTTCGCAATGCGCTCAATCTCATAGGCCAGACGTTTTTCAGGAATACGCATCACCCCAGGCATCGCCTGGATAGCTTTGTAATCATCAAGACCTTCTTCAACGAAAATCGGCAGCGCCAGATCGTTGATACTCAGGGATGTTTCCTGAAAAAGCGTGCGAAGGGATGGAGTCTGACGCAGACGTCTTGGACGTTGGCTGGGTGAGTAACTGGACAAAACAACCTCGGTTTAACGGAGAAGCACCGGCTGGAACGGCTGCCAGTGAGAAAAATGAGTGCGTTAACATTATACCTCCAGGCGCGCGCTGACAATCTTTGCGCCCTGTTGGGCCTGATTACGGCACAGAATGTTTATTCCTTTGCGGCGGGCAGAAAGCAGCACGCAGAAGTTGGACAGCGACCGAGTGTCAGGGTGATACTGGCCACGCTATTTACCGTTCATCCTCTGTTTTATTTTACGGATAATTAAGGGAAAGAATATGCCTGAAGCTTCATCCTTAACGTTTGTTACGCTGCTTGGCAGCCTGCGCAAAGCCTCACTGAATGCGGCGGTCGCCGCTACGCTGCCGGAACTTGCGCCAGCAGGCGTGACGATTGCTCCGCTGGGCTCGGTTGGCGAACTGCCTCATTATGATGCCGATCTGCAGGCAGAGGGCTTTCCAGCGGCGGTCGTCGCCATGGGCAGAGCGATTGCTGCCGCCGATGGGGTGATCATCGTTACCCCGGAATATAACTACTCCATCCCGGGCGCGTTAAAGAACGCCATCGACTGGCTTTCCCGCCTGCCGGAAAACCCTTTTGCCGGTAAGCCGGTGGCGATTCAGACCGCTTCGCCAGGCATGATTGGCGGCGCGCGTGCGCAGTATCATCTGCGTCAGACGCTGGTGTTTCTGAATGCCGATACGCTGAACAAACCGGAAATCATGATTGGTCAGGCTACCTCACGCATTGATGCAAAAGCGGGTCTGCTAACAGATGAAGATACCCGACGCCACGTTGCAGCCCAGCTGGAAGCGCTGGCCGTACGCGCCCGTAAAAACCGGTAATCTTTGCCGCTGGCGGACTTTTCTGACCGCCAGCGGCACATTTTATGGCTAAAACATGCCATTGCAATAAGCTCCCTCCCCCGTCTCGCTTTTAGCGTCCATACTGTATGGTTGAACACTTACAGGGGAGCTACGATGGGATTTTTGGGTTGGACCGCCGTTACGGGTGGGTTGTTATTAATAATGTCGCTGGCGTCGGGATGGATAACACGCGGGCCGGTAACCTCCTTTGCGATCTATCTGGCAGCGGGCATCGCCTGCGGGCCGTGGGTACTGGATCTCCTGCACGTCGATATCGCTGCGCACGCTGAACTCACCAGACATCTCACCGAAATTGCTATGGCCGCCTCGCTGTTTATCACCGGGCTGAAGCTCCGCCTTCCTCTCAAAAATCAGGGCTGGCGAATAGGATTACGGCTGGCGTTTCCGGGAATGCTGCTGACCGTGGCGGGTGTCACCCTGGCCGCACACTATTTTTTCGGACTTTCCTGGATGTTCTCACTGGCGTTTGGCGCCATTGTCGCGCCAACGGATCCGGTGCTGGCCAGCCTGATTTCGGTCAATGATGCCCGTGATGATGATAACCTGCGCGTCTCGCTCTCCAGCGAGGCAGGTATGAATGACGGCACGGCGCTTCCCCTGCTGATGCTGGCCGTGATGCTGCTGACAACCCAGCAGGACGTCTCATTAGAGATGTTAGGCGAATGGGCGCTGGTGGATGTGGTCTGGGCCATTATCGGCGGACTGGGTATTGGCTTCCTGTTAGGACGCTTTGTTGGTCAGTACATCACTCACCTGCGCTATACGCATCAGGATGTGGCGCCTAATGATTTTCTGGCGCTGGCGCTGATCGCGCTGAGCTATACCGCCGCACAGGCGCTGGATGCTTCCGGTTTCCTGGCCGCCTTTGCCGCCGGTGTAGGGTTGCGCCGTGCAGAAATGCGGGTTATTAACCGCCAGCCAGCGGACTACTTCAAGGACAGTGAAAACCGTCCACCGGCAGAAGTGCTGGTCAATCCCCATATCCGTCATGAAGTGGGCGAGACCAATGCAGCCAATGCCGTCGGGCTGGTGGTGGGTGATGCTCTCTCATTTGGCGATACGGTAGAACGGCTATTCGCGGCGGGGATCATCATCGTGCTGGGCATTACGCTGGCGCAGCACTGGGATCCTCAGGGACTGTTAATGGCCGCTCTGCTGTTTATAGTGATCCGTCCCCTTTCGGTTTGGATAGCAACCATGGGGATGAAAGCGCCACGGGGACAGCGGCTCATAATCGGCTGGCTGGGTATCAGGGGAATAGGCAGTATCAACTACATTGCCTGGGCCTACACGCATGGCGTGGCGGGGGATGAAATGACCAGAATGGCAAATATGGCCTTTACGCTGGTTGTCGCCAGCGTTGTGATGCACGGTGTTTCCGTTACCCCCCTGCTCAACTGGCGGCAGAGAAAACTCGCCGCCAGAGAGGAGGATAAAAGCTAAGTAGCGGGCGCCGCGTCAGCCTGCATTTTCGTTGCGCGGCGCCTCAAAGCCCTTTGGGCTCTCCCTGAGCAGATAGCTGTTCAGAATATCGTGCTTGATCATAATGCGCAGAATACCCAGGAAGACCAGAAATTCTGAAAACACCAGCGAGCTGGCCGCGCCGATAGCACCAAATTTCCACGCCATCAGGCAGCAGACCGGGATGTTGATCAGGCCAACAATAAACATCACATGCATACGCTGCTTCGCCAGCCCGTGTGGAATAAGGATTTGCAGCCCTGCGGGATAGCTGACGTTACCAAAAATAAAGCCGCATACCGCTACGCGTAACACGTTCGCCGACTCGTGGAAATCAGGGCCCAGCAGCAGCCGCACAATCAGATCCGCAAAGAAAAACGTAAACACCACGATAAATACGCTGATGCCGAAGGAGAAGGTAATACTCTTGCGCGTGGCATGGATCACCGCGTGCGGATCCTTATGGAACAGATAGCTCACCCGCGGGAAAAAGGCGTTGCCAATCTGCTCTGGCAAGGTGTTTGCCGCTTTTTTGAGTCGGTCAGCACCGTTATAGAGGCCCACCATATAGTTGCTGGTCATGCTGGCCAGGATCAACACGTTGATGTTGTTGAACAGGTTAGCACCGGCGATCGCCAGAAAAACATGCAGGCTGTCTTTGATGCGCTGGAAAATCTCTCCTGGTTCAAAGCGGTAAAAGCCGATGACGCGCATGGTAACCACGAAATAGAGCGTGATTACGGCGGTAATGGTGGCGGTCACGCCAGGGATCAGCGCCGCCAGCCAGGTATCATCCGGCGTCTTCACCAGCAGGAACGTCAGCGGAATGGAGCAGAACTGCCCTACCGTTGAGATCAGCGCGGTTTTCCCCAGCTTCTCAAACCCCTGCATCAGCCAGCCAAATGACAGCAGCTGCCCATAGAGCACCGTGGAGTTAGCCAGCACGATATAGAACAGATTATGCCAATGCGGGTTAAACCAGGTGGCCAGTAACAGCATGGCCAGCGTGCAGGTCCCCATGATCAGCTTGGCATTAAAGGTGGACCAGAACAGCTGGGTCACCTTCTGCTTGTCCTCGCGATGCATGGCGATATCTTTGGTGGTGTAAACGTTAAAGCCCCAGTCAGAGATGGTGCTGCAATACATGACGCAGGCCAAGCCTAAAGCCAGCACCCCCATATGCTCCACGCCCAGCACGCGAGCCAGATAGGGTAAGGTGACCAGGGGAAAAATAAATGAAGCCCCTCGCAGCCCTAACAGGGAAAAAATATTAATTACTAAACTTTTATCAAATACCTTAGCCATCCGCCATTAACCTTATCATGATGTCATACCGCGCAGATTCTGCCTGACTTTGATCAGATTAGAGTATAATTCTGGCTTTCTTAACAGTAGCCAGTTGGCCATTGAGCCTGGTTTCAGACTTTTCCCGAAATAGTGAATCGATTGCATAATGTAATCGGGTACCCGTCGGTTATCCGCCAGGGCCAGGTTAATCATTAGTTTAAAGGAGTGGATCAGATAGAGCCGGCGCAGTTCCGCCTGCGTTTTTTTATCTTCCACGACAGCGATTAATTTTTCGTAAGAGCAGACAAATGCATCATAACGCTGACGGAAAAAACTCTCGCTTTTAACGCTATTGGTTAATGAGCCGCTACGAATACGTTGCTTATAGTAAAGATTCTGGCTGACAAAGGCACTTTGCGCGCGCAAAAATGCTTCCAGCGTAAAACAGTGATCTTCATGCAGGCGCTTAACATATTTTAAATTATAGGTATTGATGACATCTTTTTTCAGAACGTAATTCCATGTGGCCGAAGTATAGGCCCCGGAGCGCAATAATGAGCTTAAAATGGCCTGAGGATGCATTAAGCCGAATTCACGGTGCTCCACCTTGCCATAGGTGCGACCGGAATCATCATCTTCAAACATAAGTGAATTAAAGCAGAACAGCTCAATTTCCGGATGGCGGCTGACGGTTTCGCTCAGCTCCTGGTAGAGGCCGTCACAGACCACATCGTCCGGGTCACAGCAGAAAATAAAGTCCCCCTGCGCCATCTGGATGCCGACATCACGGGCATTGCCCAATCCGCCGTTGGCAATGGTGACGATTTTTACGTTCTCCATTTCGCCATATTTTTGCTCAATCAGTGCCAGCGTATTATCCGTTGAA
Source organism: Erwinia pyri (assembly GCF_030758455.1). Classification (NCBI taxonomy): domain Bacteria; kingdom Pseudomonadati; phylum Pseudomonadota; class Gammaproteobacteria; order Enterobacterales; family Erwiniaceae; genus Erwinia; species Erwinia pyri. Next base: position 2,662,925 of record NZ_CP132353.1, read on the forward strand.
CCATCATTGATAATAATCAGTTCATTGGGCGCCGGGATTTGACAGAGTAATGAATCTACACATTCAATAATATAATTGCCTACATTATAGGCAGGGATAATCACAGACAATAATCTGGCAGACATGCGTGTTTTCTCTTACTGGAACAGAATGCTTTTTAATTAACAACAAGTACCAGGGAAAATCAATGACGTTTTTTTAAGAAGGGGCTTATTAAGAATAATACCAGGCGATAAGGGTAAACGTGTTTATTTGTTTCAATAGTTACGTTTTAAACAAAAATTAACTCTGACCACAATATAATATTAATGAATTCTCTTTTACGAGAGAGTTTATTTAAAACGAAACTTACCATACTCAAGTAAGCTTAATTTATTTCCTGAAAGACTTATTTATAGAATAATTACAACTTCAACCGCTGCTCAACAACCTCTCTTTCTAAGAAAAAGCTGATGCGGAAAAGATGTCTGAATATTTACTTCTCCTGAGAATAATCCTAATCAGCCTTTCTGCTGTTACCAGGTGTGAGCATAAAAAGGCTTATTTAACAACACCCCTTCCGCTGTTAAATTTCCACTCCTTGCTGCTGCGATAAAATTATTCGTAAAAATCGTTACAGATTTTTCACGCTGGTGTAGCGGCTGAGCAGGCAATCTTGCAGAGAGTCCGGCGCGGCAGCAGCCTGAAAAAAGGGATAAATCTGATGGTAAAAGCTTTTCACCTCCCGATTTTGCAGACAAAACAGTTTGATGGTGCGAATCATTTTCCTCGATCCTTTTCAGTTACACATCGCTATTGCTGAAGCATTGTTTGTCACACACTTGCCACGCCTGCTGGCTCAAAGGTGAAGTAAATTTTATAGATTCAGAACTACTTCAGAAATTTTCTGCTGGAATTCCGGGCTGGAACACGATCCTGAACGCGAGAAAAGGAGAGTAGTGAGATTTATGCTAGCCTGAAAGGTGGGTCAGGAGGCGGCTATGGCACAGATCGGGTTGATAAAAAAGATGAAAATAAAAGAGAGCTTTCGCATCCATTTTGTCCGTGAAGTGCTGGTTCCACTGGTGTTGGTGCTGGTGTTCACCTTTGCGGCAGCCAGCTTTACCCTCTGGTGGGCAACGGCACAAAGTAACGCCAATGCCGCTGCTCAACAGCAACAGATAATAAAAACTTCACTCTCTCAAAGCCTTAAAGAGATGATCAAGCAGCACCGAAGTCTGGCACTGTGGCAACCCCTCGCCCGTCAGTTAATAAAAGATCCACAGGATACGGCATGGCTCAACCTGAATGTTGGCGCCTGGCTCTCAGGCATGTTTGGCCATCAGCTGGTTTACATCCTGGATGGCAATAACCAGCCTGTTTACCGCTGGGAAAATGGTGCCAATGTGCCGGAAGCGAAGTTTGCTCACTTGCAGCAGCCAATTGCACAGCTAATGAAGCAACTTAAAGGTCCCAATTCCGGGCAGAATGGTCACCAGGAGGTCGTCGACTTTACGCTTATTGATAACCGGCCAGTTGCGCTGGCAATGGGGAGTATTGATGAGAACAGCAGCCAGGCTGGAACTTTCACTCTGGTGAGCGTGAAATATCTGGATAACGATTACCTTACTGCGCTCTCCCAGCGAAGTTTGCTGCATGACTTACGTTACACCGATGGCAATCCAGTACAGAACGGCGCTAACTATTTATTAACCACGCAGCGTGGCCAGCCCCTTGGCCATCTCTCCTGGCAGCCCAACACGCCGGGCACCGGCATGCTGGCCGTGATTGGCCCGGTGGTGGTGATTGTGGTGTTAATCATTACCCTGATTTGCGTGGTGATGATCCGCCGCCTCTGGCTCTCTTCACTCAGGCTTTCGCAAACCTTGCTGCAGCTCAGCGCCAGCGAAGCGCAGTCACAGCATCTGGCTTTCCACGATGTGCTGACCGGCCTGCCCAACCGCGCCCTGGTTGATGAGCGGCTTACGCAAAGCCTGGGAAGGCTGATGCGCAGCGGAGAGCAGGTGGCGCTGCTGCTGCTCGATCTGGATCGTTTCAAGCTGATTAATGACACCTATGGTCACCATGCCGGCGATGATTTGATTATTGAAGTGGGCCGTCGGGTCAGTGAACTGGTGCGCGAGCAGGATACGGTAGGCCGGCTGGGCGGGGATGAATTTGTGGTCATTCTGGATACCGTCAACGATCCGCGAGAAATTCAGCGCATGTGTGAGCAGATTATAGAGGCCCTCTCCCGCCCCTTTACGCTGCTGGGCAGCGATACCTGGATTGGGGTCAGTATTGGGGTTGCCATCGCGCCGGAAGATGCCGTGGATCGTTCAGAGATGATGCGTAAAGCTGATATCGCGCTTTATGAAGCCAAAAGCCAGGGCCGGGGCATCTACCGCCTCTTTGAGCGGTCGATGGATGAGTCGGTAAAAACGCGCCAGCAAATTGCCGCCGATCTGCGCCTTGCCATGCAGTCCAGGAGAGACCTGGCCGTTTATTATCAGCCACAGATGGATATTTCTGGTCAAAAAGTGGTCGGGCTTGAAGCCCTGATGCGCTGGAATCATCCGGTTCATGGGCCGATCTCCCCCAGCGAATTTATCCCGCTGGCGGAAGAGATGGGGCTGATAATTCAGATTGGCGAATGGGTGCTGCGGGAAGCCTGTCGCGTTTCGCTGGCGTGGCCTGAGCTGACCATCGCCGTGAATGTCTCTCCCCTGCAGTTCCGCGCCGCCGGTTTTGTGGAACGCTTTAAGGCGATTGTAAAACAGGAAAAGACCCACCCTACCCGTATCGAACTGGAGATCACCGAAGGGGTGCTGATTGAAGATGAGAAAGGCGCGCAGGAAACCATGAGCAAGCTGCGCCAGGCCGGGTTCCGTATTGCGCTGGATGATTTCGGCACCGGCTATTCAAGCCTGAATTATCTGCGTCATTTCTCCGTAGATAAAATCAAAATCGATCGTTCGTTCACCCAGTCGCTGGGCGTGACGGAGAACTCCATGGCGATTATTGAGTCCGTGGTGAGGCTGGGTCAGGCGATGGGGCTTACCGTTACGGCAGAAGGGGTAGAGACCCAGATACAGATGACGGCGCTGGCTGAAGCGGGCTGCAATCAGCTGCAGGGCTATCTGTTTTCTCAGGCCGTCTCTGAGGAGCATATCGTTGATTTGCTGGCGCAGCGCAAGGCGAGCTGAAGCGGTTACGCCTGCGGGAAGATGTTAAAAGGGCTGCAGATGCGGCCCTTTTTCACTCCCGGTTACGGTCAGAAGAAGCCCAGCGGCTCTACGCTGTAGCTCACCAGCAGGTTTTTGGTTTGCTGATAGTGATCGAGCATCATTTTATGCGTTTCGCGGCCAATACCCGATTTTTTGTAGCCGCCAAACGCGGCATGCGCCGGATAGAGATGATAGCAGTTGGTCCAGACTCGTCCCGCTTTAATCGCCCTGCCCACGCGGTAAGCGCGGTTGATGTCCCGCGTCCAGACGCCCGCACCCAGGCCATAGATTGAGTCATTGGCGATGGCAATCGCTTCCGCCTCATCCTTAAAGGTGGTGATGCCGACCACCGGCCCGAAAATCTCTTCCTGGAATACCCGCATGCTGTTGTTACCTTTCAGCAGCGTAGGCTGAATGTAGTAACCGGTAGAGAGCTCGCCTTCCAGCTTCTCAATGCCGCCGCCCGCCAGCACTTCCGCCCCTTCCTGTTGGGCAATTTCCAGATAAGAGAGGATCTTATCAAACTGCTGCTGCGAAGCCTGCGCGCCAACCATGGTTTCGGTATCCATTGGATCGCCCCGCTTAATGGTTTTCACCCGTTTTAACACCGCCTCCATAAAGGGTTCATAGATCGACTCCTGCACCAACGCGCGGGATGGGCAGGTACAAACCTCTCCCTGATTCAGAAAGCCCAGCACCACCCCTTCTGCTGCTTTCTCAATAAACGAGGGCTCCGCCTGCATAATATCTTCGAAGAAGATATTAGGGGATTTACCGCCCAGCTCTACCGTTGAGGGGATCAGGTTTTTCGCCGCCAGCTCAAGGATATGGGTGCCCGTTGCGGTCGAGCCGGTAAAGGCGACTTTAGCAATGCGCGGGTTGCCAGCCAGCGCCTCACCCGCTTCACGACCGTAGCCGTGGATCACGTTCAGCACCCCTTTGGGCAGCAGATCGGCAATCAGTTCCACAAACAGCGTAATGGAAAGCGGCGTCTGCTCAGCGGGTTTCAGAATAACGCAGTTACCGGCAGCCAGCGCCGGAGCCAGCTTCCATGCCGCCATCAGCAGCGGGAAGTTCCAGGGGATAATTTGCGCCACCACGCCCAGCGGCTCGTGGAAATGATAGGCCGCGGTGAACTCATCGATTTCAGCCGCCGTACCCTCCTGCGCGCGCAGGCAGCCGGCAAAATAGCGGAAATGATCCACCGCCAGCGGCAGGTCAGCAGCCAGCGTTTCACGCACCGGCTTGCCGTTATCCCAGGTTTCGTTCACCGCAATGAACTCAAGATTCTCTTCCAGCCGGTCGGCAATTTTCAGCAGCGTTAACGAACGAGCCTGAACGGAAGTTTTGCCCCAGGCCTCGGCTGCGGCATGAGCCGCATCCAGCGCATTTTCCACATCCTCACTATCCGAGCGAGGAAACTCACCAATCACCGATCCATTAACTGGCGAGGTGTTAGAGAAATAGGTTCCCTTCACTGGCGGAACAAACTCGCCGTTAATGAAGTTGCCGTACTGTGCTTTCAGCGTAATTAAAGACTCATTAGTACCGGGATAGGCATAGCGCATCTTGGTTCTCCTCTGGATAAGCTCGCGATGCGAACTTAACAATGAAATAACTCATGATTAACAATAATGTAAAATATGAGCATGTCAGATCTCCGGCCGGGAAACTGTGACCGGGACATCAGGAAAGTGGCTGAGAGCGTGAGATGACGCTGCAGCCCTCTGAATCAGCAGAAGAGCGAACTGCTCTGCGACAGAGAGAACCGGGCTTTATTGGCGCCTGCGCTGGAAGCGTGCCGGGAAAGCTGAGAGAAGCTGGAGAGGCCAGGCAGCGAAAAGTATCAGCCCGCTCCTGAGACGGCGGGCGGGAGGAAATTCAGGCGAGCTTGCTGAGCTGACGATGCTGCTGCCAGAAATCCTGCAACAGCTGCAGCGGCGTGCCGGGCTCCTGCTGATGCGCCACCAGGCTGCTTAGCGCTTCGCTGCCCTGGCTGTTTTGCAGGCAGGCGCTCATGATCTGGCTGGTAAATTCAGGATGAAACTGCACCGAGAGCGCCTGCGGCGTATAGCGGATAATCTGGCAGCGATCCAGTGCCGAGGCAGCCAGCACCTGTGCGCCCGGTGGTGGCTGAACTACCGACTGGCGATGCGAAAGCCAGGCGGAGAAATGCACCGGCAGCGCGCTTAATAAGGGATCGTGCTGCGCATTGTCGTTCATTTCAAGCTGCTGCAGCCCTCGCTCCCAGCCACGCGGATTATCATCAACCACGCCGCCCAGCGCATAAGCCATCAGCTGATGCCCGTAGCAAACGCCAAGCAGCGGCAGCGCCTGCTCCACGGCGCTGCGGATCCAGGCGGCCGTCCTTTCGCTCCACTCAGCATGGTCGGTGACCATGGCCCAGGAGCCGCTGAGAATGGCAGCGGAAATAGTACCCGGTTCCGGCAGCGCTTCGCCCAGATCCGGGCGCACAACAATATACTCATCAGGCTCGAGGCCCAGCGCGGCGATAAACCAGTGCTGCTGTTCGCCTACGATGTTGCTGACGGCTTCAGGTGGGGCTTCAAGCTGGATAATAGCCAGGGGAAGAGAAGAACGCATAGCGAGGGCCATCCTTATCAATTTCAACGCTCCCTGCCGACGAGCAGAGGCTCCGAAGCGCTATGATGGCATGCTGACGGCGGCCTGTCTCATCACTTTTTCTGAGAGATACGTTAGCAAAAGGCATAACCCCTGACGCAGCAACCGGCTAAAAAGAGGGAAATAAATCTCCTTTCCGCGCTCAATTTGCTGGCGAATCATGCCATGATAAAAAGGTGATCTCACGCACAACAGGACTCTCTCGTGGCTTTGCGTCATTTTTTGCTTATTCTGCTGGTGGTAACACTCTGGGCCTTTAACAATGTTGCCATCAAATGGGGATTGATCGATCTCCCTCCGCTGTTCCTCACCCTGATGCGCTTTGTGGTAGTCGCGCTGATTCTGGTGCCTTTTACCCGCGTTAACCGCGCCCAGCTGCGTTATCTGGTGCCGCTGGCCTTCACGTTTGGCTTTCTGCATTTTTCCCTGCTGTTTGTCGGCATGAAATATACCGATGCGGGCACTGGCGCCATTGTGGTTCAGCTCGGCACGCCATTCGCGATGATTCTGGCGATGGTGATCCTGAAAGAGAAGCTCTCGGTGGTGCAGCTGACTGGCATTGCCGTTTCGCTAACGGGCGTGGTGGTGCTGGCAGGCAGCCCGACCATTCCGGCGTGGTGGGTGCTCTGTCTGCTGCTGTGCAGCGCAGCGGGTTGGGCTGTCAGCAATATGCTGGTCAAGAAAGCGCCTGCCATAAAACCGCTGACCATGACCGGCTGGCTCTCTTTTCTGGCTATTCCGGTGGTGGGGCTGGCCTCGTTTCTGCTGGAGTCGGACCAGATCACCAGCCTGATGCACTCAAGCTGGCGCGGCTGGTTCGGCATCCTCTACAGCGCCATTTTCTCCTCTATCATCGCCTATTCGCTCTGGTACTGGCTGCTGCGCAGCTATAACGTCAACCTGATCATGCCCTACTCGCTGCTGACGCCGGTACTGGCGGTGATCCTGGGCGTGGTGGTGCTGGGTGACAGCATGAACATTTTCAAAGTTGTCGGCGCGCTGCTGGTGATTATTGGTACCGCGATTGCGGTGGTGAACCTGCGTAATTTACGCATGCATGCCCGGTTGCCGAAGTTCCGTCGCCTGCGTTAGCGCCAGGCAAAAAGCGACTTTCATTGCTAAGGTGTAAAACATCAGCAAAGGGAGGCAGCAATGGACAACGGGTTTATCTCCACACTCTGGCAGCAGCTCTGGTACGGGCTGCGCAGCCCCGATACGCCGCTGCCAGCGGTAAACTTTCACGGCGGGCAGCGCTTCTCCTCACTCTATCCGGTAACCGAGCTGACGGGAACCAGCATAGCGCTGGCGATGCAGGCCGCCGCTGAACTGGTAAAGAATCCCCACCAGATGGAGGTTGATACCCGTCTGGCTTCCCGCTGGTTTCAGCACAGTTTCTCGCCGATTAATCGTTCTGCGCCCGCTTTGTGGGATCCCTTAGCCGGAGATTACGCCACGCGTGATGGCTGGATCCGTCTGCATACCAACGCCCCTCATCATCGCGCTGCCATGGAAAGCGTGCTGGGTAAACAGGCCGACCGGGCCAGCCTGGCGCAAGCCGTCAGCCAGTGGGATAAAACGGCGCTGGAAGAGGCGGTGGTCGCGGCAAAAGGTTGCGCTGCTGAAATGCGCAGCGTGGCGGAGTGGCAGGCGCATCCTCAGGGTCGCGCCGTACAGCGTGAAACGTTGATTAAGCAGACGTTACAGCAGGAGGCTGCGCCGCCGCGCTGGCGTTTACTGCCTGCACGCCCTCTGCTGGGCGTTCGCGTACTGGATTTGACCCGCATCATCGCCGGCCCGGTTGCCACCCGCTTTCTGGCGGGACTGGGCGCGGAGGTGCTGCGCCTCGATCCGCCTGGATGGGAAGAGCCGACGCTGGAAGAGGAAATTACCCTGGGCAAACGCTGCGCCCGGCTGGATCTGACCTCCTCCGCAGGACGCAAACTGTTTGAAGCGTTGATCGCTGAAGCGGATGTGCTGGTGCACAGCTATCGCGCCGATGCGCTTAGCGGGCTGGGCTATGACGCCGAAACTCTGCAAACGCTGTCGCCGGGGCTTATCGACGTCAGCCTTAATGCCTGGGGCTGGAGTGGCCCGTGGCGCAACCGCCGCGGTTTCGACAGCCTGGTGCAGATGGGCTGCGGCATTGCCGACAGCGGCAGGCTGTGGAAAATGAGCGACGCGCCCTCCCCGCTGCCCGTACAGGCGCTGGATCATGCTACAGGCTACCTGACGGCCGCTGCCGTGCTGGAAGGGCTGCGCCAGCGGAGGATGCATAACAGGGGTTTTACCGCGCGGCTCTCTCTTGCCAGAACCGCCTGCCTGCTGACAGAAAATCCGCTGCCGGATACGGAGCGACCTCAGGGCCTCGGGCCTGCTGAACCGCACGATAATAATGTCGAAACGGAGATCACGCCGTGGGGCATCGGCTACCGTCTGCGCTCACCCGTCTGGCTGCCGGGAACGCCGCTGGCCTGGTCGCGTTCAGCCACGCCGCTGGGTTCCGCTCAGCCTCAGTGGCGGCGATAACAGGCAAAAAAAAGCACCTCACTTATGGAGGTGCTTTTTTAGCAGTAAGATCCGGTGGATCAGACTTCCCCTTCCTCTTCCAGCTCATCCCGCATCGCCTGGATCGCCTCGCGGCTCAGCGCAGCCAGCGTACGGTAGAAGGCTGTGGTGGCATGCGCCTCAACCTTGCCCAGGAACTGACCGCACCACGGCAGTAAGTAGTCATCAAACAGCGTGATTTGCGCCTGGATCTCATCGGCCTCAGACTGATCTTCCAGCCATGACGCCGCCAGCAGCAGCGCACCAATATGATCGGCTGGCCCCTCGCCTAACGGCATGCCCCGGCTCTGCAGGAAGCCACGGATTTCGCTCTCCTGCGGACCATTATCCCAGTGCGATCCATAGGGAGGCACCTTGCAGTCGCTGCCAACAAACAGCGCGTTGTAATCTGCAGCCAGCGACTGCGGATCGCTGTTTTCCTGCAGTCGGGTCAGCAGTTCATCCTGCTCCAGCGGCCAGTGCTGTTGCAACTTGCCTTCGCGCAGCATAGTAAACAGCGGCACCAGCAGCGGATCCTGAGGCTGGCGGTTGTAGAGCGAGCCCAGAATACGGCAGATGATGGAAAATTCATTCATGAGGGTCAGTCCATTCAGAGGTTAATTGTGACAGTGTCACATATCAGCAAATTCAGTAATGCTTTTTCCGGTGCGCTGCGTCAGGAAATCTAGCAAACGGCGCGGTGAAACATTTAATACGCGATCTTCCGGGAAATCCACTTCCTTCATGATCCGCAGGCAGTGTTCAAAATTGCCCAGCGTGAAGGCCGTGTGGGAATCGGATCCGCAGGAGATCCATCCTCCGGCATCGCGCACGGCGGCAACGATAGCGCGGCAGTTAGGTTCGCTGCCCGGACGGGAGGTGGTAAAGGAGGAGTTATTTAACTCCAGCGCGACATTATATTTCGCCGCTGCTTCGGCAACTGCCGGGATATCGATCGGGTATTTCGGGTTGCCCGGATGGCTGATGATATGCACGTTGCCGCTGGCCATCGCCGCAATCATCGCTTCCGTATGGGTTGCCTTATCACGCGGGGCAAAGACCGGCTCGTGGAAGCCCGCCACCACAATGTCCATGGCATCCATCATCGGGCCGGTACAGTCGATCTCCCCATGGAGATTTTTGATATTGGCTTCGATGCCGCGCAGGATGCCCACGCCGTCTACCACGCGCGGCCAGACGCGCATATTCACAAAATGCCAGTAGTGTGGCGCATCCGCCATATCAGGGCCGTGGTCGGTGATAGCAAGCAGCTTTACGCCACAAGTTTGTGCCTGAACCACATAATCGCGCAGCGTGCTGTAGGCATGGGTGCTGGCAACGGTATGCATATGAAGGTCAACGGGGTACATAGCTTTCTCCTTTTGGCTTAGGGCAAGAATAGCATTCCCGCCCGGCAATGACTCAATATCCGCGCGTCACATCCACCAGACCGGCAGGCGTTTCACCCGCTTCCTGCTGGAGAACAGACTTAGCGATGTAGTCCATAGCTTCTTCCGGCAAGGTTACAGCGGCATTATGGGGAGTGATGGCAATGTCCGGATGCGCCCAGAAAGGATGCTGTTTATCCAGTGGCTCGCGCGTAAACACATCCAGCGCTGCCGCCTTTATCTCCCCTGCCGCCATTGCCGCCAGCAGATCCTCCTCAACCAGATGCGCGCCGCGCGCCAGATTAAGCAGGAACGCCTGAGGTTTCAGCTGGCTGAGCAGCGCGCGGTTAAGGATGCCTTCCGTTTGTGGCGTATTGGGTAAAAGGTTGATTAAAACCTGGGTTCCGGCGAGAAACTCGCCAAGCTGTTCTGCCCCGTGAAAGCTGGTGACGCCAGGCAGCTCTTTAGGCGAACGGCTCCAGCAGCGCACCGGGAATCCCCATACCTTAAGGCTTTCTGCCACGCTGCTCCCCAGCACGCCTGCCCCTAAAATGCCGATGCTGAACGCTGCGCGGGATCTGTTTGGCAGAGGTTGCCACAGCGCCTGCGCTTTCTGCTGCTGATATTCCGTAAAGCGGCGGAACCAGCCGAGCACGTGATAAACCGCATACTCCTGCATCTGGCGTCCCATGCCGGTATCTTCCAGACGGAACAGCGGAACGCCTTCAGCCAGCATATCGGGATGCTGGCGCAGCTGCCCGAGGATATCATCCACGCCTGCGCCAAGCGCATAGACACCCTTCAGCTCTTTACGGCCTTTCAGCATCTCTACCGGCGGCTGGCGCACCAGCGCGTAGTCGGCAGGTGCAGCGTCACCCGTCTGCCAGGCGCGAACACGGGCCTGAGGAAGACGCTGCTGTAAACCCTTGATCCACTTCTCTGCATTAAACGAGGGGTGATAAAAAATGATATCCACAATGCTCTCCTTTTTTCTTCAGGCTCGGGGAAAACCACCCGGCTGGCAAGCAAAATTGTTGTGTGGCTGACAGCGCCAGCGAACGATTAGCGGGCCTGGATCAGTTTGCGCAGTAGCGGCATCAGCAGCAGTAAAACCAGACCGACCGCCGCGCTACCCCAGCCCAGCAGACTGAAGATATGGCTGTAGCCGGGATTAGTCAGCGCTGGCGTACTGCCGCTGTTTTCCGGCATCAGGCCAGAGACATAACCTGCCAGCACCGAGGCCACGCCCGTCACCATCATCCAGCAGCCCATCATGATCCCCTGATAGCGCACCGGCGCCAGCTTGCCGATCATCGCGTAGCCTATTGGCGAGATCAGTAGTTCACCGAGGCTTTGCAGCAGATAGCTGATAACAATCCATTTAAAGGCAACCATGCCATCGGCGCCAGCCAGCATAATGCCGAGCGGCAGTACCAGCATGCCCAGGCCGATAAAGAACAGCGAAGAGGCGAACTGCAGAGGAATATCGATGCGCCAGCCGCGCTCACGCAGATTACGGAAGCCCAGCGCCAGCAGCGGCCCGCCAATGACAATGGTCAGCGTGTTGATGTTCTGCACCCACTGCGGCGCCACCTGAATGCCCCAGACGTTCAGTGAAATATTGTGCTCGGTAAACAGCATCAGCCCCATCGGTGCCAGCTGATAGAGCGTCCAGAACACCAGCGACCCCATCGCCAGCAGCAGATAGGCCGCCATCCTGCGCTGCTCTTCACGCGGACGATGGCGCAGCGTGGTAATGCCCAGCAGCAGAAAGATCGCCGCGCCCAGGCTGATCACAAAGGTGCCGGTAAAATCAGCGTGCGTCAGCATGATACGGATCAATGGCACCAGCAGCACCAGCACGGACAGACCGATTATCATACGCAGGCGGAACTGCTTTTTAGTGACGTGCAGCAGCGGCGTGTCGATATCGGCCAGGATTTTCCAGCGCATCACCGAGATAACAATGGCCACCGCGTTGCCGATAGTGGCAAACAGGAACAGCGCCTTGTAATGTTCCGTGAGCTGGAAATAGCCCGCGCCGGTAAAGCCGATAAAGAAGCCAAGGTTCATCCCGGCATAGTTCCAGAGGAACGCACTTTCACGGCGGTTATCCTCCGGGGTGAAACGCTGGGTCAGCATCATATTGATGCAGGTGACGTTCAGCCCGCTGCCGGTCAGGAACATCGCCAGTCCCCAGTAAAGACCTTCGGCGCTCTGCCCGGACAACACCCAGCACCCAGCCACCTGAAGCACCATGCCCAGCACAAAGAGATTACGATTACTCAGGTAGCGACCGCCCAGGTAGCCACCAAACAGATGCAGCCCGTAGTTGAAGGCACCAAACACGCCCATCATCGCATTGGCCTGCCCTTCGCTAAAGCCAAGGCGTTTGGTTGCATAGAGCACCAGCGTGGAGTAGAGAACCGCAAAGCCAAGCGTGGCGAATATCTGGATAAAGAACAGTGCGCGGGTGCCGGAAGGCGACGCCGCTGCAGGACGTGGTAGGGAGGTGTTCACATCAGACCCCGTGATTATCTTGCCGTTTAAAGCGCATTATTATGCACGCTGCGCTGGGGAATGCGCGCCTGATATGCTATTTCGCTGCCGTGCCTGACTCTTTTGGCGATTTAAGCAGCGATCTGCTCTAAAACTGGCTAAACGCGCAGAAAAGGCGAGAAAGAGTGTTGACCCGCGCGCCGCTTTTGCCTACATTAGCGCCCGTCAGCAACCTGGTTGCGGCATAAAACGGTGAGGTGTCCGAGTGGCTGAAGGAGCACGCCTGGAAAGTGTGTATACGGCAACGTATCGAGGGTTCGAACCCCTCTCTCACCGCCATATTCAAAGAGAAAGTCTGAACGAAAGTTCAGACTTTTTTTTGCTTTGGGTTTGGTGAAAATGTGGAGCATCCTCAGAAAAGGCATTTGCAGCAATATCACATAACTTCAATGATAAAGAGCATAAGAAAAAAAATGACTTTCATTTATTTTTACTAATATTTTAGAAACTACGTCTATATGTTTATCATGCATTTTGGGCGGATATTACTTGGATAATATAACTATCTTTTTTGTTAATCTCCATCAAGGAAAATATATCAAACCCCAATATTAACCATTACCAGAAGTTAGTAATAGATACAAAAAAACACCCATAAATCATTAATAAATATTCTTATCTGGGGCTAGTTTCAACTATATTTCATTACTGGCTTAACTGAAGACAAGACCTCTATAACTTCATCACCGGTAACTATGAGATAAGTTTTTATTGAATTACTGTCATGTATGTTAGCGCTTTGCTCACTAAACCAAGTAAGATAACAGGAGTTTTCAATTGTATAAATTCCAGTAATCATTTCGCCCTTGAATTCATATTGCATTTTTAACAGATTTCCCTCATCCGTCACTCGAAAAGAATGTATCCAGTCAAATGATACCTGGATTGCATTAGCTTTATCATAAGCTGTATCACTTGTAACTAAAGCTAACTCAAGCGTTCCAGAAGTATATTTTAAATTCTCTAACCGCATATTTTTTAAGTGATGTTTATTACACACTATATTTACTAATTTCTCATTCATATCGCGTCACTCATCATATTTAAATTTAATTGTTTTTTCCAGACTGGATTTCCAATATTGGCCTACCATCAGTACTTCGTTCTCATGATGCGTAAACACTCTAGAAAAAAGGCGATGGGCAAGTAACAGCAATTCGCGAAATTATTCAGATGCCCACCATATCAAATGATGGAAAAAACCCCTAATGGAATTACTCTATATCGGACAACTTAAGATAAGTTATTAGTTATTAAATAAGGTCCCAGCTAAAAGGCTGGAACCATTTCACTAACAAGATGACATTTTATCTAAAATGCCCCCCAAATTACTCAGCAATATAGCAGCACTTTCTTTTTCCGAGCCAATCCTCGTTTCAAATTCTTCTATATCAATACCATTGAAAATTTCATTAAGCGCTGAATTCAGAATGATTATCTCACTTTCTGTAAAGTTTATTTCCGCATTACTTTTTGTGCATGATAATAATTTCATACTTACCTCATACCATTAAAATAGGCTCTTCCGTTCACCGGTCTGAAGACAGTTCCACCATCGCCGGATTTAGGAGTTAGCAAGAAGCTGATTCTGGTTGATCACAATAATAAGCCAGAAGTACATATTTTCAAAGCGTACGGCAACTGAACGTGGGAAATATTAGCATCCACTTCGAAAAACGTTCAATCGGCATGAAAACGTATTATAGCTGCCGCTGCAGCATCAATCTCAACGGTAACTGAGTGGTAGAGGCAGGATTTGATCCAGATACGCCGGTTACCGTGACTGTAGAGCATGGACAACTGATAATATGGTCTGTGACTGAAAGAAAAAAAAGATCCCGCCATGAAGGCGGGATCTTTTAAGTCCATAACTCTTTACCATCGGGTGTTAACCATACCACTCCAGCAGGAGCCTTAACCAAAAACCACATTCCATATTCATCTAAATCGTCGTTTTCATCTTCACATGGATATGGTGGCCAAACAGCTTGTAGTATCTGTATTTGTTGCTCCACAGTACCAGACAAAAATATACCATTTGTAGCTAATTTAATTTTCTTCTCATTTAATAATCGAGCCAAAATCTTAAAGAAAACTTCCTTTCGGAACAAATAATTATCAGGTAACCCAGCGCATTCAACACTGATATGCTGCCATATAGTTCCCATCGATAATCCATAAGAACTTTTGATAATGGCTGAATATATATCATTGATAGTTTTCATCATTTAAATTTAACCTCCACCCTTCTTCCACCATTTATCGATGGAGTCATTAAATCTATAGTCCATTTAGCACCGGTTTGTTGTGCCGACGTTGAAAAGTCCCTCAATGTCAAAGTACTACCAGCAGAAGGTCCTTCCGTGACTTTAACCGAATACACCGTATCTTTGCCTGGGACCACCTTAGCTGATGGTATATTCTCTGATCCCGCAAGCTGCTTGGCTTACATGGTAAAATCCCGGCTCGGTGGCCGGGATATTTTAGTTCATTTGCTTACTTATATGTTTCAACCATTCTTCAGATGAAGACCATTCATTAGGGTAATAATAACCACAATCAATTTTGTTAAGCAGTATGTCCTGCAATTCATCATCTGAGAGAGAAAGAGCTAACAGATAATCTATTTCAGCTTTCATCTGCGACCGTTCTTCCGCAGTCTCAGTAGCTTTATAAGCTGCCAATGTTTCATCTGCATTACCAAATAACACCTCAAAATCCTGGTTAAAATAACACCTTAACAGGTATGACAGTGAAGGGTATTTTTCATTAATATTCATGGCGTTGGATATCCAGTGATAATTTTATATCCACCAGGCATTGAAGGATCTCTTCCAATGATAATTCTGGCATTTTTAGCGGGTACAGCACTTGTTGAGCCGCGAGTAACACTAATACCGATAGCAGAGGAAGATTGATAATCAAGTTCTAAGTAACCCTTTTGGCTACCAGATAAATAATTCTGGATTTTCGCTTGATTGCTATCAACGGCTTTGCTTGCCACAGTTTCTGCTGTAGCTCTATCAGTAAATGTCGATGCTGTTTTTGTATTACCTGTTGACACTCTATCAAATAACTCCGCTTCAGTTTTTCCTACATGTCGATCAATCAAATGACCGCCTGCTTTTTCATGAGCTGCCAACCCGCCACCAGGAACAATAGTACTACTTTGTCCGGTTGCCGATGTTTCATTCACTCCTGCTTTACTACCCTTTCCAATACCTGTTGCTATCCCAGCAGCACTGGTTCCAGCTACTTGGGCCAGCGAGTTTATCGCAAGCTGCTTCGCCTCAGATGAATCACCAGACATCAGCGCGTTATGAATTGCGGCGTTTCTGTCTGCCTCAAGCTGAATCGTCGTCACCTGAAGGATCGAAAGTTCATTCTGTTCTACCGGGCTCAGACCTCCATCAGTACGCGCCTTTTCCAGCAACTCACTGGTACGCCTGGCATAATCAGCCTGCAACTGGCCAACTTCATTTGCTTTATCAACACAATCCTGAGCACCAGAGCAGTTCACAACGCTTTCATGCTGTTCAGCATTTATTTTCTTATATTTTTCAATAACAGCGCTGCAGGCATCTCCCTGGCACTGGGTCATTTCTCTGGCCCGGTCCTGGTTTTCATTAACCTTTAGCGCATTATTCTCAACCGCATTCTTCCCGGCTGAAGCAGCGGCAACCGTGCCGCTCATGTTGCCGGAGGCAAGGCTGCCTGCAAGTCCTGCAGCCAGCGTGCTCAGCGCGCTGATTTTCTGCTTCTGCTCCTCGCTGAGTTTACCATGCTCAACGCCGGGATAAAGCTGCTGCGCAATAAACTCGCCCATCGCCGCGCCCGACGCGCCCGCCAGCGCGCTGTTGCCCGCCGCGTAAGCCGTGACAGCGCCAACCACCGCGTGCGCCATCAGGTTGGCTTCCACGTTCACCACGTCTTTGCCGTCCGGGCCTTTCGTGGTGGTCATGTCGTGGATAACTCCCGCCAGATAAGGCGCGGCTGCGCCCGCTGCGGCGCCCTGCACATTACCCGCCAGCAGACCCTGTACCGCCGCCGTTGCCGCCTGGATCCCTCTCTGAATGTCGCTGCCGGTTCCCCACTCAGCCTGCGTATTCCGGTAATCGCTGCTGTTCTGCAGCTTCTCGTTGTAATCAGCCCACTCACCCTCAGGTGCGCCCGCAGCAGGTTCATGGATATTTTCCTTCGCCAGCTGCGCCTTGCCCGCGATGGTGGCGCGGATATCTCCTTCCGTCCGCGCCACGTCCATCGCCTGGGTGGCAACCTCACCCACCAGCTGCGCGATCTGCAGCCGCTTCTGCTCTTTCTCCTTGTCGAATATCGGGCTGATGCTGCCGTTGGCTCCGGCCGTGTCATGGCTCAGCGTGCTGACATCCTGCTTCTGCGCCGCCTGGTCACGAACGATCAGCGTGCCGTCAGATACCGCCGCGCGCGTCACTCCTTCAGCATGGCCGCTCGCACCCAGTCCGCTGAGCAGCGAAGAGGCCATGTTGCCCAGTACCTGGCTGCCAACCGCGCCACCTGTGCTGAAGCTGCCGCCCAGATGTTCAACCTTGTAGTCCGCCCGGTTACTGATATCACTGAACCCCAGCGTACCGGTGTCGAGACGGTTCTTATCCGCCCCAGCCGTGGAGGCAATCACCGCGCCGTTAAGCTGCGTATGTCCGCCCGTGGTGATATCAAAGCCCTCTTTACCGGCATAAATGCCCGTCTGCTCGATTACCGAATCGTAATTGCTCTTCATTTTGTCGCGGCTGGCGCTGAGATAAGCCGAACCGGTCATCGAACCAAAGGTAAAGCTGCCGCCCGCACTGACGCTGGTCTGCCTGGAATCGTAATTATTGCTGTCCTGCAGGCTGCTCAGCGTGAGATCGCGCCCGACATCCGCCACCACTTTCTCACCGCTGACCTGTGCGCCAGCCAGCGTGGTGTCGCGGCCGCTGGTCAGCGTCAGCTGATGCCCCGCATCCAGCGTGGTTTCGTTCTGGCTGACCCCGTTGCCCTTCTCTTTCCCGGTGCTGCGGTTAAGGCTGGCGGAAACCGTTATACCCCAGCCGCCCGATCCCACGCCCACACCGATTCCCAGCGTACCGCCCTTACTCTCATTTTTGCCGGTAGTGAGGTCGGTATCCTGAGCAGAGAGCAGGTTGATATCGCGTGAGGCGTTTAACGCAACGTCCTGCCCGGCTTTGAGCTGGCTGCCTGCAATGGTGATGTCGCCGCTCTGCGCACCGGCTTTGTTGCCGTTCGCCGCAATCGTCAGATTATTTCCTGCATTCAGCGTGCTTCCGGCGGTGTGATCCTGCTCATTGTGGGTAGTGGATTTTGAAGACTGTGACCCGTAGGTCGCAGAAATCCCGATGGCATTATTGTTGGAAGGATCGTTACCTTTAGCAGCATCCATCCGGGAAGCCTGCATCGCCTGCACGCCCGACAGTGCCGCTTTGGTCGCCTGCAGTGACGCCAGACGGCCATCGCTCTCCTTACTGGCGGTCTGCGCCGTGGTTACCGCACTGTTGACCGCACCGCCCACCGCGCCGGAGAGGGCAATGGTCAGCCCGCTTGATTTCTGCTCAAACAGCTGGTCGCTGGTGCGTTTGTCATGGCCCGGGTCGATCACCACGCTGTCGCCGGTCAGAGAAAGATCCCGCCCTGCCACCAAATCGGAGCCGCCAACGTGGGCCACTCCACCAGCCGTTACCGTGAGATTGCCGCCGGTGCTGCCAACCATGCTGCCGCTTTGACTCTGCGTGGATCCTTTCTCTTTCAGCTCCTGACGGGTTTTGGTGCTGCCGATAGTGAAGCCGATGCCGCCACTGCTCATCAGGCCGCTTTTCTTCTTCTCGCTTAAACTCCAGCTGGCGTCCGTATTAGTCGCCGCAACGATATCCACATTGTTGCCTGCTTTAAGCGAGACATCTTCATCACCCGCCACGGCAGAGCCTTTCACCAGCAGGTTATTACCGGCATTCAGGGTGACGTTTTTCCCGCTCAGTAACGTTCCCTGTTCAGTTGTACTGCTCTTCTCTTCAACTTTGTGCGTGGTGGTTTTTTTCAGGAAACTCTTTTTGGTTTTGGTCTCCTCTTTGTAGTGGTAATCGCTGTCGGTTGCGGTTGTCAGGTTGATGTCCTGCCCGGCCGTGACGGCGATATCCTTGCTGGCCTTAACCTGTGCGGCCTCGCTGTTAATGTCCCGACCGGCGGCGAGTGTTGTATTACCGCCGCTGGCTAACTCCGTACCCTGCTGACGTACAGAATCGTTGATCTCCACTTTTTTACCGGCTTTATAACTGTTGCCGGAGCTGGTTTCTGCCGCCAGCAGATTAAGATCGCGTCCTGCCTGCAGGGCAATATTCTTCTCCGCCGCCAGGCCGGCCGCATCGCTGTTGAGATCGCGACCGGCGGCAAGCACCAGATCGCTGCCGCTGGTTAACGTGGTGCGATCCAGCCCGCTGGCATGCGATTCACTTTTGCCGTGCTGGCTGTTCTGCGTTGTGGCTGCACTGTTCAGGTTGATATCATTGCCCGCACCCAGCGTGGCGTTACCCCCGGCGCTGACGGCACTGGCCGTAACGTCCAGGTCATGACCCGCCTGCATAGCGAGGTTCGCCCCTGCGGAAATCTGGCTGCCTTGCGTAGTGGTTGTGAGCGAGGAGGTTGCCTCTTTCTTTTGCCAGCCATTTTTGAAGCCCGACTGGGCGCCCCCCTCCACCTGCTGGTTGCCAGCAATGGCAATATCATGCCAGGCATCCATCAGCAGGTTATTTCCGGCGCTCAGCGTGGCGGCGGTAACGTTGATATCGTTGCCTGCTTTCAGGCTCAGCGAATCTGAAGCAGTGATGGCCGCGGTGGCGCCATTCAACGTTTCGCTGAATGAGAGATTCATGCCCTTGCTATTGTGGGCATCAAGCTGCCACTGTTGGGAAGTCGTCAGGTTATTGATATCTCCGTTAACGCTTTCCAGCGCCACGGTTTTACCGCTGATGGTTGAGCTGACGTTATTGATGTCGTTCAGCGCGCTCAGCTGCAGGTCACCGCCCGCCTGGATAAGGCCCGCACTGAGGTTACTGAGTGAGTTCTGGCTGTCTACCTTCAGCGCATTCCGGGCAGCGATGGTGCTGCCATTATTGGTGACGTTGCCGCCATTAAGCGTAACGTTATTGCCGGCAATTACGCTGCCCTGTTGCAGATCGGCATCTTTAGCCGAGAGATAGACCTTCGGCACCATCACCGTCTCGCCGTTAACCGTGGCGGCCTCCCACCAGATAATGCTCTTATCCAGTGAGGCAACCTGATCGGCGCTGAGCGACACGCCAAACTGCAGCCCCAGCGATTTTTGCGTGGCTGCGGCGTTATCCATCAGGTAACGCATCTGATCCAGATCTGACCCAAGACCGTTGATGTAGCGATTGCCCGTTCCGTTAAGGACGGCGTTGCTGACATAGCGCGTATCGAAGGCGGCATCCCCCAGAAAACGGTAGTCATACTCCGGCTTCAGGCTGAGGCGATCGAGCAGATAGGATGAGCCGAGGAAGGCATTTTCATCGGTATAGAGCGTGCGGGTTTCCTGCGGGGCGGCAGCAGGATGGATGCCCAGCAGCGCATTGAGATCGCCGAACAGGTTGGGGTCCAGCTCCCCCAGGCCGTTAAGCTTAGGGTTTACGGCGATCAGATAGGGACTTTTACTGTCTGTGGTCGCGACAAAGTAGCCATTGGCCCCGGAAGGCAGCGGGTAGGCGCTGAGATCAACGCTGCTGGCCTGAGGAGTCTGTAACCCAGACGCACCCTGAGTGCCGGAACGAATATCAGCGAGGGAGCTATTTTTCCCCAGATCCGCACTCTCTTTTCCAGTGAGTGAACGATCGGTCAGGGCTGTTTGTAATGAAGGTGCCGCTTCCAGGCCGGTGGCGCTGTTTACCTGGCGCAAAGCATCCTGCAACCGATCGTGCCACTGCGGTGTGTTGACGGCAGCGTAGCCTGAAGCAGATAACTGCTGGCGCTGAAGCGCGCCCGACTGGCTTACTGATTTAAGGCCGTTGACCGTTGGCGCAGCGAGGGTGTTGCCGCTCCATCCCGCATTGGCCGTAGTGTTGCTGTTGCTGATATCGCCACTGAAGCTGGCGCTTATATTGCCGCCCGCCTGAATTACGGCGCGGTAGAGCTCTCCAGGAGTAAATACATTTTCATGCCCGGTAAGATAGTAGGTAAATTCGCTGCCCTTGGTTGCGTTACGCGTTCTCTCTTCACCAATGGTGCCGGTGGCTAAGGCCCCCTTATATTGATAGACGAGATAATCGCTCTGGGTGCCAGCCTGCCAGGACTGGTTGTTTAACTGGTTACCGGAAAGGGTAATATTGCCTTTTGCCAGAACGTTACTGGCCTGGTTCTCCAGACTCCCCGCCTGGACAACCATATTCCGGCCGGATGAGATACGACCCGCCCCGCCGTTACTGACCACTTCTACTGTGGAACTTGAAAGCGCAAATCTCTGAGTAGCGGCTTCTTCTGTAGGGGCGTAAAGATCTTTCCTGACTATATTTCCCCCAACGGTACAATCACATCCGTTAGCGCCGCCGATTTCACGTTCCGGGGTTTTGGTGACTGATGTGTAATACCCGTAATCCCCCACGGCCAGATCCCAGATGGTGATTTTCATCGTGGTATCGCCCACGCCAGCGCGGGTCGGCGCGGAAGTAGTGCTCTCCGTAACGTGTAAGCCGTCGCGGGTATTCAACAGATGCCCGGTCTTGATGTTGATATCACCATTCTGCGTTTCAATGGTGCCTGAGGTGTTAACCACTTCGCCATTGGCGTTGCCCGCTGCGTCCCGCTGAAGCGTCAGGTTGTTGCCAGCGAGAATATCGCCCCGCTTGTTCTGAATGCTGTTGGCATAGAGGAAGAGATTATTAGCCGCATAGAGCAGCGCCGCGTTTACCAGGCTGCCTGGGGTGCTGATCGTCAGGCTGCCACGCGTGCCCGTAAAACCATTAAGCGTGACGTCGCTGCGGCTGGTCAGCGTGAGGTTGCCGCCGCCCTGCAGGCTGCCATTACCGTTCATGACGATGCCGCTGCCGCTCAGGCTGCTGTCACCGCTGCCGCTGGTCAGCTGACCGTTGTTAGTCAGCATGCCGCCAGCGCTGACTGTCAGCGCCTGCCCCTGCATGGTGCCCTGGTTTTCCAGCGCGCCGTTGCTGCTGACGCTGAGACGATTGCCGGCAGCAAGCACACCTTTTGCGGTGAAGGCGTTAATGATTTTCAGCGTCGCATCGCCCAGCGCCACTACCTGACCGAGCTGATCGAATCCATTACTGTTAACTACCAGCGTACCGCCGCTAAAGAGTTTACCTGCCGCCTGCTGGTTAATTTGTGACGCTGTCACGTTTAGCTGCTGCGTTCCCAGCAGGGTGCCGCTGTTGGTGAGCTGCTGATAATTGACAGTAAGATTGGCTGCCTGAGCGGTTCCCTGATTGGTCAGCGTGGTGCCGCTCAGCGTCGCCTGCTGATCCGCCAGCAGCGTCCCGCTGTTTGCCGCGTTTGCCGCATTTAAAATAAGCCGCGTAGCCTGTAGCCAGCCGCTATTTGTCAGCTGTGGCGTGTTGAACGTCAGTTCGCCGCCAGAAAGCAACTTGCCGCTATTGGTGGCAAGGCCGGTGGCTTTGATGGTGCTGGTAGCGCCGCTCTGGATCAGCCCGTAGTTATAGAGTTCCGGCGTAGTTAACGTCAGCCCCTTCTGGCTGAGCAGCGTGCCGGAGGCATTATTGGTCAGGCGCCCGCTGAGCGTCATCAGCAGGTTATTATCGCCCTGCAGACGGCCGCTGTTATTCACCGCACCGCTGGTCAGGGTCAGCTCCTGGCCCTGAATGTTGCCGGAGTTAGTGACCGAGGCGGCCTCAAGCGCCAGCTTTCCTGCCGAGAGCAACGTTTTGTTCTGCTGCTGCGTAAAGCCACCGTTCAACTTTACCGTCAGTGAGTCAACGCCGCTGATGTCACCGTTATTATTGAGTGTGGAACCCGTCAGCGTCAGCGATTTAGCCATCCACTGCCCCTGATTGGTCAGCGCCAGAGCCTGCAGGGCTGCCGTACCGTTAGCGGTGATTTTACTGCCCGAGTTCGAAGTGAGTTTATCTGAGAGAGTCAGTTGCAGAGCATCGGCACTCTGAATAGAGCCGTTGTTGATCAGCTGCTCTGCCTCCAGCAGGATCTGCTCTCCCTGCCAGCTGCCGTTATTGGTTATAGTGCCACCCTTAACCGTCAGCGTGCCCTGGGTCAGCATCGATCCTCCGCTGCTGTTCACCAGCTCACGCACTGGTGCAGCCAGCGCCATTCTGAGCACGCTGCCTGCCGTCTGCGGCAGTGCGGCCAGCGTCAGCGCCTGTAATCCAATCAGGCTGCCCTGATTGATCACATTTGCCTGGCTCAGCGTCAGCGTTTTTCCCTGTACGGCGCCGCTGTTCGTTAACCTGGATCCCGTCAGCATCACAGCCTGATTGCTGAGCAGAGAGCCGCTGTTGGTCAGGGTCTGAGCGCCGATCTGCACCTCACCCTGACTTAACAGCTCGCCGGTATTACGCAGCTCTCCGCTTACGCTGGCGGTAAGCCCACCGCTGCCCAGAACAGATCCCTGCTGCTGCCAGCTATCTGCCGTGATTTCCGCTCTCTCTCCCTGTAGCGTGCCGGAAGTGGTGAGCTGTCCGGCAGTAAGCGATAATGCACCGGCTGAGAGAGTTTTACTTGCCAGGCCAAGAGTAAGACTATCCGCCTGGGCAGTCAGCGAGTCACTGCCCTGCCATAGGCCGCTGTTATTCAGCGTACCGCCCTGCAACGTCAGGCCGCTGGCGATAATTTTGCCGCTGTTCAGCAAGAGTGGCGCAGAGAAGTCAGCGGCTCCCTGACTCAGCAAAGTACCGATGTTGTTCAGTTCACTGCTGGCGCTGCCATGCAGGGAACGGGTTCCGGTAATTGCGCCCCGGTTACCCAGCGTGGTCAGGTCAAAGCCAAGCCGGTCGCCCTGCCAGCTGCCGTCATTGCTGGCGCTGCCGCCTGTTACTGTCAGTTCACCCCCGCTAAGGAGTCGTCCGCCCGCCTGGTTGCCGAGCTGCTGGAAGTGGGCAACCAGTGACTCATCACCCTGAAGCAGGCCGCTGTTTATTAACTCTTCGCCACTCACCTTAAGCTGGTTTGCCGCAACGGTACCGCTGTTATTCAGGTTACGGGCGTTGATATCCGCCTGCTGCTGCGCCAGCAGTTGTGCGCCAGAGCCATTAGTCAGCGTGTCACTGAGATGGGTAACGAGGCTGTCAGCCTGCACGCGTCCGTTGTTAGTGAACTGGTTGCCGGTAATATTCAGCGCATCGTTAATCTGCAGCAGCCCGTCGTTATCCAGCCGCTCCAGCATCAGGTTTAACGGGCCGCCGCCAAGCAGTTTTCCGGCAACCTGGTTAGCGAGAGAAGTGGTGTTCAGCGTCAGTTCGCTGTTGCCCTGTAAAAGCCCGCCGTTGATTAACAGCGGTGCGCTCAGGCTCAGGCGATCGGCCGCAAGCGTGCCCTGATTAAGGATATCGCTGGCCTGCAGAGTAAGCTCCTGCCCGCTCAGCAGGCTGCCGCTGTTACTGAAGCTATCGGCAACCTGCACTTTGAGCTGTGACGAAGCCCGTGTGTTGCCACCGTTCTGCCAGTTCTGCGCCGTCAACGCTATCCGATCGGCCTCTACCGCGCCCAGATTATCCAGCGTTGTGCCGTTAAGGGTCAGCGCACCAGCACTGAGTAACTGGCCTGCGGCCTGATTACGCAAACTGTTACCGCCAAGCGTCAACGAGTCATTACCCTGGATCAGGCCACTGTTGATCAGATCGCCCTGAAGCGTCAGCGCCTGCGCAATCAGCCAGCCCTGGTTATCAGTGGCGTCGGTCTGTAGCTGAATGCCCTGCTGTCCAAGGATCTTACCCGAGTTATTCAGGCTGCCTGCCTGTAAATCCGCCTCATCTTCACTCAGCGCGTTGCCGCTGTTTTGCCAGCTCCCGGACTTCAGCGTCAGCTGCCGCCCCTGCAATAATCCCTGATTATTAAGCGCGCTCGCCTGCAGCGCCAGTTGCCCGCCACTAAGCAAAGTCCCGGCATTATTCAGGTTCTCGCCGCTGACGCGCACTGCCCCGCTGCCCTGCAGCAGGCCGTTATTGTCGAGTCCGGCGGCATTAATCTCCAGCGCGCTGGCCACCACTTGTCCATCATTGCTGAGCTGCTGCAGGTTCAGCTGCATGCCCGCATCAGAGAGCAGCAGGCCATCCTGTTGGTTAATCAGGCTGTTATTGCTGGCAGTGAGGCTGGCGGCACTGATTTCACCCGCGTTAACCAGACGGTTTCCGCTGAATGCGAGCGCAGCGTCACTGGTTATTAAGCCGCTGTTCTGCAGATCGGGCAGATTAAGGGCAAAGTCATGTGCAGAGGTGATGGTGCCCAGCGCCTGGTTTGTCAGCTGACTGCTGCTGATCCCTAACAGATCGCTTCCCTGAATCAGCCCATTGTTCTCAATCTGAGCGCTGTTGATCGTCAACGTTGGTCCTGAGAGCGTCCCCTGGTTAACCAGCCTGCTGCTGGTTACTGCCAGCGACTCTTTAGCGGTGATTGCCCCGCCCGCCCTGTTATCCAGCAAATCAGCTGCCGTGATTTTCGTACTGCCCTGGCTGTTCAGCGTGCCGCTTTGTTGGAAACGATCGGTGTTGATCTCAGCGAGCGCGCCCCCCAGCATTTCCCCACTGTTGTTCAGCGTGTGGGTGGTGACACTCAGGCTGTCGCCCACCAGTTGACCGTTATTGGTCAGGGCATCCGCATTAATACGCTGAGCCGCTTTGGCTACCAGCGCACCGCTGTTCTGCGCCTGCTGCGCCTTTAATGTCAGGCCTTTGCCAGCCGTAAGCTGACCAGCATTATCAATTTGCTTTTGCGCTGTCAGCTGGATATCACCCGCGGCGTTAGCCGTACTGGCTTTATCAACCGAGAGATCGCCGCCGTTGAGCTGGATAGTTTTCCCCGCCGTCAGCTTACTGCTGCTGACAGCCAATTTACCGTTACCCGTCAGGCTGATTGCCTGATCACTCACCACTGTGCCTGCAGCCAGGGTGATATCCTGCTCTGCTTTCAGCGCTACCGGGCCTGTAGATTTATTATCGCCGTTCAGGACGATGCTCTGCCCTGTGACCTCCAGTGCACCGCTGCTGAGGCTTTTGTTCAGCGTAATCTTCCCGCTGGCATCAAGAGAAATATCCCCCTGACGCGCATTCAGATCGCCAAGGTTAACCCCAACGCCCTTTTCGCTGGAGACTAACCGGATACGGTTGGCATACATTCCTCCCAGCGCGCCAGTATCCACCGCAACACGTGGCGCCGCGCCTTCCCCCGCAATAGGTTGAGAAGTTCCGTCCGCCGCGACACGGTTAGCCCCGGCAATCACCTTTAAATCGCGGGCATGGATAGCGGCATTGACCTCGGTGGCGCGGGAGATAATGGACAACGCATCCGACTGGCTGGCATCAATCCCCTGCCCTTCAACGGTGATCGTTCCCCGGGTCACTTCCAGCGCCTGCAGATTACCTTTAGCGTCGAGCTGCGGCTTACCGGTGGTTAACGTCACGATGGGCGTGTTGATAAAACCGCAGCCGTTACAGGTGATGCCATAAGGGTTAGCAACGATAACGTTGGCGCCTTTCCCCGCCACTTCGGTATATCCCTGAAGCTGTGAACGACTGCCGCCGGTCACTTCGTTGATGATCCCTCTGGCCTCCTGCCCCGCCTTCAGATTGGTGTTGTTCTGAATCAATCCTCCGAGCTGCGTTTTCGTCAGCTGGCCGGTGGCATTATTTAAAATTACCCCTTCTTTCCCGACGTTGTACTCTTTGAACTGATTATGGGAAATGCCTGCTCCGTTTGGCGTGGCGATATTAATTACCGGTACACCGTTCGCTGCTTTATCCAGCCTGGTCCCTGCGGTAACGGGGGTCATGGTGGCTGAGAGGGCCGGCAACAGCGGTTGCCAGGCAATCAGCGCACAGACCAGGTAGCTCAGCAGACGTTGGGAAGTGCGCAGTGGATGAAGTCGATTTTCCATAATCATTGCCTTTTAAAAGACCAGAGAAACACGGTAATAAACGGAGAGACGATCGGGTCCAAGCGAGTCGGGATATTTCACCGGCACGCCTAAAGTGAATTGCGTGGCGAAATAACGGTTACCTGAAGTAAGCCCTACTGCGCTTCCCCATAAAGTGCCCGAGGATTCACGATCGTAGCGGTCGCTCTCCAGCCATCCGCCGTCGAGCGCCAACAAACCATTAATCTGTCCCAGCAGAGGCAGCGTGAATAAGGCGTAATTAAGCTCATTACGCAAATAGCCGCCGTTATCGCCGGAGAGGTACTGTTCTTTAAATCCCCGAACCGAGCTTTCGCCGCCAATAGTCAGGCGCTCGCTGCCATACAGCCGGTCGGGCGACCACTGGCCGTAGGCGCTGCTCAGCCACCAGAGGTCCTGGTTAAGCGGGCGCTGGAAGCTGGTGCTCAGACTCCATTTGCGAAAATCAGCCTTGGGCAGATCGTCGCTTTTACCGCTGTCGCTCTCTGCCTCCAGCCAGGAGACGCCATGGCTGAACATCGGGTTAAAGGTGGCAACGCCTCCGGCAATTTTCTGCGTATGGTTAACGCCGAACTGCAGGCTGGTCAGTTTGCGGCTGCTGCTCTGAAGAAGGGTGTCGTTCAGCCAGTTGCGGCTGATACGGTGATCCAGTCCGGCTACTAACGCCGTTTTACTCTGGCCGTTACGAAAGGCGACCCAGGATGCGGTGGCACGGTGGATCTGACTGTCGCCATGAGAGAGCCAGCTGAAGCCATTATTTTCAAAGCGGTTGCGATAGTCGCTCCAGCTGTAGTTGTAATTCATCAGCCAGTAGCCATAAGGCACGCTGACGCCTGTTTGCAGATTGCGTGCATCACGGGAGGAGGAGAAAGCGCTGCTGCGTCCGCCGCTGATAA
This sequence comes from Erwinia pyri, assembly GCF_030758455.1. Classification (NCBI taxonomy): domain Bacteria; kingdom Pseudomonadati; phylum Pseudomonadota; class Gammaproteobacteria; order Enterobacterales; family Erwiniaceae; genus Erwinia; species Erwinia pyri. The sequence goes on from NZ_CP132353.1 coordinate 2,690,292, forward strand.
ACCACTGGTCGGCAATCCCCAGCAGATTGTTAGCGGTGACCGAACCGGCCATCTGCCCCACCCCGGTGCTTTTCTGTCCACTATTATCAAAGGAGAGGGCAGCGGAGAGAGGAAATTCAGGCTTCTCTGTGAGATTAACAATGGAATAACCAGGATTATCACCCGGCAGGATCTCAATCTGAACCGGCGTAGTACGGAGACGGTTAATTTGCTCCATCCCCTGCTCAATATCACGCAGGTTAAGGATGCCGCCTTCCAGGTGTGGGAAAGCCATTTTCAACTGAGTTGAAGAACTCTTATCCAGCCGTATTTGCTGTAAACGTCCTTCCAGTACGGAGAGAGTTAAAACGCCGCTGTTTATATCCTGTTCCGGAATAAACGCTCTGCTGGTAATGTACCCACGGGAGAGATACCAGTCAGATATATCGTGCGTTAACTTTTCAATCTGCGCCATGTTTATACACTGGCCCAGCAAAGGCGCGCTAAGTCTGTTTTTCTCAGCTGCGGAAAATAACGAAGCGTTATTAATAACGATCTTTTTGATAAGGAAGCAGGGGCCAGCCTCCCGATTATTGGTAACTTTATCTGGAACTTCAGGTTGCAAAGTGCGCTGCAGCTCATCACGCTGTAGCTGATTGTTCTGTAATATATTCTGCTGCTCTGTTTGCAGCTGATCGCGATCGGCCGGGCTTAACGGAGCCGCATTTGCCCCTGTTACACAAAAGAAAAAAAGCCCCAGCCACAGTTTCCCTACACGGTAATTCATCATCATGATAAGCGCGCTAATCTGTAAATATCCTGTAAGGATCTTATGTCAAAATGTGACCTGCAAACAATAAGAAACCACCCAATTAATCAGAGAAAATGATATATATTTTGAAATTTAGCTTAAGGAATTCGATTATCCCCGGCTAATACAAATCCTCTTTGCGGAACGCGCGTTTAAGTGAAACCGCTAATAAACGATCTGCTTAACTTCAGCTGATATATCGCCAGTTAAAAGGCAGGAACAGGACGTTCCGTGATGGGATCTGTTAATGTGTTCGCTGTAAAAGATTCTGAATACCAACATGATGATTTCCACAGCGTCAGGCTTCATCAGCAAGTTCTGACTGTAGAGGAGTGGAACAGCGTTAGCAGAAACAGGCGCAACAGAAGATAACGGGAGTATTGCAGGGCTGATTAAAAACCTTTCGGCTCAGTTCCAGGTGAATTAATGATTTTAAAAGGAGAGCCGATCTTCAGCACAACCAGCTCCCCACACTTTTAAATCGTTATTTAATTTCCATCGCTGCTTTCAGGGTATAGAACAGGTCAGTCTGGTCGGTCAGACCTACGACGTTGGCGGCGTGAGGACCATAAGCCGCAACGCGAAGCTGTGTGCCCGTATGCCCCTGCGAATCTTCCTCTGAGTTGCCGTAGCTGATGGTCATCAGGCCGCCCTCTCTGGTAGTCAGCGTCTGGGTCAGTCCGGGTGCTTTGCTGTCATTGGCGACGATCTGACTGGAGTGCGCATGGTCAGCGGTCACAATCACCAGCGTGTTACCCTCTTTACGGGCAAATTCCAGCGCCCGCTGCACCGCCTCATCCAGATCGACCGTTTCACCAATCTGTCCGCATGGGTTGGCAGCGTGATCCTGTTTATCAATTGAAGCCCCTTCTACCTGCAGGAAGAAGCCGTTCTCATTTTTGCTCAGCAGCTCAATCGCCTTATCGGTCATCTGGGCCAGCGTTGGTGTGGAAGCGGGACGCTCATTATTAACTTCACAGGTCACGGGTTTGCCCTCAACGTTGCCGTGATAAGTCGCTTTTGGCCCTTTCCAGCGCACAGGCATGTTTCCCTGCGCAAACAGGCCCAACACAGGTTTGTCCTGGCTGGCTTCAGTGACGCCATTCATGCCGTTCAGGTCGCTTACCCACTGATAGCCGCGCAGCTTAGCCTGCTCCTGCAGGGTTTTGCCCTGCCATTCACCCGCCTTAGCCGTTTCGCTAAAGGTTTTGCCGCCGCCGCCCAGCGTCACGTCCGCTCTGGCATTCAGCAGCTGCTCGGCAATAGAGCCTTTACCGCCTTTCTCAAGCGCATTGGCAGCACAAAGTTCGCTGGTCTTTTCCGGGCCGTAGCACTTACGTGAGGTGACATGGGCAATTTGCGCGGCTGGAGTGGCGTCTTCAAGCTCTGCTGTCGAGACGTTGCCGGTACCTTTCCCGGCTGCTTTCGCCATTTCCATGATGGTGGGGTGATCTTTGCCGTTGACGTCCACGCCAATCGCGCCGTTGTAAGACTTCACGCCGGTGCTCCAGGCGGTGGCAGAAGCGGCAGAGTCGGTCACGTAGTCAGGCTTGTGGGTCTTCTTATCCAGCGAATAGTGGGTGTACTGGCCCGTTAACGGCAGCGCATCGATCCCCTTAAAGAAACCGCCCGCCCCTTCTGCATAGTTACGTGCCGCAGTGATCTCTGAATCCCCCATGCCATCCCCAATCAGCAGGATAACGTTTTTGGCTCTGTTACTGTTCAGAGAGGCTTTCAGCGCTTCAGTCTGGTCACCCGTGAGGCGGCGTGCACCGCCAGGCTGCGTGATATCACCTTGTGCGGCGCGGCTGTAGGCTGCCACATCGGCCAAGGCGGTGGAGGAGATGACCGTAGCGATAAGGGAGAGGGTAAACAGGCTTTTATATTTCATTAACTCGACGCTCCATGATGAAGTTTTGCTAAAGATTTCAGGGAGCCAGTTTGCGACACAACCATGATAGTTTTGTGTCAGAGGCATTTCTGTATGATGACAACGGTTTGCCGCACGCTCTGCTGGACAAGCGCTGTGCCCACCCTTTAAGCCGATAGAATAAAAGAAAAATATGCTTGACCGGACGCCTTCTACTCCCTATAGTAGCGCCCCGTCGCCCCCTGGGCCGATGCAGTAAAACAATACGGTGAGGTGTCCGAGTGGCTGAAGGAGCACGCCTGGAAAGTGTGTATACGGCAACGTATCGAGGGTTCGAACCCCTCTCTCACCGCCATATTTAAAGAGAAAGTCTGAACAAAAGTTCAGGCTTTTTTTTTGCATGTAAATCAGGAGAGAGGGGTGAGAAGCCTCGACAGGGTTCGACAAAACGGCAGGAGAGCCGTTTTGCACAGCTCTGCTGCCTGAAAGGCGAGGCACATGGACGTGCCTCGTGATCCCCCTCTCTCACCGCCATATTTAAAGAGAAAGTCTGAGCGAAAGTTCAGACTTTTTTTTTGCGTTAAAAAGAAAGTCTGAACGAAAGTTCGGGCTTTTTTTTGCATAAAAAAGCCCGGATTTTCATCCGGGCCTGGTCAGGTTTTTACGGTCAGCCGTAAGCAAGCAGCGTACGCTGGCAGAGCTGTGAGCGGACGCAATCTTCTTTACCGAAACGCACCACGCTTACCATGTCATCATCCTCGAAGCGAGCTAAGGCATCGCTGAGGCCTGACTGGACGTGCGACGGCAAATCACACTGGGTGATATCGCCATTGACGATCACGGTGACGTTTTCCCCGAGGCGGGTCAGGAACATCTTCATCTGGGCGGCGGTGACGTTTTGCGCCTCATCAAGGATCACCACAGCATTTTCAAACGTTCGTCCACGCATATAAGCGAAGGGAGCAATCTCCACCTTGCCGATTTCGGGACGCAGACAGTACTGCATAAAGGAAGAACCGAGACGTTTAACCAGAACGTCATACACTGGCCGGAAATAAGGCGCGAACTTCTCGGAGATATCCCCGGGCAGGAAGCCCAGATCCTCATCCGCCTGTAGCACCGGACGCGTAACAATAATCCTGTCAACATCCTTATTAATCAGGGCCTCAGCCGCTTTCGCTGCGCTGATCCAGGTTTTACCGCAGCCCGCTTCGCCGGTGGCGAAGATCAGCTGTTTGCTCTCTATGGCTTTGAGATAGTGCGCCTGAGCTTCATTTCGGGCTTCAATGGGGGTGTAGTCGCGCGAATCACGCGCCATCCCGATTGAATCCAGCCCACCCATCTGCACCAGCGAGGTGACCGATTCTTCTTCACGCTGACGATGACTGCGTGAATCGCTACGAAGCACACGTTTTGCTTCACGACGAGCTTTGATCACTGCTTTCTGTCTTCCCATAGTGACACCTTACAGTTGGTTTCATTTCCCGCATCGGAAATCGATGCGATTACGTGAACGCTTTAGAGGTTTCGGTGGCTTCCTTTTAAGCCTTGTCTGGCCAGAGATTAGGCGCATAGCCTGGCATAAGCGCAGCTGTGCACCGGTTGGAATTTATTGTGAGTTGGCCGTTAGAATAGAAAACTGAGAAAGTTGTTGGGGAAGAATCGCCCTCGCATAAAGCAGCGAAACTTTTTTTGTCATACTGATGTCCGTTAAAGGACTTTACCATTCGCGATCTCCGTAGTGAACCTGACAACACTTCTTTCTACCGCTGTTAATAAAGTGCTACAAACCTCAGTTCGAAAGCAACATCTATTTTATGTCAAGCGTAGCAATCTCAGGATTAATTGCCAGCAGGCGCAGAAAAATTAAAATTTTCTTATTGTTATTCATTGGGTTATAAATTTTTTAATCATTAATCTGATTCAGAAAAGTGTGGAGAAAAGCAGGGAAAAGAGGCAGGCGGCTATATTGATTAAAAAACAACCTTCCGCCTCATCAGGAGGCAGAAGGCGCAGGCGTTAACCTTCAGGCTTCCAGTAAAGACTGACCGAGATAATGCTTATCGTCAGGAACACCGGGCAACACAAAGAAATAGCCTCCGCCAATGGGCTTAATGTATTCCTCAAGCGCCTCACCGTTCAGTCTTTTTTGCACGCTAAGAAAACCTTTTTCTAAATCATGCTGATAACAGATAAATAACAGACCCATCTCAAGCTGACCGGCATTAGAGACGCCCAGCGAATAGCTGTAGCCGCGCCGCAGCATTAAATTGCTCTGCGTTTCCGGCGTCCGCGGATTGGCCAGACGAATGTGCGCATCCAGCGGCGTGACGTTGCCGTCGGGGTCGCTGGCATAATCAGGCAGATCATGCTCATTTTGCATGCCTAACGGTGCGCCGCTCTTTTTGACCCGACCAAAGATGGTCTCCTGTTCCCGTAACGGCGTACGGTCCCAGAACTCAACATGGAACTGAATGATTCTGGCGGCCTGATAGCTGCCTCCCACTGTCCAGGCGGGTTCACCCTGCCCCTCTGTTACCCACAGAATGTCGTCCATCAGAGGTTGATTGCTGGTATCGGGATTTGCCGTTCCGTCCTTGAAGCCTAACAGGTTGATCGGCGTCTCTTTACCCTTGCTGCGCGCAGCATGGTCAGAGATAAATCCTTCACGACGCCAGCGCACGCTGAGTAAATCGGGCGAATGCTTGATGATATCCCGCAGGGCATGGATCACCGTGTCGTTGGTATTGGCGCAGATTTGCAGCAGCAGATCGCCATGGCACAATCTGGCATCCAACGAATCGTTGGGGAAGCGGGTCATTGCCTGCAGTTTGTGCGGCTTATGCGGCTGAAGGCCATAGCGATCGTCAAACAGCGAATGGCCCACGGAGACCGTTATCGTCAGGTTATCGGGGTAGATCTCCTCACCAAGAATGCCGGAATCCATTGGCGGTAAACGAGGATTGCTCACCAGCGGCGCTTTCCCGCCCCGGGTAAGAAAGGCGATGCGATCGTTCAACAGCCGGAATAAACGCGTCAAATCCGCTTTATCGCCAGCCAGCACGTCAAAGGCGACGATCATCATCGCGGCCTGTTGCGGGGTGGTAATGCCTGCCTGATGCAGGCCGTAGAACGGTTGCGCCTCCTGTCGGGCAGTGGGCGATAACGCCCCCGGCGAGAAGGATTTGTCGTCTCGGGCTGCATGAGCCGGACAGCCGCCAGCCACGGCAAGGGCACCGCTGAGGATGCCCATGCCTTTTAATAAACGACGGCGCGACGGCATCGCCGCGTCGTCAACAGGTTGCCTTGCCATCTACAGTTAATCCAGTCCCAGTGTTCCGCGCAGTTTAGAAAGATCTTCAGCCAGCGTCGTGATTGGGCCTTTCATCGCATTGCGGTCAGCATCAGTCAGCTTATCGTAAGATTCAAACCCTTCTTTGGTGCGGTATTTTGCCAGAATAGCGTCCACTTTTTTGAAGTTGGCCTCGATCTTCGCCAGCAGCGGCGCATCGGCCTTCTGCAGCATGGGGCGCAGCAGTTCCACAATTTTCTGTGCGCCATCAATATTTGCCTGGAAATCCCACAGATCGGTACGGCTGTAACGATCCTCTTCACCCGAGATTTTGCTTGAGGCCACTTCTTCAATCAGACCGGCAGCGCCGCCTACCACTTTACCCGGCGGGAAGGCGAGTTCATCGACGCGTTTTTGCAGATCCAGCACGTCACTGTTCAGCTGCACCGCATAGTTTTCCATGCCTTTGGTGCTGTTGTCGCCCCAGAGCGCTTTCTCAAGCCGGTGGAAACCGGTGAATTTAGGATCCTCCGCTTTCTTCTCGTAATCATCCTCACGAGCATCAATGCTGCCGTCCAGGTCTGAGAACAGCTCGGCGATCGGTTCGATGCGCTCGTAGTGGCGGCGGGTTGGCGCATAGAGCGCTTTCGCCTTCTCAATGTCCCCTGCTTTTACCGCATCCGTGAACGCTTTAGTGCTGGCGACCAGCTCCGCGACTTCTTTCGTGACGTAGGTTTTGTAGTCAGTAACAGGGCCGGCTAGCTGCAGGAGATCCGGCTTGCCGTCTGACGGGCCGCTGGCGCCTTTTACAATCAGCTTGCCTTTCGGGTTGCTCAGCAGGCCGCAGGTAAGCTCATACTCGCCCGCTTCCAGATTGGCCGTGAGTTTCTGAGTGAAGCCAGGCGCGATATTTTCACGCTCTTCCACCACCATTACCCCTTTCAGAATTTCCCACTCCAGCCCTTTCTGGCTGTTGTTCTGAATAATGAACTGAGTTTTACCGGCATTGACGGTGACCGTCATCGGGTCACACTGACGGTCATTAACGCTGATTTTAACCTGGGGAATATCTGCAGCCGCCGCAGAGCCAGCCATCAGAGTAACGAGTGCGGCCAGCGCGTGCTGGCGAAAACCTGGAGTCATAGTAAATATCCCTGTAAAAGTTAACGTGCCCGCAGTCAGGCACGGACAAAGGCTTAACGCGTGGTGTGCATTGCAGCAGCCTGAGAACGCACCGGCATAAAGAACAGCAGCAGCGCGGGAACTAAATAGATAAACCAGACCGCGACTTCGCTGACGCTTGGCGATTCCTGATAGCCCAGCATGCTCTCCAGCAGCGTACCAATCAGCGTGCTGGTTGAGAGGGTATTGCTGAGATCAAAAGCGATCGCCTGGAAATGATTCCACAATCCCGCCTCATGAAAAGCACGGATAGCGCCCGCCGCCAGTCCAGCGGCGACCAGCAGAATAAACAGGCTGGTCCACCTGAAGAAGGTAGCCAGATTCAGACGTACGCCGCCCCAATAGATCAGCATGCCCAGAACCACGGCAGTAGCCAGGCCGAGGATCGCCCCAATCGGCGGTGCGACGCCCACATCCTGCTGGAAAGCGGCAAGCAGGAAGAAGACGGACTCCAGCCCTTCACGCGCTACGGCCAGAAACACCATCACGATCAGCGCCCAGCCGCTGCTTTTTCCCTTCTGCAATGCATTATCCACTGCATCTTCCAGCTGAGCCTTGACGTTACGGGAGACTTTACGCATCCAGAACACCATGTAAGTCAGGATAAAAACGGCAATGACCGCCACGATCCCTTCAAACAGCTCCTGCTCTTTCTGCGGAAACTCACCGGTGGTTTCACTGATGAAATAGCCCACGCCCAGGCAGAGGGTAGCGGCAACAAACACGCCAACCCACATGGCACCAAACCACTCACTGCGCTGGGTCCGCTTCAGGTAACTGGCAATCAGGCTGACAATCAGCGCAGCTTCCAGCCCTTCACGTAACATGATGAGAAAGGGAACGAACATGTTCAGGACCTCAAAGAGTTAAGCCATTCAGCTACGGTAAAGAAACGTAAATCAAAACGATATCGATTATCATTATCGGCAAGAAAAACACAAGAGCAGATGCGACTATTTTCACATTCTGCGAGCAGGCGTGCGCTGGTTCCGGGAATAAAAAGGCGTGGTTCAGTCAGTACCAGAAAAGATTTGAGGATATGCCGGGCGAAATGGGTCATCGACCCGCAAAGCAGTAACCGGGCGACAGAGCGCCGCCCGGGCAAAAAACGCGATTAATCTGCGTTGTATTCCGCTTCAGCCGCGTCGAAACGCTGCTGTGCCGCAGCAGAAGGCTCACGGCCCATCAGGCTGACAATCACAATCGCCAGACTGGCAAACAGGAAGCCTGGGATGATTTCATACAGATCCAGCCAGCCGTACTGCTTCCAGATAAGCACGGTCGCCGCACCGACAATCATACCAATCAGCGCGCCGTTGCGGGTCATGCGCTTCCAGATCAGGGAGAAGAGCACAACCGGACCGAAAGCGGCACCAAAGCCTGCCCATGCATAGCTGACCAGGCCCAGCACGCGGTTATCCGGGTTGGCCGCCAGGGCAATGGCGATGACCGCCACCAGCAGCACCATCAGGCGCCCTACCCATACCAGCTCGCGCTGAGAGGCATTTTTACGCAGGAAGTTTTTATAGAGATCTTCCGTCAGCGCGCTGGAACAGACCAGCAGCTGGCAGCTAAGGGTTGACATCACCGCCGCCAGAATGGCTGACAGGAGGATCCCGGCAATCCACGGGTTGAACAGAATGCGGGCCAGCTCAATAAAGATACGCTCGCCGTTTTCCGAGACGCCGGACGCCTGATCCGGGTGGTTCTGGAAGTAGGCGATGCCAAAGAAGCCGACGCCGACGGCACCCAACAGGCAGAGGATCATCCAGGTCATACCGATGCGGCGGGCAGAGCGGATTGAGCGGTGTGAATCCGCCGCCATAAAGCGCGCCAGAATGTGCGGCTGCCCGAAATAGCCCAGTCCCCAGCCCAGCAGAGAGATAATCGCCACGAAGTTAAGGTTTTTAAGCATATCCATGTTTTCAATGCTTTTCGCCTGGATCACCTGCAGCGAGTCGCTGAGTCCGCCTACGGCAAAAATCACTATCACCGGCGTCAGGATCAGCGCAAAGAACATCAGCCCGGCCTGTACGGTATCGGTCCAGCTTACTGCCAGGAAGCCGCCAACGAAGGTATAGAGGATGGTTGCAGCAGCCCCGGCCCACAGCGCAGTTTCATAACTCATGCCGAAGGTGCTTTCAAACAGACGTGCGCCCGCCACGATGCCGGAAGCACAGTAGATAGTGAAGAACACCAGAATGACCAGCGCAGAGATGACGCGCAGCATTTTACTGTTATCTTCAAACCGACTGGAGAAGTAGTCTGGCAAAGTCAGCGCATTATCGTGGTGTTCTGTCTGCACGCGCAGGCGGCCCGCGACAATTTTCCAGTTAAGATAAGCACCGATGGTAAGGCCAACGGCGATCCAGCTTTCTGAAATCCCGGAGAGGAAGATAGCGCCCGGCAACCCCATCAGCAGCCAACCGCTCATATCGGAAGCGCCGGCAGAGAGCGCCGTCACCACGCTGCCCAGGCTGCGGCCACCCAGAATATAGTCATCAAAGTTTTTTGTAGACCGGTATGCAATTAAACCTATCAGCACCATGCCGAAGATATAGACGCAAAAGGTCACCATCATTGGTGTACTTACAGTCATTCAGGTTCTCCACTTATTATAATTAATGCGCACCGCCAGAGCTTAGGGGATGCACCGCTGGAACGTCGCGGTGCCACTGCTGGCTTAGCGCGGGGTATCCTGCCGCAAACCGCTTTTTGGCACAAACGATTTAACACAGTAGTTACAGCAATTTCACCATTCATCACAGGTCTTGGTTTAACAGGTTGCACTGGATCACATTTCAACCGGTTGCACCACGAGGTTACCCCTCTCAAAGCCCCATTTTTCCTGCCTGTTTAATTCTGGCCGGATTCTTGCAGCAATATCCATGCCGCTTTTCAGGAAACGGTTTTAAACTCTGCAAACCAGGTCACGTTTAACATGGTTGCACAAAGTTGCAACTTAAGTGATATTGCTTGCCAACATCGACATTTATTTTTTGCAAGGAGTTCTCAGGCATGGGCACAACCACCATGGGCGTAAAGCTGGATGAAGCCACGCGTGAGCGTATTAAGCTGGCTGCAGGCCAGATTGACCGCACCCCACACTGGCTGATCAAGCAGGCGATCTTTAACTATCTTGAGCAGCTGGAAAAAGGCGATGCCCTGCCTGAATTCCCGTTACAGGCACTGTCGCAGGAAGGGGAAGAGAGCTTGCCAGAGGAGCAGCGTCAGCCTTTTCTGCACTTTGCCGAGCACATTCTTCCGCAGTCCGTTGCCCGTGCGGCGATAACCTCCGCATGGCGCCGTCCGGAGACTGAATCGGTGCCGATGATGCTGGAGCAGGCACGCTTACCCGCTCCGCTTGCGCAGCAAACTTACCGCCTTGCCCACCAGCTTGCTGAGAAGCTCAGGCACCAAAAAGGTGCAACCGGACGCGCTGGCATGGTGCAAAGCCTGCTGCAGGAGTTCTCTCTCTCCTCGCAGGAAGGGGTGGCGCTGATGTGTCTGGCTGAAGCTTTGCTGCGTATTCCCGATAAACCTACCCGCGACGCGTTGATCCGCGACAAAATCAGCAACGGTAACTGGCAGTCTCACCTGGGACGCAGCCCTTCCCTGTTTGTCAACGCCGCGACCTGGGGCCTGCTCTTTACCGGTCGTCTGGTTTCCACCCATAACGAAGCGAACCTTTCCCGTTCGCTGAACCGCATCATCGGTAAAAGCGGCGAGCCGCTGATCCGCAAAGGTGTGGATATGGCGATGCGCCTGATGGGCGAACAGTTTGTGACCGGCGAAACCATCTCTGAAGCGCTGGCGAATGCCCGTAAGCTGGAAGAGAAAGGTTTCCGCTACTCTTATGACATGCTGGGTGAAGCGGCGCTGACCGCGCAGGATGCAAAAGCCTACCTGCTCTCTTATCAGCAGGCGATCCACGCCATCGGGAAAGCTTCTAACGGACGCGGCATTTATGAAGGGCCGGGCATTTCCATTAAACTCTCTGCCCTCCATCCCCGCTACAGCCGCGCGCAGTATGAACGCGTGATGACCGAGCTCTATCCGATCCTGAAATCGTTAACGCTGCTGGCGCGCTCTTACGACATCGGCATCAATATTGATGCGGAAGAAGCGGATCGTCTGGAGCTGTCGCTGGATCTGCTGGAGAAACTCTGCTTTGAGCCGGAGCTGGAAGGCTGGAACGGCATCGGCTTTGTGATTCAGGCGTACATGAAGCGCTGCCCGGCGGTGATTGATGCGCTGGTAGACCTGGCGCAGCGCAGCCGCCGCCGCCTGATGATCCGCCTGGTGAAAGGCGCCTACTGGGACAGTGAAATCAAACGCGCTCAGATGGAAGGCCTGGAAGGCTACCCGGTTTATACCCGTAAGGTCTATACCGATATCTCTTATCTGGCCTGCGCGCGCAAACTCCTTGCGGCGCCCAATCTGATTTATCCGCAGTTCGCCACCCATAACGCCCACACGCTGGCCGCTATCTATCAGCTGGCGGGCAACAACTACTATCCTGGCCAGTATGAGTTCCAGTGCCTTCACGGCATGGGTGAACCGCTGTATGAGCAGGTGGTAGGTAAAGTGGCTGACGGTAAATTAAACCGCCCTTGCCGTATTTACGCTCCGGTGGGCACCCATGAAACGCTGCTCGCTTACCTGGTTCGTCGTCTGCTGGAAAACGGCGCGAATACTTCCTTCGTGAACCGCATTGCCGATAACACCCTGGCGATTGAGGATCTGGTGGCCGATCCGGTGGAAGAGGTAGAGAAAATGGCGCGGGTTGAAGGAGCCGTTGGCTTACCGCACCCTAAAATTCCTCTGCCCCGCGAGCTTTACGGCAAAAAACGGCCGAACTCTGCCGGGTTGGATCTCGCTAACGAACATCGCCTGGCCTCGCTCTCCAGCGCCCTGCTCAACAGTGCTATTCAGCCGTGGCAGGCAGGCCCGATGATTGAGGGTGAGCAGGAAGCGGGTGAAGCGCTGCCGGTGATCAACCCGGCCGAGCCGACCGATATTGTGGGCTATGTTCGCCACGCTACTGAAAATGAAGTGTCAACCGCGCTGGATGCCGCGGCGAGTGCAGGCCCGATCTGGTTTGCTACGCCGCCAGAAGAGCGCGCCGCCATTCTGGAACGCGCCGCTATTCTGATGGAGGGCCAGATGCAGCGGCTGCTGGGTATTCTGGTGCGCGAAGCGGGTAAAACTTTCAGCAATGCAATTTCTGAAGTGCGTGAAGCGGTGGATTTCCTGCATTACTACGCGGGCCAGGTACGCGATGACTTTGATAACGAAACGCACCGTCCGCTTGGCCCGGTGGTCTGCATCAGCCCGTGGAACTTCCCGCTGGCTATCTTCACCGGCCAGATTGCCGCCGCGCTGGCCGCAGGGAACAGCGTGCTGGCTAAACCAGCCGAGCAGACGCCGCTGATCGCAGCCGAAGCGGTGGCGCTGCTTCACGAGGCAGGCGTTCCGGTTGGCGCACTGCAGCTGTTGCCGGGCCTGGGTGAAACTGTTGGCGCGCAGCTGACTGGCGATCCACGCGTGCGTGGCGTGATGTTCACCGGTTCTACCGCTGTCGCCACTCTGTTGCAGCGTAACCTTGCCGGCCGCCTTGATCCGCAGGGTCGTCCTACCCCGCTGATTGCCGAAACCGGTGGAATGAACGCGATGATCGTTGACTCCTCGGCCCTGACCGAGCAGGTGGTGATTGATATCGTCGCCTCGGCGTTCGACAGCGCCGGACAACGCTGCTCCGCGCTGCGCCTGCTCTGCGTGCAGGAAGACGTGGCTGACCACACGCTGAAAATGCTGCGTGGCGCAATGGCTGAATGCCGTATGGGCAACCCTGAGCGTCTCTCTACGGATATTGGTCCGGTTATCGATGCGGAAGCGAAAGAGAATATCGAACGTCATATCCAGGCGATGCGCAGTAAAGGCATGACCGTTTACCAGGCCGCCTGGGCCAACCCGGAAGAGAGTAAAGAGTGGCAGAGCGGCACCTTTATTCAGCCCACGCTGATTGAGCTGGGTAGCGTCAATGACCTCGATAAGGAGATCTTTGGTCCGGTGCTGCACGTGGTGCGCTACAAGCGCAACACCCTGCCGCAGGTTATTGAGCAGATCAATGCCTCCGGTTATGGCCTGACGCTGGGCGTGCATACCCGCATCGACGAAACCATTCTTCAGGTTACTAACCACGCTCGCGTGGGTAACCTCTACGTTAACCGCAATATGGTCGGTGCGGTGGTGGGCGTGCAGCCGTTTGGTGGCGAAGGTCTCTCTGGCACCGGTCCGAAAGCGGGTGGACCGCTCTACCTCTATCGTCTGCTGTCGCACCGTCCGGATGGTGCGCTGCGCGTAACGCTGGATCGTCAGGATGGCGTGACGCCGGTTGATGCTGCGCTGCGTCCCGCTCTGCTGGCACCGCATCAGGCTTTAACAGAGTGGGCAAGAAACAAGCCGGAGCTGGCTGCGCTGTGCGCACGCTTTACCGAGCTGGGCCAGGGCGGCACCGTCCGCCTGTTACCTGGCCCCACGGGCGAACGTAACACCTTTGCCCTGCTGCCAAGAGAGCGCGTGCTCTGCCTGGCGGATAACGAAGAGGATGCGCTGGTTCAGCTGGCTGCGGTTACTGCCGTAGGCAGTGAAGCGGTCTGGCAGGCTGATGAGCTGCATCGCGCCCTGCTGAAGAAACTGCCTGCTGAGGTGCAGAAGCGTATTCATTTGAGTCCGCAGCCTCTGGCCAATGCTGAAGCGTTTGACGCGGTGATCTATCATGGCGATGCCGATCAGCTGCGTGAAGTCTGCGAAACTGTAGCGACGCGTGAAGGGGCGATCGTCTCGGTACAGGGCTTTGCCCGCGGTGAGACCAATCTGCTGCTGGAACGTCTGCTTATTGAACGTTCGCTCAGCGTCAACACCGCGGCGGCAGGCGGTAATGCCAGCCTGATGACCATCGGCTAATCACTCTGCAGCGCTAAAAAAACGGGGCGAATATCGCCCCGTTTTTATTGATGCCCACCGTTAAGGCTGAGCAGATCCTCTTCCGCTCTTAAGACTGCACGTTCAGTTTCATGCGCAGCAGTTTCGGGTAGATAAACAGATTTTTCCCCACGCCACGGTTCAGCAACGTCCAGATCCCTACCGAGCAGCCAGCACAGACCACCACCATCGCAATCGGGAAGCCCACCGCCCACAGCAGAGAGAACGCTTTGCTGGCAAACAGATTGTGGCTGATGGCGAACAGAATGGCTGACATGCCGAAGAACTCAATGAAGATGCGATGCAGCACGTAGATCTGCAGCGTATTTTTGCCGATCCAGTTCAGCCAGCGCATGCTGAAGTAGTGGTTCAACATTCTGAAGAGCGCAATGCAGCAGAGAATGGCGATCACGCAGAGGAACAGGCTTTCTGGCATTCCCATCAGGGCATGCACCGCGGTCAGTGCGCCCAGGATTGTCCAGGGCACTATATTGCTGCGATGCCATTCGCTCCAGCGCATCATGGTGCTGCTGTAGAAGGTGCCAAACAGGAAGAAGATAAAGTACTGCGACAGACTTTCCGGCCCCCATCCCGGGATAGCCTTCACGGTCGCCGCGTAGTTCAGCGCTATCGCCACCAGCAGCATCAGCCCTTTCTGCTTGCGGAACAGCTTGGCAAACAGGAAGAACAGACCCAGTGCATAGAGATACCAGGAGGAGCTCATTGCCAGCAGCATCAGCTTTATGAACTCCAGCGGCGTGGCAGCCCAGGCGGCATTGATGTTATCAGAGAGGTGATCCCCCATGATTTCGCCAGAGACGCCGTTAATCATCAGCCACTGGATCACTCCCCATAAAAAATAGAGATAGAACAGATTAGTGACGCGGCTGGTAAAGACCTGTTTCCAGGCACGGTTGACGATAGCGTTGGCTGCCAGCAGACCGGAAACAAAGAAAAATGCCGGCATTCGCAGCGGAGAGAGATAGTTATTAAAAGCGACCCATAATTTCGCCGGGAGAAATCCGGCGGTTAAATGGGTCATCATTTCAGCATAACCTGGTAGTACAACGTGATATAAAACCACTAACAAAATGCAGGCGCCTTTCAGGCTGTTCACCCAGGCAATTTCTTTCTTATTGCTATTATTCATTCTATTACTCCAGCTGTTATCGTCATATTTTATAAAAGCGTGGCAGCAACGTATCCTGGTGCTGAGGGTTATTTTATTATTATGTGGTACGGATAGTTCGGTGGTTCATAAAAGCGCAGGGCCGATATTATCGGCCCTGTGCGTCAGCTATTGGCAATATCGGGTACAGGCCGCGGTTTTCTCATTAAGCGGGGATAGAGAAACAGCGCCCGGCCAGGGCCACGATTAAGCAGCGACCAGACCAGCAACGACACAACAGTGCAGGTGAAGACGGCAACCACTGGCAGCGTCAGCGCCCAAATCAGTGAGAATGCGGTGTTGTCAAACAGGCTGTATTTCACCGCCAGCGTCAGTACGCTCAGGCCCAGCAGTTCGATGAAAATGCGATGCAGCACATAAATTTGCAGGGTGTTGCGGCCAATCCAGTTAAGCCAGGCCATATTAAAGCGCGTGTTCAGCGCCCGGCACAGGACAATGCCAAACACAATAGAGAGCAGGCAGTAGAACGGATTTTTATAGAGGCCCATCGCATGATGCGCCAGACCGGTGAGCGCCAAGGCCCCAAGAATTAACGCATTCCTGCGGGTCATAAAGCTTAGCTCAACCAGATAGTGGCTGAAGAAGGCGCCCAGCAGGAAGTAGACAAAGTTTTGCGCCACGCTGGCTGGCCCCCAGCCGGGGATCAGGCTGAACTGCGTGGCGTAGTTGACCAGCAGGGCCGCTACGATCAACGCCATTTTCTGGCGATGGAAAAGTTTCGCTACCACAAAATAGCCCGCCAGCGCGTAGAGATACCACAGGCTGGTCATTGAGAGTACCAGCAGCTTGATAAACTCAACGGGCGACTCGGCATAGGCGGCATTCTTGGCGGTTGAGAGTTTTTCCCCAATCAGGTTGGCAGAAATATTATAAATGCTTACCCACTGGATCACCCCCCAAAGAATATAGAGGTAGAGAATATTGCTGAATTTTTTAGTAAAAACCTCTCCCCATGATTTCTTATTAATGGCGCTAATCGCCAGTAAACCAGAAACAAAAAAGAACGCCGGCATGCGCAGCGGGGAAAGATATTTATTAAAAGCGACCCACATTTCTGCCGGCAGCAGGCCCGCAGAGAGATAGTGAAGTGAAGGCATAAACGTGGTGATGATGGTGTGATGCAGCACCACCAGTAATATACAGCCGCCCTTTAGCGTATTAATCCAAAGGACTTCATTTTTCTCGCCAGATGCCATAGCACTTAATCCAAATTAACAAAAAACTTAACGAATTATTTCCTTTTGTCTACGGGAAAACTATGAGGTAACTCCTAATTGGCTTTTTTACAAAATGCTTTCATCATGGTGAAAAGGCTAAAGAGAGGAGTCTCAGGGGGATGCAGGAGAAAGGCAGTCTGGATATTTAAGATTATCCTTAATTTACTTGCTTTAAAGGCTGAAAGAATTAACTCGCCGGAAAACCCGGCGAGTTAACATCATTGATTAAGAAACTTTTCCAGAAACTGACGAGTGCGCGGATGCTGCGGCTGGGTGAAAAGCGTTTTAGCATCGCCCTGCTCCACAATCCGCCCCTGATCCATAAAGATCGCCCTGTCTGCCACATCACGGGCAAAGCTCATCTCATGGGTGACGATCACCATCGTGCGCTTTTCCTGGGCCAGCGAGCGGATGGTGTTCAGTACCTCACCCACCAGTTCAGGATCGAGCGCAGAGGTAGGCTCATCAAACAGGATCACCTCAGGCCGCATAGCGAGCGCACGGGCGATAGCTACACGCTGCTGCTGACCACCGGAGAGTTTTCGCGGATAGCTCTCCTCTTTACCCTGCAGGCCAACTTTCTCAAGCAGCTCGCGGGCGCGGGCGACCGCCTCTGCCTTCGGCTCACGCTTGACGATGGTTGGCCCCTCAATGATGTTCTCCATCACCGAGCGATGAGGAAAGAGATTGAAGCTCTGGAACACAAACCCCACCTGCTGACGGAGACGACGAACCTGCTCTTTCTGTTTATGCATGCCCAGCGCGGCGTCAATTCTGATATCGCCCACCTGGATCGTCCCGCTATCCGGCACTTCCAGCAGATTGATGCTGCGCAGTAAGGTGGTTTTACCCGATCCGCTTGGGCCGATAATCGCCACCACTTCGCCCGACCTGACTTCAAGATCGATGCCATGCAGTACCGTCTGCCCGTTAAACTGTTTCACCAGCTTGCTGACTTCAATCGCGCTCATGTTGGCTCCCGAATCTGTTTCTACCGGCGGCTGAATGCGCACTCATTTTGACTCCTTGTCCTGACGGTTCACGCGATCTTCCAGCCTGCTCTGCAGCATGGAAAGCAGCGTTGCCATAACCCAGTAGATCAGCGAGGCAGCCAGATACATGGTGAACACCTCCAGCGTACGGGAGGTAATGAGCTGAGCCTGACGGAACAACTCCGGCACCTGAATGGTGGCGGCCAGCGAGGTATCTTTTACCAGACTGATAAAGCTGTTACCCAACGGCGGCAAAGCCGTACGGGCCGCCTGCGGTAAAACTACCCGGCGCAGGGTTTGCCAGCGCGTCATGCCGATGCTGGCTGCCGCTTCCCACTGGCCGCGCTCAATAGCGGCAATGGCGCCGCGCAGCGATTCAGACGCATAGGCTGCGGTGTTCAGCGAAAGACCAATCATCGCGGAGGGGATCGGATCCAGCTCAATGCCAAACTGCGGCAGACCGTAGTAGATCATAAACAGCTGCGCGATCAATGGTGTACCGCGAAAAATCGAGACGTAACAGCGTGACAGCCATGAAACCGGCCAGAAATGCGACAGGCGCATCATGGCCAGAACAAAGCCGAGCAGCAGGCCGAAGAACATCCCGCCGATGCTCAGCTGAAGCGTAAAGAGCGCACCCTTTAATAAAAAAGGTGCTGAATCCAGCACCAGTTGAAGACTTTCCTGCATTATTTAGTTACGTCCGCGCCAAACCATTTTTCAGAGAGTTTAGCCATCGTGCCATCTTTCTGCATCTCTGCAATGGCTTTATTGATGGCGTCCAGCAGCTGGGCGTTACCTTTACGCAGCGCCACGCCGGACTCCTGACGAGAGAATGCCGGGCCAGCCGCTGCCAGCGTATCGCCGGTTTTCTTAACCAGATCCAGCGCCGCCAGGCGGTCAACCAGAATCGCATCAATACGACCTACGCGCAGATCCTGATATTTAGTTGGGTCATCATCATAAGTGCGGATATCCACATCTTTAACATTGGCACGCACCCACTGCTCATAGTTGGTGCCAAGACCAACGCCCACTTTTTTCCCTTTCAGATCGTCGGCTTTGGTGATGCTTGCCGCATTCTCTTTTTTGGTTAACGCCTGAATACCGGAAACGGTGTAGGGGGTGGAGAAGTCATACTTCTTCTTACGCTCGTCAGAGATGGTGACCTGGTTAATCACCACATCGATGCGTTTGGAGTCCAGCGAGGCGAGCATGCCGTCCCATTTGGTGGGTTTCAGGCTCGCCTTCACGCCAAGGTGCTGCGCCAGCGCAGTGGCAAAATCGACTTCAAAACCGGCCAGCTTGCCGTTTTCATCCTGAAAACTGAAGGGCGGATAGGTGCCTTCCAGGCCAACCAGCAGCGAGCCGCGCTCTTTTACTTTGTTCAGCAGGTTTTCATCTGCCGCAAAGGCGTTGAGCGAAAAGCCAGCCACCAGCGCCAGTGACATAGCGCCCATCGCCAGACGGCGACGTACCAGAGAGAAATTCATAAGGACTCCACTGTGTTATGAGTTTATAAGCGTCATGTCCGCCACTGAGCTGAAAGTAAGCGGTACCCTGACGCCAAAGCAAACGGTTATCTTTAACCGGAAAAATGTATTCGAGCCGCTTCGTTAAAGCCAGCGGCATCGCCGATTTTTTCGATCCACCTTATACCGAAGGGTGATAAGCAAACAGCGCGGGTGCCCCGCCGGTATGCACAAAAACGATCGGCCCTTCGCGGCGGAAACGGTTCTGAGTGATGCCGTCGAGCAAACCTGCCATCGCTTTGCCAGTATAGACCGGGTCCAGGAAAATCCCTTCAAGGCGGGCCAGCAGCTTGATCGCCTCCATCCCCTCTTCATTCGGTAAACCATACTGCGGCCCGTAGTAGTCGTCCCACAGTGTGACAGACGCAGAAGCGGTCAGCTCCAGCGACGCGGCGAGCTGTTGCTGGATCGCCACCACTTTCGGACGCTGCTCGTCAGCTTTGCGTGAGACGGTAACGCCAACCAGTTCGGTCTCCGGCATCAGCACTTCCAGGCCAACGGCCAGACCGGCATGGGTACCGGCACTGCCCGAAGCGACCACCACGGCCGCAAAGTCGACCACGCCTTCGCTTTGATGCGCTATCTCCTGCGCGCACTCCACGTAGCCGAGCGCGCCCAGGGCATTAGAGCCGCCGACCGGCACGATATAGGGACGGAATCCCTGCGCTTCAAGGCGGGTAGCCTGCTCTTCAAGCTGGGCATTGGGGTCATGCAGTGCATCCACCATGATCGCTTCGGCATCCATCAGCTCCAGCATCAGGCGGTTGCCGTTGGAAAGGTAGTTTGCGGAGGTAGTGCCGATAGGGTTTTCCAGCAGCGCAACGCATTTCAGCCCGAGTTTAGCGGCCACCGCTGCCGTCTGGCGCACGTGGTTGGACTGAATGGCACCGGCCGTCAGCAGCACGTCGGCCCCCTGACGCAGCGCATCCGCCGCAAGGAACTCCAGTTTTCTCAGCTTATTGCCGCCGAGCGCAACCGGGGTGAAGTCATCACGTTTGATAAAGATGTCGCGGCCCAGATAATCAGAGAGGCGCGGCAGATGCTCCAGCGGCGTGGGTGAACCCAACAGCTCAAGCCTGGGAAAGGAAGATAAAAGATGTAAGGACAATGTAGCCTCCGAAGATAGCGCTAACAGTTATCCTTACAGTTTTACAGAAGAAAGCAAAAAGGTAACGTAAAAGAGCGTGCGCTCGTCACCCTAAGTGCGCTGCCAGCCTAAAAACTGGTCATATTTGCGCAAAGCGATACGATAGTTGTTGTTACCGGCATCCGGTAAGTCATTTTCCAGGCATTCATGCCAGCTATTGCCCCGCAATTTTTCAGCAGGGAAATTACGCGCCGACAGCATATCGTCCAGACGGCGCAGGCGAACAACATATTCGCGAATCGTGCTGTGGCTCATCTCGGTCTGCTCGAACAGATATTGTTTGAACGCCATGATGTCAAAGTAATTCGGATGCGTATTGCAAAAGATGTCACTGCAGAAGCGGCAAAGTGCCGTGAGTTCATTCTGAAGTTTTAACCAGACCTGATCGTCGATCAGCTGGTCCATCCGGGCTATGGCCTCTTTGTTTATTATCTGACCGCGAAACACCAGCGCCATACGGTCCAGTACCTTGCCACAATGTGAACAGTTACTCTGGCTGTGTTTGTAGTCTTTCAAATAACGGCTTAACGGCCTCATTTTTGTTTTGGATCCCATCTGAGAGTCCCCGGTTGGTGTTGAGAGTGCAAAACTGACTCCGTCAGCGCGCTCCCGTTAACCGGGCGCGCAGGCGTTTTATCGCCTGACTGTGCAGTTGGCTAACGCGGGATTCTCCCACCTCCAGCACTGCGCCAATCTCTTTCAGATTCAGCTCTTCCTGGTAATAGAGCGTCAGCACCATTTTTTCGCGGTCGGGCAAAGCCTCGATCGCTTCAATGACGCGCTCGCGCAGGTTTCCTTCCATTAGTTGATGAAGAGGGTTTGCCTCTTCGTGGCCATCCGTTACCAGTTCTGCGCTGTCGCCATGTTCTTCCCGGAATTCGTCATAGGAGAACAGCTGGCTGTTATTGGTATCCAGCAGGATCTGCCGGTACTCTTCCAGTGAGACGTCCAGAGACGTCGCCACTTCCTGTTCGGTAGCCGATCGCCCAAGCGACTGTTCTACCTTGTGCATGGCTCCGGCCACCTCACGTGCGTTACGACGCACGCTACGAGGCGCCCAGTCGCGACTGCGCAGTTCATCCAGCATCGCTCCACGGATGCGCTGTACGGCATAGGTGGTAAAGGCTGTGCCCTGTAGCGCGTCGTAGCGCTCCACGGCGTTTAACAGCCCAATCCCCCCGGCCTGCAGCAAATCATCCAGTTCAACGCTGGCTGGTAGTCGAACCTGCAGGCGCAATGCTTCATGACGCACCAGCGGCACATATCGCTGCCATAGCGAGTTTTTGTCCATCACCCCATCGGCGGTATAGAGATCGTTCACTCGGACACCCTGCGTTAGTTAAGTTATCGGCATGATTATCCGTTTCTGTAGGGGAGATTGATTGGCGGAATAGCGGTAAAAAAGGCGGGTTATTTCATTTTTGTGTAAAAAGGCGGCGTGAAGCTACTGCCGCCGCCTGCCTGCTAGCGTAATTGCAGAAGTTTCTCACGTGTGGCGGCCGGAACCTCTGCCCAGAGCGCGCAGGGCTGACCGTCAATCTCATGATAATACTCACTTAATCTGACCTCATCCTGCAGGCCATGACGAAATGCCACTCTGCCAGTTTCGCCATCAATGGTCAGCAAACGGTTTGTGAACAGCCGCTGTAAATCACTGCGCAGAAACAGGCCGTTATCGACGCTGTTGTCCAGCAGAAAACCATCTTCGTTCTCCAGCGTATTGATATGACAGGCTTCTACCCATGGCAACGGCGTCTGCTCCAGCACGCGGGTTCCGGTAATCACGCAGGCGCCATAGCGCGCTTTTACTGAGGCGGCGAACTCAGCCTGGCTGGCGCGCTGCCAGACATTGGCTTTGACCTGCCTGCCCACTTGTGTTCCGGCGATAACACCCGCAGGCGTAGCGAGCAAGGAGCTTGTCAACACCACCAGAAACTGAATACGACGTGAAACGGTGAAACAGGGATGCGCCTGGGCATCAAACAGCTGCCAGTAGTTCTCCTCCCCCTCTTTACGCATCAGCGAGAGTTTATAGCCGCGGCTGGCCAGCAGATTCTGTGCCGCAGCCGAGGTCGGATCCAGCATGGCGTAGACGTGACTCTCCCCCATCACCTTCCAGCGGTTTTCCTGCTTTGCTGCTGCGGTACGGCGGAAATAGAAGAAGGGAAGCTGCTGCCTGAGGTAATACTCCATCCGTCGCAGATAGTTTTTGCGCTCGTTATCATTAGAGATAAACAGCAAATCCTCCAGCGGACTGTTGGTTTCTTCATTAGCAAAAACGGCACGGATCACCAGATTGCGATAGCTGGTTGAGGGGCTAAGCAACGCACGCGCCGTCAGCTCCTTCTCTTCGGGATATTTCAACGCATAGCGTTGAGCTATCTCCTCAAAGCTCAGCAGATCGCCCGGGACAAAATCAACGTTGAAGCGCATTGGGACACTCCAGAGATAAAAAACCCCGCGAGCGCGGGGTTTTAAGGAAGTTTTTATCAGAGCACTAAGGCGATTAGCCCTGCAGCAGAGACAGAACCTGCTGTGGAACCTGGTTAGCTTTAGAGAGCACGGAGTTACCAGCCTGCTGAATAATCTGCGCTTTAGACAGGTTAGACACTTCTGTTGCGTAGTCAGCATCCTGGATACGTGACTGAGCTTCAGACAGGTTAGTGGTGGTGTTGTTCAGGTTAGTTACCGCTGAATCCAGACGGTTCTGTACCGCACCCAGGCTTGAACGGAAGGTATCAACCTGTGCAATCGCTTTGTCCAGCAGAGCCAGCGGGTCAGAGGTCGCAGCACCAGTGTAAGCATTGGTGTTGGCATCAGACGCGATATCACCGATGTTGCTGGCAACGTTCTGAGAACCAGTGGCGTCATTGGTGTTAGTCAGTGCAGTAGCATCAGTTTTGTAATCTTTACCCTGAACGGTAACGAATCCAACTGCAGCACCAGAAGCATCAGCACCCACTTTAACGTATTTACCGGTCATAGAACCGCCAGTAACGCCGTTATCGCTGTCGTCATAAGTCACGTCAGTGGTGTTCAGAGTTACAGCGCCGCTTGCATCATCAACAGAAACAGCGTAGTTGTCGCTACCAGAAGAAACAACGTAGGTAGAGGTAGCTGCGCCAGTTGAATCCTGCACGTTTTTCAGAGACAGGGTGCTTGCATCAACTTTCAGAGCAGTAGCAACAGAAGAGAGGTCAACTTTCTGCAGAGATCCGCTTGCGCCAACCTGAGTAATCGCATCGCTGGTTTTCAGAGCATTTTTGTCTACGCCGAAACCGCTCAGACCCAGAGTAGAAGAGTCAATTTTCTGCAGGTTGATGGAGATAGTCTGACCATCGTTAGCGCCAACCTGAATCTTCATGGTGCCGTCTTTAGCCAGCACGTTCACGCCGTTGAACTGAGTCTGACCAGATACGCGGTCAATTTCGTCCAGACGGGATTTGATTTCGTCCTGGATTGAAGAGAGGTCAGAATCAGAGTTGGTACCGTTCTGAGACTGTACAGTCAGTTCACGAACACGCTGTAAGTTGTTGTTGATTTCTGACAGTGCGCCTTCAGTAGTCTGGGCAACAGAGATACCGTCGTTAGCGTTACGAGCAGCCTGAGTCAGACCTTTGATGTTAGAAGTGAAGCGGTTGGCAATTGCCTGACCAGCAGCATCGTCTTTCGCGCTGTTGATACGCAGACCAGATGACAGACGCTCAATAGAAGTAGAGAGAGCAGACTGGTTTTTGTTGATGTTGTTCTGAGTGATCAGCGAGAGGCTGTTGGTATTGATTACTTGTGCCATGATAAAGTTTCCTATTAAAATCGAATCTGTTTAAGGTGGTTGGGCTTATTTGCCGCCCGGCTTCATCGCCGTCAAACTTATTATCGTCAGCCCTTAACTAACCTTTAGAATTTTTTTAGTCCCAGACGCAATTTTTCTTTCAACACCCTACTCCTTGAAATACCCCTCTCTATTACCGCTATTCGCTTCATTACTCCCGTTCAAAAAATCGTAAACTTTGCCTATCAGTGGCCGATAACCACGGTATTCACTCTCCGTGTTGACTCTATAAAGGAAACATTATGGCCAGTATTTCTTCGTTGGGTATCGGTTCAGGCCTCGATCTTGCTTCTATTCTCGACAGCCTGCAGGCTTCAGAGAAATCGGCCTTAACGCCTATCTCTACCCAGCAGTCTTCTTATACGGCAAAGTTAAGCGCCTACGGCACACTGAAAAGCGCTTTAACGACGTTCCAGACTGCTAACACCACGCTGAACAATGCAGACCTGTTTAGCTCAACAAAAACCACCAGCAGCTCCACGGCTTTTAGCGCAACCACAGCGGCCGGTGCCGTAGCGGGTAAATATACGGTTAGCGTCTCTCAGCTGGCAGCTGCGCAAACGCTGACTTCTGCAGTGCAGACCAGCAACACCACTGCACTGGCTACTTCAGACAGCACTATTACTATTCAGCAGGCGAATGGTAAAGATGCGGTTACCGTCTCCGTTTCCGCAGCCAACTCTTCGCTGACCGGTATTCGCGACGCCATTAACAAATCTGATGCCGGCGTCACCGCCAGTATTATTAAAGTTAGCGATGGCAGCTATCGCCTGTCGATGACCTCTGATGACACCGGCACCGATAACGCGATGACGTTAAGCGTGACCGGCGACAGCGCCCTGCAGAGCATGCTCAACTACGACGGCAGCTCCGCCAGCAATATGACGCAGAGCGTTGAAGCGAAAAACGCCCTGCTAACCGTGAACAACGTAGCGATTGAGAACAGCAGCAACACCATTAGTGATGCGCTGGAAGGGATTACGCTTAATCTTAGCGACGTCACTACCGGCAATCAGACGCTGACTATCACTAAAGATACCTCTAAGGCTTCAAGCGCGGTCAGTGCCTGGGTAGATGCTTACAACACGCTGCAGGATTCCTTCTCCAGCCTGACAAAATATACCGCTGTAGATGCAGGTACAGACGCTCAGGATACCAGCAATGGCGCCCTGATCGGCGACAGCACCCTGCGGACTATTCAGTCACAGCTGAAAAGCATGCTGACCAATGCGCAAAGCTCTTCGACTTACAAATCGCTGGCGCAGATTGGCGTCACTACTGACCCTACGTCAGGCCAGCTGGAGCTGGATAGCGATAAGCTCTCCACCGCACTCTCCAGCGATCCGGATGGGGTAAAGGCGATGATCGTTGGCGATGGCAAGACCACGGGTATTGCTACCACTATCGGTACCAATATCACCAGCTGGCTCTCCAGCACCGGGATCCTGCAGGCAGCCACCGACGGCGTCAGCAAGACCCTGAATAATCTTACCCAGAAATATAACGAAGCCAGCACCCGTATCGATAACACCATTGCTCGTTATAAAACCCAGTTTACCGCTTTAGACGTGATGATCAGCAAGCTCAACAGCACCAGCAGCTACCTGACCAGCCAGTTCGATACGTCAAGCAGTTCTTCAAGTACTAAGTAAAAGGAGAGAAAATGTATAGCGCAAGCGGCACCAAAGCCTATGCAAAAATCGGTGTGGAAAGCGCAGTGATGAGCGCCACGCCGGATCAACTGGTTACGCTGTTGTTTGACGGGGCGCTCAGCGCCCTGGTTCGCGCCCGGTTATTTTTGCTGGATGGCAACATCGTTGGCAAAGGAGAGTCTCTCTCCAAAGCCATCAACATTATCGAAAATGGCCTGAAGCAGGGGCTGGAAGAGCACAGCGGCGACGAGCTGGCTGATAATCTTGCCGGACTCTATCGCTATATGGTTCATCGCCTGATAAAAGCTAATTTGCATAATGACGCAGAAGCGATTCTGGAAGTCGAAACGTTGCTGCGCAACATCGCCGACGCCTGGAAAGAAGTTTCTGGAACTACCGCCCTTCAGGACGCCGTTTAAATGAATATTGCTCCGCAACTGCTTACGATTTACCAACAGTTATTGGTCCTCAGCCAGTCGATGTTACGCCTGGCAAGCGAGGGTAAATGGGATGAATTGATTGAAATGGAAGTCGATTACGTCAGTGCGGTTGAAATTCTGGCGGAAAGCACCAGGCATTCCCCAGTTCCTAAGCAGACGCAGGATCAGCTGCAGCCTGTCCTGCGTCATATCCTGAACAACGAAGCCGAAGTGAAAAGCCTGTTACAGTCGCGGATGAGCGAACTTTCTTCGCTGATTGGCCAGGCTACACGCCAGAAATCCGTGAATAAAGCGTACAGCGGAATGCAAGGCGTTGTCCTGTTTCCCCAGGGATCACCAGGCGTTTAAAAGATCCTTTTCAGTATGAATGTGACACACTCCAGCCGGCGGGCAGAACGCTAAAATTATTTTAGCTTCTGACCCGCGCTTTTCACCCGCCCTGCTCCATACTTCATTTCCCAGCCAGATGAACCCGGAGCAAGGACATGCCTAATCCCACCCTGTTGCAATTTTTCCATTGGTACTATCCCGACGGCAGTAAATTGTGGCCCGAAGTGGCCGAACGAGCGGAGAAGCTGGCGGAGATCGGTATCACCGATGTCTGGCTTCCCCCCGCTTATAAAGGCGAGTCCGGCGGCTATTCGGTAGGCTACGACAGCTACGATCTCTTTGACCTGGGCGAGTTCGATCAGAAAGGGTCCCGCGCCACTAAATATGGTGACAAAGAGCAGCTTATCGCCGCCGTGAAAGCGCTGCGGGCGCAGCATGTGGGCGTGATCATGGATGTGGTGCTTAACCATAAAATGGGCGCTGATGAAAAGGAGCAGGTGCAGGTCAATCGGGTCAATCCTGATAACCGCGATGAGATAGATCATGAAGCTTTTCAGGCTGAGGCCTGGACCCGATTTACCTTCCCCGAACGCGCAGGCCAGTATTCAAAGTTCGTCTGGGATTATAAATGCTTCAGCGGCGTTGATCATATTGAAAACCCCATGGGTAATGGCGTGTTTAAAATCGTCAATGACTATACAGAGGAGGGCTGGAGCGATCAGGTTGATGATGAGCTGGGCAATTTTGATTACCTGATGGGCGCCAACATCGATTTTCGCAACCGCGCCGTGACCAAAGAGCTGAAGTACTGGGCGCGCTGGATAATGCAGGAGATCCCCTGTACCGGTTTTCGCCTGGATGCCGTCAAACATATCCCTGCCTGGTTTTATAAAGAGTGGATTGAGCATATTCAGGAAGTGGCGGAACAGCCGCTCTTTATCGTTGCGGAATACTGGTCGCATGAGGTGGATAAACTTCAGCACTATATTAACCAGGTTGAGGGTAAAACCCTGCTGTTTGATGCCCCGCTGCAGATGAACTTCCATCTTGCCTCACGCGAGGGGGCGAATTATGACCTCAGCCAGCTGTTCAGCAATACGCTGGTGGAAAAGGATCCCTGGCATGCGGTAACGATTGTGGCTAACCATGATACGCAACCGCTGCAATCCCTTGAAGCACCCGTCGAACCATGGTTTAAGCCGCTGGCCTATGCACTGATCCTGCTACGGGAGGAAGGCGTACCGGCGATCTTCTATCCGGACCTGTTTGGCGCCAGCTATGAAGATGAAGGCGATGATGGTGAAAGCCATAAGATTGATATGCCGGCGATCCCGGAACTGGAAGCGCTGATCCGCGCCCGACAGATCTATGCTCACGGCGTACAAACGCTCTGGTTTGATCATCCACACTGCGTGGCGTTTGCGCGCAGTGGTACAGAGGAACATCCGGGCTGCGTGGTGATTATGTCGAACAGTGATGCAGGCGAGAAAACGCTGCCGCTGGGCGAGGCGCTGGCAGGAAAAACCTGGCGGGATTATCTGGGCCATCAGCAGGAGACGGTAACTGCAGACGATGGCGGAACGGCGCTTTTCCGCTGCAATGCGGGAAGCGTAAGCGTCTGGGTGCTAACGGAATAGAGATCTGCACAGAGGAATAGTCAGCCCAAAAAGGCAGCCATTGCGTGCGTTAACCCTGCTGACGACCTGATCTGGACCAGCAGCAGAGGCAACAGGCCGTGCGAAGCCAGCCGCACGGCTTTTTTATTATCAGGATTTGGCGTTTTTCATCATCATTTTATGATGTTTTTTGCTGCCCACATCCTTAGAGGTCTGGGGCTGCTCTTGCGCAGGCGCTGTCTGATTCTGTGCCTCCAGCGCAGCCTGGCATTCCGCCGTTGGGTTTTGCACTTTTTGCAGCGTCAGCTTGTCGTAATGCAGCTCCATACCTTCCAGCTCCAGCGGCATCACCCGAACCTGGTTATTAACGTTAACCCAGTCGCCTTTGAACAGCGTTACTTTACCGGGTTTGGCAATTACGCGCTGCCATTGGCGGCAATCCAGCGTATCGCCCTCTGCGGTAATAATCAGGCTGGCGATCGCTTCCTTACTGACTAACCCTTTTTGCGCGCCCATGGTCTGCCAGTTGCCAACCAGGCTGGCTGGAGGAGGCGTTTTCACCGCGCTCTGATAGTTGGGAATATCCGCACAGCCGGTGAGCGCGACGGTCGCCAGCGTCATAATCATCCACTTTTTCATTTTCATTTCCTGATTCTGCATTCAGGCGCTACGTTATAATTTCTCCTTAATTACCGCAAGCTGCATCATGTTCTCCCGCTCAGTTAATGCCCGCTCTTCCGCCCCGGCATTCCCCCGCCCTCTGCGGGCGTGTAAACTACGTTTATTACCGACAGCAGGATAGAGTGATGAAAAGTATTGAAGAGTATTACGCCACGGCACGGGATCTTTTTCTGGAAGCTCACCCGGAAATCAAAAGCGGCATTGCGCAATTAAGCGCGGAAAATGCCGCCTCGCTGGGAATGTCGCTATCCCAGTTACAGAATATGCAGGCTGACCGGGCTTATGCTGCTTTCACTCGCGAAAAGAAACTGGATGGCATGCTCTTCGCCATCCAGCTGGCTGAACCCGATAAAGCCGTGGCGGCCGAAGCTATCGAAGCTTATCTGCGTCAGCACGCTGCGGCACTCGGCATGAGCTGGGAAGAATTTTGTATTAAGAACGAACTGTAAATTCCCCTGCGGCTGGTCTCTTTTCGGGCCAGCCCTGTTTTAACGTCGCCCACCTTGCTCAGTTCCTGCGCTTGCTCAGAATGCTCTCAAAGGCCTGACGGCAGCATATTATCGTTCGATAAAAGAAACTGATTACGATATATATGCTGACACCAGCCTGTGACATTGCAGCAACCCCGTAAGCATTAATAAACTTTGGCAGTGATTGAAATAAACAAGCCTTAGCGATATTCTGAACGGCACTTCCGCCATATTAAGAAAATTCTTAAAGGATTGCTTTGCCGCCGCTTCTCACGTATGTTGTGCGCGCGGTTTGACGGTGGAAAACCTGCACATCAAGCCCGCACACGGCAGTTACCGCGCGGTTTCTCTTCGCCGGACTCCTGTAAGAACCTTGAGTCATGAATATGCAACTGAATAAATATAAGTTTGACCAGGTGATATTCCTGTTTCTTCTGGCATTGTGTTTAGCGGCCCTGGGCCTGCAGTGTCGCACCTTGCAGGCCCTTTCTCTTTTCTGGCCCTGCAATGCTCTGCTTTTAGGCCTGCTTATTCGTTTCCCCCGTTTTGATACGCTCTCCAGTCTGCCAGCCATCTATTTCGGTATGGTCTTCGCGGACGTTTTATACGGCACCCCTGTTAGCGTTTCGCTGGGCTTAGACGCAGCGAATATGGCTTTTATTGTGACGGGTCGGGCTGTGCTACTCTCTCCGCTCTTCACCCGCCCCTATCCACGCCGGTTGCAGGCTTTGATCAGGGTGTTTCCCGCTTCAATTATTAGCGCCGCCGTCTGTGCTGCTGTGGGCTCGTTCGCCAGCCAACGCTACTTTCATGATGACCTGCTAAAGGGCTGGATCTCCTGGTTTTGTGAACAGCTTTCCACCTCAATCCTTTTGCTGCCGCTGGTGATTACCCTGCTGCGCAAAGATGAGCTTACCCAGTTTGTGACCGATTTACGTGAAAGTAGCCTGATGCCGCTGCTGTCGCTGCTGTTTTCCATGGTTGGGGGGATCTATGTTGGCGGCGGCGGAAGCCTGATTTTCCCGCTGCCTGCATTAATGTGGTGTGCGGTGAGCTATCCGATATTTTTCACCTGCCTGCTGACCTTGTTCACCGGGATTGCTGAAATTACCCTGGTTGCCAGCAACGTGCTCAATATTCAGGGTTCAGACGATTTCTTTCGCATAGACAGTCTGGCTTCAGCCAGGCTGGGCGTGGCGGCAATGACCATCAGCCCGTTGATTGTGGCGCTGAGTACCACGGCCAATAAAAAGCTGGTCGCCAGAATTACCCAACGCGCGGACTATGACTTTTTGACCGGCGCCCTTACCCGCAGCGGACTCTCGTCACGGCTGGCTGCGCTGGCAACCCGACGTAACAAGCAGAACAGCTTTTACGGTGCAGCTTTTGTGATTGATATCGATCGGTTTAAAAGCATCAACGATACCTATGGACATGCTGCCGGCGATATTGTGCTGGCGAAAACGGTTGAGTGTATCCGGCAGTCGCTGCAGCAGACGGCGATTATCAGCAGGATGGGAGGGGAGGAGTTTCTGGTGCTTATTGAGGGGATTTCTCAGCCAAGAGCTTATCTGCTGGCCGATCGTCTGCGCCAGAGCATTGAGCGCAACGCCATCGTACTGAACAATATCAATCTTAACGTCACGGTGAGCATCGGCATCAGCACGCTGAATATTACCGATCCCACCAGTCTGGATGAGTCAATCAAGCATGCAGATGAACAGCTCTACATTGCCAAAACCAGCGGCAGGAACCGGGTCAGTCCCGAGTTTGTGTTATGACTCTTTAAGTTTCACAGAGCAAAAAAAACAACCCGCCTTAGCGGGTTGTCCTGAACTTGCTCAGCCTGTCAGGCTTCGTTTTCGATGCGGTTCACTTCAATTTCCATGTCCTGAATATTTTTATCCAGTTCATCCAGTAAACCGCCCTGCTTTGTCAGCAGATCGTTAATCTTCTCTGCAAACTCAGGATGCTTATACTCGCCCTGATCAAAAGCCAGCCAGTGCGCTGAAAGTGTTTCCACATTGGATTGTGCATAGTGGCGCATTTCTTTTAACTGAGAAGTCACATCACGTACGTGGTCGGTCGGAGATTTATGTTCTTCGTTATCACTCATGCAATTATCCTTCTGGGTTAAAAAAGCACTCATAAATTCTGACCGTCGCGGTTAGCAGAAGTTCATTAACACTTTTTTAACCAGACGGCACCAGACAAAAAAGGCCGCCATCGCTGGCGGCCAGTATGCCCTAAAAATAGGCAATTTTACGGTCTGTTCCGTTAATGTTGACGGTAATGTATCCCGCAGCCGTCGTCGTGGCAGGTGCGGTAGCCGCGGTAGTGGCCACGGTCAAAACCCCTTTCTCATTTGCGCCGATCCCTGCCAGTCCGTTATGCAGGCTCATCCTTGCATTCGGCGACGTTGTACCGATAGTGGTGGTA
Organism: Erwinia pyri; assembly: GCF_030758455.1. Classification (NCBI taxonomy): domain Bacteria; kingdom Pseudomonadati; phylum Pseudomonadota; class Gammaproteobacteria; order Enterobacterales; family Erwiniaceae; genus Erwinia; species Erwinia pyri. Next base: position 2,721,950 of record NZ_CP132353.1, read on the forward strand.
TCGGTGACTTCACTTAAATCTGGGGTAAAGAGGTTACACTCCCCCGATTCGAACCGCGTAGGGCCGGTCGATTTAAGGTTAAACATCATATCTCCGCTGCCCGCTTTCAGTTTCACCCAGATTTCAGCGTAGGTAAGACCAATCCTGTTCAGCTTCACGTCCAGTACCGCCGGCGAACCCTTATGCTGGATATCCGCGTAAACCGCCGTGGCGCAGCGCGAAATATTCAGCCAGGTCAGACAGGAAGAGACGGCAGTGACCGGACTGCCGGCGGTGCCGCTAATCACGGCGTTGCTGACTTTACTGATCATCTCAATCACCCACTGCTGATTGTCTTTCGGCATGTTGACTTTGCCCAGCTTGTACCATTTGTCCACTGTTGAGGTATTGGTCACCTTAAAGCCGGTGTACCAGCCCGCTTTCATGGATCCGGTCATGGTGGTGCCGAAGTTTTCATCACGGCGCCAGCCATATTCATAACCGGATAACCAGCGCCCGCTGGCGGTGTCCAGCGTAAGCTTCGAGCCAGCCTGCAGATTGAGCTGACGAAGCTGCACACGGCCATTACTCATATCGAGCGGATTGGCACAATCCTCCAGGCTGAGCGCATCGACAATCCATTGCCCCTCACTGAGCGTGCCGGGGAAACGGGTGTGCTCAATCCAGACGTTGTGCAGGACACCCTGCGTAACGCGCGGCATATAGAGCGTGGCATCCCCAAAGCCCGTCTGGAAATTAGCGTTAGTGATCTCAACTGCGGTGGAGTGATCCCAGACGCCCGCAGCGGTGTCAGACCAGCCGATATCCAAAACTCTGCCGTAAGTATTCAGCGTATAAATTTGATCGAATTTAGTATCAAGCGTATCAAGCAGTTTGATCACCGTCCCGCCGTTGTTCTGCGCCCTGAAGCTGGTGACCAGCACCGACTGTCCCGCCACGATGGTGTTTTCAAAGAACGGCTGCTGGTTAGTACACATCGTGGCTGTGATAGCCCCCTTGTTGGCCGCCGTATCTGTTGTCGCCTGGCCATTCCAGCAAATTCCCTTGATTGCCGTACGCCGTGCCTGAACTTTGAACACCGGTGACGAGGATTTGTTGGAGATAATCGTGGTGCGCGGCATCCCGCCGTGCGGATTGTGGGCACCAAAAATATAGAAGAACGGCATCTCGCTACTGGAATAATCGATCGGGTTAATAAGGAATTTGCCTGAAGGAAAACGCACGCCCAGACTTTTAGCATTATTGTTGTAGCTCTGCGCCCATGCCATCATCAGCTTAAAGGCGCCGCTGTCATCCGTGACGCCATCCCCTTTCCCACCGAAATGGTAGAGATTTAAGTCATCCGGATCGTTGATCACGCGTTTCCAGTAAAAACCGTTGCCTGCAGCTAAGGTACCCGAATCATCAACCACGGTAGTGGTGCTGATAAAACCGACAAAGTCGCCGCCGCCGCGAAACGTTGAGTCCTTATCGTAATAGCGGCGTAACAGGGCCAGGTCGCCAGATTTAGTTGGCGCGGTAGTTCTCAGTTCTGCAAATGAATTAACTTCAATCATAATAACCTCCGGGGCAATAAGCCGTTGCTAATCGCCTTAATGAATTAAATGAATAAAAGAAAAAAGATAACAAAGAGAATTAAGAAAAGAGAATCAAAGCTCCCTGACTACCACCACCTACTCCTTAAGAGGTGATGCCCTACTCTTTTTTAGCTGCGCAGACTTTATTCCACGCATCATTGTGAATATTAATTTCTTTTACGGTTCTGATATCCATAACCTGCCAGTCCTTACCATAAGTTTTGATAGGGTTAAATAAAGTACAGGAGGAATCGGAGACCATTTGCGGGTTATTGCGAGTTGTTATATGACGAGTCGCGCAGCTTGTTACGAGCGTCATCATCATTAAGCACATTATTACTTTCCTGGACATCTTTCACCGCCTTAATATCCTGAGCCTGTTTGTTGGCCACTATGGCAATACGGTCAGTTTCTTCCTGTGCGGCCGCCACGTCAGAGCGGGCTTTTTGCTGCACTTTGCCGATTTTTTTACCGCCAAACCAGCTGGCTACCAGCGCCACCAGCACCACACCGATCCCGGCGAGAATATGCCAGCTACCGCTGAACAGAGCGAAAAATGTACTCATGCTTTATCCTCCTTCATGATCTGAGCTTTAGCGTTCAGGGCTTTCTGACGAACAAACTGCGCAATGACTGCCATCGCTACCAGGAAGGAGGCGATCAGCCCCAGGTAGTGTTGTGGGATAACCGTCTTGACGTCCCCGGGTAAAGAACTCCAGGCATTCATCGCTGAGTCCGGGAATGATTGCACCCAGGCCCCCACGAATGACCCTATGGAAGCGAGCCATACGGACCAGGTTTTAAAGAGTAATTTCGCATGGGCAACCAGCTCGATTTTTCCGTGACGGGTAATCCACCAGACCGAAAAAGCCACCAGCAGAACCAGCATGATGAAGAGAAAAAATTTCATATAGCCCCCTTGTAGGCATCATAAGTCCCACTGCGCATTACCTGCGCGTGGCGGTTTGCCCGTTGTGGTGTTTGTCTGGCCCAAAGGCTGCTCAGCATGCCTTCCGCCGCGCCCTCAAAATTGCCGACAGAGATCATCACCAGGGTATTTTTAAAAGCGGCCAGCCCATCCACCCCTAACTGATAAGCCATGCTATAAAGCACGTCAGCCCGGGCCTGATTACATTGTCGTAATGCGGCCACCAGGGTTGGGCGGCTGTTCATTTGCGCTTTTTTTTCATCCACCACTCTTTGCATCCAGATATCTCCCACGTTTCTTGGTACGGTAAATTGATAATTTGCCAACGAGGCATCTTTAGGGCCTATCACTATTCCACAGCCCACCGTTGGGTACCCTTCCGTGTCGATATAGGGTCGTTCTTTATAACCCTCTTCATACGCCAGTATTTGAATAACTTTACTCATCTTCCGCCTCCTTAATTACCTTTGTTCAGACGCGTAAACTCTTCAGGAATGAATTCCCCGGTGTGCAAAGTGCTTCAGTTGGGTAAATTAAACTGCGTTTCTAACACACTAGATCGGTAATTGCGTACGCAACCACTTTTTTTGAAAATAATTTATCTCTCGCACTCAAGAGTAATTTCAAGCGCCGATAATACGCCCTCGACAAAGCCTTCAGCCGTCTGTAATTGTTTGCGGATTGTGCCATCGGCACAGTGACGTCTGCGGGCAATTGAGCGTAATGAGATTCTGTAGTGATAATGAGCGACCAGGAGGGCATGTTCTTCAGGATGATTGATTTTCAGGCGGCTGATGCAGCTGTCGAGGATCATGCCATCGTTGTCGCTGCAGGATGGCCGTGAAGCAGCAGCAGAAGTGATCAGGCCGCGGAACCCCGCAGCAATATGTGAATAGCTCACCCCGCTCCGCTCTGTAGCCGCCCAGCCACCCCATCTTTCCAGTAATAGTTTGATATCACGCATGTTGACCCCCTGATTATCTGGAGAGGATGTCCCCTCTCTGTTGAGCATCTTTCATCCACAGGTTCTCGTCTCACCGATAAACTGCCGGGTCGGAGGAGTGGACTCCTGGCATCCGCTAACGATGTCAGATTCAATGCTTTGCCAGCGGTTAGGCTGGGCGGCCAGGTTGTCAAAGAGCGGCGGGTTTCAATACCCTGAGCGAAGCGCTGAAAATCCCTTTCCGTATCGAACTACCTTAATTAATAGCAAGCGCTATTAACCCTGTCAATAGCAAAGCGTGTTTGACGAAAAATACGCTTCGCTATAAATTCTGGTGTATGAAACCGAATACACTTGCCTACAGATTGAACATGGCTATGACCATGATGGGAATTACTCAGGGTGCTTTAGCAAAAGCCTCCGGCGTATCGCAGCCTACTATCTGGCGTCTGACCAAAGGGGAAGCAGAAGGCTCCCGCAAATTGGTAGATATTGCCAGAGCCCTTGACGTCAACGTGCAGTGGCTGGCCAGCGGCGAGGGAGAGATGCGTGGCGCCTCAGCAATTAGCGCCATTGACAAAGTAAAGAGTGGTACTACTATCCCTGTTTGGGGTGCCGAAGGTAAAACGGGGGAGATCGTCTCTGCACCTAATGGCGTAAAGGCGAAAAAGAGCTGGCGTGCCTATATTCTTGACCGCAACAGCGGCTGTTCAGAAGCCACGGCGGGCAGTATTGTCATCATAGATACCGACGTACCACCTGAATCTGGAGATTTGGTGATTGCTAAGGTAAATTCCCGCTTCTCCGTCTACCGCTATCTGGAAGGCCCTTCTAATGGTTTTTTGACCGTTGATGACCCCAGAATCCCCGCAGTGGAGCTCTCTGAAGAATCGGAACTTATCGGTGTAGCAATCTTCCTGATCCGTGATTTAAGGCGGTAACTACTCACATCCTGCCCGTGCAGGATGGTTTCCTTGTAATGCCCTCCGGATACTCTGTGCAGAACAGATATCATCAGTTTACCCTCGCGAAAATCCACCCTTTGAGACAGTTAATCAACGCAAAAGCTTTTGCGCATCTACTCAACTGAATAGATTAGTAAAGCTTTCGATAATATCGCCAGAATAAAGCGTAAAAAAAGCGTTAAAAAAACAATTAAAGCTTATAAAACAACGAGATATGCCGATAACCTGAGTTATTTACACAATAGCTATTGATATTAATAATAACTATAGCTATCGTTTTTAGCAGGGATACATTTCTGCCGTTTATGCATTTTCAGGCAACTCAAGGAGTTACTGGTCTCACTGCATTTTCACGCTTTCTGGGGGTGTTATGGTGTTGATAATCTGGAAACCTTGTCGGCCACAGGGAACCTGTAAGAGCCGGTACAAAGCGCGTCGGGCGGAGATCGTCGCCCAGCGCCAACAGGACCAGAATCTGGCGAGGAAGATCGTCAGGGAGCTGACTGGTTGTAACCCAAGAGTGAGCAAAACGATTGGTGAGGATTGATAAAGAGCGGAGTCAGAGGGCGCAACTTACCTGATTGCAGCGCTAAACACTGTACAAAAACACAGTATAATTTTTGACTGCTGCAATCAAGCGGTTTTGCGAAGGGACGTTAGCTGGCGAAGGATTTATAGCTGACCTTCATACCGGCCCTGCAAAAGATACAGTTAGCGCCATGAGGATTTTTTGGCGTGATGTTATGGGGAGAAAAACGGTACTGACATCCATGACATGACGGACATTTGAATTTAATATTTGGAATAGGAACCTTCAATTTTTATAAACTATGAGTCTCCACACTATCACTTGAGAAAGCTTTTGTCAGTTTTATCTGGGCCTGCAGGCCCGATCTGGTCAAGATAAAAGCAACTGCCCCGGTAAAAAGTGATAGCGGAAACAATTTAACAAACATTAAGTAAGTTACCTTCTGCATGGCGACTAAGCGTAAGAGATCTTAGCAAGCAAGGGAAATGCTCTGCCGATGCGAAGCAGCATAATGGGATAAAAAAGGATAAAGAAAAGAGCGGCGCGACTTTGGCTTACAGATTGCCCTTACCTCTCGCTGTTAAGTAGCAGAATCACCGTTTAATCCGACTTTTTGCCAGATATTGCGGAAGAAACGCAGAGAGCATCGTACCAGGAAAATGCAGCATGCCGTTGAACTTTCACGGAGTTTTGTGGAAATCCCCGGTTCGTCAGCTATGCTTTTGGTTCTTGCTACTTTTTTAAACCAAAGGGAAAGACGATGAAAAAATATCTGGGCGGTTTACTGATGTTACTCACTCTCACCACATTAACAGGCTGCATGCATGACAGCAGCGCAGTGGGAAGCGATGGTCGTCCACATGCGCCAAGCGGTCAGTCAGTGCCTGGCGGCACGCTGGGTTCCGGCCCGGTGGGTCAACCTCAGTCCTGATAAACCTGCCTTACCCCATTAAATAAGATGCCGGCCATTGGGTCGGTATTTTTTTGCCCCGCTCGCCCCCACAGTAAAGCTGTCTGACCTGCCTGCAGTAACGTTGAGCACAGGAATAAGCTGGGATAATAAAGAAGATTCTCCGGCCACCCGACCATCCGATGAAACCTGCAAGATAACTTATTTTAAATCAGACAGATAATACTAAACTTGCATATTCATGATGCAATGGTAGAAAAAATAGAGCTAGAGAAGGGATAGTTGAGAGCACGTACCAACAGAGCATTGCCGCAATGATTTACCAGTCTGTTAGCGCAGAGGAAGTAAGATTGCGGCAATTTTTTGTCCCATAGCTGTCCCATCAGCTCAGAATCAAATCATCGGCCGGCAGTCATCGTGACAGACGGTTATCATGAAGGCCACTTTGCCCAGCACGGTCACATCCTCCAGGCAGTCGCCCTCGATTGCTTCGCCATCCTGAGTGATGAGAGATCCGCCCATCATTTACCCAATCCCGCACCGGCCATAAAACGAGTAACATAATGGCTCTCCCGTCGCGGCGGCGCTTTTGGTCTCGAGCAGATAATAATCGCCATCCACATCCACCAGCTGACCGCCCATGGTATTGAGCAGTTTTTCAAGCGGTCCATTAAGTATTGTCACTTCGCCACCGGTAGATCGGATATCCTGGTGGTGTATGCCGGGGAAAGCATATCCCGCTTCATTGCCCATGCTTTGTGTGTACCCTGCCCCGCGAACCATAGTTTGCCCTTCCCACTTTGATTAATGCTGTCCACGACGCCCATCAGGGCTGCGCTGTTTGCGCTGGGACGGTACTCGTCGAACAGGTTCAGCTGAGCGACCCCTTTACTGAAAAAATCCCCCAGCATGACTCCAGCTTTCATATACTGGTAACCCTCTATCCATATTGCATCCAGACAATCCATCGCAATGCGGATAATGTCCCGGGTGTCATTAGAGGGAACCTGCAGTTTCCCGGTCGCCTGATTGCCGTAGTAAACCTCCCCAACGGCGTGAGGGCTGGTTTTCAGAAATACGAATATCTGTCTGCAGAACTGCTTTTCTCCACGCAGCTTTTCGGATGCACGCTCAGCATAGGCGCAGATAGCCTGCCGCATTTCCTTATAGTCAGAGACGCGGGCGCCGAACGAGCGTGAGCAGACAATATGCTGTTTGGTAGGCGCGAACTCTTCAAGCTCAAGGCATTGCTCTCCCCGCAACTCTCTGACCGTCCGCTCAAGCACCACGTTGAAGTGTTTGCGGATTAACGTAGTCGAGCACTCAGATAACTGTAGCGCCGTCTCTATGCCCATTGCGTTGAGTTTTTTGCTGATGCGCCGCCCTACTCCCCACACATCCTCCACAGCTACCAGGTTCATTAGTTTTCGCTGTCGGTCAACATTGGAGAGGTCCAAAACGCCGCCTGTTTTGCTCCATTTTTTTGCAGCATGGTTGGCTAATTTGGCGAGTGTTTTCGTCTGCGCGATACCTACACCGACTGTAAGATGGGTTTCCCTGAGTACCCGCTCCCGTACATCACGACCGAACTGTTCCAAAGACATGCAATTATTTACGCCGGTGATGTTCATGAAGGCTTCGTCGATTGAGTAAACCTCTACGGATGGCGCCATCTCTTCAAGCGTGGTCATTACCCTGAGGCTCATGTCGGCATAAAGAGCATAATTACTGCTGAATACCTGAACTCTATGTTGCCGGATCTGCTCTTTTAACTGAAAAAACGGAGCACCCATGGGAACCCCGATTTTTTTCGCTTCTGCAGAGCGGGCTATCACGCATCCATCGTTGTTGGACAGGACAACAACCGGCAGCCCGCGGAGGTCAGGCCGGAACACAGTTTCACAGGAAGCATAGAAACTGTTGACGTCCACCAGGGCGAACATTCATCGGCACGCTTTAATTGTGAAAGTCACAACGCCAAATATTTCCAGCTCTTCCTCAGATTTGAAGATGATTGGAGAGTATCGGCTGTTGTGCGGAAGTAGGTGCAGGAAGGGACGTGTACGCAATTCTTTAACGGTAAAATCACCAGAAACCGATGCCACAACGAAATCACCATGTGTGGCCGTCAGGGAGCTGTCAACAACAAGCATATCGCCGTCTGTAATCCCGGCATCAATCATCGAATCCCCACTAACACGCACAAAATATGTCGCGTTGGGTTTTTGGATAAGCAGGTTATTAAGATCAATACGCTGTTCCACATAGTCTTGTGCAGGACTTGGGAAGCCACATGGGACACGGTCGATAAACAGCGGCAGAGCTACTACAGCCCTGATTTCTGCGGGTCTTAAGAATTCCATAGTTGGTTACTCGGTGAATTACTGTATATATACACAGTAATTTGATCGTCAATCTTGATCAAGCGAAGCGGCGGAAATATTTTGTAAAGGTATTGAAGGGAAAGGGATTTTAATTTGCGGGGAGAACTGGAGGGAAACTAAACTTAAATACCCCACCCCGTAAGCCTGACTGAAAGGGTGCGGTACATTCATTGCCCCGTCGCCGGGGCTTTTTTGTGAGGGTATTAGGTGGTACCGACAGTCTGCTCATCTGAGACTGCACTCAAACCTGACTCTTGCGCATCTTTCAGGCGTTTATTCCAGGCGCTGTTTTCAGGCATGTTTAGACGAACATCAATCCAGCTGTTGGCAGGAACATCGATTGCAGCACCTTTGGTCAATTCAATCTCACCCTCATCACTTAAAACGTATCTGCGTTTATAAAGCCTGACAGTCAAACCACCACTTTCAGTTTCTTCACCTTCAGCGATACCAAGATCACCAGAGCCGGCTGGGTCGCGAGGAGGCATCAGATACCAACCTTCCTTCGCAAAGCCATCTGCCCCCACGATTTTATAAATCCCCACATCAAGCCTGCTGATAGTTATCCCTCTGGCTTCATCATTAGCTGTGCCTGCGCCACACCATTCAAATGACTCTTCATCCATATCTGTCCGACTGGATTCTTCCTGGGACTTGACGATGCGACAAACAGGAGAAGCCGCAGATAAAACACCGTTAGATGCTTTAGTGGTATTCCCGGTATGATAAGTGGTGTAATTGAATATAGTGTTACCTGCTTCCATTCTGCGAAATCTTAGATTACCTCCCCCTTCAGCCATAATATGGAACAGTACATCTGGACTGTAGTGCATATAGATGCCACATCCGTAAGGGTCATTTTCGCCTGTCGATCTTACAAATCCTGTAGGCACATTGGTATACCGGCTGGATATTGCCGGGCACACAGTGCTGCCCAAACCATGATCACCTACCCTCAGAACTGAATTATATGTTGTATCGTAGATGCTCGTGGTGGCGTTCAATGTGGCGGAAGTTCCCAGCAGGAGGTCGGCCCTGGCCTGGCCTGGCCCCCTTGCATTAAGCAGGTTGCCCCATGCAGAAGATCCATTCACTGCTCCCGTACCACCTAGCCCCAAACCAAGAGGTGAGGTCAGACCCGTTAGAGATGTAATATCTTTATTGGCCCCGCTGTTAGCCTTATTATTAAGTATTGTCGTTATGCCACTCCATGCCGGGCCAGTGAACGAACTACCATCAGGCAGGTTGACTGTGATATCCCCGGTTCCGCTGAATACCTGCTGCCAGTTCGCTTTATCAAGGTTTAGTCCACGAATGGCTTTGGCCACATCTGCAGCCACCTGAGCGGTAATGCCCACAAGGGTGCCATTGGGGATCGGTGTCCATGCTAATCCCGATGCTGCAGGGCCGTTATAAGCAGTTTTGAGGACCAGCGCCGTATCACTGGTTACTGAGTCCACGCCAAGGGTATAGGTGACGCCACCGACTACAGACACCAGGAAATCGTTAGCTTTTAGCTCTGTGGTAAAAGCCGTTCCTGAGCCGGTAACAGCTGTGGAATTGTTCGTTAAAGCGATAGTGCCTGCTGGCATAACTTTTCTCCGGGCAATAAAAAACCCGGCTCGGTGGCCGGGTTCTGTGAATATGTATTTTTACTGGAAGCAGGTATCGCTGACGAAATTTGTTTTAGATACCCACTTCCATCCGAATGGATTGCCTGCGTAATACTGGGTTTGGTTAGCTACTTTTCTAACACCGTAAACAGGAACGGATGTTTCCTGAGAACCTATCATAGCTGTTGCAGTGCATTGCTGAGGTGGCAATGACTGACAGCCAGCCACTATCATAACAGCTATTAATATCAGAATACTTTTCATTCCATCATCCTTCAGAAGAATATGATGATGTTATAATTAATTGCATTAATATATACAAACTACCTTTTAGATCTTCAGGATCGATTTATTTAATATCTGTCGACATTGATTGCTGTGATGCGGCTGCGTGAATTTATGTATGTCTGATTACTGGTACCGCCACTGGCGTCTCCCCGGTAACCTGATGTTATTTGCGTAGTGCTCCCATTCCACCTGGCTGTTGCATAGTACCATGCCTGCACTGGTATGGGCTGTCCATTAGTATTAGCAACCGCAGTATACAGGCCCGTGTTCTGCGGAGCTACAGCCCAATGCCCCGAAAGTGTCTGATTTATTTTATAACCTGATGCCGTGTCACTGGAGGGGTTTCCCAATGCCTGCACATCTCGTAGCACTTTCGTTTCGTTTGTAAGAATGCATCTCCCCTGGTCGTCATTTATTTGAATTCCCCATGAGGGTACAGGTTGGTAATTATATCCAAATATATAGACATCTATAGTTCTTGCAGCACCGCTTGAATAAAGTATCCAGTTATTATTTTCCAACTGCAGGTATTCGCAACTGCTGCTGTTAGCTTGCGCTGCGTTATTCCCTACAAATACCATTCGCAGAACACCGTCATTAGCGAACAATACACGCGAACTTAGTCCGGCCGACACGTTATAAGATATCTTTTGAGTCAAAGATACTGGCATGGTATCAGCAATGTAAAAAGGAACACCGTTAGCGTCTGTCAAAAGAGCACCATAAGCCATAGTTTATCTCGCGTAAGCTAAAATATTAGACGTATAGTTAGGGTATGTATTCTCGCTGAAATCGGTTGCACTTGCTGCGGCTACCGTGATGGTTGCCCCTGAAACAGTGATTTTTTTTCGCGCACTACCGTTGAAATCCCCCGCAGGCTGCACCAAAAAATCCAGCGTGTAGCCTGCGGGGATATTAAATGATTTCGACCCCGTGGCATTCACCGCGTTCGACCATATCCCTACTGCATTTATCTTGACCAAACCGGTATTGTTATCATTCCCGTTTGCATCCCATGTTCCAAATCCCCAAGCCATCAGCTAAGTTTCCCCATCTTGACCCGCAGCGTACCATTAGCATCATAGACACTTATAGAAGTGTTATTTTGCACCATCCTTCCAGTCCCATCACTCCCGTTATTTTCAAAGGTTCCCCCCTTATCCATTCTCCAGCCCAGCGATCCGGCAACGTAGTTGTTGGATTGGATGAAGTGGCCTATCTTGGCATTATCAATTGAGCCGTCTTGGATGAATGCAGATCGCAGGAAAACCTGACCATTCAATGCGGCAAAAGCCAGTTGGTAATCCCCGGCACTGCTGCCGGTGTAAATACCAAACTGGTCGGCATTAAAGGCAATAGTGGATTTGTAGCTACTCCCTGCCGGCTCAATACCCATCGCCATTCCGGTCTTGAAATACTGGCCGTTTCTGAGTATCTGCAAACCAACGTCATAAAATGCACTAGCCGCTCCATCAGCATTAATCGTCGCAGTAAGCTTCTGATTAACAGAAGACGTCAAGTTGTAGTGGCACACTGAATTTGGCCACCTGAATAGAGGTGATATCATCACCTCACAGTAAAAACAGGTGACATTATGACCGGACGTAACAGACGCAATTTTAGCCCCGAGTTTCGCCTCGAAGCTGCCCAGCTTGTACTCGATCAGCATTACACCGTTGCCGCCGCTGCTACGGCAATGAACGTCGGCAAATCCACAATGGACAAATGGGTTCGACAACTGAAAGAAGAGCGAGCGGGAAAATCACCCACTGCTTCACCCATGACACCTGAGCAGATTGAAATACGCGAGCTAAAGAAAAGACTTCAACGAGTTGAAATGGAAAGGGATATATTAAAAAAGGCTACCGCGCTCTTGATGTCAGACTCCCTGAACAATTCTCATTAGTTGAGAAACTCAGGGCGCGGTTTCCTGTTGCCGTTGTGTGCAACGTGTTTGGGGTTCATCGCAGCAGTTATAAATACTGGCGGCAGCCCAGGAAGCCTGACGCCACGAGAGTGGCATTACTGAGCCTTGTGCGTGAAGTTTATCGCGAAAGTAACGGCTCAGCAGGAGCGCGAAGCATTGCCGCGATGGTCACCACCAAAGGTATAAAACTGAGCCGCTGGCGGGCAACAAAGCTAATGAAAGCGCTCAATATTATCAGCTGTCAGCAACCTGGCCATCGTTATAAGAAGGCGTCTAAGGAACACATTGAGATCCCTAATTATCTGGATCGCCAGTTTGCTGTTACCGAGCCTAATCAGACCTGGTGCGGTGATGTGACTTATATCTGGACGGGAAAACGCTGGACTTATCTGGCTGTAGTACTCGATTTGTTTTCCCGTAAACCGGTTGGCTGGGCGATGTCATTTTTCCCTGATTCAGCACTGACAGGTAAAGCCCTGTCGATGGCCTGGGAAGCACGGGGAAAACCGGCTAATTTACTGTATCACTCGGATCAAGGCAGTCACTATACCAGCAGGAATTTCAGGCAGTTACTGTGGAGATATCAGATAAAGCAAAGTCTGAGTCGCCGGGGAAATTGCTGGGATAACAGCCCAATGGAACGGTTCTTCAGAAGTCTGAAAACAGAGTGGGTACCGGATAATGGCTACGCTAATTTTAGCCAAGCCAGCACGGCAATAACGAATTACATCACAGGATATTACAGCCAGCTCAGACCTCATCAATATAATGGTGGTTTGACGCCGAATGAATCAGAAAGATTGTTTTGGAAAAACTCTAAAGCCGTGGCCAGTTTTTGTTGACCACTACAAGTCACCGATCTGAGCCTGCACCAATGTGTTTTGTTGCGCCATTGCCTGATTAACATCAGCAATTGTTGTTTTTACAGTGATAATATCGGCGCGAACTTCTCCGTACTGCCTGAACTGGTGGTCTACGCTTGCATCGTTATCCAGAGCATTTTGCAGCATCCCTTCGATATTCGTATCGATGTGTTCTTCAAGATTTTTAAAAGCACCTGAATCGCGAATAGCATCATCAATATAATCAATCATACCGGGGATATCCGATGAAGCCTTTCCTGAAGCTTCGACGAATGGCGAAACGCCAAAGGCATTCTTGGTACGGACATACATGTAATATGTCGTATCAGCTTTGAGAGAATGGAGAGTCCACTGAGAAGCTCGTCCAAGGAACTGTGCTTCTTCCTCTACATTTCCAATGCTGCTGACAGGGACTTCTCCTGTGTACCAGAACTCAAAAGAGGTATCAGTGGTAGCAGTAACGCTCATGACGGGAACGATATCTGCCGAGAATATTCCAGGTGTCCACTGAACGTATGTCGGTGCGCCCGGCGCGCCAATTACGAGGCTAATCTGAGTTTCAGCCCCTTTCATGCCGTTCTCATTGCGACCCCTTACCCCGAGCGTGTAACTTCCGGCATTAAGCCCATAGAAGTCATACCGGAAAAGCTCTGTTTCATACTGAGCAACAACTTTCCCATCGAGAGAATAGACATAGAGCTCAAATACGAGTTTTTTAGTAGTTGTGGCTGTTTCCCATGTTGCAGTAACCTGCACCGTTTCATTGTTGGTGTTAATTATCTTCAGGTTTTCAATATTAGGGACACGATATCCGTTCAGCGTGTCATTAGGGATTTCGAAAACGGCACCTTCATCGACAATGGCCTGCTTATTTGGATCATGCTGAGCGGCGTTGATGGTGTAAACGGAGTTATTTTCAGCTTCAGCAATTCCGATAATACGAAAGAGGCGCGTGGAAACCTGCCCCGTCGAGATGACAAATACTGTCCCATCCCATACCAATGCGGGAGTAGATTTGAGTGTGATAGCACGACCAGACACCGACTTAATCTCGTACTTAACCAGTTTGCCACCTGATCCAACCAGGGAAATATCATCTCCATTCCCCGCCAGTGCTGACACATCTGCATCAACAGTAATTACGGCGCCAGCATGCGAGATTATCCGACCTCCCAACCTTGCAGCTGCGTAGTTGTTATCCATGAGCTCAATGATATCGCCAGGTGTAAATGCAATCGCATCGCGAGCCATCTGGAACTGTACTTTCTTCGTTTCACGTTTAGCTGTCTCAAGCAGCCATTTCCCAGCTCTCCACGCCTGACCGCGCGAGGTGCAACCGAAAGCCTCAAGCGTTGTTTCGTTGTAATCGAATCGGGCAATCAAATCGTCGTCAGAGACGTACTCTTTCTGCTGCTCCCACCCGTTATCAGGGTCTGTCCAGGATACGACTACTGCATTAAAGCGATCTGATCGCTTGGTGCTGCTGTAGGTAAATTTACCGTCTACCACATTGGCATTCGTCACGGCTGCAATTGCATCCTGAGGTGCGTCGATAGAGACAGAAAGTCTCATCCCATCCCATAAGGCGATGCCGCGAAACATTCCGGCGATATTGTCCAAAATATCCCGGGCTGATGCCTGTTCAGTAATATAAGCATTCAGGGTCATCCGTGGCTCTCTTCCACCGTAACCATCATCAACAAGCTGGTCACAGTACTGAGACAGGATATAGAGCGATCCATCATCTACGTCGATGTAACCAGCTCGGCGTGATAGCCCATACCTGTCATTTTTTACCAGAGCGCGGAAAAGCCATGCAGGGTTATTCGTCCATGCGGATTTGAATCCTCCGGTCCAAAGCCCTGAATAGGTGCGAGTGAGAGGATTGTAATTATCGGGCACATCTACGATAAGCCCCCGCAGGTGATAAGTGCGGCTTGGAGTGTCCGTGTACTGGTCACGGTCAATGACGGCGCCAGCAATCGCAGAGAATGGATAGTTAAGGTTGTCGTCGGTTATCTCGACATAACTGTTCCAGATGGTGCCATTGACCAGCGTATCCACTTTACTGTCAGCTGTGATGCGACGCACGCGAATATCAAATGGCTTGGTGTCCGGCGCGTTGATTACGTGAGCTTCAAGATACTCACCGTTTTGCTTGCCGGTTATCGTTACGGTTTCTTCAATATTCCACGCGCCATTTCCCACCCTAGTCTCCAGAACGAGAGTGACTGATGTATTTTTCTGATTCCCTTTTGAATCCTGCTCGACAAGAGATGTGACGCCTACGTTGAAGCGTACCCTTGTAACATCAACATCAGTAACTGTACGCACCAGAGGCGTTGCCTGGGTTACGTCTGTGTTGATGATGGTGGTTGCTTCTATAGCTGAGAAACCGTTTATCGGTGACTGCGTTTCTGAACCCGGGCGCCATGCCACGGTCACACCGTTGATATTTACATCGCCATTTGACGCTGTTATCGGGGTTTTGTTTACCAGAAATGAAGACAGGTGAGACTGGTCAACAGGCCCAAATATTGGACCTTCTGAAATTAAATCCAGAACCTTGTAGTACTGCTTTGATTTTAAGTTGTCGTTAAGCAGTTTAGGGGTTGAGGCTTTTCCGCCGCCTGAGCTCATGTGCTACCTCAAGATATAAATTTAAGAGAAAGGTTAACTGATAATTTCATCCCAGTTATCTGTGTTGCTTGTGTCGATACCGAGGCTGATCACATTGCTTCCCACGAGCATCTCACCAAGTAAAATGGGCACGGGTTTCCCCTGCCCTACCCGGTTTTCCGCGCTGGTAAAGGAGTTGTTGGTTATGGAATTCGACTCAGCTGCTTCAGCGGATGTTTTTGTTTTCATGTTGTGAGCGCTGTATACGGAATAGGCAACTGAAAGAACTGCAATGATTACCGCCCCAACAATTGCGCCCTCTACTGCAGGGACAAACAGAACTGTCGAGCCATCCTTAAGCTGCCGGTCCATATGCCATTTCACGGACTGCTCCGAAACATCCTCACCGGCGATGCGGAGTTTTATTTTTGAACCAAGAAAAGCTTTTTTGAATGGCTGACTTTGCGCTATCAGAAGCCTTAACCCCTGTGCCGGAGTGTCGACATTGAGTTCTACCTGGCGGAAATGTCTGCGGAGATGGCCGCTAAATTTAAAGATGAGCACTGTTCACTCCTCCAGATCGAATGAGTCTGTTTTACGTATGCAAGGCGATATGGTTCTCGCCTGCTGATATGGCCTGCACAGTCGTGGTGAATTACCATGTTATCCGCGAGAAGAATCATTGAGTGACATGGGTCGGCGCCGGAGAATGGCTGCCGGATAAGCACATCTCCAGGCTGTGCATCTTGCATATGAATTTGCCTGAATCCGTTAGCTTCAAGGTTTTTCAGGTAAAGGTTCTCTCCACGCAGCCACCAACCGTTAGTGCGTTCGAAGTCAGGCAGCTCAATGCCACACAGATGATATGCGTCTCTCATTAGCGTGTAGCAGTCCATCACACCATGCTCGAACTTACGGCCATTCAGGTGCGGAACCGGACGGTATTTGTGAAGCACGTCATCACAGGCCAGCCACCATGGCAGTCCGGTTAGAATCTGCATCCTCCGGTCGGCGGCAGAAAGGAAGTGATATCCCGATGGGTGCGAATGAAACACCGCGGTTATCTCTCCCTCAGCCTCGGCAGCAAGCCAGTCTTCATCACTAATACGAAAGTTTGTTGAGGGGGTCGGGTGTATGTTGCAGCAGCGGTAGAGGCGATGGTCATCGATTATCAGGCCGCAAACCTCATCAGGGGATGTGGCCGCGTAGGTAAGGCACTCTTCCATCACGTCACCTTTTGCGATCCAGGGAAGCTGCTGATTGGCATCGGCTCGGGGCGGGGATAACGCATCCGACAGCCAGAACGGCGATGTGAGCATTTATCCTTACCTAAATCACTCGTTGGATTATCACGTTCATCCGCAACGGGCGGGCCATCGTACCCACAGCCTTTACCGCGATATACCCACTGGCAAACGTCAGCAAGGATTGTTCTGGCCGGGATGATTGCATTGTCGCAGTCGATAGGGGTCGCCAGTGAATAGGTTACCTGTTCATAGGTTTCCTGAGTCATCTCTTCCACTACATAGCGTGACACAGCCTCCTGTGTCGGATCGGCATCGGCGTTACCGTTAGGGAAATTCACGGCATCCAGATGTTTTACTGAAACCTGTCGCCGGGTAATGACAACCCCGAGCATATCGTCGTAGTCGTGGTTGATGCCGGTAATCAGGCCAGTGACGTTAGCTACTGTCATGGTCGGTCGGGAATATGTGCCTTCACTTTTACTCTCGAATCCTTCAACTGCTATCGGGTAAGGCTGATAAGCATTACCTTTCCAGATGACACTGCCGTAATAAGCATTTGTTCCGGAGTGAAACCGAATTAAGTCTCCACCATATGGCTGCAGGTTCGCTTCAAACAGGTCAATGAAAGCTCCAACTCCGGCATCTACACTTTCTATGATCATCGCTGCTGGAATATCTCTCATCGTGGCACCTGCTCAAACGTTGCTGTCAGCTCATACTGACCACCAGTTTTCTTTAATGACCATGAGCGACACACAAACAATGCCCTTATTCCTGTATCTGATGGTGTCCAGTAGAATGAATCAACTGCCATTCTGGCCTTGAGGAACGACTCGGCCTGCTTCGCGTAATTCGGCCTTCCGCATAGACCATCAACACCGATGAAGATCAGGGAGTAACTGTCCATCAGGGGGTTTATGCCCTTCGTCTGGCGCTGTTCATAGCCATCGCCAAGTTTCACGACAGCCACGTTTGGGGCGCGGCTAGCCGTGAAGCCTTTTTGAGGGCTCCATGTAAATGTTTCTGGCATGGGATTTCCTATTTGCGGGGCTGAATCATCCCTTTGGGACGAGTGCTCTGGTCTTTAATGGTGTTAAGGCTGACAGTTTTCATCATGGCCGCCATCTTTTGCATGGTCGCATCATCAATGCCGCCAGTGGTCGTTATGTTGAATTGAACCGTTTGTGAAATAGAAGCTCCCCCGCCACTACCGATGCCAATATCCTTATTGCTGATAACTGAGCCGTTATCACCGGGGATCATGTACTGCTTGCCAGTGCTTGCCTGGTAAATCTCAGGCATGCCGCCCTCACCTACCTGGTACATTGAACCTGCGCTGACCGGACCGCCGTTCTTACGGGCGCCAGCTATACTCATTGCCTGTGCTGAGAGCATTGCCTGACCATAAGCAGCCTCACCAACTGCCGCCGCCGTACCATAAGTAGCAATGGACGCACTCATTGCGGCTGGAGCCCATGCCGCAGCAGCTATAGAAGCCTGGGTCATGGTCATCGCCTGACCTGCAGCAGCGGCTGCCTGCCCCATTATCATACTCTTCACATACTGCAGGCCCATCTCGACTAAGCTGCCCACCACACTGTTCAGGATGGTCGAGCCGATATTAGCCAACGACTCTTGCAGGCTTTGAGTACCATTTATGAGACCGGTTATCGCATTGGTTGCGCCGCCCTGCAGGGAGTCGATAGCACCACCCAAGAGCTGATTGGTCTGATTCTGGTTCTCCCAAATCTTCCAAGCAGCATCGATGCGGGCCTGCTCGTACTCGGTGTTCTGAGCATTCATCAGTGCAAGGCCATTTGCGGTAATTACGCCCTTCTCTGTTTCGAACTGCTGGATTAGGGCTAACTTTCGGGCATTTTCGTTAGCTAAAGCCTGAACAGGATCGATAGCTCCCTGAGCCTCCTGTAATGGAGTAACGCCGGCAGCGGTATCAGCGCGGATTTTGGCTAAGTTGACTTGGTGCTCTCTTTCCGCCACCTCAGAAGCTTTGTCATACTCTTTTTTCGTAATCGCATTCGCTGTGAGCGCGGCTTTGAGGTTCTTAACTGAGTCAGAATATGATTTATTTTCAGCCTCCTCAGGGATGTTCTTAAGGGCTTTCGTCACGCCTTTTGCAGCATCCGCGGCATCAAGTGCAGCCGCTTTATATTCTCTCGCCTCCTGCTTTTGCTTATCGGTCGCACCCGCACCCAGTGATTGCTCAGCTCTTAATAACTGCTGCTCCCTGGTGAGTTCCTGCGTAGAGTCAGCCGCTAGCTTGGATTGCTGCTTCAGTGCAGCAAGTTTCAGTGCAGCAGATTCTGCTTGAGTGGCGCCCTTCTTGGTCTCAGATTTTAATGCTCGTTGAGCCTCGGTATTTGCATATGTTGCAGCAGCGTCATCTTGCATTTGCTTCGTGTGCGGGTCATCGCTTGAAAATCCCGCATCTTCTGCTGCATATTGAGCTTGAAGACGGGCACGGGCCTCGCCTTGTAGTTTTGATAAAGCTAAGCTTCTTTCTGACTGTTCAATAAGCCCCTTCTGCCCGTCAGTAAGGTTATCAGTAGATTTCTTTAGGCTATCAACGTTGAATCTTGCATTGGCAGCCTCCCTAGCAAGATCGACTAACGTTCCAACTAAAGTAGTAATTTGAGCCTGACCATCTTTTGAGGAAGACGTCATATTTTGCAAGCGGAGTGCTAATGCCTGTATTGCCTCGGGAGAAGGATTTCTATTAATTGCAGAAAGTTGTTTAGCCAATTCATAAGCTTGTTGCTGACTAATGCCAAATTTATCGGCTAGAACTCCAACTGTATTGCCTATGGAATTGGCTGTTGCAGAGAAAGCTTGCCCCGCTCCATATGCTTGCCTAATGGCATCGGTATAGTTGTTTGTGGTTATGTTAAGAGATTCTAAGCCATCCCCAAAAACTTTTACGCTTGCATAACCACCACCTAACGACGAAACAATTTTATCACCAAATGAAATAAATGATGCTGAAGCGTCACTAATTGCTTTAGGTATTTTGGCTATAGCCTGATTGTATTCAAGAAGTGCCTGATTGCGCATTAGTGTTGCCACTTCTGCGTTAACTCTGGCAAGGTTTGCATACTTATTGGAAAGTGCTGCGATCCCTGATTGAGAGACGGTTATAACTTTATCCATAGCATCGGCAGCATCTGCCAATGAATCCATGGCGTTTTTACCGCCATTAAGAGAAGCGATTAACGTGCCAGCAACCACGGTACCTAAAGCTATCACAGCTCCTATTACTGCGCCGCCTGGACCAAAGGCACCTGCAAGCTGAGACCCTTGTTGAGAAAATGCCACTAGAGCTGACTGCCCACCCTGAACCTGAACAATAAAGTCCTGGACCTGGTATCCAGCCTGCTGCATTTGTCCTTTCCACTGCTTAGTGCTTTTAGCTCCGACCTCTGTGCCATTTCTCATGTCATAAAGGCGGCCAGTTAGATCGGCAATAGTCCTTTTTTCTTCATCCGTTGCGTTAGATCCGGCGCGCAATTGTGCCGCTAATATTGCAGCACTTCTTGCAGAGGCTTGCTGGGCCTCCTCGAGGATGGCTAGCTGGTTACCAAGTCCTTCAATGATGGATTCAGCACGGCTAAACTCACTGCTTGCACCTCTTGTTCCAGACCGAGCCTCCAGCATGGCTCTAGCAATGGCTTTGACAGTAGTATTAAGTGTGTTTAAAGACCCATCGATAGACTTTGAATAACCATTTAGCGTGCTCATTGCATCGCCAGCTGATGAAGCTCCTTTCTCTAAAGTATCAAACCCCTTTGATGACTGTTTTGCGGTATTTTCAAGGTTATCAATGGCCTTTTGCGCCTGCTTAGCCCCTTGGATCAAATCTGCAACGTCGGCGCTTACCTCAAAATAAATTTCA
This sequence comes from Erwinia pyri, assembly GCF_030758455.1. Classification (NCBI taxonomy): domain Bacteria; kingdom Pseudomonadati; phylum Pseudomonadota; class Gammaproteobacteria; order Enterobacterales; family Erwiniaceae; genus Erwinia; species Erwinia pyri. The sequence goes on from NZ_CP132353.1 coordinate 2,742,650, forward strand.
CCTACCTGCTGTCCTGCCATCTCATTCTCCAGGCATAAAAAAACCCCGCCGAAGCGAGGTTCATAATGGATATAATTTTACAGTTTCCAGTTACAAGCTTTTGAAATTTCTGATGCTATTTTCTCTGTTCCCGCTAAATCGAATTCAACGGCTTCCATAGTTGAACCGTATGGCGTGGGAGTTGTCCGGATACTGCTCGGAATAGCTCTGGCTGTTATCAATCAGTACTGGCAGGTTTAGATGGTGCCACTTCTCACCACTGCCACCGCGCAGCAGATAGCCGCTCAGGTCGTGATAATGGATTCGCTGCATAATTACGATCATTGGCGTTGTTTCAATTGCCAGGCGCGATTTAATGGTTTCGTTAAACCGGTTGTTCACGCCATCACGCACCGTCTCGCTGTAGGCGTCGTCCGGCTTTACCGGATCATCGATAATCAATGCACCCTGCCAGCCTGATTCCATATGTCCGGCACGGAATCCTGTTACCTGACCAGCAGCTGATGATGCATAAACGCCACCACCAAACTCGTTCCACCACATCGCTTTGCTGTCTGCATCGTCGCGCAACTCCATGGGCCACATTGACTGATAGGCTTGCGAGCGGATCATTCCACGTGCGGTGGATGAATTCAGCAGTGCCAGATTGTGCGAGTACGAAAGATGCATGAAGCGAGCTCGCTTATTCAGCGTTAGGCCCCGCCCCATCATGTTGATGGTTGCCAATTCAGTTTTTGTATAGCCGGGAGGAACGTTGATAATCAGTCGGGTAATTTCACCATCAATAACGCGATCCAACGTTTTCTGAATAACTTTATGGTGTGGTGCGACAATCATCTTGCCGCCAGTGCGCTGCTTAAAGAAGTAACGAGCGTAATAAAGCCCATCATCTTCGCATTCTAAACGCCGCGCATAGATCTTCTGCTCAGCAGTCGTCATCCTCCAACATCTCCCGCCGCGCAGCTTTGTATTCGTCTTTGGTCAGCGTCGCTACTTCAATCGGTCCACCGTTCTTACCGGTGTGCTCGTGTGACGCCTGCTCTTTGAATGCCATCACGCTGATGTGCTTACCAAGCAGCTCAAGGTTTTTCACCTTATCAGGCCATTTAATCTTCTTAAGGATGTTCTCCATCGTCGTTTCATCAAAATTGGTGACGGTGGTCAGGATGTCCAATCCGCTAAGCGTCGTGCGCCAGACCTTTGGCCACTCGTGAACCATCTTCAGCCCACCGTCATCTTTCAGGATGTCCAACACATCCATCTGGTCTATCTCAACCAAACGCTTCAGCACATAAGCAGCATCAATGTTTACTTGCTCGTTGCGTTGTACTTTGAGTTCGGCGATTCTGTTTTGGATGTCTGGTTTTGAGAGGTTCTCACTACCAATCTTCCGGGCGGTGTTTTCGCTGTACCCCGCCCGAATTGCCGCTTGCGTGGCGTTCAAATCGATGAGGTACTCGCGACAGAACATTTCTTGTTTGTCGGTGAGTGCCATTTTATATCCAAGGGAATTATGATTACGTTATATACCGTTGATAGAAGGGGGTACTTTGAGAGGGGAAATACTCCACATCTCATTGCGCATAGCGCGACCGGGCTGCCAGAGCTTGATCAATATATTCAGAAGCTTTTCCCTGGTGGGATGTCACCACATGGTAATCAGTACTTTTCCAACAGTAATTCTTCAGTCATGAAAACTGACTGCTCGACGGAACTTCATTTGGAAATGCACAGAAGGGCTTTCCATGCGCACAAGCCATCGCGTTTCACATCTATTTTTGCATGTCAGACACTTGAAGAGTGCCTAACTTTTCGTCACAGACACGGCTCAACTAGAAATCTAATCTACTCGTTTGAAATCAAGGAAAAAGATGTTCACATCGGAGATATGGAGCTATTGAAAGCTGCATGCTCTACGCTTGTATTCTCTCACCACCTTGATCTTTATTGGTCAGGTGAGGACTTTTGTAAATACATGCTTTCGCATGAACCTTTTTATGAAGTACTTGTCAATTTATCTTTATCATCTATTACAAATTGGAAACGTTGCGGCTAACTTTCAGGCACGTACTCCATCTTAAGCACGTCGTCCGGAGCCAGGTAAACCCATGAGCCGTCTTCTTTGGCTACACCGATAAAACCGTTAACCATCTCAGGTTGTGATCGATTCATCAGGCCTTCGTGGGTTTCACCTGACTTTGTGGTTACGGTTATACGGTAGGTGTCAGGCATATTAGCTCCAATAAAAAACCGCCCGGAGGCGGCTTAGTTCAAATCATTGTTTTTTAAGTTATATTCATTAACTCATACGCCAAAGAGAAGCTCATTAAGCGGCATTCGTAGGGCTACAGAAATCTTTCTGAGACCGAGAATGGATATGTTGCGCTTGCCGTTTTCAACTCCACTAAGATAGGTCCTGTCAATTCCAGAGATTTCACCCAGTTCCATCTGGCTCAGGCGAATATGGTTACGCCTGTCTCTTATCCTCAGCCCCAGGTCGATAAGAAATTTATCGCTCATATCTCATACCTTTTCGTTTGAGCAATATCGGCAGATATCGGGTGCGTTAAACGGGTGCATTCCTTAGCACTACTTCCGTCTGCACTATCCAATATTGCTGTCTCTATAACTGTCATGCTTGCAGCTTTTCAACACCACTTACTGCTGAGGATCCAATACAACAACCTCTATCAGCCGGTATTTATGATGTCTGCTATGGTGAGTTTACCGCTAAGCACTGACAGGCCAGCGGCTTTGAAATTTGGCATGGTGATCGGTAGTAATGCAGTTGGCCTGTAAAAACCGTGACCAAGATGCCAGAACCACACATGAGGTATCGAGATACCATTCCCGACCCAGTAGAAACCAGTTTCCATAATGGTTATCCGGTTGAAAATGAACATCCAACCTAACACGATTAAAGCCAAATTACTCACTCACACTTGCAAATCTGCGCCACACCTGCCCCAGTAATCATCAAAGGCGCTTTGTTTAGACAGAAGATAAAGCTCAGCTGATTTTTTTACCGCTTACGCTTGCAGTTAAAACAAAAGGTATTATTTTTATATATTCAGTGGATTCAAAGTACCACTGGCTCCTTTACTCGGCGCACGGGACGCGCCGCCTTTTTTCTCTTCAATCTTACTGATGCCCGCCCGGTCAATGTTGCACTGCCCCAGCAGGCCATACAGCTCAGCATTCAGCGACACGCTGTCTCCGAACGTCAGATCATCCGGCACTGGCGGCACATCAATCTGGCTGGTCAGTTCTGCCGGCAGGCTTAGCTGAGGCTGCTTTACTGCCCGGTACTCCACCTGCGGATTTTGCTGCGTCGCGCAACCTGTCAGCAGCATCAGCGGGAACAGGAGCAACAGCGCATTTGTCTGACGCGAGATAACGTTTAATTTCACTCTGGAGCTTCCTGTTTTGCTGTGCTGTAACTGCCCGTTGCTCAGTAATCTGAGACATGACGGCATTTTGTTGCTTAACTGCTGTGACCAGGTCGCTTACACTTGCCGCCAGGCCATCATTTTTACTTCGCAGATCGTTAATCTGGTCGTCTTTACTGTTCGTCAGCTTTTCGAGGCGTTCGTTTGTCGCAAGCAGCTGACTGTTCCGGGTGTTAAGCCCCCAGAGCGCCAGGATGAAGAGGCCTACAATTATCAGGCCGGTATTGTTTCGGATAATACTGATTACTTTGAGCACAGAACCCCCTTAGCTTTAGTGAGCCGGGTTTTCCTGTCTTCTATTCCGTTAATGCCGCCGTTAATAACGCGGGTGATGCGACTAACATCATCTGCGTCAGCTTTTTCATTCAGTCCGTGAACCTTCCACCATGCAGCTGCTGACTCCGCAGCCAGTTTGTAATCAGCCAGCAAGTCAGGCTTTGCAAGCACATCAACGCCCAGTGGTTGAACCAAATCTCTGTAATTCGACTTCCCTGTAATCTGGATAAGCCCTCGCCCGCGGTAACGATAACCGTCACCTGATTCCACATCACCATTACCCATTCGGTTGGCGTAGATGATATTGGCAATCATGGGCTGATTTGCCTGCTGGGGTGGGCGACGGCCATACTTCAGCGCCTGTTCTTTCGTAATGCGATTCCCGAACATCGCGATGAGCGCGCCCCAGAGATAATTCAGGTTTTCCTGCACGAAGCGAAAGCCGCCTGATTCATGCCCTACCTGGGCGAGGAAATGCGCCTGACGCAGTGGCGTGTTAATTCCATGCTTCTGCATCGCTGCCATTACCGGCTCATACCATGCGTCCCGCAATTCATCGCCAATACCCGTCGCGCGCTGGAATTGATTAACTGTCAGCATTTGAACCTCCGTTAACCCCTTCGAGGCCTACCCGCCTGCGAACAGACGAAAAGAGCGCATCAACGCCGATATATCCGACGAATGCTGAGAACGGCCAGCATAATTCCGGCGGAAAAGTCCAACCGAATATCGCGCATATTGCCGTTAGTGTTGGCTGAGCAAAAAAACAAAGAATTCCACACATCGCCGCGCCGGTGAGACGGTCACGCCATATGGTTTTCCTGTTCCGCGAGGTTGTGAGGATTGACATTACGAATGCCAGTATTGAGTAGCCGACCTCATTGCGGTGATTTGCCAGCCAGGCGATCATTGCCGCCAGGTTATCAGGTCTGTCCGGCATACGTTTCATCTCCCACCTCTCTTTCAGGCGGCTGCATGTGTTTTTGAAAGGATAAAGATCGCCCGCTACCACACAGGAATATTTAAGGGTCGAGTTAATTGGTAGGGGCGAAAAACGAAAAAAGGCCGCTCTGATGGCGACCTTCTGGAATTAAGGCAATAAAAAAGGCCCGACTCTTTAGAATCAGGCCTTTCTCGTATATTCGCGCGCTCAGTTCGCTTTGCTTCCCGAGCATGCATGAATATTGCCAGGTTATATGCCCGCCGTCTTTAGCTATTCGTGCTATCAGGCTGCTAATGCAGAATATTCTTTCTCCAATTCGCGTTTAACTGCGTAATACAATTCTCCCTCAAGTATGTCCTGTGACCACTCCATTCTATTTCGAGCCTCTTTCGGCGTGATGCCAGTGAAGTAAATTAACGACTGAGCGAGGTTTTGCGCGCTCTTGCATTTGCAGTATCGTAATCTGGCTACAGAGCGGATCGGGTTATCCCGTCCAAACGTTTTCACAATTACCGATTCCATGAAGGCAGCATCATCTGATTCTTTGGCGAGAGCGATGATGTTGCCGGTTGATGATTGTGGTACCAGGATGTCACGGGCTTTGCGGAGTAGCTCTTCCCCTCTGTAGCCTTCACAGTGAAGCTCTGTGACAACCTTCTCTATCTGCTTGGCTTTCTGCTCACTCCACTCGCATCGCATCATGAGCCTACCCAGAACGTTGATTTCACCTCGCTCGTACTCATCGCCGGAAAGGTGGTCACCCCATACAGTCAGCAGGTTTCGTATCCACGCCTGTTGTGATCGGTTGATGGTCTTCCAGCCGGTGCCGAATATCCTGCGCATGTCAGCTGCAGTCCGTACATCCACAAGGCGAACGATCTGCTGATAGTCGTGCTCTATTCTCATGCTGCTTCCTCCTGCTGTTTGATTAGCTCTCTCAATTTCGATCTGTAATGCGCCCTGAGGGTGTCTAACTCTTCACGGGTGTATCGGTGAGGGTTGTTATCAGATTCGAGCGCCTCGACGCGCTGAAGGCCGATTTTGGCTATGAGGTTGATGCGGTACGGACCAATTGCGCCAGAGTGATGCGTATTGCACGCTGAACACTGGCTGTGAACGTTGTCCTCGTTGAACCTGAGCTGAGATGCCGCTGCAGTTGTCCGGTAGTGCCCAGCGTGATAGCTGATTGCCGATGTGCTGCCGCAGCTGATACAAACTTCCCCATCCCGCGCCCTGATGAAGTCGTTGAATGCCCGTTGGGTCATGTTCATCCAGTGGCTTAACGGTTTCACATCGGCCTTGCGCTTATTCCATGCAGCACGCTGCTCCTTCTCCTGGCGCTTTTGTTTGCGTTCAGTGAGCTGGTTAGCGAGTTGGATTGCACATTTGGGAGAGCAGACGGTTTGTAGGCTGTTGCGGGGTGTGAACTTGGTGGGACAGCATTTGCACTTTTTAAGCTTCGGCGGCTTGATGACTGTTGCCATCTTCATCCTCCATCTTAAAATTGGGGTCACTCATTTCATAGAACGCAGCGCATTCATCGCAAAGTGGCACTCATCAGGTGAGAGAGGCATTCCACAGTTGGCGCAAAGTGCTTCAGGCGGCTGTTTCATTCAATGCCTCGCCTATGGTTGGTAGACCATCGTAAATTTCATCAAAGTGTCCACGGACGACCATGCGACGGAGTGCGCTGTACATGAAATCGCATTCAGCCTGTTTGTTCCCGGTAAATGGTTTTTTGCAGTGCCACCAAGAGTTTGGCGGCCACCCGTGAACCTTCTGTACTCAATTTCCTTTTACGTGAAGCAACTCCCATCCATCCGGCAGATCTGAAGGCTCGATTACCCCAGGCTCACACATGAAAAATCTCCAGTCACCCATGCCGGTCTCTGGCTTTATTCGAAAGTGTTTTTTCTTGTCTGCGTGGAAGTCTGAACGTGAGCACTTGACTTCAATAAGGCATGAAACACCGTTACGAAAGCCGATAGCGTCGGGAAGTTCACCGGTGCCAGAATATGCCCGGAATTTATCGTTGAACGCCACGCCGAAACCGTTGGAGCGCAGATAGCGGTCAGCTTTCATGCACAACTCATCGTGAGTCATTTTTTCAGAAGTCATACCCTGCTCCATATCGACTGCTCCCAGCGGCGGGATGGCTGCGGGATGTGGCTGAGTTCGGGCAACAATGCGCTGACCGTCCACGACTTGTAGTCGGCGGAAAGTTGCTTTTCGGTTTTGATGTTGCGGGCTTGATACTGGAGGATGAGGGTGTTGGCTTCATCGGTGGTGCAGTTGGAGTGGTGGAACCAGGTTTTAGCCATGATTATTCCTCTTGTGCTCACCGAGTTGGCCGCGATACACCATCAGAACACCGTTCACTATCGCGTGTTGAGTAGCCTGAAAGTCGCGGGCATATTTCCGGATAGTGGCCCGATTAGAATTCAGCTTTTTAGCAGCCTCTGTCTGATTGCCGCGGGTGATAATGAGTAATTCGGGTATCGTGTTGAGCTGTGCGTTCATGTTCTTACTCCGCGCAGTGGCTGGTCAATTAACTGGTACATGCGGCTGTATTTCCGGCAAAGGTCGAATATGGCGTTTTCACTTTTCGGCACTGGCTTCGACGGTACGCGTCCCATTACTCCGGCGAGGTACGTATGGTTTGCAGTCTGTCGTACAGATGCTGCTGTCGGTTTATTTTCAAGGTTCAGCTTCACATAGGTGTGAATGTGATACCCGTTGGTGATAACTTCCCCTCTTGCAACCATCTTTGATAGCGCTCCACATGAGCTAACGCGCTTGTAGCCCAAAGACTGGATGTGGTCATGGACAATGCTTGTTGAGACATAGCCATGCTTGCTGGTCAGAAACTCTTTGATTCGTTCACGTGCTGTCATCTAAGCCACCTGCTTTTGTCTTAGTTGGTTGTATTCGCTATCAGCCGGTATCGTCAGCCTGCAACCGACATTAAGCGCCCACCCCTCTACCTGAGTGAGGTAGTAGTGCATGTCGCCTGTGTCGAGGCATGAGGTATGCCGTAGCGTCTGTATCTGGGTTCGCTCACCTGTTACCACATCGACCATCTCGCGTGCCTCATAGCCCAGATAGGTGTGTTTCATCGCATCCTTCACCCATTCAGGAGACGCAAAGGGCTTTCCACGCTTGATAAGATAAGCGCTTAGCTCTGCGTACCACATGTGTTGAAGAGAGTTCTGAGGGATGCTGCGTTGGTCACGCCATTCTGTGATTTTGATGCGCCAGCGTTTGCCGGAAGAGACGAGTTCGAAAAGTTGTTTAGTGAATTGACCCATGGTGGATACATGCAAACAAAAGTCCTGCACGGTCACCTCCGGTTCATCTGCTCCTGCAGCTTTGTCAGGCTGTCTTCACCCTTCAGGATGACATCGTTGATGGTCATAAGGCTGTGTCCGCCCATAACGAGTACCTTAAGTAGGGTAAAAACATCTTTCACGTCCTGTGCGTGGTCGGGGCGCTTTAGTGGGACTACGTTGTCAGTCATGGTTTCTCCTCAAACAGCCAGTTGTAACTGCATATTGAACCTGTCCCTATGCTCACAATAATTAAGTGAGCCAGGGCTGTTATGTGACTCGATGCGCTCGACCATCAAGGCCGCTCGCGTCTCTTTTGAAGCCGGAGCGTAAGCCCCTGACCATGCTTTATCGATGCCAATATTTCTGGCAACGTTTGTGCTGTCAGCGCTGGCAAGAGGAAGTTTGGTGAAAATAAGCGGGTTTAGCATTCGGAGGCCGTGAAGCTTTGCTATTGGTTGACCGTATTCATCGGTGACATGCCGGATCAAATCTTTCATGCGTGTAACTGCAAGGTTTGGGCGTTTAACGTCATATTCTCCGCAACTCCCGATTGCTACCCGCGGATACTCGTTACATAACCGAATAAACCGATCGTCGCTTTCGTTCATGTGCCAAACAGGAACTCCGTAGAAATCACCGTGTGGCCATTCATCAAGCAATGCCTCATTCTCTGCTTCACCACCGTCTATCACGTCCGGGATGATTGCGAAATCAAAGCCAGGGTGATTCTTCCAGCGAGCCACGAACTCGTAGTAATCGTTCCAGTCGATTTTGTTGCGCCCGGCCGCTTTCCACGCAGTAAACGCGCCGTTATCCAAAGCGAATGTCTGGCAATATTCAGAAGCGAGATTGATTTGGCTGGCGTGTGCGAAGGAGATAAAAGCATGCCTTCCCTTCCATGCCTTGATAGCGCAGGTATCTGGCGTTATGGGCCCGCCGTGATAATGGATCATCTCTTTACTCCTTTAAGCATCCAACTCCACAGCGCTCCGCCCAAAGTTTTACAGATGAATTGAGCAGCAATTATCACTGGCATGAATGCGCCAAAAGCTATCAGCGGAAACAGCATCGAATCCACTGCAGCCGCCGCCACATTCCCGGCATTGGACTTTTTCAGCCACGGCTTATCGATTAGCCACTGATATACCAGTGCGTTAACCAGTGCGGCCGCAATGAAAGCCACTACTGATGCAATCGCGATGACCCCAGATGCCGGGTTGATGAAGTAACTTATCAAGCCAGCTACAACTGACAACAGGAGTGAACAGGCTATCCCGTAACGCTCGTGAAGAAAATCTCTCAGAACCATGTCCAACCCTACCAGGAAGAACGCATTGATTGGCGTCACCCAGGGACCCAACTTAGCCACCAGGAGATTCGCTGCACAGATTGCAGCAATGTAAATTATCGTTATCACTCTCCCTCCATTGCTCTGGTATTCCAAGCAACTGAACACAGCTCTTCAGTGTTTTTCATAGCGAACCGTTCTGGATGAATGCTGAACGAAATACACATGCTCCGCCTCCCCGGTCTCACGGTTCAGTTTGTAAGAGGTAAGCTGTGAAAATGTACTCATATCACCCTCTCCCCTGCGTCTTGTCCTGCTGCTCAAATTCTGCATCAACAATGTAATCGTGTGCCTCTCGCGCCAGCATTCCCATTGCGTGGATAGTTTCCTGAGCCTGCGCAAGCGTCAGGTTCTGCTTGTTGCTGAGGTTGACGATTGCCAGCGTCTGGTTTCGGGCAACCTTCAGCAGTGGCGGTTCAATTATCAGCTGCGTTACGTTACTCATGTGCTGCTCCTGCGAATTCCAAGCTTCCTGCGAATTTCCGCGATTTTGTCCAGGCCCTTTTCGTTACTCACTGGTATGTGCAGTTTGGGTATCTGCACCACTGGCGCAGGAATGGACTCTCCGGATTCAATACGCCGCGACATCGATTTCAACTCTTTGAGGCAGTGCTTTCGCAGCTCAGGCGTAGTGAGATTTTGTGATCGCATTTCGGAGTACAGCTTGGTGACCATCCAGTAAGCCGCATTACTCGACCATGGAAACGCCTCCGGGCTGGCGAAGAAGCCGCGACGTGCACTGTAGTCCATCACCATATCGTGAAGCTCATCAGCATCCGGCAGACCGTGGCGGACAGCGTCACCCTGACGGCACCAGGCGACAAACTGGCCTGGGGATGGCAGAAACGGTGTTTCCTGCTGACGGGCAATTTTCATCCCGGCGTTAACCTGGTCGATACTGGTAATCCCGTTCTCGGCAAATGCCAGGACCCACTGCCTGCGCAGCTCGTTAAGCTCGTCCTGAGTTTTAATATTTGCCATCAGCGCCGGAAATGCCGCTTTCAGCTGGCGGAACAGCTCGTTGAATATCTGGATGGCCTGCTCTGGCACATGCTGCTTTGGCTTCTCAGCCTGGTACATCTGCTGCAATGATTTACCATCACGGTTCTGTATGGCGGTAACAAGGTTTCTCATAGCTGTAACCCCTCTGCCCAGTCTGTATTGCTGAAGTCCAGCGTCTGTTTGCCGCCGGTACCGGATTTAGCCTTGTCGCGCTTAATCGCCAGCTGCGACCACTTCTCACGAAGCTTTGCTGGGCACAGAACATTGCCACACCAGAAACTGTCCTGACTGGCCCAGCGGAACAGGCTGCACATGTCGCGATGGTCTCGCCCGTCTTTCTCACGCATCAGCCTGATGTCGTTTGCCCATCCTGCGAAGGCGGGCTTTCTTGCTGAAGGCTCGATTAATTTCACGACATCGAACATCCACTCAGCCGCTTTGAGATCGTCAGCAGTCCCCCACTTATCACCCTTCGGTGACTGAATGGCTGCTTCAGGTCGTTGAGTTTTATCTTGCTGGACAGCAGGAGGGAAAATTCTCTGACTAGAATCTAATACGTTAGTATTAGATGTTATATTGTTTGTGGCACTTTGATGGCAATCTGTTGGCACAACCTCCCCGCCAGCCCTTGCTGTATGCGGGTTTGCGTTGGCACTTTGATGGCAATCTGTTGGCACAACTTTTTGCTGATAATCATCGTATTTTGTGACCAGAATCTTCGAAAATTTCTTGTTCGATTCCTTGCTGATCATCCCCAGTTTTTCGAACTTCAGCAGCAGGTATTTTATCCGGTTAGGGTCAATACCTGTTTCCTGCGCCAGGGTGTGACGCCCGGTAATAAACTCCCCTCTCCTGCACAGCAATTCCCCGAACTCAGTCGATACCGGGCCGGGTGCATGGTTGGCAGAAAGGATGAAGTGAATCCACAGATGAACAGCATCAGAATCCGTCCTGTAGAAAGGCAGTTCCATTATTTTTCTGTGCAGCAAGGCAAACCCCTTACCGGTTGCCTCCGGTCTGTCAGCGGCCTTGTCAGGCCGTAATGGTGTTACGTTTGAATAGGCAAGGTTCATGATTTCTCCCGGCCTGTGTTGTCGCCAATACCAGAGCGGTATTCAGCGAGGATGCGTTTAATTTCATCAACGGTGCCGTGCGATAGGATCAACTGGTGAAAGCCGCCATCCACATCAAACTCAGCATCAACCAGCAGCTCAGCCAGTCGACGTGCCTTATGAGCGCTGAACTGAGGCATTGCTGCTGATTTGGTCAACTTGGATTTTCCTGATGCTTTGGCCTTCTCAAGCTGTATCTCAGCGACCGCGGCGGCGTGAGTACCATGCTGACGGGAAAGAGCAACCGCTGTTGTTGGTGCCACCTCGCCAGCCTTAACCATTTCAATCAGGCTGTCGCCGCATTCCAGCAGCTGTAGGTGGTGATCCACATCAGCAATACTGCGTTTTACCTTCTTCGCTATCTCAGCGACTTCCCAGCCCTGGTTGCTCAGGCGCTGATATGCTGCTGCACGCTCCAATGGTGCAAGCGCCTTGCCCTGAGAACTGGTGACCATGAACGCAATGCGATCGGCTTCGGTGCCAACAAAGTCTTTGCACTCCAGGCGAGGAATTTCGGTGCCCGATTCAGTGGCCAGCCTTGCGCCGTAATAGCGGTGATGCCCGTCGATAACCTTGACGCCCTGCTCTGTAACCTGCACAGCCAGAGGCGGGACAAACTCACCGGCAATGAAGGCATCTCGAAATTCTTCAACGTGCGCCTGGTCGATATCACGAACGTTGTAACCGGGCTCCACGTAAATTTCAGAGAGTGGAACCAGAAACGTTTTACGTACCGTGGTTTCGGTGCCGTTCTGGTCTTTGTATTTGTACAACTGCGAAAGTGATGACATAATTACTCCTGTGAATTGATCCAGTTATTCGCACTAAGCCGAGAAAGAGTTACCGCTCATCTCGGCTTTTTCTTTTGTCATTTCCAGCTGTAGCCGGGAATACTCCAGCTGTATCCAGATTAAGTGCCGGTAGTGTTCCAGCGGCATCTTCCGTTCTCCGCGCATCACAAAATCCTCTACACCGCAGGCGGCGAGAGTTTCCATAATTTCGGGATATTTTTCGGTACGGCGAAGGATGGTTGAATCAGCCACTACAAGCAGCTTTGCAACTACTGACTGGCGCGTACTGGCCAGAGCCTGATGTGCAGACGCCAAGAGGTGACGTCCGATAAACGCAATACTTGCTGATTTGCGTGGGTTTGCCTGTTCCATTTCTTATAATTTCCATGTTGGTTAGTTAATTACGTAAGCAACCCGTGGGGTTGCCACTGTTTTTGTGCACCTGCATCGGTGCGGTTAAGTTGTGTAAAGAGCGGTGGTGCTTATGCTGCTACTCGGTATGAAGCTTCCTGGTACTTCAGGGCGCCAGCTGTGACGATTTCCAATCGGTAGGCGTCTTTCTCAGGGATAATTTCCTTCCACTGAGATACTGCTGCGTCACTAATGCCTAATGCACGTGCCACTGCTCGCTGGGTTCCGAAGTGGTCGATTACATGTTTCTTTTTCATGGACTCGCTCCGAAATTAAAGAACTCTTAAATTATCTAACTAAAGGAAACTTAAGTCAACACGATTTAAGATAACTTAATTATGAAAATCACATCGGTTGGCGAGCGCATACGTGCGCGAAGGAAGGAGCTGCGTCTTACGCAGAAGGATCTATCTGCAAAGGTAGGGGTTTCTCACGTGTCTATCTCTCAATGGGAGAAAGATGAAACAGCGCCCAGAGGCGAAAACCTTCTAGCTCTGGCAAATGCGCTGGGGGTAAGCGCTAATTTCTTATCCACCGGGGAAGAATCAGCTTCTAACGTGTCTCCATCTGATATGGGTACAAAAAGGATTCCAGTGCTTAGTTATGTGCAGGCGGGGATGTGGACGGAAAGCCAGGAAATCACAGGCTATGACGGTAGCACCAGCTACTTGCTAATGGATGATGACTGCTCAAAATCGGCTTTTGCTCTGGTGATTGAAGGTGAGTCAATGCTGCCAAAATTCACCCCGGGCGACCGGATAATCGTTGATCCTGAAGTTTTCCCCGTGCCTGGTGATTTCGTTGTGGCCAGAGATGAGCTGAAGAACGAGACGGTATTCAAAAAGTACCGTCCAACGGGATCTGACCAGCATGGCAATGACATATATGAACTGGTGCCACTGAACGATGATTTCCCAACATTGCGATCAGAGTCCGGCCGGCTAAATGTCATCGGAACTATGATTGAGCATCGTATCAGCAGGAAAAACCACAGGCGTTAAGCCCAGCGGCCGGAAGAGACATTCGGGCAAAGTTTGCAAACTAAAGTTTTTCCATCTTTAGCCGATAAAATAATAATGCTTAAAAAATAATAATTTAAGGCACTCCAGCGGTTTGCGATAGGAATTGCAAATGAATTTCTCGTTGTTCAGTGGTGACATAGATCTGACCGGTATGCCTGAAGGCATTAAAGAGCTAAGGCTTTGGTGGGAATTCCTGTATGATAAGTGCCCTGTCGTAGCAATTGCCTTGATAATGATGATACCCATCATTATTTTGTATGCGATCTATACTCTTGGAACTATCTTTAAGAAAGAGAGGTCTATAGATCAGGCGGTTTACAGTAATCACCGAAAAGCCAAGAAAAGGGGGAAGAAAAAATGATTATTAATCTAATAATGGCCCTGGCCCTTGCTCTAGCCGTTGTATCTTACTGGGTTCTTTGCCGCAGAAGGGCTCTGAAGTATCAAGCTATCGCAGCAGATATTCTTGAAAAATATTTTGCCGATCGCTCAGTAACTGATGCCGACAAAGATTCGATGCTTCTCAACTATAAGATTTCAAGGCGCTGGTATAGCTTACCTTTCTTTGCGCTTATAACTCCTTTCCTTTTGGCTTATATGATTGTAACTAAAGGGAAAATTGACTCAAAGCCTAAAGTTAAGTCTAATCAGAAGCTTTACGATGCTGGATTTGATCAGTGCTTGAAAATGGCAATTAGCAAAAATCCAATTTTATCCATACTTTCTATGGCTTTCATTGGTGTATGTTTTGCCATTGCGATTCCTGTAGGGCTTATTTTTAACAGATTGTCATCACTGCCTACACCCGCAGGGATTGCTAATCTGTTTAGTATCATTAGTTCTCACAAATCCAAAAGAATACACCTGCATTAATGATAAACAACCCGGCCACCGCGCCGGGTTTTTTGTGCCATAACCTGCCAGTTCACCCTGTAGACACCAGTCTCATCTTCCACACAAACCCCAATCAACCAGAGATTAATGCGAAGCTGATCGCATTACTCTTTCCTTACAGTACTGGTCAAATCACCATGGTAAAATTCCTAAACTACACATGGGATGGTTACCGTATGTAGTACGAGATTAGAATAGTTTTTATTCAACCGGCTTTGCTAGCCGGTTTTTTTTCGTCAGGCATACACTTCGTGCTTAAACCAGCATTTGCTGCATAAATCTGCTTTCTAAATAGACAGTTGCCTGTATGCTGAGCGCTCAGCACAATGCTGAAATTGGATTCCCCAATTTCCTTGAACGAATTTATGCCTGTGTAACGCAGGCCTTTTTGCGCCGACACCAAATTTATGAACATGCTGGATACTCCTACTATCCAGCAGGTGGAGAGAAGCCTGCTTTCGAGCGGGCTTTTTTTCGCCTATCGGTCCAGCACGCATATCGACGCTTCCATCGCCTTAACCAGCAATTCACTCCTGCCCTCCCCCTTATGCGCCAGCGCGGTTCTCAACGCATCGGCTATCACCATCTGCTTAGACTCCACGCCGAAATCATGTAGCGTGAATACCATGACGCCTACCACCCGGCACATTTCATCGTAAAGCTCGTCTGATTCCTTCGAATACATACCCCACCCCGCTCAAATTATGACCAGATCAGCTTATCACTACGCTTATACAGAGCAACTTGCGCATAATAATTTAAGTTTTCTTTAATTCATGCTTGACGATTAATTTAAGTTGTCTTAAATTAGTTCTCACAGCAGGACGCTGAAGCAGTAACAGGCAGGGAGTTGAGCCTGGCTCTTTAACAACATGACCGACGCCGATACAGGCGTACCAAACCAGAGATGATTTTGGGAAGGACGAATGCGCAGGCTGATGCGCAGTGGGACGTGGCTGACTCACGAGGATGGCTCAAGCGAATAAGCAAGCTCGACGCCGCCTAAAACGCGCCTTATGCCGGAGATCAGCACCGGCCATCCTTCACCAAAATCATCACAGGAGACAGCCATGAATTCACGTGAACGCCGTGCAGCTGCTTACAGAGCAAAGTGTGCAGCAGAGAACAAGCTGGGCAGGAAGATTGAAGCAACGCTGTCTGGCTGCTCTGACCGCGTACTCAAGGCAGTAAGCGCACCGGGTGTGAGAAGTAAGTGTGAAAGCACATCAATGTGCCTGCCTGAGGTGGCTATCTATGCCGCAGGCTATCGGAAACCAACTAAGAGCATTTATCCAGCGAGGTAATCACATGTCATCAGTTCGATTAACAAACGCCATTCGCGAGCAAATAGCCAAAAACGCCTTAGCCAAATCAGGTGTAACAGCAGAAATTGCCACCCTGCAAAAGCGTCGTCATGAAGTTGCTCGTGCAGCGAGAGTATTTGCCTTTGGCGGAGAGCAGAAAACCAAAGCCATGGATGCTGGCTATGCAAAGCTTGAAAAGCTGATTGATGAGGTGAAGTCCAGCGGTGCTGACGTTTACATATCATCCGGGAAATCTTCAAGCATCTATCTGGCTATTGGTGGTCGCAGATTGGGTTGGTGCGACTATGGATTTGATGATAAAGGGTTCCAGATATTATTGGTAACACCGAAGAGAGATTGCTGCCTTTTCGCAGCGGATCATGTAATCACGAAAGATTTCGATGTAATTTTCGCTGAAGAGGCGAAAGTCGAAAAGCGAAAAGAAGAAATTGAGAAGACAGTGTGGGCGGCTTTGAACTCCGTTCAGACAATTAAGCGGCTGATTGAAGTTTGGCCTGAAAGCCAAGAGCTTATACCAGAAAACGTTGAAAGTGTACGCGCTGCGCTTCCTGCCTTAAAGGTCGAAGACCTAAATAAAATGATTGGTTTGCCAACCTCTGAGGCTGCCTAGAGCAGCCTTTTTTATGCCCGGAGCACAACATGATTCAGGTAAATGGCGAGAGCCGTGTAGTTATCAGAATGGCCTGTGGCACACGATATCGCCATACGCCTGTAATCAAAGCCCTCCCCTGCGGTTATCAGCCGTACTCATGGGAAGGGGTGACATTGACGCGTGACCAGCTTATGAGGGTGGTCAGGAAGCATTATCTGGAGGGGAAATAATGAACGAGCGTTTTTCAAAATCAGTTAGTCGCGGAAAAGACGACCGTTACTGGCAAAGGAAAAGAATGGCGAAGGCATTTATGGCCGCAGGTCACAGCCGCCAAATGGCTCTGAAGAAAGCTAAGTCATTGGTTAAATAGCCACTGTAAGGAGGTAGAGGATGCAGCAACCTATCGAAGTAAATCAGCTTGATATTGCCTTTGGCGGCAAAGCAATGAAGATACTTCCTGCTTATTCAGCAATACCGGATGAGTTTAAGAAAGACTCCAACAAATGGAGTCAGCTAGTTAGCAAATGGTTCTTTGGAGGACTCAATAAGGATGAGTGGCCGAAGGCTAAGGATGGTGTGGATTGGAACCTGGCGATGCGTAACATCCAAGCATGCTTGATATGTTTCGAGCCAAAGCACGAACACAAAATAGCTGGCGCGGCCTACCTCGCATCGCAGTGGTTTGAGTGACACCGCAGAAGCGATTCAAGAGTCGCTTCGACGATGCACTCGCATCACAACGCGCTTTAGAGATGAAGTGGGTTGGATAAAGTGAAGTAACCGTTAATGTTCCGGTTGGCCTCTTCGGAGGCCTTTTTTATGCCCACAGGAGAGGAATATGAGCGAAACAACGGATATCGCAGTACTCGAAATTAAGCCAGACCAGGCGCCGGTGGTTTATGTGCCGAACGGTCTCGATCAATACATTGAGCAGATTAAGCAGGCTGTGAATGAAGTCCCTGACCTGACCACGGCAAAGGGACGCTCTCGCGTAGCTTCACTGGCAGCCCAGGTATCACGCAGCAAGACGGCAATTGAAAAGCCGGGCCGTGAGTATCTGAAGCGCCTTAAGGAAGCGGTAAAGCCTGCTGAAGCAGAAATTAAGCGGTTCGTTGATGCATGTGACGCACTGCGGGATGCCACTCGCCAGCCACTGACTGAGTGGGAAGCTGAGCAGGATAGGATTGCTGCTGAAAAGGCCGCTGAGGAAGAAAAGCAGCGCATCGCAGCTGAAGAGCTGGCCGCCGAAGAAGCGCTGAAGAAGCAGATCGAATCAGATCATGAAATTGCTCTGCTCCTAAACGACAAATTCGACCGGGACGCGGCTGAAGCGAAAGCAGAAGCCGAGCGCCAGCGCATTGCTCACGAAGAAGAGCTGAAGCGTCAGGCGGTGGAACTGGCCCGCATTGAGGCAGAAGCCACAGCGCAGCGTGAGCGTGATGCCGCAGCCAAGCGAGAAGCTGACCTTAAAGCAGCCAAAGAGAAAGCTGAGGCTGACGCCAGGGCAGCACAGGAACGTGCCGAGCGCGAGGCCAGAGAGACGCGTGAGAAAGCTGGAAGGGAAAAGCAGCAGGCCATCGAAGCTGAGCAATTGAAAGCCCGTCAAGAAGCCGATCGCATAAAGCGTGAAGCTGAGCAGAAAGAAGCTGCCCGCCTGGCTGAAGAGAAGCGTATTGCTGATGAAGCCGCCGCTCGAGCTGCTGATATTGAACACCGCAAGGCCGTAAACAACAACGCCCTGCTTTGCCTTGTTGCTGCCGGCTTAACCGAAGAAGCTGCAAAAATCGCGATAACCGCTATCGCTAAAGGCGAAGTCAACGCCATCCGCATCACCTATTAATCAATCAAAGGAATCACCCATGCAACAGTTAGCTATTGCAGGGGCTACCCGCGTGGGTGGCTCCAGTTTCGACGCATTTAAATCAATCCAGTTTCACCATTCAAACATCCTCACCAGCGCTTCATTCACCCCGCCGCCGCGTAAAAGCTGGCTGCAGAAGCTTTGGGAAACTCTCTGTGCCGAGGGTAGACCATGAATGCATATGTTTCTCAAGATCGCCTCAAAGACCAACATGATGCTGCTGAACAGCAGGAAGCGCAGCGCGTTTCCCGTGTTGACGTCATCGCGCTGGACTTAGCCAATAAATACCCAGAAGACATTACCGATTTTGCAGCAATGCTGAACCTTCCGGTTGAATTGCGTATGTTCCTGCGCGGGTCTCAGGCTCAAGACGAATATGCGGATTTCGTAGATCGACTGTCTCGCCTGCAAGCCGAAGAACACGATCAGCTCATTGAGATTGGCTTTATGGAGGAGCACTGATGGAGCCGGGCCTCTACCTCGATATCAGCAACGAGGACTACCACGCCGGGGCTGGTGTCAGTAAATCGCAACTGGATGATATTGCGACCAACCCGGCAATCTACAAATGGCGCAAAGAAGCACCTGTGGATACCGAAAAGCTTAAGGCACTTGATATGGGTACCGCCCTGCATTGCCTTTTGCTGGAGCCGCTGGAGTTCGACAGGCGGTTCATCGTAGCACCGGAATTCAACCGCCGCACAACGGCAGGAAAGGAAGAGGAGGCTCGCTTTCTCAAGGACTGTAAAAACTCAGGGATGACCGTCATGGATGCAGAACAAGGCAGGAAGTTGAAGTTGATGCGGGAAAGTGCGCTGGCGCACCCGGCGGCCAGATGGTTGCTTGAAGCAGAAGGACATTGCGAAGGTTCGATTTACTGGACGGATGACGAAACCAGCGAATTATGCCGCATCAGGCCGGATAAGTTCCTGACAGGCCAGCCGGTAATCGTTGACGTCAAAAAGGTCGCGGATATGGACCGCTTCCCGCGCCACCTGGCTGAGTTCCGGTATCACTTGCAGGATGCCATGTACCGCGAAGGATTTCTGCGCCACTTCGGTGAATACCCGATGTTCATTTTCCTGTGTGTAAGCGAAACCATCGACTGCGGCCGTTACCCGGTCCGCACCTTCCAGATTCAGCCTGATGACACCGCAGATGGCTACGAGCTTTTCCGCAGCAGCCTGAACACATATCACGAATGCCGTACCACGGATAACTGGGGCGGTATCGAAGAAATCACCCGCCCGGCTTGGGCGAAGAAAAAGGACAATGTATGAGCAACGAAATTATCCACGCCCCGGCTAATGAGGCAGACACCAAAGCGGCCATCTTCAGCCCTTCAGGCCTGCAGAAGCTTCAGGCGTTCGCTGAGGTCATGGCGCAGGGTAAAACCACCGTTCCGGCGCATCTGGCCGGAAAGCCTGCCGACTGCCTCGCTGTGGCACTTCAGGCTGCTCAGTGGGGAATGAACCCATTCGCCGTTGCTCAGAAAACGCATTTGGTTAACGGAACGCTGGGCTATGAAGCTCAACTGGTCAATGCGGTTATCACCAGTTCTACAGCCGTACAGGGTCGATTCAAATACGAATATGGCGGCAATTGGGACGCCTTCAGGCCCGGAGCGGCCAATGCAGCAAACGAGAAAGGGTTATGCATTAGGGTTGGTGCAGTGCTTCGCGGTGAAATTGATATCACCTGGGGCGAGTGGCTATACCTCGAGTTCATAACCACTCGCAATTCCCCCTTATGGAAAACAGCACCCAAGCAGCAGATGGCTTACCTGGCTGTTAAATATTGGGGGCGCATGTACTGCCCTGACGTCATTCTCGGAGTTTACACCCCGGATGAATTCGAGCAGAAAGAACGCGTCGAGCGCGATGTCACTCCGGCCCGCACCCGGCAGGATTTGAATAACCTGATCAACCAGAAGCCCGCCGAAAGCACGCAGGCAGAAACTCCGCAGACAATAACTCGCTCCGCTGATGACCTACTTAAAGACTTCACCGAAGCTGCTTCGAAAGCTTCTGGTGTTGATGAGTTGGATAAGTTTTATAAGTACGCCGCCAAGATGCTCGCCAATGATACAGAGAAGCTGGACATGGCCACTGACGTTTACCAGATTCGAAAATCCGAGCTGGACGAATCCGACGCCTGATACAGGGAGGCGATATGCCCGATGGTCACTACCAGCGGAGAGGCAATCAGTTAACCCTCGGGCGTCGCTGGACGCCTGAGGATAAAGCCACACTGAAAGAATTCGCAGCAACAATCCCGCCAAAGATCATAGCCCGAAAACTCGATCGCTCTTACGAATCAGTGCGTCAGATGGCGAGTCGCTGCCGGATTCTGTTCCTTGTCGAGCGAAGAGGTAAAGGCTGACGCTCAACTTAAGCTAAATTTATGACACAAAATCACTGTATATAAATCCAGTATTTAGCTGTTATTTTTCTTCATGAGAGCGTAATGTATCTCTGTGAGACAAGCACATAACCCACTGACCATTAATGATTTTAGTGGCCATGAGTTAATCAAAATCAATTAAGTAATTTCTTAAAAAAAGGAATCAAATATGGCTGACACAACTCAATTAGCACAACAGGCTATCGATAGCGTAAACCAGCTGAAGGAAATGGCTGATCAGGCGGTACAAAACCAGGCGGCGTTAGAGGAGCTGTATGAGGAGAATACTCGTCTCAATTCGCAGGTGGATTCGCTGCAAGAAAATCTCACTGCCCTGGACGAGGTTTTCCACCAGAGAGTCATCGAAGAAGACGATTACCTCAGTTACGCGCAGGATATGCTGAAAGATATCAGCAATATGATCGACAGCGGTGAGCTTGGTCCTTTTTCGATTGAAAAGGTGGAAACGCTACGTATTACTCTGCAGGTTGTTGCATCCATCCGAAGCAAAAATCACGGAGACCATCCACGTCGCCCTGGCGATGCTCCTAAGCAGACGCTGCGTCAGGTTGCAGGTTACGATGAGTAATCAAATTTAAAATTACAAGCCGCCCAATGAGGCGGCTTTTTTACGCAGCAAAAAGAGGGAGCAATCATGCTGACCGGCTTTGAACTGTTAATCACCTCCACCTTCCCTGTCGCTATACCAGTATCTGAGCGGATATTTGAAACCAGAGCAGCCTGTGAGCAGGTAAAGAGTCGCATCATTGAGCGCAGGCCATTTGTTCGGCTTGAGTGTGGCGAGGTAAGGAGGTAGAAAGTCTTAGGCTGGCAAACTAACTACTACATCGGAGGTCGCATGAAAGAAGATTACATTGTTATAGGCGCGGGGCATGATGGAGAGATATATCAGCTTGAGCCAGGCAAAAAGGAATTACCTATAATCCCATCTCCTGTAGTGAGGCAGCACAGGCATGGCCCTCGCTCTGAGATTGAAACGAAGAAAATGGAAATTCTTGCCGTTTCACTGGTAGAGCATGAAGGGCATTTTTATAATGTTGTTTCCGAATCAGATATTTCATCTGAGCAACTTGGTGAGGTTATAAAGAGAAAGTTTCTTTCCCCTCGCCCAGTCAAGTGAATTAACTGATGTTCACTCAACCTCGCCACGGCGGGGTTTTTTATTGCCAAAATTTCAGGAGTTACCCATGTGTGATATCGCAGATGAAGCCTTTGAACGTGAAGAGTGGGAGCGCACGTTAGCGCTGAAGAATCGCCAGCTGCCGGATCCGCCGTCGCCGGTTTGCCGCAACGGCGATTGCGGCGAGCCATCACAGCCCGGGGCCAGTTATTGCTGCCCGGAGTGCAGGAAAGATGATGAGCTTCACCAGTGGGCGGCTAAACAGCGCCGTGTAGCATAAGGATACGCTATGTTGCCAGCTCAGGAGAACGCGCTGCGGTCCGTAGCTCGAAAGTGTCGGACTGAAATACTCAGCGCAATAAAAGGCAAGCCCAAGTCAGAGCACGACCGCATTACCACTCTTATGTTAGAAAAATATTCCAACCAAATAGCCGCCCTACCTCCTGGTAAGTTCACCGCAAAAAGGTGGCTGACTTATTTCGTGCGCGTGGTGGATAAGGAGATGAGATGAGTGAAGCAACAATTTTAGATATGTGCTGTGGTTCGAGAATGTTCTGGCTGGATAAGCAGGACAGCAGAGCCATTTATTCAGACATTCGAAAAGAGGAGCATATTCTTTGTGATGGCCGATTACTGAATATCTCACCAGGTGTAATTGCCGACTTCCGATCACTACCATTTCCGGACAATACCTTTTCACAGGTAGTGTTCGACCCGCCACATCTGGAGCGTGCCGGTGAGAATGGCTGGATGCGTAAAAAGTATGGATCACTTAAAGAAGGTTGGCGCGATGACATTGGGGCGGGCTTCTCAGAAGCCTTCAGGGTGTTGCGGCCACAAGGCACTTTGATATTCAAATGGAATGAAACTCAGGTTCCTGTCAGCCAGGTTATCGCACTGACTGAACAGAAGCCTACGATTTGGCAGCGCACCGGAAAAGGCGATAAGACCCACTGGATACTCTTTCTCAAACCGTGATCACCCTTCCCCGCCTTCTCACCGCATTCGCATTCGTCATCGCCGTATGGGCGATATTTAAAACTCTCTGAACGAGGTCAACTATGGAAAACGTTATTCAGCTGATGCCAAGCAAATGGGTGTCTGAGTCTGTTCTGATGCAGATTACTGGCCTGCGTCCGGGAACCATTAAACGAGCCAGAGAGAAAGCGTGGCTCCAGGGGCGTGAGTATCTGCTGTTCTCCCCTGAAGGAGACCCAAAGCCTAACAGCGAAGCCATGTATAACAGGGAAGCTATAGACCAGTGGATTGCAGGTCAGGCAAAAAAACAGCCTGGTGCGGCCGAAAGGAAAAAGGCTTAACCTGATCGCCCTTTCACACAGGAGCAGTACTATGACAAAAGTAATATATCCGAAAGGCGTAGAGAACCATGGAGGGTTCCTTCGCATCCACTTTCAGTATCAGGGGGTCAGAATCAGGGAGGCGCTTGGGATACCTGATACTGCCAAAAACAGGAAAATCTCGGGTGAGATTCGGGCAAATGTTGTGTATGAAATCAAAACGGGATCGTTCGTTTACCAGCGCACTTTCCCAACCTCTGTTCACCTTTCTAAGTTTGGAGATGCCCGGGAAGAACTTTCGGTTAAGCAAATGGCAGAACGTTGGCTGACGGTAAAGGAAACGGAGATAAGCCGGAACACGTTAGCCAGCTACAGGACAAGGCTGACAACTTGTCTGGGAATTTTGGGGGAGAGTAAGCTCATAAGGGGCGTCAAAACTGAAGACATTCAGAAAATGCGCCTTATGCTTTTGAAGGGGGATTATGTTTACGGAAGAAATCGCAACATGACGGGCAGCGGCCGGTCAGTTGCATATGTTAATACCTGCATGTCTGACTTTTATTCTCTTTTTAAATTTGCTCACGAAAATGGATACGCAGACAGGAATGTCGTTTCCTCTCTGTCACCGCTGAAAAAAGATAAGCCGAAGCCCGACCCGCTCACACGTGAGGAGTTTCACCGTTTCTCAGAGGCATGCAAGTCCAGGCAGATTAGAAATCTCTGGTCGCTTGCTGTGTACACTGGCCTTCGACATGGTGAGCTTTGCGCTCTGGCGTGGGAGGATGTCGATTTGCAGGCTGGTTCAATTACTGTCAGGCGTAACCTGACTGTTCTCGGAGATTTTACCCCACCAAAAACCGACGCCGGTGAGCGGAAGGTTTATCTAATCAGAGCCGCAGTCGATATTCTTCGCGATCAGATGGAGCTGACCAGAATGCATCCTGCAAAGGAAGTCACCGTTCTCTCACGTGAATATGGGAAGTCGGAAAATGAAGAGCTGACTTTTATCTTCAACCCAAAGATTAATGCCATCAACTCTAAAAGCGACAGCTATTACACCGTGGCCTCTCTTCCTCAGACATGGAGAGCAGCGATTAAAAAAGCCGGCATCAAATACAGGAAACCATACCAGTCCAGGCACACCTATGCGTGCTGGTCACTTTCCGCAGGTGCAAACCCCAACTTTATAGCCAGTCAGATGGGCCATGCTAATGCGCAAATGGTGTATCAGGTTTACGGCTCCTGGATGAGCGAAAATGACGAAGCACAAATGAACCTGTTAAACGAAAAGCTCAACGATTTTGTCCCATCACTGTCCCACAGTAAAGCCGTCTAGTCACTATTTCTTTTCCTGCCAATAGGTTACCTAACCTAAACCTGCATATTCATGATGTCGGTGTAAGCGCTGACCAGCTTGTTACGCACCTGGATGCCCATCTGCATTGATACAGAAGATTTCTGCAGATCGACCATCACATCATTCAGGTTAATGCCTGGCTTACCCAGTTCAAAGTCCTGCGCCTGCGCACGCGCTTCGTTCTGCGTATCGCTGATCTTGTTCAGCGCGGCCTTCAGCTCACCGGCAAAATCGGCGTGGCTTGAAGCATCACTGCTTCTGCCGCTGGCCTGAATTGCTGCGGTTTGCAGCTGTTGCATCACACTCTCAATACCCTGAATTGCCATCTTTTGCCCCGGAAGTTTAACGGTAGAAATTTTGTTGTGAGAAAACTTACCACAATGTCAATGAGACAAAGCCGCTAAATAAGAGCAAAAATCATGGCTTATCCAGCCATCGAATTTCCTGTTTAAGAAAATAATGGCAGCCATTAGAAGTAAAAATTTATAGCTAGCCGCATCAGGGAGTCAGTTTTGTTACGACACTACACGAAACAGTCCGGTCAACTGTCAGGCAGGAAAGAGTCATGAATGCAACTGTCACGCAGGATCAACCAGAGAAGAAAGGTCTGAACGACCTCTTCGCTCGCTTACGCGCTAATCCTCGCATCCCCATTATTATTGCGGCGGCGGCGGCTATCGCCATCGTTATAGCTATGGTGCTCTGGGCTAAACAGCCAGAATATCGTGTGCTCTATAACAACCTGAGCGATGAAGATGGCGGCGCCATCGTTACGCAGCTTACCCAAATGAACATCCCTTATCAGTTTGATGATAAGGGTGGTGCATTAATGGTACCGGCGGCGAAAGTGCATGAGCTGCGTCTGCGTCTTGCTCAGCAGGGTCTGCCTAAAGGCGGCGCCGTGGGCTTTGAACTGCTGGACCAGGAGAAGTTCGGTATCAGTCAGTTCAGCGAACAGGTTAACTACCAGCGCGCGCTGGAGGGTGAACTCTCCCGGACCATCGAAACGCTGGGCCCGGTTAAAAATGTTCGCGTGCACCTGGCGATGCCAAAACCTTCGCTGTTTGTGCGTGAGCAGAAATCGCCAACGGCCTCCGTCACCTTAAATCTGCAGCCTGGCCGTGCGCTGGACCAGGGACAGATTAGCGCTATCGTGCATATGGTCTCCAGCAGCGTGGCTGGCCTGCCGCCGGGTAACGTGACCGTGGTTGACCAGGCGGGCCACCTGCTGACCCAGTCTGATAACGCTGGCCGCGATCTGAATGATGCTCAGCTCAAATACGCCACCGATGTCGAAAACCGTTTCCAGCAGCGTATCGAAGCGATCCTGAACCCGATTGTCGGTAACGGCAACGTGCATGCGCAGGTTACCGCGCAGATCGACTTTAATGCTCGTGAACAAACTGACGAGAAATATCAGCCGAACAGCAATCCGGCAAACCAGGCCATTCGCTCGCGCCAGACCAGCGACAGCGAACAGCTTGGCGGCCAGAATCAGGGCGGCGTACCGGGTGCGCTCTCTAATCAGCCTGCTCCGGCTAATACCGCACCGATTACCAATCCGCCAGCTAATCAGAATGGCCAGAACGGTAATGCGGCTAACAATGCGGCGGCCAATCAGGGTTCCACCACCAGCACGGCCAGCAAGTCAGGTCCTTCCAGCACGCGGAATGACAACACCACCAACTACGAAGTGGATCGCACCATCCTGCATACCAAAATGAATGTGGGTGAAGTACAGCGTCTCTCTGTGGCGGTCGTGGTCAACTATAAAGCAGACGCAGCCGGCAAACCGATTGCCCTGACGGATGCTCAACTGAAACAGATTGAAAACCTGACCCGTGAAGCGATGGGCTATTCGGACAAACGCGGTGACAGCCTGAACGTTGTTAACTCACCGTTTACCGAAGCAGCCGACAACAGTGGCGACCTGCCATTCTGGCAGCAGCAGTCCTTCATCGACCAGATGTTTGAACTGGGACGCTGGTTACTGGTGCTGATTGTGGCCTTCATCCTCTACCGCAAGCTGGTTCGTCCACAGCTTATGCGTAAAGCAGAGCAGGAGAAGGCTGCCGTTGAAGCCGCGGCAGTCGCTAAGCAGGCAGCAGAGTCAGAAGATGATGCGGTCTCGGTGAGCCTGTCGAAAGACGAACTGGATCAGGAACGTAAGTCGCAGCACCGCATGGGTGCAGAGGTTATGAGTCAGCGTATTCGCGAGATGTCAGAAAATGACCCGCGTGTGGTGGCTCTGGTTATTCGCCAGTGGATGAAGGACGAGCTATGAGTCTCACCGGTACAGAAAAAAGCGCCATCCTGATGATGACGATTGGCGAAGACCGTGCGGCCGAGGTGTTCAAACACCTCGACACCCGCGAGGTTCAGCACCTGAGTGCGGCAATTTCCAATATGCGTCAGGTTTCACATAAGCAACTCACCGAAGTGCTGCGTGAGTTTGAGGTGGATGCCGAGCAGTATGCAGCCCTGAGCCTGAACTCTAACGATTACCTGCGCTCCGTGCTGGTGAAAGCGTTGGGCGAAGAGCGCGCCTCTACCCTGCTGGAAGACATTCTGGAAACACGCGAAACCACCAGCGGAATGGATACCCTCAACTTTATGGAGCCGATGGCGGCTGCCGATCTGATCCGCGACGAACACCCGCAGATTATCGCCACCATCCTTGTACACCTCAAACGTGCGCAGGCTGCCGACATTGTTGCTCAGTTCGACGAGCGTCTGCGCCACGACGTTATGCTGCGTATCGCTACCTTTGGTGGCGTCCAGCCGGCCGCGCTGGCAGAGCTGACCGAAGTGCTGAATGGCCTGCTCGATGGTCAGAACCTCAAGCGTGCGAAGATGGGCGGCGTGAGAACCGCAGCGGAGATCATCAACCTGATGAAAACGCAGCAGGAAGAAGCCGTTATCGAAGCGGTTCGCGAGTTCGACGGCGAGCTGGCACAGAAAATCATCGACGAGATGTTCCTGTTCGAAAACCTGGTGGAAGTGGACGACCGCAGTATCCAGCGCCTGTTGCAGGAAGTGGAGTCCGAGTCCCTGCTGATCGCTCTGAAAGGTTCCGAGCAGCCGCTGCGCGAGAAGTTCCTCAAGAACATGTCCTCCCGTGCGGCCGATATTCTGCGCGACGATCTGGCAAACCGTGGCCCAATGCGCATGTCTGCAGTGGAGAGCGAGCAGAAAGCGATCCTGCTTATCGTCCGTCGCCTGGCAGAATCTGGCGAGATGGTGATTGGCGGCGGCGAGGAGCAGTATGTCTGATAAATCTTCTCTGCCCTGGCAGCGCTGGCAGCCCAACGATCTTGGTCAGCTGAATAAACCGCTGGTCGAAGAGTTGGTGCAGCCTGAGCAGCCGGAAGATCCGTTCAATCAGCAGCAGTTCGAACTTGAACAGTTGCAGCATCAGGTGCGCAATGAAGCCCAGGGTCTGGGCTATGCCGAAGGGCAGCAGAGAGGTTTTGCCGAAGGCCAGAAAGCGGGTTATGACGCCGGTTTTCAGCAAGGTCTGGCGGAAGCGCAGCAGCAGCAGGCGCCTTTACAGGCGCGCATGCAGCAGCTGGTTTCAGAATTTCACCACACGCTGGAAGCGCTGGACAGCGTGATTGCCGCCCGCCTGATGCAGCTGGCACTGGAAGCGGCCCGTCAGGTTATTGGCCAGGCGCCGCACGTGGACGGTACCGCCCTGCTGCGTCAGATTCAGGGCATGATCCAGCAGGAACCGATGTTCAGCGGCAAACCTACGCTGCGGGTTCACCCCGACGATCTGCAGCGTGTTGAGCAGACGTTAGGCGCAACCTTAAGCCTGCACGGCTGGCGCCTGATGGCTGACAGCACCATCCATCCAGGCGGCTGCAAAGTCAGCGCGGAAGATGGCGACCTGGATGCCAGCATCGCTACGCGCTGGCATGAACTCTGCCGTCTTGCCGCACCTGGAGAACTTTAATGACCACTCGTCTTTCACGCTGGTTAGGCTCGCTTGATGCCTTCGAGCAGCGTTTATCGCAGCTGCCGGAAGTGCGACGTTATGGCCGTTTAACGCGGGCGACGGGCCTGGTGCTTGAAGCCACCGGCCTGCAGTTACCGCTGGGTGCAACCTGCGTGATCGAACGTTCCGACGGCAAAACCGTTTCGGAAGTGGAAAGTGAAGTGGTCGGCTTTAACGGCCAGAAACTCTTTTTAATGCCGCTGGAAGAGGTCGAAGGCATTCTGCCTGGCGCGCGCGTTTATGCCCGCCGCAACGGCGAGCACAGCGGCAAACAGCTGATGCTGGGGCCGGAACTGCTGGGCCGCGTGCTGGACGGCAGCGGTCGTCCGCTGGATGGTCTGCCCTCACCAGAGACCGGCTATCGCGCCCCGCTGATCACGCCGCCGTTCAACCCCCTACAGCGCACGCCAATTACTGAAGTGCTGGATACCGGCGTACGCGCCATCAACGCCCTGCTTACCGTAGGACGCGGACAACGTATGGGCCTGTTTGCCGGTTCCGGCGTGGGTAAAAGCGTGCTGCTGGGGATGATGGCACGCTACACCAAAGCGGACGTGATTGTGGTCGGGCTGATTGGTGAGCGTGGCCGTGAAGTAAAAGACTTTATTGAAAACATTCTTGGTACCGAAGGGCGTGCACGTGCGGTAGTTATCGCCGCGCCGGCAGATGTCTCTCCTCTATTACGTATGCAGGGTGCCGCTTACGCCACGCGTATTGCTGAAGATTTCCGCGACCGTGGTCAGCACGTGCTGCTGATTATGGACTCCCTGACCCGCTACGCGATGGCGCAGCGTGAGATCGCGCTGGCGATCGGGGAACCACCGGCAACCAAAGGCTATCCACCTTCCGTGTTTGCCAAGCTCCCGGCGCTGGTTGAGCGTGCGGGTAACGGCATTGATGGCGGCGGCTCGATTACCGCCTTCTATACCGTACTGACCGAAGGCGACGATCAGCAGGATCCGATTGCCGACTCGGCGCGTGCGATCCTCGATGGTCACATCGTACTTTCGCGTCGTCTGGCGGAGTCTGGCCACTACCCGGCTATTGATGTTGAAGCCTCAATCAGCCGCGTGATGGCACATCTGATAGACGATACGCACTACGCCCGCGTTCGTCAGTTCAAGCAGTTGCTCTCCAGCTACCAGCGCAACCGCGATCTGGTCAGCGTTGGCGCTTACGCGGCGGGCAGCGATCCAATGCTGGATAAAGCGATCAAACTCTATCCGGAGCTGGAAGCCTTCCTGCAGCAGGGCATGTTTGAACGCAGCACCTTTGACGATGCCTGCCTGCATTTGCAGGCCATCTTTGGTTAACGGTTCTCAAAGCGACGTAGTCCGACCCTGGCGGAGGCAGTATGGCAAAACAAGCATCACCGATAGAAACCTTGTGCGGCCTGGCACAGAAAGATCTCGATAAGGCGGCCATTCAGTTAGGCGACGTCCGGCGCGCCCAGAAGCAGGCCGACGAGCAGTTAGCCATGCTGCTGAACTATCAGGACGACTACCGTAAAACGCTGAATGACACCATGGCCAGCGGCATAGCCAGCACCCGCTGGCATAACTATCACCAGTTTATTGAAACCCTGGAAAGAGCCATCGATCAGCATCGTCAGCAGCTCAACCACTGGAATGGCCGTCTGGATACCGCACTTAGACTCTGGCGGGAGAAACAGCAGCGGCTGCATGCTTACGAAACGCTACAGGCCCGCGCCGTGGCGAACGAATTATTACAGGAAAACCGTCTCGATCAGAAACGGATGGATGAATTTGCCCAACGGGCATCATTGAGGAAAGGCGAATGATCACTTTGCCACTTGCGACGAACGGGACCGGGGTTAGCGCCACCAGCGCCAAAGCGACATCAGCTTCTGCTGATGTGGGTATGGAAACCACCACAGCGGCGGGCGAACTGCCGGCCAAAGGCGAAGGCGGCAACCAGGGCTTCCTTACGCTGCTGGGAAACAAGCTTCTGTCGCTGGCGCAACAAAACGAAACGGGGCAGGCTTCTACGGCGGCCACGACTGCGGCGACCGACGATGCCGCTGCCGCTCAGTCGCCTAAAGCGAAACTGAGTGCGCTGATGGCGGCTTTAGACAAGCCGGAAACCCTCAGCGCCCTGCTGCAGCCGGTTAAAAACGATAAAGCAGTGAAGACGGAAGAGACCTCTGGTGAAGAGAACCAGACAGCCGCCCCTACACTGAATGCCAGCGATATGCAGACGCTGCAGGCGCTGTTTGCCATGCTGCCGCCCGCTGCCCAGCAGCCTGCTGCCACGGCAAAAAATGGTGAATTACTGACGGATGATCCAGCGATCAAGGGCGCGAAGCAGTCCACTCTCTCTTCCCTGCTCTCTGCGACTAATAGTGCCGAAGGTGACAGCGATAAAGCGAGCGCTAAACCAGAGAGCCTGACTGCCGCAGTAGGTAAAGAGTCGCCAAAAGCGACGGCGGAAGCGCCAACCTTAACCGCCGCGTTCCAGCAGGCGCTTAACCACAGCGGTAAGAGTTCCGACAAAGAAAATTCAAGTTCTGCCCCTGCAGCGACGATAACCAATAATGTTATCAGCGCCGCCTCTTCCCTTGTCACGCCGACCACCACTTCCCTGGTGACGGCACCGGCAAGCGCGCAGCTCAGCTCTCAGTTGGGCAGCCAGGAGTGGCAGCAGGCGTTAGGTCAACAGATCCTGATGTTCAGCAAAAATGGTCAGCAAACTGCGGAACTGCATTTGCACCCTCAGGATTTGGGCAGCATTCAGATCAGTCTGAAGCTGGACAATGACCAGGCGCAGCTGAGTATGGTGTCGAACCACAGTCAGGTTCGTGCGGCGTTAGAAGCCGCGCTGCCGCAGCTGCGTACTGCACTGGCGGAAAACGGCATCAGCCTTGGTCAGAGTAACGTCAGTAGCGATGCTTTCCAGCAGGGTCAGAGTTTCAGCGGTCAGCAGGAGCAGCAACGTAATAACCACAGTGGCAACACATTTAATCTTGCATCGGAAAATGACAGCGATGTAACCCCAATTGCCGTTCCTGCCGCGCTGCAGGCGCGTGCAGCCGGTTCCAGTGCTGTTGATATTTTCGCCTGACGGTGACAAACGCATAAGCTAGTGGCAAAACCCGCGTCTTTTCTCCCTATTGTTTAGCGCAAGACGCGGGATAATCTGCCCATATCACCGTGGGATAGCGGATTAAGTGGTACCGCACCTCGAAAATAATCACAGGAAGTTATAGCTCATATGACTGATAAGAAAGCCAAAAGCGGCAAACGTAAGCTCCTGATACCCTTGTTACTGCTGGTAACACTGGTTGCTTGCAGCGTGGCGGGCTATACAGTCTGGCGCATGATGAAGTCTCCCGCTGACACTGCCCATGCTGAAAAGCCTGCAGAGCCTGTCGCGCCAGTCTTTTTCGCGCTGGATACCTTTACCGTAAACCTGATTAATCCGGATAACGATCCCGATCGCGTGCTCTACGTTGGCTTTACGCTGCGTCTGCCTGATGAGGATACCCGTCGCCGGATGACCGATTACCTGCCGGAAGTGCGTAGCCGCTTACTGCTGCTGCTCTCCCGCCAGAACGCCTCTTCTCTGAATAATGAGCAGGGCAAGCAGGAACTGGTCAATCAAATTAAAACCGTACTGGCTCCACCGCTGGTACAAGGTCAACCTCAGCAGGTCGTGAGCGATGTTCTGTTCACTGCCTTTATCCTGAGGTAGAGCAGACATGGGCGACAGCATCCTCTCACAAGCAGAAATTGACGCGCTGCTCAACGGCGACAGCGACAGCGCGGCAGTAGAAACATCCAGCGTTGCAGGCGAAAGCGATATTCGTCCTTATGATCCCAATACCCAGCGGCGTATGGTTCGCGAACGTCTGCAGGCGCTGGAGATCATTAATGAACGTTTTGCCCGCTCTTACCGTATGGCGCTGTTTAACCTGCTGCGCCGCAGCCCGGATATCACGGTAGGGGCGATTAAAATTCAGCCTTACCATGAGTTTGCGCGCAACTTGCCGGTGCCGACGAACCTGAACCTGATTCATCTGAAACCGTTACGCGGCACCGCGCTGGTGGTCTTCTCGCCGAGCCTGGTATTTATCGCCGTCGATAACCTGTTTGGCGGTGATGGTCGTTTTCCGACCAAGGTTGAGGGGCGTGAGTTTACCGCGACCGAGCAGCGCGTGATCCGCCGCATGCTGAAACTGGCACTGGAAGGGTACAGCGAAGCGTGGAAGCCGATTTATCCGCTGGACGTAGAGTATGTTCGCTCTGAAATGCAGGTCAAATTTACCAACATCACGACTTCACCTAACGACATCGTGATCACCACGCCGTTCCAGGTAGAGATTGGCAACCTGGTAGGCGAGTTCAATATCTGCATCCCGTTCAGCATGATTGAGCCGCTGCGCGAAACGCTGGTGAACCCGCCGCTGGAGAACTCCCGTCAGGAGGACCAGAACTGGCGCGACACGCTGGTGAAACAGGTGCAGCACTCCGAACTGGAGCTGATCGCCAACTTCGGCGAAGTGTCGATGCGTATTTCGCGTCTGCTGGCCCTGAAGCCGGGTGACGTATTACCGATTGAAAAACCGGACCGCATTATCGCCCATGTCGATGGCGTGCCGGTATTAACCAGCCAGTACGGCACCCTGAACGGGCAGTATGCGCTGCGAGTGGAACATCTGATTAACCCGATTTTGAATTCGATGAACGAGGAACAGCCCGATGAGTGACACCAAGAAGCCGTCCGAAGACGACATCTCCGCGGACGACCTGTGGGCTGACGCGATGAACGAACAGACCACTGCCTCATCCGAAGGGGTGTTTAAGGCGCTGGAGAGCAATGATATCGCCGGGTCGCTGCAGGATATCGACCTGATTATGGATATCCCGGTTAAGCTGACCGTTGAGCTGGGCCGTACCAAGATGACCATCAAAGAGCTGCTGCGGCTGACGCAGGGTTCCGTGGTGGCGCTGGAAGGGCTGGCCGGCGAGCCGCTGGATATTCTGATCAACGGCTATCTGATTGCCCAGGGCGAAGTGGTGGTTGTGGCTGATAAATATGGCGTGCGTATCACCGATATCATCACTCCATCCGAACGTATGCGTCGTCTGAGTCGCTAAATGAAGACAGCCCAGGTACAGACACAGCCGGTGGGTCAGCCCGCTGTTTCAACGGGATCGATGCTGACCCAGGTCAGCAGCGTGTTAGCCGTTATCATTTTACTTATTCTGGCCTGTGCCTGGCTGGCAAAACGTCTTGGCTTTACGCCAAAGCGGGGCGTGCGTGGCAGCGATCTCACCGTCAGCGCCAGTTGCCAGGTTGGGCAACGCGAACGCGTGGTGATTGTTGATGTGGAGGATGCCCGCCTGGTGCTGGGTGTGACCGGACAGCAGATCACCCATTTGCATACCTTGCCGCCTAAACCGCAGCAGGATAATCCGGAACCTCCGGCTGCGGCGGCAGATTTCCGTCAGGTGCTGCAAACCTTACTCAAACGCCCCGGTAAGCCAAAATGAAACGCTCTCTTCCTTTACTGGCGCTGTTTCTGCTGATTGCGCCTGATGTCCATGCTCAGCTTCCCGGCCTGATGAGTCATCCGACCGCCAATGGCGGCCAGAGCTGGTCGCTGCCGGTACAGACTTTAGTCTTTCTGACTTCGCTCACCTTCCTGCCAGCAATCCTGCTGATGATGACCAGCTTCACCCGGATCATCATTGTGTTTGGATTGCTGCGAAATGCGCTGGGCACCCCTTCCGCGCCGCCGAACCAGGTCCTGTTAGGCCTGGCGCTGTTCCTGACCTTCTTTATTATGGGGCCGGTGTTCGACAAAATTTATCAGGATGCCTATCTGCCGTTCAGTCAGGACAAGATCAGCATGCAGGAGGCGATTGATAAAGGCGCCCAGCCGCTGCGCGAGTTTATGCTGCGCCAGACGCGTGAAGCTGACCTGGCGCTGTTCGCCCGGCTTTCCAACTCCCCGCCTTTGCAGGGACCAGAAGCGGTGCCGATGCGTATTTTATTACCGGCCTACGTCACCAGCGAGCTGAAAACGGCGTTCCAGATCGGCTTTACCGTGTTTATCCCGTTTTTGATTATTGACCTGGTGGTAGCCAGCGTACTGATGGCGCTGGGGATGATGATGGTGCCGCCGGCGACTATCTCCCTTCCCTTTAAGCTGATGCTGTTTGTGCTGGTTGATGGCTGGCAGCTGCTGGTGAGTTCTC
The DNA here is from genome assembly GCF_030758455.1 of Erwinia pyri. Classification (NCBI taxonomy): domain Bacteria; kingdom Pseudomonadati; phylum Pseudomonadota; class Gammaproteobacteria; order Enterobacterales; family Erwiniaceae; genus Erwinia; species Erwinia pyri. The sequence goes on from NZ_CP132353.1 coordinate 2,777,422, forward strand.
TGGCGCAAAGTTTCTATACCTAGATCCGAGGGCGAACCCTATTCGCCCCGAAATAATAACGTCTCTTCTCTTTTTCTCCGGAGTCACTATGACACCTGAATCGGTTATGGTTATCGGGCACGACGCTATGCAGGTCGCCCTGGCAGTTGCTGCCCCACTGTTGCTTGCAGCGCTGGCCAGCGGACTAGTTATCAGCCTGCTGCAGGCGGCTACCCAGATCAACGAACAAACGCTCTCCTTTATACCCAAAATCCTCGCCGTGGTCGCCACTATGGTTATCGCCGGTCCGTGGATGCTGAATCTGGTACTCGACTATATGCGTACCCTGTTCACTAACCTGCCTTACATGATCGGTTAATGATTAACGTCGACAGCAGTCAACTGGTGTTCTGGATCAGCCAACTTTTCTGGCCGCTGGCGCGCGTGCTGGCGCTGATCATGACTGCGCCTTTGTTAAGCGAAAAGGCAATCAGTAAAAAAGTCAAAATCGGCCTGGGCGTGATGATCACCTATGCGCTGGTGCCCTCTTTGCCGCCAACAAATGTGACTTTGTTCTCGGTTGGCGGCTTCTGGCTGCTGATTCAGCAAATTCTGATAGGCATCGCTATAGGTTTTACGATGCAATTCGCTTTCGCTGCGGTAAGAACGGCGGGGGAAGTGATTGGCCTGCAGATGGGACTCTCTTTTGCTACCTTCTTTGATCCAGCGAGCCGACTGAACATGCCGGTACTGGCCAGATTTTTAGATATGCTGGCTATGTTACTGTTTCTCTCCTTTAACGGTCACCTCTGGTTAATTTCGATGGTGGCGGACAGTTTTCATACATTGCCTATTGGTGGCGATCCGGTAAACGGCAACGCCTTCCTGGCACTGACTAAAGCCGCCAGTCTGATTTTCCTTAATGGTCTGCGATTAGCGCTACCATTGATAACTCTGCTGCTCACCCTTAATTTGGCCCTGGGTTTGTTAAACCGTGTTTCACCTCAGCTCTCCGTTTTTGCCATCGGCTTCCCCGTCACCTTATCGATAGGGATCATCTTCATAAGCCTGATGATGCCCCTGCTAGCCCCTTTCTGTGAGCATTTGTTTAGCGAAGTATTTGATTTACTCGCCAGCGTGCTCAGTGAAATGCCCGCCAGATAATCTTAAGTATTGGCTGGGTATAAATCAGCCACTGTTAAGAAGACGAAATGTGTCTGTGCATTTTTCGAACCAAATTTATCAGAATTTCATTAAGGAAATTCTGATAAATGCGACGACACAATGAAAATTATTCTTATTAAATCCCACTTAGCGTATTTTGATTCCTGAAACAGCCGAATTGTTGCGAGAACGTTAATGTTCACAAAACAAACAAATGACTGTTTTTAATGGAATTTTTATTTTTTCTGGTTTATCTTGTGCTCCATCGCGTTTTACGGCATTGTCAACACGCCGCACAGAGTCACACATTCGTGAGATGAATGTTTTTTAGGAATCGTCCTATCAGACTTTTCTGTGTTTTGCGCGATAGTGGCGTAGCTCACAAAAAATACGCTGTAAGCTATGCTAAGACAATTTACCAGTGAGTTACGCTGACAGACCATTTTTGGCGTTTCTTTACCGGTCATTATATCGACCAAACTCAAATAACCCTTAGGGCATGGATAAGTTTGACCGGGCATCTCCCGTTCTTGCAGATTTAATGCTGGGTAATAATAAGACACTTATAAGACTACTTTACTCTCGTACTACACAAACGCGTAATTCGTCGTTGATTTAAACGGATAACAATTTGGTGAGGGTCGCTACAATGCCAACGATTATTATGGATTCATGCAGCTATACACGGCTTGGGCTTACAGATTATATGACAGTGAAGGGTGTTAAAAAGAAAAACATTACTTCCGTTACCGATATCGATCAATTACAAGCAAAATGCCAACAGTATCAGCCAGGCGTGGTTTTTATTAACGAAGACTGTTTTATTCATGAAGCAGATGCAAGTCAGCGCATAAGAACCATTATTATGCAGCACCCTGATACGCTCTTCTTCATCTTTATGGCCATCTCTAACATCCATTTTGAGGAATATCTCTACGTTCGTAAGAACCTGATTATTACATCAAAATCGATTAAACCGGCCACGCTTGATAACTTGCTCGTTTCTTATTTTCAAAAGAAACTCAATGTTGCTCCGCGGTATTCCGCAGGTTTCGACGTTCACCCATTGACGTTGAGCCAAACAGAATCAAACATGTTAAAGATGTGGATGTCTGGCCACGATACGATTCAGATATCGGATAAAATGCAAATTAAGGCCAAAACCGTTTCCTCTCATAAAGGAAACATTAAACGTAAAATTAAAACACACAACAAACAAGTTATTTATCATGTGGTTCGTCTGACGGACAATGTCACCAGTGGCATTTACGTTAACGTGAGATAAGCTCACTACCATACTAAAGAAGCCGGCCTTGCCGGCTTTTTTAGTTAAAAGCGTTAAGCAGATCTCACTTTCCCATTAAGCCTTTCCTTTTTGTTGCCGATGTTCTGTAGACAGACCGAAGCTCCCCGCTTCTTTTACCCTACAGAGAGCAAAAGGACATGAAATCATCACACCTCAATGCCGATCGGATTAGCTTTTGGCAGCATTTACGCCTGGTGCCCCTCTTCTCCGTTATCCTCGGTGGCATTCTGCTGCTGTTTGCCCTTTGTATTGGCATGGCCAGCTTCTTTTTAATTCAGAGTAACCAGTCGCTGAAGGATGTTACGGAAGAAATTCAGGTCCGTATGGCTATCTCCAACAGCTCAAACCATTTACGTACCGCCCGCCTGAACATCATTCATGCCGGGGCCTCTGCCCGTATTGGTGAGATGGATGCATTTAACGATAACCTGAAGCAGACTGAAAAACGTATTAAGCAGGCTACAGCCAGCTTTAACGACTACCTTAATCGTCGGATAAAAACGCCGGCGGATGTCGCTCTGGACACTGAACTCAAAAGCCGTTTTGATGCTTATGTGACTCAGGGAGTGCTGCCCATGGTGAAGAGCGCCAAAGATGGCAGCTTTGAAGGGGTGATTGCTCAGGAAACGGATTATACCCGTAAGCTTGATGATGCTTATAATGCCGTTCTGCTAAAAGCTATTGCGATACGTACTCAGCGCGCTGATGCCATTAATAAAGAGGCGGCAGCACAAACCCGCCTCGGCTTTATTATGATGGCCTGCGCCTTTGCTGCTGCCCTGCTGCTGACGCTCGCCACCTTTATCTTCCTGCGCCGGGTAGTTATCACGCCTCTGCGCCAGGCAGTAGAGAGAATTGAACATATTTCCCGTGGCGATCTTACCGCGCCGCTGCAAAGCTGGGGCCGCAGTGAGATCGGCACGCTGGGCAGTAATCTGCAAACTATGCAGCAGTCGCTGGTAAAAACGGTGGGAACCGTTCGTGAAGGCGCCGTGGCGATTTACCAGGGTTCCAGCGAAATCTCAGCGGGCAACACCGATCTTTCTTCCCGCACCGAGCAGCAGGCCGCCGCGCTGGAGGAGACCGCTGCCAGTATGGAACAGCTGACCGCAACCGTGAAACAGAACGCCGAAAACGCCCATCATGCCAGCCAGCTCGCTTCCGATGCTTCCGGTAAAGCCCGTCAGGGTGGCGATATCGTCAGTGGCGTAATCAACACCATGAATAATATTTCCACCAGCTCGAAAAAGATTGCGGAGATTACGACCGTGATCAACAGCATTGCTTTCCAGACCAACATCCTGGCACTGAACGCGGCGGTGGAAGCAGCCCGGGCGGGAGAACAGGGTCGTGGCTTTGCGGTGGTCGCCAGCGAAGTGCGCAATCTGGCGCAGCGCAGCGCCGGTGCGGCGAAAGAGATTGAAGGGTTGATCGCCGAATCTGTCAATCTGATAGGCCAGGGTTCATCTCAGGTCAGCCATGCAGGCGATACCATGACCGGTATTGTGGATGCCGTGCGGCGCGTAACGGATATTATGGCTGAAATTGCCGCCGCATCTGACGAGCAGAGCCGCGGTATTCAGCAGGTAAGCCTGGCGGTAACCGAGATGGATAACGTGACTCAGCAGAACGCCTCGTTGGTTGAGGAAGCCTCTGCGGCCGCCTCATCGCTTGAGGAGCAGGCTTCTCGCCTGACGCAGGCCGTTGCGGCCTTCCATTTGAGTGACAGCACGCCACGCCGTGTGGCGGCACCACCTGTTCAGGCTAAAGCGCCAGCATTACGCCCTGCCCTTGCTAACACCAGTGAAAACTGGGAAACCTTCTGATCGGCAAAAAGGGGCGAATTTCGCCCCTTTATTTTTTCTGCTACTCGCGCTGCATCTGCTTACGGATAAGGTAAAACGAGATCAATTCAGGAGGCGGGATGGGGCTCGACAAAAATGCCATCATCATGTCCCTGTTCATTAAAGAACCAGATCCCCATCGGGTAATCCTCTAAAGCAACCAGATACATGGTACCTTCGCTGAACTCCTCCACCGCCAGTACCGTGCCGGGACGGCGTGGTCCCCCATCGGTTTTGACCGTGACCCGTTCATTGACTTTCATGACGCTTCTCCCAGGCTGAATAGTGCGCTAAGTCTACCTTAAAATCCTGTAGAAGGCAGAACGCCTAGCGGCGGGCAATTACCCAGACAGCATGTACGATACCCGGAATATAACCGCAAAGGGTCAGCAAGATATTCAGCCAGAATGCGCCGCCGAAGCCTACCTGCATAAACACGCCTACTGGCGGTAAAATAATAGCAATAATGATGCGTAATAAGTCCATGTCGCCTCCATAGCGTGGAATAGTGCTTTTAATGTAATCAGTTGATAATTATAGCACTAAAGCACAGTGACCTCGCTTTACTCAGTGTAAAACATCGTAATCTTCCGCCTGAGCGTGGATTTTCGTTTTCTTAACGTTTCGCGGCGAGACTTCTGACATCAGGCCCGCTTACACTCTCCTCACTGCACCAACCCCAAAGGCGCAGTTAACCTAAAAAGTAACAAGGATTTTTGCCCGCGCAGCGCGGGCTTTTTTTTGCCCTTCTCCCGCCTGCCAACCTGTTCTCCGCCATCTATACTTAGTTCATTTAGCGAGCTGGGGAATAAGTTATGGCGACGGCAAAAGAGTACAGCGACACCGTTCAGCGTGAGGTCAGCATCGATATCGAAGCCTTACTGGAAGCTATTCACGATCGGTCAGGGGGCGAAGTAAAAACTTTTATAGATGAGAAACAGGCGCCTAAGGTCCGGGTAGATGGGCGTGAATACCACTCCTATAGCGAACTGGCGGATGCTTTTGAACTGGATATCCGGGATTTTACGGTAATGGAAGTGAATCGCTAAAAAAAATCCCGGCGGTTAGGCCGGGAATCAAATTTGATTAATGAAATTCGTTACACAGGAAATTCTCTGACCTGCTAATAGTACCCTAAGTTACTGCCAGGAAAAATCCGAACCTTGTCCCAAAGCTGTACATCGTTTATGAAACTGTACAGGTCGAATTGCCGGAAGCCGCGCCGGCTCTGATATGAGACGGTCATCTTCTTTTGTACGCTCCCCCTGCCTCTTCTGTTCTTTTTAAGACTATTCCTGGTCATCCGGGGCCGGTTCCGTCCTGTTTAAGCATACTGATCCCGTCAGAGTCGCAGGGCTTCGTTATACTCTATGATTATACTGATCTTTCAGGCAGTACGAGGAGAAAGAGTAATGCCTACACTACAAGATCCGCTGATGATAGTGACGGATTTAGACGGTTCTCTGCTCGATCATCATACCTACAGTTGGGAGCCGGCTCAGCCCTGGCTCGACCGTCTGAATGAACAGGGCATTCCGGTTGTGATCTGCTCCAGCAAAACGGCGGCGGAGATCCTGCCGCTGCAGCGCCTGTTAAAGATTACCGGCTCGCCCTATATTGCTGAAAATGGCGCTATCGTGCACTGGGAAGGGTTTAACGGGTCAGTCGATCAGGCCGCTAACAAGGGCTATACGGAGATCTGTCAGACATTGCAAAAGCTGCGCGACGGCATGGGCTTTAAGTTTACCGGCTTTGCGGATGTCTCGGAGAAAGAGGTGGCTGAATGGACCGGGCTGACGCCGCACAATGCCGCTTTAGCCAAAATGCGGGAGGGTTCTGAAAGTCTTATCTGGCGCGATTCCGCGGCCCGGTTCGACGACTTCAGCGAGGCGCTGGCTGCAGAACAGCTGACGTTGGTTCAGGGCGGCCGTTTCTGGAGCGTGATGAATCAGGGGGCTGGAAAAGGAGCCGCGCTGGATCTTCTTCTCCACCATTTTCTCCATCCTTTAGGCGATAAATGGCTGACAATTGGTCTGGGAGATGGTCCCAATGATGGCCCGATGCTGGATAAAGTAGAGTATGCAGTCATTATTAAAGGCTACAGCAAAACGCCCGTTACCCTGCAACGCGAGGAACGGGACGCTGAACAAACGGTGTTTCGCACCACGCATTTTGGCCCTGCAGGCTGGAGTGAAGGGTTGTCGCATTTCATCACCCAGGATCAGGTTGGAGCGTGCCCAGAAGGCACCAGTTAAAGGGGAAGGTAATGAGTGATTTTTTCCAGAACGGCGTGATTACCACTTTTCATAACCTCACGGCTCGTCCGGTAGAGGATCTCGAGAAGGATCTGGTGAGATTCTCCGAGAAACGTAAGATGGCATTAATTCTGCCGTCGCTTTTTTCCGAACTGGAAGGACCCGCTCTCAGCAACATTGTCGATGAGCTGGCAAAAGTGCCCTATCTTGAGGAAATTGTGATTGGCCTCGACAAGGCTGACCGCGACCAGTTCCTCTATGCCCGCGAGTTTTTTTCACGTCTGCCGCAGCGCCACCGGATCTTGTGGAACGATGGCCCCCGTCTGAAAGCGTTGGACGCTGAGCTGGATAAAGAGGGCCTTTCCCCTGCTCAGCCGGGCAAAGGGCGTAACGTCTGGTTCTGCACCGGCTATACGCTCGCGTCGGATAAATCTTCCTGCGTGGCGCTGCATGACTGCGATATCGTGACCTACGAACGCGGCATGCTGGCCCGGCTGCTCTACCCGCTGGCCAATCCCTCATTCCAGTATGAGTTCTGCAAAGGTTTCTATGCACGCGTAGCGGATAACAAGCTCAACGGTCGCGTTGGCCGACTGCTGGTTGGGCCTCTGCTTCGCTCGCTGCAGAAAGTCTACGGTCATTCGGAGTATCTCGATTACCTTACCGGCTTCCGCTATCCGTTATCGGGAGAGTTCGCTATGCGCACGCACGTTCTGAACGGGATAAAAATCCCGGGGGACTGGGGGCTGGAAATTGGTGTGCTTTCAGAGATCTACCGTAATTATACTACGCGGCAGAGCTGCCAGGTGGAAATAGCCCACAACTACGACCACAAGCATCAGCCCCTTTCGGAAGAGGATGGAACTGGCGGACTGCGCAGGATGAGTAATGATATCGTGCAGTCGCTGCTGCGTAAGATGGCGACAATGGGAGTGAACCTGACCAGCGACTCTTTCCGCGTATTGAAGGCCACCTACTACCGTAACGCGCTCGATATGATGGAAGTTTACAGCCATGAGGCAGCGCTGAATGGACTGAAGTTTGACCAGCATGCGGAGGAGGCAGCGGTAGAGATGTTTACCCAGGCCATTCTGGAGGCGGGTGCATCGTTTATTGAGCGACCAAATGAGAAGCCGTTTATTCCCAGCTGGAGTCGTGTTCAGTCCGCTTTCCCTGATATTCTGCACCGTATTCATGAAGCGGTAGAGGAAGATAACAAAGGAAACGTTTAATCTTCTCCGCATACCTGATTACGTCCGGCTGTTTTTGCCTGATAAAGCCTGCTGTCGGCCACCGATTGCAGGCTTTCAAACTGACAGAGCTGCTGCTCCTCGCTGGAAGCCACGCCCAGTGAAGCGGTGATGGTCAGCGTCAGCGTACTCTCAATCAGTACCTCTTTACTGGCCAGCTTTTGCCTGACCCGTCCGGCAACTTCCATCGCCTCTTTCAGTCCCGTTTCAGGCAGCACGAGGCAAAACTCCTCTCCCCCGACCCGACCCGCCACATCTTTAGTGCGAATAACCGACTGGATAGTTGCCACCGCATGACTGAGCACCCGATCGCCAGCCTGATGGCCCCAGGTGTCGTTGACAGATTTAAAGCGGTCCAGATCCATCTGGATCACCGAGAAGGGACGCTGCGCTTGCCTGCATTGCTGAGCAAGCTGTTCAGCCTTTTCAAAAAAAGCTCCGCGGTTCAGTAACCGGGTCAGGCTGTCATAATTGGCGCGCCAGCTTAACCTCTCCTGTAACAGCATCATGCGGTCAAACAGGCGGATAATCAGCCGGTGGGATAAAATCAGCGCTGCACCAAACAGCAGCCACATTACGATCAGCACCATCGCCGCCCGCCCGGACTCCTCAGCGATGCCCTCCTTCAGGGTCTGGATATTTACCAGAACCCAGTGGAAATGGTGACTTCGGGTCCAGGTAACAAAACGCGAGCCAAAGCGTAGCGTGCCCTGCTCCCGGTCAGCCACCGCGGAGATCATTCTCCTGTGCTCATCCGGCGATAATGAGTGGCCAGCGAGCGGCTGTGGGTCACTCTCTACCACCAGCTCCATTTTTCTGTTAAAAATTATCACATTGCCGCTTATTCCCGGCGGCAGAGCCTGCTGCAAACAGGCTTTCAGCCGCGTCAGCGAAAAATCCATGGCCAGCACACCATACCAGTAGCCATTCTGATCGAGAGGAATGCTGGTGGTGATAACTTTTCCCTGATTATTGAGCCCGTCATACACCCCGGTCCAGAGCATCTTTCGCGTAGGATTCGCCTCCGGCGTCATGCGGGTGAAATAGGGGCGCGACACCATGCGGGCGTAGCTCTCAAGCGTACCGACTCCCGTAGGTGATGAACTCAGAAAAAAGCCTGCACGTGAGATGTACCACATGCGTGAGTGGAAATTCCTGCTGGGATCCTGTATCTGCAGCAGCATACTGATACCCAGCGTTGCGGTCAGCTCATTATGGAGCCGTGACGCATCGTCGCGGTTCAGTAAATCATGCTGTTTCACCCATCCATCGGCCACCCCCTCCACTGAAATTGCCTGTGGATGGCCAGGGCTAAGATGCCAGACCCCATGATGACGCTGCTGCTCAAACTGAGCCAGTAGCTGAGTTATCCCGCTGTTCTTTACCGGGTTATAAAGCGCCTGCACCATCAGATTTCGGTAAAAAATCATCTCATCCGTGCTGTGCTGACCTAAGCGTTCGAGGGTGTTCGAGGTCGTTTTGAGCTGGTCCCGCTGCGTGATCTCATAATCTTCTTTTAAGATCACCGCTTCCCGCCACGTCAACAGAGTTAAGAGGAGAAAGGCCAGCAGGAAACAGCCATGTACCACCCTTCTGGGGGTTGCAGACAAGGCGTGCGATAGCATCAAGCAGAGCTCTCCGGAGGAAAATCACTAATTCAGAGAGTGTAGAGAGGAGAAAAAACTCCTGCCATAAACAGGATCAAGAGTTGTGAAAGCAGCTAAAGAGCAGGACAGCTTTTTATTCTGTCCTGCTCCTGCTCATTAACCGGCAAGTTGCGTCTCCCCGGTGAGCAGAGGCGCAAGCTCTTCTTCTCTGAACGCTTCACGCCGGACGCTGTAGCCGTCATACCAGCGGCATTCAACCATGCCACTTGCATAACCCGTCACCACCATCGCCGGCCCCCCGTTTTTAAGCTGAACTTCATCACTGACCATGATCATGACACACCTCACCATTTAGGTTAACGGACCCTCTACAGGGAACTTCAGGTATAGCAGGCCAGGCCGCGCAATTCTGTTAACAGGTGGTAAAAGTTATGTTAAATAATGATAAGTGATTAAAATTCAGGAAAAAAAAAGCGAGTGAAGTTTTTCACTCGCTTTTAATCAGGAAAACTGGCGCTCTGGCGTCAGATTTTACAACCTTCACAATCCGCTTCGTCGCCTAAATCGGCAGGCACTTCATTGGCCTTTTTTTCCGCATTGGCTTCTGCCTGTTCCAGTTGAGCATCAATATCAAATTCAAAAATGTCGTCTTTCATTATCACTCCAGAGTGCATAGCGTTAACAAGCTGCCTTTATACTTATTTACCGCGCATTTTGGCAATCAAATTTACCCCCAACAGCACAATTGCCCCCACGATCAGTCCCAGCACCAGGTTAGCCAGATTGCTCATCAGCGAGGCCATCAGGCCAGAAAAGTCCGCAGTGTAATGGGAAATAAAGTGATGAATAGCGGGTACACCATGCACAATAATGCCGCCGCCCACCAGGAACATCGCAATGGTGCCAACTACGGTCAGGATCTTCATCATCCAGGGCGCCATTGCCAGCAGCGCGCCGCCAATACCTTTCGCCACCGATGAAGATTTTTCCTGTAGCCACATCCCGAGGTCATCAATTTTAACGATACAGGCGACGATGCCGTAAACGCCAACGGTGACCAGAATGGCGATGCCAGCGAGGATCAATACCTGATTCATCAGCGGCGCTTCAGAGACGATCCCTAGCGTAATCGCCACAATTTCTGCAGAAAGAATAAAGTCGGTGCGTATCGCCCCTTTGATCTTTTTCTTCTCAAATTCAGCGGCATTTTGCTGTGCCAGGCTTTTTATGCGCTTCTCTCTGGCCTCAGGGCTTTGCTCCGCTTTGTCTTTATGCAGACTGTGCAGCACTTTCTCGAAGCCCTCATAGCAGAGGTAGGCGCCGCCGACCATCAACAACGGGGTGATCGCCCAGGGCGCCCAGGTGCTAATCACCAGCGCCAGCGGGACCAGGATCAGCTTATTAAGAAATGATCCTTTCGCCACGCCCCAGACTACCGGCAGCTCCCGATTCGCTTTTACGCCGCTCACCTGCTGAGCATTTAACGACAGGTCATCGCCTAATACACCTGCGGTCTTTTTTGCCGCAACTTTGCCCATGACGGAAATATCGTCCAGCAATGTGGCAATGTCATCTAACAGTGTCAGTAAACTCGTTCCCGCCAAAATTCCGTTCCTTATAGTTGTTAATCGTGCTGGCAACAGGGACAAATCTGCACGTCGGTCACGGCCATATCGGCAATGCCGTCGCAATCCCACTCCACGCGAACCGTCTGCCCTTCTGCCTCGTGATGATGCAGATATTTACTTACCGGACTTTCGGTCAGGCCAGCTATCTCTTCAGTGGCAATCAGCGTTTCCCCAACATAAATACGTGCGGTAGCCTGGGTGTTTACCATGCGCTCGCCGCTGATCTTGTAGAGCCGTTTAACTGTGAGTTTGATACTGGCCATGATTTGCCCTGCGCAAAGATGTTAAAGAGTGTGATCTCACCAATTATGAACGAGGAGAGCAAATTGTGTGACCACAATCGTCCTTTTGTGAAAAAAAAAGCGTACTTTCATCTGGTTGAAACTTTTTTTTAGCGTTAACTTAACCCAACTTTTACAGGCTGCGAGAATAAACATGTTACGCCGTGCCCCTGCCCTGCTACCCCTGCTGTCAGCGCTTTTTGCCCTCTATTTTATCTGGGGTTCGACCTACTTCGTTATCAAGCTTGGCGTAGAAAGCTGGCCGCCAATGATGCTGGCCGGCCTGCGTTTTCTGCTTGCCGGCACGGTGCTGATGGTCTTTCTGTTACTGCGCGGCGAGCGGCTTCCCGGCTGGCGACCCGCGCTTAATGCGGCTCTGGTGGGCGTTATGCTGCTGGCCGTAGGCAACGGCGCCGTCACCGTAGCTGAACATCAGAACGTGCCTTCGGGCATTGCCGCTGTGATGGTCGCTACCGTACCGCTTTTTGCTATGTGCTTCAGCAGGCTGTTTGGCATTCAGACGCGCTGGATTGAGTGGCTCGGTATCGCGGTCGGGCTGGTGGGAATTATTATGCTCAACAGCGGCGGGCATCTGGGCGGCAACCCCTGGGGAGCAGTGATGATCCTGGTAGGGTCAATCAGCTGGGCATTTGGCTCGGTGTGGGGTTCAAGGATCACTCTGCCGCACGGCATGATGGCGGGCGCCATTGAGATGCTGACAGCGGGTGTGGTGCTGTTGATCGCCAGCACGCTGAGCGGCGAACACCTCACCTCCCGACCTGGCTTACAGGGTTTGCTGGCGCTGGCTTATCTGAGCCTGTTTGGCTCAGTAATCGCTATCAATGCTTACATGTATCTGATCCGCAACGTGACGCCAGCCATTGCCACCAGCTACGCCTATATTAATCCGGTAGTGGCGGTGTTGCTGGGCATCAGTTTTGGCGGGGAAAGCCTGACTTCCAGAGAGTGGCTGGCGCTGGCGGTGATTATTCTGGCGGTGGTGCTGGTAACGTTAGGGAAATATTTGTTCCCGGCAAAGCCTTCGGTAAAACCCTGCACGTTGGATGAGTAACAGATCTGCAGAGCATATGAGTTGCCTGACGCGCTTATCGCCATGGTAAGCCGGTAAAGGCAGGCTGGAGAGGAGCCGGGCGGAAGCGAGTACCTTAAGGATCCTCTTCAGTTGAGTCCGGCGCGCCAGCTTGCCTGATCCCCTGATAATCAATCTCTGCATTCCCCGTGGAGGCACAAATCCACTCTTCCAGCCGGCTGGTCAGGGCTTCCTCTTCCAGCCGTGTTTTACCCCGCAGCGCGCATTCCCATACCAGCAGAACTTTCCAGCCCGCCGCGGTAAGTTCGGCGATATAGCGCTTATCACGGGCGACATTACTCTCAATTTTCCCCAGCCAGAAGGCGGTGCGGGTGGCCGGTACTTTAAACAGGTGGCAATGGTGCTTATGCCAGAAACAACCGTGGACGAAAATAATCGCCTTATACTGTTCCAGAATAAAGTCAGGTCGGCCAGGCAGCGTTTTATCCTGCACGCGATAGCCAAGCCCCAGCTCCGTCAGCAGTTCAGCCAGCCGGGTTTCAATAGCAGTATCACGCGTGCGGATAGCGCGCATGTTTTTACTGCGGATTTCAGAAGAGTGGACGTCAGCCATCGTTATCATCCTTTATGCTTTGGCTAAGTATAGACAACGCTGCTGTGGGCTGGCTCTGTTTTCGTCAATAAGAGCGCTCTGCGGGCGGGTTCTTCTCCCTGAGAACTCGCCCGGCTATCAGGCGTCCGGTTCGCTGCGCGCTTTAACCGCTTGTGCAATCCACGGCTGAAGAAGTTTAGCCACTGCAGCAAAAGCGGGTACCACCACCGAGTTGCCAAACTGTCTGTAAGACTGGGTGTCCGAGACGGGAATGCGGAAGCTATACTCGCCGGGGGCTTCGAACCCCATCAGTCTGGCGCACTCTCTTGGCGTCAGGCGGCGTGGCCGTCGCTGCTGATTTTCCGCATGATCAAAATCAGCCTCGCCCAGCTGGCGATCCCATCCACGGTCGATCAGGATCTCCGATCCATCTTTGTAATAGCGCGCCGAAAGGGTGCGCACTACCCCCTTTTCCACCTCGGGATCGACCAGCCCGTAACCAAAACCATTGCCTTTCGCCTGGTGCTTCTTGGCATAGTTATAGAGGTACTTCCAGAGCGTGGGGGTAAGAATATATTTGGCGTCAACCTGCGGTTCCAGCAGCGCTTTCAGAGGGATACGCTGCGGCGGGTAGAGGCTTGCCAGAGATTTAAGGCTGAAAGCTGGCAGCTGCAGATCCCGGCGAAAACCGACCAGAACAATCCGCTCTCTGTGCTGCGGCAGGAAATATTTACCATCAATAATCTTTGGATCCGTCGCACCGCTGGCGTCAGCATCCGCCACGTCATACCCCAGTTCATCCAGCGTATCCATGATGATGCGGAACGTTTTCCCCTTGTCATGGCTTTTAAGGTTTTTGACGTTTTCCAGCACAAAGATCGCCGGTTTTTTGGCGGTGATAATGCGCGCGACGTCAAAAAACAGCGTCCCCTGCGCTTCGCACTCAAAGCCGTGCGCCCGGCCCAGCGCATTCTTTTTCGACACGCCCGCCAGCGAGAAGGGCTGACAGGGGAAGCCTGCCAGCAGCACATCATGATCCGGGACCTGGCGATCGATATGCTGATAGGCCTGCTCTTCACTAACTGCCGGATTACCGCTCAGCGTGACATCTCGGATATCCTGATTGAAAGTATGCCTGTCGGGGTCGCAGTACCAGTTGGCTTTATAGGTTCGTACCGAATACTTATTCCATTCGCTGGTGAAAACGCACTCTCCGCCTGTCGCCTCAAAACCGCTACGAATGCCGCCAATACCGGCAAACAGATCGATAAAACGAAAAGCATAATGGGGATGATGAGCGGGCGGCTCTGGCAGCATCTTACGCAATGCCTGCTGTTCCGCTTCGGTCAGGGGCGTTGCGCGACCAACGCCTTTCAGCCAGCGGTTAAGGGCTTCCCGCGTCCAGGAGGAGTCACCCACCTCCTGTAGCCTGGCCAGGACGCTTTTATGGTCATAGACTTCCAGTATCTTGTTCAGCAGTTGGCGCTCATCGCCGTGCTTCTGCGCTGCCTGCTCGCCCGCCCGGACCGCCGTCGACAAAGCCATGCTCTCTAACTCGCTCATAATCACCCGACATCAAAAAGGAAACGCGGGCAGTTTATCACTTCGCGCTCACCATGCCAGGCCGGATCCAGCGGTAAAGCATGTAATAACCCGGTTTTCATCCACCTTCTGCTCTCTTAATAACTTAAAGCCCGGCCCCTTCCCGAATGCACCAGCCGCTGTGTGACCTCCTCAGTAAGAGGGGAAAATTACCTGTTTTGCCTCGCTATTTGTCTTAATAACGGATCTAAAACCATTTACTGCTTTGCGGACGGTTTTGTAACACCACTGAAATAATCCAGGCGAATACTCTCCTTTTTTTTAAGGGTCGTTTATGTCGCTGCTCACTATTTTGCCTCTGCGTTGGTTTCATCGTCGTCCCCGCTTTTTTGCCTTGCCAGCGTGGCTGCACAGCCTGCGTGGCGCCTTTTCACTCTTCCTGGTGCTGTTCTGTTTACTGCAATGCGCCAGCGCGCTGCTGTTAACCCGTCTGGTTGATAAGACGCAGCAGAATGTGACCCTCTCCCATCAGCTTGCGGAACGGCAGTCGCTGTTAGATAAAGCCCGGATGGAGCTGCTCACTGCCAGCGATAACAGCCAGGGAGGCGGTATTTATCTGATGCAGGATATCCAGACAGGCTCCGTAGATAGCTGGAAAAGTCTGGCGGAGAGCGCCCAGGCGTCGCTTAACAACGCGCAAAAACTTTTCGCCCGCTATCAGGCAGAAGCCAACAGTCCACTCGCACAAAATTTCGCTATGCTGGCAGAGGGGCTGAAAGAGCAGCTGAAGGGATTAAACGCACGGGATATTGACGCTTTCTTTATGGTGCCCATGCAGGCTTTTCAGCAGCAGTTTAATGACGCTTATTACCAGACGCTTAATCAGGCCAACGCCAATTCTGCTCAGGCAAATCAGTCCACGCTGGGTTCACTGACCACCAGCCGCAACGTATCGCTCGGCATCTCTGCGCTGCTGCTTTTACTGCTGCTGGCCGGAGGATGGATGCTGCTGCGGGGCGTGATCCTGCCGCTGAGCAGCGTCTCCCGCCAGCTGTCGCGCATTGCTACTGGCGATCTCACACAGCAACCTTCCGCCGGAAACTGGCATGCCAGTGAAATCCGCCAGCTAAACGGTAGCATTAGCGGCATGCAGCATGGGCTTCAGCATATGGTTGGCGAAATCAATGCTATTTCCCATGCGGTGATGCAGAGCGCCGATCGGATGGCTGAGCAGAACCAGGAGTACAGCGCCTATAATCAGCAGCAGACCGACACCTTCGCCCACCTCAGCCAGCGGCTGACCCGGGTAGCGGAGGAGGTGGAACACAGCGTGGAGTTTGCCAGCCATGCCACGCACCAGGTACAGGCAGCAGACAGGCTGACCCAGCGCTGTGGCGTGATGGTGGCGGATGTGGAAGCGCAAATGCGCGATATTGTCGGGGCGTCGGGTGAAATCGCCGGCATCGTCACGCTGCTGGAGAGCCTCTCTTTGCAAACCAAACTGCTGGCGCTTAACGCCGCCATTGAGTCCGCGCATGCTGGCGTCTATGGCCGCAGTTTCTCTATCGTCGCCAGGGAGATCGGCCTGCTCTCTGAAAAAAGTGGCGCCTCTACCCGCAATATCGACACCCTTATCACCACTACGCATCAGCATATTGATCATGGCTTCAGTAAGGTACAGGCGCTGGATACCCTTTATGCGGAGATCGCCAGCGCGGTTACGGGTGTGGTGACTGTCCTGCATGAGTTACAGCAAAATGCGAGCACACAGAGCAAAAGGGTGAATACCATTGCCGGAGAAATTGCTCGCATGCATGAACAGGTCAGAAACAGTGAAGCATTAACGCAGCGCGGCGCCAGCGCTTCGGAGAATCTGGTCTCTCATGCACAGCGGTTGTCCCAGAGCGTAAGCCAGTTTGTACTGTAGCTATGTTGGCTGCGGTTGCGGTTGCGGTTGCGGTTGCGGTTGCGGTTGCGGTTGCGGTTGCGGTTGCGGTTGCGGTTGCGGTTGCGGTTGCGGTTGCGGTTGCGGTTGCGGTTGCGGTTGTAGAGAGTGTTGCGGTCGCA
Source organism: Erwinia pyri (assembly GCF_030758455.1). Classification (NCBI taxonomy): domain Bacteria; kingdom Pseudomonadati; phylum Pseudomonadota; class Gammaproteobacteria; order Enterobacterales; family Erwiniaceae; genus Erwinia; species Erwinia pyri. Next base: position 2,793,988 of record NZ_CP132353.1, read on the forward strand.
ACAGTGTGAAACCAGATACGAAGTAGCGGTTTAAGCTGAATTTGCACAGTTGATTTTTTTGGGTGGTCAGCCCCTCACCCTGGATGAAGGGCTGACCACGGCCGTTTATTTCTTCTTTTTAGACTTTTTCAACAAAGCCCGGATCTGTTTCAGCTCGCTGGCATTCAACTGCCCTTCCACTTCCTCCTCCGTACTCTGATTATCCAAAGCAGAGGGCTGAGGCGCGGTCAGACTCTCCTGCAAACGCTGGCAAACTTCCTGGCTTAAAGAAATTTGATTTTCAAGGGCCAGCGATTTCAGCGTTTCCTTTAAGGTGGGATCGATCTTGATCGTAAGGCTTACGTTGTCGGTCATACCTGATTCTCCTGAGAAATGTCCCTGACAAGCTAGCCTGTTTAGTACGATTTAACTATCCATTCATAAAAATTTAATATTTCTATGAAACGGGGCTGAACTCTCGCAGCACCTCTTCATCAAGCGCGCAGAAATCCCCTTTTAATTCAGCGCAGAGCTTGGCCATATAGGTCACCAGGAAGCGGGCATTATGTTCCGCCAGACGCTTGCCCTCCGCGGTTTGCATGGTGGCAGGCAGCGTAAGCAGTTTTTTCTGAAAATGGTCCAGCGCCCATTCGGTGTCATTAAGCTGACGTTCGCGCGCCAGCGGATCGGCACTGTCAAACAGCGACCGGCCCAGCGCACCGGAAACATAAAACACGCGCGCCAGCCCAATGGCGCCCAGCGATTCAAGCCGATCGGCATCCTGCACGATTTTTGCTTCAGGCGTTTCCGCCGTCACACCTGCACTAAAACTGTGGGCATGGACGGCATGAGCGACGGCTGCCCGCTTTTCGCCAGGGAAATCGGGGAAGACCTCCTGCAGGATGCGCTGCGTCTCCACAGCCGCTTTTGCGGAAGCGAGATGACGTTCCGGATGGTTTTTTGGCAGATTAACAATATCGTGGAAATAGCAGCCAGTCAGCACAACCAGCTCATCAGCCTCACTTCCTTTCATTATCCTTTGAGCTGTCTGCCAGACGCGCCGCAAATGGGCAACATCATGCGCTTTATCATCCTGCGGCCAGGTTTCATGCAGCCAGCTTTCAAAACGCATTTGCCAGTTAATAAGCGACATAGACTTCTCCTTATTGTTTGGACTTATCGGGATGTCAGTGGGTTCGGGAGGGTCCACTGGGGTGCAATCCGGGTAGACCCTTTGGTCAAAATGCGATCCCCATCATGTTTATAACTTTAATTTTAACGAAATCACAACATTTTTCCCTTTTTCAGCCTTTTGCTATAGAAAAATTTGTGATTAATTTTCAGCCAAATGGTTAAACAGACATAATGAACGCTGTGAAATTAACTTTCAGCTTTTTTGGCCGGAGTAAGATAGAATTACCGATACCCGGTAATCGCTTACTTTGGCGCTTTTTAGCCTGCTTAACAGAGCTGGCTTCAGCCCTGCCAGCGTAAGAGATTGTAAAGGCAACATATGTCAAATTTGTTAACCCGCTACGATTCAGGGTATATTTATCGGGCAGGACCGGAAAGGTCCCCCCACTATTCTGGCCGTAAAAACGGGCCTTGTCGGGCAGCAAGATCTACAAGCACAGCTTATGATTAACTAAAATTTTGACGCACAACTTTTTTTTCAGATTAATGTTCAGATTAATCTGTATTGTCTTTTTAGTGTTGCTGTGATTAGCAGTTCCACATGTAAGTAACAGAGGTCAAACCATGAAAGAACGCCCGATTTTGTTTAGCGATCAACGGGTGCGAGCGCTGCTCTCAGGCCAACAGAGCCAAACTCGGCGCATTATGAAGTCACAACTCTTTGGTCCCGGACAGGACAACCATGAGGGGTGCTATGGTATTGATGTGTTGAATAATCACCTGCAGGGTAACCGCGTGGTGGGGATGGAAAACTTAAGTTACCATTGCCCTTACGGTCAGCCTGGCGACAAACTGTGGGTGAGAGAGACCTGGCGCGGTCCCGTTATCGCTCAGGATCAGATGGCTGAGTACCAGCGCTCACCCGCACAATTTAAAACGGCTCAGTTCTGCCAGTATCGTGCTGATACCAGCCAGTTTTCTACCGTAGAGGATGAAAACGAGCAGTTTGGCTGGCAGGCCGGTATCCATATGCCGCGTTGGGCAAGCCGCATCGATCTGCTGGTGAAGGGGATCAGGGTGGAGAAAATTCAGGATATCAGCGACGACGATGTGATTGCAGAAGGCGTGCAGACTGACTCCCACTTTCTGAATAACTTCTTTACCATGCACAGTGAAGCCGTCTCCTCCAAGGATGCTTACCGTAAGCAGTGGGCGCTTCAGTATGGCGGCACCAGCTGGGAAGTGAATCCCTGGGTCTGGGTCATCGAATTTGAACGCATCTGAAGTTTGCCGGGCACTTTATGTGCCCGGTCACAGACAGAGGCAGCATTAACTGATTGAATACGCGTCTTAAAGCTGGCGCGCCTACCCCTTCATCTCTTCCGCTTGCGCACTGTTGCCAAAAGCAGCAGTTGCGCAATGCTGCGCGCTACGGCATGGTAAAGTTCTCTTCAGCGAACAGGGTTGCATGATGATCAAATGGCCATGGAAAACCGAAGAAGATGCCCGGGAAAGCTTTCCGTGGCAGCAGGCAATGACCATTCCTCTGCTTGGCGCGCTTTCAGAAGCGGAGCAGCACTCCCTGATCCACCTTGCAACCCGTTTTCTGCAGCAGAAACGGCTGGTCCCGCTACAGGATTTTGAGCTGGATGAGCTGAAGCGCTGTCGGCTGGCGTTGATTTTCTGCCTGCCGGTCCTGAATCTTGGCTATGAGTGGCTTGATGGTTTTCATGAAGTGCTGATCTACCCAGGTCCCTTTATGGTAGACGATGAGTGGCAGGATGAGTTTGGTCTGGTACACCATGAACGGATGGTGCATTCCGGACAGAGCTGGCTGCAGGGCCCTGTGGTACTGAACTGGCTGGACGTCCAGGACTCCTTTGATCTCTCGGGCTATAACCTGATCGTGCATGAAGTGGCGCACAAACTCGACAGCCGGGGCAGCGGCCACGCTAACGGCATTCCTGCTGTTCCGTTGCGGGATGTGGCGGGCTGGGAACAGGATCTGCTGATGGCGATGCAGGATATCCAGGATGAGATAGATACCGTGGGTGAGAATGCCGCGAGCATTGATGCCTATGCCGCCAGCGATGCCGCCGAATGTTTTGCGGTACTTTCAGAATATTTTTTCACGGCCCCGCAGCTCCTTCTGGAACGCTTCCCTGCCCTGTACGCCCGGTTTGTGCAGTTTTATCGTCAGGATCCTGCCCGGCGGGAGGCCAGTGCGCAAAACCGGCTCTCAGGCGGCGGGATCGTTCACTAAAACAACGGGTTGATTCAAACGTAGCCAGTTGAAAGCTAGCGTGTTTTTTGCTGTTGACAGCACCCGGCAGCATCGCTATTATGCGCCCCATCGAAACCGATTCCTCTGTAGTTCAGTCGGTAGAACGGCGGACTGTTAATCCGTATGTCACTGGTTCGAGTCCAGTCAGAGGAGCCATATTAAAGAAGCCCGCTTAAGGAAACTTAAGCGGGCTTTTTGCTTTTATCATATTGCGTGCTTCGGTAAAGAGTCCCGGCCTGGCTCAGGGACTTATCATGCCGGAAACGTAAAAAACCCGCTCAAGGCGGGTTTTTTATCACGTTCACTTATCTGCTCAGGCTGATGCCATCATCGCTATCGTAAGTGTTCATGTCATTATCAGCTATTACTGCGTGATAACGTTAGCAGCTGCCGGACCTTTGGCACCATTCTCAATTGAGAACTCAACCTTCTGCCCTTCGTCCAGCGTTTTGTAATCGTTGCTCTGGATAGCAGAAAAATGTACGAATACATCCTTGCTACCATCTGCTGGCGTAATAAAGCCGAAGCCTTTTTCAGGGTTAAACCATTTTACTAAACCAGTCATTTTATCAGACATAGATATTTCCTTAAATTTTCTTGAGCCACACGTGGTGGCAAACATGGCCTGCTTGCAGATGGGGACTTATTGGGCACTTAGGAGGAGGCTCATGCAGAAGAGTATCTAAGGATAACGCTTGAAATGAGGACTGCTTTACTAAAACTGCTTTCATAAGGTCTGTATGCCAAACCGATGAGGCATGGTGAACTCTTATGGAACAATAATCAAGGTTAGTTTTGTCAATGATTTGTTGGGGAAACTTACAATTCAAAGCGGGCAGTAATCTTAAAAGCCCTGACCATTGCAGCCAGGGCTTTTAAGGTACTACAGACTTCAGATTTAACATTAATTGACTTAATAAAGTGATACTGCTATTTATACTGCTTTAAAATGTACCCGTTAATTCCAGATAATCCAGGGAATTAATACTAAAAGCCCTCCCTCCGTTTATCTCGTTATACACTTGTCTGCGCTTTTAAAATCTAAGCGTGACAACTTCAACAAGCACATCCCCCATCGCGACATATACTCTTTGATGCATTGCCTTTTGCTGGCATGGTGACAATAAATAAACAAAATCGCCAGCATCAACTCAAAAAACAAGACTTTACATCGTCGCGCTAACACTACCATTTTGCGAACCAGCACAAAACTACGAGGCCTGAAAACAAACTACATCCCAAACAACAAACTTCGTGGCCTGTAAAGCAAAATGGCTTTCCCAGTACTTCTTACTATTCACTAACTTACTAACCACTTTCATTGTGCTGCTAAGTGCTAATTTACTCATTTAAGAGTAGAGGTCAATACTGTTTTTTAAAACATGTTTTTATTTACAGCGATAATGACTGTGCTGCATCCCGCTACTCATTGTACCGACCCACTGACAACGTCCGCTATTGGCACTGAGCAGACTGTTATAGCTCTTTGGAGACAATCTCGCTTAGAGGCGACTTTTTGTTGCTCGTTCTGGCTACCCTTCTTCTACAGAGAACATCGTAGAACGATCGCCACTAACTTTCCTGAAACGCCCTGCTTACCCCATTTCACTATGGTTAAAGCTGCTGCAATCGGTTCTGTTTTTTATCCGGCGTAATGGGACCCTCTCCGCTACGACAGCTACGTTATAACGGTACCAAATGTGCTTAGATCCTGAACAACTGCCAGCTGGAAAAAATTTTCCAACTGGCAGAAGGCACTAGCGAATAATTACTCAGGAATGCGTAAGACCTGACCGGAAACTATTTTATCCGGGCTGCTCAAGGTCTCTTTATTGGCCTCAAAAATCTTCATATATTTAGCGGGATCATTATAAAATTGTTTAGCTATTGCGCTTAATGTATCACCAGACTTAACGATATAAGTTCGTTCACCGGCAGACTCCGTTTTTTTATCTTCAACATTATTACCCCCAGAATGTAACAACTCGTCACCAATATTTTTAATGCTATCCAAAATGCTCATATTTAACCCCTTGTTGTTTTTGTTACGTTTACTTAGCTTAATTGCCAGACAGGTACTGCGTGGCGTACGATACACCTGCTTTTAATCTGAGAATTAAATAAACGCTAAACATTTTCATTATAAAAAAGAGAGAAGGAAAGAACTGATGGGTATATTGTCATGGGTCATATTTGGTTTACTTGCTGGCGTTATTGCCAGATGTATTATGCCCGGTAAGGAACATATGGGGATTATCATGACCATCGTTCTTGGCGTCATCGGCGCTCTGATTGGTGGTGTCGTCAGTACCTCTCTGGGTTTTGGCAACATAAATGGTTTCAATCTTTACAGCATTGCCATTGCTACAGCGGGGTCAATTGTTGTCCTGTTTGTGATTCATAAAATCAGAGCCTGTAAACAGTCCTGAAGAGTAATAAAAAAGGTAATAACATGAGTTTACTGGAAAAAGTATTGGGGATGTGCGGTCTTAACGTTAGAACTACTCAGGAGGTTAAAGGCGTGCTTGAGTGGGTTGAGCAGCAAGGGGGCCTGCATGCTATCGTGGATCATCTTCAGCGTGGTGAGTTCAGTGAAGTTGTTAACTCCTGGCTGGGTGATGAAAACAATGTTGCTCTCAGTAGCGATATTGTGGGGAAAATGTTTAATTCAGAGGCGATAGAACAATTGGCCAGTAAGATGGGCATTAGCACCGGTAATGCGCAGGATCTTCTGGCGAAATATCTACCTCAGCTGATTGATAAAGCCTCCTCTGCTGGCGCAGTGGATAAAAAAGCAGACCTCACTTCAATTATGGGTCAGCTAACCTCCTGAGAATGAAGTAATCAAAAGATAAAACTCCGGCAGATTTATATAAGGCTTATATCTTTTATAATTCACTGGGTGAAGTGAGAATATGTTGCGCAGATTTGAGGCTTAAAACTTGCCGCATTCTCTCATTGCCCCTGCCACTACTTCTGATATCTTTTAAGAAGCCCGCTTTTACATACTAAAGCGGGCTTATGGCTTTTTAAACGAGAGCTAAAGAGAGAGCAAATTAAACTTACCCTTTGGCAAAGTTCGCCTGAATACGCTGTTGCAGATAATCTTCGGCGCTGATGGCGGGATACTTCGCCTGCGGGCCGAGAATTTCAACATCTTTGTTAGCCTGACAGAAGAAGGCCAGGCTGTAGCGCTCCCCCTGATACTCGCCGGGCAACGGGCTTCTCACCCGATGGAAATTTGACGGCAGTTGATCGTCACTCCAGCGCATCAGCATGTCGCCAATATTACAGGTAATCACCTCTTCACGCGGCTCGATGCTGGTCCACTGCTGGCTTTCACGCTCCCTGCCCGGGCAAACCTGTAATCCTCCCTGCCCCGGGCGCTGGAAAAGCAGCGTCAGGCAGTCAAAATCGGTATGCGCACCCGCACGCCACATTCCCTGTGCCGACTGTTCGGCGGCATAGTAATGCAGCAAGCGCAGCGTACTCTGGTAGGTTTTCTCATCCGGGTTGTGCGCCTGCCCGAAAAAGTGCTCCGGGAAGCCGAGCTTAAGCGCAAAGCAGGATAACAGCTTCATCCCCAGCGCCCAGCACTGAGACTCAAAAGTCAGCATCGTCTCTTTAAAGCCAGGCAACGCCCGATCGTCAGGCCAGAGCCCTTCCATTAACGGACGGGTGATCTGATAAGATTCCTTCTGATCGGGCGTTCTGGTTGACGGGCGCACCTGAGACTTATTTTCCCATCCTGCGTTTCTCGCCAGCGGGTATTGTGCTTTCACCTCCTCAGGCAGCGAGAAGAACGCTTCGGTGGAGCGGAAAGCATGACGAATATCGTTCAGTTCAATGCCATGATTGCTGACCTGAAAGAAGCCAATTTCAACCGCAGCCTGCCAGAGCTGGTCGGCAATCTCGCTTTTGCGCCGATCGAAATCGGAGAGGTCAATACAGCGAACTTCACGGGCAAAGGTCTCTTCGCCCATGGCGCCCATCACCGCCTCTTTTTCCAGTTCCTGCAGGCCGTACTGAGTCTGGTTTAGCTGTGACATGTTTTTTACCCTTCTTTTTGCAATAGAGTTAGCCAGCGGCACGCTGTTGTAAGAGACGCACCGCGGAGATCGCCTGAAGGCGCAGCTTTTCAAGGTCGAGACCTGGCACCACGTCATCTTCGACGATCACCCTGCCGTTAATCATCAACGCCTTGAGCGAGGCGCGCCCCCCGCAAGCAACCGGGCCAATCGCCATATCATGCAGGCCGAAATAGCGCGGATCGTCGAGCCGGTAAATTGCGATATCCGCCAGCATGCCCACCTGCAGGGTGCCGCTTTTTTGCAGGCCGAGTATTTGTGCGCCGCCTGCCGTGCCCCAACGCACCACATCTTCAATGGTCGCCGCGTCTCCTCCCCCTTCAAAGGTGCCGCCCTCATAGCGAGGCCTGGCCGCCATCCCTTTACGCGCACGCTGTAACAGCCATGCCGCATGGGTTTCACTCTGCATATCGGCTGCCTCATTCGAGGCTGCGCCGTCAACGCCCAGAGAAACCGGCACGCCAGCCCTCTCCAGCGCTAACAGATCGGCAATTCCGCTGCCCAGCCGCCCGTTGCTCTGTGGGCAATGGGCAATCCCGGTGCCGCTCTGCCCCAGCATCGCGATCTCTTCCGGCAGCAGTTTCACCAGATGCGCAAACCAGACGTCGTCACCCAGCCAGTCATGTTCGGCACAGAACTGCACCGGGGTCATGCCGAACTTCTCACGCGCCACATCCAGATAATCCACGGTTTCCGACAGGTGACTGTGTAGCCGGATGCCTGAGCTGCGAGCCAGTTTTGCCATTTCCCGCAGCTGCGAACCCGGCGCCGAGTGCAGAAGCGTCGTCGGCGCCATTACCACGCGGCGCAAAGATCCCGGGCTTGGGTCGTGATAACGTCCCACCAGGCGTTCCATATCTGCCATATAAGCGTCGAAGTTTTCCGGGCGTAGCGCCTGCGGCAGATCTTTCTCAATCGACCGTCCCTGAGTTGCGCCACCGCGACAAAGCACGATGCGCATGCCCAATGCTTCTCCCTCACTGAACAGAATGTCGGAGGGATCGAAGGGCATATCCGGCCAGTAGAGATAGTTGTGATCGGCGACGGTCGCGCAGCCGGAACGCAATAATTCGATCAGCCCGATGCGCACCGCCAGCCGGAATGTCTGTTCGTCGAAGGTGGCGCGAAAACGGTAAGGGGTAGCGCTTAGCCAGCCGGTGAGGCTTTTGTTCAGCCCCTGCGGCTCGCCTTTCAGCAACGACTGAAACAGGTGGTGGTGTGTATTCACCCACGCCGGATAGATGACGCAGTCGCGGGCATCGATCAGTCGCTCTTCAGGCTCTGCCGTCAGCATACCCATAGCCTCAATCACGCCGTTGCGTACCCGAATATCTGGCCCGCTGTGACGGGCAGCCACGCCGGGCAACCCCGTGAGAATGCTGCAGGCGTTTTTAATCAGTAATGAGTCAGAAACCATCGCCATGCTCCTCAGGGTTTGACGTGCATATGTTCAGTAAAGCTGGTGGTGTAAGCCTGCTTCCAGTCAGTGTCCGCTTTCAGCAAGTCGGCCTTTACCATAAAATCCCGGGTTTTCTGCCAGCGGGCTTCGGTCATGGTGCCCCAGCCCTGCGTGGCGGCGTCGCCGCCATCAATCAGGTGATGCTGACTAATCTGCTGAACACCCCAGGCCAGCAGGTCGTCGGTCATTTTAGGGTTCTCTTTTTTGATCAGCGCATTGCCCGGCGCGGGGTTTTGCAGGTAGCTAACCCAGCCTTCCATCGAGGCCTGGACAAACTTAGCCATCGCCTCTTTACGGCTGCTAATCAGATCGGGGCGCGTGATCAAAATCCCGCCATAAGGGGGATAGCCATGCTCAGAGAACAGGAAGAAATTCGATTTCACCCCCGCTTTTTGCGCCTGAAAAACTTCAGAGCTGACATAGGCCTGCTGCGCAACGTTATCGTCAGCAACAAAGGGCTGGATGTTGAAGGTATAGGGACGGGCCTGGGAATCGTCGAGCTGATAGCGCGCCTTCAGCCATGGCCACCAGGTGGACTGCCCCGAGCTGGAGACCAGAATGGTTTTTCCTTTAAGGCCCCCCAGGGAGGTGACCGAAGCGTGCGTCAGCAGCCCCTGCGGGTCGAACTGGAAGGGTGCGGCGATAGCTTTGGCCTGAAAGCCACGCTGCACCGCCTCGAGAAGCTGGAGGTCATAGCCGATGATAACGTCAGCGCGCTTTGATAATAGCAGCTGCATGCCGTTGATCTGCGGGCCGCCGGACTCAATAGTGACATCCAGCCCGTAACGCTTGTAAATGCCGTTCGCCAGCGCCTGATAATAGCCGCCCTGCTCCGCCTGCGCGTACCAGGAGGTCAACAGCACCAGTTTCTCACCGGCCTGGGCAGCGTGGGAAAATGTGCCGAACATCAGCGTGCTCAGCACGCAGTAAGACAGGGAAATGCGGGATATTAACTTCATTGCTCCTCTCCTGATCATTGCCGGAGAGAGAGTAAGCAGATGCGGCTCAGCCTCCCAATCCGGCCCGAAATGAACCGCGAAATGGTTGCTGAGCAATGTCCCGCGCACTACGCTGCGCTGACCGCTTCTACTCACTTTAAGCTATACAAAAACGATGCCAACTTCACCGCGCCAGGTTTACCGGCGTTTGTTGATGCGGAAAGACGGAATGCATCTGCAACATTTGATTCATGGAGGGGCACTGCGCACCAAAAATGTGCAACAGGGCCGATCAGTGGCCCGATGCATCTATCTCGCTGAACAACCCTTCCAGCTGTTTCAGCATCATTGATGCCGCCAGCGAAAGCTGCCTGGCGGGGGCAACGCAGAGTGATAACGTGAAGGTTTTTAACTGCGGGTCAGTCAGCGGAATAAACACCAGCTGCTGGTCATAGACTTCATCCATGATGTCGAGCCAGCAGAGGATACCAATACCAATTTTCTCTTTGATCAGCGAGCGGATCATATGGATATTATTGGAGACCGCCACCTCATTAACGATGCCGCCGTTGTTGTTAAGCAGTGCCTCCACCGGCCCGGAGAGCATCAGCGGTGCTGAGGGAATAATAAAAGAGTATTCAAGGCATTGGCTAAACCGCACGCCCTTTCTCCCCTCCAGCGGATGCCCCTTCGGCACCACAATCCCCAGATTGATTTCCGCGAAAGCCTGTACCTGAAGCTCTTTTGAGCTTTGTGGATTGAGCATAATGCCAAAGTCCGCATCCCCGGCGATTAGCGCCTGCTGAATATCGATATTATTCATGGTGGTCAGCGTAAAGGAGATGTTGGGGTAATCCTGATGCACTTTCTTCAGCATCGACGAGAAAAAGTGGCGGTTTATAGCATCAATAGTGGCAATCCGCACGTGGCCCCGCCTTAGCCCGCGCAGGTCATCAAGCTGTTCACGGACACGTGAGAAATCCTTTTTCCAGTTATTAGCGGCGTGCAGCAGCAGCTCGCCAGCCGCCGTCAGCCGCAGCCCGGTGGGGTGGCGCTCAAACAGCGGCATCGCCAGCTCTTTTTCCACCCGCAAAATCTGCCGGTCAATAGAGGAAGCGGCGACGTGCAACGTATCGGAAGCCTTGCGAAAGGAGCCCTGGCGGGCAACTTCGGTGAAATAGAGCAGGAACTTTGAAAAAGCAAACATAGGCTGGGTGCTCTCTTTTATGCAACGGGATGTGCGAATCAAAGCTCTGGACGCAACGCTGTTATAGCAATAACGTAGCTTTCATTGCAACGGGAACAAACGTTTCATCGCTTAAATATGGTAAAAGAGAATGAAAGAGGCTGAAGTCATTCCTGTCACAATTAAAACGATCGCTGAAAATGGTTCAGGGAATCTGTTATTAGAACTTATTCCGCAGGCGGGTTATTTATTACCGCACTATTTACCTGGCGCTCATATTGATATTTTTATTCCTGACGTCGGCCCTCGCCAGTATTCTCTTTGTGGCGAAAAGAATAATGGGGATAGCTACGAAGTCTGCGTCAAACTTGCTGAGACCTCTTCCGGCGGCTCCCACTTTATTCATCATAAATATAAACCCGGCGACAGCCTGACGATATCGGCTCCCCGCAATCATTTTCCGTTGCCGGAGGCCGGGCGCTATCTGTTGCTGGCAGGCGGCATCGGTATTACGCCACTGCTGGCAATGGCGGATGAGATCGCCCGGCGCGGCAACGAATTCGAACTGCATTATTATGTGTCGACCCGCCAGCAGATGGCTTTTGCTGAACGTCTGAGCGCGCAAAAACTGGCTCCTTCTGTTTTTCTTCATTACAGCGACGCAAACGATTCCCTGCGCCACCAACCGCCGGCCAGCCTCACTCAGCCCACTGCTCAGACGAAAGTGATAGCCTGCGGTCCTGACGGCTTTATTGAGCGCCTGCAGGCTATTATGCAGCAGCACAACTGGCGGCCAGATCAATTACATTTCGAGCGTTTCAGCAACGCTGAATTAACGCAGCAGAGCGATAATACCGCCTTCCATATTGAGCTGAGCTCAACCGGCCAGCGTTATCTGGTCAGTCCCAACCAGACTATTGCGCAGGTATTACTGAGCGCCAGAGTCGATATTATGCTCTCGTGCGAACAAGGTATTTGTGGCTCTTGTATTACCGATGTTATCGACGGTATTCCCGATCACCGGGACTGCGTGCTGACTGAGGAAGAAAAAGCGGAGAACACGCAAATCACACTCTGCTGCTCCCGCTCCAAGAGTCCCCTGCTGGTGCTGGACCTGTGATGCCAATGCGGAGCCTGAAAATGAACCCGACCCAACCCGCTTCGCCGTTGAAGGGCATTGCCAATGTCCGCCTTCCTGCGTGGCTGCTCCCCAACGAATGGCCGCATGAACAGGGTGAACCCGTCACGGCAGATCTGCACTTTGCAGCAGGCAAGATCTCGTTGTTGCAGCCCCATCACCCTTCTTCGGGTGAGCTGTGGGATGTTCAGGGCGCATTAGCTCTGCCAGGGCTGATTGAGCCCCATGCGCATCTGGATAAAACATTCACTATTCGCCGCAGCCGTCCCGCCAGACCGGGTTTATTAGCTGCTATTGAGACTATGCATGCGGATCGCCAGCACTGGAGTGCTGAGGATCTCTATCAGAGAGCTGCGCAAGGGCTGGCGTGGGCTGCCGCCAACGGCGTGACCCAGCTCCGCACGCATATCGACTGGTTTGAGCTGACTCCGCCGCTGGCCTGGTCTGAAATGGCGCGCATTGCACCACCTGGCGTCACGCTGCAACGCGTTGCCCTGGCGCCGTTAGGCTTTTTTGCTGATGCGGCAGCGGCAGAGAGCATTGCGCGCGCGGTGGCAGAAAGCGGTGAACACTGCCTGTTGGGCGGATTTATTCACTCATCCAACTGGGATCCCGTGGCGATGGCCAACCTGATGAGCAGCGCCTCACGCTGGCATCTCGATCTCGATTTACATATCGACGAGGAGCTGAGTGACAAAGCTAACGGCTTAGTCTGGCTGGCCCACTATCTCACTGAGAATGCTTTCAGCGGCCACATCTGCTGCAGCCACGGCTGCGCACTGGCTTCCGGCAGTGAACAACAGGCGCAGGAAGTGCTTGAAGTGCTGGCAGCGCACAGCGTCACCCTCATTGCTCTGCCCATGACAAATTTACTGTTGCAGGACGCGGTCGTCGGGCAAACGCCGCGCCAGCGGGGGATCACCTTACTGAAAGAAGCGCAGGCGGCAGGCGTCCCGGTGATGCTGGGCTGTGACAACGTGCAGGATGCCTTTTGTCCGGCTGGCAGCTATGACCCGCTGGATACGCTGAGCTGCGCGCTGTTTTCGCTGCAGCTGGAGACTGTTTTTGATCGGCAGTCACGGTTGATCTGCGATCCCGCTGCGCTGACTGGTGGGATGTCGGCTGAGTTACCGCTGGCAGCGGGAAGCGACGCCACGCTGATACTTTTCCCCGGTAGCGACAGCGTTACCTGGCCTTTAAACAGCGCGGCTCGCGTGGTGATCCACCAGGGCAGGCTGACCTTTCAACGTACGTGGGACCCGGAGTTTTGCCATGAGTCTTGAAGCTGGAGCGGGCAAACCGCTCGCAAAATATGCGGCCTGGCGCCGGGCGGGAGAGTTCATTTTTCTCTCCGGCATTATTCCTGTCAATCCGCAGACCGCGACCCTGGTGCGGGGTTTTCAGGATATCCCTGCCGAAGCACGGCTCCTGCTTGGCGAAACCGGGGAATTTTCCACCGACGCCAAACAAGGCCCCATTCTTGCACAAAGCTGGTATGTGCTGGAAAGCATCCGCCACACCATTGAAGAGGCGGGCGGCGAGATGAGCGACGTGATCAAACTGGTGCAGTACTTCCGCAACCTCGATCACTTCCCCTATTACAGCCGGGTCAGAAAACTGTTTTATCCGGGGCAACCGCCGGTCTCTACCGTGGTGCAGGTCAGTGAGATGCTGCCGAGCGCCGAGGTGCTGATTGAAGTTGAGGCTACAGCCTGGCTGCCGCAATCCCGCTCGACCAAATAATGTCTGACAACGAGGCGCAAAATGATTAATGGTTATATTCCCGCAGCCCGCTTCCTGCCTTTTCTGAGCTGGACGGCGATTGCTGCCCTGCCGGACAAAGCCAATACCGTCATCGTATTGCCCACCGGCGCTATCGAGCAGCATGGCCCGCATCTTCCCTGCTCGGTTGATAGCGTCATCTCATCCGGTGTGGCTGGCCATGCGCTGGCACGTTTGCCCAAAGAGATCCCGGCCTATGCCATTCCGCCTGTGACTTATGGCAAGTCGGATGAGCATCTCAATTTTCCCGGTACGCTGACGCTGACCGGCGACACGCTGTTGCAGACAATTCTGGAGATCGCCGAATCGGTCTACCGTGCCGGCTTCCGCAAACTGCTGATGATAAATGGCCACGGTGGCCAGCCGCAGGTGTTGCAGATGGCTTCACGCGAGATGCGTCTGCGCCACGGCGACATGATCATGATCCCCCATGACGTGTTCCGCGTGCCGAACGTGGAAAACCAGTTTCTCAGCGCACAAGAGCAAAAAATGGCGATGCATGCCGGTCACAGCGAAACCGCAGTGATGCTGGCGCTGGCACCAGAGTGCGTCCATATGGAGCATGCGGTAGCCAACTACCCGCCAGAATTCCCCTGCCCGACGCTCTCCAGCAGCCGTCCGGCCGCCGCCTGGGCTTCCTATGATTTTGGCCCCAGCGGCGTGATTGGCGACCCGACGCAGGCCACCGTTGAGCAGGGCCATGCGATCCTCGACTCGCTGGCGGCGAGCTGGGCGCAGGCTATTACGGAAATTCACCAGATGGTATGGAAAGCCCGCAGCGAGCCCACCTGGGGCAAACATCACTGGAACGGCTTTGTGCAGAGCTCTTTTACGCCCCCTTCCTCTTCTTTTGCCTCTGAATAAAGGAATACTGTTGATGAATAGCATGCGCAAACCCACTTACTCCCTGATTGCCCTGCTGCTGGCCGGATCTTCCTTCCCCAGCATGGCAGCAGAAAAATTCACTTTCCTGACCAACTGGTACGCTCAGGCGGAGCACGGCGGCTTTTATGAAGCGCAGGCCAAAGGGTTGTACAAAAATGCGGGACTGGAGGTCGCCATTAAAATGGGTGGCCCGCAGGTAAACGTGATGCAGTTGATGGCCGCGGGTCAGGCTGACTGTACGTTAGGCGACAACGGTCAGGCGCTTGAGACCTGGCAGGCTGGCGTCCACGCGGTAACGGTGGCGACGGTGTTTCAGCATTCGCCAACGGTATTTATCAGCCATGACAAGGTTGATAAACCTCAGGAGCTGAAAGAGAAAACCTTCCTGCTGGCTACCGAGGCCTACACCTCCTTCTGGCCCTGGGCTAAAAGCGAACTGGGTCTGGCTAATGCTAAAGTTCGCCCTTATACCTTCAGCGTTCAGCCTTTCCTGGCCGACAATAATCTGGTGCAGCAGGGTTACGTCACCTCCGAACCTTTCTCGGTGGGAAAAGGCGGCAAGCCTTTCTACGTCTATCCGCTCAGCGACTGGGGTTACCCGCCCTACGGCAACTCAATCATCTGCATGGCTGATACCGTTAAAAACCATCCAACCGCAGTGGCGGCTTTTGTGAAAGCCACCATGCAGGGCTGGAAAGCGTATCTGCAGGATCCTGCCGCTGGCAACGCGCTGATTAAAAAGGATAACCCACGCATGAGCGATGACCAGATTGCTTTCGGCATTGCCCAGATGAAGAAGTATCAGCTGGTGACGGGCGGCGATGCGCAAACTGGCGGTATTGGCATCATCACGCAACCTCGTCTGAAAGAGACCTGGGAGATGCTGGTCAAAAACAAGCTGATCTCTGCCGACAAAGTGCCGTTTGATCAGACCTATACCCTTGAGATGATCAAAGACGCGAAGGTTATGCCATGAGTTCAGCCCCCAAACTCACGGTGATGAGCGACCTGCGCTCAACCAGCCTCCCTCCTCAGCCAGCCATTGAGGTGCTCTCTGCCGAGAAGATTTACGCCAACGGCACGCGCGCGCTGTTGCCGGTCAATCTCACGATTAATCAGGGGGATTTTGTCACGCTGCTTGGCCCGTCGGGCTGCGGCAAAAGTACGCTGCTGAAAATGGTGGCCGGACTGATCGAGCCAACCGACGGTAAGCTGATGTTATGGCGCCGCGACAGCCGTGAAAAGGCGCAGGTGCCGCTCTCATTCGTTTTTCAGGAAGCGACGCTGATGCCGTGGTGCAACGTACACAGCAACGTGCGTCTGCCGTTAGATCTGGCAGGCGTGCCGCGGGCGGAAGCCAACACCCGCGTCAGCGAAGCGCTCGAGCTGGTCGGGCTGGGCAAGTTTGCCAGCGTTCTGCCGCGTGAGCTGTCGGGCGGTATGCAGATGCGTGTTTCGATTGCGCGCGGGCTGGTAACGCGACCGAAACTGCTGCTGATGGATGAACCTTTCGGCGCCCTCGACGAGATTACGCGTAACAAACTCGACAGCGATCTGCTGCGTCTGTGGCGTGAGCAGGGCCTGACAGTGGTTTTCGTCACCCACTCTATTCACGAAGCGGTATTTCTGTCGCAGCGGGTGATCATGATGGCTGCCCGGCCGGGGCGCGTGGTGGAGGAGATAGCGATCGCAGAGCCTTTCCCACGCAATGAAGATTTTCGCGTCAGCCCGGCATTTTCAGTTTATGCCAGGCGGTTGCAGGAGAGTCTCCTGCAGGCCAGTCAGTCAGGTAAGGAGTAACGTTATGCAGACACAAAAAATGTCGCCGTGGGCCAGCAACCCTACGTTCCGTAAGATCCTCTATCCCGCGCTGGTTGCCGTCGTGGTGGTTTTGCTGTGGCAGGGGTGGGTCAGCTATTTCAAAGTCCCGCAGTTTCTGGTGCCTTCACCAGTGGTGATGGTGCAGAGCCTGTGGACCAACTTAGGATCGCTGATGATGTCGCTGCTGTTCACGCTGAAAATCACGCTGATCTCCTTTGTGCTGTCGATCATTATCGGCGCAGCGGTAGCCTTTGTGCTGGTGCAGAACCGGTTTGTTGAAACGGCTCTTTTCCCCTACATCGTCTTTCTGCAGGTCACGCCGATTGTGGCTATAGCGCCGCTGATCATCATCTGGGTCAAGGACACCACGCTCTCTCTGGTGGTCTGCTCAACGCTGATGGCGGTATTCCCGATTATTTCCAATACCACTCAGGGGCTGCGCAGCGTCTCTCCCGGCCTGCTGAGCTACTTCCAGTTAAGCCACGCCAGCCGTTTGCAGGTGCTGCTCCGCCTGCGCATTCCCTCCGCCCTGCCTTACTTTTTCGGCGCGCTGCGCATTTCCAGCGGACTCTCGCTGATCGGCGCGGTGGTAGCAGAGTTTGTGGCGGGAACCGGCGGCAACAATACCGGGCTGGCCTATCAGATATTACAGGCGGGCTATCAGCTGGACATTCCGCTGATGTTTGCCGCTCTGCTGCTGATTTCGCTGACCGGCATCGCCCTGTTTGGCGCGATGTCGTGGATTTCCCGCCGGGCACTCAGCGCCTGGCATGAGAGCGAAGCCGTGCAGTCCCGCTAACTCAACCCTCATTTTGCAAAGAGGCAATATGGACAGTGAACAACGTAAGCGCGCGCTTGAGCAGATCCTGCTGGCGCTTCCCGACGCAGAGTGGACTTTGCAGGCACCAAAGGTTAAACGCCTGTCGCGCGATTTTCACTGGTTCAGCCCGGTGCTGAAACAGCAGCTGGAAAATAAGCAGGCCGATGCGGTAGTGCGGCCACGCGATGAACAAGAGCTGAGCCTGCTGGTTCGGGCTTGTGTGCAGCATAACCTGCCGCTGATATTGCGCGGCGGCGCGACCGGCAACTACGGCCAGCTGGTGCCGCTCCAGGGCGGTATTCTGGTCGATATGACCGCGTTTAATCAGGTTTGTGAAGTGGGTGAAGGTTGGGTGCGCGCGCAGGCTGGCATCCGCCTGGCAGAGATCGAAACGGTAACCCGCCCGGCTGGCTGGGAGCTGCGCTGCATGCCTTCCACTTACCGGCTTGCCACGCTGGGTGGGCTTTATGGCGGCGGATTTGGCGGTATTGGCTCGATTAACTACGGCCCGCTTGGCGCTCCGGGGAATGTACTCAGCGTTAAGGTGATGACCATGGAAGCAGAGCCACGCATTCTGACCGTGCCCGCTCCTCAGGCGCTGCTGCTGCACCACGCTTATGGCAGCAACGGGATTGTGCTGGAAGTGGAGCTGGCGCTGGCACCGGCGCAGCAGTGGATTGAGCGGCTGGAGGTGTTCGATGACTTCACCGACGCCCTGGATTATGCCAATGCCTTTGCCCGCTCACCGGGTCTGGTTAAACGGCAGCTCGCCCTGTTTGCTGCCCCGATCCCGCACTATTTCAGCCATATAAACGGCAATTACCGTGCCGATCAGCATGCTGTTATCAGCGTCATCGCCCGGCAAAGTGAAGGTTTGTGCGCCACGCTGCTGACCAGACACCGTGGGCAAAATGCCCTGCGTCAGACGGCGGAAGCGGCTCGTGAAGCCAATGCCTCACTGATGGAATATTGCTGGAATCACACCACGCTGCATGCGCTCAAGGTGGATCCTTCCCTGACCTACTTGCAGACGGCGTTTAATGACAGAAATTATCGTCAGCAGATTATCGAGATGGCAGAACTTTTTGGTGATGAGGTTCTTTCGCATATTGAGTTCCTGCGCGACAATGATGGCAATATTACTGCCAGCGGATTGCAATTAGTCCGTTATTCTGACGAGGCGAGACTCAACGAAATAATGCAGATATTTCGCGATCGGGATGTGAAAATAAATAATCCGCACGTTTTTAAAATTGAAGAGGGGAAACAAGGGGAAATTAAAGCTGAAGTGGTGTCTGTTAAAATGAATCTGGATCCTGGCGGCTTACTTAATCCGGGCAAACTGCAGGGCTGGGAAGTCCGCGACACGCTTATTCTGGACAGCGATCCACTTCTATTAAAATCATTATAATTTATCTCGTTTTCGTCAAATAAACGCAGAACCCCTCTGAATAATTCAGGTTGCAGATATCAACTCTGCAGCCTGAAACATCATGGATACATCCCGGGAAATTATTTACGGCAATTCTGCTGGTGACAATTACATTTCATTTTTTGCAGGTGTGCAAACCACCTCGACTTCAGACAAAACTTTCCGGCAGAACCGTCTGGCGTTACAGTAGGATTTTTAAACATAAAAAGCCCGATCAGGGGAACCTGAGCGGGCTTTTTATGTAGGGGCTTGCCGGAGGAAAACGCTTTCCGGGTTAAAATGAATGGCGGGCAAACGCCAGCATTCTTTCCGCCAGCACCTGCGGCGTCTGCATCGGCATCAAATGCCCGGCATCCTCAATTATCGCTATCTCACCCTGCGGCAGATGCGTCTGCATAATCTGCCGCTGCGCTTCAACGCCCGGCACGTTGCCATCTTCACTCCCCAGCACCATCAGGGCTGGCAGCTCCAACCGACCCATGCGCTCGCGCCAATCCTCAAGACTGCCGTGCAGCGGCCACGCCTGCCATGCTGCGAGGCTGGCCCTTTGCGCATCGGCAATTGCCACCTCGCGCAGCGCATCCGGCAAGCGGGCGGAACAGGAGCCGTCCACAAAGGCTTCAGCCTCATCACGCGTTCCCTGATAAGCGGCCTGCGCCTGGCGATCCTGCTCACTCATCGGCTGTGGGCCTGGCGGCGAAGGGGCCACCAGCACCAGTCGTTGCAGGTAATCAGGCTGGCTGGCAGCCAGCGCCAGCGCCACTTTTCCGCTCATAGAGTGGCCGACCAGAATCACCTGCTTCAGCGCGAGGTGGCGGATAACTTCATCCACCTGGCGCGCCATTGATGCGATATCGTACTCGTTGTTCTCCACGGCATCGCCAAAACCCGGCATATCAAGCGCCACGCAGCGAAAATCGCGCTCAAGCAAGGGCAGCACGGGAGACCAGGTACGGTGCGAACCGCCCAGATAATGCATCAGCACAAATGTTGTTTCACCCTGCCCGTGCATACTGTATGGCAGCATAACTCCTCCTAACGCAGTGTTCCATCAAGGTCGCCCAGGCGGGCGATGGCCGCCTGGTCATAACCAGCCTGACGCAGCGGTGCGATAATTTCACGTTCCAGATCCGGGATATAACCGAGCAGCAGCTCACCGGCATCGCGTAGCGTCACCTCTTCCAGTGCGGCGGGCAGCAACAGGGATTCGCTGCGCCCCAGGCTGACGCTGACGCCGTTCGCTTCCACCTCCAGCGGCTCGCCGAGGTTAGAAAGTATGCGCGCGCTGTGAAAGCTGAACCGCTGCGGCTGGGTAAAGCGCCAACGCTCCAGCGCAAAATAGGGACCTGCGCAGCAGATCAGCCGCGTCAGACCGTTCTCTTTCAGTTCCAGCCCACGCTGGGGTGTGCAGCGTAGCTCAGGTCGCAACTCCCTGAGCAACGCATCAATGTTCTTCTCCCACTCTGCTGCTGAGAGCCTGGAGCCATCCTCCATCTTCCACGGCATTGCATGCTGCTGGATATTGGAGGTCTGCTCAATTTCATAAATCAGCGTATCGGGACCGAAGCTGTGCAGCATGCCGCCGGGCACGTAAAAAGTGTCGCCCGATTTAACCGGTACCCGATGCATCACCGCATCGTAATCCTCGGCCAGCAGTGCCGCCTTGAGCCGTGCGTTATCTACGCCTTCACGCACACCCAGCAGACAGGTCGCCTCCGGCGCCGCCCAGAGAATATGCCAGGCTTCCGTTTTGCCGTTTGGCTGCTGTTACAGCTGCTGCGCCAGCGCATCATTGGCATGCAGATGAACCGGCAGCATGCCGGTTCCGTCAATAAATTTGCTGAGCAGCGGAAAGTGCGGGCCGCGCCAGCCAGGCGCGACCATCTCATCAGGATAGTTCCTGGTTAACTCGCGCAGCGTGCTCCCCGCCAGCTCGCCGTTGGTCACGGAGGCGATCATCCCCTCCACGTCGCTGACTTCCCAGGTTTCAGCAATCCGCGAATCGGGAAGGCCCGCTTTGCCCAGTTGCTGCCGGATGCGCTGGCCGCCGAAAATATGCGTCGCCAACGGCGTGGTCAGTTTCACAGGATAAGCTTTCATCTTCCCTCCTCTGGCCAGCTTAAATCACCGCGACGCCGCCTGTAACAGCGACCGTTGCGCCTGAGATATAGCTTGCTTCATCACTGGCCAGCATGACGTAGGCAGGTGCCACTTCGGCTGGTTGACCCATGCGCTGCAGCGGGACCTCTGCGCCAAAGCTTTCCACCTTTTTCGGCGGCATGGTTGACGGGATCAGCGGGGTCCAGATGGGGCCGGGAGCAACGGCGTTGGCGCGGATCCCTTTTTCAGCCAACAGCGCTGCCAGGCTGCCGGAGAAGTTAACAATCGCCGCTTTGGTTGCCGAATAGGCGATCAGCAAGGGCTTAGGCTGATCAGCGTTCACCGAGGCGGTATTGATAATCGAGCCGCCAGAAGGCATATGCGGCACCGCGGCCTTGCAGATATGGAACATGGCGTAGAGGTTGGTTTTCATGGTGCGATCGAACTCATCATCGCTAATCTCATCCAGCGAATTGCGCGTCATCTGATACGCCGCGTTATTCACCACGATATCGATTTTGCCAAAATGTTCGGCCGTCTGCGCCACAATGCTGCGGCAGTGGTCAGCGTCAGTTATGTCGCCTGCAATCAGCAGCGCCTTCTGACCCGCCTCTTCAACCAGCTTCGCGGTATCTTTTGCGTCATCATGCTCATCCAGATAGGAGATCACCACGTCCGCCCCTTCACGGGCATAAGCGATGGCGACGGCGCGGCCAATCCCCGAATCGCCGCCGGTAATCAGTGCGGTTTTACCTTGCAGGCGACCCGAGCCTTGATAGCTGGTTTCACCATGATCGGGTTTCGGCTGCATTTGCAGAAAACTGCCGGGCCAGGTTTGCTGTTGAGCCTGCTGCGGATGTTGTGGACGGTCTGTCATACGCTGTCTCCTTTATACAATGCTGTCACGCCGGACTAAATCAGGCGTTCTGACTGGGAAAAGAGCTGAATCGTTATCAGCTGCGTGGAAATAAGTGTAGCAGCCGTCACAAAAGCGCAAGGAAAATTGCCCCGGGAAACTATTTTTCAGGCGGGAGTTTTAGCCTGTGCATGTTCAGGACGTTCACTCTTTATTCCCTGAAAACGCCGAAAAATGGATAAATCAGCGCAACAGAGAAGCCGGGTAAACCCCGGCAGAAAGTGTATCCATAATGCCATTTTAACCTGCTGATTACGCTGATATTACTGGCATTATCCTGAAAATGGCACCCGCCTGATTTTCCGCAGGTAAACTTATGCCATACTCATTCCTTCTGTACAGGTTCAACGCACCCTGTCTCCCTCCGATAACGAGAATTCCCATGAGCAATTTCCTCAGCCCTGCCGCAGCTTACCTGAACCGACGCAACGAACTGCTGGCGGAGCGCTCTGTGGTGCAATCACCAGCGGTCATCCAGACCATCAACAAAGCGCTGTTAGCCAGCGAGATCGCCATGGCAACGTTTCACGATCTGGAAGCGCTTAAAACATTGCAGCAGCGCAAAGCGCGGCTGATTGAGTGGCATGAACCGGAAAGCCTGCAGGAGCTGCAATCCTTTGAGCTGGCGAGTAACAAGCTGGCGTTTGCTGACGAAACCGATGAACAGGTTTATCTGCACTACCACCAGGAGTTTACCCGGCTTGCAGCCTCTTTTTCCTGGCAACATGCCAGCCTGGAGATGGTGCAAAACGATCTCTTCTCCACCACCTTTAATCTCTGGCTGGAGACGTTAGAAGAGCTGTTCTCGACACCCGGCAGAAAACAGTTGTTTATTCGTATCGAAAAAATCCTCGCCTTCTCGATCGGCAAGATCCCGCTGCTGGGTGACGCTATCGACGTCTACCGGATGTTAGCTTCGGTAATGACCTCCTGTCAGGAGAAAGCCAGAAGCAGCGATGACTATTTTCAGACGCTGGAGAGCTATACCGAAGCGGCTAACCTCTGTAGCAAAGCTATTTTGATTTTCTGCTTCACCACCGAAGCCATTCTTCGGGGACGCGAGTTGCCGGGAGAGGCGTTACTGAGTGAAAAAATCAAAGGTCATTACAGCAGTGTGATTGATGGCACCCATCCCTACTTCTGATCTCCTGTTTCTGGCAACCCGATCCGTCGCTTTCCGCCGAAGCCGCAGATTTTCTGTGGTAATATGGTGGATGTTAGCCCTGTAAAGGGTTCCTGAGACGATGGATTAATCAATTGCTATGCCCGCTACTGCCAAAAGAAAAAACGACCCGGAAGGGTTGAAAAAACGCATCCTTGCCGGTGCGCTTGCGGTATTTGCTGAGTTTGGCCTGCAGGGTGCGCGCATGGAGCAGATTGCTGACCATGCGCAAACCACTAAACGCATGGTGGTCTATCACTTCAGCAATAAAGAAAATCTCTATGTTGAGGTGCTGGAACAGGTTTATCAGGCCATCCGTCAGCATGAAACCGGGCTGAATCTGGCAGAGATGCCGCCGGTCATTGCGATGGCGCGTCTGGCGGAAGCCAGCTTTGACTATCACATCTCCCATCCCGACTTTATGCGCCTGGTCTGCAGCGAAAACCTGATGCGTGGCCGCTATATCAGTCAGTCAACCCGGATCAAAACGTTGAACCAAAGTGCGCTCGATGTGCTGGAGGATATTCTTCGCCGCGGCAAAGCATCGGGGGTGTTTGACAGTAAAGCGGAGACGGTAGACGTACACCGCCTGATCAGCAGCATCTGCACGCACAATGTCGCCAATCGCTATACCTTTCATACGCTGTTTGGCGGTAACGAAAGCGAGCAGCAAAGTCTCGCCCGTAATCGCCAGCTGGTTGTAGACGCTACGCTACGTTATCTGCGTCCGGTCTGACGGGTTAATTTGTACACGCCATTAACACCTTGTACAACTTTTTACGCCCCGGAGGCTGTTGTTCTGGGGTGATTCATCTATGCTTAGCGCTAACTACAGAAGCTCAACTCTGCGCTTTCCCCCCTTTTTTGAATTGTTATTGTCCTTTTGGAAGGAGTCATCGATGACGCGTGATAATACCGGATACCCCCTTCGTGAACCTCAGCCTGGTGCCGATGACAAAGTGTGGAACTGGGCGCAAAATGCCACCCTGGGGGAGAAGAATGCGGTGAGCACGCCGGAAACAGAAGCCGAGCTACAGGCTCTGGTGGCCTCCTGCCAGGGTAAAATCCGCATAATGGGCAGTAAAATGTCCCCGGGCCGGATGATTGAACTGGTTGAACAGGGCGATACGCTGCTGGATTTGCGCCATCTTCGTGGGCTGCTGGCGATAACCGATGAGAGCGCCACTTTCGGCGGCGGCACGCCGCTGCATGAGGTGTATGAAATTCTCTCGGGCGTCGGCAGAATGCTGCCAGCCTCGCCCGGGGTTATCGCCTCGCAGTCGCTGGCAGGTGCGCTGGCGACCGGTACTCACGGTCAGGGTTTACAGCAAAGTTCGATTGCCGATGAGGCATTAAGTATCCGCATGGTGCTGGCAGATGGCAGCATTAAAGAGTTCGATCGTGACCACCGCTGGTTTGCCGCAGTGCAGCTGGGTCTGGGATCGCTGGGCGTGGTCACGCAGGTCACTCTGCGTACGCAACCCTCGCTGGTCTATACCTGCTTCAAAAATGCTGTCACCGCCGATACGCTTGCAGAGGATCTTATTGAGTGGAACAAAAACTATGTGCTGAGTAAGGCCTGGTGGTTCCCCAATGAGAATCAGGTTCATGTCTGGGCGGCGCGGGAAGCGACCGCTGAAGAAGAGCAGCGCTACCACGATAACAATGACGAGCTGGTTAAGCAGGAAGAGACCAGCGACGCGATGAACCAGACCATTGAACAAACCCTGGAGCATATGCGCAGCGACACCAAAATCGTGGACGATGAGGGAAAACCTTTCCGTACCGTCACGCGTTTTAAAGACTTTTCAGATGTTACCGGCGATGTGTATCAGGTCTTCTGCCGCGGTATCGCCACGCCGCAAATTAATGTTGAAATTGGTATCCCTCTGGCACGTGTCGGTGAGGTGATTGCTAAAATTAAGGCCTGGCATGCCGATACTCAACCACACATGCACTATCCCATTATCCTGCGCTGTACCGGGGCCTCTCGCAGCTGGCTTAGCCCCTCCTATGGCCAGGAAACCTGTTACTTTGGTTTTGTTGTCTACTATGCCGAAGACGGTACGCTCTCTGAAGAGGGTGTCAGCTTCCTGCGCGCGGTGGAAGAGGTGCTGGTGGCTGAAGGCGGCAGACCGCACTGGGGAAAATATTTTGAAGCGCCGCTCTATGACTGGGCAGCGCTCTATCCTCACTGGGCCGATTTTGCTGAAGTGCGGGCGGCGCTCGATCCCCACCATAAATTTGACAATGCGTTCACGGCCGCATTATTTGACTGATTATAAAGGAGATTGCCAATGAAGGCATGGGCCACCCTGCTGACGCAGCCGAACTATTTGCCAGGCGTACTGACACTAAAAAAATCCTTAACCCGGGTGGGCAGCGACTGGCCGCTGGTGGTGATGGTCACGGAAAATATCGATCGCGCCTGCCGCCAGACGCTGGAAGCGGAAGGCTGTCTGCTGCGCGACGTGCAGCCGATCGGCCCGGACAGCAGCCTGGCGCATAACTACGCCAACGCCCGCTTCTCAGAAGTCTGGACCAAACTGGCCGTCTGGAAGCTGACCGAATATGAGCGCGTGGTGTTTCTTGATGCCGATATGCTGGTGACGCAGAACATGGATGAGCTGTTTGAACTGACGCTGGAAGAGGATGAAATTGCCGCCTGCCATGCCTGCCGCTGTAATCCCAATAAGATCCCGAGCTACCCAAAAAGCTGGCGGCCGGAAAACTGTTTTTACAGTTATTGCCGCGGTGTGGAACACACGCAGGAGCTGGAGGAGGTGGATAACTATCTCAACGGCGGCTTTTTGGTGCTGAGACCGGACCAGGCTCTGTTTACAGAGATGGTAGAGCAGCTGGCTGAACTGGACGATCTGTCACGCTATCTGTTTGCCGAACAGGACTTCCTGAACGACTTTTTCCATCAGCGCTGGAAACCGCTGCCCTACATCTACAATGCGCTGAAAACACTGCCTTTCCAGCATGCTGCCATGTGGGATAGTGAGGAGGTGAAGAACATTCATTTCATCATTGATAAGCCCTGGGAGAAGGCGCTGGATAAGAACGACAGATATTATGCGCTGAACAAATTGTGGTGGGATATTGCGGAATAATGGCCAGGGTCCTCTTGTATGAGGACCCTGACGCCCTGTCACTCTCTTCACGACACAGGCGCTGTTTTACATCCTGCAGCGCGTTACTTTGCCGGTGCTGTTTTGCGCAGCACTTCAAGACAGTGCTTTAACTCTTTATCCAGCGGCGCTTCAACCCGCATC
This sequence comes from Erwinia pyri, assembly GCF_030758455.1. Lineage (NCBI taxonomy): Bacteria > Pseudomonadati > Pseudomonadota > Gammaproteobacteria > Enterobacterales > Erwiniaceae > Erwinia > Erwinia pyri. The sequence goes on from NZ_CP132353.1 coordinate 2,820,390, forward strand.
ACTTCGCCGGTTGCGGGATGCGTGAACTTCAGGGCAGCGGCATGCAGAAACAGTCTTTTCAGACCGGTGCCTGAAAGTTGCGCATCAAAATCGCGCTCGCCGTAACGATCGTCAAACGCAATCGGATGGCCCGCATGCAGCGTGTGAACACGTATCTGGTGCGTGCGCCCGGTAATCGGGCTGGCTTTAACCAGCGTGGCGTGAGCGTAGCGCTCTTCCACTTTAAAACGCGTTTCTGAAGGCTTCCCTTCGCTGTTAACCCGCACAATTCGCTCACCGCTCTGCAGAATGTTCTTCAGTAAAGGCGCCTGAACCGCTTTGATATGTGAGGGCCACTGCCCACGCACCAGCGCCAGGTAGTCCTTCTGCATCCCCTTCTCTCTCAGCTGCTCATGCAACGAGCGCAGAGCTGAACGCTTTTTCGCCACCAGCAGAATGCCGGAGGTATCGCGGTCAAGGCGGTGAACAAGCTCAAGGAAGCGCGCTTCCGGACGAAGTGCACGCAGCCCTTCAATCACGCCGAAGCTCAACCCGCTGCCGCCATGCACGGCGGTGCCGGAGGGCTTGTTCATCACCAGAATATGGTCATCTTCAAACAGTATGGCATGGGCCAGCGCCGCCACTTTATCAAGCTTGGGTGACACCGCCTCATCATCACGTTCCGCCACGCGAACCGGCGGGATACGCACTTCATCGCCGGGTTCCAGCTTGTATTCCGGCTTGATGCGGCCTTTATTAACGCGCACTTCACCCTTACGCAAAATGCGATAAATCATGCTTTTCGGCACCCCTTTCAACTGGGTGCGTAAAAAGTTATCGATGCGCTGTCCTGCCTCATCGGCAGAAATCGTCACCATTCGGACTGCAGGAGTATTGGTTTTCATGGTTCGCGATTCTAAATAGAGCGCCAGGATAGCGCCACCTCTTTTTCTGTGCTTAACTGACAGTGACTCGATTGCGTGATGATTAATGTCCAGTTTTTGGGCAATTTGAAGAAATGCGATGCAAATCGCCTTAAAAGCGGCAATAAACTTCACAGAGCAACCAAAGTCACCTTGCTATCACAAGGTTAGCAATGGAATAATGAAACTGTTTTTCCACGCTTAACACTTGTGAAACAGGGATAAAGCGTAATAAGAAATTTTGCCGGATCGCCCATACACGCAGCAATGGCGTAAGACGTATTGTGAAATCAGGCATTTAGCGGGCTGCGGGTTGCAGCCTGGACGACAAGACGGGATTGGTTCACTCAGGTTCACACTGGCGGTTCCCCCTTTTTTAAAAGCGCTGTTTTTCCAAATGAAAAACAGGCTACCGAGATTTTGCGCCCCTTAGCAGGCCACAACCGTGAGGTTGACGTCTTTGCGATGAGACTCGGGGCCATCGGTTATTCGCGTCCAGCGTTACTATTGCCCGTAGCTTTGTCACTAATGTAAGAATAATGAGTAAGTTACGATGAAAAGAATGTTGATAAACGCGACTCAGCAGGAGGAGTTGCGTGTCGCCCTTGTGGATGGACAGCGCCTGTACGACCTGGATATTGAAAGCCCGGGACACGAACAGAAAAAAGCCAACATTTACAAAGGTAAGATCACCCGCATTGAACCCAGTCTTGAAGCAGCCTTTGTGGATTATGGCGCTGAAAGACATGGCTTCCTCCCCCTGAAAGAAATCTCCCGCGAATACTTTCCCAGCAACTATTCCAATCACGGTCGCCCGAATATCAAGGACGTACTGCGTGAAGGACAGGAAGTTATCGTTCAGATTGATAAAGAAGAGCGTGGCAATAAAGGCGCAGCCTTAACCACCTTTATCAGCCTGGCGGGCAGCTACCTGGTGCTGATGCCGAACAATCCCCGTGCCGGAGGTATCTCCCGCCGTATCGAAGGTGATGACCGTACCGAGCTGAAAGAAGCGCTCTCCGCACTTGAGTTGCCGGAAGGTATGGGTCTGATCGTACGTACCGCAGGCGTGGGCAAATCTGCCGAAGCGCTGCAGTGGGATCTGAGCTTCCGTATGAAGCACTGGGAAGCGATTAAGAAAGCTGCCGACAGCCGCCCTGCGCCGTTCCTGATCCATCAGGAGAGCAACGTCATTGTCCGCGCCTTCCGCGACTATCTGCGTCAGGATATCGGTGAGATCCTTATCGATAACCCGAAAGTTCTGGAGCTGGCGCGTCAGCACATCGCTGCGCTGGGTCGTCCCGATTTCAGCAGTAAAATCAAGCTTTACACCGGCGAAATCCCGCTTTTCAGCCATTATCAAATCGAATCGCAGATTGAATCCGCTTTCCAGCGTGAAGTTCGTCTGCCTTCCGGCGGCTCAATTGTTATTGACTCCACCGAAGCGCTGACCGCGATTGATATCAACTCCGCACGGGCAACGCGTGGTGGGGATATCGAAGAGACCGCCTTCAACACCAACCTTGAAGCGGCCGATGAAATTGCCCGTCAGCTGCGCCTGCGCGACCTCGGCGGCCTGATTGTTATCGACTTTATCGATATGACGCCGGTACGCCACCAGCGCGCGGTAGAAAATCGTCTGCGTGAAGCGGTTCGTCAGGATCGTGCACGTATTCAGATCAGCCATATCTCCCGTTTTGGTCTGCTGGAGATGTCCCGTCAGCGCCTGAGCCCTTCTCTTGGCGAGTCCAGCCATCACGTCTGCCCACGCTGTAGCGGTACCGGCACCATCCGTGATAACGAGTCGCTCGCCCTCTCTATTTTGCGTCTGATTGAAGAAGAAGCGCTGAAAGAGAACACCAAAGAAGTGCACGCTATCGTTCCGGTGCAGGTCGCCTCTTACCTGCTGAATGAGAAGCGTGAAGCGGTAAGCGCAATTGAAAAACGCCAGGGCGGCGTGCGGGCCATCATCGTGCCAAACGATCAGATGCAGACCCCGCACTACTCGGTGCTGCGCGTGCGCAGCGGCGAAGAGACACAGACGCTAAGCTACCATCTGCCGAAGCTGCATGAAGCGGAAATGGCGCTGCCTTCTGAAGAAGAGCACGCCGAGCGCAAACGCCCTGAGCAACCCGCTCTGGCCGCGTTTGTGATGCCTGATGCACCGCCAGCGCCGCAGGAAACTGCCGCTGTTGCCGCTCCTGCTGAAGCTGCTGCGCCTACAACTGCTGCTCCTGCACAGGCGCCGGCTGCTACAGAATCTGGCCTGATGGGCCGCTTCCTGCGTGGTCTGAAGAAAATGTTTGCCGGTGAAGAGAAGCCAGCAGAACAGCCTCAGCCTGCGGTAGTGGAAGAAAAAGCGCCGGAAGAAGCGGCTGCACCTCGTGGCGAGCGTCGCAATAACCGTCGTCAGAATAACCGTCGCGACCGTAACAACGGCGAACGTGGCGAACGCTATGGCGATCGCAGCGAGCGTAGTGACCGTAACGGCGAACGCAACGACCGTAACGGCGAGCGTAATGAGCGTAACGGTGAACGCAACGAGCGTAACGGTGAACGTAATGACCGTAACGGCGAACGCAACGACCGCGGCGCGGAACGTGGCGATCGTCAGGAGCGCGGCGAGCGCAATGACCGTAACCCGCGTAACGATCGCAACGCAAACCGTAATGAGCGCATGACTCGCGACCGCGATCCTGCTGCGGAAAGCCGTGAAGAAAACCGTCGTAATAAGCGTGCTAACCCTGCTACCCCTGAAGCACAGGATGAGCTGCAGCCCGTTGCTGAAGAGATCCAGCAGCAGCCGCGTCGTGAGCGTCAGCCACGTCGTCGTCAGGATGAAAAGCGCCAGCCTGCTCAGGATGAAAACGTTGTTGATATCGCGCCAGCTGTTGTTGAAGAAGCGATGGAGAGCGATGAGCATGTGCAGGTGATGCCGCGTCGTAAGCCACGCCAGCTCAACCAGAAAGTGCGTATCGAGACGGCTGAGCAAACGGCTGCCCGCTCTTTCGCGCCGGAAGAAGAGACCGCGCCGGTTCAGCAACACGCTGTTGAATTGCCGACCGCCGATAGCCACAGCGAAGCAGATGAAAGCGAAGATCGTGACAGCAACAGCATGCCACGCCGCTCACGTCGTTCACCACGCCATCTGCGCGTTAGCGGACAACGCCGTCGTCGCTACCGTGATGAGCGCTACCCTAACCAGTCGCCGATGCCGCTGACCTTTGCGGCTGCCTCGCCGGAAATGGCCTCAGGTAAAGTGTGGATCACTTATCCGGTTGCCCAGGCAACGGATGAACATGAGCATGAGCAATCTGTAGTGCCTGAGTATGGTCATCAGGATACGGCTGATGCGGTTGCCGTTGCGGCGGCTGCCTCCTCTGCCGAGGTTGCGGATGAAGCCCAACCGGTTCACCACGCCGAACCACAGCCGGAAAACAGCCCGGAAGTGACGGTGGTCAATACCGATGAGACGGCTGCCATCGAGACGCCGGTCAATGAAGAGCCTGCTGTGGTCTCTGCTGCCGATGAGCCTGTCGCCGATGCGGTTGCTCAGCAAGCGGTGCCAGCGAAAGAGACTCAGCCTGCTGTAGAAGCGGTTAATGAAGTTGAAGAGATCGTGGCGCAAGCTAAACAGGCAGACGACAAGCGCATGGCAGAAGAGGCGAGCCATCAGGCTGCTGAAGCTGCTGCTGACGTCAGCCCCTCAACGGAACAGCAGGTAGAAGAAGTTCTCTCTGCACCCGTTGCGGTAGCCGAACCTGTGGTGACTTCCGAGCCGCATGCACCCGTTCCAGCACGTGATGAGCCTGTGATAGCGCCAGCACCCGCTGCTCAGCCTGCTGCAACGGAAGCTACACCAGCGCCTGCTGCCACTGAAGCTGCATCAGCTCCGGCTGTTCAGCCTGCTGCCACTGAAGCTGCACCAGCCCCGGTTGCTCAGCTTGCTGCCACTGAAGCTGCACCAGCTCCGGTTGCTCAGCCTGCTGTCACTGAAGCTGCGCCAGCACCTGTTGCTCAGCCTGCTGCAACGGAAGCTGCACCTGCACCGGTTACTCAGCCTGCTGTAACTGAAGCTGCGCCAGCGCCGGTTGCTCAGCCTGCTGTAACTGAAGCTACGCCTGCACCGGTTGCTCAGCCTGCTGTCACTGAAGCTGCGCCAGCGCCTGTTGCTCAGCCTGCTGTCACTGAAGCTGCGCCAACGCCTGTTGCTCAACAGCCTGCTGCACCGGAAGCTGCACCTGCTGCCGCTTCTCACGCTGAGCCGCTCTATAAGCATCACGCCACGGCCCCAATGACCAAAGCGCCTGCACCGGCTTACCAGCCAGAACCAGCACGCCACAGTGATTGGGTACGTCCTGCCTTCAACTTTGAAGGTCAGGGCTCCGCAGGCGGTCACGCTGCTACCCATCAGGCAACTGCTCCGGCTACCCGCCCGGAGTAAGTCAAGCCTGACTGAAAAAGCCCTGGTCTTATGACCGGGGCTTTTTTTTAAGCAAATCCGGTGCTTTGCCATAACTGGTTTAGTAGCTTATTGTTCTCTTTGAATGGTTTCTTTCTGCCTTAACCTTACTGTTATCTTTACTCTCTTTCCGGTTATTCCTTTCTCTCTGTATCCGATGATCCCCTTTCCCTTTATCTGAAAGTGTTTACTCTGGGCGGGTTTAAGCCGGGTGAAGAGCTGCGGTCTGAGGATCTCGTTCAGTCTGAGCAGAGGTGTTCCTTCTACATCCAGAGTGCAGAGGAGAGAGTTAAAGAGGGTATTCCGGAGAAAAGCAGCATGGCGCGAGGGCAAAAAAAAACCCGCTATCAGAAGGTTAACGCTGACAGCGGGAGAAACTGAACGCACCCGGTTTAAGCGCGTCCAAAAGTGGTAAAGCTTTAAGAATTCATTTTGAACAGGGACATGCCGGACATATCGCTGAAGACCTGATAAGAAGCCTGAAGCGCTGCCTGCTGCATGGTGTAGGTGGAAATGGCGCTGGTGTAGTCCACATCCACCAGGTTGCTCATCTGCGTAGCCTGGTTCAGCTTGGTGTCGTCCCCTTTCGAGTCGAGGTTATCCAGCTCGTTGAGCTGAGTTCCCAGCTCAGAACGCACTTTCGATACGTTGTTCAGCGAGTTTTTCAGGCCACGGATGGTTTTATCCAGCGCAGCAGACTGTACATCTTTCGCCGCATCATCCGCATCTGCAACCGGCGTATTCAGTGCATTAATAGCGGTGTTGAGCGTCGTGAAGATATTGCCTTCACTGGCGCTGCCATCCGGCTCGGCTACAGGGTTGCTGGTCAGGGACATAAAGACCTGGCTGCCGGTGTGGTTGGTCGTCATGGTACGGTTGGCATCCACCTTCTGCGAGATTGGCGTATCGCCGCCAACATAACTCACGTCGCCGTTGGCATCCTGAACAAAGGGTGCCGTATCCGTCTTATAACCAGCAAACATATAGCGACCGTTGCCGTCGGTGGTGTTAGCCAGATTCAGCAGCTGGTCACGAATACCAGTTAACTGCTCCGCATAAGAGGAACGGTCATCATCAGATAATGTGCCGTTAGAAGCGGCAACAAGAATAGTTTGTGCGCTAATAACAACATTGGTCACCTGCTTCAGGTTGGTCTCTTCCTGCGAGATATTATTGGTGGCAAAACCTCGTGCCGATGCGTACTGGCTGGTTTGAGCCTGAGCCTGAGAAAGCACCACCGCCTGCGCTGCCGCGACAGGATCGTCAGACGGTTTAACCACGCGCTTGCCGGAAGAGAGTTGCTCACCAGCATTCAGCCAGGTTGCCTGGGAATTTGAGATCCCACGCATCTGCTGATCGTAAATTTGAGCGGTACTGAGACGCATTGTGGACTCCTTATTCTGTTATCAGCTAACGGCGCTGATCAGCGCGTTAAAAATGGTGCTCGCGGTCTGGATAACCTGAGCATTCGCCGTGTAATACTGCTGATAACGCGTCAGGTTGCCATACTCTTCATCCAGGTTGACCCCGGAGATGGACTGCTGCTGGTTGGTCAGCTGTGTCACCACGTTATTCTGGGTGGTACTGGTAGTTTTCAGATTGGTGGTCTTGTTACCAATATTGGCTACCATGCTGGCGTAGCCTTCCGTCAGCGAGCTGGATCCGTTAATCACCTTTTTGGTCTGCAAATCCAGCAGCGACTGGGCGTTGGTATTATCACTTACACCATCATCGGCACCGGCGGCGGCAACTTTAGCCTCATCGCTGATATTCACATCCATATTGATGATGGCATCAGAGACCGGTTTGACCAGGAAGCTGTCATTGGTATTCGGCGTGTTGCTTACCGTTACCTTCAGGCCATCAAAGCTCAACGAGCCGTCGGCGGCTGGAGTGACCGTGCTTTTGGCATTATCTGAAAGACGCGTGACGTCCCAGCTGGTGCCGTTAAAGGTCATTTTATAGTCGGAAGCCTGCACTTTGGTGGTGTCATCCCACACTGCCGTCATGGAAGCGTCGCCGGTATTTTTGGCGTTAGAGATAGTTGCAGGGCTGCCAAGCGCAAAGAAGGCTTCACCGGCATCACCGTTACTGTCATAACCGGCTTCGTGCTGCGCGTTAAAGCTGCTGCCCAGCGCCATCGCCATCTGACCCAGCTGATTACGGGTATTGTCCAGGTCGCTGCGGAAAGCAATTAATCCGCCCAGCGAGCCGGTGGTCAGCAGTTTTTCATTAATTTCAGAGGTGGCGCCGGTGGTGGCATTCACCGTTGCAACGGTGGTTCTGCGCGGATCGCTGCTGGAAGGGATCGTGGCGAGCTGGCTGTAGCTGCTGCCCTGCACCAGAGAGATGCCGTTGCCCATACTGATGTTATAGCTGCCGCCATCCTGCTGACTCACGGTCACGCCAACCAGTTTGTTCAGGTCGCTGACCAGCTGATCGCGCTGGTCCATTAAATCGTTTGGCTCAGTCCCGCCGCTTGCGCCTTTCAGCTTGGCGATCTGCTGGTTGACGTTAGCAATCTGCTTGGCATAACCATTGATTTGATCAACGGTGGAAGTAATAGAGGTATTGAGGCCGCTGTCCAGGTTGCGCAGATAGGTATCTGTCACCTGGAACTGGTTAACCAGGCCGTCAGCCTTACCTAACACAGCCTGACGAGCGGAAGCGTCGTCGGCGTTGCTGACCAGCGTCTGGATAGAAGAGAAGAAATCCTGAATGTTGGTCGACAAGGTGTTGGTAGTGCTGGAAAACATGTCATCGATGTTCGACAACTGATTGTACTGCGTGGTCAGCCCGCTGGACTGCGTGCTGGCTGCGCGAAGCTGGTTGGTAATAAAGGCGTCATACTCGCGGTTGACGCTGGCGACCGATACGCCGTTACCATAATAATTGGTGCCGCTAAGCGTGCTGTTGGCCTGAGCAAGTACGGTAGTCTGACGGTTATAGCCAGTAACGCTGTAGTTGCTGATGTTGTTACCGGTAGTATTCAACGCCGCCGAAGCCGCATTTATTCCGCTTAACGCGGTATTGATTAAGTTAGACATGTCGGTTCCTTGTTTACCCTGACACAGCACGGGCCGGCATTAAGAGTCTGCCGGCGTGCTTTAACACAAATCCGGCCTGAATAGGTTATCGGTAAAAACGGGCTAAACTTGAGTAAAAATCAGAACAAATCGCCAATATCCTGGGTGTAGGCTTTCACCACTTTTTCACCCATATTTTTAAATTGCTGAATCATCCCCACCAGCTTCTGCGCATACTTGGGATCCGTTGCGTATCCCGCTTCCTGTAACGCTTTGGCACCCTGCTCCGGCGTTGTGGCTGTGGTCACCGCGCTGTAGCGAGGGTTATTACTGAGGAGTTTTACGTAGTCGTTCAGGGCGTCGAAATAGGAGTCGTAGACGCGGAACTTAGCCACCACTTTTTTGGCGTGACCGTTCTCATACTCGGTAGTCAGCACCTCGGTGGTTTTACCCTGCCAGCTGCCGGTAGCTTTAATCCCGAAAACGTTATAGCTGGGCTTACCCTGCGAGGTGAGGATCTGCCGCTGACCCCAGCCTGATTCCAGCGCGGCCTGCGCCAGGATCAGGTGATGAGGAATGCCGCTTTCCGCACTGGCCAGTTTGGCAGGCTGGGAAAGCTGGGCGATAAAGTCGCTGCTGTCGCCGCTTAATGGCGTATCGGATGAAGGCAGGCGCGGGACCGCCTTGCGGATAATCTGCTCCATTGCCAGCGGCGGCAGCGTATTGATAAAGTTTTTGTCCAACATCATCGGCACGGTGCCCGCTTTTTCATCCAGCGGGGCCGCCTGCTCCATCTGCTTGACCATCATATCCGCCAGCCCCAGCCCTTTTGAGGCGATCTGCTGCCCAATCTGCTGATCGTACATTGAGGTATAAAGCCGCGTCTGTTCCGTGCTCAGCAGACCATCCTGCGGCAGCGCCTGGCGCATGCTTTTCAACATCATCTGTACAAACATCCCTTCTACCTGCTTTGCCACTTCCCGCGCATGCGCTTTCGGGTCGCCGCTGGCCTGGCGTTTCAGGTTGTTCAGCGAGCGGCTGTCGTAAGCCGCTCCCATCAGAGATTGGGAATCGCTCATCAGATAATTTCCAGTTTGGCGTGCAGACAGCCCGCACTCTGCATTGACTGCAGGATGGACATCAGGTCAATCGGCGTGGCGCCCAGCGCATTCAGGGCACGTACCACGCTGTTAAGGTTGGCACTGGCATTCACGCTCTGCAGCGCACCGCCGCTCTGGCGCAGGTCGATTTGCGTCTGTGGTGTCACCACAGTGTTCCCGCCACCAAACGGCGTGTTCGGCTGGCTGACGTTCTGCGACTGATTAACCGTAACCGAGAGGTTGCCCTGCGCGATGGCACAGCTGCTGAGCTGAACTTCACGGTTCATCACCACCGAGCCGGTACGCGAGTTGATAATCACTTTGGCGTCCATAATCGGTACGGAGACGTCAATGTTCTGAATGTCTGCCAGCAGGCGAACCTGCGAAGTTCCGTTGGCGGAAACCTGTACCTGCACGGTACGGCCATCCAGCGCCTGGGCAGAGCCGTAGCCGCTGCGGGCGTTGATCGCGTCGGTGATCCGCTGCGCCATGCTGAAGTCTTCTTCGTTCAGGAACAGATTGATTACGTTTGAGGTCCCGAAATTGTTCGGCAATTCACGCTCAATCGTCGCCCCGCCGGTGATACGCCCCCCGTTAACCTGGTTGACCGTCACGCTGCTGCCGCCCGCCGAAGCGCCCGCGCCGCCTACCAGGATGTTTCCCTGTGCCAGCGCATAAACCTGGTTATCCACGCCTTTCAGCGGCGTCATCAGCAGCGTGCCGCCACGCAGACTTTTGGCGTTACCCATTGAAGAGACCACCACGTCGATGACCTGTCCCTGGCGACCAAATGCCGGAAGCTTACCGGTAACCATGACCGCCGCCACGTTCTTCAGCTGCATGTTGGTGCCCGCAGGCACCGTAATCCCTAACTGAGATAACATGTTATTCAGACTTTGCGTGGTGAACGGTGTCTGGGTGGTCTGGTCACCGGAGCCATCCAGCCCCACCACCAGGCCATAGCCGATCAGCTGGTTTTCACGCACGCCACCCACGGTGGTTAAATCGCGAATACGGTCAGCGTGGGCGAAGGCGCTAAGGCCAGCCAGCAGCAGCAGGGTGAAACGAACAATCATCTTACGCATTGGAACCTCTTAATACGGTGACAGGTTCAGGAAGAACCTTTGCAGCCAGCCCATGGTCTGCGCCTCATTGATATAGCCGTTACCGACATATTCAATGCGCGCATCCGCCACCTGCGTCGAGACAACACTGTTGCTGCCGCTGATGGTGCGAGGGTTAACCACGCCCGAGAAGCGAATAAATTCCGTTCCCTGGTTGATCTCAATCTGTTTCTCACCCACGACTTTCAGGTTGCCGTTCGGCAGAACCTGATTCACCGTCACGGTGATGGTGCCGGTAAAGGTGTTGTTGGCCGTTGCGCCGCCTTTGCCAGCAAAATCGGTCTTGCCGCTGGCATCGATATTGGTTTTGTCGCCGCCCAGCAGACCGGTAAGCGAACTTGGTACGCTCAGACCGAGCGTGGTGCTGCCGTCGCGTCCTGCGGAGGCCGTCGAGCTTTTGCTCGCACTGACGTTTTCCTGCAGGGTAATGGTCAGCGTATCGCCGATATTACGTGGACGTCGATCCTCAAACAGCGGCTGATAGCCGTAGTTCATCGGCATCACGCCCTGAAAAATGGAGCCGTTAACAACCGGCGGCGAAGCAGGCAGCGGCTGGGCCGTTGTCGAACCTTCAACCAGTGGCGTACGGGGAACTAAAGCACAACCGTTAAGTGTCAGGAGCAGCGTGGCTACCAACAAACGTCCAGGCATTGGGATTTGCTTCGCCATGGAATCACTACCTTTAATAATGAAAGTTTTTTTATTCAGGGTCGGGCAAGCCCGACCGCTGTGGCATTACAACTGCGTCAGTTTGGCCAGCATCTGATCGGAGGTGCTGATAGCTTTACTGTTGATCTCGTAGGCGCGCTGGGTCTGGATCATGCTGACCAGCTCTTCAGCCACGTTAACGTTCGAGGTCTCGACATAGCCCTGATAGAGCAAACCGGCGCCGTTGTTACCTGGCGTACTGTCGGTTGGCGCACCGGAAGCCTGCGTTTCCTGATAAAGGTTTTCACCTTTGCTCTCCAGGCCCGCATCGTTAATAAAGGTGCTAAGCGTCAGCTGTCCGACCTGAACCGGCTGGGTCTGGCCCTGCTGGGTCACGCTCACCACGCCGTCACGACCGATGGTCATGCTCAGGGCGTTGGCTGGAACAGTGATGGCTGGCTGCACCGGGAAACCGCCGTTGGTGACTAACTGGCCATTCTGATCGGTCTGGAACGAGCCGTCACGGGTGTACGCCAGGGTGCCGTCTGGCATCTGCACCTGGAAGAAGCCCTGGCCGCTGATGGCCACATCTTTCGAGGAGTCGGTTTTGTTCAGGTTGCCCTGAGTATGCAGACGCTCGGTTGCTACCGGGCGCGTACCTGTACCCAACTGCATGCCTGAAGGCAGCGTGGTCTGCTCGGAAGACTGCGCGCCTGGCTGGCGAATAGTCTGGTACATCAGGTCTTCGAACACCGCGCGCTGACGCTTAAAGCCGTTAGTGCTTACGTTGGCAAGGTTGTTCGAGATGACGTCCATATTAGTTTGCTGGGCGTCAAGACCGGTTTTGGCAATCCAGAGAGAGCGGATCATTATAGTTTCCTCTGCACTTAGCTCATTGACAGCAGCTGGTTAGCGCGTTGTTCATTCTCATCGACGCTGGAGATGACTTTCATCTGCATCTCGAAGCGGCGTGCGTTGGCGATCATATCGACCATGGTTTCGACCGGCTTAACGTTGCTGCCTTCCAGCACGCCAGGCATCACCTGAATGGTCGGATCGTTCTGCAAAACGGCACCGCGCTGCGCCTGAGCAGTGGCGTTCAGACGGAACAAGCCGTCATCTCCGCGCACTACTTCTGAGCCGATGGCTTTCACCAGCTTCAGTCGGCCCAGCTGGACAGTGGCATTCGGCGGATCGCCTGGGTTCAGCGCGGTAATAGAGCCATCAGCGGCGATGGTGACTTCCGAACCCTGCGGCACGGCGATTGGTCCACCGTCGCCCATCACCAGGTTCCCCTGGATGGTGAGCTGCCCGGCAGGATCGAGTTCCATATTCCCGTTACGGGTGTAGGCCTCGGTACCATCAGGCGCACGCACGGCCAGCCAGCCGTTTTCACGCACCGCTACGTCCAGCGGGCGCTCGGTATAATCCAGCGTCCCCTGCGACATATCTGCGCCAGGCGTTGACGCTGTTACCAGCGTACGGGTAGGCAGTGAAAGACCTTCCACCGGAACGGCGCGCAGCGCATTAAGCTGCGCACGGAAGCCCGGCGTGGAGGCGTTGGCGAGGTTGCTCGCCGTCACTGCCTGCTGATCGAGGGTCTGACTGGCAGCCCCCATTGCGGTATATATCGCGTGATCCATAAGACGATCCTGTTAGCCGAATTAACGCAGGTTGACCAGGGTGTTGAGGATCTGGTCCTGAGTTTTAATGGTCTGGGCGTTAGACTGGTAGTTACGCTGTGCCACAATCATGTTCACCAGCTCTTTACTCAGATCCACGTTGGAAGACTCCAGTGCGCCTGCGGTCAGGGTACCGAGGTTACCAGTGCCTGCCAGTCCCACCAGCGCCTGGCCGGATGAGCCGGTTGCTGACCAGACGTTGTTACCTTCAGACTTCAGCCCTTCCGGGTTAGCAAAGTTTGCCAGGGCGATCTGCCCCAGAACCTGAGTTTTCTCGTTGGAGTAGTTGCCAACTAAGGTACCGTCGTTATTGATCTGATAGCTGGTCAGTTCACCAGGCTTATAACCATCCTGCGTCGGGTTACCGAAGGTGCTGGTCCCGGTATTCTGCTGCTGGCTGTTCAGCATGCTGATATTGAAGGTGGTAGGCGCAGAACCGTTAAGGGAAGTCAGCGTAACTGACTGGTCAGCGGTCGAGGTCATCTGGCCATTCTGGTCAAAGGTCATGGTGAAGTTGCCGACGTCAGCGGTAGGATCGGCCGCGCTGCCATCTTTAACGTTCACATTCCAGGTACCGTCTGCTGTTTTACTGAAATAGAGGTTCAGGTTGTGTTCGTTGCCCAATGAGTCGTAAGTGGTCATTGAAGCCTTGCTGCTGTAGGTATCGGTATCGTTGATATCCAGCGGCGTTTTAGTGATAACAGCATCCGTTGAGTTCAGGTTCGCCACAATGGCCGCTGCACTGGTCGCCTTGGCAGACATCGCAGTAGTAGGAACGCTCAGGCCAACCGGGTTAGCACCGGTCTGTACGGTTGGCGGCGTGCCGGTTGCCGGATAGCCGGTCAGCTGCAGGCCGTTGGCGTTAACGATGTTACGGTTTGCGTCCAGGGTGAACTGGCCGTTACGGCTGTAGTAAACGGCGCCGCTGGTATCCGCCATGCGGAAGAAGCCAGACTGGCTGATCGCCACGTCCAGTCCACGGCTGGTAGAGGTGGTGGTACCGTCGTTGAAGTCCTGAGTAACCGCAGCCACTTTAACACCCAGGCCCACTTTAGAACCTGCAAACATATCAGCGAAAGAGACGGTGGCAGACTTGAAGCCTACCGTCGCGGAGTTGGCGATGTTGTTGCCGATTACATCAAGGTTGCTGGACGCGGCGTTTAAGCCACTGACTGCCTGTGAAAATGCCATGTGTTTACTCCTGAAAAAAGTTAGGTGTTAAATAATCTGACGAACATTTGCGAGGGTGGTAGAACCCATCGTGCCGAGGTCTAAAACGGCACCGCTCGTGTCGTTAGTCACCCCATTAACCAGCGCATAATTCAGCGGCTGCGTAACCAGTTGTCCGGTTGCGTTGCTGGCGCTCAGAGAAACGCTGTATTTACCGTCTGCAGCGGTGGTGCCGTCGGTGGTGCTGCCATCCCAGGAGAAGGTATGCACGCCGGCGCTCAGTCCGCCAAGATTGATGGTCTGCACCACCTTGCCGGTTGAATCAGTGATTGTTGCGGTAGTCGCGGTAGAGGCCTGCTCCAAGCTGACGCCGAACGGCGTGGTCTGTCCGCTGCCTACCAGAACCTGTGAGCCATCCACCATCACGCCGTGACCAATCAGCGTGGTCGCCTGCAAAGACTGTCCGCTGTTGATCTGGCCGGAAATCGATCCCAGCGTGGTGTTGAGTTTCTCAATACCGCTCAGGGTATTGATCTGCGCCAGCTGGGTGGTGAGCTGGCTGTTATCCATTGGGTTGGTCGGGTCCTGGTTTTGTAACTGCGTGACTAACAGCGTCAGGAAGTTATTCTGCAGGTCCGCAGCTGAAGTATCTGTTGTCGACGAAGTCGCAATGGATGAGTTATTTAGTGATTCATTAACGCCTACTGCAATGCCCATCAGCCTGCTCCTTATTGACCCATCGTCAGGGTTTTCATCATCATCTGTTTCACGGTGTTCAACACTTCCACGTTGGCCTGATAGCTGCGCGACGCGGACATGGTGTTGACCGTCTCCCCTACGACATCCACGTTAGGCATTTTCACGTAGCCTTTGGCATCGGCCATGGGATTGCCCGGTTCGTAGACCAGTTTGGCTGGCGTAGGGTCGTCAACGACCTGCGCCACCCGCACGCCGCCGGTAGGTGAACCCGGCAGAGCATTGGTCTGGAACACTACCTGCTTGGCGACGTAAGGCTGACCATCTGGCCCGGTTACGCTGTCGGCGTTGGCCAGGTTACTGGCACTGACGTTCAGACGCTGAGACTGGGCGTTCATTGCCGATCCGGCGATATCAAAAATATTCAGTAAAGCCATAAATTATTGCCCCTGTAGCACGGACATCATGCCCTTGATCTGACTGCTGATAAGCGTCAGATCGGTCTGGTATTTCAGGCTGTTGTCCGCAAATTGCGTACGTTCACGGTCCATATCGACCGTGTTACCGTCCATCGCTGGCTGATCCGGGATCCGGTACATCAGGTCGATGGACGCTGGCTGCAGCGTTTCCGCGGGAATATGGCGTGCTGACGTCACCGCCAGCGACAGTCCCGATCCTTCCGCCCGCCCCTGCTCCATCACCTTATTCAGCTGACTGGCGAAATCGATATCGCGAGCCTGGTAGCCTGGCGTATCAGCATTGGCGATATTGGATGCCAGGATCTCCTGCCGCTGGGCACGCAGGTTTAAAGCTTCGGTGTTAAACCGTAGTGCCGCGTCCAGTTTGTCGAGCATGCTTCCTCCGCAAAATGAAAATTCAGAGCTGACAGCATAATCGGGGTGCGCAATAGTCATCGTCTGAATAGCGCTAAATTTTGTTGCTATTTTGCGCCTTGACCTGAACGAGCCAGGAGTAGAATCAGGACCAGTTTGATTTATGGGAGAATCCCGATGCGGCACATTGTTGTTTTAGCCAGCCTGCTGGTCCTGATGAGTCTCTCAGCCAGCGCGGCGGATCTCACGGCTCAGCTCAATCAGTTTTTCAAAGCCCGCTATGGAGAAACCGGCCAGAGCGCCGATACTCTCTCCGTGGTGGTGAAAACCCCGCAGTCGCAGTGGCCCGAGTGTGAGGCGCCGCAATTCTCGCTGCCCGGCAACAGCCGGATCTGGGGAAACATGAGCGTGGCGGCCAACTGCGATCAGAACCGTCGCTACATCCAGGTTCAGGTGCAGGTGACCGGCGATTACATCGTGGCGGCCCGTCCGGTGACGCGCGGCGGCACGATAACGGCAGAGGATATAAAAATTCAGCACGGCAGGCTTGATACCCTGCCGGCGAGAACGGTGATGTCGGCAGAGCAAATTGCCGATGCGGTGACGCTGCGGGATATCGTTCCCGGTCAACCGCTTACGTTGATGATGGTCAGGCAGCCCTGGCGGGTAAAAGCGGGACAGAACGTCACCGTCACCGCCAGCGGCGGCGGATTCAGCGTCAGCAGCGAAGGCCGGGCGATGAACAATGCCACGGCGGCACAACTGGTTCGGGTGAGGATGAGTTCTGGTCAGATTGTCAGTGGAAAAGTCGGGGCGGATGGGATAATTCTTATAACGCTATAAAACACTAAAGAAGGGTTCAGTTCTGCCGATAGTGTTAATAACAGACATAGTACACTTAGCTTATCAGGCCTTAAAAACGCCCGATCATACAGGAGCCAGATTATGAGCATTGACCGAACTCAACCGCTGAACCCGGCCAGCACCGTGCAGACTCGCGACACCAACGAAACCGTTGCCCCTAAAGCGCGTCCGGCAGAAAGCAAAACCACGCAGGCCGGTACCCAGGTAGTGCTGAGTGGCGCGCAGTCGCAGCTGACCAAAGCCAGCTCACAGGATATCAACACCGCTCGTGTTGAAGAGTTAAAAACAGCCATTCGTAATGGCGAGCTGAAAATGGATACCGGCAAAATCGCCGATGCCCTGATCCAGCAGGCCAAAGATTCCTTAGAAGGTAACTAAGTAAATGCAAAAGCTGCTGACCTCGCTTGATATGATGTTGGAAGTGCTGAACAGTCTGGCCGACGTGATGACGGCGGAGCAACAACAGCTCTCAGGCGGTCAGATTAACAGCAGCTTACTGCAACGCATTACCGAAGATAAAAGTTCGCTGCTGGCCACGCTCAATTTTATTGAGCAGATGCGCCGCGATGCAGAAAAAGAGGCGGGGCTGCATGCGCCCTACAGCCTCAACCCTGATATGGCTCGCCGCTGGGCTGCCATTCAGGAGCAGACCGTGAAGCTGCGCGATACCAATTTACATAATGGATTGTTGCTGAATCACCAAATCGGCTTTACCGAACAGGCGCTGGAAGTGTTGAAGCCGCATCAGACGCAGAAGTTTTATGGCCCGGATGGCCAGGCAACCACCAGCAGTTTTATCAGCCGGAAAGCATAAGCCCCGATCGCTACAGAAATCAGGCTTAATCAGCCCCAGCGCGCTCTGCGCACTGGGGCTTTGCCCGATCACGCCAACGTTTTGCGGGCGAAATCTTTCACCCGGAAGCCCAGCGCTGCCAGCACCACGAAGAATACTCCGCCACCTACTGCACAAACAGCCGCCAGACGCAGCAGACGCCAGGCCATATTGCCTGTCGCCCAGTCAGGCATCACCTGCAGCATCCCCACCAGCGCAGCGGCCATTACCGCCACGGCGATAAAGAGCCGCACCAGAAATTTGCGCCAGCCCGGCTGCGGATGGAAAATCTGCTGTTTACGCAGCTGCCAGTAGAGCAGTGCGGCATTCAGACAGGCACCAAGACCGATCGACAGCGACAGCCCGGCATGTTTCAGCGGCCCAATAAAGGCCAGGTTCATCAGCTGCGTCATCACCAGCGTGACGATAGCGATCCTGACCGGCGTTTTGATGTCCTGACGGGAGTAGAATCCTGGCGCCAGCACTTTCACCACGATGATGCCCATCAGCCCCACGGAGTAAGCCACCAGCGCGCGCTGGGTCATCGCCGCGTCAAACGCATTGAACTTCCCGTACTGGAACAGCGCCACGGTCAGCGGTTTAGCCAGGATCCCCAGCGCGACGGCGCACGGCAGCGCCAGCAGAAAGCAGAGTCGCAGGCCCCAGTCCATCAGGCGGGAATACTCATCATGGTTGCCGCTGGAAAAGCTTTTTGCCAGCGACGGCAGCAGGATAGTCCCTAACGCCACGCCCAGCACGCCGGAGGGGAACTCCATCAGGCGGTCAGCATAATACATCCAGGAAACCGAGCCGGAGACCAGAAAGGAGGCGAAAATGGTATTGATAATCAGTGAAATCTGGCTGACCGAAACGCCGAGGATCGCTGGTCCCATTTGACGCATAACCCGCCAGACGCCTGCATCTTTCAGGTTCAGTCTTGGCAGCACCAGCATGCCAATTTTTTTCAGATGCGGCAGCTGATAGCCGAGTTGCAGTACGCCACCCGCCACTACCGCCCACGCCAGCGCCATTACCGGCGGATGAAAATGAGGCGCGGCAAACAGCGCGAAGCCAATCATACTGACGTTAAGCAGCGTGGGCGCAAATGCCGGAACGGAGAAGCGGTTCCAGGTATTGAGAATGGCCCCTGCCAGCGAGGCGAGCGAGATCAGGAAAATATAGGGGAACGTCACCCGCAACAGCGCAGAAGTAAGGGCAAATTTATCGGCGGTATCGGCAAAGCCGGGCGCGGTTATCATGATCACCCAGGGCGCAGCCAGCATCCCCAGAATGGTAATAATTGCCAGCGCCAGCGTCAGCAGGCCGGAAACGTATGCCACGAATACTTTTGTCGCCTCTTCGCCCTGCTTGCTTTTATATTCGGCGAGGATCGGCACGAAAGCCTGAGAAAATGCCCCTTCAGCAAAGATACGGCGCAGCAAATTAGGCAGTTTGAAAGCGACAAAGAAGGCGTCTGTGGCCATCCCGGCCCCAAAAACTCTTGCCACAATGGCGTCGCGGGCAAATCCCAGCACGCGCGAAAACAGGGTCATAGAGCTGACCGCTGCCAACGATTTCAACAGGTTCATTTTCTTCCTGACTGTTCTGGCGGTAAGTGGCGGCACCGGAGGAGGCCCGCCAGGGTGGGCATAGTCTACTGATATGGAATGAAATAACCAGATTCGTTTGTTACAGCCGATTATTCCCGCTCAATATCGCGCCAGAGCTTCTCCACGACGCGCTGCGCCAGCAGCGCCTGCTCCCCGGAGGTTTGCGGCATTGTCTGATTCTGCACACAGGCAATAAAGTGGTGGGCGGCGCCGACAAAGCCTCGCTGTTCCAGCGTGGTTTGCCAGCCGGGAATCGGATCGACAATCAGCTTACCGGCAGATTCCTGTTGGTAGTCGCGCATATCATTCACCTGCAAAAGACGGCCATCGGTCACGGCACAGACCGATTCCCGCTGGCTGCCCGCACGGCGGTGCATGCTGGTGGTAATCTGGATTTCGCCCCGTGAGAAATGGTGTTCAGCGTAGAGCATCTCCCCCGACTCATTGGTCAGCAGCGTGCCGCTTTGCAGGCTCTCATAACCGCCGCTCAGCCATAAAGCCGTGTCCACCACATGCAGATAATCATCCAGCAGCGTAAAGAAGAGATCGTGCGGCCCGACGCTGTCACTGCGGTGCTTATCCATGCGCAGGGAGGCGAGCCGTCCGAGATCCGCTTTTAACTGAAGATAGCGCGGAGCAAAGCGCCGGTTAAAGGCCACCATCAGCTTGCGGCCTCGCTTGTGCGCCAGTTCCACCAGCTGTTCAGCCTCGCTCAGGCGGGCAGCCAGCGGTTTATCCACGCACACATCCACACCGGCCAGAAGCAACTCTTTCACAATAGTGAAGTGGCTGGCGGTAGAGGTGTGAACAAAGACCGCATCGCTCGCGGCGGCCAGCTCCGCTACGCTCGAAAAGAGCGGAATGCGGTAGCTGTCGCAAATGACCCGCGCTTTTTGCTGATTGGGAGAGAACGCACCAGCTATCTGCCAGCCCTCCGTTCGGGTGACCACGGGCAGCCATGCTTTCTGCGCGATGCCGCCCAGCCCAACGATACCAATTCGTAATACCATTTCAGATGCTCCCGCTCAGCTGGGCCAGTTGTTGTTTGATTTGTGCCATTTCGCGTTCCCGTTCAGCCACGCGCGCCGGTCAGCTGCTCTTCCAACAGGCAGCCAACAGTGGGGGCCTTAAGGGCCGGAAGAGTAGTTTTCATCAGCTTATCCGCGACGCTCCGGTATCCATTCTTTAGCGGTAAGCGCCGTCAGGACATGATCCTGCCAGCGCCCATCAATCAGTAAATACTCTTTGGCATAGCCCTCTTTTTCAAACCCCAGGCGCGCCAGTAAATTGCCGCTGCGTTGGTTATGCGGCATGTAGTTAGCCATGATGCGATGGATGCGCTGCTGGCGCTGCATATAACGAATAGCTGACTGCAGCGCTTCAAACATCATGCCCTGCCCCTGCCACTTTTCACCCAGCGAGTAGCCCAGATAGCAGGCATGAAACGATCCGCGCACCACGTTACTGAAATTCGCTACCCCACGGATCTCATTTTCATCAGGATCCATCACCGCGAAATAGAAGGCGTTACCCTGTTTATGCATCTCGGCAATCAGCCCCAGACGCGCCTGCCAGCCAGAGGGATAGCAGTGGCTCTCATCGCGGATCGGCTCCCAGGGTTTAAGAAAAAGGCGATTTTCGCCGTAGTATTCAGCCAGGCGCCAGGCATCGCGTTCATGGACCAGGCGAACCACCAGCCTGTCAGTAGTCAGGCGGACTTTCGGGACAGCGGAGCGGTAGCCAAACATCTTCTCTCCTGTGTTGGCCGACAAAGAGTAAAACGGATGCGCACTGACCTCGGTTAACGGAGCGACTCCGGTTACTGTTCGTCAACTTTTGCGCTTATAAGCCACTATAACCGCCTCTACCCCGAAGGGTAAAACAGTGCGTTTAAAAATATCTTAAGCACCCGCGATTTCCCGCTGCGGTTGCCCTGTTGGCCGATCTCTTCCATACTTCTCAATGCATTCAAAAAGATTGAGCGTGACACCGTTCACGCTCAGCGCTTTAAGGAGGCGTTCTTGAAACTCTATATCTACGATCACTGTCCGTTCTGCGTTAAAGCCCGTATGATCTTCGGCTTGAAAAATCTGCCAGTCGAGCTGGTGGTGATGCTGAATGATGATGAAGCGACCCCCAAAAAATTAATCGGCCAGAAAATAGCGCCCATTCTGATGAAGGAAGATGGCAGCTGTATGCCTGAGAGCCTGGAGATCGTGAACTATATCGATAAATCAGATCGCGAGCCGCTGCTGACCGGCAAAACTAACCCGGCCATCTCTGACTGGCTGCGTCATATCAACGGTTATCTTAATAAGCTGCTGCTTCCCCGCATCGCTCAGGCCTCGTTTGCTGAGTTCGCCACGCCGGAAGCCCGACGCTACTTTAAAGATAAAAAAGAGGCCAACATCGGCAGTTTCGACGAGCTCAGGCTGCATGCTGAAGGTTACATCAAGAACGTGAATGATGACCTGCGTAAGCTGGATAAGCTCATCGTCAAACCCAATGCCGTTAATGGTGAACTGTCGCTGGATGATATCCATCTCTTCCCGGTGCTGCGCTCCCTGACGCTGATTTCCGGCATCGACTATCCCAGCCGCGTGGCAGATTACCGCGACAATATGGCCAAACAGACGCAAATCAACTTATTGTCCTCGATTGCCGTCTGATCCCGTCCGGGCCGTTGCGGCCCGGCTTTATTTCATCCCGCCAATCCCTTTCCCGCTTATCCTGGTGACTCTCAGCGCAGAGTCGTGCACTCTATTGCCTGCCGTCAGAAGGGTTACTGACGGAAGATGATAAGAGGATCACCATGAACAGACTACTTTCCGGGCTCTGCGCCCTTCTGCTGGCGGGCTTGCTCTCCGGCTGTAATCAGTTAACGCAGTACACCATCAGCGAACAGGAAGTGAATCAGGCGCTGGCAAAACACAACAATTATGAAAAGCAGATTGGCGTTGCAGGCCTGGTGGATGCGCACATTGTTCTGACCGACCTCAGCAGCAAAATTGGTCGTGAAGAGCCGAACAAAGTGACGCTTTCCGGGAATGCGAAGGTCAATATCAGCTCTCTCTTTGGTCCTCAGCAGGCGGATATGAAGCTGACGATGAAGGCCCAGCCGGTATTTGATAAAGAGAAAGGCGCTATTTTCCTCAGAGAGATGGAGCTGACTGATGTCCAGGTGCAGCCTGAAAAAATGCAGGGGCTGTTAAAAAGCCTGACGCCTTATCTTAATCAGTCACTGAGGGACTATTTTAATCAGAAACCAGCTTACCTGTTGAGCAGCGACCGCAGCAAAGCTGAATCGTTGGCTAAGCGGTTTGCCAAAGGGCTGGAAGTCAAACCGGGTGAACTGGTGATCCCCTTTACCAATCCTTAATTCTTAACGCTTTCACAGGCGTTCTCTGTTGTGCGGAGAGCGCCTGCAATTTCCCGCCAGGTTAACAAACCAGGTGCATTCCCGCCGCTTTATCCCTATGCTTAGTACCCGGCTAAATCCCTTAGCGATTTCACTTCTGCCGGAGCACTCAGATGACAGCACAACCTCAGGAACTTCTCATTCGCCGCCCAGACGACTGGCATATCCATCTTCGTGATGATGAGATGCTGAAAACCGTGCTGCCCTTCACCAGTGAGGTTAACGGCCGCGCGATTGTGATGCCCAATCTGGTTCCCCCGGTGAGCAGCGTGGCGGCAGCCATCGCCTATCGTGACCGCATTCTGGCCGCGATCCCTGCCGGTCATAATTTTACCCCGCTGATGACCTGCTATCTCACCGACTCCCTGGCGGCGGATGAAGTGGAAAAGGGATTTACCGCAGGCGTGTTTACGGCCGCAAAACTCTACCCGGCGCATGCCACCACTAACTCCAGTCACGGCGTCACCAATATTGCCAGCATCGCCAGCGTGCTTGAGCGCATGGAGAAAATCGGCATGCCGCTGCTTATCCACGGTGAAGTGACTTCAGCAGAGATTGATATCTTTGACCGGGAAGCGCGTTTTATTGAAACCGTGATGGACCCGCTACGTAAGCGCTATCCGGAGCTGAAAGTGGTCTTTGAACATATCACCACCAAAGAGGCGGCAGCCTACGTGGAAGAGGGTAACCGTTTCCTGGCGGCCACCGTGACGCCCCAGCATCTGATGTTTAACCGCAACCATATGCTGGCAGGCGGTATCCGTCCCCATCTCTACTGCCTGCCGATCCTTAAGCGCAATGTGCATCAGGAGGCGCTGCGCAAAGCGGTGGCTTCCGGCAACGATCGCTTCTTCCTGGGAACGGATACTGCGCCCCACCTGCGGCACTTAAAAGAAGCGAGCTGCGGCTGTGCCGGTGTGTTCAACGCCCCCTCTTCACTGCCCGCCTACGCCACAGTTTTCGAAGAGATGAATGCGCTACAGCATTTTGAAGCCTTCTGTTCTGAAAATGGTCCGCGCTTTTATGGTCTGCCGCTGAACGAGGGCAAGATCAAACTGGTCCGCAAACCGTGGAAAGTCGCTGAAAGCATCCCGCTGGGTGAGCATGCCCTGACGCCCTTCCTTGCGGGAGAGACGCTGAACTGGTCCGTATCGCTCTGAATCCAGCAGGAAAATAAAATAAACTGATTGCCTTCGGATCTGACACTGTATATATTCACAGTATCTTATCCGGAGGCTTTTATGCGTATTGAAGTCACTGTAGCAAAAACCACATCCCTGCCCGCTGGCGCTATCGATGCGCTGTCGTCAGAACTCATTAAACGTATTGACCAGCACTTCCCTGAAGTCACGAACAGCGTCTCTGTTCGCTATGCGGCTGCCAATAACCTCACCGTGATGGGGGGCGGCAAAGAAGCTAAAGATCGTATTACAGAGATCCTGCAGGAAACCTGGGAGAGCGCCGACGACTGGTTTATCACCGACTAGCCCAGCGGGTTTACACTTTTTGCCGTTGTTTGCCGGGTTTCGCCACCCGGCTTTTTTGTTTTTGTCGCCAGGACTCGCCGATTTCGCGCTGAGGTTGTAGACTGATTGACTTCAGCTACAGGCGAGGAGAGCACCATGAACAGTGAAAATCCTGAAGAAGCGATGACATTTGGGGAGCTGCTGGCGCTGATTGCCGATCAGCAACGTCGCCTGAGCGTCCTGGAAAGCGCCTTTGCCAGCCTCTCTTTCTGTCTGGATGAAAAAGCGGCTTCGTTGCTGATCCAGAGCCTGCGGCTGGAAGCGCAAAATCAGGCGCGCGATGAAAATATGCAGCAACATTTTTCCCATTTAGCCGAGGCGCTGGAAAAACGGCACGGGGTGATTAATATTCAGCCAGACGTTGAGCGCTGACGGAACTTTTCCCTTATTCCACACCCATTATTTTTTTCACGGCTTACGCTTATTTAAAATCTTTAATCAAACTCTCTTCTCCTGGCCCGCTAAAATTTCGTTCTGCTGTGGGCTAAAATGCTGTTATAATTACTTTGCTCTATGAAAAAAAGGCCGCATTGAACCTCGATAAATCACTTCGTTATCAATATTAATACGAGTAATAAGGGGGTTATAATGGACAGAAACAAAGATGTAATCCAGACACATCCCCTCATCGGGTGGGATATCAGTACTGTAGATACCTATGATGCCATGATGATCCGCCTTCACTCGCTTACGTCTAACGAACAGCAATCTGACGAAGCAGAAGTGGGACAGACCTACTGGTTAACCACTGATGTTGCCAGACAGTTCATCTCGATTCTGGAAGCTGGCATAGCCAAGATAGAAGCCACAGGTTATCTGGACAGAGATTACCAGAAGCACTAAGTTCTCAGGTTTGAAGGCACCCTTGCGGTGCCTTTTTCATTGCCGCAACATTTTGTTATTCTGCACTCTTAACCTGATCAACAAAGGAGCCAGGTGCAGATGGTTTATGACTTAATTGTGGTAGGAAGTGGTTCAGTAGGCGCCGCAGCCGGTTGGTACGCCACGCAGGCTGGCCTGAACGTTCTGATGATTGACGGTGCCCATCCGCCACATACACAAGGCAGCCATCACGGGGAAACCCGCCTGATCCGCCATGCCTATGGTGAAGGGGCGCGCTATGTCCCGCTGGTGCTTCGGGCACAGGCTTTGTGGGACGAACTGGAAAAGCAGTGCGGCGAGCGAATTATGCACCGCTGCGGTGTGATTAACCTGGCTCCGGCAACCTCTGAATTTATCCGCAACGTAGAGCAAAGCGCAGAGACCTATGCGCTCCCCGTAGAGAAGCTGAGCGGTGCTGAAGCGAAAGCTCGCTGGCCTCAACTCAGCGTCCCTGATGACTATACCGGCATCTTTGAGCCACAATCTGGCTACCTGAAATCGGAAGTGGCTATCCGCCACTACATCCGTCTGGCTGAAGAAGCGGGATGCGCGCAGCTGTTTAATTGTGCGGTCAGTGCGATTGAAGAGCTGGAGGGGCTGCAGCTGGTCCACACGCCGGAAGGCACCTTTAAAGCCCGCAAGCTTCTCCTTAGCGCCGGAACTTGGGTGAAAACGTTACTGCCTGACCTGCCCGTTACGCCGGTGCGCAAAGTCTTCGCCTGGCATCAGGCGGATGGGCGCTACAGCGAAAATAATAAATTCCCCGCTTTTACCGTAGAAATGGCTGACGGAACGCATTTTTATGGTTTTCCGGCTGATAACAACGCCATTAAAATCGGACGGCATGATGGCGGGCAACCCATTACCTCTCCCGGGCAGCGTAAACCCTTTGGGAGTGTGGCTGAAGATGGCAGCGAGCTTTTTTCTTTCCTGCGGCAGGTATTGCCGGGCGTGGGCGTTTGCCTGCGTGGAGAAGCCTGTACTTATGATAATACCAGCGATGAGGATTTTATTATCGATACGCTGCCAGGCTCGCCAGACCGGCTTATTATTACCGGCCTTAGTGGTCACGGTTTTAAATTTGCCAGCGTGCTGGGAGAAATTGCCGCCGCTTTTGCGCAGAACAAAGCGGCTGACTTTGATTTATCCCCGTTCTCATTATCACGGTTTTAATTATTAAGGGCGGAAATAAAAAACCGGGCTCAGCCCGGTTTTTTATTATGGAGATTTATTCAGGCGTATTTAACGCGGCGGCATCTTTCTTCTGCTGGCGGAGCCGCAGCTTTTTCACCAGCTTGTGCGCTTCCGCCTCATTCGCCACGGCGGGTGCAGAACCGGTCAGCGGCTTACGCGCCGTTTCACGCAGCGTGAAGACGGTAATCACCCCAATCACCCCGGCGCCCATCAGATAGTAAGCAGGCATCATCAGGTTATGCGTCGTCGCTACCAGCCAGGTGGTGATCAGCGGCGTGGTGCCGCCAAACAGCGAGACCGACAGGTTAAAGCCAATCGCCAGCGCGCTGTAGCGAATATCCGTAGCGAATAAAGCTGGCAGCGTGGCAGGCATCGATCCGCTGAAGCAGGTGTGTATTATCCCCAGTACGATCAGGCCCAGGAACACCAGCCACATATTACCGGAGCCAATCATCATCATGCAGGGAACAGCCAGCACAATCAGGCCAATTGCTCCCGCCCAAATCACCGGACGACGTCCCAGACGGTCGTTCCAGTGGCCCCAGAACAGGGTCAGCGGCATCATCACAAACATCACCACCAGGATCAGCAGCAGGCTGCTCATCTCGCTGAGGCCGAGGATCCCGGTCAGGTAGCTTGGCATATAGGAGGTCAGCATATAGTTAGAGACGTTAAACAGCAGAACCAGCCCGATACATTTCAGCATCTGCGCACGGTATTTGCTCAACATCTGGAACAGCGTCAGACGGGGTTTGCTGTGCTCCAGCGCCTCCTGCTTTTCCATATGCTTCTGAAACGCAGGGGTCTCTTCCAGCTTGAGACGTACATAGAGTCCGAACAGGCCTAACGGTGCGGCGATAAAGAACGGAATACGCCAGCCCCAGCTAAGCAGTGTCTCTTGAGACATCACCGCCGTCAGAATGGTGACCAGGCCGGCACCCAGCAGATAGCCTCCCAGCGTACCAAACTCCAGGAAGCTGCCCATAAAACCACGACGATTATCGGTGGAATACTCAGCGATAAAGGTGGCAGCGCCGCCATACTCACCGCCGGTAGAGAAGCCCTGTACCAGACGGGCCACCAGCAGCAGCACCGGAGCAAATATCCCAATGCTGTCATAGCCGGGAATGATGCCTATACAGAATGTCCCTATCGACATCATGATCATGGTGATCGCCAGCACTTTCTGTCGGCCGATCCTGTCGCCTAACGGGCCAAAGACCAGACCGCCCACCGGACGAACCAGAAACGCCGCCGCAAAAGCGCCGAAAGTAGCCAGTAACTGTGCGGCAGCATTGCCGCCCGGGAAAAAGACTTTCCCCAGCGTCACGGCCAGGTAGCTGTAAACGCCGAAGTCGAACCACTCCATGGCGTTGCCTAACGCAGCCGCACCCACGGCGCGTTTCAACATATCAGCATCCACAATGGTGATATCGTCGACGGTGAGTTCTTTCTGTTTTTTACGCCAGAAGTGCTTCTTTGGCTGTTGGCTGAAAGGGGAATTAGTGCTCATACTCTCTCCGTGGTGCCTGATGATAGTGAGCAGCGTCATAGCTTTCGTTGCCAGCGAGAGAAGTGTAAAGAAGGGAAAGAAAGCTATAAAGCAGCAAAATAAGCCGGGAATTTACACGTTAATGACATCTCTTTACGCTTACTGACTCTATACGACACGCTGTTAATGATCAAGTTTGTGACAGTTATCGCTTTTATTGCGCGTAATATTTATTGCGCTCACTCCTTATATCGCTCTATCTGGCGTAATCCTCTTTTAGCGCATCGACCAGAGCTTCTCTCTGCCCTGCAATTTATTCTTCTCGCCCCTTTGATGAGCTTAATTAAACATTTCAGTCGGTCAGCGCTGACACAAGATGACAATTCGCTGACAAAAAACCATATTTACATCAAATTTACAGACATATAAGATTTATAAAAATTAAACTTAACGAGCTGTTTAAAGGCGCATAAATAAGATAAAAATGTTTAAATTGACAATATTTGTGTTGATTACTGCATTAATCAATCAATTATTTTGAATTAAAATAACTATTTGCTTACATCGTGTAATAAGTGATTGCTTTTATGTATTAGCCCGGTCAGTCTTGCAAAAAATAACCGGGCAGAGAATAGCTATGCTGTTGAAAAATACCCCCACTCGTTTTGGCACGATCAGCGTGCTGCTGCACTGGCTGGTAGCGCTTGCCGTTTACGGCATGTTTGCACTGGGCCTGTGGATGGTTACGCTGGGCTATTACGATAGCTGGTATCACCCTGCTCCGGAGCTGCATAAAAGCATCGGCATCACGCTTTTTGTTGTGATGATCCTTAGGGTCATCTGGCGTTTTCTCTCTCCGCCGCCTCACCCCCTTAGCAGCTACTCCTCCCTTACCCGTGTCAGCGCCCTGGCAGTCCATCTGCTGCTGTATGGCATTCTGTTCGCCATTTTTATCAGCGGCTATTTGATCTCTACCGCCGACGGTAAACCTGTTGACGTTTTTGGCCTGCTATCTGTGCCTGCCACGCTGGAGGGATTTGGCGAGCAGGCCGATCTGGCGGGTGATATTCATCTCTGGCTCGCCTGGAGCGTGGTGATCCTCTCCCTGCTGCACGGGTTAGCTGCGCTGAAACACCATTTTATTGACGGCGACAGCACGCTTAAGCGAATGCTGGGTAGCCGTGTTGATTAAT
Source organism: Erwinia pyri (assembly GCF_030758455.1). Lineage (NCBI taxonomy): Bacteria > Pseudomonadati > Pseudomonadota > Gammaproteobacteria > Enterobacterales > Erwiniaceae > Erwinia > Erwinia pyri. The sequence goes on from NZ_CP132353.1 coordinate 2,849,044, forward strand.
CTCTGAAAGGAACACACTATGTTGAAGAAAAGCCTCACAGGTTTGACCGCCGCTGTTTTATTGCTGAGCGCCGGCGCGGCTTCCGCCGCCGAGTACAAAATTGATAAACAGGGGCAGCACGCTTTTGTGCAGTTCCGCATTCAGCACCTGGGTTACAGCTGGCTCTACGGCACCTTTAAAGATTTTGATGGCAGCTTCACTTTTGACGAGGCCGATTCCTCTAAAGACAAGGTGAATGTGACGCTTAATACCAACAGCGTGGATACCAATCACGCCGAGCGTGATAAACATCTCCGCAGTGCCGATTTCCTTAATGTGGCAAAATTCCCGCAGGCGACCTTTGTCTCAACCGGCGTGAAAAAGGATGGAGATGAGCTGGATATTACCGGCAATCTTACGCTGAATGGCGTAACTAAACCCGTGACGCTGGAAGCGAAAAAACTGGGTGAAGGCAAAGATCCGTGGGGAGGCTATCGTGCAGGGTTTGAAGCAGAAACGAAAATTGCCCTGAAGGATTTCAATATCACTACCGATTTGGGGCCAGCTTCTCAGGAGGTAGAGCTGACGATCTCCGTGGAGGGGGTTCGTCAGTAGCAGCTATATATGGCAGGACTTTCGGGCCGGTTGCAGATAACCGGCCCGACCGGTTTTATTCCCCGGAAGGAATTTTCAGCGTCATGCTGAGCTTGCCGCGGGACTTATTAAAAATCTTATTGCCATTTTCACGGCCCGCGCGGCGTGCGCGCTGCTCTTCCGGCGATAAGACCAGCTCTTCCATACAGATTGGGCTGCAGCAGGCCTGATACTTCTCTGCGCAGCTGTCACACTGAATAAACAGCAGATGGCAGCCATCATTCTTGCAGTTGACGTGGGTATCGCACGGGGTGCCACACTGATGGCAGTGTGCAATAACATCGTCTGAAATACGTTCGCCCATCCGCTCATCAAAGACAAAGTTTTTACCCCTGAAGCGTACAGGTAAGCCCTGCTCACGAGCGCGGCGTGCGTACTCAATAATACCGCCTTCGATGTGGTAGACGTTTTCAAAGCCGTTATGACGCATCCACGCGCTGGCCTTTTCACAACGGATACCGCCCGTGCAGTACATCACGATTTTCTTATTTTTATCCTCTTTCAGCATCTCAACCGCCATCGGCAGCTGATCGCGGAAAGTATCGGCAGGGATCTCCATCGCGTTGTCAAAGTGCCCCACTTCATATTCATAGTGGTTGCGCATATCCACGAACACCGCATCCGGGTCATCCAGCATGGCATTAACGTCACCTGCCTTCAGATAGCCGCCGACATCGCTGGCGTCAAAGGTTTCATCCGTAATGCCATCCGCCACGATGCGCTCGCGCACTTTAAGGCGCAGCACCCAGAACGACTTTCCATCATCATCCAGCGCAATGTTCATGCGGAGGTTATTCAGCGCCGGGTGGAAAGCGTAAAGCATCGCTTTCATCGCTTCATACTGGCTGGCTGGCACGCTGATTTGGGCGTTGATGCCTTCAGAGGCGACATAGACGCGACCAAAAACCTTTAATTTGGTCAACGCCACATAGAGCGCATCACGAAAAGCTTTAGGATCGTCGAGGGTAAAATACTTGTAGAAAGAGACTGTGGTGCGCGGTTCGGCTTCAGCCAACATGCGCGCCTTCAGCTCTTCATTGGAAACAAGGTTATGTAACACTGGCATGGTGTACGTTCCTGCGTTCAAGAGAGAAATTTTGCGGGCGCTATCATACCTGATTAGGGCAGGATTCAAACCGAAAACTTCATGCGGCAACTACCAGCGCTGCGGGCAAAAAACCGTCAGTTAGCCTGGTAAAAGCATACCCGGTTTAACATCACAAAAAATTTTACCTATAGTTAGCCTTTACCGTCAGTTTGATAAACCCACCGGAGAAATTGCATGAGCCAACTTTTTACGCCCATTACGTTGGGGAAGTTAACGCTTGAAAACCGTATCACCATTGCCCCTATGTGCCAGTATTCTGCAGACGCGGGTAAAGCTACGGCCTGGCATCGTATCCATTTGGGGAATCTTGCGCTCTCGGGAGCCGGTTTACTGATTATTGAAGCCGCTGCCGTTGAGGCCGCGGGGCGGATTACGCCACACGATTTAGGTATCTGGAATGATGAGACTGAACAGGCTCTGGGCGACGTGCTGAAAGATGTGCGCCACTATTCCCCGATGCCAATTGGTATTCAGCTGGCCCATGCTGGCCGTAAAGCCTCGACGGATGTCCCTTGGCGCGGCGGCGGCTTCCTGCAGCCGGAACAGGGCGGCTGGCAGACTTCCGCTCCCTCTGCGCTGCCTTATAATGACGAAGATGGCAAGCCAGCGGCGCTGACCAAAGCGCGTATTGAAGAGATCAAACAGTCGTTTGTGGACAGCGCCGTACGCGCCGATCGTCTTGGTCTGGATTTAGTAGAAGTCCATGCTGCGCACGGCTACCTGCTGCATCAGTTCCTTTCTCCTCTCTCTAATCAACGCGAAGATGAGTATGGCGGCACGCTTGAAAACAGAATGCGTCTGACGCTGGAAGTTTTCCGCGAAGTTCGCCGTGTATTCCCGGCAGATAAACCGGTCGGCGTCAGAATTTCTGCCACAGACTGGGTTGAAGGCGGCTGGGATCTGCAACAATCCATTGAGCTGAGCAAAGCCCTGGCTGCGGAAGGCTGTGCCTATATCCATGTTTCCAGCGGTGGCCTGTCGCCTGAACAGCAAATCTCGGTAGGGCCAAATTATCAGGTGCCGTTTGCCGAAGCGATCAAAGAGGTGGTGGATATTCCGGTCATTGCGGTTGGATTAATCACCGAGCCGGAACAGGCTGAAGCGCTGCTGACTAACAAGCAATCAGATATGGTCGCTCTGGCTCGCGGAATGTTGTATGACCCGCGCTGGCCATGGCATGCGGCAGCGAAACTGGGTGCGAAAGTTCACGCCCCTGAACAGTACTGGCGCTGTGAACCGCATGAAGTCAAAGGGCTGTTTAACCAGTAGGCCAGGTCGCCGCTTGCCCGATTGTGGCGGGCGGCGTCACCGAGTGGCTCTCGCCTTGCGGGTTATTTCAGTTCGCGGCCAAAAAATGGCACAATAGGCCATAAATAAAAAATCACGGGCAGCATAATGATGCCCCTTTTTTTCGAACTGGAAACTCATGACTCAGTTGCCTCAATTTACGCGTGCGTTGTTGCATCCTCGTTATTGGTTTACCTGGTTAGGTATAGGTTTCCTCTACCTGCTGGTTCTGCTGCCCTACCCCGTGCTCTATTATCTTGGCTGCGGTATTGGCCGTCTCTCCATGCGTTTCATCACCCGCCGTGTGGAGGTCGCACGCCGTAACCTGGAGCTCTGTTTCCCCACTATGCCGGAAGCGGAACGTGAAGCGTTGGTGGTGCGTAATTTTGAATCGGTCGGCATGGGCCTGATTGAAACCGGCATGGCCTGGTTCTGGCCTGACTGGCGCATCAGCAAATGGTTTCATGTCAGCGGCCTGGAGCACATTGATAAGGCGCATCAGGAGGGCAAAGGCGTGCTGCTGATTGGCATGCACTTCCTGACCCTGGAGCTGGGGGCACGCATTTTTGGTATCCATAATCCCGGCATTGGCGTTTATCGCCCCAATGACAATGCGCTTCTCGACTGGCTGCAGACCTGGGGCCGGATGCGCTCCAATAAAAGTATGCTGGATCGCAAAGATCTCAAGGGCATGATCCGCGCCTTAAAAAATGGCGACATCATCTGGTATGCGCCCGATCACGATTACGGCCCAAAGAGCAGCGTTTTCGTTCCCTTCTTTGGCGTGGAAAAAGCGGCGTCAACTAAAGGCAGCTATCTGCTTATCCGTAGCGGTCAGCCTGCCGTTATCCCCTTTGTGCCGCGCCGTCTGCCGCACGGAAAAGGGTATGAGATGGTGATCTTGCCTGAAGAGCAGGCGATGCCGCTGGATGATGAGGCAGCCACTGCTGCGCGCATGAACAAGGTAGTTGAGCATGGCGTACTGATGGCACCCGAGCAGTATATGTGGCTCCATCGCCGCTTTAAAACCCGTCCTGCTGGCGAAGCCTCTCTCTATTAGTTCTGCAGTTATTCTTTGCACCTTCAGGGTGGCAGGCTTTTTGAGCCTGCCACCCTCTTCTACGCGGCAGGTAAATTATTGCTGCACGCTACAGCTGAGCGTTGCCCTCTGTTAACGCTTCTCTCACATCTTCTTGCTGGCAAAAAATCTGTTCGTTGCCAGGTTAATCCTGCTGCTGCCTTTTGCGCTAACCTTCTCTTGCCGGGAAGTTTGGTGGTAGGATCTGCTTCTGCCCCTGGCTGATTTAAATCTGAACATCGGCTTTTCTGGCTATGATCTCTTCAGTAACTCACTGAAACATGGTGATAAAACCGCCTGATAACTTTTTTTGTTCTCAGGTTTTCCCCTGACCAAACTTCGACTATCCTTCTAAAACCTGAAAATGAAGTTATGGAGAAATCCCCATGAGCATGTTTGCAACGCTGGAAGAGGCCATAGACGCCGCGCGTGAAGAGTACCTTGCGGCAAACCCGGAAGTGGAAGAAGCGGATGCTTCGGTTGGTCAGTTCAATCTGCAGAAGTATGTGATGCAGGATGGCGATATCATGTGGCAGGCCGAATTCTTTACCAATGAAGGCGACGAAGGAGAGTGCCTCTCTCTGCGCAGCGGCGAAGCAGCTCAGGCTATTTTTGATGACGACTTCGACGAGATTGAGCTGCGTCAGGAGTGGTTGCCGGAAAATACGCTGCACGAGTGGGACGAAGGTGAGTTTCAGCTTGAGCCGCCGCTGGATACCGAAGAAGGTAAGGCCGCAGCGGACGAATGGGAAGATGACAACAGCGACTCCGACCGCTACCAGTAATCCTGCCCGATAGCGCAAGCCTGCCAGCCCGGTCAATTCTGCCGGGCTACTTATTCGTAAGGCCCATGACTGGCGTCAACAGGCAACAGCAGCGTATCGACAACCAGCGACAGCGGCAGATCGATAATCGTCAGAAAGCGCCAGGGCGTGTCACGAACGTCCCACTGCACGCCGGGATAATATTGATTACCGTGCCCCTGGCCCGGGAAAGTGCGGCTGATAATGCTACCACAGCCGCTCAGCACCAGCACGCTCAGGGCGAGCAGCAGGCTGCGGAATATCATCTTCATCACCCTTGTCCCTTTCTCTGAATAAAACACGCTATTGTAGAGTAACCCCGCCCTGCCGTTCAGGCAAAACAGGTAAAATTTCCGTCAGATTTTTGTCATGCTTTCCGCCGGGTAAAACATAAAAAAAGGCCGGGAGCGTTCTCCCGGCCTTGATGCTGTTCAACCCTTAAGGTTTTGGCTGAATCGCCTGCGGATTCATTTTCAGCGACTTATAGTAATCGAACCAGTCGTGATACTTGTCGGCATGCTGCCACAAGCGGTAATGCATCCTTGAAAGCGTCACCGGGTCGCTGATCAGCGCCAGGCGACGATCGCGGTCCAGCTTAGCCGGTGATTCACTTAATGCCTGATCGACCTGGCGATCGCGGGCAAATTCCAGCACATCGCTTTTCAGGTGGCGGGAAGTCGCCATTGCGCTGGCGAGGGCGTTAAACGACGGGTTAAACACCGCGTGCATAAAGCCATCCTTCAGCGCGCGCTCGCGGTTCAGTTCGAGGTAGCGATCGGTATCCATCAGCTCTTTCGGCGGCTCGTACTCTTCCGGGATCAGGAACAGCTTGGCGCGTTTAGAGGCGTTACCTGTTGTCGAGCGGCTGGAGTAGACCGAAACGAAAGGCGACAGGATCAGCGAGAAGACGATCGGCGCCAGCCACCACAGGAAGTTCAGGTCAAGCCAGCCCATTCCTGCTGCCCAGACGATACCCAGCGCCATCTGCCAGCCGTGGCGCTTGAACGCTTCGCTCCATGGCGTGGCATCATCATCACGCTGCGGTGAATTCCACACCACTTCCCAGCCCAGGAAGGCGCTGACCACAAAAATGGTATGGAACAGCATACGCACCGGTGCCAGCAATACCGAGAACAGCATCTCCAGGAACAGAGAAAGAGTTACGCGCATCACGCCGCCGTACTGTTTCGCACCTTTAAACCAGATCAGCATGATACTGAGCAGCTTCGGCAGGAACAGCAGAACCATGGTGGTGGAGAAGAGCGCTATCGCCAGCTCAGGGCGCCACTGCGGCCAGACGGGGAACAGCTGCCGGGGCTGCAGGAAGTACTGCGGCTCCATAAGCGTATGCACCACCTGCAGCGCGGTTGAGAGCGCCAGAAACATAAACCACAGCGGCGCAGAGAGGTAGGACATCACCCCTGTCAGGAATACCGCACGGTGAACCGGGTGCATGCCTTTTACCAGGAACAGACGGAAGTTCATCAGGTTACCGTGACACCAGCGGCGATCTCGCTTGAGCTCATCCAGCAGGTTTGGCGGCAGCTCTTCATACGAACCGGGCAGATCGTAAGCAATCCACACGCCCCAGCCTGCACGGCGCATCAGCGCCGCTTCCACAAAGTCGTGGGAGAGGATGGAACCGGCAAACGAACCTTCACCCGGCAACGGCGCCAGCGCACAGTGCTCGATAAACGGCGCGACACGGATAATGGCGTTATGCCCCCAGTAGTGGGACTCCCCAAGCTGCCAGAAATGCAGACCGGCAGTAAACAGCGGGCCATAGACGCGGGTAGCAAACTGCTGGCAACGAGCATAGAGCGTATCCATACCTGACGCTTTTGGCGAAGACTGGATAATACCGGCGTTCGGGTTCGCTTCCATCATGCGCACCAGACCGGTCAGACACTCACCGCTCATCACGCTGTCCGCATCCAGCACCACCATGTAGCTGTACTGGCTGCCCCAGCGACGGCAGAAGTCATCGATGTTGCCGCTTTTACGCTTCACGCGGCGACGGCGACGGCGATAGAAAATGCGCCCTTCGCCGCCCACGTCACGCACCAGCTCCATCCAGGCTTTCTGCTCGGCCAGCGCAATATCGGGGTTATAGCTGTCGCTCAGGATATAGACGTCAAAGTTCTGCTGTTCGCCCGTTCTGACCACCGATTCCCAGGTGGCGCGCAGACCCGCGTAAACGCGTTCCACATCTTCATTACAGATGGGCATGATCAGCGCAGTACGGTGCTCCGGGTTGATCGGCTCATCACCGTTCAGACCGTAAGAGATACTGTACTTGTCCTTGCCCATCATCAGCTGCAGGAAGCCCATCAACGCCGTCCAGAACCCGGCAGAGACCCAGCAGAACAGCACCGCGAACAGGAACAGGATCCCCGTTTGCAGCACGTAAGGCAGGATCTGCAGCACCGACTGCTGCCAGTTCTGGTTGATCATCTCCATAGGATCGATCAGCGCCCAGCCCTGGTAAGGCAAAATGGTTTTCATGTACCACGTCGCTACAACGGTCTGTGCGATGGTCAGCAGCAGCAATATATAGCGGCGGATCGAGCCAACATGTCGCCACTTATCTTCCTGCCGCTGCTCTTCAGCATTGGCATAGCGATGGGTGGATTTGCGGCCACGCACGGAATCCCAGGCGCGCGCAACCGGGTTGGTGCGCCAGGCTTCCGGATACATGGAGGAGCGGCTGTGGCGAGGCATAGCCTTCAGCGTGGTGCGGTTGAGCTCATCGGTGTCGAACTGTTCCCCGCGGCCCAGCGAATCTGGCCAGCTCATCTCAATACGTGATTTGACCGACTCCAGCGGCACGTCGTCAGGACGCTCCGCTGCAGGGGCGCCTTCTGCGAGCGCGTGGTGTAGCTGAACAAACGCCTCCTCGGGCTGTTCAGGCAGCGTCTCGCGCAGCGCCCCTTTCCGCTCCGGGGGAAGGGGCAGCGCATCGATATAGTCAGTGGGTAGTACAGTAGGCTTATTCATTGGCAGGCAACTGATAGCTCCAGGTTTCTGTCAGCGTCTTATCACCGTTCATCAGCGCAGCACGCATCTCGGTAGCTTGCTTGTTGTCTTTAATGCGTAAACGCATTACCAGACGCCAGCCTTTGGTTACCGGATTATAGCGCACGCTGTTTTCCACCAGCTCACCGTTGTTACCGATGCTGACCTGAGGCGTCACCTGGGTGGTATCGGGCAGCTTGCTCATCTCCTGACCGGTAAAATCGACCACAAAGGCTACGGTGCCATCAGGCTGGCGAACCAGGTTAGACTGTTTCACGTCGCCCGTTGAGCGCAGCGTATCTTTCACATAGGCCAAATCTGGCGAATGCAGCTGGCTCTCGTCCCGGGTGAAGTGCAGACGATATTTAAAGTTCATCTCTTTGCCAGGATCCGGCAGGTTTTCCGGCGTCCAGAACGCAACGATGTTGTCGTTGGTTTCGTCGGCCGTCGGGATCTCGACCAGCTCTACGCGGCCTTTACCCCAGTCACCCTGTGGTTCAATCCAGCCGCTCGGACGGAGATCGTAACGATCGTCCAGATCCTGATACTGGTCGAAGTCACGTCCGCGCTGCAGCAGCCCAAAACCTTTCGGGTTCTCGACGGTAAAGGTGCTGACCGCCAGATGTTTCGGGTTGTTGAGCGGACGCCAGATCCATTCGCCGTTGCCGGCATGGATAGAGAGACCGTTGGAATCGTGTAGCTGCGGACGGAAGTTCAGGTTTGGCGAAGGTTGGTTCGGCCCAAACAGGAACATACTGGTCAGCGGCGCCACACCGAGCTTGCCGACTTTATCGCGCAGGTAAACTTTAGACTGCACGTCTACGGTGCTCTCTTTACCCGGGGTGATCAGGAAGCGGTAAGCCCCTGTTGCCCGAGGTGAGTCCAGCAGTGCATAGATCACCAGATGCTTATCAGAAGGTTTTGGACGTTCAATCCAGAACTCTTTAAAGCGTGGGAACTCTTCACCGGACGGCAGCGCCGTATCGATAGCCAGACCACGAGAAGAGAGACCATAGACCTGGCCTGCACCAATAACCCGGAAATAGCTCGCGCCCAGGAAGCTGGTGATCTCGTCATCCTTCTTGTTTTTGCTGTTCAGCGGGTAAAGCACCTTGAACCCGGCAAAACCGAGGTTTTTTACCGTTTCCGGATCGTGCTTTACGTTGCCAAAGTTAAAGTAATCAGGTGAATACTTAATTTGTCGAACCGTCGATGCGGTGACTTCATTAATCTGCACCGGCGTGTCGAAGTACATCCCTTGATGATAGAACTCAAGCTTGAATGGGGTCTTCAGCTTACTCCAGTAGGCTTTGTCACGATTGAACTGAATCTGCTGATAATCCGCATATTTCATGTCGCGCAGTTGGGAAGGCAAATTGCTTTTCGGCGCTTCATACCCTTTCCCAGCCAAATCTTTTGCCTGCTTTGCTACATCATCAATGTTGAATGCCCAGCTTGAGCTGGCATACATTGACAGCAAAACCGTTACGCCAAGCCAGCGCAATTTCATCAGTTTTGGCTTATTTTTCATTTTAATCAGCACATCCCCCCCTTTCGTGTGCTTAAATCAATCCTATCCATCTTAATGGATTATTCAGCATTCCGACAGCTCGGCAATGATTTAGTTCATCGCCTTCTCTGCTGTAAGCGCCTTATTCTCAAGTGTTTAACTGATACAGATTAGCCTGATAGTATACTCGCAAATTCTCGCCTAAAGTGAGCGTTAAGCTTTAGCGTGGTTCAGGGTGAGCCACTGCAATAACGTGTTGAATACTGGATGATTATGACGACAAAGAAACAGGAAAGAGAGTATTTTTTTGATTCGATCAGGGCTTATTTAATGCTGTTGGGCGTGCCGTTTCACGTTTCCCTGATTTATTCCACGCAGTCATGGTCGGTTAACAGTGCACTACCTTCTGAATGGCTTACCCTGCTAAATGATTTTATTCATGCTTTTCGCATGCAGGTGTTTTTCGTCATCTCCGGCTATTTTTCCTACATGCTTTATCTGCGCTACCGCTCAGGAGAATGGCTGAAAGTCAGGCTGGAACGCGTGGGGATCCCGATGCTGGCGGCAATTCCCCTTCTGACGGTGCCGCAATTCTTTATGCTTAAGGCCTGGACCAATAAGATAGGTGACTGGCATGCCTTTTCTCTTTACCAGAAATTCAACGCCCTTGCGTGGGATCTGATTTCGCACCTCTGGTTCCTGCTGGTGCTGGTGGTCCTGACGACTCTAGGTCTCTGGTTGTTCAGATGGCTGCGTGACGGCAAGGGGTCAAAAACAGAGTATTCTGACATTACCTGGACCAAATTAACCTTTGCCATTCTGCTTTGCGCCCTCACGTGGGGAGCGGTTCGTCGTCTGCTGTTCCTGTTTGCTCCGCAAATGTTGGGCGACGGGCTGTTTAACTTTGCGGTGATGCAATCCCTGTTCTTCCTGCCGTTCTTTTTCCTGGGCGCTATGTCCTGGAAGTATCCGGCGCTTAAGGCGCTGTTTGTAAAACCGGTGCCCTGGACATTTATCGGCTCCGCCCTGGCTTTCGTGGCTTATGTCCTGAACCAGACTTACAGCAAAGGGGAAGGCTGGCTCTATGAGATTGACGCCATTGTGTCAATGACCATGGGGCTGTGGATGGTGAACGTGGTGTTCTCGCTGGGCCATCGCCTGCTTAATTCCCATTCGCCTCGCGTGACTTACCTGGTCAATGCCTCGCTGTTTATCTACCTGGTGCACCATCCGCTGACCATCTTGTTTGGTATATTCCTGGTGCCCCACATCAGCAACAACACCGTGGGCTTCTTTACCGGGCTGCTCTTTGTGTTTGGCATCGCGTTTCTGCTCTACGAGATCCACCTGCGTATTCCGCTGCTGCGCTTCCTGTTCTCAGGTAAACCGCAGCGCTGAATAAAAAAGGGCGGATAAATTCCGCCCTTTTCTCTGCTTTTTTACACTGCCCACCGGCAACTTACAGCAGCCACTCGATAGGCAAACGCCATACCAGCCGCACCATCAGTCGCTGCATAAAACGGGTGCGGGGTTCATGTTTATGAACCTGCTCTCTATCCCCTTCTCCCGGATATTCCACCCAGTTCACTCTTCCCCACTTATCCAGGCGCAGCGTCCAGGCGCGCTCCTGTATCTGTCTGATAAAGCGCTGGTGGATGCTGCTGGCCAGTGCTTCGCTCTCGATAACAAAACCCATCTCGGTATTCAGCATGGCTGAACGGGGATCAAAATTGAACGACCCGATAAAGACTTTTTCATTGTCCACGCTGAACGTTTTGGCGTGCAGGCTGGAGCCTGAATTACCGGTGAGGCCACGGTCATGCGGCGCTTCATTTGCGGAGTGAGGCTTCAGTTCATAAAGCGTGATGCCGTGCCGCAGCAGCTTCTTACGCCATTTTGCATAGCCCGCATGCACTATAGAGACATCGTTCGCCGCCAGAGAATTAGTGAGAATGGCGATCTTTACGCCGTGTCTCACCAGCGAGAGCAGCTGCGCCACACCGGCGCGGGTCGGCACAAAATAGGCGGAGATGATATCGAACTGCGACTGAGGTTTGCCAATCACTTCCAGCATGCGCTGCGGCAGTAACGACCCCGCTCTAGCCTTACCCAGCCCTTTACGGGGATCGTCGCTCAGCAAGCGCGTTTTCGCCCACACCAGCGGCAGATCGCCTGCTTCCAGCTGCGTAACAAAGGAGGAGGCGTGGATACGTTCAAGATAACGCTCAACCTTAGGATCGCTGTGCCAGGCTTCAGGCAGCTTTACGGCGGCGTGTGCCCGCTCCTCATTGATATCAACCACCTTGTTAAAGGGTTCAACGGCGCGGCTCTTCCAGTAGCGTTCAAAATCTTTTTCAACTTCCCCAACCACCGGCCCGATGGCCAGTACGTCCAGGTCGGAAAAGAGTGGCGCTTCGCCCGCGCCAAAATACTCATCGCCCACGTTGCGCCCGCCGACAATGGTGGCCTCCCCGTCTACGGTGAAGCTTTTGTTGTGCATACGCCGGTTCACCCTGGCAAAGTCGGTCAGATAGCCCAGCGCACGCAGCGTACGAAAGGAGAAGGGATTGAAGAGGCGGATCTGGATATTTTTATGTTTAGAGAGCTGAGTCAGCGTCTCATCAAGCCCCATGGTGTTGTTGTCATCCAACAGCAAACGGACTTTAACCCCCCGATCGGCAGCCTCCAGCACGGCGCTGAACAGCAGCCGGCCAGACATATCGTTCTGCCAGATATAATACTGAATATCCAGCGTGTGCTCCGCCATACTCATCAGCAGATAGCGGGCGGCAAAGGCATCAAGCCCATCTTCAAGCGGATGGATGCCGCTGTGCTCAGGGTGATTTTCCACCAGCGGCGATACGGCCCGGGTCAGCCGGGAGTGCTCAAAGGCTGGCTCGTAGGGTTCCGGAGTATAGGCTTCAGCCATCAATTGTCCTTAGTTCAGGTAAATTCCTGCTGGATCCATTATTAATGCAGTTGAATGACATTGTCATGCGACTGTTCTGATTGCGGTCAGTTTAGTCAGGTAGTCTAGACTTAGCGCAATGCGTTGTGATAGTCCCTGCGAAGAGGAAGATGCCATGAATACCGACACGCTAACACCTGCGACTCAGCGCCACCGGCCAACGCTGTTCAAGAGCTTCTTTCAGGGCAGCTTTGCCTGCTCAACCGCCTGTCGTGACCAGGGCCGTCGCGTGGATCTGGTGGTCAACAGCGGTCACGATACGCTACTTAATAAAGATTATGCTCAACTGGCTGCAGAAAATTTGCTGACTGCCCGAGACGGCGCCCGCTGGTATCTGATTGAGAAACAGCCTGGCGAATATGACTGGTCCACTTTTTTGCCGATGTTACATGCAGCCAGAAACCACGATATTGAGATGATATGGGAGCTGGCGCACTTTGGCTGGCCCAGCGGGCTGGATATCTGGCAGCCAGAATTTATCGATCGCTTTGCTGCTTTTGCCCGCGCGGCCGCCTGCCTGATGCGTGATGAAGGATTTGAGGCTCCCTTTATCACCCCCATGAACCAGATCTCTTTCTGGTCCTGGGCCGGAGGCGACGTCGCCTGGTTCAATCCTGGCGTAACGGGCCGCGGCAGAGAATTAAAACAGCAGCTGGTTCGTGCCTCCCTGGCGGCTATGCGCGCCATTCGGGAAGAGTTGCCAGCGGCAAAATTCGTGCTGACCGATCCGCTGGTTCACATAGCCTCGTCGGAGCGCTCCGACGCCAGCCAGCAAAATGCCCGTCATCAACATGAAGCTCAGTTTGAGGCATGGGATATGCTTTGCGGTCGTCTGCAGCCGGAACTGGGGGGCGATCCTGCGCTGTTCGACGTCATAGGGGTGACCTGGTATCCCGACAATCAGTGGTTTATCACTGGTGAACCGCTTGAGCCGCATCAGCCCGAATATCGTTCTCTCGCCTCTTTACTGGAGGAGATTTGGCAGCGGTACCAGCGCCCCTTGCTGATTGCGGAAACAGGTGCTGAGGGTGACCAGCGCGTGCCCTGGCTGAAATATGTGGTAGAGCAAACGAGTGCGGCATTAGATAAAAGCGTGCAGGTAGAGGGCATCTCTCTGTTTCCAGCCGTTGACTACCCTTCCTGGGCGGATGGGCGGCGTTCACCCGGCGGCCTGTTTGGTCTGCCCGATGCTAACGGTAACAGAACGATTTATGAACCTTATGCGCTTGAGATCCGCAGTCAGTTAATCAGGATGAAGCAGGCCGATCGGGCCTCACATCCTGAATCCAATCAGGAGTGAAGGCTATCTTAAACAGGGTGCAGGCGGTTGGTCAGGTCATCCAGAGAGTGATGATCAGCACAAAAACGATCAGCGTAAATGAGGTGAGAGCGAGAGCAACGATAGCGAACTGCGCATCGTCCAGTGATAAATGAGGCTCTTCGGGAAAATCGTGTTCAGGATGGTTGTTCATTTTTTATCATCATCTGCTGGCCAAACGTCCCGTGTTTAAAGCCAGTATATTTTATAGGCTCGCCTTCACTGGGCGAAACCGGATGATCCATAAACTATTCAGAGGATTAGCAAAAAATTCGAAACAAAATTTTTGCTTTGACCCTTCCCTGTCAACCTGACTCCTCTCCCCTGACGATCAGGAAGACTGTACTATAGCACAGTCTGACCCTGATAAAATGGTTAGTCTGTTGAGAAGACAGAAATAAAAATTTTCCCTGGCAAGCGAGGCTTAAGCGCTGGAATTCAGCTGCTGAACCGGGTTATGCCGCTATTCTGACTCGTTTCGCTTTAGTCATAAAACGGGCCGCTGCTGCCGCCCTTCGGGATCAGAAATCGTAAGAGAGCGAAAGCTTTAACTCACGCGGGTCTCCCTGACAGATGTAGATGTCATATCTATCCACCCGACCAGTATGGTTGGCACGGTCAGGGGTGATGAGTCTTATATGGCTTGCTTTAAGGGCACGTTGTCTGAGGAATTGCTGTTCTGGTCAGGGATGATGTGTCTTGTGTGGCTTGCTTTAAGGGCACTTATCTGGGGGTAGGGTAACAGGATCAGGGAGAGGGGGCTGAACACAAAAACGCCGTGAACCCTTCCGTGGGGGCTGCGAAGCGGCGACCATGCCGCTTAGCTTTTGCTTATCAGCCCCCTCTCCCTTCCCCCCAGCGTTGGTGTTGCCTGTCAGAGAAAATAAAACCAACGTCCACGTCCAGTATCAAATCTGGTTTTGACCTGTGTGAACGCTAAACCCACCAACAACGCTGAATTTAACGGGTGGCACCCAGGAGTGCCTTAGCCGAGTGTATGCCGCAGGGATGCGGCATCCAGGCTTGCGCTAATGCTAGCTCTATAACTGGTTTAATATTCTGCACTACGGCGTCTCGGATAACGTGCTCTGTGGTGACGCCTTTTCACCGCAGCTGGTTTTGACCCGTGTGAACGCTAAGCCCACCAACAACGCTGAATTTAACGGGTGGCGCCCCGGAGCTCGTTAGCCAGGTCTCTGCCGCAGGGATGCGGCAGCGAAGCCTCCAGGGAGGGATTCACGGCGTCCTGGATAACGAGCTTCGGGGTGACGCCAAATCACCGTAGCTGGTTTTGACCTGTGTGAGCGCTAAAATCAAAGGCAACGCCAAATCCAACCAATGTCCGCCCGCATCTAATCTCTACTCCGTCCAGCGGCGGAAAATCAGCGAGGTATTGATGCCGCCGAACGCGAAATTATTCGACTGCACATAATCGGTTTGCAGCTCGCGCGGCTGGTGCATGATGTAATCCAGCTGGCCGCAATCCTCGGCAGGATCGGTGAGATTCAGCGTGGGCGCAAACCACCCTTCGCGCATCATCTCAATGCTCAGCCAGGCCTCCAGCGCACCGCAGGCGCCCAGCGTATGCCCGAAATAGCTCTTGAAAGAAGAGATCGGCGTACCGTTGCCAAAAATTGCCGCCGTGGCCAGACTTTCGGCCACATCGCCCCGATCGGTTGCAGTACCATGGGCGTTGATATAACCGATATCACCGGCAGTCAGACCGGCCATTTTCAACGCGCCTTCCATACAAACCTGCATGGTTTCACGCTGAGGCTGCGTAATATGCGCCGCATCACAGTTGGTATAAAATCCAACTATCTCCGCATAAATCGTCGCACCACGCGCCTTTGCATGCTCCAGATCTTCCAGCACCAGGGTCCCTGCGCCCTCGCCTATTACCAGACCATCCCGCTGCTTATCGAAAGGAGAAGGCGTAGTTTCTGGCGCATCGTTGCGTTGACTGGTGGCAAACAGCGTATCGAACACCGCCGCTTCTGACGGACAAAGCTCCTCTGCCCCGCCTGCCACCATCACCGTCTGATAACCGTGTCGGATCGCTTCCCACGCATAGCCAATGGCCTGGCTGCCAGAGGTGCAGGCACTGGATGTCGGGATCACCCGGCCACGCAGCCCAAAGAAAAGACCGGCATTTACCGCAGCCGTATGCGGCATCATCTGCACGTACGTGGTGCCAGTAATATTATTGGTATGCTTCTCGGTCAGCATGGTGGCAAATTCGCTCACCGGCCCGGTACTGCCGGTCGATGAGCCGTAGGCGATACCGGTCTCGCCATTGTTCAGAACGGGATGTTCCAGCAGCCCGGCCTGCTCCAGCGCGAGTTCACTGGCGCGGGTCGCCATCAGTGAAACCCGGCCCATTGAACGGATGCGTTTACGCGTGTAGTGCTGCGGCAGGGTGAAATCATCAACCGGTGCGCCTAAAAGCGTATTAAGGCCGTCATAGACCTGCCATTCCGGCATCTTACGCACCGCATTCCGCCCGGCACGCATTCTCGCTGAAATTTCCGGCCAGCTGTTGCCGAACGCCGTCACGCCGCCCATTCCCGTTACCACAACCCGGCGGATCACAGCATGCCTCCGTTGATGGAAATAACCTGACGGGTCACATAACCTGCGATATCCGACATCAGATAACTTGCCAGGCCAGCCACTTCATCAGCCTGCCCCATCCGCTTCATCGGGATCATCTTCATCGCCTCTTCAACCGCAACCGGCTCCATCTGGATCATTCCGGTATCGATCAGGCCTGGTGCAATACAGTTCACGGTGATTTTGCGCTTTGCCAGCTCAATCGCCAGCGCTTTGGTGGCACCAATAATGCCTGCCTTAGCGGCGCTGTAATTGACCTGCCCGCGATTGCCCATCAGCCCGGAAACGGATGACAGCGTAATAATACGCCCCCCTTTGCGCAGACCAATCATCGGCATGATGCAGGGGTGAATAACGTTGTAGAAACTGTCCAGATTGGTATGGATCACGCTGTCCCAGTCCTCTTCGCTCAGGGCAGGAAACGCACCATCGCGGGTAATCCCCGCATTGCTGACCACGCCGTAATAGGCACCAAAATCGGCAATGTCCTGCTCTATCAGCGTGCGGCACTGCTCTCTGTTGGCGATATCAAAACCCAGCGAGCGCCCTTCGCCGCCCGCCTGCTGCATCTGGCGCAGCGTCTCTTCTGCTCCCGCCTGGTCGCTGTGATAATGCACAACGACGCTAAAACCTTCGGCAGCCAGCCGCAGGGCTATCGCCCGGCCAATACCTTTGCTGCCACCCGTGACCAGTACTGAACGCGTCATTGGTTATTACCCTGTTGCATAAGTTGGTTGAGTTCTTCCCGGTCAGGCTGATAAGTATTTAACCTGCCGCTGGCGTAATGTTCGCCATTAATCGTGATGTTACCCTCGAAGCTGCCAATTTTTTCATCGCGCATTAACAGCGTGACGGTAACTTCAAGCGTGGCCCCTGCGGGAAAAACTGCTGCCTGGCAGCGATATCCCCTACCGCCCAACAGCATCCCTGGCGAGGGCTTGTTGTTATTTTGTGCACGTCCGTGCCAGCCGGACCAGACGCCGATGGTCTGAGCGATAATTTCAATGCCGAACCAGGCGGGAAGATCGCCCTCAGCATTGAGAAAAGGCGACAGCACGCCCTCACCAACTGTTACCTGGCAGCAGGCACTCTCTTCGCTTACCCAGAGAACCTCTTCCACCAGCACCATTGGCGCATCATGCGGCAGATAGTCAACCGCCCGTTTGTCATCAACCATTATGCTTTCCCAGAATCAGGCAGGTATTATTGCCGCCAAAGGCAAAAGAGTTACTCATTATGGCGGAGCCGGAGAGCGGGCGAGGCTGGCACAACAGCCCACACTCTGCCAGCGTATCATCCTGAACAGTGAGGGTGAAATCCTGCGGCGGCAGCGGCACAGGCTGAGTAAGCAGCAGCCAGCTTATCGCCGCTTCGCAAATGCCCGCTGCCCCCAGCGTATGTCCGGTCAGATGCTTTGTGGAACTACAGGGAACGGTATCGCCAAAGATCTGGCTGACCACATCCGCTTCGATCCGATCGTTCAGCCGCGTGGCGGTGCCGTGCAGATTGATATACCCCAACGCGCCGGGTGCCAGATCCGCCTGCTTGAGCGCCATCGTAATCGCCCGAATCGCCCCTTCGCCCTGAGGATGCGGCGCGGACATATGGTATGCATCAGAGGATTCCCCCACGCCCAGAATGGCCACGGCCTGAGGCGTTTTGGTCAGCACCATCAACGCCCCGCCTTCGCCGATGGTGATACCGTCCCGCTGCTTACTGAACGGCGCGCATTGCGTGGGCGAGAGCGACTCCAGGCTGTCAAAGCCGTTAACCGGCATGCGGCTCAGCGTATCTGCCCCGCCAACGATCGCCACATCCGCCAGGCCAGCCTCAAGCAACCGCTGCCCGCTGATCAACGCGCGGGCGCTGGAGGAGCAGGCGGTGGAAAGCGTGTAGGCGGGGCCAGACAGCGCCAGATAGTGCGCCAGAAAACGCGACGGATCGCCCAGCTCCTGCTGATAATAGTGATAATTATCAGCCTGCTCTGCGACCCGGTTATCCGCTTCATTCAGGCCGGAGGTGCTGGTGCCCAGCACCACAGCGATACGATCGCGGCCAAAGGTGGCGATCGCCTCATCAACCTGCGGCTGGATTTGTTGCAGAGCGGCCAGCAGTAGCTGGTTATTTCGGCTACGATGCGCGGCAAACGTTTCAGGTATCTCCGGCAGATCGGCATCCACCCTCCCGCTCCAGCAGGGTTTACCGTGCAGCAGCCAGCCGCTGTCCGGACGCATGCCGGGCGCGACACTTCCTGCCAGATTAATGGCCGTAGCTGCCATATCGTTTCCCAGCGCACTGAGCATGCCCACCGCCGAAATGTAAATCATTGTGCATCCAGATGTTGAATAAGTATTTGATAGCCAAACGCAAACTGCTGCACGCTGACAGGTTCACGCCTGTCGCCGCGCTGCAGATAGCGGATCTCGGTAACCAGTTTGCCCTGCTGATCGCGCAGCTGGCGGCGATCTTCTCTATCCTTCAGCGTCCAGCCTGCAGGCAGATGGGGTTGCCATGCCGCTACCGGCCAGTGGCTCAACATAATATCAGCCAGCACCTGGCTGGCTGGCGGCATCTCGGGCAGAACAATCGACTGTTCGGTATGAATGCCGCTGCTGTCGTAAGTTACCCTGAACAGCCGGATCCCCAGCGAGGAGAGCCCCGCCAGCGTCAGCTGCTGACTCTCTGCGCTAAGCAGCACCAGCAGGGACTGCTTTTTGCCTTTAAAAGTCCCGGTGAGCAGCTGTTGCTCAGTGAAGGCGGGTGTAATACCCGGCGCGGGCAGCGTCACCTTAACGCCAGGCTCCAGCCAGGCTTCGGGACGGGTTTCATCCGGTTTGCTGGCACAACCCGCCAGCAGCATCAGGGCAAGCGCGGCCACGGCAGTCGCTCTCATCTCTTTTTCCTTTTAGGCGGCATGGCCAGGGGAGCCAGTAAAAACGCGGTA
Organism: Erwinia pyri; assembly: GCF_030758455.1. NCBI lineage: Bacteria > Pseudomonadati > Pseudomonadota > Gammaproteobacteria > Enterobacterales > Erwiniaceae > Erwinia > Erwinia pyri. Next base: position 2,868,321 of record NZ_CP132353.1, read on the forward strand.
AAGATGCCGCTGCATAACACAATGCCAAAGCTGGCGATCGCCTGGGTGCTGCTGAAGACCAGCATGCCCAGCGTCAGCAGGGTCGTTGCCATTGCCAGCGTCACCGCCAGCAACGAGGTTATCGGCGTGCCGCGGGGATTACTGAAGAAAAGGGTGTAATTAATGCCAATCCCCAGTACCAGAACCAGCGCCAGCAGGGAGAAGAGGTTCAGTGAATGCCCGGAAAGTGACAATGCAGCCAGCCCGCCCCCCAGCGACAACACCGAGGGCAGCACGCTGATTGCCCCCTGCCGTAAGCCGAGCCGGAAGATATAGCTCAGCGCGATGGCGACCAGCGCCGCCGCAAGCAGCCAGCCCAGTAGCGTGCGGTAAAAGGCAAAGAGCCGATCAAAGGTGGCTTTGCGATCGATCCAACTCACGCCCGGCAGACTTTTAGCCAGCGCGGCCAGCGCGGCGCTGTTGCTCACCCCTTCCACCGGCACCAGCACACCGCTACGGCCTTGTGAAACAGAAAGCCACAGCAGACGCCATCCTTCACTGTTTGGGCTGTTAAGCCATTGCTGAGGCGTTAATGTCATGGCTGAAAGATCGGGCGCGGCAACCTGCACACCCGCCTGCTGCAGCTGCGCCATCACTTGAGGCGCGGCGTTGTTAAGCAGGATGTTATCCTGCTGCTGCTGTCGTAAAGAGGCGAGCGGCAGCAGACGATACTGCTGCAGCCACTGCTGCGTTTTGGCCTTCTCCAGCTCAGGAGCAAGCGCCTCAAGCCGTTGCAGCGTCTGCTCCGGCGTGTCGCCATAAACCACCATCCAGGTCTGATCGGCGCGTTGTCCGCTCAGCTGCGTTACCTGTTTCTCCTGCGCCAGCAGCGCTGGCGGCAGCGCCTGGAGCTGCGAGATATCATCATTTACCTGCAGCTTTACCAGACCAGTGAGTGAAATGGCCGCCACCAGCAGCGGCAGGCCAAGGCGGAGCCGCCGGTCTCTTCGCCAGCTTGCTAACCAGCGCCCCATCAGGGCTAACTGCGGGACCGGACGAACCGGCAATCCCTTCACTAATAGTGGATACCAGCAGATCACCGTCAGGCAGGAGGCGGTCAGCCCCACGGCGGCGAAGAGAGCCAGCTGACGAATTCCCGGGAAGGGTGCAAAGAGCATAATCAGCCAAGCAATCGCCGTCGTGCCTAATGCCAGCAGCAAGGCGCGGATCACTTTTTGCAGGCTCTGCGCAGGCGTGGCCTCCGCACCGTGAACCATACGCTCCGTCAGGTAATACAAGGTATAGTCCGCCGAGATACCGACAATGCTCAGGCTCATAACCAGCGTCATCAGATGCAGTTCGCCAAACAGCAACAGCGTTACGACAATCCCGGCCAGCGCCCCCACACCTACCGACAGGGCGCAAAGCAGTAGCGGACGAAATGAACGAAACACGGAAAATACCAGCAGCAGGACCCCGATAACGGTGGCCACCCCTAGCGTGGAGACATCGTGCTTTGCCTGCTGGCTGGCATAATCACTGAACCAGACCGTGCCCCGGGAAAGCAATTGCGCCTCTGGATAGTTTCTCTCCAGTCGGTTTTTAAGAGCGGCAAGCTGCGCCACAATCGCGCGGCTTTGCTGCATATCGAAAGAGCTGCCGTTGAGTTCACCATGCAGGAAGTACCACACTCTTCCCTGCTTATCGGTGGTGGTCAGCCAGCCCTGGCTCAGGCCAAGTTTTCCGCTGTTTTGCTGTAGCGCCAGCTGCGCACCGCGCACCAGCAGCAGCGGGTCATGCGACAGCTCCTGCCCGCTGACGCCAGCAAAGGCTGAATAGAGCTGTGCCAGCACCCAGTCGCCCTGCGCCGAACCGCCGTTTGCCAGCCTGGCGCGGGTGGCGGGGTCGATCAGCGCATTGCGGTGCTGCCAGGCAAATTTCCCCCAGGCCTGCTGTTTGTCAGCCGCCATCGGTCCCTGAACATTGTGCAGCATCGGCAGCGCCTGTAGCTGCTTCAGATACCACTCCGCTACGGCCGGATCGGGGGTATCGCCAGCGCTGACCAGCCAGACAAGCTGGCGATCCAGGCGCTGCATAAAACCCTGTTGCAGCTCGGGAGGGATCTCCCCCATCGCCTGTTCCGGCAGCAGCGCCAGCACGCTGCTGTTGATGGTCGCTCTGGGCAACAGCATGACCAGCAAGGCTACCAGCACCAGGCAGATCGCCAGCCAGCCCAGCGCAACACGACGTGGCGTATCAGAAAACAAAACGCTGTTGCTCCTCACTGCTCAGGCTGGTCGTGGTACGCTGATTGCTGAGAGAAATTGCCGTTTTGTCACCCTGACGGTCGTTCAGCTCAATTGCCTCCAGCCAGGCTGCCCCCTGCAGGGTGATGCTATTAAATAATTTATCCAGCGGTGAGGTTTTTGGCGTCAGAACCAGCTGCCATCTCCCCTGCCCGCGATCCTGAAAATCCAGCGCGAAGTTCTGCTCCAGCACCTGACGATCGGCGCGGAACAGCGCGCGCAGCAGATGATTGAACTGAAACATCTGTGGGTTACTCTCAGCCGTGACGATCTGCGGGGGCTGGCCGTTCATCACCTGCATCATGCGGCTTTCATCCAGCACCAGCGTCAGAGGGAAAGGCCTGGCCTGATGCCACCACAACCCTTGATCCTGGGCAATCAGCAGCTCGCCGCTCGATTTCAGCGGCGCCATCCCTTTGATCTCCCGTAGCTGGGTAAAGTCAGCCCGCACTACCGCCTGGCTGGCGAAACGTTGCTGAAGATCGTCAAGCGTCACCGCCTGAACAGCTGCGCTTAACAGCAGCAGCCCGGCAAGCAGGCAGCGGATCATGGCTGCACTCCCAGGCGCTCAAACAGGATCGGCGGCGAGACGAAACGCATCTCCTGGCTGCTCTCCTCCACCGCTACCTGAATGGTATAGCCGGTAGTGAGGCGCTTACCGCTCCGGGCGTCAAAGATCTGATAGCCGATACGCAACCGGTTCTCCACCTCTTCCAGCGTGGCGCGCACGCGAATGGTCTGCTCAAAGGTCAGCACCGCGCGGTATTTCACCCGCGTATCCACCACCGGCCAGAGGTAGCCAGAGGCTTTCATTTCCCGATAGCCATAATTAAATTTTCGCAACAGCGCTTCGCGGGCAATCTCAAAATAGCGGAAATAGTTGCCGTGCCAGACAACGCCCATGGCATCAACATCATGAAAAGGAATGCTCATTTCCACTTCAACAGAAAAACGCGGGTCGTTTAACACTGTGATTCCTCTTTCTCATCCGTTTGCGGTTGCTCCGGCAGTTGCCAGAAATCGAAAAAATTAAACCAGTCCAGCGGCGCTATCAGCGCGTGGTGCGCCAGCCTTCCGGCATACCTGTCCACTGCCTGCTGTAAAGCCTGCTGGCGCGTAGCGCGGGGTAATACCAGCGGGTCGGCAAAGGGTTCACAGTGCAGCCGCAGCTTTCCCTCTTCCCGCAGGGCAAACATCAGCAGCACCGGACAGCGCAGCGCAGCAGCCAGCACGAAAGGTCCCTGCGGAAAAGGCGCGGGCTTGCCGAGAAACTCACTCCAAATCACCCGTCTTACCCCGCCTCGCTGGCGATTGACGGCTGTACGGTCACCCACTATCGCTATCCACTCGCCGGCATCCAGCTTCTGCTGCAGCAAAATGGCGGTTTCCGGGCCAATCTCCGTCACCGGCATCACATGCCTGCTCGCCTCTGGCGCTATCTCATCCATCACCTGACGAAAACGCTGCGCATTGTCGGTAAAGACCAGCGCATTGATCACCAGCCCGCTCACCTGCTGCGCCAGCGCCCGGCAGGCTTCAATATCCCCGAGATGCGAGGCCAGGATCAGCCTGCCGCCTGGCTTGCCGCCGGCGATCGCCTCTTCGGCACCGGGAGCAAAATCGATCTCTTTCCCCCAGCGCAGATCGCCCCGCCAGCTGGCAATTTTCTCCAGCATCGATTCGCCAAAACGCAGATAGTGATGAAAACTGTTCACCCGGCCGGGCAGCGAGCGATGTTGCTGGCGGGCATACTGGCGAATATGTTTGATCCACTGACGGGAAGCTGCCCGCTGAGGGCCGCCGGTAAGCCAGTAAAATCCGATCACCGGCCAGAGCAACAGGGTGAATACCCCGCGACCGAAGAGCTGATAAACCCACAGCATAAATCTCAGCCCCGACCGCCCCTTACGCTCCTTTATGCCCGCCCAGTGTTCTTCGCGGCGGCGCTTAAGCAGCGAAGGGATGCGCGGCAGCATGCCGAAAAACAAGCGCGTATGCATCCAGGAGATGCGCAGGTTGTCATGAAGCGCATCGAAATGCGATACGCCATCAACAGGATAGGTGACGCGGGTGGGAATAAAACGGCTTGGCGTGCCGCGCCAGTAAAGGCGCACCATGACTTCAGTATCAAAGTCCATCCGCGCTCCGATGGGATGGCGCGTCGCCAGTGCCAGCGTCGGCGCCAGAGGATAGACGCGGAAGCCACACATGCTGTCCCTGATGGAAAACGACAGGGTTTCCACCCAAACCCAGAAATGGGTGATGTAACGGCCATACAGACGAGATTTGGGGATCGAGTCGTCATAGATCGGCTGGCCGGAAATCAGGCAAGCCGGATGCTGGCGCGCGGCTGCCAGCAGCGCAGGGCTGTCCTCAATCTGATGTTGGCCATCAGCGTCAACCTGCAGCGCATGGCTGAATCCGGCAGCGGCAGCGGCCTGTAGCCCGCGCATCACTGCCGCGCCCTTACCCCGATTCTGCGGCAGACGAATCAGCGTGACGTTAGCATGATCTAATGCGGCCAGGCAGCCCTGCGTAGCCTCATCGCTGCCGTCGTCGATAATAAACACCGGCAGGCTAAAAGGGGCCAGCCTTGCCAGCACGGAAGCCATCATCGCCCCGTGGTTATAGCAGGGGATCACCACGCAGGGGGAAAAGTCCGCTAGCACAGCGTGATCTTCCCGCTGCTGGCGCGCAGGGGCTGTTCGCCGCCCAGGATCTGATAGTCGAACTGCAGACAGCTTTTCTCACTCTGCCAGCTCAGCGTCAGTTTCAGCGTGTGGCCCGGCAGAATGGGCTGCTGAAACTTGATGTTTTCAACCGCCGAAAACTGCCTGTCGGGTGCCAGCATGGTCACGCCGTAATGCATCACCCAGTCAAGCTGGGCGACGCCGGGCAATAACGGCTGCGTGGGGAAATGGCCGCGGAACCAGAAGAGATCGGGTTCCACCTGCAGTAAAACTTCTGCTTTTCCAGCCTGCTGCTGGCGGGAAAGCTCAACGGGCAGCATAAAATAGCTCCTGTATTTGTGGCCAGGCACGCTTGCTTTGGCTGTTATGAGGGATGCTGTTCACAATTCGCCAGTACCTCGGCATGGCAACCGGCTCCAGCCAGCGGTAGAGTTCGTGCCGCCATTCGCGCTTCATCTGCGCCAGCGTGCTTTCATCATAGTGGGCATCCAGCACCAGCACCACGCCAATGCCGTTGCGTTCAGGACGGCTGACTGCCAGCGCCACGGCATCCACCACCTGCGGCAACGCCAGCAGCCTTCGCTCAATTTCACTCAGCGAAACGCGCTTATCTTCAATTTTTACCGTGCGATCGTAGCGGCCGCCGAGCTGGAAGCCTGCGTGAGTAAACAGAAGTTTATCGTCCAGCTGCAATCCTTGTGGCTGGGGGATCAGCGGCGACCTGGCCCACCAGCGCTGTTGGGCATCCTGCAGGAAACTCACGCCGCTAAAGGGTTGCCATAGCTGCTGTTCAGAGGTGCGGCTGCGCACCGCCAGCACGCCAGTTTCGGTGCTGCCATATATCTCCTCTACCGGCTGATTCAGCCAGCTGTTGACCTCCTGCGCGCAGGACCAGGGCAGTTCGCCGCCTGCGGAGACGATCAGCTTGCAGCGTGGCGCAGGCAGGGTGCGGTCCAGCCTGCGTAAAAAGGCCGGACTGCTGATCAACAGGTGATCTTCAGAGGCCGCCAGCGCAGAGAGCTGCTCGCTATAGAGGATCTGACGACACTCAAAGAGCAGCCCCAACGCCAGCGGCAGGATCAGCCGGAAGGTGAGGCCATAGAGATGCTGATGGCTGACCGTGGCGATCACCGTGCATTGCGCAAGGCGATCTCCCCAGTGATCCGCCAGCCAGCGCGCCTCTTCGTCGAGCGCGCGCACCGGCTTGATCACTTGCCGCGGGGTGCCGGTCGAGCCGGAGGTAAACAGGACGACAACGGCATCGGGACAAACCGCAGGCAGAGCGGAACAGCGGGCTGCTTCTGCATCTACAGAGAGAGGAAGCTGGAGGATTGGGCAGTTAAGCGTAAACGAGGCGTCGGTTAACAGCGCGTCAAACTCGCTGCTCTGCTCCTGTAAAAGCGACTCGCGACAGTGGCCGGGGATCACCGGCACTTTTCCGGCATGCAGCGCGGCCAGCAGCGCCACGCTGAACAGATAGCTGTCTTCAAAGCAGAGCGCCCACCTGCGGGCGGGATGTGCCAGCAGACGATGGCCCAACGCCGCCACCGCCTGCTGCCACTGCTGACGGCTGAGCAGCTCCATTCCACGGCGCGCTACCGCCCCTTCAGAGGGCGCGCTCAGCCACTGCGCCATGGGCAGCGTGCTCATGCCTGCTTTCTCATTCGCTGCCGCAGCAGCCATTCGCCCGCCATCAGCAGCCCCATCAACAGATAACTGACCAGCCCGTTCCACCACGTCCACCAGAGAAGATTGTTCATCAGGCAGGTCGCCAGCGCGACGCTCCCGTTAATGATAAAAAACAGCGACCAGATCTGCGTTACCCGCCGTGTCCAGCGCACCGCGCGCGGCGGCAGGTCAGGTTCACGCAGCCGGGCCAGACGCTCTACCAGCGGCATACGGCTGAATAATGAACCAGCAAACAGCATCAGCATCACTGCGTTGACCATTACCGGATACCACAGCAGCAGATGGTTTTCACGCAAAAACAGAGTGCTGAGACTTAACGCCGCACCGGCCAGCGCCAGCCATTTGCCCAGCAGGGCAAGCGCCCCCTGCCGCCCTCTTAGCATCAGCCAGCGCAGAATAAACAACACGGCGGCAAGAGGCAGCAACCAGCGCCAGGCGGGATGCGTCAGCGAGAGCCAGACCATAAGTGGCCAGGCTACCATCATCAGCGTGCTGACGCCCTGCAGGAGTCTGAGCATTGCCCGGAAATTACCCTTCGCGGATCAGCTGATCGACCGCATCAACCACATCCTGAACGGTGCGGACGGCTTTAAACATCTCAGGCTTAATTTTACGCCCGATACGTTTTTGCAGATGCACCACCATGTCCACCGCATCAATGCTGTCCAGCTCCAGATCTTCATATAACCGTGACTCAGGCTTGATAGCTTCCGCGTCGATCTCAAAAAGTTTCACCAGCAGGCCGGTGACTTCCTGATAAATTTCATTCTTATCCATAAATAACTCGTGATGTTGTGGATCAGGCACCCAGCTTGCGCTGAGCCAGAATAAAAGCCGCCAGCGCCGAGACGGAGTAAAAATGCTGACGCATCTCTTCGCTCTCTGCCGAGAGCACCACGCCATAGCGATTCTTCACCGCCAGACCAAGCTCCAGCGCATCGATAGAGTCCAGCCCCAGCCCGTCGCCAAATAGCGGGGCATCGCTCTCTATATCCTGCGTGGCAATCTCTTCCAGATTGAGGGTGTCGATAATCATCTGTTTAATTTCAAGCGCCAGCTCTTCCATACCTGTTTCCGAATAATTTTTAATGTTATGGGGTTAATGCCTGCTGCAAAAATTGGGTCAGATGCCGGGCAGCCAGCGGCTGCGCATCCTCATTCCCGGCCAGAAAGTGTTGACTCTCTATACGCTCTCCTACCGTGACGGTGAACAGCGGTTTTTCTGGCGGGACCTGGTACCAGCGGCTCTGTTTATCCAGCATCCGTTGGGTGCAGCGGATGTGCACAATACGCAAGTCACAGCGGCAACGCACGGCAATATTCGCCGCGCCGCGCTGCAGCTTCAGCGGTTCGCCGTAGCGGGTCCGGGTGCCTTCAGGAAAAATCATGATCGCATCGCCGTTATTCAGCCGCTGCTGGCAGTCTGGCAACAGTGTTTCGGCCTGACTGTTGATCAGGTAACTGGCCGAGCGGATCACCCCGCTGACGAAGAAATTCCGCTGCAGGTCAGCTTTTACCAGGCAGTCCACATCCGGCATCACGGAAGCCAGCATCACGTAATCGATAAGAGAAGGATGATTAGCCACTACCAGACAGCGGCGATCGCGCCTCAGCTCTTCAGCCCCCACAATGCGATAGTCGAGCACCCCCAGCGCGCGGGTGGTGCGCAAAAAGCAGCGGAAGCTGAATGAAATACTACGCCTGGCCCACTGCCGACGGCGCAGAGGGTTTCGCTGGATCAGCAGCAGCAAATTGAACCACACCACCGACAGCAGTACCCCACCCAGACCAAACAGTGAAAAGCAGACGCCGGTCATCGCTATTCGCCAGAGCCTGTTCACTGCAGCCGCGCACCCTGCTTTCTCACTCATCACGACGCGTCCACTGCCAGTTCAGCCTGTCGCCCTTCAGGGTAAAGGTGGCGGCTTCAGCCAGCACGGCATGTAAAAACAGCAGACTTTGCGGCAACTCCCCTTCTTCTTTATGCGCAGCGGGGATCGATTCACAGCAGTAACCCTCACCAGCAGCGAGGAGCAGCGCCACGGCATAGGGGCTGCGTAACGTTTCTGCGGGAAGGTGTTGATGATAAAACTCGGGGATAGCGCCATCGAAATCGACCAGCAGCACCTGCTGATAACCGGCGGCGTGCAGCGCGGTCACTTCAACCAGCCCCTGCTGAAAAGAGTCCACGCCAGCCGACAGCGAGGTGCTGACCAGCGCTTTTGCGGCAGCAATGGTCAGGCTGCCCACGGCGGCATTGTGCACCGACATGGCGAAATCGGTGGGAGAGAGATCCTCTTCACGAGCCAGCGAGGTCAGGATGCGCAGATTACGCTCCAGCTCGCCGTGACGGCTGCTGAACACGATGGCATCCACGCGCTGGCGCTGCAACAGGGCCAGACCGCTCTCCACGGCGGCGCGGCTTCCGCCCATTAAACGACGGGCTGTCATCATCGGCAGAAAGCGTGTTCTGGCCATCGGCTGGCTGGCATCGATATCCGGCTGGCCGCCTGCCCACTGTTGCCAGTCGGCCTGCTCATTCAGTCCCGGCGCCATCGCCTGCCAGTCAAGGAGTGTAAAAGCTAATCTCATACGTCAAATCTTCTTAAAGCGTCCCTGCGGCGATGCGGCAAAGGCATTGCGCTACAGCTTAGCGCTGGCCTGGCCTCATTAGCACTCAGATTTACCCGCAATTGCGAGCCATCCCCGGTTTTGTTCAGCGAGCGGGTATGAAGGGATTGTCGGCAGAGAGCAACGAATCTTTAGCTTCCCTGAAGCATTTTGCACCGGGAAAAAGCTGACTGCTTATTTAACAGCCTGAAAGGCGAGGCGCCCTGAGCAAGAGTGGTAATCCAGCTAATGTCATCGCGGTGAATCACCCTCAGTTCTTACGCTGAATGGCGCTGATGTCGCGCATAATAGCACTCGTTGCTAAAGAATGCGACGCGCTGACGCGCCTTTTATCAGGAGGTCCAGCCGCCGCCCAGCGCGCGATAGAGGTCAATCTGTGCCTGCAGTAAATTATTTTTAACCTGTACCACGTTTAACTGCGTTGTAAAGAGCGTCCGCTGCGCATCAAGCTCGTCCAGATAAGAGGCGTAGCCGTTTTGATAACGATTGCGGGAGATGCGTAGCGCTTCGCTGACCACCTGTTCCTGTTTTTGCAGCTCGACCAGCTGTTGCTGGTAGCGCTCAATAGCATCCAGATCGTTATTCACTTCGCTGAAGGCGTTGCGCACCACTTTTTCATAGCTGTACAACGCCTGGTTGCGGGTCGCCATCGACACATCCACCTGCGCCGTCAGCGCCTCCCGGTTCAGCAACGGCGCCAGCACGCTGCCGCCAATGCTCCACAAGCGGAAAGGATTATCCACCAGTTGATGCAGAACAGAACTTTGCATTGTACCGGTGGCGGTCAGATTAAGAGCGGGCAGGAGCTGGGCACGGGAAGATTGCAGCGTGCCGTCGGCCGCCAGCAGCAGCCGCTCGGCCTGAACAATATCCGGCCTGCGCTGCAGAAGCTGCGACGGCAGAACGGCGGGAAGCGTCTGCGGCGCTACATGATCGAACTTACTCTGCCGCGCGATTTCCCGGGGATTCATACCCACCAGAATACTCAGCGCATTTTCCTGCTGCGCAATCTGATGTTGCAGCACCGGAATTTGCGCTTTAGCCGTCTGGTATTCTGATTCAGACTGCACCCACTCCAGTTTGGAGGTATAGCCCGTTTCATACTGCCGCTGGGCCAGCTTCAGCGAATCCGTTCGTGATGCGAGGGTGGCCTGGGTCACCCGCAGCTGCTCATCCAGCGAAACCAGCGTCATATAACCGGAGGCCACCGAGCTGGCAACGGTCAGTTCAGCAGCAGAGGCGGCGGCCTGTTGGGCGGCGAGCGTGGCTTTTGCTGCATCGATACTGCTGCTGCGCGCTCCCCACAGGTCGACATCATAATTGGCCTGGAGCAATCCCTGAAACACGGCGCCTTCATAAGGCTGGCCCGTTGCTGAAGAGAGTGACCGGGCATGAGAGGCGGAGACGCCTGCATCCAGCGTCGGGAAATTATCTCCCAGCGCGCCGCGCAGCTCGGCCCGATACTGGTCGACTCGCGAACGAGCAGTCAGGATATCGAGGTTATTCCGCAGCGCCTGCTCAACCAGCCGGTTAAGATCGCTGTCACCAAATGCCTGCCACCAGTTGGCCTCCACAGCTGAAGCCGGCCCCACCTGGTTGCGCCACTGTTGCGGGATGGGCAGTGAACCGGGGGCTTTCTCTACTTCTGTGGCGCAGCCGGAAAGCGTGGCGGTGAGTAAAGCCGCCAGCAAGGAAACAGACCAGCGCATTACTTCTCCTCCCCTTTCTGAACGGCATCGGAAGTATCAATATTGACCTCTACGGACATGCCCGGCCGCAGATGCGCGACGTTATCACTGGTGATTTTGATGCGAACAGGAATGCGCTGGGCAATCTTCACGAAGTTGCCGGTGGCGTTGTCTGGCGAAATAGCGCTGAACTCGGAACCGGCAGCCGGAGAGATATATTCGACCTCTCCCGTAAAGCGTTCTTCATTCAGGGCATCAACCGTAAAGCTTACCGGCAGCCCTGGCTTCACCCGCGCCATCTGCGTCTCTTTCATGTTGGCAACCACCCACATCTGTGCCGGTACAAGGGAAGTCAGGCGGGTGCCGGCCGTGACGTAAGCTCCCTGACGAACCGAAATCTGACCGAGCTGGCCGTCGCGCGGCGCGATAATTCGGGTGTTATCCAGATCGATCTGCGCCAGTTCCAGTGCAGCCTGTGCGCTCTCCACATCGGCTTCAAGCGAGGCGCGATTAACCAGTACGGTTTGCAAATCCTGGCGGGAGACCTCCAGCGTCGCCTTCATCTGCTGAACATCGGCCACCGTCTGGCTGTTGCTGGCGCGTGAGGCATCTCTTTCACGAATCGACAGGGAGCCGTCGGAGACCAGATTCTCTACGCGCTTCAGATCGAGCGCGCTTTTTACCGCCTGTGCTCTGGCATTCTCCAGCGCGGCCTGATTACGCTCAATGACTGCCTGAGCGCTGCGCCGCTGCTGAATATTATTGGCCAGCGCGGCTTTCTTTATCGCCAGTTGCGCCTGCGCCTGATGCACCTTCTGCTTATAGATACGGTCATCAATGGTCATCAGCAGTTCACCCTGTTTAACAGGCTGATAGTCCAGCACCTCTACCGAGGTCAGATAACCATTCACCTGCGGACTGATAAATGTCACCTGGCCGCGTACGTAAGCATTCTCGGTTGACTGGATCTGACTGGTAAAAGGGGGAAGCTGCCAGGCGTAAAGGATCACCAATACCCCCACTACTGCGATGCTCGCGCCAAAAGCGACAGATAAAATACGCAGTTTATTGTTTCGTTCCTGTTCAGAGCGCTGGCTCTCTTCCTGCTGACTCATTAATGCCCCGTGCTGATCGAAGTGGTTGGTTGTTGCATGGCCCGCTGCTCGGCTTCCGCCTCACGCTTAGCCTGAAGCCAGTTAAGATATCGCTGACGTGAAAGACGCCACAGCACCCAAATCAGGGTGATAAAGGCCATGCCGGCGGTCAGTAAATAGGTGTCGTTATAGGCGAGGACGTTAGCCTGCAGCGTGGCAACCGTTTGTAGCTGCGCCGTCCCCTGCGCGCCGCGAAGAACGCTGTCGCCGATAAAACTGTTGAACAGGCTGGTGTACTGGCTGAGCCTGTCGGTGACGTTAGGATTGAGCAAGGAGAGCTGATCCGCTATCAGGCTGGAGTGATATTTTTCGCGCCAGGTCTGGAATGTGCCCAGCAGAGCCGAGCCCATCAACCCACCGATATTTTGACTCATGCCGAACAGCACCACCAGGCTTACCAGATTTTTGGGTTGGGTCACTACGCTGCCAATATTCAGCAATAGAGCGGGAGCAATAAAGAAGGTGCTGCTGAAACCTAACAGGAACTGGCTGAAATACATGTTATTGGCTCGTGTTAGCGGGCTGGAGTGCGCATCCATTAATGAAGCCACCATGATCAGCAACAGCGACATCACAATCGGCCAACTCAGATGTTTTACGTTGATAGTCAGTGCGCTGACCACAATACCGGAGAGCACTCCGGCAAGAATGGCCAGCGCCAGATAGTTCATCTGATCGTTGAGCAACCCCACCTGCTGCAGGTAGCCAATCGCTCCGGTGTTCTGTTCCGCCAGCGTCACGCGCAGCATAATCATGACGATGCCTAAACGGAAAATTGCCCCGGTACCCAACCAGCGGGTGTTTATCAGCGGATTACTCCGGTTATGTTCCAGCACCACGGCGGCGATCACCAGCACCAGCCCTGATGCCAGGCAAACGCCAAGCCATGGCGTGCTGGTCCACCATTCAATACGTCCTAGCGACAGCACGGCACAGAAGAGTGCCATACCCGGCGCCATTAAAAAGAAGGTGAGGAAATCCTTCTTTTCGAAAACTTTAATCCTGTCGCCCGGCGGCAGTTTCAGGATCAGCACCGCCCCAAGGCAGACCATCGCCAGTCCCAGCTCAAACAGATAGAGACCACGCCACTCATCAAGCTGTAACAGCTCGGAAGAGAACAGCCGTGCAAGCGGAATGGCTAATTGTGACGCGCCTAATCCAATCGTCAGCGCCTTCAACCGGTGCTTTGCCGGCCACGCCTGTACCTGATAGTAAATGCCCAGGGAACTGAGCGCTGCCCCCACCATGCCATGGGCAGCACGCACGATGATTGCGGAACTGAGATCGTTGACCAGCAGGTGAAAGAACGAAACCAGGGCGTACAAGACCAGAAACGCTTCGGTAAACGCACGCAGGCCAAACTGCTGGCGAAACTTCACCAACAGCAGATTAATAGAAATATTCCCCATCACGTAAACCGCAGGCAGCCAGGCAATTTCATTGCTGTAAGCGCCGAACACGCCCTGAAGGTTAGTGAGATTCGCCGTGACCAGCGCATTACTCAGCGCCCCGGTGATGGAAATCAGCAAGCCGATAAGGCCAAACGCAATGCGTTTAGGGGTGGGATGCAGCGGCGTGGAGGGCGAGCCGGGAAGCATCGGCTTTTCGCCTGGCCCCCATTCTCGCGGGGCGAACGGGTCGGGTCTGTTACTGCCCATGCTATTTCGCCTCGGTGGCTTTCAGCAGTTGCTGAAGCACCCGCTGGGTAACAGCCAGCTCATCGCGGTTGATCCCTGACAGCAGTTCGTTTCTTAACCTGTCAGCCTCAATTTTGAGTTTCTGATAGAGCGCCTCGCCCTGCGGCGTAACGTGCAGAAGACGCTTACGCCGATCCTCCTCCGGCTGAATACGCTCCACCAGCTGCTGCTTTACCAGACGATCTATCAACGGAACCACGCTGGCATCTTCAAGCCCAAGCGCCTGAGCCAGCTCTTTCTGGCTGATTGGCGCCTCCTGAATGGCAATGGTCGCCACCGCCATCCAGCTGCTCATGCTCAGTCCGTTGTCTTTCATGCGGCGATCGACAGCCTGACGCCAGGCGTGGGCCGTTAAATGGAGTAAACGCGAAAAATTGAGTTCCTGAGCATTCAAAATATAGAGGCCTGATAATTAGAGGTCTAACTAAATTAATGGGGTAATTATAATCAAGGATAATAGACGGCAGGAAGAGAGAGGGAGACAAAAAAGTAAAAATTCTGCTGGTTTTACCCTGAAATTGCGTAGCCGTTTCCGGAAGAATTTTCTCAGGATTGCGGGATCTTCAGCGTCGGCTGTATCCTGAGAGCAGAGCTTGCCTGAAGGATCTGCGGATGAATAAACCTGACTGGGTAGAGATGTCAAAAGATGAAGAGATGCCGGTGGAGGCGATTCGCGCCCATTTTACCGGACACGCCTACGATCCGCACTGGCATGACAGCTGGCTGGTGGGCGTCACTGAGCAGGGGGTGCAGCAGTTTCATTCCCGTAAGAAGAAGCATCAGAGTTATCCCGGCACGGTGTTTCTGCTGGAACCAGGGGAACTGCATGACGGCGATGCCGTTGACGAAAACGGTTTTACTTACCGGATGCTCTATATTGACGCCGCGTTTATGCAGCAGCAGTTGAGCACGGTATTCAGTACCGTTCCCGACAGCTTTGAGCTGAATTTTGCCCGCACGCTTTCCGGTGACCGCAGGCTGGCGCACGCCACCTTTCATGCCTTTCAGAGCCTGCACGACCGCGAGCTGAAAATCGTGAAAGAGACGGCCATGCAGCAGCTGTTTGCGGCGCTGACGCAGCATCAACACTGGCGGAAAGCGATTGTCGTGCCGCAGCACGAAAAAACGCTCGCCCTGAAAACAAGAGAGTATCTGCACGACCATTTGCATGAAAATATTGGGCTGAGTGATATTGCGAACGCGCTTGGCGTGGATCGTTTTCGCCTCTCCCGGGAATTTCAGGCCAGGTTTGGTCTGCCGCCTCACGCCTGGCTCGTTCAACTACGGCTGACCCACGCCCGCAGATTGTTATCGCAAGGCAAAGATCCTGCTGACGTTGCCGCACAGCTGGGTTTCGCCGATCAAAGCCATCTGGGGCGCTGGTTCCGCCGCGCTTATCAACTGACCCCTGCCTGGTATCAACGCTGCTGCACAAATCTTCCAGACTGAACCGCCCTCTTCTCTTACCCTGCTGGTTTTCAGCCGTAAGGAGAAGTGCCAGATGAACGATCTGCGTTGCGTTGTGATTTTGAATAGTGGGCTGCCGGTGGGAAAAGCGGTAAATGCAGCCGCCGTGATCTCATTAACATTAGGCCAGCGACACCCCGGATTTGTCGGTCCGCAGCTGGTAGATGGTAGCGGTCAATCGCACCCCGGTCTGATCCCGGTAGGCATCCCGATCCTGGCTGCCAGTAATGAACAGCTGGCGATGCTGGTTAACGAATGTAGAGAACGCGCTTTTGATGCCATCCTTTTTCCCGTAGAAGGACAAATGACCGTGGATTATGCCGCATTTTCTGAAGCCGTCCGGCAGATCCCCACCTCGGACCTGCAGCATCTTGGTTTGGGGATCGTGGGTGAGAAAAAAGCGCTGCGCAAACTCACCGCAAAACTAAAATTGTTTGGTTAAATAACCGCCTCTGAGCGGTTTCACCGATCAGGCGTCCGGAAGCGATCTGGCTTTAACGTCACGAGAGCGATTTGGCTGTTTACATTAAGAGCAGATAACCTTACTTTAAGTATGGATAACCGTTCAGCTCTTTACGGGTAAACCAGGCAGGAACGCCTGGCGGGCGGTTAACTTCTTTTCAGCAAAAGAGGTCAGAAACCAAAAGGATTAGGTTATGTACTACCGAAAGGAAATCATAAGTTATTTACAGTCGAATAAAGTCCTCGCATTGAAACTCGACCACGCATTAACGGGCGTCGGAGAGTTGGTATCACACCAACTGGCTATGATACAAGCAGGCGCAACGCGCGCACTGTATTACACATCCTGCTTTACCGATGAATATCAGGATGTTTGCCAGAAGCAAAAAATTGAGGATATACGATTCAAAAATGGCGTTATTCATCTTCTGCGCAATGGCAATATCGTATATGACATGCTCAAAATTTATTTCGAAGAGTTATTTAATTATAAAACCTCAGATCAAATAGAGCACATCAAACAAATGCTCATGGCTGTAAATATCCATATTGCCGCCAGCTCACTTACAAACGCTGGATTTGCTTTAGCAACAGCATCATTTGTTGCGGCTGGCATGAATCTGAGCCTTGAAATAAGTACCCTAACAGGGCGCAGGGCTGGCGGAGTTGTAGGGGCGACTGGGATCTATGGCGTCGTTCAGAAAGCAGCAGATAGCGCACATCGCCTTCACTTTACCTATCCGGCTTACTACTCTGCACTATATGTTCAGGAGCTGGAAATGATGTACTTTCTGATAGAGCCATTGTTTGAACGGGCCGAGGCGCTTAAAGCACCGTGGGCATCGGACAATGATATTGCAGAGATCATTACCAGGATGATTCGATAATCATGATAAATCTGATCAAACGATTTTTTAAGAGAATGTTCAAATCATTAGTTTCGATGTACGGTCCCGCCATACTAACAATTTTATTCGCAATGGCGCAGGGAGTTTTATTTCCAGATAGTCCAATCTGGTTTGTACCACTATTTTTCGTGTTCGTGATGGTTGTTTTTTATCGCTATGTGAAATGGTAAATACTTACCTGTTACCATTATTGAGATTTCACTGTAAGGAAATTATATGTCAACACCCGCCCACTTATGGCTTGAAGATGAAAACGGTTCTCCAGTTGTCGGCAGCTGTATGATGCCGCTGCGTACAGGTTCCATTGAGCTAAAGTCATTCTCTCACGGTATAACTATTCCTGTTGATCCCAACAGGGGAAAACTCACCGGTACGCGCATTCATCGCCCCATCACGATAGTGAAAGAGTTTGACCAGACTACGCCGCTCCTCTATCGCGCTGTGTGTGAAGGCCGCGTCATGAAAAAAGCCACTATCCGCATGTATCGCACTCTGGAATCGGGCATTGAGGCCGACTATTTCAACATCATCCTGGAAAACGTCAAAATCACCACGGTTTCGCCTTACCTGGCGCCAAATGGCCTGAGCAGCACGCATCTGGAAACGCTGGAAATGCGCTATGAGGCGATTACCTGGAAGTACACGGATGGAAATATTCTCTACCGCGATTCGTGGAACGATCGCGCTACGGCTTAGGATGAAAATGTCCGGCAGCTGAATATCCGGCTGAGATTACAGGCACAAAAAAACCGCCCTCAGGCGGTTCCACGACATTGCACAAAGTGCTTGTTTTTATTCGTTTTAAATCGGTATTCAATATGGTGCCCGGGGCGGGACTTGAACCCGCACAGCCATAAGCCGAGGGATTTTAAATCCCTTGTGTCTACCGATTTCACCACCCGGGCATGGGTGTAAAGTGGAGGCGCGTCCCGGAGTCGAACCGAGGTTCACGGATTTGCAATCCGCTGCATGGCCACTCTGCCAACGCGCCAATCTTGCTATGCCACCAGAACCTCTGGCGACTAAAATTTGGAGCGGGAAACGAGACTCGAACTCGCGACCCCGACCTTGGCAAGGTCGTGCTCTACCAACTGAGCTATTCCCGCAAACACCAACTTGTCATAATCGACTGAAGCTGCTGATTTACTTTATCTTCTGACAGACCAGCTGCCTTTCGATGCGTTGCATTCTACTGTTCTGGCGAAATGAGTCAACATAATTATCCCGACTTTTCTCTCGTTTGCTGCTTTTTAAATCGCATCGATCACTGTTCAAACAAATCGTTACGCGAAGCGTTGAGATATTGAAACATTGACCAGAAAGTCAGCACCGCTGCAACGTATAAAGCGACAACGCCAATTGCCACTACGGTGTTGTCGGGGCGCCAGAGCAGCGCGAACAGCGACAGCATCTGTGCCGTGGTTTTTACTTTGCCTATCCAGGAGACGGCGACGCTGCTGCGTTTGCCAATTTCCGCCATCCACTCACGCAGGGCAGAAATGATTATCTCACGGGCAATCATGGTCGCCGCAGGTAACGTAATCCACCAGGAGTGGAAATACTCTGCCACCAAAACCAGCGCCATTGCCACCATCACTTTATCCGCAACCGGATCGAGGAAAGCACCAAAACGGGTGGTCTGCTTCCAGCGGCGCGCCAGATAACCATCAAACCAGTCGGTGATCGCGGCGAAGATGAAGATCAGCGCGCAAACCAGCGGGCCCCATTCGAAAGGCAGATAAAACGCCAGCACGAAGAAGGGGATCAAAACGACACGAAACAGGGTGAGTAACGTCGGAATGTTAAAATGCATAGTTATGCTAACTGTCTGGGCAGAGTAGAATTTGTCCCTATGTTCCTACATTGCTTCGGGGGTTGCAATGCTTAGTGTTTCAGCGAATAAAAGATTTTCTCCGCCAGTAGCTGCGAGATGCCGGGAACTTTCGCTATTTCTTCCACAGATGCGTTCATCAACGGCTGCAGGCCACCCATGTATTTAAGCAACATCTGCCTTCTTTTAGGGCCTATCCCTTCAATCGTCTCCAGCGCGCTGGTGTTCTTCACTTTTGCCCGCTTATTGCGATGCCCCGTAATTGCATGATTGTGAGAGTCGTCACGAATATGCTGAAGAACATGCAGGGCCGGTGAGTCCGAGGGCAGTGAGAACCCCTCACCTTCCGGCTCAAAGAACAACGTCTCAAGCCCGGCTTTACGATCCGTTCCTTTGGCAATGCCCAGCAGAATGGGGCGCTCTTTATCCCAACCCACATCAAGCTCAGCAAATACGGTTTTCGCCTGCCCTAACTGCCCTTTGCCCCCATCAATCAGGATCAGGTCCGGTATTTTGCTCTCTTCAAGCTCTTTCCCGTAACGGCGGCGCAGCACCTGGTTCATCGCGGCATAGTCATCGCCCGGCGTAATGCCAGTGATATTGTAGCGCCGATACTCAGAACGAAGCGGACCATTGGCATCAAACACTACGCAGGACGCTACCGTCTGTTCGCCCATCGTATGGCTGATATCAAAACACTCCATCCGGTTGATTTCAGGCAGCTCCAGCACCTCTGCCAGCGCTTTAAGCCGCTGATGGATAGTGGACTGTTGCGACAGGCGGCTGACCAGGGCTGTGCTGGCATTCGTTCTGGCCAGCTTAAGATAACGCGCCCGGTCGCCACGAGGTTTACTCTGGATCGCCACTTTACGCCCGGCAAGCTCCGTCAGTGAGTCCGCCAGCAGCTCTTTCTCTGGCAACGTGAAGTCCAGCAGGATATCTGAGGGCAGAGTACGCGCCTGGCTTCCCTGCAGGTAAAACTGCCCGACAAAAGTCTGCACAACCTCAGCGAGATCGGTGCCGCCCGGAACTTTAGGAAAGTAGCTCCGGCTGCCCAGGACTTTTCCCTGACGGATGAACAGCACGTGAAGACAGGCCATTCCTGAATCAAAGGCGACGCCAATCACATCCACATCGTCACCGTTGTTGGAGACAAACTGACGCTCCGTAACGCGGCGCACGGCCTGAATTTGATCGCGCAGCCGTGCTGCCTCTTCAAACTTGAGATCGGTGCTGGCACGCTCCATACGGGCAACCAGCTGATTCAACACCTGGTCATCTTTTCCGGAGAGGAACAGCCGCACATACTCAATTTGTTGCGCGTACTCTTCTTCACTGACAAGGCCGGCCACGCAGGGTCCAAGGCAGCGACCAATCTGGTACTGCAGGCAAGGACGCGTGCGGTTACGGTAAACATTGTTTTCGCACTGGCGAACCGGGAAGACTTTTTGCAGCAGAGAGAGCGTTTCGCGCACGGCATAGCCATTGGGAAACGGGCCAAAGTACTCGCCTTTAGCATGTTTAGCGCCACGGTGGCTCGCCAGCCGGGGATGTGTATCACCACTGAGAAAGATATAAGGATAAGATTTATCGTCGCGTAACAGGACGTTATAGCGCGGCTGATACAGCTTGATGTAGTTATGTTCCAGCAGCAGCGCTTCCGTTTCGGTATGCGTCACCGTAACATCAATCTGCCGGATGCTCTCAACCAGCGCTTCCGTTTTCCGGCTGGCAAGATTGCCGCGAAAATAACTGGTCAGCCTTTTTTTCAGATCTTTGGCTTTACCGACATAGATAACCGTGTCACCCGCATCATACATGCGATAAACGCCTGGCTGGCTGGTAACCGTTTTCAGAAAGGATTTGGCATCAAACTGTTCATTCACTACTGGTTAACGACTCCGCATTGAACAGGCCATGACGGATGGCCAGATGGGTCAACTCAACGTCACCGCTGATGTTAAGTTTACTAAACATGCGGTAACGGTAGCTGTTGACCGTTTTAGGACTCAGATTAAGCTGTTCGGAAATCTCCGCCACTTTCTGACCTTTGGTGATCATCAGCATAATCTGCAATTCGCGTTCCGACAAACTGTCGAAGGGAGAATCTCTCTTTTGCGGCTCGATCTGGCTGAGCGCCATTTGCTGAGCAATGTCTGAAGCAATATAGCGCTGCCCGGAATGAACCTGACGAATAGCGCTGACCACTTCCTGAGGAGCGGCACCTTTGCTCAGATAGCCTGACGCTCCCGCCTGCATCACCCGGGCCGGAAGCGGGTTTTCCGTATGAATAGTCAGCATAATAACTTTGCTGTCCGGGCTGAAACGCACAATTTTCCGCGTCGCCTCAAGGCCACCAATGCCCGGCATGTTCATATCCATCAGCACCACGTCCACATTATGGCTGCGACACCACTTCACCGCCTCTTCACCACAGTTCGCTTCGCCAATAACCTGGAAGCCTTTAATATCTTCCAGTATGCGGCGAATACCAGCGCGAACCAGTTCGTGGTCATCGACAAGAAAAACGCTAATCAACAGCTCTCTCCAGGTGGGCATCAACAAGAGGTGTATGCATGGATTTAAGCGCCGATCTTACCTCTTTTTGCCTGGTGATTGAACTGAAATAACAGGCTCGTCAGCGTGAAAGCTTTTCACTCTGGCTGCCGGCACTCTGCCTTATCGGTGAGGGATATGTGATATACTTGTTAGCGATTTACCATTTCAGCGGGCGTTTATAACCCGTTGAATCAGAGATGACAAAAAGGAGAAATCATGAGCAACACTGACTTTTCAACCAGCGAAGAGACAAAAACCCTGGCGGAAGAGATGGCCTGTATGAAAGCGCTGGTCACCTTCATGTTAAAAGGGATGGGACAGGCCGATGCCGGTAAAGTCATCATTAACATGGAGCGCTACATTGCCCAGCTGACCGATCAGCAGCAGGCGGACGTTTTCAGCAGCACTATCAAACAGATTAAACAGGCTTATCGCCAATAGATCTGCCGTCTGGCCCATTGCTTTTCATTCCCCATTATAAGATGGTTATCTTTTATCTCTGAATGAATGGAACAATGGGCTTACTTTTCAAAGCAGTACTGGGCGCACTGGTAGTGGTGCTCATCGGAATGTTATCAAAGACCCGCAATTACTATATCGCCGGTCTGCTGCCTCTCTTCCCCACTTTTGCGCTGATAGCCCACTACATCGTGGCAACTGACCGTGGTACAGAAGCACTGCGAACCACGATTATTTTTGGCATGTGGGCCATTATCCCCTACTTTATTTACCTGCTTTCGCTCTGGTACTTTGTCGGCATGATGCGTCTTCCTTTTGCCCTCACCAGCGCCGTAGCCTGTTGGTGTCTGGCCGCCTGGCTGCTGATCACCCTGTGGGCCAGATTCCAGCATTAGCGGTTGCGCGCCCCCCAGCTAACAGAGACGCCCAGCGTAGGCAGCACCTCTTCCGGGCTGAACCGGCGGGCGCCATGGAACTTCGCTGCCAGATGGGGCTGCTTTACGGGGATCCTCACCGCAAACAGATTATCCTCTGACTGGATCACGCCGGCTGTTAACGGTTCATATATTACCTGATGCTGTTCAAACATCTGTTCCAGCATGGGGGTAGCCGCACTGTAAAGAGCGTCAATCCCAGAGTGCTCGGCAAGCTGCACGCTGTGCCATAAAATAGTGAGCGGCAGCTCTGGATCAATGTCCAGTTTGGCGGAGAAGCGCGACATTTCCCAAATTGGATCGGAATTTTTACTTTTCCTCTCCTGCATCTCAATGCCTGGACCAGTTTCCGGATCCTGCCACTGCATTAATCTTGCACAACCGCAAATCCCATGCTGAGCATGCCAGGCGATCAGCCAGTTCACATCGGAACGATCGAAGCGATCGTACTCCTGGCCAGGCGTACTCAGACGTGAAGGAATAGACCACCCTTCCCCACGGGCAAAGACGTTGTAACGATAGCTTCCTAATTCTGCCAGTAATGAGGATGGCATGTCCTTAAGCTTGGTTTGGATAATTTTCATTATTAATCCCCTGTCGCATTCCCTCGTGAACGCCGCTCCTCACGGCTCGATCAGGGCTGCTACCCTGCGCGCAGGGTAGACAACCGACTGGCCCCTTGATACTACCAGATCTGGTAGTTGCATCTTTTTTAAAGGAGTCCGATTGCCGCTGCATAAGAGGCCACTTGCGTTTTATTAGGTGCATTGCACTTCTTCTGCATATTTTTTTGATGAAAATTAACCGTATTTTCAGAAATCGAGAGAATAAGTGATATTTCTGCTGAAGTTTTCCCTTCTGCAGTCCACTTAAGGATTTCTAATTCTCGCTGGCTCAGCTGCATATTCGTCACTGACATAGAAATATCTTTAACACGTTGTAACGCCTCAAGCGACAGTACCGTTAAATACTGTAGTTTAAGCTGTTTCTCAGGCGTTAACATAATCTTTTCAAATGTTTTACCTGATGCCATAGACAATATTCCTGTGGCACGATTTTCAGCCATGGCCGACGCTGAGAAGCCGGAGTGAATACCGTATTCTCTTGCCGCATCAAACACTTTTCGGCCACTTTTACTTAATTCTTCGTCCCATAACAAAATTTTTCCTGCGCTCTGGCAAATTTTGATAACTGGGTCTATAAGCGCCAGGTTTTCCTGTTGATAATAGCGCACCCACTTCTTCGGATAACTGCTGAAAATAGTTATCTGAGGCCGGGTAAAGGGCACAGGATGACGAATATAGAGTGCATAATAATCGAATCCCAGTTTCCCTGCCTGCTGTCCGATAAGCGCTGTTATACCTTTCGAATCTGAAAGCTGATTGAAGACTAACTGCATTTCATCACGCCAGCTGAAATAATCTTCAGATTTCATTCAACCCTCGTCCAGACAGTAAGAAACGCTTCTCGGTTTATAAATCTTTCTCTTTGAAAGAGAAAAGTGAATAAAAATGCATAAAAAAGAGCTTATTCCCGTTAATTTCCCCAGGCGCGAGGATAACTGGCAAATAAAAAATCGCGCATCCTGTGACCAGTAAAAAAGCGGCTCATTAAAAAACCCAGTGGCCGTCAGGGAGTTTTGATGAGCCTCTTCATGCCTGTGATTTTTCGCACTGACATCCTCTAAAAGATTACCGTCTCGCTAAACTCACGACCCGATTAGAATAGGATTTTTCCTGAAAATATTCAATAAATTTGACCGCTTACTCTGTTCTGTCGAGTTCTAAAGTTTTGCACAATTTTGCGCTGAATGGAGCAGGCGTATGAACTTTGAGAAACATCCCACCCCGCCAAACAGATGATAAAATGGGGTTTATTTATTGCAATTCAACCGTTTGGCTTTTTGATTATTGATTAATTTTTTTGTACAAAATCCACCATCTTTCCCGACTCGACCAGGGTGGTCTGGCATAACAGTCAGATTTTTCGTAGCTTTTAATTAGAAAGCGGAGCTGCCGTTCATTTTATGAACATCGTAAAAAATGAATATTTTTACTCTGATTAGGTTGAGCGTACGCTTTTTACGGGCCTCCGCGTTTCGCTTTATTTTCTCCATCAAAGAGAGCTGAAGATATTGTCACCGGGCAGAGGTGAAAAAATAGCGCTACTGGCAGGCTTCTTTTTACCGGACCCGCTATCAATTTATGTTGAGGGGAAAGGCCCCCTCATTTAGCGACATACGCCGAAACCACGCATGCCGAGATGAAAATGGTTAGCATGGGCGGCGTTGTAGTCCGGACCCAACGAGTTGCCATAATAGTCGCAGCTCTTTTGAAAAACCTGATGCAGCCAAAGGGAATCTGCTTCCTGCCGGGGCCAGGCTTTCAGTACGCCAATCTGCTTACCGTTGGCTAACCGGAAGCCAGCAATATCCAGCGCGTCTGCGGTTGCGTGCTCACTGAGTCGCCCCTGAGCACGATGATAGATATTGCGACAGGCATAGCTGCCCAAATGATCAATTCGCACCAGAGGTGATCCCAGTTCAGCCGCCGCTAAAGGTTTTGCTGCCTGCGTAATAAACATTGTGGAACTCAAAGCGAGAGAGCAACTTGCCAGAAAGCTTGAGCTCAATCGCACCTCACCAAAGCTCTGTACGCGCACGGGCGCAGGTAACGGACAATTGCCATGGGTGGCGGCTGGCTGGGTAAAGCGTATATAGCCTTCCCGCTGAGCAGTCTGTAATACAGCGAGGCAACCGGCTGGATTATCTGCCAGCCGTTTTATTTTATAGCGAGTGATAAACGTGGGGGCATCGGTCACTCTGAGTGGCGTGAAAGGATTCCATTCGGAAGGAAGATGTTTTGCAAACCAGGGCGCTACAGCCAGCAGCAGTAAAATTACCCCAGCCAAAGCCAATAAACCTTTCATAGTGTTATTTCCTTCGCCTGCTAAACCACAGATTTTGCAGGGATATCAGTACGGCCGTTCCGAATGAAAAAGTGTAGCGGCGTTTTTGTGCAATCAGTCTGGTTATACCGAACTTTACCTGTCTTCAAAGGGGTTTTACGTTAAGATTTGCGCCGTAAAAGCCTTAAGAGCTGACATAACATCACGTAAAGGACAGGAAACCCGTTATGGTTGACCAATCAAAAGAGACGCTTCTTAACGAAGAAGCCCCGGGCGAGCTCCGGCGCAACTTACATAATCGTCACATCCAGCTTATTGCGATTGGCGGCGCCATCGGTACCGGCTTATTTATGGGCTCTGGCAAAACCATCAGCCTTGCAGGCCCGTCGATCATTTTTGTCTATATGATTATCGGCTTTATGCTGTTTTTCGTTATGCGTGCCATGGGCGAACTGCTGCTGTCGAATCTGGAGTATAAATCTTTCAGCGATTTTGCCGCGGACCTGCTTGGCCCCTGGGCTGGTTACTTTACCGGCTGGACCTACTGGTTTTGCTGGGTCGTCACCGGCATCGCCGATGTGGTGGCGATCAGCTCCTATTTCCAGCTCTGGTTCCCCAACTTTTCCATCTGGATGAGCGCCCTGCTCTGCATCTTTGTTTTTCTCTCCCTGAACATTGCCACGGTTAAGCTGTTTGGTGAGATGGAGTTCTGGTTCGCCATTATCAAAATCGTTGCCATCGTAGCGCTGATTGTCACCGGCATTGTGCTGGTGGCGATGCATTACCCTTCGCCCGGTGGTGGCACCGCAGCCATCAGCAATATCTGGGATCACGGTGGGATGTTCCCGAAAGGGCTGAGTGGCTTCTTTGCCGGGTTCCAGATAGCGGTCTTCGCCTTTGTGGGGATTGAACTGGTCGGCACCGCCGCCGCCGAAACGCACGACCCGAGAAAAGTGCTGCCGCGTGCTATAAACGCCATCCCGCTGCGTATCATTATGTTTTACGTGCTGGCTCTGCTGGTGATTATGGCGGTCACGCCGTGGAACAGCGTCGTGGCGGATCGTAGCCCGTTTGTTGAAATGTTCATGCTGATTGGCTTGCCTGCGGCGGCAAGCATCGTTAACTTCGTGGTACTGACGTCAGCAGCCTCGTCCGCTAACAGTGGCATCTTCTCCACCAGCCGTATGCTTTATGGCCTTTCACAGCAGGGCGTTGCGCATCGTCGTTTTGGCCTGCTTTCCAGACGGGCGGTGCCCACTACCGGCCTGTTCTTCTCGTGCCTCTGCCTGCTTGGGGGCGTTGCGCTGATCTATCTGATCCCGAACGTGATGCAGGTGTTCACGCTGGTAACCACCGTTTCAGCCATCCTGTTTATGTTTGTCTGGACGATCATTCTCTGTTCTTACCTTGCCTACCGCAAAAAGCGTCCGGAACTGCATGCGAACTCCGCTTATAAAATGCCGCTGGGCACCTTTATGTGCTGGGTCTGTATCGCATTCTTTGCTTTTGTACTGGTGCTGCTGACGCTGCAGGAAGATACCCGTCAGGCGCTGATGGTGACGCCGGTATGGTTTATTCTGCTGGGGATTGGCTGGTGGTTACGCCAGAGGAAAAAGGCATAATGCCGATCGGCGGGCCGCCAGGCCCGTCGCTATTTACCGCACGCGGATCCCTTCAATCACCATCCGCTGCACATTCTCTACCGTCTGGTTAAAGAAGCTTTCATTGCTAAGCGTCTGACCGGTTACCGCTTCCACCTGACTCGAAAAGTCCGCATAGTGCTGAGTGGTTGCCCATAACATGAAAATCAGATGATGAGGCTCAACGGCCGCCAGCTTTCCTTCCTTTATCCATCCTTCAATCACGGCCGATTTCTCATCCACCAGCGCTTTTAAATCCCCTTCCAGCTCACCTTTAAGCAGGGGTGCGCCCTGCAGCATCTCCATGCAAAACAGACGCGAAGCCTGGGGATGGTCACGTGAAACTTCCAGTTTAAGCCGGATATAGTCCCTGATCGCCTCCAGCGGCTGCTGATCCACGCGCAGCGCGCGCAGCGGCGCCAGCCAGACATCCAGAATCTCTTTCAGCACGGCGATATAGAGCGCCTCTTTGGAAGGATAGTAATAAAGCAGATTCGTTTTTGAAACGTCAGCGCCTTCCGCCACTTTATCCAGACTGGTGCCGTGTACGCCATATTGCGAGAACAGTGCCAGTGCCGCAGTGAGGATTGCCGTACGTTTCGCGGCAACGGCTCGCGAGCGGCGCGTGGGCGTCGGTAACTTATCTGTAGAATTCACTGAGACCTCATTCTCCATGTGGGGTGCCCGGATAATAGCAAACCTCCCGCTGTGGGCCTAATGCACTTAAATAGATCAAACTGCCTGATTTTCGTGCAGCCATTTTTGACCAAATGGTCCATTTCAGACCGCCTGCTCTATAACATTTTAATGCAAATTTTTTAACTTACTGATAATCAATCAGTTAATTTTGTTGGCACAGCCTTTGCAACTTCCTTGCTGAGCGCCGCTTCAGGGAGAGTGCAGGATGCACCGCAGCGCAGGACTTAACCCTAACGCACACCCAGAGGTATCCCAATGAAAATCGGTGTATTTATCCCAATCGGTAACAATGGCTGGCTGATCTCAAACAATGCCCCGCAATACATGCCTACCTTTGAGTTAAATAAAGCCATTGTGTTGAAGGCCGAGCACTACCATTTTGATTTTGCCCTGTCGATGATCAAACTGCGCGGCTTCGGCGGTAAAACGGAGTTCTGGGATCATAACCTTGAATCTTTCACCCTGATGGCTGGCCTGGCAGCGGTGACCTCACGTATCGAAATCTATGCCACCGCCGCTACCCTGACATTGCCTCCGGCCATTGTGGCAAGGATGGCCTCCACGATAGATTCCATTTCCAACGGACGCTTCGGCGTGAATCTGGTGACCGGTTGGCAAAAACCCGAATATGAGCAGATGGGGATCTGGCCCGGCGATGAGTACTTCTCACGCCGCTATGACTATCTGACAGAATATGTCTCCGTGCTGCGGGACCTCTGGGGCACCGGCAAGTCCGATCTGAAAGGCGAGTTCTTTACCATGAACGATTGCCGGTTAAGCCCGCAGCCGCAGAAGCCTGTCAAAGTGATTTGCGCCGGTCAGAGTGATGCAGGTATGGCTTTTTCCGCAAAACATGCGGACTACAACTTCTGCTTTGGCAAAGGGGTAAACACGCCAACCGCTTTCGCCCCTACCGCAACCCGCATGAAGCAGGCGGCGGATGAAGCCGGACGCGATGTCGGCTCCTTCGTGCTGTTTATGATCATCGCCGATGAAACTGACGAAGCGGCGCGGGCCAAGTGGGAGCACTACAAAGAGGGCGCAGACGAGGAAGCGCTGGCCTGGCTGACCACGCAAAGTCAGCAGGACAAAAAGTCCGGCAGCGACACCAACGTCCGTCAGATGGCCGACCCCACCTCCGCGGTGAATATCAATATGGGCACGCTGGTAGGATCTTTCGCCAACGTGGCCCGCATGCTTGACGAAGTGGCAGCGGTTGAAGGAACTCAGGGCGTGCTGCTGACTTTTGATGATTTCCTGCAGGGCATTGAAAACTTTGGCGAGCGTATTCAGCCGCTGATGCAGTGCCGGAGTAATACCATTGAAGCCGCGAAGGAGGTTGCGTAATGATCAGTAAAGAGCCGGTTGTTTGTACCACTGCATCCACGAAAAACAGCATCACGCTGCCAGCGCGCCCAGAAGCTATCGCCTTCCCTCCGGAACAAACTGCACTGATTGTGGTGGATATGCAAAATGCCTATGCCACAACGGGGGGCTATCTGGATCTGGCTGGCTTTGACGTCTCTGCCACCCGCCCGGTAATCGATAATATCAATATCGCGGTCACTGCCGCCCGCGAGGCTGGCATCCAGATTATCTGGTTCCAGAACGGCTGGGATGAACAGTATGTGGAAGCAGGCGGTCCTGGGTCCCCTAACTGGCATAAATCCAATGCGCTGAAAACCATGCGCCAGCGTCCGGAACTGGAAGGCACGCTGCTGGCAAAAGGCGGCTGGGATTATGAGCTGGTGGATCAGCTTCAGCCGCAGCCTGGCGATATCGTGCTGCCTAAGCCTCGTTACAGCGGCTTCTTTAATACCTCGCTCGACAGCATGCTGCGCAGCCGCGGCATACGCCATCTGGTGTTTACCGGCATCGCCACTAACGTCTGCGTGGAGTCCACGCTGCGCGATGGCTTCTTCCTGGAATATTTCGGGATTGTGCTGGAAGACGCAACCTATCAGGCTGGCCCTCCCTTTGCACAGCAGGCAGCGATCTTCAACATAGAGACTTTCTTTGGCTGGGTGTCGGACGTCACAACGTTCTGCTCTGCCTTGCAAAACGAATCTGCCCCCATCAAACAGACGGCATAAGCCCTGAGCGAGAAAATCATGCCAAAGACCATTATTACACCGCCGGGGACGGGCATCCCAATTGCGCCTTTTGTCCCGGGTACGCTCGCGGATGGCGTTGTCTACGTCTCCGGAACGCTGCCGTTTGATCAGGAGAACAACGTTGTTCATGTGGGGGATGCCGCAGCGCAGACCCGCCATGTCCTGGAGACCATTAAAAGCGTGATTGAGACCGCCGGTGGCACCCTGGAAGACGTGACGTTTAACTCTATTTTTGTCACTGACTGGAGCAATTACGCCGCGATCAACAGGGTTTATGCGGAATATTTTCCCGGCGAAAAACCAGCGCGCTTCTGCATCCAGTGCGGCCTGGTAAAACCAGACGCGCTGATAGAGATCGCCAGCATTGCGCACATTGGCAAATAGCGGAGAAGAGTATGCATATTGAGCTCTCTGGTTTGACTCACCCGGAAGCCAGAACGCTGGTCCTCTCTGCCGGGCTTGGCGGTCTGGGGAGCTTCTGGCTGCCACAGATGAATGACCTGCGACAAAAGTATCGCGTGGTCACTTACGATCAGCGGGGAACAGGTCGTTCTCCCGATACGTTGCCGGAAGGATACAGCATGGGCGACATGGCTGCCGAACTGGCTGCTGAGCTGGCCGCGTCAGGCATCGATCGTTATGACGTTATCGGCCATGCGTTGGGTGGCATGGTAGCCATGCAGCTCGCCCTGGACTATCCGCAGCGCGTTTCCCGCCTGGTTATCGTCAATGGCTGGCTGCGGTTAAATGCCCATACCCGCCGCTGTTTCAGCGTTCGTCAGGACCTTCTGCTAAATGTTGGCGTGGAGGCCTATGTCCGTGCGCAGCCGCTGTTTCTTTATCCGGCTGACTGGCTGGCAGAGAATCAGGCCCGTATTGAAGCTGAAGATGCTCTGCACGCCGCGCATTTTCAGGGAACAGAAAATTTGCTGCGCCGCCTGAATGCGTTGATGGCGTGCGATTTTAGTGAGCTCGCCAGCCGTATTACTCAACCTGTTTTAGCGATCTGCTCACAGGATGATCTACTGGTGCCCTGGCGCTGTTCGCAGGCGCTTTATGAAGCACTGCCGCAGGCGTGGCTGGAAAAAATGCCCTGGGGCGGTCATGCGATGAGCGTTACGGATAGCGCGCTATTTAACCAGCTGTTGATGGCGTGGCTGGAGGAGACTTCACCCGCTGTCACTCAGAGTGAACCTTCGTCGACAGAGCAGTCACGCCCTGTCTCCTTTGCTGCCCGCACGCTGTAATAAGGAACTGATTATGTCTCTGGCAACCCTGTCACCTGCTGTTACTGCGGGTGTGGAAAAACAAGATTTTCGTAATGCCATGGCGCGCCTGGGTGCCGCCGTCAACATCATTACCACAGATGGTCCGGCTGGCCGGGCGGGATTTACTGCCTCTGCCGTTTGCAGCGTCACCGATACCCCACCAACTCTGCTGGTCTGTCTGAACCGATCCGCTTCCGTTTATGAGGTATTCAAAGCCAATCAGCAGCTCTGCGTGAACACCCTGGCGGCGGGTCACGAATCCCTGTCGAACCTGTTTGGCGGCAAGACGCCAATGGCGGACCGTTTTATCGCGGCGGAGTGGTCAACCAGCGTCACCGGCTCGCCCGTGCTGGCTGGGGCCGTGGCCTCTTTTGACTGCAAAGTGACTCAGGTGATGAGCGTCGGCACTCACGATGTACTGGTCTGTGAGGCGCAGGCGCTGATTTACAACGATCACACCCATGGCCTGATCTATTTCGACCGGGGTTATCACCGTTTACAGCGGCAGGAAGTCTGAAACGCCGCCCCTGCGGTTAATGCTTTATTCACTTCTTTTGGAGAAGACGATGGCGAGTTCCTGGTTTCCTCAATGGCGTAAACAGTCCGCAACGGCGCAGGGTTTAGTGGCGCCAGATGAAACATTGCCGCTGGGACAAACGGTGATTATGGGGCTTCAGCACGCGGTGGCGATGTTTGGCGCCACGGTGCTGATGCCGTTACTGATGGGGCTTGATCCCAATCTCTCAATTCTGATGTCGGGCGTGGGAACGCTGCTGTTTTTCCTGATTACCGGCGGACGAGTGCCGAGCTATCTGGGATCCAGCGCGGCGTTTGTTGGTGTGGTTATTGCGGTTACCGGTTTCAACGGCCAGGGGATCAATCCCAATCTCGCGGTGGCGCTGGGCGGGATTATTGCGTGTGGCCTGGTCTATATGCTGATCGGCTTTGTTGTGATGAAAGTGGGCACCCGCTGGATTGAAAAACTGATGCCACCGGTGGTCACGGGCGCCGTGGTGATGGCTATCGGGCTGAATCTGGCGCCGATCGCGGTACGCAGTGTTTCTGCCTCCATGTTCGACAGCTGGATGGCGGTGATGACCGTGCTCTGTATCGGGGTGGTTGCCGTGTTCACCCGAGGCATGGTGCAACGCCTGCTGATCCTGGTCGGACTGATTGTGGCCTGTGCGATTTATGCCCTGCTGACCAACGGATTGGGTTTGGGCAAAGCGGTAGATTTCGGCCTGCTTGCCACCGCGCCCTGGCTGGGCTTTCCCACCACAACCTCGCCTCTCTTCGACAGCCATGCCATGTTTCTGATTGCGCCAGTTGCGGTGATCCTCGTGGCGGAAAATCTTGGGCATATTAAAGCCGTTGCCGGGATGACGGGTAAGAATCTTGATCCCTATATGGGACGAGCCTTTGTGGGCGACGGTCTGGCAACGATGCTCTCTGGCAGCGTGGGCGGCAGCGGAGTTACCACCTATGCCGAGAATATCGGTGTGATGGCGGTGACAAAAGTTTACTCCACGCTGGTCTTTGTGGCGGCGGCGGTGATCGCCATTCTGCTGGGCTTTTCACCAAAATTTGGTGCATTGATCCACACCATTCCGGCTCCGGTTATCGGCGGCGCATCCATCGTAGTGTTCGGACTGATTGCCGTGGCTGGCGCGAGGATCTGGGTACAGAACAATGTCGACTTGGGCCAGAATAACAACCTGATCATGGTTGCGGTTACGCTGGTGCTGGGCGCCGGGGATTTCGCGCTGAAAATCGGTAATTTCACCATGGGAGGCATCGGCACGGCGACCTTTGGCGCCATTATCCTCAATGCTATTCTGACCCGCCGTACTGCCGCGCTGAACAGCAGCGGCGTGGTGCATCAGGATAACTAGTTTGCCTTAACGTCATCAGGCGAAGGCTGGTCCTTCGCCTTTTGTTTACGCTTCAGCTTCAACTCGCTTACCAGCACGCCCAGTACGATAAGCGCCCCGCCCAGCAGCGCCGCAGCGGGAAGGCGTTCGCCCGCTATTCTGCCGACAATACCCGCCCATACCGGCTCGCCTGCATAAATAACTGTTGCCCGCGTAGGTGAGACGCTTCGCTGCGCCCAGTTCATGGTGACCTGAATAAGCGCACTGGCGATGCCCAGCCCAATGGCGCTGAAGAGTAAATAGGGCGAAAAGGAGGGAACGGTTTCACCGTTTGGTATCATCAGCATAAACGCCAGCAGCGATGCAAAACCCAACTGGACCACAGTGACTCTTTTCACGTCTACTTTGCCGGCGCTGGCGCTGATTAAAATGATCTCTGCCGCAATCGCCAGCGTACTCAGCAGAGTAGCCAGCTCACCCGCCCCAAAAGCCAGCGAGTTGCCATCGGGGCCAGCCAGCAGCAGCAGGCCAATAAAGGCCAGCGCCACGCCAATCCATGACATAACGCCCGGCAGCCGCCCGAGAAAGAGCCACTGTAGCAGCGGCACCAGGGGCACATAGAGCGCAGTCAGAAAAGCTGATTTACTGCTGGTAATAGTCTGCATCCCATAAGTTTGCAGCCCATAACCGCAACCGATAGCAGCCCCAATCAGCGCGCCTGACTTAATTTCCTGCCGGGTGATCCCTCGTAATGAGCGCCACGAGATTGCGCCCAGCAACAGTGCAGCCGTGGCAAAACGCACGCCGACAAAAAAGAAGGGGCCGCTGAAGCTCATAGCATGATGGACAGCCAGAAACGTACCACCCCAGATCATAGTGATGACGATCAGGGTGATTTCCTGGGGCGAAAAAGCGAGTTTATAGCGCGAGAGTAAGGCAGACATAGCTGGCTCGGACAGGGATTTAACGCCAGTTTGCCGGGCCAGAGGGGTCACTGTCCAGATGTACCGCCGGGAAAACCCGGCGGTTTCAGAAGGCGTTACGCATTATCGGAGGATTTGCTGCGACTTCCCCGACTGTTACGCCCTCCTTTTTCACCCGCAAGAGAGGCGCGCTGAGGGTCATTTTTGAAATTTCCCCCGCTCGCTTTGCCGCCTTTGCGCCCTGCTTCTGATGCTCTTTTACGATCTTCAGCGAAATTTCCCGATCCACCACGATGTTCAGCCATTTCAACCCTCCGAATAGTTAAGCCATCATACTGCATTAGCACGGTCATTATCGTTCTGACCGCTTGAGAACAGAGGCGTGCGGGACGCCCCTGCCAAGTGATTAAGCATAGATTAACAGCACCGACGTGCTAAGAAATTGTGCGAAAAAAGCGCTTGCTCTGCGGATAAAAGCGTCAAACCCTCTGATGAATAATATTATTACTGCTAATATTTTTTATCGTTGTCCCCTGCCTGACTGCTCAGCTTTCAGGCAAATGAACCGCATCTCGCTGCAGAGGCGGCTACCCTCTTCTATACTGTCTCCAAGGCTCACAAGCCGTTCACCCACCAACGACGTTAACGAGGGAACTGATGGCGAAAATTCTTGTGCTTTACTACTCCATGTATGGGCATATCGAAACGATGGCCAATGCTGTAGCCGAAGGCGCCGGACGCGTTAGTGGAGCGGAAGTGACCATTAAACGCGTTCCTGAGACAATGGATGCAGAACGTTTTGCTCAGGTGGGTGGTAAAACGCATCAGGCTGCTGCGGAGGCAACTCCCGAAGAGCTGCCGCAATATGATGCGATTCTGTTCGGCACGCCAACCCGTTTTGGCAATATGGCAGGCCAGATGCGTACCTTCCTTGACCGGACGGGAGGCCTCTGGGCTTCTGGCGCGCTGTACGGCAAACTCGCCAGCGTTTTCGCTTCGACCGGTACAGGAGGGGGACAGGAACACACCATCTCTTCAACCTGGACCACGCTGGCGCACCACGGCATGGTTATCGTGCCGATTGGTTATGGCACCAAAGAACTTTTTGATGTTTCACAGGTACAGGGTGGAACCCCTTACGGCGCAACGACTATCGCCGGCGGCGATGGTTCGCGACAGCCCAGCGAAGCGGAGCTGAATATCGCCCGTTACCAGGGTGAGTATGTCGCCGGACTGGCCGTTAAGCTTAATTCATAACAGGAGATCATTATGGCAACGCAACAATCAAAAGAGCATCGTGTAGGCGAATGGGCAACCCTGCGGAACACCTCCCCTGAGATTGCTGAAGCCATTTTTGAAGTGGCTGATTATGACGAAAAGGTCGCAGAGGGCATCTGGGAACAACAAGGGAGTGATGAAGTGCTTCTTCGCGCCTTTGATAAAACCGATAAAGATGTGCTGACCTGGGACAATATTCCGGTCGAACGAAAAAACGTTTAACCGGTAAGATTAGCAAAAAGGGCGGATTTTCCGCCCTTTTTGCCGTTTTAAAGCTTAAGAAACCTCCGAATAGCCCATACGGTAACGTTGTGAAATTACGGGTTCTCAACCAGGCTTTAACCATCTTTCTTTTTTGCCTGAACGCCAGGCCGATTACACCAAGGAGCGAACTATGTCTTATCAGACAATAAATCCCGCAAGTAATAAGCTGATTAAAACCTGGCCGGACCATAACGAACAACAGGTTGAACAGGCGCTGAAAACCGCTGACGATCTCTATCATTCAGAGTGGTCTAAAGGCCCGATTCAGCCACGCGTGCAGGTACTGAAAAAGCTTGCCGATCTGATTGATGGCCGTGTTGATGAGCTGGCGAAAGCGGCCAGCATCGAGATGGGCAAACTGATCAACCAAAGCCGCGGAGAAGTAAAACTTTGCGCGCAGATTGCCCGCTACTACGCTGAAAATGCAGAGCGTTTTCTTGCGCCGACGCGCTATCCCAGCGATCTGGGTGAAGCCTGGGTCGAGAATCACCCGATTGGCGTGCTGGTGGCGGTTGAACCCTGGAATTTCCCCTTCTACCAGTTGATGCGCGTGCTGGCGCCAAATCTGGCAGCGGGCAATCCGGTTCTGGCAAAACATGCGGCGAACGTCCCGCATTGCGCCACGCTGTTTGAAGAGCTGGTCACGGAAGCGGGCGCGCCGAAAGGTGCCTGGACCAATCTTTTCATCAGCAGCGAGCAGATAGCGGCACTGATTGCTGACGATCGGGTGCAGGGCGCAGCGCTGACCGGCTCCGAACGTGCCGGGAGTGCCGTGGCACAGCAGGCTGGCAAATACCTGAAGAAAACCACGCTGGAGCTTGGCGGGAATGATGTCTTTGTGGTGCTGGATGACTGCGACCTTGATAAAGCCGTGAAGGCTGGCGCAGCGGCCCGTCTCAGCAACTGCGGACAGGTTTGTACCGCTGCCAAACGCTTTATTGTGCATGAAAAAGTAGCTGATGCTTTCCTGGAGAAATTCAGCCAGGCGTTCCGCGAAATCAAAACTGGCGATCCGTTAGATGAGACCACCACACTGGGCCCACTCTCCTCTTCCTCTGCCCGCGATACGCTGGTGAAGCAGGTTGAGCAGGCTGTGACGAAAGGTGCGAAGCTGCATCTAGGTGGAAAAGTCATCGAAGGCGAAGGCTGCTTCTTTGAGCCAACGATCCTTACCGGCATCACCCGCGATAATCCGGCTTATTTTGAAGAGTTCTTCGGCCCGGTTGCGCAGGTCTATGTGGTTAAAGATGATGAGGAAGTGGTGAAACTTGCCAACGACTCGCACTATGGTCTGGGCGGTGCGGTGTTTACGCAAAATATCGAGCGCGGTAAAAAACTCGCTTCGCGCATTGAAACCGGCATGGTTTATATCAACTCTGCCAGCGATACCGCGGCTGAACTGCCGTTTGGCGGCGTGAAGCGTTCCGGCTACGGTCGCGAGCTTTCTGATTTGGGTATCAAAGAGTTTGTTAATCAGAAGCTGGTGGTTGTCAGCGCCGGTTAACATCCAGTAAACAAAAAAGCGGAGCACCCTGCTCCGCTTTTTTTATGCCCCGATTAAGGGCCGCTTCCCAGAGGCTGGGTCTCCGGGTTCAGCTCATGAGCATAATCGCTTTGCCACTGCTGGTTAAACAGGTTATCCAGTCGCCCGGTAAGAGAGATGTCGTTAACCACCACTTCCAGATTCCGCGAATTATCCAGATAACCCCCGCTCCAGTTACTGGTTCCCACCCAGCTGTGGGTGCCATCCAGCGTCATGACCTTACTGTGCAGTACGCGCGCGTAGGGAATCGGACCGCTGCTGGCTTCAGGGATATGCACATAGCGGACGCTGATATTGGGCAGGAGCGCCAGGCTTTTCAGGTAGCTAAGCGCTGGCGGATGCAGGTTCCAGTCAGCAACCATCAGGTTGACCTGCGCGCCGTGCGCGGCGGCAGTGCGTACCGCGTTATCGATCACCGGGTAATACTGACGCACCGGCCCCTGCCCATAAGCCAGCGGCGTGTAATCCATCACCATAATATTTACCTGACGTTTTGCAGCACCCAGCAGGGATGTCAGCGCCAGCTCAGAGTCCACTATCCCTGAAGGATTCCATGCCCGTGGGCTGGCTACCAGCTGGATGCCAGGCCGGTCGGTGAATGGCGGAGAGACGAAGTTATCGGCTTTAACTGCCTCACCAGCGGCGAGCCTGCTCTGAAGCTGCCAGTCATGGTCAAAGAGGCTCTGCGCCTGCTCCACGACTTTGGTCTGGGAGATGAGCAGCCCTGTTTCATGGATATGCTCCAACGAGCGCCAGTCCATATTCTGACTGCCTACCCAGGCCTGTTTTCGATCCACCAGCAGGTATTTAGCGTGTTGAATACCGCCCGTAAGCTGGCCAAAAGGCATCAGGCGAAAGGTCAGATTGGGGATCGCTTTCAGCATGGCCAGCGTTTCCGGTGTGGACATTCCGATCCCTTTCTCCTCCATCAGAACGCGGATCTTCACGCCCCTTTCGCCCGCCTTACGCAAATGATCCAGCGTCTGATTAAGCCGGGAGCCGTTATTACCGGAAACATAAAAGGCGGCAATATCAATCTGCTCTCTGGCATGATCAAACAGCGACTGCCACACCGCCTCAGCGGGGCGAAGGTCGCTTGCGCCGAGCGAAGTCTCTGCCGGCGCATTGAACACCAGTTCCCATAAAGGCGCAGCGGCATGGACACTATTTCCCAGACAAACCATAAGTGCTATTCCCGCAGGCCAACGGCGTGACCTGAGCCACGCCATGTTTTTAACAGAGTATTCAGGCATAACGGTTCTTCTCTACCTCTGCCATCCGCGCGTGCCCTGAACCAACATGTGCGCCAAGAGTTGCACGGATCAACAGGACCTTAAACTGCTCCTGAATGGCTTCCATGCGGCTTTGCAGGAAATTGTTGCCCAACAGGCAGAGCAGCGCAATGGCGATCCCCAGCGCCGTGGCGTTCAACGCCGTGCCCATTCCGGCTGAAACCTGGCCTGGGTCGGAGACACCTGACGCCGCCAGCGCTTTAAATGTATCAATAATCCCCATCACCGTTCCTAACAGGCCCAGCAACGGCGCGGCGGTAACGATGGTTTCCAGCAGCCAGATCCCCCGGTTAAGCGAGGGCTTGCAGTTCAGGTACTGCTGCTCGGTGAGATCGCTTAGCGCTTCACGATCTCGTGCTGTCGCCTGATCCATTACCGGCGTAATCATTCGCAACGCCAGCGAAGGGCGGGAACGAAGATTGTCAGGGAGCTGGTTAATCTGGGTGATGTTATCACCCAGAGCCTGCTGCAGCTGACGCGCATGCCGGTGCGTCCAGCCATAGTAAAGCGTGCGTTCGATCATGATCACTACCGCGATGACCAGCGCGGCATACATCACCCAAAAAATAATATCGTGCATCAGGGTCGCGTTCATCTTTATCCCGTCTTTACTGTCAGAAAGTGGTTTCCAGCGAGGCGTAGAAAGTCCGCTCCTCACCAATGTTGTAGTAAGGCGTATCGCCACTAAGGCCATTCTGCGCCACGGAGTTGCTGGCTACCGTGCGGGCGGAACTCAGGTACTCTTTGTCAAACAGGTTGTTGATGCCAAAACGCAGCGTGGCACTTTTGACAATTTTCTTGTCAATCGGCAGATAGACCCCGGCACCCAGGTCATAAACCGTACGGCCGCCGATTTTCTGGTCATTGGTTAAATCACCGTAAAACGCGCCCGTGTAGCGGCCAGTGACATTGCCGTAGAAGAGGCCGTCGTCATAGCCCAGCGTGGCGTTGAACATATTTTTGGGGATGTTTGCCAACTGCTTACCGCTGGTAGAGAGCGTGCCGCCTTTGGCACTGATGTCATCCTTCTGCTCAGAATCCGTATAGGTGTAGGCGGTGTGATAGTTGAAGTTATAAGGCAGCTTGCCGCCCCACTCCAGCTCCAGCCCTTTATTGACCACGTCACCTACGTTGATCAGGATGTCGTCGTTATCGGCATTTTTGGTGGAGAACTGGCGGTTTTCAAACGTCAGATAGAACAGCGTGGCGCTGACCAGCATCTCTTCATTCTGCAAGCGCCAGCCCAGCTCATGATTCCAGCTCAGCTCAGGCTTGGTGTTAATCGAATCGCCGGTGTTATAGAGCACATAGTTCATTGGCGTGCGCATATTGCGCGTCAGGTTATAAAACAGCTGCTGCTCCGGCACGAATTTCCAGCTGGCGTTAAAGCTGGGCAGAAATTCGTGGTATTTGGCCTCGGTTCTGGCCGGTTCAGCGCTCAGACTGCCGTGGTTCTCCCCAATACGCTGCACATATTCATAGGCCAGGCCGCCGCTGAAGGTCCACTCCGGCGAGAAGAACCACGTATCCTGCGCCCAGATGCGGTGTGCTGGCGTGGTGGTGTTCTGATTACGTCCCTGCACCGTGTTGCCATTGGCATCTTTGACCTGATCCGAGCCACCCGGCTCACCCCACAGCTCCGCTGGATTACCGTCGCTTTTGATACCGATGTAAGGCTGGGTTTGACGCTGGCGAGCACGCTCGTACCAGTAGCCAATGTCCAGGCTGTGCTGGTCGTTAATATCCCAGCGCAGCTTGGTGGTAATACCCGGCCGCCAGGTTTGCGTCCATGACGGTCGGTAATAAGTGTTGCTCTCCAGCTCGCTGAGATCGTACATCCCTGCCCTGTCGCTGGTGGCAGAAAGGGTGCTGGCGGTCTGGCCGTTAAAGCTTCCGCCATTGCCGTAATAATAATAGGGCTGGATAGTCAGCGCTAAATCGTCACGCAGCTGCAGCTTCTGCGTAAAGGAAACAGTCATGTTTTCAAACGGATTACGGTTAATTTTATAATCGTTCGCCACGCTGCCATCAGCGTTATAGGTGATGCCGTGGCGATAGTCATAACGGTGGTCGCTGTTGAACTGATCGCGGCTGGCGGTGTTGTAGTTAACCAAATCCTGACGGTTGAATTTCACAATCAGGTTGCTGCTGTTGCCGCCTTCATCTTCATACAGCGTATTAAACTCCAGCTTATCTGCCCGCTGGCCGCCCTGACCTTTCCACTTGTCCGCCTCGGTATGGGAATAGGAGAGCCAGGCGCTGAAGCCGTCATGCTCGCCAGTTTCCACGCGGGCGAACGTTTTACTCAGGCTGTTGCTGCCCATCGTTTGCTTAACAAAAGCGCCAAACTCTTTGGACGGGCGACGGGTGGTCATCGCTATATTGCCGCCGCTTGAACCGATATGGGGGCCATCCATCTCTGATGATCCCTGAGTCACAAACATGCCATCAATATTTTCGATATCGCCCAGCAGGTTTGGATAGCTGGCGTAGTTACCGGAGTCATTGATCGGGATACCGTCAATCGACAGTCCTATCTGGTCGGAATTCATGCCGCGCATGGTGTAATCAAACCCGCTCAGACCGACGGAATCATTACTGTTCACGTTAATACCCGGGGTGTACTTCAGGCGGTCAATGGAGTTGGTCGCGCCCCCCAGCTTATCGATAGCCTCTTTGGTTACGGTTGAGCGCGCTTTGGCGCTATCCTCCTGCACCATCATTCCGCCGCCCAGCGATTGCCCTTCAACGTTGATGCTGCCTACGTCGGTTGTGGTGGTATCAGCCGCCTGCGTCGACAGCGCGGTCAGAACCGCCAGCGCCACCGCTGAGATCGAAAAACGCTTCATCATTTGTCATCCTTTGGCAATGTTGTGGTTGTTTTAAGGCGCCGAATAGTTGAACGTGGCGCTGAATCTTTTACTGTTTTGTCCTGAATAGGCCTCTGCCGGGAACGGCCTGACCTGCTTCATCGACTGCAATGATGTCAAGGCTGCACGGTTCAACAGCATGTTGGATGCGCGTTTACTGATGCCTGAGGCCAGCACCCGCCCGCTGCGATCAACTTCCAGCCAGACTTCTACCTCTCCTTTCGGACGCTCCAGCGCAGCCTGACGGCCGGTGGGATAGCGTTTGCTCTGTTCCAGCACGCCCCGAAGCGCACTTTCATAACCTTTTTCCTGCGCGCCATTATTGACGGGGGGTTTGGGCGCGGCAGGCGTAGTGGGTTGTTCAGGACGCGTTGCAACTGGTGAAGCGGGAGTGACCTTTTTCACCTGCGCGGTCTTTTGCACCGGCGCAGCCTGCTTTACCGTTTCTCGTTTTTTTACTTCAGGCTTACGCGGCTCCGGCTTGCGAACCGGAGGCGGCGGTGGCGGTGGCGCGTCAACCGGGACGGGCGGCTCCTCTGGCGGCGCAGGTTCAGGTTCTGGAAGAGGTTCCGGCTGGGGTGGTTCAACCGGCGGGGGTGGTTCAGCTACGGCCTCCGGCGCTGGTTCAGCCAGTGCCAGTTCCATGGTGGTTTCATCATAATGAGGCTGAATTTTCAGCGGTGCCTGCTGGCTTGCCTGGTAGATCGCCAGCAGGACGATTAAGCCCGGAAGCCAGCTGAGCAGATGGCGGATGCGATAAAGCCAGAACATATCAGCGCTTCCGGGTGGCAATAGAGATGGAGTAAAAACCGCCCAGTCGCAGGGTATCCATAACCTCCACCAACCGTTCAACCGGCACGCTCTTGTCGCTGCTGACGATCAGAGTCGTTTTTTCATCGCCTTTCTGCTGCTGTTTCAGCGTCTCCACCAGCGAGGCTAACGGCAGATCTTTGCCATCAAGCTGCAGCACGTTATCTGCGCCGAGCGTCAGAATGGCTTTCTGCTGCGGTTTGAGTTCCTGCGTGCTGCGGGCAGAAGGAAGCTGAGTTTTCAGCCCCTGAGAAGGAATAACGTTCAGACTGATCAGCACAAAAAAGACCAGAAGAAACATCATCACATCGATCATGGGGATCAGTTCGATGTGGGCCTTTCTTTTTTTAGGTTCGTTCCAGTTGCGCATGACGCCTCCCATAAAATCGGAGGGCCAAATATAGGTAGCAAATATTTACTTTTTATTACCTTTTAACGCATCGATATACATATTAATGTCAATTAACTGACACAATGGATGGTTCAAGCCTTTGATTTATATCAGTTAAGATTTCAAAGGGAAACTATTACCTTGATTGATAAAATATAAAGATAAATAAAATCAATCACTTGAATTTGTAACCTTTGCAGATTGCATGAAAATAGTGGGTGTAATCCACGCTATGATTGCGATGCAAGCTGCAACAGATAAATTTGCGTTATCTTTTTTTGAAAAATTATTAGGATTAATCTGGCTATATAGTGAAGGGAAAAGGGAGGCGGTAATGCCACACAGGAGTTGAGAAGGGATTAACTGTATATGGACCTGGAGAAAAAGCGCGTAATGGCAGGGCAGCTCAACCTGTGTTATCGGAAAAAAAACCGCTCCCTGAGGGAGCGGTTTTTACTGACTATAAGCGCTTCAGGATTATTTTGATTCAGCCGTAGCAGCATTCTTGCTGCTGTCAGCTTTCTCCGCGTCAGCCGCTGCCGGAGCAGCCTCGCTCTTTGGCTCTGCAGCCGGGGTTGTCTTCGTGTCAGCCGCTTTTTCGCCTGCTGCGTTATCAGCAGCGGCTTTATCTGAGCCAGCTTTCTCTTTGGCAGGCTGGGCAGCAGCAGCTTTGTCTGCTTCCGCTTTGGTTTTTGCAGCCTGCTCCGCTGCTGCTTTATCTGCAGCGGCTTTTTCTGCCGAGGCTTTAGCCTGTGCCGCTTTATCCGCAGCCGCTTTGTCAGCAGCAACTTTTGCCGCCGCTACTTTATCGGCCGCCGGTTCGCTGGCTTGTGCCGGTGCAGGCGCAGCAGCTGGCTGAGGAGCATTTACTGCCATCGGCGTCCCCTGAATCGCTTTATTGAGTACCTGGGTAAACTGATCCCACGGGCAGAAACCGTTGGCATCCGTTGGGCAGCCGTTCATCTGCAGGGTGACGCGCTCAGGTGGGGTATCCAGCGAAAGTGGCGTGGCGTTACGTAACTGTTCGGTACTCTGATAAACGTATTCGACTTTTACCAGCTCACGATCGTTTTTCTTGTCATGCCAGCGCTGGAACTGAATCATTCCGCCAATAGGCGTGCGCTCATTCTGTTCTGGCAAAGTGTAAGGCTTGAAATCTAACGCTGTCAGCAGTGAAGCGATGTTGGAATCATGGCCAACCATCAGGGTCACTTTCGGTGCGCTGGCTTTATCTTCATCCACCAGCATGCTGCGAATGTAGTCAACCAGCGGAGCGGCCACATCACGCGCCACTTCTGGCGAGGTGAACAGCGTATCCTGATAACCATTTTTAATGGCAGAAAGCTCTTTCCACTGCTCAGGCGTTTTGATCTGCCCCCAGGCAACCTGATCCAGCGGCATACCTTCATAATATTGCAGAGTGAACGCATCAACCAGCGAGTTACCTACCTTCAGCGGGCCAGAGACGTTGGGCTCTTTGCCATTTTCAGCGCTGAATTTGTTTTGATTGTCGCTGGAGAGATCGCACTGTTTTTTGCCCTCACAGGCGGGTGCATTTTTGTAATCGATGATTTTTTCAAGACGCTGGAAGGCGGGTTTCAGAGCCAGCTTCTCGCCTGCGCCGTTCATTGCCGTCAACGCCTGCTTATTGAAGGCTTCGCTACCATCGGTAATAACCGGATTGAACACCGGATCCATCGTGCCCATCTCATCCTGATGCGAGACAGGAATATCACAGCCCGGGAAGGCACCGGTAATAAAGAACTGAGCGGTAGCAACCGTGCGTTGCAGGCTGTTGGCATAAGCGTAAACTTCGTCAGTAGTCGGGCAAACATCCTCTTTGAGCAGCCCCTGCTGAGCCAGCCATTCACGGGTATAGCGGCCCATATAGACTTCCAGCACGCCACCTTTAGTTGTTAACTGCCCACCCGGTACGTCCCATTTTGGCCAGGCCTTTTTGCTGGACTGCGCCAGAACGCTGCCATTGTCGGCCAGCGGCGCGCGCAGATTGTGGCGGCTCATCATTAACACTTGCTCAAGCTGGTAATCGTCGTCAGCAGCATAGGCTGAGGTCCCGGCCACTGCCGAGCAGACTGCTAACGCGCAAAGACTGAACTTTTTAATCATGTGTTTTTCCATTGATTCAAGGGTAAAGCACCCGGCCGTATAATGGCGATGCGGTTGGGAAAAAGGCTCGCAACGGCGTTCGCAACGGCGCCTGAAAAAGAGGCCAGGCGTGGGCATTGGTGCTGAGAATATAGCAGAGTATCGCCTTTGCCGTTTAGTCGCATCAGGAGATTGAAAAGAAACGATATGTTTTTTCGGAATGCTTTACCTGGAAGGGGCGCAGAGAGAAATAGCAGGCAGGAAAGAGACAAAGCAAAACGGGCCAGCTTACGCTGACCCGTCAAATTTGATGGTGGAGAGGCAGAGATTCGAACTCTGGAACGGTTTCCCGTCGCCGGTTTTCAAGACCGGTGCCTTCAGCCACTCGGCCACCCCTCCACGCTGTTACCAGTTGCTGTTACCGGGAAGTAGCTGATACCTCCTGAACAACTGATGGCGCGCAGTATAGGGGATAGCGTTTAGTTTGCCAAGACTATTTTTAGCTATTTTGTTGAATCGATGCACTTTTATCCAGGCGGACGGTCATCCCTGCTCTTTTCAGCAGTCGGCCCATTTTTGCTGCGCATAGCAAAACGGGCCAGCTTACGCTGACCCGTCGAATTAGATGGTGGAGAGGCAGAGATTCGAACTCTGGAACGGTTTCCCGTCGCCGGTTTTCAAGACCGGTGCCTTCAGCCACTCGGCCACCCCTCCACAATGAGGCGAACTATAAACATCCTCTTTGGCGATGTAAAGTCAGTTTTGGATCGGATGCCTGAAAAAGCAGCGAATACGTTTTTTTTGCTGTTATTATCGCCACCCCGCTCACAGAAACAGCGGCAGGCCGCGTAAAGAAGGGTAAAACGTCTTTCCCCGCTTCGCTGCGCTCCCTATTCTCACAGGTAAATTGGTGACCCTGAGAGGTATTATTATGGATCGCATTGTTTCAAGTACCCACAGCAGTTCGTTAATTACCACTCACAAGGTGCTGCGCAATACCTA
The DNA here is from genome assembly GCF_030758455.1 of Erwinia pyri. Taxonomy (NCBI): domain Bacteria; kingdom Pseudomonadati; phylum Pseudomonadota; class Gammaproteobacteria; order Enterobacterales; family Erwiniaceae; genus Erwinia; species Erwinia pyri. The sequence goes on from NZ_CP132353.1 coordinate 2,913,253, forward strand.
TTTCCTGCTGGGACTGACGCTGGCCTTCTCCGCCGTAACAGCAACCCTGAGTACCGTCTTCGCCCTGCCCGCGCCCGGTTTTATTCTGATGCTGGCTGGTTTTTATGGGCTGATGTTTCTGACCTACCGCCTGGCTGACAGCCCGACCGGTATCCTGGCGGCCTTCGCCTTTACCGGTTTCCTCGGTTACTGTCTGGGGCCGATGCTCAACTCGTTGCTCTCAGCGGGCATGGGAGATGTCATTGGTCTGGCATTGGGCGGCACGGCGCTGGTGTTCTTTAGCTGTTCAGCCTACGTACTGACCACCCGCAAGGATATGTCGTTCCTGGGCGGAATGATGATGGCAGGTTTTGTGGTGCTGCTGGTTGCCGTAGTAGCCAACCTGTTCCTCAATATTCCGGCGCTGCATATGGCGATCAGCGTAATGTTTATTCTGTTCTCCTCAGGGGCCATTCTGTGGGAAACCAGTAACATTATTCATGGCGGCGAAACCAATTACATTCGCGCCACGGTCAGCCTGTATGTTTCGATCTACAACATCTTTGTCAGCCTGCTCAGCATTCTGGGAATGTCTCGCAGCAACTAAGCTCTGTTTTATACGCTAAAAAAGCCCCGCCTCTGCGGGGCTTTTTTTGTCACTTGCAGGCACCTCTTTATCATTCCTGCATCCGGGACTATCCAGCCAACAAACCCGTTTGCTAAACTGGGACGCTTGGTAAAACGACAGAGGCAACAAAGTGTTATTTCAGGGTAAAGAAATCGAACGTGATGCGCAGGGTTATCTGAAATCCACTGCGGACTGGTGTGAAGAGATGGCACCCCAACTGGCCGAAGAAGAGGCCATTGAGCTGACAGAAGCTCACTGGGAGGTGGTGCGTTTTGTTCGCGCGTTCTATCTGGAATTCAATACTTCTCCGGCAGTGAGGATGCTGGTTAAAGCCATGGCACAAAAATATGGCGAGGAAAAAGGCAACAGTCGTTACCTGTTCCGTCTTTTCCCCAAAGGCCCGGCCAAACAGGCTACTAAAATTGCGGGTCTGCCTAAGCCTGCGAAATGCCTCTGAAAGTTTTCAACACCGACCTGATAAGTATGCTGCAGCTGTTTCAGGACAGAGTCTTCCCGGTTCAGGCAGTGGTAAAGCTGTCCGGCATTTGCCGCGGCTGATGTGGCTCTTGAAGCACTTTTTCAACGTTTGCGCTTCGGGGGCCGCCCGCTTTCAACCAGCTAATCAGTGCCTGTACCTCTTTTTCCTCGCCACAGGCCAGCACTTCCACGCTGCCATCGTCCAGATTTCTGGCGTAACCTTTTACCCCCAGCTCTTTGGCCTGACGCTGAGTGCTGTAGCGAAATCCAACGCCCTGAACCGTGCCGTGCACCCAGGCTCTTACGCAGACAGTAGTCATATTTCCTCTCCATTGATGACGCAGATTGCATTTTCCCGGCTTGCACCGGACAATAACGTCTGTTTTTCTGACTTTAAGCATAGCAAATATGACTGCTCGTTTGATTCTTGCCAAAGGACGTGAAAAGTCCTTACTCCGTCGTCATCCCTGGGTCTTCTCTGGCGCGGTTGCCCGCCTGGAAGGAAAGGCCGATTCGGGTGAAACTATTGATGTTTGTGACAGCCATGGAGGCTGGCTGGCGCGCGCTGCCTGGTCACCTGAATCGCAGATCCGTGCCCGTGTCTGGAGCTGGGAACAGGATGAGTCGATTGATATCGACTTCTTTATCCGGCGCCTGCAGGCGGCACAGCCGCTGCGTGACTGGCTCGCTGAGCGCGACGGTCTTGACAGCTACCGTCTGATTGCCGGTGAGTCCGATGGCTTACCGGGGATCACCATCGACCGCTTCGACAATTATCTGGTTCTTCAGCTGCTGTCAGCAGGGGCAGAATATCAGCGCGCTGCATTGATCGCTGCCCTGCAGCACTGTTATCCGGAGTGCGCTATTTACGATCGCTCCGATGTGGCCGTTCGTAAGAAAGAGGGCCTTGAGCTGGTACAGGGCGTAGTACTGGGTGAAACGCCGCCCGAGCTGCTGCCGATTGCCGAACATGGCATGAAGCTGCTGGTTGATATCCAGACCGGTCACAAAACTGGCTACTATCTGGACCAGCGCGACAGTCGCCTGGCAACCCGCCGTTACGCCAAAGATCGCCGCGTACTGAACTGCTTCTCATACACAGGCGGCTTTGCGGTATCCGCCCTGATGGGTGGTTGCAAGCAGGTTATCAGCGTGGACACTTCTCAGGGCGCACTGGATGTTGCCCGCCAGAACGTAGAGCTGAACGGGCTGGATTTGTCTAAAGCAGAATTTTTGCGCGATGACGTGTTTAAGCTGCTTCGTCGTTACCGCGACAGCGGAGAGAAATTCGATCTGATCGTGATGGATCCGCCGAAATTTGTGGAAAATAAAAACCAGCTGGCCGGTGCCTGCCGGGGTTATAAAGATATCAATATGCTGGCGATGCAGCTGCTTAACCCGAACGGCATGCTGCTGACTTTCTCCTGCTCTGGCCTGATGCCAACTGATTTATTTCAGAAAATCATCGCCGATGCCGCACTGGATGCACAGCGTGATGTACAATTTATAGAGCAGTTCCGGCAGGCAGGGGATCATCCAGTGATCGCCAGCTACCCGGAAGGGATGTACCTTAAAGGGTTTGCCTGCCGCGTGCTGTGACTTGAAAACGCCGTTCCTGCCCCCATTTTGGTAGCAGAGCAATGTTTATCAGGAGGTCACGATGATAATAGCCAGCAAATTTGGACTCGGTCAGCAGGTGCGGCATAAGCTGCACGGTTTCCTTGGTGTGATAGTAGATGTCGACCCGGAATACTCTTTAGACGATCCGGAGATTGACGACGTAGCCGGCAGCGAGTCGCTGCGGGATGCGCCCTGGTATCATGTTGTGATGGAAAATGAGGCGGGTGAAACTGTTCATACTTATCTGGCAGAAGCACAGTTATCCTGGGAATTGCCCGGCGATCACCCCGAGCAACCGTCGATGGACGAACTGGCTGCTTCAATCCGTGAACAGCTTCAGGCACCGCGTCTGAGAAATTAATCATAAAATCCCCGCCATGCGGGGTTTTTTTTACCTGTTTTTCAGTAACCGGGATTTCTTTACCGTTTGTCCAGCCCCAGACGCGGTATCTCTATTTTTGGACAACGGTCCATTACCACCTGCAAACCAGCCTCTCTCGCCAGTACCGCCGCCTGCTCATTAATGACGCCAATCTGAAGCCAGAGTGACTTTGCACCTACGGCTATCGCCTCCTGCGCCACGCCCCAGGCTGCTTCCGAGTTACGGAAGACGTCAACCATATCGATGGGTTCAGGGATATCTTCCAGCTTCGCGTAGACCTGCTGTCCCAGCAGAGTCTGCCCGGCCAGTTTTGGGCTAACTGGCGTGACTTTGTATCCCTGCGCCAATAGATAGGCCATCACCGCATGGCTGGCTCTGCCAGGTTTTTCGCTGGCGCCTACCAAAGCAATATGGCGGGTGGAGTTAAGAACATCAGCAATTGTCTGGTCGTGCATACACTTCTCCTTTCAGGACGGATAATCCAGTGTATGCCGATTTCGGGCAACGCCAGATTAATTCTCCTGAAGATGACAAATCCTTGAGATACAGCACGAATAAATATGTTAAAATGTTAATATTCTGCAATACTGAAAGACTTTGATACACTCGATGTTATCGCGTCCCTGCCCCTCTGGAGAAAGAATGAAGCTGCGTTTGGTCATTGCAGGCGTTATGGCTCTGCTGGTTGCGGCATCTGCCCATGCAACCACGCTGAAGCTTGCCTCCGATATTGACCTGCTGGTGCTGGACGGCCGCAAAATTTCCGGTTCGTTACTGAAAGGTGCTGAGGGGCTCGAACTTGAGCAGGGACAGCATCAGCTGCTGTTTCGCGTCGAAAAAAGCCTGAATAGAGACGCGCAGAAGAGCACATCGTGGAGCTCCTCTCCACTTATAGTCACATTTACCACCCAGGCCAGTGCTATTACCATCACCCTTCCCCCGTTAACGACGGTTGCGCAGGGAAAAGCGTTCGAAAAGCATCCTGAATTTCAGCTTTTAAATGAGCATGGTGCGGTCATTGAGAGTCAACAGGATCGTCTGCTGACCCATGCCGGGACCAATTACGAACAGGTGATGGTGATTTACAACCTGAAAGGCAACGTCGCTTCCGTTCCCCGCTTTGCGCAGCCGCACACCTCTGGCACATCCTCCGGGACTGACGGACAGGATTACGCCAGTGGCAACCTTCCGGGTGGCCGCATCCTGCAACTCTGGTATCAACAGGTTGACTCCGCCACCCGTCAACGCTTTGTCATGTTAATGCGCGCGTTGCGTACCAGTTGATGTCCTCTCCCTTTTCAGCCTAAACTCGACTGGCTTTATCGGGCAGTTCCCTATTGGTTTGTGGTGAAATCAGGAGGCAGGCATGGATCAAACAACTCGCAGGATTCAGGAAAAAAAACATATTGCGCTGGTGGCGCATGACCATTGCAAAACCTCGCTGATGCAGTGGGTCGATACCCATAAAAATGTGCTGCAGGCGCATACGCTTTACGCAACCGGCACGACCGGCAACCTGATTCAGCGCGCGACTGGCCTGCCTGTGACCGCTATGTTGAGTGGCCCCATGGGCGGCGACCAGCAGGTGGGTGCACTGATATCAGAAGGCAAAATCGATGTGCTCTTCTTTTTCTGGGATCCGTTAAACGCGGTTCCGCACGATCCCGACGTCAAAGCGCTGCTCCGGCTGGCTACCGTGTGGAATATTCCTGTAGCCACCAACCGAGCAACGGCCGATTTCATTATCCACTCCCCGCTGTTCGCTGAGCCTGTCGATATTATTATTCCCGACTATCAGCGCTACCTGCAGGAAAGACTGAAATAAGCGTGCGTCTGTTGCAGAAAAGGCGGCAATAAGCGTGCATCCGCACGCTCTTTTTATGGCTTTCGCAGAACCGGGACACCCAGTCGCTTAATCTCCTCAACAAATCCTGACGGATTCTCTTTATCAAAGAGCAGCCAGACCTGCTCTCTGGCGCGAGTCATGGCGACATAGGCTAACCTGCGCTCTTCGGCATCGGGGAACGCTTCCGGCTGAGGCAACAAGGCCTGCTCCATTACCGATTCCCTTGCCGCCGCAGGAAACCCCTCCTTCCCTGCCTGAAGCCCCAGCAGCACCACGTAATCTGCCTGCTGCCCTTTGCTGGCATGAATAGTCGAGAAATCCAGCCTGAGTTTAGGCCAGCGCGTTTTGGCTTTTTCCAGCAGCGCCGGGCGCAAATAGTGATACCGCGCCAGTAACAGCACCCGCTCATCGGCTGTAGCGTAGCCGCTGATTTTATTCAGCAGCGCCTCCAGCTGCGCTTCAGGAAGCAGCGAGATCGACTTTTTATTGCCTTTGCTCAGGCTGTTGAGCGGCTTTTTAAGCTGATGAGGGTTGCTCTGCACAAAGGTGTTAGCAATCTCACCAATGCGATCGTTGAAGCGATAGGTGGTGTCGAGTACGCAGCGATCCCCTTCGCCAAAATGGTGGTGAAAGGCCGTGGTCAACGTCATCTCTGCCCCGCTGAAGCGATAAATTGCCTGCCAGTCATCCCCCACCGCAAACAGTGAAGTTTGTTTATTTTGCCTTCTCAGCGCGGTCAGCAGCAGCGCCCGTTGTGGAGAGATGTCCTGAAACTCATCCACTAAAATGTGTTTCCACGGACTGATAAACCGCCCTTTATCCAGAATATTAACCGCCTGATGAATCAGCCCAGAGAAATCTACCGCGCCTTCTTCTTTAAGCGCATTTTTCCAGGCTTTTAACAGCGGGGCCATTAATTTAACCCGTTTTGCAAAGAGATCGCGCACCTCTTCTGGTGCAGACTCAATCATGGCGGCCTGCGCGCCGCCGTGCATACGCATCAGCCCCAGCCAGCGTTCAAGGCGACTGGCGAGACGTTTAGCGAGACGCTCCTCTTGCCAGAAATCCCCTTCGTCCAGCTCCCACTCCAGCTCCTCCTTCAGCCACTGGCGCCAGCCATTAGCCTGGGCTTTCTTCTCACTGCATTGCTGACGCCAGGTCTCGATTAACAGCTTATGCCGCAGTGAGGTATCCGTTTCCAGTTTACTGACTGAAGGCGCTTTGTTGCTGCCCTGCTGAATGATGTGTAAAGCCAGTGAATGGAAGGTACGGGCCTGGATCCCCTCACTGTTGAGCCGCTGCTCAATGCGCTCGTTCATCTCTTCTGCCGCCTGACGGCCGAATGCCAGCAGCAGGATCTGCTCAGGCGCCGCCTGCTTACGCAGCAGTAACCAGCCTGCACGTGCCACCAGCACCGAGGTTTTACCACTTCCGGCACCCGCGAGCACCAGTACAGCCTCTTCACCATTGACCACGGCTGTGGCCTGAGAGCGGTTTAACGGGGAAGTTTCAACCGTATTGAAGAAGTCAGCATACTGGGCCACCATCTTCTCTGACCACTCTCTGTTGCGTTTCTGCCGCTGAGCCTCACTGCTCTCCAGCCAGGATAAACAGTAGCGGTAAGCCTCACGACAGTTTTCAAAATCATCCAGCCGTTCGACGGGCAGAGGCAAAGCGGAGAACGCTTCCAGGATCTCGCTACGCCATCCAGCCATGTCGCGCCGTTTAAGCCATCTGTCCTCACCTTCACTCTCTTTTAACCTGATAACCTGCTGCTCCAGCACCCCGGCAGCGATTTGGCTCATCTCCTCGCTCCACTGCTGCCAGGCCTGATTCAGGTAGTGATAAAAACGCTGCGTTTCCTGCCATTCGGTACCATGCAGCCGCACCACTTTTTCCTCAGGCAGGGCAAACTCCAGCTCGCCCCAGACCATGCCACGTTTGCACCTGATCGCTAAGAGCTGATTAAACGGGATGAGATATTCATGCTTTTCACCACTCACCTCGACGCCTGCCGTCAGCAGCCGCACCCGGTTATAGGGATGTTGCGCCAGATGCTTACCCAACGACGTTGCTTTCAGTTCCATGTCCTGCCTCAGGCTGCGGTTGTCTTTACTGCGGTAGTTTACCGGGCTGGAGTGTACCGCTCCAGACTTAAAACGCGCTACAATCAACGCATTGTATTATTGAGTTCCGCGCACCGTAAGGGAAGCAAACCTATGCGTACCGTTTTAAACATTCTGAATTTTGTTTTAGGTGGATTTTTAACCACCCTCTCCTGGCTCTTTGCCACTGTGGTCAGCATCATCTTTATCTTCACTCTGCCGTTAACCCGCTCCTGCTGGGAGATCACAAAACTCTCTTTGCTCCCATATGGCAATGAAGCGGTGCATGTGGATGAGCTGGAGCCGGGCAAAAAAAGCGTGCTGATGAATTCAGGTGGGACAGTGCTGAATATTATCTGGGTCATCTTCTTTGGCTGGTGGCTGTGCGTGATGCATATCATGACCGGCATTGCGCAATGCATAACGATTATTGGTATCCCTGTCGGCATCGCCAATTTCAAAATCGCCGCGATTGCACTCTGGCCCGTGGGTCGCCGCGTAGTGAGCGTTGAAGTGGCGAAAGCCGCACGCGAAGCTAACGCCCGCAGCCGGTATAACTGAGTTGATTTTATCGTTAAGTTCTGGCCTGCGGCGCTACGCTTATAACAGCGCCCTGCTCTACAACCTGCGCATCTTTATTGCGCTGTTGGGTACCGCAGGCGTGCCCTGGTGGCTGGGGCAAATTACCTGGACCATTCCCCTGACTTTAGGGGTAGTGGCGGCTGCGCTGGCTGACCTTGACGATCGCCTCAGCGGCAGATTACGCAATTTATTGATAACCCTGGTCTGCTTCTGTATCGCTTCAGTCTCTGTTGAATTGCTCTCCCCTTATCCCTGGTTTTTCATCGCGGGCCTGGCCGTTTCGACCTGGGGCTTTATTTTATTAGGGGCGCTGGGGCAGCGTTATGCCACTATCGCCTTCGGCGCACTGCTGATCGCCATCTATACGCTTTTAGGGCTGGGCTTGTTCCCGCAATGGTATCTGCAACCCTCACTCCTGCTGACCGGCGCCATCTGGTATAACCTGCTTACCCTGACCGGCCATCTGATTTTCCCCGTACGCCCTTTACAGGAGAACATTGCGCGAAGCTTTGAGGGGCTGGCCCTCTATCTTGAGGCCAAAGCGGGGCTGTTCGATCCCGATACAGAAGAAAATGACAACGCCTCGCTGATAGAGGTCGCCATGGCTAACAGTAAGCTGGTGGCGACACTTAATCAGACTAAAATCTCTATACAGTCCCGATTAAGAGGCGACCGCGGGCAGCGAAGCACTCGGCGGACGCTGCACTACTACTTTGTTGCCCAGGATATTCACGAGCGTGCCAGTTCATCCCACGTGCAGTACCATGCGCTGCGTCAGGAGTATCGTTACAGTGATATCCTTTTTCGCTTCCAGCGACTGCTCACGCTGCAGGCACAGGCGTGTCAGCAGCTGGCAAACTGCATTCTTTTACGTGAAACCTATCAGCACAACAGCCGGTTTGAGCGGGCTTTTGTCCATTTGAATGCGGCGATGGAGAGACTTTCTGCCGCCAGACCAGGCAGCAGCGAAGTCAAAGCGATGCACTATCTGTTAAATAACCTCAAGGCCATCGACGCGCAGCTGGCGACCATCGAGTCAGAACAGATACTGGAAAACAATACGGAAAGCCATGACCAGATGCTTTCCAGCGAGGGGCTGACCGGCTGGTCTGATATCCGCTTACGCTTCAGCAGACATCTGTCGCCCGAATCTCCTCTGTTCCGCCACGCTGTACGAATGTCGCTTCTGCTCTGTGCCGGCTATGGCTTTATTCAGCTGACCGGACTGGAACATGGCTACTGGATCCTGCTAACCAGCCTGTTTGTCTGCCAGCCCAACTACAACGCAACCAAACGCCGTCTGGCACTGCGTATCGCCGGGACGGTGGCAGGCATTATAGTTGGCCTCCCCCTGCTCTGGCTGGTTCCCTCCGTTGAAGGACAGCTGATTTTAATTGTCATCAGTGGCGTGCTGTTTTTTGCGTTCAGGCAATCACAATATGCGCATGCCACCATGTTTATCACCCTGCTGGTGCTGTTCTGCTTTAATTTGCTGGGTGAGGGTTTTGAGGTTGCCCTGCCGCGTATTATCGATACGCTGCTGGGCTGCGGCATCGCCTGGCTCGCTGTGGCCTTTATCTGGCCTGACTGGCGTTTCCGGCGGCTCTCCTCTGTTGCAGAACGCACGCTGAATGCTAACTGTCGCTATCTTGACGCTATTCTGGTTCAGTATCATCAGGGCAAGGATAATCGTCTTGACTACCGGGTTGCGCGCCGTGATGCACATAATGGCGATGCTGAGCTGGCCTCCGTGGTTTCTAATATTTCGGCTGAAAAGAATAGTTCGGCAAGCGTAAAAGAAGCGGCTTTTCGTCTGATGTGTCTGAACCACTCATTTCTCAGCTATATCTCCGCCCTGGGAGCACATCGCGAGAAAATAACGCGCCCCTCTATGCTACAGCTAATGGATGATGCGGTTTGTTACGTCGACGATGTACTGCATATTGATTTGGCAGATGAAACCAAGGCGAAACGATTGCTGGCCAATCTCTCTGAACGTTTAGCGGCAACTGAAGCCGACCCGGAAACGAAAGAACCGCTGGTATTGCAACAGGTCGGCCTGTTAATAGCGCTTTTACCGGAAATTGCTCATTTAAAAAAACAGGTGCTGGCAGATTAGGTTTTACGGGGCTTATTCTGCGTCTGGCAGAGCACTGTTTCATTATACCAGACGCGCAGCTCTTCCTTAATAGCAACAGGCAGCGCTTCGTAATGCATTCCTTGTATGGCCCCATGCAGGGCAAAAAGAATGTTTACCCCCAGATTTCTGTTCATGGCATGCAGCTTGAGCCAGCAGCGTTTTGCGCCCTGCTCTTTAAGCATTTCTACGGTACAAATACCGGCACGTCTGAGTTGCACCTCCAGCTTCAGACTGAGATTGGGAAGATCTTTAAGCCTGCGGATTTTATTTTGCGTGGCCTTTGCCTGAGCAGCCCCCTGTAAACACTTTTGGGAAAGTGCGATCAGCTCTTCGGGCTTTTGCCATAACGGCTCCTCTACCCGATAGTATTCCAGCTCAACAGGGATCCCTCGTTTAGTGAACAGCAACCGCTTCATGTTGTGTTCAATAATGTAGGGTCTGACCTCCTCACAAGCCCGCAGATAGAGTTCACCTTCGCTGACAAGCGCAAAGACGACGCTCTGCACTGACAAGCTGTATCCGCCGAACTGGCTGCGGCTACTGATCTCTCCTAATGCTGAGAGCTGCTGCTTAGCGCTGGCAATTTTACTTTTTGAATCCCGCATATTACGTCCTTTTCCTTGTAAATTACCCTGATAAATCCTCCATTTAGGAAATAAAAAAATAAGCAATCACCGTTACAAGTTCAATGAATAAATAGCGCCGGAACGCTTCACGTTAAGATTTTGCGAGACGTTTCCAGGAAAAATAAGGTTGATCTTTGGACACCTCCGATATACTGTACATTCATACAGTAACCCCTGAGAGCGAAGCCATTATGCAAACGCATTCCCTGAAATCTTCTTCTGTTAAGTCTGGCCGCCGTCAGGCCGTGGATTGTGCATCAGCACAGCCTGGCTCAGCGACTGGATTAATCAGTGAGCTGATCTACAGCGAGGATCAGCCTGGTATGACACAGATGTTGTTACTGCCTCTGCTGCAACAGTTGGGTATGCAGTCGCGCTGGCAGCTCTGGCTGACGCCGCAGCAGAAATTAAGCCGTGAATGGCTGATTCAGTCTGGATTGCCGCTGGATAAAGTGATGCAGATCCATCAGCCGGGTGCTATTACTACAGTTGAAGCGATGATTAAGGCTTTGCAGACGGGTAATTACAGTGTGGTATTAGGTTGGCTGCCGGAAGATATTTCTCTGGCCGATCGGCAAAGGCTTCAGGCTGCTGCTGAAATGGGACAAGCTTTGGGATTAATTATGCGTCCGGATCGGATCATCAGCGCCTCCTCCAGACCGTTTCGCGGGCTAAAAATTCACTCTACTTTGTATCATTAAGTAAAAATAAGATTTTTCTCATGAGAAAATTCTTCTGATGTCCGGATAACCCTCTGATTATGCTATGCGCCTGCGGGACAATGGCTTAGCGCCATTTTTACCCCCTGCTTTTCAGGCATAACCTGTCTGTAGATGTGTAAATTTGTGTACGAAACGCTGTTTTTTTGCTGACCTCCATCACATCATACTTGTAAGTTTGCTGGTACGTTGTAGACTTTACGTCGCCAGGGTGCTCAATAATCTCCCTTTTTTGGATGAGTCATAATCGAGCGTCATAACCCGGCGAAGGATTAATCAAAGAGCTAATTAAAGCTCATTGCCTATTTGGATGATAACGAGGCGCAAAAATGAAAAAGACAGCTATCGCAATTGCAGTGGCACTGGCTGGCTTCGCTACCGTAGCGCAGGCCGCTCCTAAAGATGACACCTGGTATACCGGTGCTAAACTGGGCTGGTCTCAGTACCATGACACTGGTTACTACGGTAACGGTTATGCAAACAACGACGGCCCAACCCACGAAAGCCAGCTTGGTGCTGGTGCGTTCGGTGGCTACCAGGCTAACCAGTACCTGGGCTTCGAACTGGGTTATGACTGGCTGGGTCGTATGCCTAACAAAGGCAACAACGTAAACGGCGCATTCAAAGCACAGGGCGTTCAGCTGGCTGCTAAACTGAGCTACCCAATTGCTGACGATCTGGACATCTATACTCGTCTGGGCGGCATGGTATGGCGCGCAGATTCAACGCAGAACAACAACGGTGTTCGTCAAAGCGATCATGACACCGGCGTTTCTCCACTGGCAGCAGTGGGCGTTGAATATGCTCTGACCCAGAACTGGGCTACCCGTCTGGACTACCAGTGGGTTAACAACATCGGTGATGCACAGACCGTTGGTGCTCGTCCAGATAACGCCATGTTGAGCCTGGGCCTCTCCTACCGTTTCGGTCAGGACGAAGCTGCTCCAGCAGTAGCGCCAGCGCCAGCACCTGCGCCAGTTGTTGAAACCAAGCGTTTCACTCTGAAATCAGACGTGCTGTTCACCTTCAACAAATCTTCTCTGAAGCCAGAAGGTCAGCAGGCTCTGGATCAGCTGTACACCCAGCTGAGCTCCCTGGATCCTAAAGATGGTTCCGTTGTTGTTATGGGTTACACCGACCGTATCGGTTCTGACCAGTACAACCAGAAACTGTCCGAGCAGCGTGCTCAGTCTGTAGTTGACTACCTCGTTTCTAAAGGCATCCCTTCTAACAAGATCTCTGCACGCGGTATGGGTGAAACTAACCCAGTTACCGGCAACACCTGTGACAGCGTGAAAGGCCGTAACGCCCTGATCGATTGCCTGGCACCGGATCGTCGCGTAGAAATCGAAGTTAAAGGCATCAAAGACGTTGTAACTCAGCCACAGGGCTAAGTTCACTTTGATGAAAAAACCCCGCTAAGGCGGGGTTTTTTTATGGCTGTTGCCGGCGACTCAGAAGAGGGGAAACGAAGCCTGCCGCTCTTAATAAAGCCCTACTCTGGCTTACCCAAAATGGCTTTTAAATCCTGTTTAAGAGAAGACATCTGGTTAGCGTATTTCTCTTTACGCTCCGCATCTTCTATCAGTTGAACAATGGTTTCAGAAAGCGTGCTGTTACGCCGCTGTGCCAGACCGGCCAGCCTTTGCCACACCAGATATTCCAAATCGATAGATTTTTTACGCGTGTGCTGATGTTCAGCATTGAAATGGCGTTTACGGCGGGCACGAATAGTTTGCTTCATGCGGTTTTCAAGGGCTGGATTAATATGCTGCGCAATCCAGGTCAGCACATCTACCGGTCGGTTTTCCATGGCCAGCAGTTCATCAACCGCAACCTGAGCAGCGCTGAATTCCAGATAGCGCGTGATCGCTTCGCCCTCCCGGTGTTTTTTCACCAGGTATTTCCATTTCCAACCGCTTTCAAGATTTTCGAGTTGTTGATATTTCATCGGAATCTCATGCTGATTTCGTGACGCGTTTAGAATAACAGCTTTTATTGACCCTGCCGTAAAGAAAACGGGCAAACGCCACATTCTGCGACTGAACATGGGTTGATCTGCATCTCTACGGTGCTTAACAGGCTGAAATCTTGTATAATGCCGCTTTTACTCACATCAGAAAAATACGATAACTTTGACCAACAATCGACTTGAATGGCGTGCCCTACAGCCCGATACAGAAAGCGTTCAGCCCCTTTTCCAGCAGGCACCGGATGACAACTCAAGCTGCTTTGATGCCGTACAGGCGCGCCTGTTTAACGGCCTGAGCCTGCTGCTGCAAACGCCCGCTAAATTACCGTTGATGTTGATTAAAACCGCTGAAAACGTTGAATATCAGGCTTTGCTGCAGAGCGTCCTGACTGAACTCTCCGAAGAGGATGAGGTCACGCTGGCAGGAAGCCACTATCAGGTGGACGGGTTTAAGGTCAGCCTGCGGTCTGCGGAAAATGCAGCGGATAATTTTGCCAGTACGGGCGGCGTGCATTGTGCAGACTGGATTGAAGCTGAGCAGCTGCTGGGCTGCGTTCGTCTGCACAATAATACCCTGGTGCTTGAACCCGGGCTGGTGCACAAGGCTAACGGTGGCATCTTAATTCTCTCCCTGCGCACGCTGCTGGCTCAGCCACTATTGTGGTTACGCATCAGACAGATCCTCACCACCCAACGCTTTGAGTGGCATTCACCGGACGACACGCGCCCGCTGCCCGCCTCTATCCCTTCAATGCCGCTGCACTTTCGTCTGGTTCTGACGGGCGATCGTGATGTGCTGGCCGATTTCCAGGAGATGGAGCCAGAGCTGGCCTCTCTTTGTCTCTATGGTGAATTTGAAGAAAATATTCAGATTGTGGATGGTGAAGATTTCAGCCTGTGGGTGAAATGGCTGCTGTCGGTGGCAGCAGCCGAAGGATATGGCCCGTTTGCTGAAGATTTCTGGCCCGTGCTGATCCGGGAAGCGGTCCGCTATACCGGCGATCAGGATACGCTGCCGCTCTGCCCCGCCTGGATTATTCGTCAGTTGCAGGAAGCTTCGCTCTACAGCCCGGATAACTCCCTCAACGGTGAACAGCTGCAAACTGCGTTAGAAACCCGTTTCTGGCGTGAAGGTTTCCTTGCAGAGCGCGTACGGGATGAGATCCTGCTTGACCAGATTGTGATTGAGACGGAAGGCGAAATGATCGGTCAGATCAACGCCCTGTCAGTGATTGAATTCCCCGGTCATCCCCGTGCCTTTGGCGAGCCTTCCCGCATCAGCTGCGTGGTGCATGTGGGTGACGGTGAGTTTACGGACGTGGAGCGCAAAGCGGAACTGGGCGGCAATATTCATGCGAAAGGCATGATGATTATGCAGGCCTGGCTTATCTCTGAGCTGGAGCTGGAGCAGCAGCTGCCTTTCTCCGCCTCAATCGTGTTTGAACAATCCTATTCAGAGGTGGATGGCGACAGCGCCTCACTGGCCGAACTTTGTGCGCTGATCAGCGCGCTGTCGGGCCAGCCACTGACGCAACAAATTGCCGTGACAGGTTCAGTCGATCAGTTTGGCCGTGTGCAACCGGTTGGCGGGCTGAATGAAAAAATTGAAGGTTTTTTCCATATCTGTCATCAGCGCGATCTGAACGGCAATCAGGGCGTGATTATCCCTCTTGCTAACGTTCGCCATCTCTCCCTGCAACAGGAAGTGGTTGACGCCGTTCGGGAAGGAAAATTCCATATCTGGGCAGTCAGCAGTGTGGAAGAAGCCCTGCCATTACTGACAGGCGCAGAGTGGGATAAGGAAGAAGGCCCTTGTCTGCTACGATCAATACAGGAGCGCATTGCGCAAATCACCCAGCTGGATGGGCGTCATCGCCCATGGCCGCTGCGCTGGCTAAACTGGTTTAACCAGAGCTGATCGGACTTGTTCAGCTTACACCTGTTAGCTAACCTTCGTGATTCATTAAAATAAGGCTTATTGAAAACATGGTAGATAAACGCGAATCCTATACAAAAGAAGACCTGATCGCATCGGGTCGCGGTGAGCTGTTTGGTGCTGAAGGTCCACCTTTACCATCAGGTAATATGCTGATGATGGACCGCGTGGTCAAAATGACCGAAGACGGCGGTAACTACGGTAAAGGTTTCGTTGAGGCCGAACTGGATATCAATCCGGATCTCTGGTTCTTTGGCTGTCACTTTATTGGCGACCCGGTCATGCCTGGCTGCCTGGGTCTGGATGCCATGTGGCAGCTGGTTGGCTTTTACCTCGGCTGGTTAGGCGCTGAAGGGAAAGGGCGTGCTTTGGGTGTGGGTGAAGTGAAATTTACCGGCCAGGTGCTGCCAACGGCGAAGAAAGTCTCTTATCGCATTCATTTCAAGCGCGTGATCAATCGCAAGCTGGTAATGGGTGTGGCAGATGGTGAAGTGCTGGTAGATGGCAACGTTATCTATACGGCTACCGATTTGAAAGTGGGTCTGTTCAAAGATACTACGGCTTTCTGACGGTTCCTGAAATGGAAACCTCCGCTTCAGCGGAGGTTCTCTTCCTTTGATATTGAACAGGCTGATTACGCGGTAACCGTCCTGTCCTCCATGGCTTGTCGCCAACCTCCCAACCAGTGAGATCTCGCATCAATTAATTGATAGGGACACATCTCTTTCGAGCGTCCGGTAATACCGGCCTGATAACCTCGTGAATGTGCCCGTTCGAGCCGATCTCGTTTCTGTCTCTTCATCATGCCTGTAATCCCCTCTTCAGGTCAGGTGGAATCTGGTGGAAAGAAATCTGTGGTCATATAATGCGCAACCACCCTTAAGTTCTACCGCCTGTTGGCCTAAAGATCAATGCGCAAATTTCACGGCAATGTCATATTTCTGTGCATAAGTATCGGGTTGTCAGACTGCGGACAGCTTCAGCCAGCTCTGTAACTCCCTGTTAAGAAAAAAAAAGCCCCCGATCGTGGAAGCGTTATGCTGCCGACAATCAGAGGCTTCATTATAAATATTAATTTTACTTAATTAATGCCACGCACAGCATTAGCCATATCCCCGGCTTCCTGCTGCCACCCTTTAGCCAGCGTTCTGACTAACGCATCGTAACCATCTTCCGTTTGCGGTAGCGTCAGAGCGAAAGAGCGTTTGATAATCTGGCCCTGATGTTCAAGCACCCAGTCACCGCTGATTATCACCTGTCCATCATAACGACCGTGAAAACCGGTCACATTGACGTTAAGCGTGGCCTGCTGCTGGCCCAGCGGCGTGGAAGAGACCAGCCAGCCTGGCAGCTCCTCACCAAGATTAGCGACCAGCGTCTGTTGCAACTGTTGATCCAGCGGGCTGGCCCACAGATTATTGCTGGCAATAACATATTTCACGTCGCTGCTCTGATAAACCAGGCCGTTTCCGGCCAGGTAATCGGGTACTGAGACATGTTCGACAAACACTGCCGGACGCCCACTTTCCGCCTGGCTGCTGGCAGAGAGGGTTTTGCTGGCTGCCGGCAACTGGTAGTAAGTAGTATCTATGGTGCTGCTACAGCCAGCGAGCACCAGCGCCAGCGCAACGGGGATCCATTTCATCATCATTTCGCCCTCTTCGGCTGTGGGTCCTGGCCTGGTTTGGCTTCAAACACCAGAGCATTACTCTTGCTGTTCAACGTTTTCAGTACTGGTTGCAGTTCACGCATCACCTGATCCAGCCGCTGCATATCTCCCACCAGTTTGCTGTAGGCAGGCGAACCAGGCTGAAAGCCTTTCATGCTGCGGTTCAGCTCGCGAAGAGTTTTCTGCATATCCTGCGGCAGATCTTTCATCGACTGGCTGGAGGTAATCTGATTGATGTTATCCAGCGTTTTCTGCAGCTCACGTAGCGTCTGCTGGCTCTGTTTCAGCGTTCCCGTAGCCTGATTAAGCAGCGGATTAAGCGGCAGATTGTTGACCTTATCCAGCGCATCCATCAGTTTCTGTTGGATCTGCGCCAGTCCGCCGCTGGTAGTCGGGATCAGCTTATAACCAGCGAAGGTCTGCGGCCCGGTAACAGGCTTGGCATTCTTAGTAAAATCGAGGTCAATATAGAGTGAACCCGTCAACAAGTTTGCCGATTTCAGAGAGGCACGAAGTCCATTCTTGATGCCATCCTGCAGATGTTTATCAATGTCGAACTCTTCACCCAGCATGCTCTGGAAGCGATCGGGCTCAATGCGGATCAGCACCGGAATGCGATAATCGGTGTCCAACTGCTGAGCAACCTCCTTCGACTGGTACGGCACCTGAGCAACAGTCCCCAGACGAATACCGCGAAACTCAACCGGTGCACCCGGCTGCAGGCCGCGAATAGAGTCGCTAAAGAACATCAGGAAATCTTTATGTACCGTGTAGAGAGAATCCTGAATGCTGCGCTGGTCGTCAAAAAGCTTATATTCGGAGTGATTCTGCGCAATTTGTCCTAATTCCCAGCCATCCGGGACATCAAAGCTGACGCCACCGCTGAATAGCGTGGTCAGCGAGCCCATTTCCACCCGCATGCCGGAGGCCGACATATCAACGGCGATGCCGCTGTCTTTCCAGAAGCGGACATTGGTGGTGACAAGGCGATCGTAAGGCGCAGCAACAAACAGCTGATAGGTCATCATGCGCTTATCTGCGTCAAAGTTACTGGTCTCAACCGACCCTACGCGGTAACCACGGAACAGAACCGGATCCCCCGGATTGAGCTGCCCCGCTTTCGCACTGTCCAGAGTAATGCGGATGCCTTTGGCATCCGGCGGTGCCAGCGGCGGCGAATCCAGTAAGTCATACTGCTCTTTTTTATCGCCTTTCGCGCCAGGTTGTAATTCAATATAGGCACCGGAGAGGAGCGTCCCAAGCCCCGTCACGCCTTCCTTACCAATGGCCGGCTTCACTACCCAAAAAGCGCTGTCGCCTTTCAGCAGCTTCTCCATACCAGAATTGAGCCGGGCCGTGATCTCAACATGGTGCAGATCGTCTGTCAGCACCGCACTTTCTACAGTGCCGACGTTAACGCTGCGGCTTTTAATCGCCGTTTTACCGCCCTCTATCCCTTCGGCATTGGTGGTGATAAGCGTGACCAGCGGCCCCTGATGGCTGAAGTGGTAAAACAGGATCCATGCACCAATCAGAATGGTGACAATTGGGATGATCCAGACCGGTGACCAGCGTTTGATTTGATCAACCGTCGCCACGCCGTGATTATTTTCCTTCAATGCTTGGCTCCTCAAGACTTTTTTCACGTACACGATCCCAGGTCAGACGAGGGTCAAAGGTCATCGCTGCAAACATGGTTAAAATCACCACTATCGCAAACAGCAGCGCCCCCGTTGCGGGATAAATACTCATCAATTGCCCCATGCGCACCAGCGCGGAGAGCACGGCGATCACAAAGACATCAATCATCGACCAGCGGCCAACAAATTCAACGACTTCGTAAATTTTATGCATGCGTTCGCTGTCATGATGCCCTTCGCCTTTTCTACTCGCATCCCAGCACAGCCAGCCAATGGCCATCATCTTTAACGACGGCACCATGATACTGGCGATAAAGATAACCATAGCAACCGGATAGGAACCATCGCCCCACAGCAAAACTACCCCGGCCATAATTGTGGAGGTAGTCTTACTGCCCAGCGCGTCGGTGATCATAATCGGCAGTAAATTAGCCGGTACATAGAGCAATATTGAGGTGAACAGCAGCGCCAGCGTCCATTGCAGGCTGTGTTTACGCCGTGCATGCCCGTTGGTGCCACAGCGCGGGCAGGCAAGCTGCTGAGCAGGAAGAATGGCGGTACAGCAGCGGCACGAACGTAACCCCTGATGAAGACCACTGATAGCTGGTACGGGGTTAGCAGGCAGCTCCGGCATCGGCTGGATCTGGTTCCAGAGCCAGCGACGATCGACGCACTGAAAAGCCCGTAACTGCAACACGCAAAACAGACACCAGGGGATAAAGCTGGTGCCGATGCCGATATCGCCATAAGCCATCAGCTTCACGAAGCTGACCAATACCCCTGCCAGAAAGATCTCTGCCATCCCCCAGGTTTTAATCTGAAAAAGCAGGCGCGCCATAACGCGTTTCAGCGGCAGCGCGATACGGGACGGATTAACCAGCAGCAGAATGATGATCATACAGCAGGCAGGCACCGCCTGAACAAAAAGCATAAACAGGGTTGCCAGGCTGCTGTAATCCTCAGATACCATGACCTGAGGAATGCGCATCAGGGTGATTTCACTGCTCAGCCCCGCCACATGCATATTGACGAACGGGAACAGGTTCGCCAGAACCAGCATAAACAGCGCGGCCAGTGCATAACCAGTGGGCCGCTTCTGCGGCTCCACCCAGTTTGCTGTCAGCGTCGTGTGGCAGCGTGGACAGCTGGCTTTACTGCCCGGCGGCAGGGTCGGCAACTGTGTCATCAGATCACACTGCGGGCACAGCATCCAAAGGTCTGCTTGGTGCGATGAACACATACCTACCTCATACTTAAGCATCAGCCGTTTTTCAACGATTCCAGGTATTCCCAGCGTTCAAAGGCGACTTCCAGCTCCTGTTCAGCCGCAGAAAGCGCGTCCAGCACGGGCTGAGTGATATCATGAGGCTGGCTGAAGAACTCGCCATCCGCCACTTTGGCCTGCAACGCTTCCAGCTTGCTCTCCAGCTCTTCCATTTTCTGCGGCAGCTGTTCCAGTTCGCGCTGCAGGTTATAGCTTAGCTTACTGGCAGCACGTTTCTCTGGCTCTACTTTGCTGGTTTCCTGACGGGCGACCGGCGCAGCTTTTCCCTGGGCGCGAGTTTGCTTATAGGCTGCACGCTGCTTTTGCGCATCATGATAGCCGCCAACAAACGAGCCAATCTCGCCGTTGCCTTCAAAAATCCAGCATTCGGTCACGGTGTTATCCACAAACTGACGATCGTGGCTCACCAGCAGCACGGTGCCCTGATAACCATCCACCAGCTCTTCCAGCAGCTCTAACGTTTCCACGTCCAGGTCGTTGGTAGGCTCATCGAGGATCAGCAAGTTACTTGGCTTCAGGAACAGCCGAGCCAGCAACAGACGGTTACGCTCCCCGCCTGATAATGCACGAACCGGCGTCATTGCACGTTTCGGATGGAACAGGAACTCCTGCAGGTAACCCAGCACATGGCGTGGCTTACCGTTAACCATCACTTCCTGCTTACCTTCTGCCAGGTTATCCATCACCGTACGGTCCGGATCCAGCTCGGCACGGTGCTGGTCGAAGTAGGCGACCTCCAGTTTGGTACCGATGTGGACGCGTCCACTGTCAGCTTTAAGCTGACCCAGCATCAGCTTCAGCAGCGTGGTTTTGCCGCAGCCGTTGGAGCCAATCAGGGCGATCTTGTCGCCGCGCTGAACCTGAGTAGTGAAGTCACGTACCAGCTGCTTACCGCCAACGCTGTAGTTAAGGTTTTCCATCTCAAAGACGATCTTGCCCGAGCGGGAAGCCTCCTCCACCTGCATATTGGCTTTGCCCATCACTTCACGGCGCTCCGATCGCTCGTTACGTAAGGCTTTCAGCGCCCGGACACGACCTTCATTACGCGTGCGGCGAGCTTTAATGCCCTGACGGATCCACACTTCTTCCTGCGCCAGCTTGCGGTCGAACTCCGCATTCTGCATCTCTTCAACACGCAGCGCCTCTTCTTTGCTTGCCAGATAGAGGTCATAGTCGCCCGGCCAGGAAACCAGCTTGCCGCGGTCGAGATCCACAATGCGGGTCGCCATGTTGCGGATAAAGGAGCGGTCATGGGAGATAAAGATGATGCTGCCCTGGAAGGTTTTCAGGAAGCCTTCCAGCCAGTCAATGGTTTCGATGTCCAGGTGGTTAGTGGGCTCATCCAGCATCAGCACGCGCGGGTTGCTCACCAGCGCGCGACCCAGCGCGGCTTTACGCAGCCAGCCGCCGGAAAGTGAGGATAACGGCGCATCGGCATCCAGGCCAATCTGCTTCAGCACGTCATGAATGCGGGTTTCCAGCTGCCACAGATTCTGGTGATCCAGAATAGTTTGCAGGCGGCCCATCTCGTTTAAGTTTTTGTCGCTGGGATCGGTCATCACCAGGTGAGAAATCGCATGATAGGCCTTCAGGTATTCAGCCTGTTCATCCACCCCTTCTGCCACAAAGTCATAAACAGACCCCTGAACGTTACGCGGAGGATCCTGCTGCAGGCGTGCCACCACCAGGTCCTGCTCATAAATGATGCGGCCATCATCCAGCGGCTGTTCGCGGTTGATAATTTTCATCAACGTGGATTTGCCCGCGCCGTTACGCCCTACCAGACAGACCCGCTCATTCTCTTCAATGTGCAGTTCGGTGTTATCCAACAACGGAGCGTCACTGAAGGAGAGGTACGCACCATGAATACTGATTAATGACATAAAATCTTATTCCTTACCGGCGTGAGCGATCAGCCAGCAGTTATGTATTTGACGGTTACGGGCAAAATCCTGCGACTGGGTTTTGGCGGTGATATCCTGCGCAGCAAGATTCAGCTCAGCCAGACCGTCGAGGTCCATTTTGAAACCGCGTTTGTTATTGGAGAACATAATGGTGCCGCCTTTACGCAGCAGCCTTTTCAAATCTTTCATCAGCAGCAGATGGTCACGCTGAACGTCAAAACTCTCTTCCATACGCTTGGAGTTGGAGAAGGTTGGCGGATCGATAAAGATCAGGTCGAACTGCTCATCCGACTCTTTCAACCAGCTCAGGCAGTCCGCCTGCATCAGGCGATGCTGACGGCCCGTCAGGCCATTCAGACGCAGGTTACGCTCTGCCCACTCCAGATAAGTGCGTGACATATCTACCGTGGTGGTACTTTTCGCGCCGCCCAGCCCGGCATGAACGCTGGCGCTGCCGGTATAGGCGAACAGGTTCAGGAAATCTTTCCCCTTGCTCATCTGACCCAGCATTTTACGGGCGATGCGGTGGTCGAGGAACAGACCAGTATCCAGATAGTCAGTGAGATTGACCCACATTCTGGCATTGAACTCGGAAACTTCGAAGAAGTCGCCTTTATCGCCCAGCTTCTGATACTGGCTTTTGCCTTTCTGACGCTCACGGGTTTTCAGTACCAGACGGTTAGAAGGCAGCTCCAGCACGCTGAGCGTGGCCGAGATCACATCAAACAGCCGCTGGCGCGCTTTAGCGGGCTCGATGGTTTTGGGCGGCGCATACTCCTGCACCACGACCCAGTCGCCGTAGCGATCCACAGCAACGTTATAATCTGGCAGATCGGCATCATAAATGCGATAGCATTCAATGCTTTCCTGACGCGCCCACTTTTCAAGCTTCTTGAGGTTTTTACGTAGGCGGTTAGCATAATCCTCCGCAATCTGCCCGACCGCCCCAGCGGAAGGGTTGCTGGCCAGCTGGTAATTTTTCTGCACGCAGTCCAGCGGGCCATTCTTCGCTTTAAACTGGCGATCGGCACGCAGTTGCAGGCAGCTTAAAAGCTCCGGAGAGGCGCTAAATAAGGAGAGATTCCAGCCGCCAAAGTGACTTTTTACAATCCGGCCAAGCTGGCTGTGAAGCGCAATCAGTGCCGGTTCGCTCTCCAGACGTTCGCCGTAAGGCGGGTTGCTGAGCAGTGTGCCCACCGTGCCTTCCGGCAACGGGTTGTTGAGCTTCAGCACATCCTGCACGGTGAAGCTTATGACCTCGCCCAGACCGGCACGACGCGCATTGGCACGAGCGCGTTCAATCACCCGGGAATCGTTGTCATAGCCGTAAAACCGGGATGAAGTTTCCTGCAGACCGCGTCTGGCGCGGACCTGCGCCTCGCTGGTGACTTCACGCCATAACGCGTCATCAAATTTAGCCCATGCGGTAAAGCCCCAGTGTGGGCGATGCAGGCCCGGCGCGCGATCGCTGGCGATCATCGCCGCTTCAATCAGTAAGGTTCCCGATCCACACATCGGATCGATCAGCGGCGTACCCGCCTGCCAGCCGGAACGGAGCACGATGGCCGCTGCCAGATTCTCTTTCAACGGCGCCTGACCGGTTTGCTGACGATAGCCGCGCTGATGCAGGCCTTCGCCGCTTAAATCGAGAGCGATACTGGCGGTATCTTTATTAAGCCAGACGTTGATGCGAATATCGGGCTGCTCGCGATCCACGTCAGGACGCGGCAGATTTTTACGGGTGAAGCTGTCCACAATGGCGTCTTTTACTTTTAACGCACCATACTGGCTGTTGCGGATCACCTCGTTCAGGCCGCTGAAGTGCACCGCAAACGTTTTGTCGCTGCCGAACATCGCTGGCCAGTCGATAGCCTGCACCCCCAGATAGAGGTCCAGATCGCTGTAGACGCCGCATTCAGTCAGCGGCAGCAGAATGCGCGAGGCCAGACGGCTCCACATCAAACTTTGGTACATCAGACGATCGTCACCCTGATAATGTACGCCGCCCTGGACGATCTGGCAGCTTTGCGCACCCATCGCTTCCAGTTCACTTTTTAACAGCTCTTCGAGCCCACGCGCCGTACTGGCAAACAGAGAATTCATAGTGTCACTTATCGTCTTCAGAAAATTGCTGCGCATTATAGCTAATCGCAGGCACATGTCATAAAGTTAGCTTCTTTTCCGCAGGCACCCCGCCGCTTTTCTTGCCTGTCGTTTGTTTTTTCCGCTTTATCTGCCCGGAGAGCATCATGATTAGCCTGTCTCGTCTCTACATTCACCCGGTGAAATCGATGCGCGGTACGCAGGTTTCCCATGCGCAGGCGCTGGAGAGTGGGCTGGCATTTGACCGCATCTTTATGATTACGGAGACGGATGGCACCTTTATTACCGCGCGCCAGTATCCCGAAATGGTGCTGTTTACCCCGGCACCGATCCCGGAAGGGCTATTTCTCTCTGCGCCCGATGGCACCAGCGCCACCATCCGCCTGGCGGACTTTGCCAGCGATGGCGCGCCTACCGAAGTGTGGGGCAACAGCTTCACCGCACTGATAGCGCCGGATGCGATCAATCAGTGGCTCAGCGCCTTCTTTCCCCGCCCCGTTCAGCTCCGTTGGGTAGGCCCGGAGATGACGCGCCGGGTGAAACGCTTTGAACAGGTGCCGCTGGGCTTTGCAGATGGCTTCCCGTTTTTGCTGATTAACGAAGCCTCGCTGCACGACTTACGTCAGCGCTGCCCGGCAGGCGTGAAGCTGGAGCAGTTCAGGCCTAATATTGTGGTCACCGGCGCTACGGCATGGGCGGAAGACAGCTGGTCAACCGTGCGCATTGGCGACATTCTCTTTGACGTGCCAAAGCCCTGCAGCCGGTGCATCTTTACCACCGTCAGCCCCGAACGCGGCCGCAAGCATCCCAGTGGTGAACCGCTCGCCACACTACAAAAATTCCGTACCGCGCTGGATGGCAGCGGCGACATCGATTTTGGCCTTAACCTGATCGCCCGATCCAGCGGGATTATGCACACAGGAGACGAACTTCAGGTTCTGGCCAGTAAGCCGCCCCGCCCTTATGGTGCGGGCCAGGTCTCTGAATCACTGGAAGTAGAAAACAGCAGCGCGGCTAGCGTCGCCATAAGCTGGCAGGGTGAAACCTTCATGGGGAATAACCAGCAGGTGCTGCTGGAGCAGCTGGAAATGCAGGGCTACCGTATTCCCTACTCTTGCCGGGCCGGGATTTGTGGTAGCTGCAGGATGACGCTGGTTTCAGGGGACGTTAAGCCGATGAAGAAAGGTGCCGTTCGTGAAAACGGAACAATCCTCAGCTGCAGCTGTATTCCAGCCGGTAATATCGTCCTGACTGAATAAACTTAAACCGCCTGCGCCAGCTGTAAAAGGCGGGATTGCGCATGCGGCCGTAACCGGTCGTGCATGACTTTGATCGCATCACCCAGCACCATGCCGCGTCCTGCCAGCGTGAGCTGAGGCTGAGCAAGCAGGCAGAGTGCAGCATTTTCACCGCTTTCCACCACCAGCAACACGGCCTGTTCGCCGTTTTCACACAGCTTCACGCTGACCAGCTCACCCGCTGTCGGCGTCCAGCCACCCTGCCGGTGCGTTTCGAAATGCCAGCTTTTTGGCATCAGCGGCTTCAGGAAACGGCAGGCGATCAGCGCGTTCAGTACCAGCTCTGCACGCTGATCTGCGTTCAGCTCGCAGCAGCGGCAATTTTCTTCAAAGGTAAAAAAAAGCGCCGCGTCATCAACGCAGAAGCCTGACGTGGTAAACGCATCAGGGGAGAGCATCTTGCGGGGAAAGCGGGAGCGGAACAGCATCCCATCAGCCAGGTCCAGCATCATGCGGTCGTGTTCTGCATCAAAAAACCAGCGCCAGCTGTCGTCAGGTTTAATTCTCATGATGGATCCCGTTGTTTTAATATGACCCTTCTCGCTCTGGATTTGAAAATTAATGTCAACTCGCCGGCGGGTCAAATCAGGCTAAATAATGGATAAACAGAAGAAAATATAAACGAGCCAGCGGCGAAAATAAAGCCCCTGGCCGTTTTAACTAAGAATTACCTTAGAGATGGGTCACAATTTCTTTTATCAACGGCGGCCCTTTATAAATAAAGCCGGAGTAGATCTGCACCAGCGAGGCGCCCGCCGCGATTTTTTCACGGGCAGAAACCAGGGAATCAATGCCGCCTACGCCAATAACGGGCAGCCTGCCCTGCAGCTCTTTTGCCAGGCTGCGAATAATTTCAGTACTTTTTAACTGCACCGGGCGCCCGCTTAAACCCCCCGCTTCTTCGGCATATTTCAGGCCGCTAACCAGTGAACGATCCAGCGTAGTATTGGTGGCTATCACACCATCAATATTATGGCGCACCAGACTGTCAGCGACCTGCACCAATTCTTCTTCTGAAAGATCGGGGGCAATTTTTACCGCGACGGGAACATATTTGTGATGCAATGTTTCAAGATCTTTCTGTTTTTGTTTAACCGCAATTAAAAGATCGTCCAGTGCTTCGCCATATTGCAGCGTGCGTAATCCCGGTGTGTTTGGCGAGGAGATATTAATCGCAATATATCCGGCATAGGCATAAATTTTGTCCATACAGGTAAGATAATCTTCTTTACCTGACTCTACCGGCGTATCTTTATTTTTGCCGATATTAATCCCCAGTACGCCATCAAAATGGGATTTTTTCACGTTCTCAACCAGGTTATCCACGCCAAGATTATTAAATCCCATGCGATTAATGATCCCCTCGGCTTCCAGCACGCGGAACATGCGTGGCTTGTCATTACCCGGCTGCGCGCGCGGCGTGACGGTGCCGATTTCAATAAACCCAAAGCCCATTGCGCCGAAAGCGTCAATACATTCCCCGTTTTTATCCAGACCGGCAGCGAGGCCCAGCGGATTTTTAAACGTCAGGCCCATACAGTTAACCGGTTTAAAAGGCAGAGACTGGCGCACCAGATGCATTAAAGGCGTACCTGTAACACGGTGCAGCTGCTGTAACGTCAGCTCATGGGCACGCTCCGCGTCAAGCTGAAACAGCGCCTTACGGACAAAGGGGTAGTACATGATCGCTCCTGAATGCCCGAGATAACAGGCCTGGATAGGACAAAAGTTGTTATCGCCTGGCGACAGCAACCCTGAAAAGTGCGTTTTGCGTCACTCTACAGCGCTCCCCTTTATTCTCTGTTGCCGGAGGGCCTGAACGGTCAAAGTGCGGTGCAGTGACGCTGCAGGCGCGGGGGAAAATGGTAAAGTCCTTTACGCGGAAAGTAAAACGTTAGCGTTTAATAATCCTGCCTCTTATGCGCTATTGCCAGAATCCGACTTAAATATGCCGGATAAATCATTTAAGCCTCCTGCTCCTCTCTGTCAGGATAGACCTCACAGTTACCGAATTTCTTAGTTCAATAACTTTTGGTTATAAGGAGAGGTTATGCGCGTTATTACTCTGGCGGGAAGTCCTCGCTTTCCTTCACGCTCTACCGCCCTGCTGACGATCTGTCAGCAGCTGCTTGAAAAACGCGGTGTGGAAGTTATTCCCTGGAATCTGCATAACTTTGCTCCTGAAGATCTGCTCTATGCTCGTTTTGACTCCCCGGCTCTGCTGGCGCTGAAAGAGGATTTAGCCCAGGCTGACGGACTTATCGTGGCGACGCCCGTTTACAAAGCCTCTTTTTCCGGCGCGCTAAAAACGCTGCTGGACCTGCTGCCTGAACGTGCCCTGGAACACAAGGTGGTGCTGCCACTGGCTACAGGCGGTACTGTCGCCCATATGCTGGCCGTGGATTATGCGCTTAAGCCCGTTCTGAACGCCCTGAAGGCACAGGAAGTGCTGCACGGCGTGTTTGCCGATGACACCCAGATCGCCCACTACGATCGTACCCCTGAACTCTCCCCTCTTTTAAAAGATCGAATCGATGAGTCCGTTGAGACTTTCTGGTCTGCGCTGGCTCGCCGCCATCAACCGTTTGCCGTCGCGGTATAAGGAAGAGAGATGACGCTTTTAGCCCGTATTTTTTCTGCCCTGGCGCTGACCAGCGTGCTGGCAGGTTCGGCTGTTGCTGCCGACACAGACGCACCCAAAACGTTTCGCATCGGCTACCAAAAAGGGTCGGTGAGCATGGTATTAGCCAAATCGCATCATCTGCTGGAGAAGCAGTTCCCGCAGACGCAGATTAAGTGGGTGGAATTCCCGGCAGGCCCGCAAATGCTGGAGGCATTAAACGTCAACAGCATCGATCTGGGCAGTACGGGTGATATCCCGCCAATCTTTGCTCAGGCCGCCGGTGCGGATCTGCTTTATGTCGGTGCAGAACCACCAAAACCCAAAGCTGAAGTGATCCTGGTGCCTAAGAACAGCCCGTTTAAGGCGGTGGCCGATCTGAAAGGACATAAAGTGGCTTTCCAGAAAGGTTCCAGTTCACACAATTTGCTGCTGAGAGCGCTGGCAAAAGCGGGATTGTCATTCAAAGATATCCAGCCTGCCTACCTGACGCCTGCCGATGCCCGTGCAGCCTTCCAGCAGGGCGATGTTGATGCCTGGGCTATCTGGGATCCCTACTATTCCGCCGCGTTGCAGCAGGGTGGCGCGCGGGTGCTGACTGACGGTAGCCAGCTCAATCAAACCGGCTCCTTCTATCTGGCAACGCGCCCATTTACGCAGGCAAACGGGCCGTTTATCAGTAAAGTGCTGGCCACCTTCAGTCAGGCTGACGCGCTGACGCTGAGCGACAGAACGCAAAGTATTGAGCTGCTGGCCCAGGCGATGGGATTGCCGAAGCCGGTGGTGGCAAGTTATCTGGATCATCGTCCACCGACCAGCATCAGCCCGGTCAGCGAGAAAACGGCACAGGCGCAGCAGCAAACCGCCGACCTGTTTTATGCCAACCAGTTAATGCCGGTAAAAGTTGAGATCGCCAGCCGTATCTGGCGGCCCACCAGCGCAAACTAATCAGGAGTTCATCATGAGTCTTTCCGTTTTCTGGTTTTTACCCACCCACGGTGATGGCCACTATTTAGGCACGGCAGAAGGCGCCCGCCCGGTCGATCACGGCTATTTGCAGCAGATTGCTCAGGCTGCCGATCGCCTGGGTTTCGGCGGCGTGCTGATCCCTACCGGTCGCTCCTGTGAAGATGCCTGGCTGGTTGCCGCCTCGCTGATCCCTGTCACGCAGAGGCTGCGCTTTCTGGTGGCTTTACGCCCCGGCGTGATTTCGCCCACTCAGGCCGCGCGCCAGGCTGCAACGCTGGATCGTCTCTCAAACGGGCGTGCTTTGTTCAACCTGGTCACCGGCGGAGATGCTGAAGAGCTGGCGGGTGATGGCGTGTTCCTCGATCACACCGAGCGTTATGCAGAATCGGCCGAATTTACCCGCGTCTGGCGCCGGGTGCTGGAAGGAGAAACGGTCGATTATGAAGGCAGGCATGTGCACGTTCGCGGCGCCCGATTAATGTTTAAACCCGTACAGCGGCCGCGCCCGCCCTTATGGTTCGGCGGCTCGTCAGATCCTGCTCAGGACCTGGCGGCTGAGCAGGTTGATGTCTATCTGACCTGGGGCGAACCGCCTGCTCAGGTAAAAGAAAAAATCGATCGGGTGCGGGCTAAAGCTGCTGCCCAGGGGCGGAGCGTGAAGTTCGGCATTCGTCTGCACGTCATTGTGCGTGAAACTAATGAAGAGGCCTGGCAGGCTGCAGATCGGCTGATCTCACATCTGGATGATACCACCATTGCTAAAGCGCAGGCCGCGCTGGCAAGGACAGATTCAGTAGGCCAGCAGCGTATGGCTGCCCTGCACGGCGGCCGCCGGGACAAACTGGAAATCAGCCCTAACCTCTGGGCTGGCGTAGGCCTGGTTCGCGGAGGGGCGGGAACGGCTCTGGTGGGTGACGGCGAAACCGTCGCCGCAAGAATGCAGGAGTATGCCGATCTGGGGATAGAAACCTTTATTCTTTCCGGCTATCCGCACCTTGAGGAGGCGTATCGCGTCGGCGAACTACTCTTCCCTCATCTGGATTTAGCGGTGCCTGAAGTGCCACAGCCTCGCGTCGTTTCCGCTCATGGTGAAGCGGTAGCAAACGATTTCACACCGCAAAAAGTTTCTCAGAGTCAGAGGTGAAGATGAATAAGCCGCTTTCACGTTTGGCTAATCAGCTGGTGCCCTGGGCGCTTCCGGTGCTGCTGATTGTGGTCTGGCAGATTGCCTCTCAGGCTGGCTGGCTTTCCACGCGGATCCTGCCCTCTCCTGAAGCCATTCTGATCACTTTCTGGAAGCTCTCTGCCAGCGGCGAGCTCTGGCAGCATCTTGCCATCAGCAGCTGGCGGGCAGCCGTAGGCTTCACCATCGGCGGTTCGATTGGCCTGATACTGGGGCTGATCACCGGGATGTCGCGGCTTGGCGAACGCCTGCTGGATACCTCGGTACAGATGTTGCGTAACGTGCCGCATCTGGCGCTGATCCCACTGGTGATCCTCTGGTTTGGTATTGACGAGTCAGCCAAGATTTTTCTGGTGGCGCTCGGGACAATGTTCCCCATCTACCTGAATACTTATCACGGTATTCGTAACATCGACCGTGGGCTGGTTGAGATGGCCCGCAGCTATGGCCTCTCTGGCTGGAGCCTGTTTATTCAGGTGGTGTTGCCGGGCGCCCTGCCCTCGATCATGGTAGGCGTACGTTTTGCGCTGGGCCTGATGTGGCTGACGCTGATCGTGGCAGAAACCATTTCCGCTAATTCAGGAATCGGTTATCTGGCGATGAATGCCCGCGAGTTCCTGCAAACTGACGTGGTCGTGGTGGCCATTATTCTCTATGCCCTGCTCGGAAAACTGGCTGATGTCAGCGCGCTGTTACTGGAACGCGTCTGGCTGCGCTGGCATCCCGCTTATCAACTGAAAGAGGACAACGCATGAGCGAGTTAACGCCTTCTCCGGCACGCCTCAATGCCGGAACGCCGCTGGTGATCGGCGGCGTCAGCAAGCAGTACAGAGACCGGACGGTCCTGAATAATATCGATCTGCATATTCCCGCCGGACAGTTTGTGGCGGTTGTGGGCCGCAGCGGCTGCGGGAAAAGTACGCTGTTGCGCCTGCTAGCGGGCCTGGAGAAGACCACGTCAGGGAGTTTACTTGCCGGAAACGCGCCGCTCAGTGATGCGCAGGATGACACCCGCCTGATGTTTCAAGATGCAAGATTGCTGCCCTGGAAAAGTATCATTGATAACGTCGGGCTGGGCCTCAAGGGCAAGGCCTGGAAACAGAACGCGCTGGAGGCGCTGGAAGCTGTAGGGCTGGCCGACCGGGCGAAAGAGTGGCCAGCCGCGCTTTCCGGCGGGCAAAAGCAGCGCGTGGCGCTGGCCCGTGCACTGATCCATCGTCCTGGTCTGCTGCTGCTGGACGAACCGCTGGGCGCGCTGGACGCCCTGACCCGTATTGAAATGCAGGATTTGATCGAGTCGCTCTGGCAGAAGCACCACTTTACCGTACTGCTGGTGACGCATGACGTCAGTGAAGCGGTAGCGATGGCTGACAGGGTGCTGCTGATAGAGGAGGGAAATATCGGGCTGGATCTGCAGGTGGATCTTCCTCGTCCACGCCGCAAAGGATCGGTGAGGCTGGCAGAGCTGGAGGCAGAAGTGCTGGATCGGGTGATGAAGCGTTCGCCGGCGGCAGCGGAAAAACGTTACGCTCAGCGGTGATAAAAGAGGTCAGCAGGTTAGCCTTGAAAGGCTATTACTGAACCTGAAGCGCGGCGAACATAATCGGCTCACAAGTGTGGAAGTAAAACTATGCTGGCGTAATCTGCCGTAAAGATGTGCAATAAAAAACGTGCTGGCATGGCTGGCATAAGCTGCTCACAAAGACGCAAAAAGCGTCATCCCTGACAGCTCGGGCCGCGCCGTCCATGGCGCGGCACGCTTTGTTCCCAGCTTATGCCAGCCACGCTTCACGTCCAGCGATAGCCTTTAAAAGGCAGTAAAGTCATCAGTGCTTAAGTTGAGCAATTTCCTGTTTAAAGCAGATAAGTCATCCGTGCTCAAGTTCAGCAATTGCCTGTCTTAAGCAGAAAAGTCATCCGTGCTTAGTTCGGCTATTGCCTTTCAGGGGCGGATTCTTATCCGCCCCTTTACTCAACGAATATCAGGCATTCAGCGCTTTACTGATTTTCTCGTAAAGATCGCCAGAGAGTTTATCCAGCCCTTTCAACTGCTCCAGCGCCTTACGCATCAGCGCCTGACGGCCAGCATCATAGCGTTTCAGACGAATCAACGGTTCAATCATCCGTGCCGCAACCTGTGGATTACGCGTATTCAGATCGGAGAGGATCTCCACCAGGAACTGATAACCGCTGCCGTTAGCGGCGTGGAAGGCTGAAGGGTTAGCCGACGCGAACGCGCCAATCAGCGCACGAATGCGGTTTGGATTGCTGAGCGTAAAGGAGCGGTGGCTCAGTAAGGCCCGAACGCGGTTCAGCACGTCTGGCGCCGGACTGGTAGCCTGCAGGGCGAACCATTTATCCATAACCAGTCCATCCTGATGCCAGCGCTCATCGAACGCCACCAGCAGCGCCTCACGGCAGGGAAGCTGCGCCGCTACGGCAGCCGCCATTGCCGCCAGCGAATCGGTCATGTTATTCGCCTTGCTAAACTGCGCCTTAACCAATTTGTCCGCCAGCTCAACATCGCCAAAGGCCAGATAGCCCAGGCAGACATTTTTCAACGCGCGCTTGCCAATCTCCGCATGTTCAATACGGTAATCGGTGCTCTGGTTGGCGTTATAAACCGCCAGCCACTCATCAGCCAGCTCGGTCGCCAGCAGGCGTACCAGCGAAGCACGCACATCTGCAATCGCCTGTGGATCGATGATCTCAAACAGCTCGGCTATCTCATTTTCACTTGGCAGCGAAAGGATCAGCGCCATCAGCGCCGGGTCGCTGTTCTCTTCCAGCAGCACCGCGCGGAAGGCGTCAGCGACATGCAGCGGCAGCGAAAGCGGCTGACCCTGTTGTTGGCGGGCGACATTCAACTTGATGTAGGTTGCCAGCAGGCTCTGCGCCGCATCCCAACGGGCAAAGTCATTACGGGCATGGCGCATCAGGAAGGTAAGCTGCGCATCGCTCCAGTTATAGTCAAGCTTCACCGGCGCGGAGAATTCCCGCAGCAGCGAAGGTACCGGCTGGAAATAGACTTTATCAAAGATGAAGCTCTGGAACTCTTCGGTGACGTTGAGCACATTATGGACCGGATGGCCGTTATGCTGCAGCGGGATAACCTTGCCCTCGCCATCATAGAGTTCGATATCCAGCGGGATATGCAGCGGCAGCTTCTCTTTTTGATCGGCAGTGGCCGGCGTTCTCTGCGTGACGTGCAGCGTATACTGCTCCAGCTCGGGGTTGTAATCGTCGCGAATGGAGAGGATCGGCGTGCCGGACTGACTGTACCAGCGGCGGAACTGCGAAAGATCGACATTGGAAGCATCTTCCATCGCCTGCACAAAGTCATCGCAAGTTGCCGCGCTGCCGTCATGGCGTTCAAAATAGAGCTGCATGCCTTTCTGGAAATTCTCTTCTCCCAGCAGCGTATGCATCATACGGATCACTTCTGAACCCTTCTCATACACCGTCAGGGTATAGAAGTTGTTCATTTCGATCACCTGTTCAGGGCGGATCGGGTGCGCCATCGGGCTGGCATCTTCAGCAAACTGAGCGCCACGCATAATGCGGACGTTATCGATACGGTTCACCGCACGAGAGCCTAAATCGGAGCTGAACTCCTGGTCGCGGAACACCGTCAGCCCCTCTTTCAGGCTGAGCTGGAACCAGTCGCGGCAGGTCACGCGGTTGCCGGTCCAGTTATGGAAATATTCGTGGCCGATCACCGCTTCAATGCCGAGGTAATCTTTATCGGTGGCAGTTTCCGCCTTCGCCAGCACATATTTAGAGTTAAAGACGTTAAGGCCTTTGTTCTCCATGGCGCCCATGTTGAAGAAGTCCACGGCGACGATCATAAAGATGTCCAGGTCATACTCCAGACCAAACCGCTCTTCATCCCACTTCATGCTGTTTTTCAGCGAGGTCATCGCCCAATCTGCACGGTCCAGATTGCCGCGATCGACAAAGATCTCCAGCGCAACGTCACGGCCTGAGCGGGTTTTAAAGCTGTCGCGCAGCACGTCAAAATCACCGGCCACCAGCGCAAACAGGTAACAAGGTTTCGGGAAGGGATCTTCCCATTTCATCCAGTGACGGCCATCTTCCATCTGGCCACCGTCAATGCGGTTTCCGTTGGAGAGGAGATAGGGAAAGAGCGTCTGTTCGGCAATAATAGTGGTAGTAAAGCGGGCCAGTACATCCGGGCGATCAAGATACCAGGTAATATGCCGGAAGCCTTCAGCTTCACATTGCGTACAGAGCGCTTCACCCGATTTATAGAGGCCTTCCAGCGCGGTATTCTGGTCAGGATGAATGTCATTGACGATTTTCATCGTGAACGTCTCTGGCAACTGCTCAACGATCAGCGCCCCCTCTTCAAGGCGGTAGTGCGCCCAGGCAACGTCATCTATCTCTAGCGAGATAAGCGTGAGATCTTCCCCATCCAGGCGCAGCTCTGCCCCTTCAGCGCCCAGTTTTTTGACGCGGCTGATGGCGGTCACCTGGGTAGTGCTGGCATCCAGATTGAAAGTCAGATCGATATCGGTAATGGTAAAATCTGGAGCACGATAATCATGGCGATTTTTGGCTTGTGGCAGTTGCGTCATAAGTCCTTCTCACGTCGATAATTAGTTAACCTTTTCAAGTCTATTCCTGTTAGCGCGATGTTGCCATGTAGAATCGCGCTGCGGGGGGAATAGCGCCTTAAAAGACACATCCCATTAACAAGCGCACGGATTGCCCTCGACCTTGTCCGCTGAATTGTGTTGTGATCGGGTTCAATAAATGAGGAATCAAGTTATACTCCTGCGTCATTTCTTTTTTTATAACCAGGGATAACGCTCTTCGCCAGAGGATGCTGAAACGCACCATGACACGACATGCTACCCCGATCCTGACCACGTTGCTGGACACGGACGCCTATAAGCTGCATATGCAGCAGGCCGTGTTCCACCGTTATAAAAAAGTTTCCGTGGTGGCCGAGTTCCGCTGCCGGGGCGACGACCTGTTGGGTATTTATGCTGATGAGATTGTCCGGGAGATAGCCTCAATGCAGGCGCTGGCGCTGACGGATGAAGAGGCCGACTATCTTGCTACCCTGCCTTTCTTTAAGGCGGACTATCTCGCCTGGCTGCGCCAGTATCGTTACGATCCTTCACTCGTCCGCGTTCGCAACCATCAGGGCAAGCTGGATATTCGTATCAGCGGTTCATGGCTGGATGTGATCATGTGGGAAGTGCCGCTGCTGGCGCTGATCAGTGAGGTGGTGCATCGCCACCGCTCGCCGCTGGTTACCGCAGCGATGGCCGTCGATCATCTGCAGACCCGTCTGGCCGATTTCAAAACCATGACGGCCGATCTCGATATGTCCCGCTTTAAGCTGATGGACTTTGGTACGCGCCGTCGTTTCTCCCGCGAAGTGCAGCAGGCGATTGTCGGCACGCTCAAGCAGGAGTTCCCGTGGCTGGTAGGTTCCAGTAACTATGACGTTGCCCGTCGGTTAAACATCACACCGGTGGGCACGCAGGCACATGAATGGTTTCAGGCGCATCAGCAGATCAGTCCGGTTCTGGCAAACAGCCAGCGGGCGGCGTTGCAGGCCTGGCTGGATGAATATCCTGATACTCTGGGAATAGCGCTGACCGACTGTATCACTATGGATGCCTTCCTGCGTGATTTCGGCGAGAACTTTGCCACCCGTTACCAGGGGCTGCGCCATGACTCGGGCGACCCGGTTGAATGGGGCGAGAAAGCTATTGCGCATTACGAGAAGCTTGGTATCGATCCTCGCAGCAAAACGCTGGTCTTCTCCGACAACCTCGACCTGGAAAAAGCCGTGGCGCTTTATCGCCACTTTGGCCAGCGCGCTAACGTTATTTTTGGCATCGGCACCCGTCTGACCTGCGATATCCCGCAGGTTAAGCCGCTGAATATCGTCATTAAGCTGGTAGAGTGTAACGGCAAGCCAGTGGCTAAACTCTCTGACAGCCCGGGCAAAACTATTTGCCAGGACAAAGCCTTCGTTCGCGCCCTGCGTAAAGCCTTCGATCTGCCGCTGGTGAAAAAAGCCAGTTAGTCCCAGCTTTAGAAGAGAAGAGGCTCCCCCCTCTTCTCTTGTTAACACTGCCGAATATCTGAATAAATCTCCCGCAGAACAACGAATTCTTCTTGTGTCTCGCCTGTCGGCAAGTAACATAGCACTACCCCAAATCCGGGGTAATTTTCTTTAATCCTGATTAATAGTGAGAGACTTTTATGAGCGTTGTGCCTGTAGCGGATGTACTGCAAGGCCGGGTCGCGGTTGACAGTGAAGTCACCGTACGCGGCTGGGTACGTACAAGAAGAGATTCAAAAGCTGGTATTTCCTTCATCGCCGTGTATGACGGCTCCTGCTTTAATCCCGTCCAGGCTGTCGTCAATAATTCTCTGAATAATTATCAGGACGAAGTGCTGCGACTGACTACCGGCTGTTCCGTAGCGATCACCGGTAAAGTGGTGGAGTCACCGGGCGAAGGCCAGAGCTTTGAAATTCAGGCGACCCATGTGGAAGTGGTAGGCTGGGTTGACGATCCGGATACCTATCCGATGGCCGCCAAGCGTCACAGCATTGAGTACCTGCGTGAAGTGGCTCACCTGCGCCCGCGCACTAACCTGATTGGGGCGGTTGCCCGCGTTCGTCATACGCTGTCACAGGCTCTGCACCGTTTCTTTGATGAGCAGGGTTTCTTCTGGGTCTCCACCCCGCTGATCACCGCTTCCGATACCGAAGGCGCCGGGGAAATGTTCCGCGTTTCCACGCTGGATCTGGAAAACCTGCCGCGCACGCCTGAAGGGAAAATCAATTTTGACGAAGATTTCTTCGGTAAAGAAGCGTTCCTGACCGTCTCCGGGCAGCTGAATGGCGAAACCTACGCCAGCGCCCTCTCCAAAATTTATACCTTTGGCCCTACTTTCCGCGCGGAAAACTCCAATACCAGCCGTCACCTGGCTGAGTTCTGGATGCTGGAGCCGGAAGTTGCTTTTGCCGATCTGGAAGATAACGCTGCCCTGGCGGAAGCGATGCTCAAGTATGTCTTCAAAGCGGTTCTGGAAGAGCGCGCTGACGATATGGCTTTCTTTGCCGAACGCGTAGACAAAGAGGCGATTACTCGTCTGGAGCAATTTGTAACCACTGATTTTGCTCAGGTTGATTACACCGATGCGGTTGAGATCCTGATTAACTGTGGTGAGAAATTTGAGAACGCCGTCTCCTGGGGCATCGATCTCTCTTCTGAACATGAGCGTTACCTGGCAGAAAAACACTTTAAAGCGCCGGTGGTGGTCAAAAACTACCCTAAAGATATCAAAGCGTTTTATATGCGCCTTAATGACGACGGCAAAACCGTTGCAGCGATGGACGTTCTGGCTCCGGGTATTGGTGAAATTATCGGAGGTTCGCAGCGTGAAGAGCGTCTTGATGTACTGGATGCCCGCCTGGCCGAAATGGGTCTGAATAAAGAAGATTACTGGTGGTATCGTGACCTGCGTCGCTACGGCACCGTTCCTCATTCCGGCTTTGGATTAGGTTTCGAACGGTTAATCGCTTATGTCACTGGTGTGCAAAATGTAAGGGATGTTATCGCCTTCCCAAGGACGCCACGTAACGCCACCTTCTGATTTAACGCATTAAATATAAGAAATTCATATATATACTCAAGGTCAGCTCTGCTGGCCTTTTTTTATTTTTGTAAATTTAGAGATGGTTCACAAAGTTCCGTGTTTTTTACATTTTGTAATACATATTTTCCTCCTGTAACCAGAATAGGAGATTAGTAGCATTTTCGGGCTAGATAATCGTCTCAGTGAATGGAAAGATGCGTGCAGACACAGGAAGACACCAAACTCTCTTCAGGGTTCTGTAAAGAATGGTTGACGGCAGTGGCAGGTGTCCAAATAACTCCAATGAGGGTAATAAAAAATGATGAAGCGCAACATTCTGGCACTGGTTATCCCGGCCCTGTTAGCAGCTGGTGCAGCCAATGCAGCAGAAGTTTATAACAAAGACGGCAACAAGCTGGACCTCTATGGTAAAGCTGTTGGTCTGCACTATTTTTCTGACAACGACGGTAACGACGGCGATCAGTCTTATGTTCGTTTTGGTTTTAAAGGTGAAACCCAGATCAACGACATGCTGACCGGTTACGGCCAGTGGGAATACAATTTCCAGACCAATAATTCTGAAGGTTCTGATGCACAAGACGGTAATAAAACTCGTCTTGGCTTCGCAGGTCTGAAATTTGCTGAGTTTGGTTCAATTGATTACGGCCGTAACTATAGCCTGCTTTACGACCCAATGGGTTGGACAGATATGCTGCCAGAATTTGGCGGTGATTCAGCTTATACCGATATCGGTGTCCTGGGCGGCCGTACTACAGGCGTCCTGACCTATCGTAACACCAACTTCTTCGGCCTGGTTGATGGCTGGGACTTTGCTGTTCAGTATCAGGGTAAAAACGACCGTGATGACATTCGTCGTGCTAATGGCGACGGCTACGCGCTCTCTACCAGCTACACCTCACCAATCGGTTTAGGCGTGTCAGGTGCTTACGGTTCATATGACCGTACCAATGCGCAAGCTTCAGGTGTTCGTGCTGTGACTAATGACGATGGCGATACTGTAGGAACGCTCAATAACGGTGCCGGCAAACGTGCAGAAGCATGGGCAACTGCTATTAAGTATGATGCTAACAACATTTATCTTGCCGCTATGTACGGTGAAACCCGTAATGCAACGCCATTCTCTACTACTGGTGTAGCAGACAATGGAGAAACTGGCGATGTAAGTTCTTTTGCTAATAAAGCACAGAACTTTGAGTTGGTGGCACAGTATCAGTTCGACTTCGGTCTGCGTCCTTCCCTGGGCTACGTCCAGTCTAAAGGCAAAGATATTGGCAATGGCGTTGGCGATGCTGACCTGATCAAATATGTTGAGGTTGGCGCTACTTATTACTTCAACAAAAACATGTCAACCTATGTTGATTACCAGATCAACCTGCTGGATGACAATAACCCACTGGGTCTGAACACCGACGACACTGTTGCACTTGGTCTGGTTTACCAGTTCTGATTGCCTGCCGGGGTGATTCGTCATCCCGCGCAAACTCAAAACGGGGCTTCGGCCCCGTTTTTGTTTACTGCACTTCGCTAATCCCTGCTCCTTTGATCTTCCCCCGCTTCTTTCCCGTAATTTTAAACGCAAACGGTTGGCATTTTGTGCGCCGTGGCGGTAACCTGAGTGCACATTTCGCTCCAGATTACGCTAACGGACTCCGACTATGTTTGAACGCATTGCAGCTGCACCCGCCGACCCCATTCTTGGCTTAGCCGA
Organism: Erwinia pyri; assembly: GCF_030758455.1. NCBI lineage: Bacteria > Pseudomonadati > Pseudomonadota > Gammaproteobacteria > Enterobacterales > Erwiniaceae > Erwinia > Erwinia pyri. Next base: position 2,952,294 of record NZ_CP132353.1, read on the forward strand.
CCTCTTCCGCGCCGATGACCGCCCAAATAAGATCAACCTGGGCATTGGCGTCTATAAAGATGAAACCGGTAAAACCCCAGTTCTGACCAGCGTGAAGAAAGCTGAGCAGTACCTGTTAGAGAATGAGACTACCAAGAACTATCTCAGCATTGATGGCCTGGCCGATTTTGGGCAGTGCACTCAGGAGCTGCTGTTCGGGAAGGATAATGCCCTGGTTGGTGCCAAACGCGCCCGCACGGCGCAGACGCCTGGTGGTACCGGTGCCCTGCGTGTCGCGGCTGACTTTATTGCCACCCAGACCAGCGCTAAGCGTATCTGGGTAAGTAATCCAAGCTGGCCCAACCATAAGAACGTCTTCGAGTCTGCTGGTTTAGAAGTCTGTGAATATCAGTATTACGATGCGGCTAACCACTCGCTGGACTTTGCCGGCATGATTAACGTGCTGCGTGAGGTTCAGGCCGGTGATATCGTACTGTTCCACGGCTGCTGCCATAATCCAACCGGTATCGATCCTACCGCTGAGCAGTGGGCAGAGCTCTCTGAGATGTCGCTGGCTAACGGCTGGCTGCCGCTGTTTGACTTCGCCTATCAGGGCTTTGCCCGTGGGCTGGAAGAGGATGCTGAGGGCCTGCGTATCTTCGCTGCCAGCCATCAGGAGCTGATTGTTGCCAGCTCCTACTCCAAGAACTTTGGCCTCTATAACGAACGCGTTGGCGCCTTCACGCTGGTAGCCAGCGAAGCCGCCGTTGCGGACACCGCCTTCAGCCAGGTTAAAGCCACCATCCGTGCTAACTATTCCAATCCGCCTGCTCACGGCGCCGCGGTGGTTGCCACGATTCTGAGCAACGATGCGCTGCGTGCTCTCTGGGAGCAGGAGTTAACGGATATGCGTCAGCGTATTCACCGCATGCGTCAGCTGTTCGTGAACACCCTGCAGGAGAAAGGCGCGAAAGGGGACTTCAGCTTTATCATTAACCAGAACGGCATGTTCTCATTCAGTGGGCTGACTAAAGATCAGGTGATTCGCCTGCGTGAAGAGTTTGGCGTCTACGCCGTCAATTCCGGGCGTGTTAACGTGGCAGGAATGACGCCAGATAATATGGCTCCACTGTGCGAAGCCATCGTGGCGGTACTTTAAGCTCTGCGTTCTCCTGACCGATGCATAAAAAATGCCTGCTTACAGCAGGCATTTTTTATTGGGGTGTACGGCTCGGGGTGAAACAAGCTTTATCTTAAGAGAGCAGTTAAGCATACAGTAGTGAAGGCATTATCTTCAGAGAGGACTAGCTTGCAGCAGGCATTGTCCTCAGAAACTGGTTTACCTGCTGGAAAGGCCCGGCGCTGTTACTGCAGGAAAGGATTCGAGATCCGTTCGCGTCCCAGCGTGGACTTTGGCCCATGGCCCGGCAGGAAGGTCACATCATCGCCCAGCGGCAGCAGTTTATTGACGATTGAGGCAATCAGATCATCATGGCTGCCCTGCGGGAAGTCAGAGCGTCCCACGCCACCGTTGAAAATCACATCGCCAGAGACCAGCAGGCGTGAAGCCCGGTCAAAAAAGACGATATGCCCTGGCGTATGGCCCGGACACAGCAGGATCTCCAGGTTGATCTGCCCCAGCTGCACAGTTTCACCCTCTTCTAACCAGCGATCGGGCGTCAGCGGCGCACAATAAGGGAAACCAAACATCTGGCTTTGCGAAGGCAGACCCTCAAGCCAGAAGGCATCGGCTTTATGCGGGCCGACAACCGGCACCTGATAGAAGGCAGCGAGTTCTGCGGCAGCTCCGACGTGGTCAAGGTGACCATGCGTCAACAGGATTTGCGTTACCTTTACGCCCTGCTCTGCCACCCGGGCCTGAATAGTTCCGGCATCGCCACCGGGATCCACCACTGCGGCTTCCAGCGTGGAGGGGCACCAGATCAACGAGCAGTTCTGGGCGAATGCCGTTACCGGGATAATTTGATAGTCCATAACGCTCCGTTACCGGCGAGCCATGGCCCTGCCGGAATCTCATCTTACCAGTGCCGTGTCGGCCCGGTATCAATATGCACAAAGTTACTACTCGGATAGTATCCTACACCACCCGCGCGCATGGAAAGCGCCGCTTTGCGTACATTGCTCAATGAAATTCCTTCGATATGAAAATCCATCGCCTGACCCAGGGTGTGATAACTGTGTTTCGCCACCCCTTTACTGTGCGCCCGCAGCGAGTTGTTGGTCGCCAGAGAGCGATAGCCGGAGATCAGCTGAACCGGTTTGCGCGTATCCAGCATCGCCTGCAGCCTGTAGAGCTGGTCGAAAAGTTTGGGGTCGATGCTCTTGATTTTATTGGCCCGGTAATCACGGAAGAAATGGTTAAGGCGCGTCAGCTCATCCTTGTCGTAACTTTTGCCGTTAAAAAACTCCGTTTTGAGCGTTTCACCGGTATGCAGGTTATTCAGTGTTAATACACGGGGACGTGAAGTGGAAAGCGAAGCGAAAGCCTGACCGGGAAGGAGCGCTAAACCCAGCGCAGCCCCACCCAGAGCCAGCCACTTACGGCGATGAGAGTCGAAACTATTCATTAATCTGTGTTACCCAGCTAAATTGTTCTGAAAGGGTGTAAAAGCACACCGTCCCGAACCATAACTGGGGATAAGTACTGAGTCAACACGCTAAATGTGACAGGCAAGACAATTCAACGAATGATTGTCCTGCCTGTAAAAAGCCCGCGCATTTGGCTTAGAGAGGAATACCTGAAGAATCAAGCGTTAGAGCATTAATTGACCAGCAGCGCTCATGCTCTGTACGCCTGAACGCGCCGTCATATCATAATTGTAAATATCTGTGCGATATTGCGCCTTGCCATCTTCCGCTACCCAGGCCGTGAGATAGTAGAGATTAACCGGAATGCGGTGACGAATAGGCACATAACGCGTCTCACCTTCTTTCAGCGTGCTGGAAATTCGGGTGTCGTTCCAGCCCGCATCCTGCAGCAGAAGGTTGGCCAGATCGGACGCCTTATTCACGCGAACGCAGCCTGAACTCAGAGCGCGGATATCTTTCTGGAACAGGTTATGGTTCGGCGTGTCATGCAGGTAGATCGCATCAGAGCTTGGCATATTGAACTTATAGCGTCCCAGCGAGTTCGTCGCGCCCGGTGCCTGGCGAATGCGGTAAGGGAAAGAGGCTGCAGAGACCATGCTCCAGTCAATCATTGAGGGATCGATCACCTCTGCATCATTACTCCAGCCTGAAAGCAGCGTGTAGTTATGCTTGTAGAGATAAGCGGGATCCTGCTTCACTTTCGGCACAATATCTTTGCGCACCAGCGTGGTCGGCACATTCCACGGCGGATTGAGCACCACGTTATTCAGAGCGCTACGCATCAACGGCGTTTTACGATCTGGCCTTCCGACAATAACCCGCGACGCCAGAATCTGATTACCGTTGAGATAATAGATCAGAGAGTAGTTAGGAATGTTTACCATAATGCCGTTATGCATATCATCCGGCAGCAGGCGCAAACGTTGAATATTCAGCGCCAGCAACGAGGCCCGAAGCTGAGGAGAAACGTTCAACCATTCGCGGGTTCTGGGGCCAATAGCGCCATCGGGCTCTAACCCCTGCCAGCGCTGGAAACGCTTAACCGCTTCGACAAGATCAGCAGAGTAGATCTTTGTGGGATCTGCTGGCACAGCTTCGCCCTGAACCTGGCCCACGGCCTCTGGAATGGCAGGCTGAGTATTGGGATCCTGCGGCACCGCAGTTGCCGAAGGGCTGACCGCGATCTCTTCATCAACAAACCCAGCGGGAACCTGTGTAGTGGGCACCGTATCTTCTGTGGGTTTAGGGGTATCGCTGCCTGGCGTCATCATCCCGGTGCGCTGCAAAATTTCACGCAGTGAAGGGACGTCATCACTTAACTGACCCGGTTTCAGCGTCTGCTTATCAGCCAGCTGCGGCCAGGGATGATTGTCCGCCAGCAGCGTTTTCAGCGCCTGATGCATCAGCACATACTGGGGATGCTGAGGGGCTAAAGAGTGGACAAAAACGGCCGTCCCGCCCTGATTAACCGCCCGCTGCCACTGATTAATCACCGAGAGCGCCGGCACTTCAAGCTTATAGGGGACGTTGCTGTAAAGCCATGTCTCCCCTTTCGCTGGCACCGTAGAGACAAACTGCAGATAGCCCAGCATGGCGTCAGAGAGCACCACATCCCGCGCCATACCCGTTATCGCTGGATTAGTCAGCAGCTTAACCCACTGCGTAAACTGCGGCTGTACGCCCGAAATGGCCACTTCCGCCAGCTGCTGCTGGAACTGCTGGACGGCCTGTCGATCCTGCCACATCGGTTGCATATTATGGGCGGCATAGAGCGGTGCGAGTGCGGTGAGATAGAAAGGCTTGTAGCCAGCAGGCAGCGTGGAGAGCAGCTCTCCCCGGGCCTGAGTTGCGGTATAGCTGGCGGGAGCAGAAACAGGTGGGATGCCTGCCACAGCAGGCTGTATCTGCCCCAGGGCCATCACCAGCCCGGCGCTGAGCAGCGTCACTCTTGCACTACTTAATCTTGTCAGCAACATCCCTTGCCCCCTGTTTGATTGCCAAAACAGATAAAGCGCATCTGTTTAAAAGTCATTGTTATCAGTATAGAAAAAGAAAGCGGCATTCGCTGTAAATAGAGCCAATGCCGCAGTAAAGAGTAATCCGCTGCCTGATTTTTTGCTATATCCGACAGCGGAATATTTATCAGGCCCGCCGATCTTCCTCAGGCGCTGATGCGTTGGCGGCGGCAGGCTCTGCTGCAAACCCACGCAGGCCAACAACATGAACGTGTTCAGTGTTATTGACCACTTTACGGACCAGTTTATAGGTAGTGCCCTTCTCCGGACTGATATTCTCCGGTGCTGCAATAATCAGCTGCATCTCAAGACGGTCACACAGCTCAAACAGCGTGGCGATTGATTTCGCATCCAGACGGGCGGCTTCATCCAGGAAGAGTAAGCGACAGGGAGAGATATCCTTGCCGCGCAGTCGGCGAGACTCCTCCTCCCAGCTTTGCACCACCATCACCAGAATCGACATACCGGTGCCGATCGCTTCACCGGTAGAGAGCGCGCCACTCTCAGCACGCAGCCAGCCGTCCGATCCGCGGTTCACCTCAACTTCCATCTCCAGGTAGTTACGGTAATCCAGCAGCTCTTCGCCAATGGTCTGCGGCGTACGTTGCCCCATATCGATTTGCGGATTGAGACGCTGATAGAGTTTTGCCAGCGCTTCCGAAAAGGTCAGTCGGTTACTGTTGAAGAGATCCTGATGCTGTTCGTGCTGTTCAGAGAGCACATCCAGCAGCGTTGAGTGCGTTTCACGTACGTTAACGTTCAGACGGACGCTTTTCACCTGACCAAAGCTGACGGCCTGCAACCCCTGATTCAGCTGACGAATACGGTTTTGCTCACGCTGGATGGTTTTGCGGATGATATTCGCCACGCTGCGCGAACTGATAGCCAGCATCTGTTCACGCGCTGTCAGCTCTTCCGTCAGACGGCCCAGTTCGATCTCCATCTGCTCGATAGCTTCTACCGGATCGTCCGTGCGGATAATATCCTGACGGATTCGCTCGCGCAGATGCTGATAGACCGCAATAAAGAACTGGATCTTACGCTCAGGACGTTTGGGATCTTCAGAGAGACGCAGCACATCACGCAGATGCTCATTGTCCGCCACCGCCAGACGCAGCGCGCCGAGCGCTTTATCCGACATAGAACGCAGTTCATCGCCGCCCAGGTAGGCCAGCTCGCGGCGGTGCAGCCTGCGCTCGACGCCATTATCTTTCACCAGACGAAGCACGGCCACCCAGCCCGCTTTAGCATGCACAACCTGTTCACGCCCCTGATGGTAGTCGCGCTCCACACGCTTCAGTTTCTTCTGCAGCGCATCCATTTCGGCTTCACAGAAGGTGATCTGTTTCTCAAGCTGATTACGACGGGCACGGTTGTTGCTCAGCGCGGCATACAGCTCATCGCGACGCAGGCGGGCACGCTCTTCTGCGCTGGCATCCGCCTGAACGCCGATATCCTGCATCTCCTGCTGCAGTTCTTTCAGCATGTCACGCTTGGCATCGTAAGAGCTTTTCAGCGACGCCAGCACCTGAGAGTACTGGGTGAACTGTGCCTGATGAGCGCGCAACTGTTCACGGGCGCGGGCGCGCTCGGATTCAGCCTGCTCCAGACGTTTACGCAGCTTCTCGTTGAGATCGCTGTTGCCGTCCAACATACCTGCGGAATCAGCGTAGCCGAAGTGCGCGCGTCGCTGTACCACTTCGGTAATAGCAAAGGCCTGCTGACGAGCATTACGCTGAGCCTGCTGTGCCTGCTGATAATCGAGCTTCAGCTGCTCGTGCTGCTCCGGATCGCTCTGCAGTACGGCGATCAGCGTTTCCAGTTTCGCCAGATGATTGCCATGCTGCTGCAGGAAGCGCGCCGCTTCCTGGGCTTCATCAAGCCGTTCAAGCAGTTCGTCATAACGATCCTGCAGCGTGTCGTCCTGCAGCAGACTGATGCGTGGCATCAGACGGTTTAACTGCGCAACGCCCTCTTTAGCCTGATCAAACTGCTGACGCTGCTGCTGATTTTCGCTTTCGTGCGCGGCCAGAGCGCGCTCCAGCTCACCCCGGCGGCCATTAAGCGTGCGCAGTTCCACTTCCGGATCTGCCTCAAAGGCTACCGCCAGATGGCTGCCGATAAAGCGGCTGAACGCCTGATGCAGGCGCTGGGTTTTCTGCACGTCAAAAGAGAGCGTGGCGTAACGTTCTGCCAGCGTTTCCCGCTCAGCGTGTAACTGCTCCAGCTGCTTTTCACGCGCCGCACGGCCAAACAGCGGGACTTTCGGGAAGCGGGAATAACGCCACTGGCGCTCGCCGGACTTCACCACCACCGCTTTCTGCAACTCTTCTACGTTGAACACGCTGTCATCGAAGGATTGCGGGTCCCCCTCTATCAGATAGAGATCTTCCGGGCACTCCTCCAGACCATCCAGCAGATCCTGTACCAGCGAGAGATCCGGCACCACGATACCGTGACGCGCAGGTCCGTAAAGCGCAGAGAAGTACGGCGCATCTTCAATGGTGACATCATCATAGATTTCCGACAGCAGCACGCCGCCGAAACGCTCGGCAAGCGCATTCAGGCGGGCATCTTCCGCGCCGCCCGGCTGGCTGAGCCGCTCAATCTGTTTCTCGGCGTCGCGCTTGCGGGCAGAGATTTCATCACGCTCAACCGTGGTTTCGCGCTCCCGCTCCAGCAACTGCTGCATGAACTCGGTCACTTCCTGGCTGCTTTCCAGCGCCTGCCCGGTCTGCTCGCTAAGCTGCGTCAGGATCTCCTGCGCAGCATGCCACTGCGGCGCCTGCTTCGTCAGGCGGGCGATGCGCTCACGCACCTGCTCCAGCTCCTGACGCATCTCCATCCGGCGTTCACCGGCATCAGAAACGCTTTCAGAGAGCTGCTCAATACGCGCTTCCAGCTCATACTGATAACCTTCCAGATCCTGCGGCTCGAACTGCTGGCCGTGGCGCTTGCAGAATTCATTCAGCAGGCGCTCCGCTTCCTGCTGTTCACGCAGGCGCTGCTCCATCTCAGCCAGGCGGGCGCGCAGGGAGTGAACCTGTTCAGCGTGATAGCGCTGGTTTGCGGCATCACGAAGCAGTTCCCGTCCCGTCTGGTAAGCTTCTGAGCGGCTCACCGGACCGGCAATGCGCCCCACCAGCTCAAACGCCTGTTCAAACTGGCTGTGTGCGGCCTGCGCCACGCTCATTTTCTGTTCAAGTTGCAGCAGTCTGTCGGTGGCTTCCTGCTCTTTTGCCCGGAAGGTCTCCTGCCAGCTCTCGGCATTCTCCACGTTCAGCTCGTCGATCTGGCAAACTTCCTGCGCGCGCTGCAAAGCGCCCAGCGCTTGCTGGTACTGAATGGCGCGAGTCTGCTGCACATCCAGCGCCTGCTGGTAGTCTGCCAGCTGGCTTTTCAGCTCATCCACTTCCAGCTCTGCGGCTTCGCTGCGTGCCTCGTTCTCTTCCTGCACTTCGCGCGCTTCCGCCACCACTTCGTTCTGCTCTTCCAGACGATAGGTCAGCTCATCGATATCGCCTTCGTAACGCTCGATTTTTTCCTGCTGGCGCATGGCGGTCTGCACCAGACTCAGGTGGTCGCTGGCGCTCTGGTAATCAGTTTCCAGATCGCTTTCTGCGCCGTTGTGTTCTGCCAGTTCACGCGCCATTTCGACGTGGCGATACTGCTCGGTCGCCAGCTGTTTGCGGCTGCTGAACAGCTCATTGCGGTGCTGCATTGCGCTGTCCAGATGGATGCGGCGTTCGTTGGCATGGCGCATGTAATCTGCGGCAACGTAGTTAGTTGCCTCGGAAATCAGATGCTTGAACAGATCGCGGTCAGACTGCGTGACGCGAATCGCCTCCAGCGTCATGCGGTTTTCGCGCAGCGCCGCCTCCATATCCTGGAAAGCTTTCCGCACGCCGCTGTTTTCAGGCAGCAGGTAATCGCGCAGTGAGCGGGTGATAGCGCTTGAGATCCCGCCATACAGCGAAGCTTCAATCAGGCGATAGTACTTGCTGCGATCGGAAGCTGAGCGGAGACGACGCGCCACAATCCCCAGATCGAACATCAGCGAGTGATACTCGGTGATGGAGTTAAACTGCTTAAACTGCACGCTCTCCATCGCTTCGAACTTCTCTTTCAGTTCGCTCAGCGGCAGGACGCGGGCCTGACGGGCGTTAACCGTTTCGGTCAGGATCTCCGTGGGGTTGATGGAGCTCGGCAGACCGTGAATGCTGAACGGCTTGATATCCACCTTACGATCGCGCCCCGCCACCTGCTGCAGGCGTACACCCACAATCACGCGCTGATGAACCGAGTTCACCACGTCCAGCGCCGCATAGCAGACGCCCGGACGCAGTTTTCCGTGCAACCCTTTGTCACGGGAACCTGAGGTTGCCCCGGCTTCAGTGGTGTTACGGAAGTGCAGCAGCGTCAGATCGGGGATCAGTGCGGTGATAAACGCCGCCATAGTGGTGGACTTACCTGCCCCGTTACCGCCAGAGAGCGTGGTAACCAGCTCATCCAGATCAAAGGTGCGGGCGAAAAAACCGTTCCAGTTAATCAGCGTCAGCGAGCGAAATTTGCCGCGTTCAATCATTGTTCATTCTCCGCGTTATCAGACGAGCCGCTCTGCGCCTCACCCTCATCATCGCTTTCATCATTCAGCACCAGCCCGCCCTCTATGGGCATCGCTTCACCATCCCGGATCATCCGCAGCTGCGCTTCGCGGGCGTCGTCGCCGCTGCGCACGTCGGCGCCAAAACGAAACACAGACTCGATAATGCGGAATTTGCTGCTGTCATTGCCCATAAACCAGACCATGCCAAGGCGGCGCAGACGGTTCAGTGAGGCGCGCATTTTCTCCTGCAGCTTTTGCCGATCGAGATCCGAACCGGTAGAGCGCTGGTTTACCAGCTTCAGCAGCCTGTTCTCATCCGCCAGCGTCATCAGCTCGTCATAAAGCTCCTGCTGGGTGAAAATGCCTTCATTCGCCAGCCGTTCAGGACTGAGATAGAGATAGCAGAGAATTTTTCCTACCATCATATCCAGTTCGGAAAGCACCGAACGCGGGATCAGCGTGGTTGAGCGGGGACGCAGATAGAAAAAGCCTTCCGGCGCACGGATCAGCTCAACGTTGTAGCGCGCATAAAACTCTTCCAGATACTCCTGATAATCCATCAGGAAAGCGTGCTGATCTAACTCTTCAATGCCAATATGGCGGCCGGCGCGTAACTGGCTGTCCAGCGCCGGGAAAAGGGAATTGGCCAGAGCACTCGCCAGCTTAACCGGCATCACTTGTTCAATATTTATCGATGACATGCGCCTGCACCTTGGCTCCGTAATCATTAATGACCTGCCATTCAGCTGGCAGGCCGGAGAAATCTGCTTCGGCCACGCCTAAACGGACGGCCTGATCGACAACGATACGCGCGACGTCAAAATGACGTGCACGGGGATACTGTTGGAGATAATCACGCATTACCGCGCCGAGGTTCAGCGGCTTCTGCTGCGCTTTATAAATGGCCAATGCCTCTTCAATCATGGCGGCCAGCTGTTCACGAATTTCGTTGAACTCTTCATATTCCAGTTCGGAAGGCAGCTCGCCCGTTACCTCTTCATTGCGTAACACCAGCTCTTCGTCACGCACATCATAAAGGCGTTCGGCATTGGCGTAGGTTAATGTCCAGGGAGAATCAAAATAGGTCTGCACGGACTGACGAAGACGCTGAGCAAAGACGCGGTTTTTATCCATATCAATCGCGGTACGGATAAATTTATGCACGTGGCGGTCATAGCCAATCCACAGATCGATCGCCTGCTGGCCCCAGCTGATAATGCGGTCCAGCTTGTTCTGCAGGTCATACACCAGCTTGTCGATAAAGCCCAAATCGGGGCTGTTCATCGTGGCATCCTGAATGCGCAGCAGGTTCGCCTGCAGCTTGTCGCCAGCGGCTTCCAGCGTATCCTGCAGCTCTCTGAGGGTGCCGGAGGTCTCATTCAGCAGCATTTCACAGCTGGAGATAGCGGCGCGCCAGTCTTTGTTTAACAGCTGGGCGATATCATCCTTCACCGCCTGCTGCTGCTCATCCATGCTGCGCTGGGTGATGTCGATGCTGTCAAAAATTTCGGCAACTGAATATTTCAGCGGCGCAAAAACGTTGCGGTGCCAGTGGAACTCATCTCCATCCTCATCCGCCGCATCGGCAGCCCGCTTGAGTTCGCCCGCCACAATCGAGAGCTGCATAGAGAGCCTGAGGGTGGAAAACTCGCGCTGGCGGATGTAGTAGTCGGTGATGCCGATAGCCAGCGGGGTCAGGCGATAGATGGCGTTGCCCTCCGCCTGCTCACTGACAAAACGGTTAAGCAGACGCTGGCGCACCATATCATTGATGGCGTTATTGGCCCGGACGCCAACGGTCTCACTGGTCTGATCAAATCCTTCGCTGACGTGACGAAAAGCGTCGGTCAGTTCGCCTTCGCTCATTTCACCATCCATGCGCTCCCCGTTCAGGGTGGCGACGGCCAGTAAAAACGCCAGACGTTCGGTTGGCAACGTGACGGAAAAGTCATTTTTTCGCGCCCAGGCAACCAGTTCCGGTACTGTCTGGGAAAATTCACTCATGGTTCGTCCTGTTTATGGGTTTCCGCGCGGTCACGTGGATATAGCGGCCCAAACTTAAAAATGGTTCCTGGCGGCAGAAGCGTTTCTCCAGCGCCAGCACTTCCTCAAATCGTTCAGTCTGCTTGGTTTTATCGCGCATATAGTCATGGAAAACGCGGATGCCGGTTTTGTTCTCTACCGTGAAGCCCGCTTCCTGCAACCAGCGATAGACCTGTTCCGGCTCTCGGGGATAGTCAGGCGACAGCGTTTTCCGTTTGCGCTTGCGCAGGTCGGCCTGCATGTAGCCGAAATTGCCCAATACCAGCGTCTGCATCATCAGCCCGTTGATGTTATAAAACATCAGTGACAGCACGCCCCCCGGGGCGAGTGCATCATAGAGGGCGGCCAGTACGGCTTCCGGGTCGGCTACCCATTCAAGCACAGCGTGGAACAATACCAGATTGACGGGCTTATCCAAATGTTGCGGGGCTTCCTGCGCGCTAATTTGTTTAAATTGCATGTTGCCGCTCACACCTTTTTCTTCGGCATGCGCCCGGGCGCGCTGCAACATTTCTTCGGATAAATCGCAGAGTAAAACGTCATGGCCCAGTGCGGCGACGCCGCAGCCGGTTTGCCCTTCTCCGCCTCCGGCATCAAGCACCTTCAGGGGCCCTTCCGGCAACGTGGCCAGAATTGCCTCCAGCTCCTGCCAGACGATCGCCTGGCGGATACGCCCTTTGGTGGTACCGTAGATGTTCTTCGAAAATTTTTCGGCTATATCATCAAAGTTGCGATCCTGCATAGACGTTTCCAGGCTGGTGAATGGGTGAAACCGGCGGCTATTTTGACATACACTGACCAGGAATGAACCTTTCACTCATCACCAGGCTCTCGGGTGGTGTTTTTTCGGACAAAAGGAACCCGTTTCCATGCTTTTTGCGCTAAAAAAAGTCGTTGGCGGCCTGCTGCTTCCCCTGCCTTTGCTGATTGTGGTGATGGCGATCGCCCTTTTCCTGCTCTGGTTCAGCCGCTGGCAGAAAACAGGCAAAATTATCCTCTCTTTCGCCTGTGCGATCTTGATGCTGATCAGCCTGCAGCCGGTTGCCGACAGCCTGCTTGCTCCCACGGAAAATCGCTATCCAACCTGGCAGAACCGGCAAAAAGTCGGGTATGTGGTCGTGCTCGGCGGAGGCTATACCTGGAACCCTGACTGGGCGCCCGGCTCCAATATGATCAACAACAGCCTGCCGAGGCTGGTGGAAGGAATACGTCTGTGGCGCGCAAACCCCGGCGCAAAGATGATTTTTACCGGCGCTGCGGCGCAGAGCAATCCGGTAAGCTCAGCTGAGGTGACGTCCAGGGTGGCGCAATCACTTGGCGTGCCGCTGAGTGATATTATTACGCTGGATAAGCCAAAGGATACGCGCCAGGAAGCGGAAGAAGTGGCGAAAATAGTGGGAGAACGCCCTTTCCTGCTGGTGACTTCCGCCTCACATTTACCGCGTGCGATGATCTTTTTCCAGCAGCGGGGGTTAAAACCGTTTCCTGCGCCAGCCAACCAGCTGGCTATCCGTTCGCCGCTCAATTTCTGGGAACGGGCCATTCCTTCGCCGCTCTGGCTTGAGCACAGCGACCGGGCAATCTATGAGTGGCTGGGCAGAGCCTGGCAGGCGCTCACCTCCCGGGAGAGTTCATCAGGTGAGCCAGGGGAGCAGTGAATTTGCTGCCTGCTGGAAACGCACTTTGTCGAACTGGCCGGTATGGATCAGCCGGTCGATCTCATCCCACAGCCGGTAGAGCCAGCGCCGGGCCACGAACCCCTCGGCCACTGGCGCCTGCCGGAGATAGTGGAACAGCAGCGATTCTGCCAGCCCTTCGTCGCAGAGGCGGAAGAGTTCATATTCACGCGGTGCCCAGAGCATCATGCCCGGATTAATCATCGAGAGCAGCTGGTCGCTCCAGGCTTCTTTCAGCATACTGTTCAGAGAGAGATTACCGTGAACCAGCACGCAGGGATCGTTGAAATCAGCCAGCAGATTACCGAGATTCTCACGGCTGCGGTAAAGCACCCGCCGGTTCTCCATAGTCAGCTCTTCGGGACGCATAAATCCCAGCGTTGACCAGAGCACCTCCACTCGCTGAGCGTACCAGGCTACCCAGTTATTCTCCTGAGTGCTGTCGACTCTGCCTACCAGCCCGTGGCTGTCGATGCGGTGCCAGGCCAGCAGAGCTTCCACAATCTGATCCTGCAGCTGAAGCCAGCGACCAGGCGTGCGGGTTGGCGCTTCTACAGAGACGCCGCCCATGCGTTCAATCAGCAGGACTTCATGCTGCGGCGGCTGTTGGCTGACGATCAGCCCGTAAACCGCAGGCATACGCAGGGTACTGTCTCGCGCCAGCATGGAGAGCTTATAGGCTTCCTGCGCCGCAACACCTTTTACGTTGAAATATTTAGCGACCAGAGGCAGAGAGTGACCCTGCTGGTCATAAAGCGAATAGAGGCTTGCCCAGGGCTGCTCGCTGATACATTCGAGCCGACTCAGGGTTTCGCCCAAAATCAGTGAGAGTTCTGAGCGTAAATGTTCCATCTCCTCCTCCTTAGTAAAAAGTGGAGAGGGGGCCGGTTAAAGCCCCAACAGCATTACTGCATGGCAGCGCGCACTCGCGCAAGATCTTCAGGTGTATCCACACCCACGCTCGGGATTGCTTTCGCCACGGCAACGTGGATTTTTTCGCCGTACCAGAGTACGCGCAGCTGCTCAAGCAGCTCAATTTGCTCCAGCGGGCTCGGTTCCCAGCTCACATAGCGCCGGATGAAGCCTGCACGATAGCCGTAAATCCCGATATGGCGCAGGAAGTTTTCCCCGATGGTGCCGCGTGAGGCGGCAAAACGCTCACGATCCCAGGGAATGGTGGCGCGGGAAAAATAGAGCGCATAGCCTTTTGCATCCATCACCACTTTTACCGCGTTCGGGTTAAAGGCCTCTTCTGCCGACTCAACCGGCACCGCCAGCGTCGCCATGCCCGCTTCGCTGTTCGCCAGATTTTCAGCTACCTGTCGAATAATGACCGGCGGGATCATCGGCTCGTCGCCCTGCACGTTCACGATGATGGTTTCATCGGCAAACTGATAGCGATCGATAACTTCTGCCAGCCGCTCGGTACCGGAATGGTGATCGGCACGGGTCATACAGACTTCACCGCCTGCGGCTTCAACAGCGCGGGCAACCTCTTCATTGTCGGTGGCTACAATCACGCGATCGGCACCGGACTCCAGCGCCCGCTCCATCACGTGCACCACCATCGGTTTACCCTGAATATCGACCAGCGGCTTGCCTGGCAGGCGCGTGGAAGCAAAGCGCGCCGGGATAATAGCGACAAAACTCATGGGTGGATCTCTTCAAGCGTCAGTGTACGCGCTTCAGTCTCCAGCAGGACTGGAATGCCGTCGCGCACAGGGTAAGCCAGAGCGTCAGGTTTACAGATAAGCTCCTGCTGATCTTTAATGTAATAGAGTTTGCCGTGACAAACAGGACAGGCAACAATTTCGAGTAAGCGATGATCCATGGTTTCTCCCTGGTGGACCCGGTCAGACAGGTCCTTAGAATATCATAGCTGTGACGCCAGCGGGGAGTTCACGAAGCGTAGTTGTTACAGCGGCCACCCTTTTTGCCACACGCTGGCGAGCGGCTCTGGCAGCTGCTCCAGCACCACCGCCTCCGCGCCCTGCCAGCGGGCAAAACGTGAAAGGGTCAGTTTCAGGTCATCAATCAGCACCTGGCTGACCCGGACGCCCGGCTCAAGCCAGAGCTGTTTCACTTTAAGCACTTTTTCCTTACGCAGCATTTTTGCATCGAGCCGCCCTTTCAGCTCACCGCGATGCAGGATCGGCAGGACAAAATAGCCATATTTGCGTTTCGCTTCTGGCGTGTAGCATTCGAGCCGGTAGTCGAAATTAAACAGCTCCAGCGCGCGCTTCCTGTCCCACACCACAGGGTCAAAAGGTGAGAGCAGTGCGGTGTGCGTTGCCCTCGGCCCCTGTTCCAGTAGCGGTAATAGTGAGGCGTGCAGATAGCAGGGTCCTAAAGATTCAACCTCAATGGCTGCCACTTCCCCACTCTCCAGCCACTCCGCCAGCACTTCTCTGACGGGAGCGCGTTTCAGGCGATAGTAGTCGGCCAGCCAGACGTCACGAAACAGGCCCAGACTCAACGCGCTGTTACGCAGCATTTGCCGCACGGCATCCCCTTCGGCAAGGGCATGCAGGCTGTCGTCCCAGTCAGGCATAACGCGCTGGCGCAGATCGTAAACGCGCTGGAAATTGCGTCGTTCAGTCACCATCAGCTCACCGGCAGAGAATAAACTTTCCAGATGTTTTTTATGTGGCTTCCACGCCCACCAGCCAGGTTTCTGGCCGGGAGGCGCGGCGAAATCGGCAGATCGCACCGGCCCGTTTTGTTCGATGTGCGTCAGCAGTTCACTGATTTCATGCTGCCAGCTCGCCACCCATTCAGCGTTATATTTCCAGCCAAGACGATGAGGATCCAGCATCCGGTGGCGCAGCAAGGGATAGTCTTCGGTAGGGATAAAACAGGCTTCATGTGCCCAGTATTCAAACAGCTTGCCGCTGGCAAGTGCCTCCCCCAGCCAGGCTTGCGGATAGTCGCCCAGCCGACTGAACAGTACCAGGTAGGGACTGCGGGCAACCACATGGATAGTATCAATCTGCAACAGCGACATCTGGCGAATGGCGCACAGCAACTCTTCGAAGCGCGCCTTACGTTTAGGTGGGCGCAACAACCCCTGAGCAGCAAGATGAAGCTGACGCGCCTGTGAGAGTGAAAGCTGAATGGAGGACATAGCGCACCTTTGTGGCAAAGATGCATTAAGTTTATACCCTTTCTACCAGGCCGGAGATGAAAACAGCGCCTTTATTCAGGGCGTTAGCGTGAAGCGCGGGTAGTGAGTGCAGCAATGCGGTTCAGCAATGCCTCAGCCGTGCCCGGTGGAAATTCGGCATCTACCGGCAGGAACCACCAGTTTTCTCTGGCAAAAGCGCGTGCCTTCACCGCATCTTTCTCCGTCATCAGCAGCGTCTGCTCTGGCGACGCCAGCCCAGCCAACACCTCCGGCCGATAGTCCTGATGGTCGGCAAACGGCACTTCTTTTAGCGGAACCAGGCCCTGCTGCTGCAGCGTGGCAAAAAAACGGGGCGGATGCCCAATACCAGCCATCGCAACCACGTTTTTAAGGGTAGAAACCGGGCAGGTCATGCCGCTCTTGAGGTTGACCGCGCTCCCCGGAATCAGTTGCATAGGCAGCTCGTCAGCCTGCGCTTCACCACCATTAACAATTGTGGCATCCACGCTTGCAAGCCGGGAAGCCCTTTCCCGCATGGGCCCGGCAGGCAGCCACCAGCCGTTGCCGAAGCGACGTTTACCATCCACCACGACGATTTCGAAATCCCGCGCCAGCGCATAGTGTTGCAGTCCGTCATCGGTGATGATGATGTCGATATCGCCCCGATCGGTCAGCGCCTTGACCGCCTCCTTTCTCACTGGCGATACCGCAACCGCTGCTCCGGTTCGCTGGTAGATCAATACCGGCTCGTCACCCGCCTGCTGCGTAGTGACCTGTTCATGCAAAACCAGCGGATAGCGTTCAGCCTTGCCGCCATAACCTCTGGAAACCACGCCCGGACGCAAACCACGCTGCTGTAAAGCCTGAACCAGCCAGATCACCACCGGCGTTTTGCCGTTCCCGCCAGCGGTAAGATTGCCAACTACCACCACCGGAACGGGAGCGCGCCACGCTTTACGCCAGCCCCAGCGATAGCTGAGGCGGAGCAGGTTGCTGATCAGGCCATAGAGCCAGCTCAGCGGCAGCAGCAGCAGGTAAAGCGCAGAGCGGCCGCTCCAGATGCGTTCTATCATTGCCCGAACTGCATCTTATGCAACTGAGCGTAGACGCCTTTGTGCTCCAGCAGTTCGCTGTGGCTTCCCCTTTCTACAATGTAGCCATCCTCGACCACCACAATTTCATCCGCCTTCTCAATGGTAGAGAGGCGGTGGGCAATCACCAGCGAGGTACGGTTCTTCTGCAGCTCATCGAGAGCGGACTGAATGGCGCGTTCAGATTCGGTATCCAGAGCGGAAGTGGCTTCATCCAGAATCAGTATCGGGCTGTCACGCAGCAAAGCGCGAGCAATGGCGATACGCTGACGCTGTCCGCCAGAGAGCAGCACGCCATTTTCCCCAATCACCGTATCCAGCCCTTTATCCATCTTGTTGATGAAGTCCATGGCGTGCGCCATCACGGCCGCTTTCTCAATATCCTCCCGGCTGTACTGCTCGGTGCGGGCGTAGGCGATATTGTTGGCTACGGTGTCGTTAAACAGATGCACGTTCTGTGAAACCAGCGCCACCTGATTACGCAGCGAGCTGAGCGTGTATTCACGCAGGTCGTGGCCATCCATCAGGATCTCGCCCTGCTGAATATCGTAAAAACGGGTCATCAGGCTGGCGATAGTCGATTTACCCGAGCCGGAGCGGCCAACCAGCGCTACCGTTTTACCCGCTGGAATAGCGAGGTTGATATTATGCAGCGCAGGTGTTTCGCGCCCCGGGTAAGTAAAGGTGACATTGCGGAACTCGACGTCTCCCTTCGCACGTTCAATCACACGGGTGCCTTTATCCTCTTCCTGCTCGCTATCCAGAATAGAGAACAGCGTCTGGCAGGCCGCCATACCGCGCTGGAACTGGGCATTAACGTTGGTCAGGGATTTTAGCGGACGCATCAGCGCAATCATTGAGGAGAACACCACGGTGATGGTACCGGCGGTCAACGTTTCCATCACGCTGGGGAAACTGGCGGCATAGAGCACAAAGGCGAGCGCCAGCGAGGCGATCAGCTGAATAATCGGGTCAGAGATAGAAGAGGCGGAAACCAGCTTCATGCCCTGCTGACGCATACGATTACTGACGCGGTTAAAGCGTTCGTTCTCGACTGACTGACCACCAAATATCAGCACCTCTTTATGCCCTTTCAGCATCTGTTCGGCACTGGTGGTCACGTGGCCCATGGTATTCTGCATACTCTTGCTGATGTTTCTGAAGCGTTTTGACACGGTACGAATGGCAAAAGAGACAATCGGGGCCAGCAGGATCAGGATCAGCGAGAGCTGCCAGCTGTAGTAAAACATCATGATAAACAGGCCGATGATTGAGGCCCCTTCACGCACCACCGTTACCAGCGCGCTTGAGGAAGAGGAAGCGACCTGTTCAGAGTCATAGGTAATGCGGGAAAGCAGCGTCCCGGTGGACTGCTGATCGAAGAACGCCACCGGCATACCCATCATATGGCCAAACAGGCGACGACGCATGCTCATCACCACGTTGCCGGATACCCAGGAGATGCAGTAGCTGGAGATATAACTGGTGACGCCACGGATTAACATCAACCCAATAACCGCAAGAGGCATCCAAAGCAGCACGGAAGAGTTGGCCTTGCCAAAGCCGTCATCAAGTAACGGTTTCAGCAGTGACAGCATTAATGTATCTCCCGCTGCGTTCACTACCAGAGCTACCGCAGCCACAATCAGGCCCGTTTTAAACGGCTTAATCATCGGCCAGAGGCGACGGAATGTTTGCCAGGTGGAGAGATCTTTTTCCTGATGCATTATTTAACCAGCTTTAAATGAAATAGCCGCTCATTCTACCTGGAATCACGTGGTACGCCAAACCACTGATGATACCAACGAGGCATTATTTGCGTTCTTAATCCCCTAACCTGCCAATTTTGCTGGTAAAACGCCAGGCCGATCTGCCCTTCAAGGGCCGTGTCGTACCAGCGATAGTGGTTATTTTTGTAGCGAAATATCACTTTATCAGCGGGTAATTTCCATGCGCTGTAGCGTGCGGCAGAGGCGAGCGCAACCTCGCCCCTTACGGCCCGGAGAAAGGGAGGAACTGAAGAAGTATTGCTGCCGTGATGAGGGACCTGCAGGATATCCGCCCGCAACTTTTCACGCTTGAGCCTTACCAGATCAAGCTCAGCCCTGGCTTCAATATCTCCCGTCAGCAACACCTGCCGTTTGCCATCAGAGATTTTAATCACGCAGGATTGATTATTCCCTGCCTCTTTTTGCCCCGGCGGCGGCCAGAGTACATCAAAGGAGAGCTGCTGCCAGCGCCAGCTTATTCCCTCTTCGCACGGCTGTTCACCATTTCCCCCTCTCCCCCGATGAACCGTTGCGCCAGGAAAGGCAGAGTGCAGCGTTTCGAAACCACCGATATGATCAAGATGCTCATGGCTGAGGATAATATGTTTGAGTTCCAGCCCCTGCCAGCGGAGCCAGGGCAGGATCTGGCTTTGTGCCGCATCCCCACCGGGCCAGCGATTGCCGGTATCATAGATTAATGCTTCTCCCTGCGTTGAGATCACGACAGCCAGTCCATGCCCGATATCCAGCATATCCATCCGCCATTCAGGTTTTACCGCATTCAGCCGCCAGCAAGCTATCGACAGGCACAAGCCCAGCACGGCAGCCGGAGAAGTACGCCACCAACAGAATCGCCAGGCCAGGATCCCTGTCCATGCCAGAAAACTGAGCAGGAAGGCGTGATAGTTCAGCTCCAGCCACCCGGCCGGAAGATGGCGAAGAGGAGTGAAAACACTCTGCAGGGAACAGTCTGCCAGCCACCAAAGCAGCTGGTTCAGATGAGGCACAGGCAGCGACGCCAGTGCGCACAGGATCAACGGCACCGTCACCAGCGTAACAACCGGAACCGCCCAGAGATTGGCCAGCAGGGCAGAGAGACTTATGCCATGAAAAATCAGCATCTGTACGGGCATCAATAACAGAAACAGCCCCAGCTGCAGATGCAAAAGCTGCAGAAGCAGCCAGCGTTTTTTATGGCTGAACCGCCAGGGTAAGGGAAACCAGCTAAACCATAACATCAATCCTGCGACCGCTATTGCCGAGAGCCATAAACTCTCAGAAAGAATGCTTAAGGGATCAAAAAAGAGGATAGAAGCGACGCAGATGCCCCAGACCTGCCAGTTATCGCACCGCATGCCGCTTAAGCGAATCATGTACCAGAGCGAGATAGCAAGCATGGCCCGGATGGCTGGCGGGTTATAACCTGAAAGCCAGGTGTAGGTCAGCGCAACCAACAGGCCACAAAATAGCGGGAAGCGGTAGCCGATCCGGTGCGTGGGAAAACCGAGCTGTATCCCCCTGGCGAACAGCCAGCCGACGCTGGCGGCCAGGCTGATATGCATGCCTGAAATCGCCATCAGATGCGCCGTTCCGGTCTCTCTCAGAAGCTGCGCGATCTCTTTACTCAAATCTCCCCGCTCGCCAAAGGCCAGAGCGGAGAGCAGGGCCTGCCAGCGTAGTTCACCGTAGATCGCCCGGCTTCGCTGAATAACCTTCTGCCGCCAGCCACATTCGCTGTTCAGCGCCTGAAGGCTGAGGATCCTGCCCGTAAGTGGCGTACCGTTTGCCACGGCAAAGCGCTGAGCATCAAACCCGCCCTCATTCAGGCGGGCATGAACCGGCCTGAGATTTAGCGTCATCTGCCACTTCTGCCCGCTACAGAAACTGTCGGCCATACCCTTAGTACTGACCAGCACAGAGATCGGTGGGAAAACCGGTTTACCAGCCAGGCTGGTCACACGGAGCTTTATTCGCTCCGAGTCTGGCAGAACCTGCTCTACGTTTACGATTACCTCTGAGCTTTTTCCCGTAAGGGCATCGATCTGCCATGTCAGCGTTCTTGCAGCTATCGCCCCCCAGATAAAAAGTAAAAGAAGGATAGCTATATCTTTCGCTCTTTTACCTCCGGACATCAGCAGCAGGCATGCCAACACGATCGCTATAGCGTCGTAACGTGCCGTGGGAAGGCGCGGCAGTATAAGCAGGGGTAACGTAGCAATAATCGTCCACATCGCCAGTCGGCTGAGGCTGTAGGGCATAACGGCTCTCCTTTTCCGTACTGCCACTTTATGGCGCTGCGCTGAACGGTGCAGCAGGTGAAACAAAAGTCCTGAACCTACGCCCCAAGCATTCAAAACTGATTACATGCTCATCCTCTTCTCTGTGCACCTGACCGCATAATTTTCACAAATCACAGGCAAAAAAAAACGACACCGAAGTGTCGTTTTATTGCGTAATGCTTAGCGTTAGCCGTAGATATTTGCGCGGTCACGCAGCTCTTTACCTGGCTTGAAGTGTGGAACGTATTTACCTTCCAACTCCACTTTGTCACCCGTTTTCGGGTTACGACCAGTGCGGGGTGCGCGATAGTGCAAAGAAAAACTGCCGAAACCCCGGATTTCAATGCGTTCGCCCTGCGCCAAAGTGGTCGCCATGTGCTCAAGCATCTCTTTGACCGCATCCTCAACGACTTTCGCCGGAATATGAGAGTGCTGGCCAGCAAGTCTTTCAATAAGTTCTGACTTGGTCATAAATCCTCCGGTTAATTCCTGTTGGAAAAGCTCTGACAGTATCGGCTATATCAGGGCAGCATGCACTGCCCTGTTGCAAAAGCAATTACTCGCCTTTAGCTGCTTTGAAGGCTTCAGCCATAGCGTTAGAGAAGTTACCGTCTTCCTGTTTAGTGTTGTTAACAGTAGCGATGGCTTCTTTCTCGTCAGCCTGGTCTTTAGCACGTACAGAGAGGCTAACAACGCGGTTTTTACGATCAACACCGGTGAATTTGGCTTCAACATCATCGCCAACATTCAGAACCAGAGTTGCATCTTCAACGCGGTCAACTGAAGCTTCAGAAGCGCGCAGGTAACCTTCAACGCCGTCTGCCAGTTCAACCGTAGCGCCTTTCGCGTCAACAGCAGTCACTTTACCGTTAACAATAGCACCTTTCTTGTTCAGAGAGATGTAGTTGTTGAACGGATCTTCTGCCAGCTGCTTAACGCCCAGGGAGATGCGCTCGCGCTCTGCGTCAACCTGCAGAACCACAGCAGCGATTTCGTCGCCTTTCTTGTATTCACGCACTGCTTCTTCTCCGGTAGCGTTCCAGGAGATGTCAGAGAGGTGAACCAGGCCGTCGATGCCGCCGTCCAGGCCGATGAAGATACCGAAGTCAGTGATTGACTTGATTTTACCTTCAACACGGTCGCCCTTGTTGTGGGTTTCTGCAAACTGCTGCCATGGGTTAGATTTGCACTGCTTCAGACCCAGGGAGATACGACGACGTTCTTCGTCGATATCCAGAACCATAACTTCAACAACATCGCCAACGTTAACAACTTTGGACGGATGGATGTTTTTGTTGGTCCAATCCATTTCTGAAACGTGCACCAAGCCTTCAACGCCCTCTTCGATTTCAACGAAGCAGCCGTAGTCGGTCAGGTTGGTCACGCGGCCAGTCAGCTTGGTGCCTTCCGGGTAACGCTTAGCGATAGCGACCCATGGATCTTCGCCCAGCTGTTTCAGACCCAGAGAAACACGGGTACGTTCGCGGTCGAACTTCAGCACTTTAACAGTGATTTCGTCGCCAACGTTGACAATTTCGCTTGGATGCTTAACGCGTTTCCATGCCATGTCAGTGATGTGCAGCAGGCCATCAACGCCGCCCAGATCAACGAAGGCGCCGTAGTCAGTCAGGTTCTTAACGATACCCTTAACTTCCATGCCTTCCTGCAGGTTTTCCAGCAGCTGATCGCGCTCTGCGCTGTTTTCAGATTCGATAACCGCACGACGTGAAACCACCACGTTGTTGCGTTTCTGATCCAGCTTGATCACTTTGAATTCAAGCTCTTTGCCTTCCAGGTGCAGCGTATCGCGCACTGGACGGACATCAACCAGGGAACCTGGCAGGAACGCACGAATGCCGTTCAGCTCAACAGTGAAGCCGCCCTTGACTTTGCCGTTGATAACACCGGTAACGGTTTCAGCTTCTTCATAAGCTTTTTCCAGCGTGATCCAAGCTTCGTGACGTTTAGCTTTCTCACGGGACAGCAGAGTTTCACCGAAGCCGTCTTCTACAGCATCCAGAGCTACGTCAACTTCGTCGCCAACCTGGATTTCCAGTTCGCCAGCTGCGTTTTTGAACTGCTCTGCAGGAATTGCAGATTCAGATTTCAGGCCCGCATCAACCAGAACGATGTCTTTGTCGATAGAGACAACAACACCACGAACGATGGAACCCGGACGGGTTTCGATTTCTTTCAGGGACTCTTCAAAGAGTTGAGCAAAAGATTCAGTCATATTGATAATCTTATGGATTCTTCAATTTAACGTCCACCTGACATCCTGCCGGGTGGGGTTGTTTCACATGCCCCATGACGTCCATATCAAAGGGTTAAAAGATTCTGTTGGACCCTGCGGTCCTGGTTTCACTGCGGCAACGATAACGTTTTACGCGCATAATTGAGCGCAGTTTCAATAACTTGCTCAATTGACATGCTGGTTGAATCCAGCACCAGCGCATCGTTTGCCGGTATCAGCGGCGCAATGGCGCGATTACGATCGCGATCATCACGTTCTTTTATCTCAGATAAAAGGCGCTCAAAGTTAACACTAAAGCCCTTTTCCTGCAACTGTAGCATACGCCTGTGCGCTCGCTCTTCCGAACTGGCATCAAGGAAGATTTTTACCGGCGCATCCGGGAAGACCACGGTGCCCATGTCACGCCCGTCAGCAATTAAGCCGGGGGTATCACGGAAGGCGCGCTGGCGACGAAGCAGAGCCTCGCGTACCCGGGGAAAAGCCGCCACTTTAGAGGCGGTATTGCTGACATCCTGGGTGCGAATTTCGCTCGTTACGTCTTCACCTTCCAGAATGACCTGCATTTCTCCCTGGGTAGAGACAAAGCGAACGTCAAGATGCGCCGCGATCGGCACTAATGCCTCTTCAGAAGTGATATCCACCTGATGATGCAAAGCGGCCAGCGCCAGCACGCGATAGATCGCGCCCGAATCCAGAAGGTGCCATTGCAAGGCTTCCGCCATCGCTTTACACAAGGTCCCTTTACCCGCACCACTTGGGCCATCAATGGTGATCACCGGGGCTATAGCCGTCATGTCGTTCTCCTGTCGGTGGAATGCCTGTTGCCTGCTCAGACAAATATCGACGCGCATTATACGCTGCTATAGCTATGATCGTTACCCCTTAAGCATAGTCGCGATCAAATTAATCAGGAGGAATTGCGTGCTTCAGGCGGGAGAAACCTTACAGGACGTGAGTCAGCTCGCAACCCGCTGCACCGAAATGCAGCGGATTTACAGATTTATGCCAATTTGCTGATGCGGGCCAGCTGTTCGAAATAATCGGGGAAGGTTTTTGCCGTGCATTTTGGATCAAGAATGGTCACCGGCGTGGAGGACAACGCCACCAGTGAAAAACACATCGCCATACGGTGGTCGTTATAGGTGCCGATTTCAGCAAACTTGATCGCCTCTGGCGGCGTCACGCGAATGTAATTATGCCCTTCCTCAACTTCAGCGCCGACTTTACGCAGCTCAGTGGCCATCGCAGCCAGGCGGTCTGTCTCTTTCACGCGCCAGTTATAGATGTTACGCATTACCGTGGTGCCTTTAGCAAACAGCGCTGCGGTAGCGATGGTCATCGCCGCATCCGGAATATGATTCATATCCAGATCGATGGCGTTCAGCTCACCGCGGGTACAGGCAATATAGTCATCGCCCCACTCAACGATCGCGCCCATCTTCTCCAGTACGTCAGCAAAGCGAATATCACCCTGCATGCTGTTGCGACCAATACCGGTCACTTTTACCGTACCGCCTTTGATGGCCGCCGCCGCCAGGAAGTAGGAGGCAGAAGAGGCATCGCCTTCCACCAGATAGTCGCCTGGCGAAACATATTGCTGATTGCCGCTGATCTTGAACACGCTGTAGCTGTCGTTGATGACTTCCACGCCGAAGGTGCGCATCAGGTTAAGCGTGATATCAATATAGGGTTTTGAAACCAGCTCTCCTTTAATAACAATTTTAGTGTCATTCGGCGCCAGCGGTGCGGTCATCAGCAGCGCGGTGAGGAACTGGCTTGAAACGCTGCCATCCACTGAGACTTCGCCGCCGGTGAAGCCGCCTTTAAGATGCAGAGGAGGATAATCTGTCTGCTCAAGGTAGTCGATTTGAGCCCCGCCCTGACGCAATGCATCAACCAGATGACCAATGGGACGCTCTTTCATCCGTGGCTCACCGGTCAGCACAATATCGTTCCCGCCCAGGCAAAGTGCTGCGGCCAGCGGGCGCATTGCCGTCCCTGCATTCCCTAAAAAGAGCTCCAATGGGCCTTCCGCACGCAGAGGAGCACCCTGACCCACCACTTCGCAGACAGTCCGATCTTTTGAAAGCGTAAAGCTGACGTTTAGCGCTTTCAGCGCCGTCAACATGTGGCGTACGTCATCGCTGTCCAACAGGTTGGTGAGACGTGTTGTGCCTTTTGCCAGTGCTGCCAGTAATAAAGCGCGGTTAGAAACGCTTTTCGAGCCGGGCAGATTAACGGTGCCGTCTACCAGCGCGATAGGTTGTAAGGTCAGGGATTCCTGCATGTGAAACATATTCTCCATATAAAATGCAATGAAACCCCGCAGCTTCGCGGGGTTTCACACTTCAAACGTCAGATTCGGGTGCTTAACCGTGGCGGCGCTCAAAATCGATCATGAAATCAGTCAGCGCCTGCACGCCTTCCAGCGGCATCGCGTTGTAAATTGAGGCGCGCATCCCGCCCACTACACGGTGGCCTTTCAGCGCATGCAGCCCGGCGGCGAAAGATTCCTCCAGGAAAATTTTATCCAGAGCCGCATCCGCCAGCTGGAAAGGCACGTTCATACGTGAACGGTTAGCCGGAACCACTTCGTTGCGGTAGAAACGGCTGCTATCAATAGTGCCATACAACAGGTCTGCTTTAGCCTGGTTACGCTTGTCCAGCTCGCTGACGCCGCCCTGCTCTTTCAGCCATTTGAAGACTAAACCAGAGAGATACCATGCAAAGGTTGGTGGCGTATTGAACATCGAATCATTGTCGTTGAGCACCTGATAATCCAGGATGGAAGGCAGCTCTTTTTTGGCCTTGCCCAGCAGATCTTCACGCACCACAACCAGCGTCAGGCCGGCAGGACCGATGTTTTTCTGCGCGCCGGCATAAATCACGCCGTAACGGTTGATATCCAGCGGCGTGGACAAAATAGTTGAGGAGAGATCGGCCACTACCACTTTGTCGCCGAAATCTGGCTCTTCATTAATGGCAATACCATCAATGGTTTCATTCGGGCAATAGTGAACGTAGGCCGCGTCGTCAGAAAGGGCCCAGCTACTCATCGGGGTGATAGCTCGCAGACCATCGACCGTGGTTTTCGCTTCAATAACGTTTGGCGTGCAATACTTCAGCGCTTCTTTTATTGCGCTGTGTGCCCAGTAACCGCCATCAACATAATCGGCAGTTGTCTTGCTACCCAACAGGTTCATTGGAACAGCAGCAAACTGCGCGCGCGCGCCACCGTGACAGAACAGGACTTTGTAGTTCGAAGGGATTTTCAGCAGGTCGCGAAAATCCTTTTCAGCCTCTTCGGCTACCTGCATAAATTCTTTGCTGCGATGGCTGATCTCCATAACGGAGGTTCCCAGGCCCTGCCAGTTACGCAGCTCCTGCTCAGCACGACGCAACACTTCTGCCGGCAGCATCGCCGGGCCGGAGCTAAAATTGAAAACCTGACTCATTTCCCCTCACCACTTTCTCAGTTCAATCGATGTCGATTCTGCTATCGGTTTTATCATTGCCCTTCTCTGGCTGCAATGTTTTATCCGGTCAGCCGACCAGTTCCGGAAAGAAGCGGTGTGGCAGAGGCACGAATTTCCCCCCTCGCATAGCGCATCCAGAAGAAACCCCGTATCATTGCGCCCTTTCTGCACAACCCAAAACGAGTGGGCACTATGACGCAAACGTATATTCCAGGCAAAGACGCCGCGCTGGAAGACTCCATCGCACGCTTTCAGCAAAAATTACAGGATCTGGGCTTTAATATTGAAGAAGCTTCCTGGCTGAACCCGGTTCCTCATGTCTGGTCGGTACATATCCGCGACCGCGACTGCCCGCTCTGTTTTACCAACGGTAAAGGTGCCAGCAAAAAAGCGGCCCTGGCCTCTGCGCTGGGCGAATATTTCGAGCGCCTCTCCACTAACTACTTTTTTGCCGATTTCTGGCTGGGCAACAAAATTGCCAACGGTGATTTTGTTCATTATCCCAACGAAAAATGGTTCCCGCTGCCGGAGGATGACAGCCTGCCTGCCGGTATCCTGGATGAGCGCCTGAAAGCCTTTTACGATCCTGAGCAGGAAGTCAGCGCCAGCGATCTGATCGATCTGCAGTCCGGCAACGCCGACCGCGGCATCTGCGCCCTGCCTTTCACCCGTCAGTCCGATCTGCAAACCGTCTATATTCCCATGAACATCATTGGCAACCTCTACGTTTCTAACGGGATGTCTGCAGGGAATACCGCTAACGAAGCTCGTGTGCAGGGACTTTCTGAAGTCTTTGAACGCTACATTAAAAACCGGATCATTGCGGAGTCCATCAGCCTGCCGTTGATCCCGCAGGCGGTGCTGGATCGTTATCCTGGCGTGGTGGAGTCTATTGCCAAACTGGAAGCGGAAGGTTTCCCAATCTTCTCTTACGACGCTTCCCTGGGCGGCCACTATCCGGTGATCTGCGTGGTGCTGTTTAATCCGGCAAACGGCACCTGCTTCGCCTCTTTCGGTGCGCACCCGGACTTTGGCGTCGCGCTGGAACGTACCGTTACTGAGCTGCTGCAGGGCCGCAGCCTGAAAGATCTGGATGTCTTCACGCCGCCTACGTTTGACGATGAAGAGGTGGCAGAGCATGCCAATCTGGAAACGCACTTTATCGATTCAAGCGGCCTGATTTCCTGGGACATGTTCAAAGATGACGCTGACTATCCGTTTGTGGACTGGCGTTTCAGCGGCACAACCGAGGAAGAGTTCGCCACATTAATGGCGATCTTCAAGGCGGAAGATCGGGAAGTGTATATTGCCGATTATCAGCATCTGGACGTCTATGCCTGCCGTATCATCGTGCCGGGGATGTCTGACATCTATCCTGCTGAAGATCTGCTGCTGGCCAATAACAGCATGGGCGCTTACCTGCGTGAGACCTTGCTCTCTCTGCCTGAAACGCAGTGGGAAAAAGAGGATTATCTGGCGCTGATCGAACGCCTGGATGAAGATGGCCACGACGACTTTACCCGCGTTCGTGAACTGCTTGGTTTGGCGACCGGAAAAGATAATGGCTGGTATACCCTGCGTATCGGCGAGCTGAAAGCGATGCTGGCGCTGGCTGGCGGCGACCTTGACCAGGCGTTGATCTGGACCGAATGGACCATGGAGTTCAACAGCTCCATCTTCACGCCGGCCCGTGCAAACTACTATCGCTGCCTGCAAACCCTGCTGCTGCTGAGTCAGGAAGAAGAGCGCGATCCGGTGCAATACCATACTGCATTTGTCCGCATGTATGGTCTGGATGCGGTAGAAGCGGCCTCTGCCGCCATCAGCGGTGAAGCGCCTTTCTATGGCCTGCAAACTGTTGATGAAGATCTGATGGCCTTCCCTGCTCACCAGTCGCTACTGGCAGCCTATGAGAAACTCCAGCAGGCGAAACGCCTTAACTGGAAGTAACCTCTTCAGGCGGTCGGTTATTCATTTAGCCGACCGCCTGCCTGCATTTTTTTAAAACTTTTCACCAAAAGTTAATGAAAGGTGAACCAAAAATTCATTTTTGCAAGTTCCTTAACTTTCCAGAAACAGTCAGGGCGATAAATCCCGCTTATCAAGGTACATCTTGTGCTCTTTTCAACTTATTTTTAGAGTTTTAAAAAGTATTTATTATTTAAATATCAATAATATAACCTTAAAACCTTACAAAATAAGGGTGTTTGGCGCCCATTACTCCGGACCAATATGATCCATATCAATTTCTCACCTATACTCCTTTGTTAGTATCTCGTCGTTGACTAATTTTGGGAGTAGTTAGTGTGAAAGCTGGCAACCCGTTTGACTTAATCGTCCCGTCTGAGATGGCTAAAATAGCCGAAGAAGCTGGCGTCTATAAAGCGACAAAAAAACCCTTCACCACCTTTTTCCTCGCCATTACGGCTGGCGTCTTTATCTCCATCGCTTTTGTCTTCTATATCACCGCAACGACCGGTTCAGCGCCTTCAGGCTTAACCAAACTGGCATGCGGGCTCTGTTTTTCACTCGGTTTGATGCTGGTGGTGGTCTGTGGCGCAGATCTTTTTACCTCAACCGTCCTGACAATGGTGGCAAAAGCCAGCGGACGCATCAGCTGGGCACAGTTAGCACGTAACTGGGTCAATGTTTATGTGGGCAATTTTTTTGGCGCGATGTTTTTTGTTGCCCTGATCTGGTTTGCCGGTCAGGCGATGACAGCCAATGGTGCATGGGGGTTAAATGTTCTGCAAACGGCTGACCATAAAATGCACCATACTTTTATTGAAGCGGTTTGCCTGGGCACGCTGGCTAATCTGATGGTTTGCATGGCGGTCTGGATGAGTTATTCCGGTCGTAGCCTCACAGACAAAATGCTGGCGATGGTGCTGCCGGTTGCGATGTTTGTCGCCAGCGGGTTTGAGCACAGCATCGCTAATATGTTTCTTATTCCGCTGGCGATTATCATCCGCGACTTCTCAGGCCCCGAATTCTGGCAGGCTACTGGCGCCACGGCCGCCCAATTTTCACATCTGACCGTCGGCAACTTTATCACCGACAACCTGATCCCCGTCACCATCGGCAATATCATCGGCGGAGGGTTCCTGGTAGGACTAACCTATTGGGTTATCTATCTGCGCGACGGCGACCATCACTGATTTAAGATCTCCTGATTAAACACCTGCGGCTTAACACCGCGGCAGGAACGACAGAACTCAACGTAATTAAGGTAGGTATCAAATGAGCGAGCACAACGAAAAACAGGTTGCGGCTTGGGAAAGCTTTGCACAGGGTGAATGGCAGAACAGCGTCAACGTGCGTGACTTCATTCAGAAAAACTATACCCCGTATGAAGGTGATGAAGCGTTTCTGGCCGGTGCTACTGAAGCCACTACCGCCCTGTGGGATAAGGTAATGGAAGGCATCAAGCTGGAGAACCGTACCCATGCGCCGGTCGATTTTGATACCGACCTTGCCTCCACTATCACCTCTCACGATGCGGGCTACATCGATAAAAGTCTGGAAACCATTGTTGGCCTGCAGACTGAAGCACCGCTGAAACGCGGTCTGATTCCGTTCGGCGGCATCAAAATGGTGGAAGGCTCCTGTAAAGTATATGGCCGTGAGCTGGACCCGGGTCTGAAAAAAGTCTTTACCGATTACCGCAAAACTCATAACCAGGGTGTGTTCGACGTCTACACACCGGACATCCTTCGCTGCCGTAAATCTGGCGTGCTGACTGGTTTGCCGGATGCCTATGGCCGTGGTCGTATCATCGGTGACTACCGCCGCGTTGCGCTGTACGGCATTGATATGCTGATGAAAGACAAATTTGCACAGTTCACCTCGCTGCAGGCTGACATGGAAAATGGCGTGAACCTTGAAGCCACTATCCGCCTGCGTGAAGAGATTGCCGATCAGCATCATGCGCTGCAGCAGATTAAAGAGATGGCGGCAAAATATGGCTGCGATATCTCAGGCCCGGCCACTACTGCTCAGGAAGCGGTGCAGTGGACCTACTTTGGCTATCTGGCGGCGGTGAAATCCCAGAACGGCGCGGCTATGTCATTCGGTCGTGTATCAACCTTCCTGGATATCTATATTGAACGTGACCTGAAAGCGGGCAGAATCACCGAACTGCAGGCGCAGGAGCTGATTGATCACCTGGTCATGAAACTGCGTATGGTTCGTTTCCTGCGTACCCCTGAGTATGATGAACTCTTCTCCGGCGACCCGATTTGGGCAACAGAATCACTGGCTGGTATGGGCGTTGATGGTCGTACTCTGGTCACCAAGACCAGCTTCCGTTTCCTGAATACCCTCTACACTATGGGTCCTTCTCCGGAACCGAACATGACCATCCTGTGGTCTGAAAAGCTGCCGCTGAATTTCAAAAAATATGCGGCTAAAGTCTCTATCGACACCTCATCCGTGCAGTATGAAAACGATGATTTGATGCGTCCTGACTTTAACAATGATGATTACGCCATCGCCTGCTGCGTCAGCCCAATGATCGTCGGCAAACAGATGCAGTTCTTTGGTGCCCGCGCTAACCTGGCAAAAACCATGCTCTACGCCATTAACGGCGGCGTGGATGAAAAAATGAAAATGCAGGTGGGTCCGAAAGAAGCCCCAATGATGGACGAAGTGCTGGACTACACCAAAGTGATGGAGCGTATGGATCACTTCATGGACTGGCTGGCTAAGCAGTATGTGACCGCGCTGAATATCATCCACTATATGCATGATAAATACAGTTACGAAGCTTCGCTGATGGCGCTGCATGACCGCGATGTCTATCGCACTATGGCTTGCGGTATTGCGGGCCTCTCCGTAGCGGCGGATTCTCTCTCTGCAATTAAATATGCCAAAGTCTCCACTATTCGTGATGAAGATGGCCTGGCTGTAGACTTCAAAATTGAAGGTGAATACCCGCAGTTTGGTAACAACGATTCACGCGTGGATGATATCGCCTGCGACCTGGTCGAACGTTTCATGAAAAAAATTCAGAAACTGCAGACTTACCGTAACGCGGTGCCAACCCAGTCGGTGCTCACTATCACTTCTAACGTGGTGTATGGTAAGAAAACGGGTAATACCCCGGATGGCCGCCGCGCTGGCGCTCCGTTTGGACCAGGTGCCAACCCAATGCACGGCCGCGATCAGAAAGGGGCGGTTGCTTCACTGACTTCCGTGGCTAAACTGCCGTTTGCCTACGCAAAAGATGGCATCTCTTATACTTTCTCCATCGTGCCAAATGCGCTGGGTAAAGATGATGATGTGCGTAAAGCGAATCTGGCCGGTTTGATGGATGGCTACTTCCACCACGAAGCCAGTATTGAAGGCGGTCAGCACCTGAACGTCAACGTCATGAACCGTGAGATGCTGCTGGAGGCGATGGAAGATCCCGAAAAATATCCACAGCTGACTATCCGCGTATCAGGTTATGCCGTGCGCTTTAACTCTTTAACCAAAGAGCAGCAGCAGGATGTGATTACCCGTACGTTTACTCAGAGCATGTAATTTCCTGAGTTATCAGAGGCTCCACGCCAGTGGAGCCTCACAAGTCTTGTTTGCCAGCCCTGCCGGCTTCGGGTGGCTGGCAAAACAGACTTAACGCAGCTTAAAGACTGCGTACCTGCCTGAAGGCAGGTCTACCGTGGAGAATTCATCGCAATGTCAGTCAAAGGTCGCATCCACTCATTCGAATCCTGCGGTACCGTCGACGGTCCCGGCATCCGTTTTATCACCTTCTTCCAGGGCTGCCTGATGCGCTGCCTCTATTGCCACAACCGTGACACCTGGGATACCCACGGCGGCAAAGAGGTCACCGTTGAGGAGCTGATGAAAGATGTCGTCTCCTACCGGCACTTTATGAATGCCTCCGGCGGTGGCGTTACCGCTTCCGGCGGTGAGGCCATTCTTCAGGCGGAGTTTGTCCGGGACTGGTTCAGAGCCTGTCATGCAGAAGGCATTCACACCTGTCTGGATACTAATGGCTTTGTCCGTCGCTACGATCCGGTGATTGATGAACTGCTCGAAGTGACCGATCTGGTGATGCTGGATCTCAAGCAGATAAATGATGATGTGCATCAGATCCTGGTCGGCGTCTCCAATCATCGTACGCTGGATTTCGCCCGCTATCTCTCGAAAAAGAAAATCCGTACCTGGATCCGCTATGTCGTGGTGCCGGGTTATTCCGATGATGATGATTCAGCCCATCGTCTGGGGGAGTTTACCCGTGATATGGGTAACGTGGAAAAAATCGAGCTGCTGCCCTATCACGAACTGGGCAAACATAAGTGGGTGGCGATGGGCGAAGAATATAAGCTGGATGGCGTCCATCCGCCGAAAAAAGAGACGATGGATCGCGTTAAAAACATTCTGGAAGGTTACGGTCATAAAGTGATGTACTGAGTGACACCGGCTGAATAAATAAAAATGGAGCCCTCAGGCTCCATTTTTTTCGTCTCTTACTCAGGCATGAGCCACTGGTGTGGCCTGCTTGTCCGCTTTGCGCAGCAGCATCACCAGGTAGATAAATGCGACCGCAGCGATCATCACAAACAGCACGCGATCGGAGTAGTTTTGCATCAGCATAGAGGTTACCGCCGGGCCTGTCAGGCTGCCAGTGGTGTAGCTCAACAGTAAAGCCTGATTCATTGCCACCAGCTCATGGTGTGCGACTTTTTCGCAGGCCCATGACATTGCCACCGGGTAAAGCGTAAAGCCAGCGCAGCCCAGTACAAACAGAGCGGGAGCCATAGCGGCGTTACCCAACATAGCAATGGCACCAAGGATCACTACAAAGATCTGCACGCGCAGCACCAGCAGGCGACCGTAGCGATCGGCCAGACGCCCTACCGGCCACTGTCCCACTATTCCAGCGCTGACCATCAGCGCCATCCAGTATCCTACCGTAGCATCGTTCATGCCCTGGTGAGAGAGATAAAGCGGCATCAGGCCATAGAGTGAGCCCAGCAGAATACCTGAAATAATACAGCCATTAACGCCAAGACGCGCAGTACGGCGGCGTAACATTGGCCACATGCGGCCAGGCGCTGCCTCTTCGTCATTACCTTTCGCCGTGATCCTGGCAAAGACCAGCGGCAGAATAGCCGCCAACACCACGCCAGTCACCCACGGCAACACATGCAGCAAATCGGTGGAAACTTTACTCACCAACAGCTGCCCGGCTACGGTACCGAGGTAATACACAATCATGTAGGCGGCAAGCAGCTGTCCACGATTGCGCAGCGTGCCGCTGCATAACAGGGCGCTTTCCACCACCACCCAGATCACGGCACAACCGATACCGGCGACGAACCGCCACAGAGTCCAGGCCCAGAAACCGCTCTCCAGCCCGAGCGCCGCAGTCGCCAAAGCAAACAGGATTGAAGCAATATAATAACTGCGATTAAAGCCAAGCGTTTTTATTGTCCAGCCTGCCAGCAGCGTTCCAGCCAGGTTCCCGGTGTAATAAGAAGAGCTTACAACACCTACCTGCCAGGTTGGCAAGAGATCGTGGGTCAGCCAGAGCGGAACCAGAGTATTCAGCACGGCAATAGAAACCGTCATCAGCAAAAGGCCGCAAAGCAGCACAATAACAGGGCGTGACCAGATGGACATTTTTAGTGGAAATACCAGGGAGGAGAAGATTTTGCGCGAATAATGCCATCAGTAAAAATATTGTCAACGGCACACTTTTTACCGCAGCACAATTTGCTGTGAACCGATTTAATTTTTTTATCTACAGTGACTTAGAAGATCGGATTATTCGCAGCGCCAACCAGTTATCTTGATGAAAAATGAGGCTTTTAGCCTTTACGTCGCGTTTGCTGTCGATAACATTTCTTTTTGATAGTTAAAAAAAAACCTGCGGGCATGCCCACAGGTTTTTTAGCAGGAAAAATCGGGGGTTAGCCGATGAAATCCAGGCCTTTCATATAAGGTTTCAGCACGTCCGGCACTGCAATACGACCATCAGCCTGCTGGTAGTTTTCCAATACGGCTACCAGCGTACGGCCAACTGCCAGGCCCGAGCCGTTAAGGGTATGCACCAGACGAGGTTTCTTCTCGGTTTTAGTGCGGCAGCGAGCCTGCATCCGGCGTGCCTGGAAATCACCCATATTGGAACAGGAAGAGATCTCACGGTAGGTATCCTGAGCAGGCAGCCACACTTCCAGATCGTAGGTTTTGCAGGAGCCAAAGCCCATATCGCCCGTGCACAGCAGCACCTTACGGTAAGGCAAGTTCAGCAGCTGCAACACCTTTTCGGCGTGGCCTACCAGCTCTTCCAGCGCATCCATAGAGTCTTCAGGACGAGTGATCTGCACCATCTCAACCTTGTCGAACTGGTGCATACGGATAAGCCCACGGGTGTCACGGCCATAGGCGCCCGCTTCAGAACGGAAGCAAGGCGTATGAGCGGTGAACTTCAGCGGCAAAGACTCTTCTTCAAGGATCTCATCACGCACCATATTGGTCAGCGGCACTTCAGAAGTTGGGATCAGCGCATAATCACTGCTGGAGGCCTCTTCTTCCAGCGGACGAGTATGGAACAGATCTTCACCAAACTTAGGCAGCTGGCCGGTACCGTACAAAGAGGTATGGTTTACCAGATAAGGCACATAAGTTTCCAGGTAGCCATGCTGCTCGGTATGCAGATCCAGCATAAACTGGCTCAGGGCACGGTGCATTAGCGCAATCTGGCCCTGCATCACCACAAAGCGTGAACCGGTGAGTTTGACACCCATGGCAAAATCCAGACCGGAAGCCATTTCGCCCAGCTCCACGTGGTCACGCACGGCAAAATCAAAGGTGCGGGGTGTGCCCCAACGGCTGATTTCCAGATTTTCGCTGTCATCTTTACCCAGTGGGACTTCATCAACCGGGAGGTTAGGAATAGCTGAAGCCATTTCACGAATGGCATTCTGAAGTTCATCCAGTTCCGCTTTGGCCGCGTCCAGGCGTTCGCCCAGCGCGTTCACTTCCTGACGTAATGGCTCGATATCTTCCCCACGCGCCTTGGCTTGCCCGATAGATTTGGATCGGGAGTTACGTTCCGCCTGCAAAGATTCCGTTTCTACCTGCAGAACTTTGCGGCGTTCTTCGTGAGAACGCAGCGTATCAACGTCAAGCTTAAAGCCCCGGCGTGCCAGTTTTTCAGCGACTGCGTCTGGCTCATTACGCAGCAGATTGGGATCGAGCATGCTTGTCCTGTGAATATTTTTTTGAGTGAATGAGGGGCGCATTCGGCGCGCGAATGCGTTGAATTCCTTGCTAACCTTACCGCAACGTCACTTTCAACGATAGCGTTTTGTCGGGCTATTTTGATCCTGCTCAGCCAGCCAGGCGAGCTTTTCACCAATCTTTCCTTCAAGGCCACGGGAGGTTGGTCGGTAGTAGCGCGTTTGCGCCATTTCCGGCGGGAAGTAATCCTCGCCTGCGGCATAGGCGTTGGGCTCGTCGTGCGCGTAACGATACTCAGCCCCCAGCCCCATCTCTTTCATTAGTTTAGTGGGTGCGTTACGCAGATGTTCCGGCACGTCAAAATCGGGGTTTTCACGCGCATCGCGCATGGCTGCTTTGAAAGCGGTATACACCGCATTACTTTTTGGCGCGCAGGCTAAATAGACAATAGCTTGCGCAATCGCCCTTTCCCCTTCTGCGGGGCCTACGCGCGTAAAGCAATCCCAGGCTGAGATAGCAACCTGCATAGCACGCGGATCCGCATTGCCGACATCTTCAGAGGCGATCGCCAGCAAACGCCGCGCCACATAGAGTGGATCGCCACCCGCCGTGATGATGCGGGCATACCAGTAGAGTGCCGCGTCCGCAGAGGAGCCGCGCACGGATTTATGCAGCGCAGAGATCAAGTCGTAATAACGATCGCCTTTATTATCAAAACGGGCGCTGCGCTCACCTGAAACTTCATTGAGCAGTTTAGCCGTCAGCTCGCGTTTGCCCTTGCTGTTTACCTCGGCCATGTCCGCCATCATCTCCAGCGTATTCAGGGCGCGACGGGCATCGCCATTGACTAACTCTGCCACCATGCGCCGGGTATCCGCAGGCAGAACAATATTCTGCTTACCATAGCCACGCTCGCTCTCTTTCATTGCCTGATCCAGCACAATTTCAATGTCGTCACTGGTCAGGGATTTCAGCAGATAGACGCGCGCGCGGGAAAGAA
This sequence comes from Erwinia pyri, assembly GCF_030758455.1. Taxonomy (NCBI): domain Bacteria; kingdom Pseudomonadati; phylum Pseudomonadota; class Gammaproteobacteria; order Enterobacterales; family Erwiniaceae; genus Erwinia; species Erwinia pyri. The sequence goes on from NZ_CP132353.1 coordinate 2,989,408, forward strand.
GAGCAGAGTTAAGTTCGAAAGAGGGGTTTTCTGTGGTGGCGCCAATAAAGGTGATGGTGCCATCTTCAATATGTGGCAGGAAGGCATCCTGCTGGCTTTTATTAAACCGGTGAACTTCGTCGACAAACAGGATGGTGCGGCGGCCGGCATCGCGATTATGTCTGGCTCGCTCAATTGCCTCGCGGATCTCTTTTACCCCCGAGGTCACGGCGGAGATGCGTTCAACATCCGCCTGACCATAGCGACCAATAATTTCTGCCAGCGTGGTTTTACCGGTGCCTGGCGGCCCCCACAGGATCATCGAGTGAAGATGCCCCGCCTCAATCGCACGCGGTAGAGGCTTGCCGGCAGCCAGCAGATGTTGCTGACCAATATATTCAGCCAGAGTGCGTGGCCGCATACGGGCGGCCAGAGGCTGAAATTCGTTGTGGGAGAAATCCAGAGACAGATTGCTCAAGCTAACCTCACTGACGCTGATCGTCCAACGTCACGCCTTTTGGCGGTGTAAACTGGAATTTGCTGGCTTCAACGGCCCCGTTTTGCTGCGTTTTAAGCGCATAGCTGCTGCGCTGTCCATCCTGCTCTACGGCGCTGAACTGATTAATGGTGCCGTTGCCAGAGACATTAATGGTGAACTGTTTCAGGTTGCCGTCAGCGGATTTTGGCGTCAGCTCAAAGCTGTCACCCTGCTGAGTGATATTGTACTGCTTCCAGTCGCTGCCCTGGTTACGCGCAATCAGCATGAAAGGCGTGTTGCTGGTAGCATCTTTCAGCCAGGTGGCGCTGACCTGTTCAACAAACGGATTGTAGAACCACAGCGTTTTACCGTCAGAGATCAGTACGCTTTCATCCGGTGCGGTCATATGCCAGTTAAACAGGTTAGGACGCTTAACCCACAGCTCTCCTTCGCCATCCTGAACGGACTGGCCACTACCGTCGGTCACTTTCTGCGTGAAGCTGGCGTGGAAGCTTTTTACTTTACCCAGCCGCTGCTGCAGGTCGGATGTCGCATCAGCCAGCACACTGGCGGAAGCAAAAGCGGCGATCAACGAGCAGGAAATCATTAACTTTTTCATTACGGCATCCTTATTAAAACTTTTCTATCCCGAAGAGCGGGTAAGCCCGGAGATAACTGTAACCAGGCACAGGCAAATGCAACAGGGGATCCGCCTGAATATTTTGTGCAATTAAGTGAGATATGGGGACAGAGTGCGGAAACTCAACGGGCCGGGTTTCCCCGGCCCGTTATTTACGGCAGCACTACATCTCATGCGGCGGCGGTGAAAGTACCTCACGGTTGCCGTTATGGCCTGGCGAGGAGACAATGCCCTGCGCCTCCATCTGCTCGATGATGCGTGCCGCACGGTTGTAACCGATACGGAACTGACGCTGCACCCCGGAAATAGAGGCACGGCGTTTTTCCACCACGAAGCCAACGGCCTGATCGAACAGCGGATCCAGCTCTTCATCGCCATCCAGCCCCGCACCGCCTTCGCTCTCTTCGCCAGCGGTGATGCTTTCGATGTACTGTGGTCGTCCACGGGCTTTCCAGTCCTGCACTACCGCATGTACTTCCTGATCGCGAACGAATGCGCCGTGAACGCGCACCGGCATTGAGGAGTTTGGCGGCATATACAACATATCCCCCATGCCCAGCAGCGACTCTGCGCCAGCCTGATCAAGAATGGTACGGGAGTCGATTTTACTGGAAACGGTAAAAGCGATACGCGTCGGGATGTTGGCTTTAATCAGACCGGTGATCACATCCACAGAGGGACGCTGCGTAGCCAGAACCAGGTGGATCCCTGCCGCACGCGCTTTCTGTGCCAGACGGGCAATCAGCTCTTCAACTTTTTTACCCACCGCCATCATCAGGTCGGCAAACTCATCCACCAGCACCACAATGTAAGGCAGTTTTTCCAGCACCGGCGGCGTGGCGTCCATGCTTTCACCCGGCTTCCAGAAGGGATCCGGGATCGGTCGGCCCATCGCTTCTGCCTGCTCAACCTTCTCGTTATAACCGGCAAGGTTACGCACGCCCAGCGCGGACATCAGCTTATAGCGGCGTTCCATCTCACCCACACTCCAGCGCAGCGCGTTCGCCGCATCCTTCATGTCGGTTACCACCTCGGTTAACAGGTGAGGAATGCCTTCATAGACCGACAGCTCCAGCATTTTCGGGTCAATCATGATAAAGCGCACCTCTTCCGGCGTGGCTTTATAGAGCATGCTGATGATCATGGCGTTAACGCCGACCGACTTACCGGAACCGGTCGTACCGGCAACCAGCAGATGCGGCATCTTCGCCAGATCGGCCACCACAGGCTGACCCGCGATATCTTTACCTAACACCACGGCCAGCGGTGACGGATTGTCGCGGAACTGAGGACACTCCAGCACTTCACGCATGTAAACCGTCTGACGATGCTTGTTCGGTAACTCCAGGCCAACGTAAGGTTTGCCCGGGATCACTTCAACAACGCGCACGGCTACTGCGGAGAGTGAACGTGCGAGGTCACGGGAGAGATTCGAAATACGTGCGGCCTTCACGCCCGGTGCCAGGTCAAGCTCAAAGCGGGTGATAACCGGACCTGGCGATATGCCAACCACTTCCGCTTTAACGCGATAATCGCCAAGACGCGCTTCAACAAGACGTGCCGTTTGCTCAAGCGCAAACATATCCACCGGTTCAGCTTCTACTGGGGGAGCAGTCAGCAGATCCAGCGTTGGCAGCGGCGTGGTCGGTCTTTCCAGCGGTTGCTCATGACGTACCAGGAACGGATGGAAAAGGCTGTCCTGCGCAGGCTTCACCGGCTCAGGTTCAACCGCTGGCACCGGCGCGGATGGCGGCGTCTGCCATGCAGGCGCAGCAGCAGGCTGATGCACTTCAGGTTGAGGCTGAGCAGCCTGCCAGGATGGCGCAGCAGTCGGCTGTTGCGCTTCGGGTTGCCGCTGAGCGGCCTGCCAGGCTGGCGCAGCAGTTGGCTGTTGCGCTTCGGGTTGCGGCTGAGTGGCCTGCCAGGATGGCGCAGTATCAGGCTGATGCACTTCAGGCTGTGGCTGAGCCGCTACAGGCTGCTGGGCCGGAGAAGCATGCCACGAAGGCGCTGCGGATGGCTGCGTCTGTTGGGAAGCCTGCTGAGGCTGCTGCCACTGTGGCGGCTCGGCTGGCGCCTCTGCATGCAGCGTAAATAGCGGTTCGCTTGGACCGTCATCAACCAGATCGTCAAGAGGAGAGAAATCGAAGGCACCGGCGGTATCCAGTTTGAAGGCAGCGGTGGTTTCCTGCTCTGCTTCCTCGCCATAACGCTGATTTTGCTGCATCGCGAACTGGCGTGCCAGGGCAGCCTGCTGCAACGCCTCTTCATCCTCTTGCGCAAACTCCTCGCTATAGCGGGTCTGCTGCTGAGCCATAAACGCTTCACGCAGATGCAGTTCGTCCATTTCCTGCGCGGCATCATGCTGCTCATTTGCCGGAGAAGCGGACGCGTGCTGCTGTTCCTGCTCCCGGGCTTTTTCTTCAGCCATACGCTGAGAAGGCAGCTTAATACCATAAGAAGCCAGCTCACGGCGGGTGGGTAATTTCACCGGATTAGGGCGTGGCAGCGCCGGGCCAATACCCTGCTTAACCTGCGGATTGCCTGCCTCGCTGGTGGCGCTGAAACCAGGCATGAAAGGTGCAGAAGCCGCAGCCACTTTCGCGGCATCAGCTACACCCTGCATTCCCGCTGGCGTCTCCATTGACTGTGAAGGCTGCGAAGAGAAATCAAACGGCGATGCAGAAGAGGCATCACGCCAGTTCCCCATCTGCGGCCCCTCATCTTCATCGTCGATTTGTACTGAGGGCGCCGGCGTTTCGGCTGGCATCTCAAAACGATAAAGCTCAGGCTTTTCTACTCCCGGCGCCGTTTGCTGGGATTGAGCAACAGCAGGAGCGGCGGCGGTCGGCAATACAGGCTCTGCGTTAACGGATGCAGGCGCTGAAAAGGCCGCGGCATCTGATGAAGGCGCGGCAGCCGGAGCCGGTGTACCTGAAACAATCGAAGAGTGTGACGCGGCTGCAGAAGCTGGTGCTCCTGGCGTTGCCGTATTCACTGCAGCCGGAACCGCTGAAGAGGGAACACCTGAAGCCGCTGCGGCAGATTCGCCTGCGGAGGCGGTAGCTGGCTGGCTAAGCAGAGGATCGTTATCCTCCTCTGCCGCGCTATGCTCTGTACCCGGCGCAGTGAACAGCACATCATCGTCGTGGAGGGGCCGAGCTTCTGCCCTCTCGCCACTCCGTTCATCTTCCTCTTCATGCCAGCGCTCATCGGCACGCGAGCGGTTACTGGCGAAAGTGAGCACACCCATCACCACACCGCCGATCTTCTCAGCAATGGTCAGCCATGACCAGCCGGTATAGAGCGTCAGCCCGGCAGCCCAGACGCAGAGCAGGGTTAAGGTACCTCCTGCGCCACTAAACCAGGGGGCCATCGCATTACTTAACAGGCTGCCAATCACGCCGCCTGAAGCAAAATACCAGATGTCATCAGCATTGAGCGCGGCCAGACCGCAGGAGGTGATCACCAGCGCCAGCACGCCAATCAGCCGCAGCGCGACGGCAAAGTAGTCGATATATTCCTGAGAATGGCGCTGCCGGAAGGTGATCCAACAGAGGCCGAGAATAACAGGAGGGATGGCATAAGCCATTACGCCGAAAATGAAGAACAGGGTATCCGCAAGCCAGGCGCCAACGCCGCCGCCCACATTGTGGATAGGTTCATGCCAGGCGGTCTGGGACCAGCTGGGATCGGAAGGATTGAAGCTCACCAGCGCCACCATCAGATAGACGGCGAAAAGAGCAACAATAATCAGTAACGCTTCCAGCAGACGACGTCCACTGCTCAGCGGTTGTAGGGATACTTCTTTATCTTCTGTGTATTCCTGGCTCAAGAGTACTCTCCAGGTGCCTGTAAACTATGGAGGCAACAGCGCCGGGCAAGCCCGACGCTGAACCTGTATGAATTCACAGGAGTGTACCGAAATCTCTCAGGTTTTGCACCTGCCCTGTGTTACCGCGTTTTAATGACTAAGCGGTTACTTTGTTTCACTTCTTCCATGACCACATAAGTCCGGGTGTCATTCACGCCCGGCAGACGCAGCAGGGTCTCGCCCAGTAATTTGCGGTAGGCTGACATATCGGGAACGCGCGTTTTCAGCAGGTAGTCGAAATCGCCTGAAACAAGATGACACTCTTGAGTTTCCTCAAGTTTTTGTACGGCGGCGTTAAATTGCTCAAACACATCCGGCGCGCCACGATTCAGAGTAATCTCAACAAATACCAGCAATGAAGCATCCAGATAGTGGGGATTCAGCTGGGCGGTATAGCCAAGAATAAAGCCCTGACGCTCCAGACGACGGACGCGCTCCAGGCATGGAGTCGGTGATAAGCCTACGCTTTTGGAAAGGTCGACGTTGGAAATTCGTCCATTCTTTTGCAGTTCATTAAGGATATTGCGGTCGATCCTGTCGAGATCTTTACCGGGTCGTTTTTTATTGTCTACCATTATTATTGTCTCTCTAAATGCCTTCCCTTTACTTGCCAGACCCTGAAGATGTTCTGTTCCAGGGTTGTTCTAAGTGAAGTCAGGAGCCTGCTGCGCCTCTGTCGGGCGCCCATCCGTATGACGCATGTTGTCTGTCCACACCATGCGTCATGACCAATGACAGACTGCGTTTATGCCGCCGGATTACCTGAAAGTGGAATGAAACCCTGTTTTGGCAGCGTAAATGCCCTCTGCTTCCTACACTGTTTTCGCAAAAGCGCAGCCGATTGTCAAAGCAAAACAAACAAAACCAGTACAACATGCCAGAAGTATCGCTGCGTGACTGTTTTTAAATAGATATTTTTCCCGGCTACGCACTATGAAGCGACACGTTTCGCCCTGTTTTAGCGCATCCCTCCCCATTCTGGCGCACGCTCTCATTGGTCAAACCTTTTGCAGTCATCGTTAACAAAATTGCAGAACGCTTTTGTTGCCGCGTTAAATTCCCTACAATCAAAAAATGTTTGCCAGACAAAAAATGAGGGTCTCATGAGCACGGCCAGACACAGTAAATTACTTATCCTGGGTTCCGGCCCGGCTGGTTATACCGCTGCAGTGTATGCGGCGCGCGCCAACCTGAATCCGGTGTTGATTACCGGCCTTGAAAAAGGCGGACAACTGACCACCACCACAGAAGTGGAAAATTGGCCTGGCGATCCTCACGATCTCACCGGCCCACTGCTGATGGAGCGGATGCAGGAACACGCTGAAAAATTCAACACTGAGATCATTTTCGACCATATCCATACGGTAGATTTACAGACCCGTCCATTCCGTCTGACGGGCGACAGCGCTGAATACACAGCAGATGCCCTGATCATCGCCACGGGCGCGTCAGCGCGTTATCTGGGGCTGCCTTCCGAAGAGGCATTTAAAGGGCGCGGCGTCTCCGCCTGCGCAACCTGCGACGGGTTTTTCTACCGTAATCAGAAGGTAGCGGTAATTGGCGGCGGTAATACTGCCGTGGAAGAGGCGCTTTACCTGGCGAACATCGCTGCTGAAGTCCACCTGATCCACCGTCGGGACAGCTTCCGTGCCGAAAAAATCCTGATCGATCGGCTGATGGAAAAAGTGCATAACGGCAACATCGTGCTGCACACCAATCAGACGCTGGATGAAGTCATGGGCGACCAGATGGGCGTCAGCAGCCTGCGCCTGCGCTCTGCGCTGGACAATCAGCAGACGGAAGAGTTGACGGTTGCCGGCCTGTTTGTGGCGATCGGCCACAGCCCGAATACCGGCATCTTTAAAGATCAGCTTGAACTGGAAAATGGCTATATCAAGGTCCAGTCAGGCCTGCACGGTAACGCCACGCAAACCAGTATCCCAGGCGTCTTCGCCGCAGGCGATGTCATGGACCATATTTACCGTCAGGCGATTACTTCTGCCGGTACCGGTTGTATGGCCGCGCTGGATGCTGAGCGCTATCTGGATGGATTAGTTAAAAACTCTCAGTAAGTTGTTAACTTCCTGCATCTATCTTGCTTAAGGCGGCCTTCTCAGGTCGCCTTTTTATTTGCCGCATTGTACCATTGCCAGCCTGTTCCCCCTGGTGGGACGTTCCCTCTGTTTCGTTAACCGCTCAGCTGGAAAGGCATGAACAAAACACGGCAGCAACATCTACTTCGCTGGCTGAAAAGCCAGACAGGCCATGGTAAACGCTGGTTAAGACTTTCACTGATTTTAGGGCTGGGCAGCGCCCTGGTGGTGGTCTGTCAGGCCTGGTTACTGGCAACGATACTCCAGTCACTGATTGTTGAACTCCGCCCTCGCGAAACGTTAATCGTCCCCTTTATGCTGCTGTTCAGCTGTTTTGTGCTCAGAGGCATCCTGAGCTGGCTGCGTGAAAAAGTTGGTTTCGAATGCGGCAAAGCGATTCGCTCTACACTCAGGCAAACCGTGCTCGATCGGCTTGGTGCCCTGGGGCCAGCCTGGATCAAGGGAAAACCGGTGGGAAGTTGGGCCACGCTGCTGCTTGAGCAAATTGAAGAGATGCAGGATTACTATTCCCGCTATCTGCCGCAAATGTTGCTGGCCCTCTTCATCCCCTGCTTTATTCTCATCGCGCTCTTCCCGGTAAACTGGGCGGCGGCGCTGATCCTGCTCTGCACCGCGCCGCTGATCCCGCTGTTTATGGCGCTGGTAGGCATGGGAGCTGCAGATGCCAATCGCCGTAATTTCCTTGCGCTCGCCAGGCTTAGCGGCCATTTTCTCGACCGTTTACGCGGTCTGGAGACGCTGCGACTCTTCCATCGTGCCGAGGCTGAAACAGAGAGCATTCGCGCCGCGTCGGAAGATTTCCGTCAGCGCACCATGGAAGTTCTGAGGCTGGCCTTTCTCTCTTCTGCGGTGCTGGAATTTTTCGCATCTTTATCAATAGCCGTAGTCGCGGTCTATTTTGGTTTCTCCTATCTTGGCGAGCTGAATTTTGGGCATTACGGCCCAGGCGTCACCCTTTTTGCTGGTTTTCTGGCGCTGATCCTGGCACCAGAGTTCTTCCAGCCGCTGCGGGATTTAGGGGCGTTTTATCATGCAAAAGCCCAGGCGGTAGGGGGAGCTGACTCGCTGGAGACGTTTTTAACCAGCAGCGATACTCTCGCCCGCGAACGCGGCGATCGGATTATTGACACTCAGCATGGCCTTACCCTGCGCGCGCAGGATTTACAGGTTCTGTCACCGGAAGGTCAGGTGCTGGCAGGCCCGCTGAGCTTCACTCTTGCAGCGGGCCAGCGTATTGCGCTGGTGGGACAGAGTGGCGCGGGCAAATCCTCCCTGCTGAATGTGCTTTCGGGGTTCCTGCCTTATCAGGGATCGCTACAGGTTAACGGCGTTGAGTTGCGCGAGCTGGATCCTGCTTTCTGGCAGCAGCAGCTGGCCTGGGTAGGACAGAATCCTCACCTTCCTGCATCCACCCTTCGGCAGAATATTGCGATGGGGGAGACTGAAGATCGGGAGAGGCTGCTGCGGGTATGTGAGCAGGCTGGGGTAACTGAATTCCTTCCCGGTCTTCCCGCAGGGCTGGAGAGCGAAACGGGTGAGCAGGCTTCAGCCCTCTCAGTGGGCCAGGCACAACGGGTCGCCGTTGCCAGAGCACTCTATAAACCCTGTCGTCTGCTGCTGCTGGATGAGCCGGGTGCCAGCCTGGACAGCCAAAGCGAACGCCATGTTAACTCGGCCCTGCTGCAGGCTTCCTTTAATCAGACAACTTTGCTGATAACCCATCAGCTGGATCAGCTTGAACAGTGGGATGAGGTCTGGCTGATGCGTAACGGCGCTCTTATTCAGCAGGGGCCTCATGCTCAGCTGCTGCGAAGCCCCGGCGCTTTTGCCGATCTGGCCGCGCAGCGTAAGGAGACGGTGGAATGAAAGTGTTATTGCCCTTCTTAGCGCTCTACCGGCGTCATTTCTGGCGGCTTTCGCTGGGAATTTTACTGGCTATCGTCACGCTGCTGGCAAGCATCGGTTTACTGACGCTCTCCGGCTGGTTCCTGGCCGCCTCCTCGCTTGCTGGCGTGGCAGGACTTTACAGCTTTAACTATATGCTGCCAGCCGCTGGCGTGCGCGGCGCCGCGATTACCCGCACCGCCGCACGCTACTTTGAGCGCCTGGTCAGCCATGACGGCACCTTCCGGGTGCTCCAGCATTTACGTACCTTCACCTTCAGCAAGCTGCTCCCGCTCTCTCCTTCCGGCCTGGCCGGTTTTCGTCAAGGCGACCTGCTTAACAGACTGGTGGCCGATGTCGATACGCTTGACCACCTCTACCTGCGGGTTCTCTCTCCGCTTATCGGCGCTCTGCTGGTTATCCTGACGGTGACGCTGGGTCTGGGCTGGCTGGACTGGTCGCTGGCGCTGACCCTGGGCGGCCTGATGCTGGCCACACTCCTGATACTGCCCCCCCTCTTTTACCGGGCAGGACAGCCTGCCGGCCTGGCCATGACCACTTTACGCGGAGCCTATCGCAGCCAGCTCACCGACTGGCTGCAGGGGCATGCAGAGCTCTCTATTTTTGGTGCTGAACCGCGTTTTCGCCAGGCTCTGGACCACACTGAAAAACGCTGGCAGGCCGCACAAAGGCGTCAGGCAAGTCTGATGGGAATTTCTCAGGGGGCATTAACGCTGGTCACTGGCGTAGCCGTGGTGGTTATTCTCTGGCTGAGTGCCGGAGGCGTAGGTGATCATACCCAGCCCGGCGCGCTGATTGCGCTGTTTGTCTTCTGTGCGCTGGCTGCCTTTGAGGCACTGGCTCCGGTGGGCAGCGCTTTTTTACATCTGGGACAGGTGATCGCCTCTGCCCGCCGCGTTACCGACATTATCAGCCAGAAGCCCGCGGTGGAGTTTACGCCCACTCCCTGCCAGCCTCGCCAGGGTATCAGCCTGAGCGTACAGGATCTCTCGTTCAGTTATGTAACGGGTCAACCTGCTCTGCAGAGCTTTTCTCTCGAGGTGGCGCAGGGTGAACATATTGCGCTGCTGGGCCGCACCGGCTGTGGAAAATCTACCCTGTTACAGCTTTTAACCCGTGCCTGGGATCCGCAGCAGGGAGTGATCCTGCTGAACGGCGTGCCGCTGAAGGAGTGGAACGAAGCGGCGTTACGCGCCACCACCAGCGTGGTCACCCAGCGCGTCCATCTGTTCAGCAACACGCTGCGGGAAAATTTACTGCTGGCTTCGCCGGGACGCAGTGATGCTGAATTAGCAGCGGTGCTGGAGCAGGTTGGCCTGAAGGTTCTGCTGGAAAATGATCAGGGACTGAATGCCTGGATTGGCGAAGGTGGACGCCAGCTGTCAGGTGGAGAATTAAGAAGGCTTGGGCTGGCGCGCGCGCTTCTGCATGATGGAGATCTGTGGCTGTTAGATGAACCCACCGAAGGGCTGGATGCTGAAACCGAACAGCAAATCCTTGCCCTGCTGCGCCGGGTTGCAGAGCAGAAAACGGTGATCATGGTGACGCACCGTCTGCAGGGGCTGGCGCATTTCGACAAAATTTGCGTTATGGATAACGGCACCATTACCGAGCAGGGAAATCACCCCGAATTAATCTCAAAACGCGGACGTTACTGGTATTTCCATCAGCGGTTTGCGCTATAGTCATAGCCTCTCGAACCTTTGAGACTGTCACTATGCGCCTGATCCAACTCTCCAGGGAGTCCCTTAACTTTCCGCCGCCGGAAATGGCGCTGCGTGAACCTAACGGCCTGCTGGCTATGGGTGGCGATCTCAGCCCTGCTCGTCTGCTGAGTGCTTACCATCGCGGTATCTTTCCCTGGTTCTCGCCGGGCGATCCTATATTGTGGTGGTCACCCGACCCGCGTGCCGTGCTTTACCCTGAAAAGTTTCACCTCAGTCGCAGTATGAAGCGCTTTCATCAGCGCTCGCCCTACCGCGTCACGCTTAATGAAAATTTTTACGATGTGATTGAAGGCTGCGCCAGCGACCGTGAAGAAGGGACATGGATAACCCATGACGTGCGCCGGGCCTGGCTGAAGCTGTATGAAGCGGGCCATGCTCAGTCGATTGAAGTCTGGCATGAAAATGAACTGGTGGGGGGCATGTACGGTCTGGCGCTGGGTAAAATTTTCTGCGGTGAGTCGATGTTCAGCCGCCGCGAGAACGCCTCGAAAACGGCTCTGCTGGTTTTTAGCCGCTATTTTCAGCAGATAGGCGGAAAAGTGATCGACTGTCAGGTTCTTAATCCGCATACGGCTTCGCTGGGCGCAGAGGAGATTGCCCGCACAGACTATCTGCATGAGGTGAATTCGTTGGCAGATCAGCCGCTTGCAGAGAACTGCTGGCAGCCGCGCACCCTTTTTTAATGCTATTTTTTGATGTTTTCCACGCAAGCAGAGATAACAGTGATATAATATGCGCGTTTGGTATGTCGTCCGCCCTTCGCCTCCTGTTTGTGGCGAGCCGGGATTGGCCTGGCTGGGACTCTGTCACCGTTTGCATTGCGCACAGGAGCGAATGCGATACTCATTCTTAGCCCGCAATTCCCCCGCGCTGACGTCGATACACTACTCATTTTTATTTGTGAGCTTCTCTGCGCAAAGCGCGTAACAGAGGGGCCGATGCTGGTGAAATCACCAACAATTCTTTACATAATACTTGAAATTCGGCATTATCTTGCCGGTTCAAAACTAAGGTTGTAACACCTAGAGGATTCGATGGCCAAAGAAGACAATATTGAAATGCAGGGTACCGTACTGGATACGTTACCCAACACCATGTTCCGCGTCGAGTTAGAAAACGGACACGTGGTTACCGCTCACATCTCCGGTAAAATGCGCAAAAACTATATCCGCATCCTGACGGGCGACAAAGTCACTGTAGAGCTGACCCCGTACGACCTGAGCAAAGGCCGCATTGTCTTCCGTAGTCGCTAATTAGCATTCAGCCGTGCTGCCACCCGTTGCGCAGCACCCATAAAAAAAGGCCGGATTTTCATCCGGCCTTTTTCATATTCACCCAAGCTTAGTGCACTGAGCCTTCTGTCTTGCGCTTCTCGGCGCTGACAAACTGGTAGGTCAGCTCGTTGTTCTCTTTATCGAGCGCAACCGACACCGAACCGCCATCCACCAGTGAACCAAACAGCAGCTCGTTCGCCAGCGGTTTTTTCAGGCTTTCCTGCACGGTACGAGCCATTGGACGTGCGCCCATCGCTTTATCGTACCCTTTCGCTGCCAGCCAGTCGCGAGCCTCATCGCTGACTTCCAGCGAGACGCCTTTCGCATCCAGCTGCGCCTGCAGTTCGACAATAAACTTGTCGACCACCTGGTGAATAACCTCAGTATCGAGGTGTTTAAACCAGATAATATTGTCCAGACGGTTACGGAACTCAGGCGTAAAGATCTTTTTGATCTCTTCCATCGCATCAGTACTGTTGTCCTGATGGATCAGACCAATCGATTTACGCTCCGTTTCACGCACGCCGGCATTGGTAGTCATCACCACCACTACGTTACGGAAATCAGCTTTGCGGCCGTTGTTATCGGTCAGCATGCCGTTATCCATTACCTGCAGCAGAAGGTTGAAGACATCCGGGTGTGCTTTTTCGATCTCATCAAGCAGCACAACAGCGTGCGGATGTTTAATCACCGCATCCGTCAGCAGCCCGCCCTGATCGAAGCCCACATATCCCGGAGGCGCACCAATCAAACGGCTGACGGTGTGACGCTCCATATACTCTGACATGTCGAAACGCAGCAGCTCAATGCCCAGCGCCTTCGCCAGCTGAACCGTGACCTCTGTTTTACCCACACCGGTAGGTCCGGCAAACAGGAAAGAGCCCACAGGTTTACGATCCTGCCCCAAACCGGCACGGCTCATTTTGATCGCTTCGGTTAAGGCTTCAATCGCATTGTCCTGACCAAACACCAGCATTTTCAGGCGATCGCCCAGCGTTTTCAGCGTATCGCGGTCGGTAGCAGAGACACTCTTCTCTGGAATACGCGCGATGCGGGCTACCACAGATTCGATATCTGAAACGTTAACCGTTTTCTTACGCTTGCTGACCGGCATAAGACGTGCGCGTGCGCCCGCCTCATCAATGACGTCAATCGCCTTATCGGGCAGATGACGATCGTTGATATATTTCACCGCCAGCTCCACTGCCGCTCTTACCGCTTTAGCGGTATAACGAACGTCATGGTGCGCTTCGTACTTCGGTTTCAGGCCGTTCAGGATCTGTACCGTTTCATCCACTGAAGGTTCAGTGATGTCGATCTTCTGGAAACGACGAGCTAACGCCCGATCTTTTTCAAAGATATTGCTGAACTCCTGATAGGTGGTAGAACCCATCACGCGGATTTTCCCGCTGGAGAGCAACGGTTTAATCAGGTTTGCAGCATCAACCTGACCGCCAGAAGCGGCACCGGCACCGATGATGGTGTGGATCTCATCGATAAACAGAATGCTGCTATTATCCTGCTCAAGCTGTTTTAACAGCGCTTTGAAACGTTTTTCAAAATCACCACGGTACTTGGTACCCGCCAGCAACGAACCGATATCCAGCGAGTAAATCGTGGCATCTTTCATCACTTCCGGCACGTCGCCCTGCACAATGCGCCAGGCGAGACCTTCAGCAATGGCGGTTTTACCTACGCCAGACTCACCCACCAGCAGTGGGTTGTTTTTACGGCGACGGCAAAGTACCTGAACAGTACGCTCCAGTTCTTTCTCGCGCCCGATCAGTGGGTCTATCCCACCTACGCGAGCAAGCTGATTAAGATTGGTGGTGAAGTTTTCCATACGTTCCTCCCCGCCTGCTTGCTCTTCGTTAACCGGATTTTCCGCGCCAGAGGCCGGTCCCGGTTCATCTTTACGAGTGCCATGAGAAATGAAATTCACCACGTCAAGGCGGCTGACTTCATGCTTACGTAACAGGTACGCAGCCTGTGACTCCTGCTCGCTGAAAATGGCGACCAGGACGTTGGCACCAGCCACTTCGCTGCGGCCAGAGGACTGCACGTGAAAAACTGCGCGCTGCAAGACGCGTTGGAAACTGAGCGTCGGCTGAGTGTCGCGCTCTTCTTCGCTGACCGGCAAGACCGGGGTGGTTTGTTCGATGAAGGCTTCGAGTTCCTGCCGGAGAGCCACGATATCGACGGTACAGGCTTCCAGTGCCTCTCTGGCCGACGGGTTACTGAGCAGAGCCAGTAACAAATGCTCGACGGTCATAAACTCGTGTCGGTGCTCGCGCGCTCTGGCGAAAGCCATGTTTAAACTGAGTTCCAGTTCTTGATTGAGCATAGGCACCTCCCCCAATTATCGCCTTATTCAGGCTTTTTCCAGCGTACACAGCAACGGATGCTCGTTCTCCCTGGCATACTTGTTTACGTGAGCGACTTTGGTCTCTGCCACTTCGGCAGTAAAAACACCGCAGATCGCCTTTCCCTGGTAATGGACCGCAAGCATCAGTTGCGTTGCACGTTCAACATCATAAGAAAAGAACTTTTGCAGTACGTCAATAACAAATTCCATAGGTGTATAATCGTCATTGTTCAGAATAACTTTATACATCGAAGGCGGCTTAAGCCCTTCACGGAGCTTGTCATCTGCAAGGTGTTCAAAGTTAAGCCAATCGTTAGCGTTTCCCATACGTACCCAGTCTCGACTCGTTACTCGCTCAGGCCAGACTACCATTATTAAGGGTAAGTTTAACATGCCCAGAATGCTGGCCCACGCCGGTGATTTTTTGCAGTAAACTGCTGCTACGCGACCTCCATCACACTTTTGGCAATAGCGTTAACTGCCTCAAAGTTTGACGATTTCGTCCCCCTTCACACGTCCCATTTGCTTGACGCTCTATGCCATTTCTCTACAGTACAGGCATAGCTGAATGCGATTTAACCAGCTTAGAGGCTATACGCCTCGTCACCTCACTCATTCGACTGTCTTGCGAGGGATGTAGAAGCATGGAGACGGGTACTGTTAAATGGTTCAATAATGCCAAAGGCTTCGGCTTTATCTGTCCAGTCAGTGGCGGCGAGGATATCTTCGCGCACTACTCGACCATCCAGATGGATGGCTACAGAACGCTGAAAGCCGGGCAACAAGTCCAGTTTGATGTGCATCAGGGACCGAAGGGCAATCATGCCAGCCTCATTGTCCCTGTGGAAACGGAAATGGCAGTCAGTGCCTGACCCTTCCTCACCTCATTCTGAACAACCCTGCGGTAAAATGCCAGCCATGCACGCTGGCATTTTTATGGCTGACGTTCAGCGATTCTTTTAAGATTGGGCTGCTTCAATCCTTTTCAAGGGGAGCATTTAAGAAATTCCCCCCCTCTTTGATAACCCTGCCTGCCATGATAACGCTCTGTGCCATTCAGCTTATGCAGTAAATGCTCTATCCCTCACGCGGGTATGTTCACGGAAACATCTTATTAACATGCTTTACTCCGCCTGGGAATTTCGCTAGCTTGACGCCTCAATTTGTTTCCACGGACGACCAGCACCATGTATTCGGGACTGTTTATCATTCTTGTGCCTCTTATTGTGGGCTACCTTTTACCTGCCAGAAATCTCTCCTTGCTGCGACTGGTCAACAAGCTTCTTAGCTGGATGGTCTACGTTATTCTGTTTTTTATGGGCATCAGCCTGGCCTTCCTGGACGATCTCAGCCACAACCTGCTGGCTATTTTTCACTACTGTCTGGTGAGCGCATTCTGCATTCTGCTCTGCAACCTGCTGGCGTTGCGTCTGCTTGAGTCACGCCGCCCCTGGCTGCATCAGCATCGTCAGGAAGCCCTGCCCTCTCGTTTGCATATGGCGCTGGAGTCGCTGAAGCTGTGCGGCGTGGTGGTGGCTGGCTTTGCCCTGGGTCTCACGCAATGGACGCCGCTGACGTTTGCTTCCCTGGCCAGCGAATATGCGCTGCTGTTTCTGCTTTTTCTGGTCGGTCTGCAGCTGCGCGGCAGCGGCATGACCCTGCGTCAGATCTTACTGAACCGACGGGGAATGATGGTGGCGCTAACAGTTTTTGTCAGCGCGATGGCAGGCGGCCTGCTCGCTGCAATGGCGCTGGATCTGCCGTTGAAAACCGGTCTGGCGATCGCTTCAGGCTTTGGCTGGTATTCCCTTTCTGGCATTCTGATGACCGAATCCTTTGGTCCGGTAATCGGCAGCGCCGCCTTCTTTAACGATCTGCTGCGTGAGCTGCTGGCGATTATGTTAATTCCGGCACTGATAAGCCGCCATCGCTCAACTGCCCTTGGCCTGTGCGGCGCAACCTCAATGGACTTTACCCTGCCGGTCTTACAACGCAGCGGCGGCACGGAGATTGTGCCTGCGGCTATCGTTCATGGTTTTGTCCTCAGCCTGTTTGCCCCTGTTTTAATAGCCTTGTTCTCTTCCTGAGCCGTCTGGCAGCCTTCGGGCTGCCCGCCTCCCTCCTCTGCCCGGCCTGACAACGCTTCGCCTTCGACTATGCTTTACTCTGACAAATTTAAGCCAAACGGAGAAGGGCATGAAACAGACAGTAGCCGCGCTGGTGGCGAAGACTTTGGAAAACGCCGGGGTAAAACGTATTTGGGGAGTGACAGGAGACTCTCTGAACGGGCTGACCGACAGCCTGAATAAGATGGGCACTATCGAGTGGATGCCGACACGCCATGAGGAGGTGGCGGCGTTTGCTGCCGGCGCCGAGGCGCAAATCAGCGGTGAGCTGGCGGTGTGTGCTGGCTCCTGCGGGCCGGGAAACCTGCATCTCATTAATGGACTGTTCGACTGCCACCGCAACCGCGTACCGGTACTGGCGATTGCGGCACACATCCCCTCCAGTGAAATTGGCAGCGGCTATTTTCAGGAGACGCATCCGGAAGAGTTGTTCCGCGAGTGCAGCCATTATTGCGAGTTGGTTTCCAACCCTGAACAGCTGCCGCAGGTGCTGGGTATTGCGATGCGCAAGGCTATTCTGAACCGTGGCGTTTCCGTAGTGGTTTTGCCGGGCGACGTGGCGCTGAAGCTCGCGCCTGAAGCGGCAAAAGATAACTGGTATGCCCCGCAGTTACCCGTGATCCAGCCGCCTGTCGGTGAAATGGCAAAGCTGGCCGCATTACTTAATGACTCCCATAATATTACGCTGATGTGCGGCAGCGGCTGCGCCGGCGCCCATGCGGAAGTGGTAAAGCTGGCTGAAACGCTTAAAGCGCCAGTGGTCCATGCGCTGCGCGGTAAAGAGCACGTTGAGTATGATAACCCTTATGATGTGGGAATGACCGGGCTGATTGGCTTCTCTTCCGGCTATCACGCCATGATGAACGCCGACACGCTGCTGCTGCTTGGCACACAGTTCCCCTACCGCGCCTTTTATCCCGCGGACGCCAGAATCATTCAGATCGATATCAATCCCGGCAGCATTGGCGCTCACAGCCATGTTGATATGGCGCTTATTGGCGATATCAAAACCACCCTTTCGGCCCTGCTACCGCAGCTGGAAGTGAAGCACGATCGGGATTTCCTGGACAAAGCGCTGGAGCTCTATGTCGATGCGCGTAAGGAGCTTGACGATCTCGCTACGGCTAACGACAAGCAGGCTATTCACCCGCAATATGTTGCGCAGCAGCTCAGCCGCTATGCGGATGAGGATGCTATTTTCACCTGCGACGTCGGCACGCCAACCGTCTGGGCTGCCCGCTATCTCAGAATGAACGGCAAGCGGCGCCTGCTGGGTTCCTTTAACCACGGTTCAATGGCAAACGCCATGCCGCAGGCGCTTGGGGCACAGGCGGTAGATAAGCAGCGTCAGGTTATCGCGATGTGCGGCGACGGCGGCTTCAGCATGCTGATGGGTGATTTTCTCTCGGTGGCGCAGCTTAAGCTGCCGGTGAAGTTAGTGATATTTAATAACAGCGTGCTGGGCTTTGTGGCGATGGAGATGAAAGCCGGGGGCTACCTGACAGATGGCACCGACCTGGAAAATCCGAACTTTGCCGATATTGCTGCCGCCTGCGGCGTAAAAGGGATCCGCGTGGAGCGCGCTTCCGATCTGGATGCCGCCCTGCAGGAAGCGCTGGCTCACGACGGACCTGTACTGGTTGACGTGGTCACCGCGAAAGAGGAGCTGGCGATGCCGCCGCAAATCAAGATGGAGCAGGCCAAAGGTTTCAGTCTCTATATGCTGCGGGCGATCATCAATGGCCGCGGCGACGAAGTGGTTGAACTGGCAAAAACCAACTGGCTGCGGTAAAACATTTGCAGGTCTTTTTACGGACGCTACGGCGTCCGTTTTCATCAAAGGAGCGCAAGTGTGATTGATTTACGCAGTGATACGGTAACCCGCCCCAGCGCAGCAATGCTTTCTGCGATGATCTCCGCAGAAACCGGGGATGATGTCTATGGCGACGATCCAACCGTCAACGCGCTCGAAGCCAAAGCGGCAGCACTGAGCGGCAAAGAGGCGTCTCTCTTTTTACCTACCGGCACTCAGGCTAACCTGATTGCGCTTCTCTGCCACTGTCAGCGCGGCGAAGAGTATATCGTGGGTCAGCTTGCGCATAACTACAAATATGAGGCTGGCGGCGCGGCAGTCTTGGGGAGCATCCAGCCACAACCCATCCTGGCCGCCGCAGACGGTACGCTCCCGCTCGACGTGGTGGCGCAGTTCATCAAACCCGATGATTTCCATTTTGCGATCACCCGCCTGCTGAGCCTTGAGAATACGCACAACGGTAAGGTTTTGCCCCTCAGCTATTTACAGGAGGCCTGGGCCTTCACGCGAGAGCGTAAACTGGCGCTGCATATCGATGGCGCGCGTATTTTCAATGCGGCGGTGGAACTGGGCGTGGAGCTGAATGCGCTGACGCGCTACTGCGATACCCTGACGATCTGCCTGTCAAAAGGCTTAGGCACGCCGGTGGGTTCGCTGCTGTGTGGCAGTGCGGAGTTTATTCAGCGGGCACGCCGCTGGCGGAAGATGACCGGCGGCGCGATGCGTCAGTCTGGTATTCTTGCCGCAGCGGGCTTATATGCGCTGGAGCACAACGTGGCGCGGCTGAAAGAGGATCACGACAATGCGGCCTGGCTGGCAGAGCAGTTGCTGGCGATTGGCGTGGAGGTGTCGCGTCAGGATACCAATATGGTATTTGTCCGCCTGCCAGAAGCGCAAATTACTCCGCTCAGAGAGTGGATGAAGCAGCATGAGATCCTGATCAGCACCGGCGCAGTAACGCGGCTGGTTACCCATCTGGATATCGACCGTGCAGCACTGGAAACGCTGGTTGGCCAGTGGAAAGCCTTTTTGCACGCCCGGGCTTAATGTCTGCCGTCAGAGAGAGGCATCACTGGGCCGTGAAGATTAAATTTTTCAGCACTCTTCTTACCCCGCGCCATATTTCTCCAACAGCGCCTTCACGATAGCTTCACTTTCCGCGTCCGGCAGCCCCCGAAAGTCTGCCGCGCGGAAATGCATCTGAAAGGCGGCAATCACTTTCTGCTGTTCGCCTGGCGTCATTTCAGGTGAAGCCTGATAGCCATAAAGCGACAGCAGCGTTAACAGGTGGGCCTGATCCACCGGCTCTCCCGCCTCGCGCCCTGCCAGATAGAATTTTACACGTGATGCTTCAGGCCACGCGCCAATCCCCTGCTTTGCCAGCGCTTGCCAGGGAAAGAGCGGACCAGGATCCTGCTTACGCTGTGGCGCAATATCGCTGTGCCCCACCACATCCTGCGGCAGAATGTGGTAGCGCTGAATGATATCGCGCGCCAGCGGAGTGAGCGTGGCGATCTGCTGTCGGGCGAACGGAAACCAGACCTTGCCAGCCGCTGAGCGCTTATAGCCCTGGTTTTCCAGCTCGATGCCTACCGAAGTATCGTTCAGCCGCGTAGCCCCGCGCCAGAAGCTGGGGCCGGCATGCCAGGCCAGCTGGCTCTCCGGCACCAGGCGTAAGATTACCGGCTGACGCTGCTTCAGTTGAGGCGCGGCCGGAATAAGATAGTGGGCGCTGACGTCACGGTCGGTCAGCGTAGCCAGTGCCGAAGGGAAATCTTCAGCGGTGTAGTGCAAAACCAGCACCTTGATACGTGGCCGGGCGCCAAAGGCGGAATGGCGCGTATCCAGGGTGTAGCCCTGATGAGGCTCAAACCCGGATGGGCTACAGGCGCTCAGCAGCAGGGCCGCCGTCGCTAACGCTAACGCTTGCTTCATCAACTGATTTTGACTGCGGTGCCGGTGACGCTGACCATCAGCATGCTGCTATCTTTGCCTACCGTTTCGTAATCGATATCGATCCCTACTACGGCATTCGCCCCCAGCGCTTTCGCCTGCTCCTCCAGCTCGGCAAAAGCGATCTGACGCGCTTTACGCAGCTCTTTTTCATAGGCGCCGGAACGTCCGCCGACGATATCGCGGATACCGGCAAAAAAATCACGAAAGATATTGGCACCCAGAATAGCTTCGCCGGTCACCACGCCGCAGTAGTCGGTAATGGCGTGCCCTTCCAGGGTTGGGGTAGTGGAAAATTTCATTATCTGAGCTCCTTTTGCTGTTCTTTGGGAGTGTAGCCCTTCTGGTTAAGCAGAGCGGCTATACTTTATGCTAAAAACCGTCATCCAGAAACAATAAGGAAATCAAGATGAAATACCAAGCGATTGCTGCACTGGCTCCACTGGCGCTGCTGCTCAGCGCCTGTACCACCGTTGAACCCGCGTATAAGGACATTGGTACACGTATGGGTCCTTGTGTTGATGGCGGCCCCGATTCTGTTGCGCAGCAATTTTATGACCTGCGTATTCAGCAGCCGACTCAGGGTTTGCCTGGGGCAGAGCAGCTGGCAAAATATCGCCCGTATCTGAGCGATAAGCTTTACGCAACGCTGATGAAAGCCAACAGCGAGGGCAGTAAGGATAGTGACTTAAATCAGGGTGATATTTTTTCAAGCCTGGCCGCCGGCCCGACCTCGGCCAGCGTAGCGGACTCTTCGACCATTCCAAATACCGATGCGCGCAATATTCCGCTGCGCGTAACCCTGAGCCGCGATGGCAGCAACCCTGTCGAGTGGCAGGATGAAGTTTTAATGGTACGGGAAGGGACCTGCTGGAGCGTGGATGATGTGCGCTATGCCAGCCCCAATCCTCATCTGAAAGGCGGTTCGCTCAGCCAGCTTCTGCTGAAATAACGCTTTTCCCTCGTGCCATCTCAGGATGGCACGACCGCTTTCCGGCCTTGTCGCGCACAGTAACAAAAATCCTCAAACTGCACGATCATCTGCCACGCTTGCCGCTACCGGCGAGTCATAAAGTAATTTTCTCCGGCGATGATTGCATAAGTATGCCGTCAACGTTAAAATCCGCAGCATTAATTACTATTCACTTTTAGCGCATGAGTATTCAACTAAACGGTATTAACTGCTTTTACGGTGCCCATCAGGCGCTGTTCGACATTCAACTGGCGTGCCCGGAGGGCGAGACGCTGGTTCTGCTGGGTCCAAGCGGTGCCGGTAAGAGCTCTCTGCTGCGCGTATTAAACCTGCTGGAGATGCCGCGCTCCGGCACGTTGAGCATTGCAGGTCATCAGATCGACTTCAGTAAAAAACCTTCAGACGCCGCCATCCGTGAACTGCGGCAGAATGTAGGCATGGTTTTTCAGCAATACAACCTCTGGCCGCATCTGACCGTGATGCAGAATCTGATCGAGGCGCCCTGCCGTGTGCTGGGTTTAAGCAGGGAGCAGGCTCATGCCCGCGCCGGAAAGCTGCTCGATCGCCTGCGTCTGGTGAAATTTGCCGATCGCTTCCCGTTGCATCTGTCCGGCGGGCAGCAGCAGCGCGTGGCCATCGCCCGTGCGCTGATGATGGAACCGGCGGTCCTGCTCTTTGATGAACCTACTGCCGCCCTCGATCCGGAGATCACCGCCCAGATCGTTTCGATCATTCAGGAACTCTCCCAGACCAACATCACGCAGGTCATCGTGACGCACGAAGTGGAAGTGGCGCGTAAAACGGCCAGCCGCGTGGTCTATATGGAGAATGGTTACGTGGTCGAACAGGGTGATGCCAGCCGCTTTACACAGCCGCAAACCGACGCGTTTGCCAATTATCTATCGCACTAATGCAGGGTATAATGATGAAAAAAGTCGTACTTGCCGCACTGTTAGCGGGTTTAAGCCTGAGCGCAAGCGCCGCGCAGACCATCCGTTTTGCCACCGAAGCCTCCTATCCTCCGTTTGAATTTGTGGATTCTGATAACAAAATTCAGGGCTTTGATGTGGATCTGGCTAACGCGCTCTGCCGCGAAATGAACGCCACCTGCACCTTTACTAATCAGGCCTTCGACAGCCTGATCCCCAGCCTGAAATTCCGCCGTTTTGATGCGGTGATGGCCGGCATGGATATCACGCCTGAGCGCGAAAAGCAGGTGCTTTTCTCCAAAGCTTATTACGACAACTCCGCGCTGTTTATCGCCCAGAAAGGCAAAGTGGCCTCTGTTGACGCGCTGAAAGGCAAACGGGTTGGCGTGCAGAATGGCACCACTCACCAGAAATACCTGACCGAAAAACTCACTGGCGTAAACGCCATTCCCTACGACAGCTATCAGAATGCCATCCTCGACCTGAAAAATGGCCGTATTGATGCGGTATTTGGCGATACTGCAGTCGTTAACGAATGGCTGAAACAAAACAGCAATCTGGCTCCTGTAGGAGAGAAAGTGACCGACAAGGCTTACTTTGGCACGGGCCTGGGCATTGCCGTCCGTCAGGGCAACGCTGAACTGCAGAGCAAGTTCAATACCGCTCTGGAGAAAGTGAAAGCTGATGGCACTTACAAGACCATCTACAGCAAATGGTTCCAGCAGTAATACCTGAATGAATGAACTTTATCCTTTAGTAAGCGCCGCCGGTATGACCGTCGGCCTTGCCGTTTCTGCCCTGGTCGTGGGTCTGATACTGGCGATGATTTTCGCTGCCTGGGAATCAGCCCGCTGGCGGCCAGTTGCCTGGCTGGGCACCGGTCTGGTGATGCTGTTTCGCGGCCTGCCGGAAATTCTGGTTGTGCTGTTCGTCTATTTTGGCGCCTCGCAGCTGTTGCTGACCCTTTCTGACGGTTTTACCGTTAACCTGGGCGTGATCAGCTTCCCGGTACAGATAGCCATTGAAAATTTTGACGTCAGTCCGTTTCTTTGCGGAGTGATTGCGCTCTCCATTCTCTACGCTTCTTACGCGTCACAGACGCTGCGGGGCGCGCTGAAAGCGGTGCCCCAGGGGCAATGGGAATCTGGTCAGGCGCTGGGGATGAAAACGCCCGCCATCTTTTTCCGTCTGATTATGCCGCAGATGTGGCGACATGCGCTGCCAGGGTTGGGCAATCAGTGGCTGGTGTTACTGAAAGATACCGCCCTGGTGTCGCTGATCAGCGTGAACGATATTATGCTGCAGACCAAAAGTATTGCCGCCCGTACGCAGGAGCCGTTTACCTGGTATCTGATGGCCGCAGCCATTTATCTGGCGATCACGCTGCTGAGCCAGCAGGTATTAAAGCGAATTGATGCGCGTGCTACGCGGTTTGAGCAGGGGAATACCTGATGCTGAGCTATTTACCCGAGCTGCTTAAAGGGCTGCATACCAGCCTGACGCTGACGGTGGCCTCGCTGCTGCTGGCGCTGCTGCTGTCGCTTATTTTCACCGTGATTTTATCGCTGAAGGTGGCGGTATTGCAGCATGTTGTACGGGGTTATATCACCCTGTTTACCGGCACGCCGCTACTGGTACAGATATTCCTGATCTATTACGGTCCGGGGCAGTTTCCCTGGGTTCAGAGCATACCGTGGCTGTGGCATCTCCTGTCGCAACCCTGGCTTTGCGCGCTGCTGGCGCTCTCTCTTAACAGTGCCGCCTATACCACGCAGCTTTTTTATGGCGCGATGCGGGCGATACCCAAAGGGCAATGGGAGTCCTGCTCGGCGCTGGGTATGAACCGTAAAGAGACGCTGCGCATCCTGCTGCCCTTTGCGTTTAAGCGTGCCCTCTCCTCCTATTCAAACGAAGTCATCCTGGTGTTTAAAAGTACCTCTCTGGCTTATACCATCACGCTGATGGAAGTCATGGGGCATGGGCAACTGCTGTATGGCCGCACCTATGACGTCACCGTATTTGCTGCCGCAGGTCTGATTTATCTCTGCGTCAACGGCGTGCTCACCATGATGATGCGTCTTATTGAGCGTCGTGCACTGGCCTTCGAGCGTCGCAACTGAGTGCCAATGCCCGGGGAATCCTTCAGAAACAGCCCTTCTTTTACGGTTAATCAGCGGATAACCCCGGCTTCAGGAGCCTCATAATAGCCGGGTTAAGTGGCAGCAAGGACGGTACGTGATGCATAAGCTTGTTTTGACCCTTCTGATAACCTGGATTTGCGGCTACGCGCAGGCTGCCGAGCCTCTACGTTTTGCTTCTGTAGCAAATAATCCGCCCTTTGAGTTTATGAACTCAGATAATCAGCTGGTAGGATTTGATATCGATTTAGCGAAAGCTTTGTGTGAGCGCATGCAGCAGCAGTGTATTTTCACCAGTAATATTTTTGAGCATCTGCTCCCCTCACTAAAATTTCGCCGTTATGACGCGGTGATTTCCGGCCTGGATATCACGGAAGATCGCAAAACCCTCGTAGACTTTACCGACCCCTACTACAGCAACTCCGGTACGCTGGTGACGGCAAAGGGGCTTTACAGCAACATTGAGCAGCTGAAAGGCAAACGAGTCGGCATTGGTGCAGAAACGACCCAGCAGGCTTATTTAAAGACCGCGTGGCCTGAAATTGTGGCGGTGATTTATGATAATTACCAGAATGCGCTGCTGGATATGCGTAACGGCAGGCTGGATGGAATTTTTGGTGACACGCTGTCAGTACAGGAAGTGCTGAAATCCAATCCACAGCTGGGGAAAGTCGGTGCGCCCATCACCGACAGTCGTTATTTCGGTACCGGACTGGGGATTGCCGTCCGAAAAGGCAATAGTGAACTCAGGGAGAAGCTTAATAATGCGCTGCAAAGTCTGAAGGATGACGGTACGCTGCACCAGCTCAGCCTGCGCTGGTTTGATCCATCAGCTTAATCTTGCCTGCGCTGCAATAATGTCAGGACTTCGCTATGGGCCGTATGCGGGAACAGATCGAATAGCTGAACCCGCTCGGCCTGATATTCACTCAACCGCGCGATGTCGCTGGCCAGAGTCTCTGCATTGCAGCTTGAGTAGAGAATATAGGTGGGCGCCATGGTGCTGAGGTAGCGACAAAGCTCCTCACCAATGCCACGACGCGGTGGATTGACCAGCACCAGATCCGGAACCGCGCCCTCACCGGTAGCAAAAGCGGTGGAGTCCAGTGCGGCAAAGCTGACGTTACTCATCCCCATTTGATGGGCAGAACGCCGGGCGCAGGCGATAGCCTCAGCGCTGATTTCAATGCCGGTCAGCTTTATTTCTGGCGTGGCGCAGTGCAGCCCAAACCCACCTACTCCGCAAAACAGATCCCACATGCTGTGAATATGCAGCTCGCTTACCCAGCTGCGTGCGGTGGCATAGAGTTTCGCCGCTACTTCCGGATTGGTCTGGAAGAAGCTCTGCGGGCGTATCCACAGCGGCACATCGTTGAATTTTTCTGCAAGCGCCTGGTTTTCAGTCAGGGCTATTTCCCGCTCCCCTTCCAGAATAGCCATATGTACCGGCTGCAGATTAGCGGAGACCACGCTCAGTTCAGGTAGATCCTGCAGAAGAGCGGGCAATGCTCGTTTCACCTGTTCGAGTTTCGTTTCGGAGCGCAGCACGAAACGCAGCATCATCCCACCATCAAGCGTGCTTTGCGTCAGCAGAATGAACTTCAGCTCTCCCCGCTTACGCGCCACATTATAGGGCGTCAGGCCCGCCTGGGCGATAAAGGGCTTCAGCCGGGCAAAGACTTTCGCAAAACTGGCGGGATAGAGGGGGCAGCTACTTAAATCTACCGGCAGGCCATCACGGTGCATCAGCCCAAAGACCGGGCGCTCCACGCTGCCGCTGACCACCATTTTGGCTTTATGACGAAAGCCCTGTTGGGTTGAGACGACCGGCGGCAGCCAGGTTCCAACGCGTTGATCGGCCAGCAGTTGATGAAGCCGATCCTGTTTCTCGGTGAGCTGCCGGGAATAGGGAACGGTCAGCCACTGACAGGAGCGGCAGCGATCGGCGTCATAGAGAGCGCAGTGCATAATGAAGTTGATTAGTCCGTGAAACGAAAAACGGGCGGGGATTGTATCACTGCGGCATCACCGTTGCCGAAAAAATTGTCGACTCCCTGCGGGAACAAACAGCAGGAATACCAGCACTAAATCTGGCAGCTTCTGCACCATCAGCAGCGGGATCACCTGCGCGCTGTTTTCGCCATTAATGCTGAACAGTTCCGGGTAGATCCAGCCCATTGAGGCGCAGAACATGTAAAGCAGAGCGACAGTTTCAGCGGCGACAAAGCCCCAGCGCGCCCAGTTTCTGCCGCGCATCAGCGCCACGGCGCAGCGTAGTTCAAAGAAAAAGAGGAGCTGGCTGGCGATAAAGATCAGCGTTGAATCCCAGGCCTGAGCGCTGCGATAGACAAAACTGGTTATTCCCTCAACGCCTGCATCCTCTATCTGCAGGATCACGCTCAGCAGCCGCGTGGCGATAATGGCAATTGCCCCCACCAGCACCGGAACCGGCACTGATGATTCAGGCATCCCCTCACCTTCTCTGAGTACCTCTGACATAACCTTCTCCTGCCAACCACCCTTGATGCTCCATAACAGTGCGCGTGCGCCATCATGGGGTTCCACCTGCTTTAGCCATTACAGGCAAAAGAGCGGCGTGAATAATCAGCGAGTGCTTAATCATCACGATCTCATTAAATGAGCCGTCAGACAGAAGGATTTCTGCTTAAGCACTCTGTCGGCAGCACTTTCGTTTAATTGCCTCACTCTGGCATGAGCAGTGCAATTATTCTAAGTGACTCACCTTACAGGTTATTTTTAGCGCAATCAGGGGAATATATCCACCGGGGGAGTGCCCTTTTATCGCGTATTTAGCATTTTCTTTTTTTGGCTGGAGGTCAATTAATGCAGGACGAGGATTTTAACTCAGTGAGCAGGCGTTCCACAGGCTTCGGCGCTTATCTGGCGCTGCTGGTGGCGATATTATTTTTCTCCGGCCTCTTTTACAAGGTGGAGGGAATGAAGTGGCTTGGTGCCTTTGATTTCACCACGCTGGGCGGAAAATTCGGCAGTATCAAAGATGCCGCTACGACCTTTGTTGGCGAAGGAGGCGCAGGCGCCAAAGCGGGCTTCCTGTTTGCCTTGTCGCTGGTGCCTACAGTGATGCTGGCGTTAGGGCTGCTGGAGATTTTTACCCATTACGGCGCAATACGCGCCGCGCATAAACTCCTCACGCCGCTGCTGAAACCTGTTTTGGGCATTCCCGGTCGCTGCGGGCTGGCTCTGATTACGGATCTGCAGAGTACTGATGCCGGCGCCGCCTTAACCAAAGAACTTTATGATGAAAAGCAAATCTCCAAAAAAGATGTGGTGATTATGGCCGCCTGGCAATATTCCGGTGCCGGGCTGATCAATAACTATTTCGCCATCGGTTCTGCGCTGTTTGTTTCCTTATCGGTTCCCGTACTGATCCCGCTAGTGGTGATGTTTGTGCTCAAATTTGTTGGGGCCGCTCTGGTGCGGCTGATATTGAATACCCTGTATAAAAGAGATTTCCCACATGCAGAATAAACCGCTTACCAGTCAGAACCCTTTTGATATCTTTGTTATTGGTGCGCGTAAAGGTTTCCATATCGCCATCCATAATTTAATGCCTAACGTGGTGATGGCCTATGTGATTGCTGAAATGCTAAATTTGCTGGGCATTATGGGGTTTATAGGGCAGATTTTCGCACCGGTAATGGGCGTTTTTGGCCTGCCGGGAGAGGCGATTACCGTGCTGCTTACCGCCTGGCTCTCCTCTTCCGCAGGCACCGGCGTTGCGGTGAGCCTGCTGGCCAAAGGCGTGCTGAGCGGAGCGGATATCACCATCCTGGCACCCGCCATTTTTCTGATGGGTTCCCAGCTGCAGTATATGGGGCGGCTGCTAGGCGTGTCGGACGTGCCGAAAAAATACTGGCCCCTGCTGATGGTAACCAGCATTGTTAATGCGGCGATCTCAATGTTAATAATGCGAGTCGTAGCCTGATTCTTGATAAATGGAGTGTTTAACGTGTTAAAAGTTTTGGAACATTACGCTTATTTGCATGAGATCCCGGAACTGGGGTTTCAGGAATTTAAAACGTCGGCCTATATCAGCAGTCAGTTGAAAGAGGCAGGCTACGCGGTTCAGGATAACTTCAACGCCACTACCGGCATCGTCGCGGTACTCGATAGCGGCTTGCCGGGGCCAACGCTCGCCCTGCGAGCGGATATGGATGCGCTGGGACATGTGATCAATGGCGAAGCCTGCGCACGACATACCTGTGGGCATGATGGCCACTCGTCGGTGGTGCTGACCGCCGCGCAGGAGCTGATTGCTGAAGGTGCAGTGAAGAAAGGACGTCTGAAAGTTATTTTTCAGCCCGCTGAAGAGCTGGGCACAGGCGCACTGGCGATGATCGCCGGCGGCGCTATAGATAATGTGGATATGATCCTCGGCTTCCATCTGCGGCCTGCAGAAGAGTGTGCCGTGGGTACCGCTATTCCGGCCGTCTACTACTCCGCCTGCGTGACTGTTGAAGTAACAGTGCGTGGACAAACAGCGCACGGCGCTCGTCCTCATCTGGGCATCAATGCGCTGGATGCCGCCGTGAGTGCGGTTCAGGCCGTTAACGCGGTGCATATGGCGCCGGGGAAAAGCTGGAGCGCCAAAGCGACGCGCTTCCTGTGTGATGCAGGTGTGACCAACTCGATTCCAGATGAAGCACGCGTGGTGTTCGATCTGCGTGCCGCTGAAAACGAAGATATGGAAGTATTAAAAGCGCGCGTGGAGAGAGCGATTCAGCACAGCGTGGCGGCGTATGGCGCAACAGCTGAGATTATGGTGCTGAAATCGATGCCAGCCGCTGAAATTGATCAGGAGATGACGACGTTAATTTCTGAGTCGATTAAAGAGGTGCTGGGGGAAGAGGCGCTGATGCCGGTGCGCTCCACACCTGGCAGCGAAGATTTCTTCCACTATGCCGTTGAGCGCCCTCATGTGAAGTCGGGTTTCTGGGGCTTAGGCACCGGGCTGGTACCGGGTCTGCATCATCCCGATATGCATTTTGATCTCAATTCGCTCCCGGTTGGGATCCGCATATTCAAGGCCTGCGTGAAGAAAGTGCTGGGTTGAGGGCACGTTGTCTGAGGGGCGATGCGCTGGTCAGAGTGAGAGGAAGAGCACGTTGTCTGATGGTTCACTGTTCTGGTCCGTGGAAGCAGAAGGGCACGTTGTCTGATGATTCTGTTTTCTAATAAGGGCACGTTGGCTGGAAGGCAGGGTAATACGGTCAGGGAGAGGGGGCTGAACACAAAAACGCCGTGAAATCATCCCTGATGGCTGCGAAGCGGCGTCCATGCCGCTTAGCTTTTGCTTATCAGCCCCCTCTCCCTTCCCCTCAACTTTGGTGTTGCCTGCCAGAGAAAACCAAACCGGCTTCTAAATCCAAATCCAGCAGTAAGTCTGGTTTTGACCCGTGTGAACATTGAAATCGAAGACAACATCGTATGTTCTGGGTGGCACCATAGAGCACGTTAGCCGAGTGTATGCCGCAGGGATGCGGCATCCAAGACTACATGGACGTATTTACGGCGTCTCGGATAAGGTGCTCTATGGTGACGCCTTTCCACCGCGCCCGGTTTTGACCTGTGTGAGCGCTAAGCCCACCAACAACGCTGAATTTAAGGGGTGACGCCTTTTCACCGCGCCCGGTTTTGACCTGTGCGAACACTGAACTCACCAATAACGCTGAATTTAACGGGTGGCAGCTTTCTGCCACCCGTCACGCGCATCAATGCCCGCCGCGCGCCTTCTGAATATCCTTCAGCCGCTGCTTCTCTTCATGCGCCATAAAGCGCCAGGCGATAAAGCCAACGATCCCCACAACGAACAGAATCAACGAAGCCAGCGCATTGATCTCTGGATTCACCCCGCGCCGCACGGTGGCAAAAATTTGCATCGGCAGCGTGGTTGCGCCCGGCCCGGTGACGAAACTGGAAATCACCAGATCGTCCAGCGATAGCGTAAACGCGAGCAGCCAGCCGGTGACGATGGCTGGGGCGATCATCGGCACGGTAATCACGAAAAAGACCTTCAGCGGCGTTGCACCCAGATCCATTGCCGCCTCTTCAATCGAGCGATCCAACTCGCGGAGACGTGAGTTGATCACCACCGCCACATAGGCGGTACAGAAGGTGACGTGCGCCAGCCAGATGGTCAGCATGCCGCGATCGGCAGGCCAGCCGAAAGTATTGCCCATCGCCACAAACAGCAGCAGCAGCGAAAGCCCGGTGATCACATCCGGCATCACCAGCGGCGCAGTCAGCATAAAGGCGAAGCCCGTAGAACCTTTAAAACGACCGAAGCGCACGATCACCACTGCGGCTATCGTACCCAAAACCGACGCGGCCGTTGCTGCCAGAGCTGCAATAGTCAGACTCAGCGTCACAGCACTTATCATCGCGTCATCATGGAACAACACGTTGTACCAGTGCAGGGAGAAACTTTCCCACGCCGCAAGCTGAGAGGAGTTAAAGGAGTAGATAACCAGCAGCGCCATCGGTGCGTACAGGAAGAAAAAGCACACCACCAGGATCGCCGTGCGCCACGGAGAACGGATTGTAGGTAACGTAGTCATTCCTTCTCCCCCAACTCTTTATTCTGATGCTTGTGGAACCAGATAATCGGCAGGATCAAAATCAGCAAAATAATAACTGCCAGCGCAGAGGCCACCGGCCAGTCACGGTTATTAAAGAATTCCTGCCAGAGCACGCGACCAATCATGATGCTGTCCGGACCGCCTAACAGCTCCGGGATCACATATTCGCCGACCGCCGGAATAAAGACCAGCATGGAGCCTGCGATAATGCCGCCTTTGGTCAGCGGCACGATAACGCTGAAGAACGTTTTCAGCGGGCGCGCGCCCAGATCAAGAGAAGCTTCCACCAGTGAATAGTCGATGCGGGTTAATGCTGTGTATATCGGCAGCACCATAAACGGCAGATAGCAGTAAACAATGCCTATATAGACCGCCAGATTGGTGTAGAGGATCGCCACAGGATGATCGATAACGCCGGTCCAGATCAGGAAGCGATTAAGAATGCCGTTATCATTCAGGATCCCCATCCAGGCATAGACGCGCACCAGAAAAGAGGTCCAGGAAGGCAGGATCACCAATAACAATAAAATATTACGCGTTGAGGGCGAACTGTGCGCTACTGCCCAGGCAAGCGGATAACCTATCAGCAGACAGATAATTGTCGAGATCGCCGCCACCTGCAGGGAGTGCAGATAAGCGTCAACGTAGAGCGGATCGTCAGTCAGCGTGATGTAGTTGCCCAGATTCATCACCATCGTCAGCTGCCCGTCTGCCCAGGTCACCAGATCGGTATAGGGCGGAATAGCGCGGGCAATATCCGCAAAGCTGATTTTCAGTACGATCAAAAAGGGCAGCAGGAACAGCAGGATCAGCCACAGATAAGGCAGTGCGATAACCAGCTTACGCCCCTGCTTCATCTGTAACTTGCCCAGAAACAGGCTGAACACGCCTGATTTGCGGGTTGGCGGCTCGCTGGCGCCTGAAGAATGTTGACTCATAACTCCCCCACTAAACCGTCAGAACCACGCAGCTGTCCGCTTCCCAGCAGAGATGGATTTCATCTCCCCAGGTCGGCATGCCCTTGCGAAAGCGCCAGCTATTTTGCAACTGGGCACTGATCATCTGGCCGCTGTGCAGCCGCACATGATAGATGGAAAGGTCGCCCAGATAGGCGATATGCACCACTTCACCTACCGCAAAGTTACAGCCATCCGCAGGCACTTCCTCGCACAGCATTACTTTTTCCGGCCGCAGGGCAACGTGTACCGGCACGCCATCCATCACCGAAGCGTCAGAATCGACCTTCAGAGGATGAATCAGCCCCGGACTGGCGATCACCAGTCCGTCAGCCTGACGTTCGCGCAGCACCCCTTCGAACAGATTAACTGAACCGATAAACTCCGCGCTGTAACGGGTAGTCGGATGCTCGTAAATCTCCTCTGGCTCGCCAATCTGCACGAATTTGCCCCGGTTCATAATGGCAATGCGTCCGGCCATCGTCATCGCTTCTTCCTGATCGTGCGTTACCATTACGCAGGTTGCGCCCACGCGCTCAAGAATATCGACCACTTCCAGCTGCATCCTGTCGCGCAGTTTTTTATCCAGCGCGCCCATGGGTTCATCAAGCAGCAGTAGTTTTGGCCGTTTAGCCAGACTGCGGGCCAGCGCCACGCGCTGCCGCTGTCCACCGGAAAGCTGATGCGGCTTGCGTTTGGCATACTCCTGCATGTGCACCAGCGTCAGCATCTCTGCCACGCGGCTGGCGATCTCATTTTTCGGCAGGCGATCCTGCTTCAGGCCAAAGGCGATATTCTGCTCCACCGTCATGTGGGGGAACAGCGCATAGGACTGAAACATCATATTGATCGGTCGCTGATAAGGCGGCACGTGAGAAAGATCCTGACCATCAAGCATGATCTGCCCGGACGTCGGCGGCTCAAACCCTGCCAGCATGCGCAGCAGCGTCGACTTTCCGCAGCCGGAGGCCCCCAGCAGGGCAAAAATTTCGCCTTTGTAAATCGTCAGATTGACATCATCAACCGCATGCTGACCATCAAAGGACTTGGTCAGGTTGCGGATCTCAAGCAGCGGCGTCAGGGCTTTGCCAGCTTTTTGTTGCGGACGGGCGGTTGCGTCGTTCACTACCATTACTCTCCGGCGCTTAACGGAATATGGCTACCAGGCCATATAAAAGACAAAACAGAGGCCGGGGAAAGCGCCTCTGTTGCTTAATCAAAAATGAGTCGGACTCACTTTTGTCAGTTACTTACCACTTTTAACTTTAGTCCATGCACGCGTACGCACACGGTCAAGTTTTGGATCCTGCACTTTCAATACGAACAGCTTCGCCATGGTGTCAGGCGTAGGGAAAATGCCCGGATTGTTGCGGACGCTTTCTTCAATCAGCGGCACTGAAGCCTTGTTGCCGTTAGCGTAGAACACCTTATTTGAGACGTCAGCGATGACCTTTGGCTCCATCATATAGTTGAGGAACTGATAGGCCGCATCGAGGTTTTTGGCATCTTTAGGGATGGCGAACATATCAAAGAAGGCCAGCGCGCCCTCTTTAGGAATGCTGTAGGCAATGTCCACGCCGTTCTTCGCTTCCACCGCACGGTTTTTCGCCTGCAGAATGTCGCCTGCCCAGCCGATAGCGACACAGGTATTGCCGTTCGCCAGATCGTTAATGTACTGAGAGGAGTGGAAATAACGAATGCTTGGACGCAGTTTCAGCAGCAGTTCGGTGGCCGCGCCAGAGTAATCCTTGGGATCGGAACTGTTGGGATCTTTGCCCAGATAGTTCAGGACGGTGGCAAAGATCTCTTCAGGTGCATCCAGGAAAGAGACGCCGCAGCTTTTCAGCTTCTCAAGGTTTTCTGGCTTCAGCACCAGATCCCAGCTGTCTACCGGGGCATCTTTGCCCAGCGCCGCTTTCACTTTTTCAACGTTATAGCCGATGCCGGTGGTCGCCCACAGATAAGGGATGGCGTATTTGTTGCCCGGATCGTGCTGGTCCAGCTTTTTCAGCAGGTCCGGATCCAGATTTTTGTAATTTGGCAGCTTGCTCTTATCAAGCGGCTGGAAGACGCCAGACTGTAACTGACGCGCCAGGAAGCTGGAGGAAGGCACTACCACGTCGTAGCCCGTGCTCCCGGCCATCAGTTTGCCTTCCAGCACCTCATTGGAGTCAAACACGTCGTAGACTACTTTGATACCGGTTTGTTTTTCGAAATTCGGTACGGTATCCGGGGAAATATAGTCTGACCAGTTATAGACGTGCAGCGTCTTATCAGCAGCACTTGCGCCAGCGGAAACCGCCATCA
The DNA here is from genome assembly GCF_030758455.1 of Erwinia pyri. NCBI lineage: Bacteria > Pseudomonadati > Pseudomonadota > Gammaproteobacteria > Enterobacterales > Erwiniaceae > Erwinia > Erwinia pyri. The sequence continues at coordinate 3,023,579 of NZ_CP132353.1, forward strand.
ACACGCCAGCAACCACACCTGATAACCATTTCTTACGAAGGGCTCTCATGTTTTCCATCCTCCTGAACAGGGATAATTACAGCCTGAGGCACAAGCTACTTACAGCTGACCTTTTCAGGCTCTACAATGAATGATTATTCAGTGCGCTGTTAAATAGAAAAAACCTATACCTGTAGCGACGTTGCACGCGAAATGCAGCTTCGCAAGAATAGCCGCACTCCTCCCCCCAGGCCAGCCCCCGGCGTAAAAAACGCCTTTTATCGATTTTTAATGCACGTTTCCTCTCTGTGATAGGGCAAAGATGGCACAAACGGCGACAGATATCCGGCATTCAGGGCATAAACCAGCATAAATGCGCGTAGCAAAGCGGAGGGAGGTGCTGAAAATAGCAACAGTTAAACGTGAATGAATATTTTAACGGCGGGAAAAAAGAGGAATGGGCTAATCAGCGATTAACCCAGCAGCGCTTTAATGCAGCAATGAGTGGGTAGAGACGATTTCCGTGCGATCTTCTTCTTCGCCGGGGACCAGTAGCTGGTTAGCAAACGCTTCCAACACCACCATTGAAACCTGCTCTTCACTCTGCTTCATAAAATGCACAAACTGCCCGAAGGTTACCCCGGCAGAGACGCTCAGCGACTGACACACAATCAGCTTTGGCAGATTATCATCCTGGATATCCAGGAAAGCTTTCACCGTTAACGAGCTGGCATTGATTTGCGATAAATCGCCAACTAACGGGATAAGCGCAGTGGGTTTGACCTCAGCCAGGGCTGAGAACAAGAGAACGTTATCGACCAAATCCAGCTTGGCATCAAACACACCGTCGAAATTTTGCATATGCGGCAGATGAAGGGCCTGACAAGAGTCACACTCAAACCAGGTGATGCTTTGCTGATCCAGCCAACGTCGTATTACGTCAATATCTGGAACGACGAGTGAATCCATGTAGTTTATTTCTCTTACCGCCTTAAAATTGCGCCCTAGCTTACGGAAAATCCCTGCCAAATACCACGATGGCGAAAGAAATATGCCTTCAGCCGCCGGTTTTCAGACTGAAGCCGGGGCGAGCCTGTTGTTCAATCCAGGCGATCATCATCGCCGCAATATCGAGTCCGGTAGTCTTTTCAATCCCTTCCAGGCCTGGCGAAGCATTTACCTCCATCACCAGCGGGCCGCGTTTTGCCCGCAGGATATCCACACCGGCAATATCCAGACCCAGCGTGGCGGCAGCCGCAATCGCCATCTCCCGTTCGCGCTCCGTGATCTCCACACTGCGGGCTTTGCCTCCGCGATGCAGATTAGAGCGGAAATCGCCCTCTTTGGCCTCGCGCTCAATAGAAGCGACCACTTCCCCACCGATCACCAGACAGCGGATATCCTTTCCCTGCGCTTCCTTAATGAATTCCTGCACCAGGATATGCGCATTCAACCCGCGAAAGGCGTCTATCACGCTCTCCGCAGCCTGGCGCGTCTCCGCCAGCACCACGCCAATCCCCTGCGTCCCCTCCACCAGCTTGACCACCAGCGGGGCGCCGCCCACCATTTTAATCAGGTCACTGGTATCGTCCGGTGAATGGGCAAAACCGGTTACCGGCATATCAATCCCCTGCCGCGCCAGCAGTTGCAGCGAGCGTAACTTGTCACGGGCGCGGGTAATGGCTACCGACTCATTCAACGGATAACTGCCGCACACCTCAAACTGGCGCAGCACGGCCGTGCCGTAAAAGGTGATGGCGGAGCCTATGCGTGGGATCACCGCATCGAAATGCTCCAGCTGCTTACCACGGTAGTGAATAGCCGATGAACCGGGATTAATGGTCATATAACATGAGAGCGGATCGATCACTTCAACGCTGTGGCCGCGCGAGCGCGCGACCTCAAACAGACGCTTGCAGGAATAAAGTGAGCCATCACGGGAAAGAATCGCAATTTTCACCAGCTGCCTCCGCAGAGCTTAACGCGTTGCCCAACCCTGTTTATGCAGGTAATCCAGCATAAATGGACGACTCTCTTTGAGCAGCGTTTTCTGAATGTGCTCACTCCAGCTTTCCCGACGCGTGTTATTGCCTCGCGACAGGTAGTAGGCTTCATGTTCGGCATCATATTCAGCCAGCACCTGCCGATCGATCGGCTGATAGTGGTTTTCATGTACCAGCATGGCAGTTGGCATACGCGGTTTCAGCTCTGGCGACTGTTCTGGCCAGCCGAGGCAAAGGCCAAAGAGCGGCAGAACAAATTTAGGCAGGCCCAGCAGCTCGGTAACTTCTGCAATGCTGTTGCGGATACCGCCAATGTATACCCCGCCCAGTCCTAAGGACTCGGCGGCAGTCATCGCATTCTGTCCCATCAGTGCCGTATCCACGCAGCCCAGCAGCAGCTGCTCCGCCAGCCCCAACTGCGCTTCCGGATAGATTTGCTGGTGGCGATTGAAATCGGCGCAAAATACCCAAAATTCTGCGGCGGTACCGACATACTTTTGTCCACCTGTCAGACCAACCAGTTTTTCGCGCAGCGTCTTATCGGTAATGCGGATAATTGACGAGCACTGCAAAAAGCTGGAGCTGGAAGCGGACTGGGCAGCGGCCAGAATGGCTTCACGCTGTGCATCATCAATCTGCTTATCAGTAAAGGCCCGAATAGAGCGGTGCGAGCACAAAAGCTCAATGGTCGGCGTCATGCTTATCTCCTGGGGGGGTGTCACGCTTTGCGTTAAAAAGTTCCGGGGCCATCGCTTTTGCCGTACGCCACATCATGACGATTGCCGCAGGAAGCATGAACGCAATACCTGCAAAAATCATCACTGTTGCGGCGAACGGTCCGGAAAAAGGTGCTGGCAAGGGTAGCATTTGATGCAGCGTGAAGTAAGAGAGAACCAGCAATAATCCCCCAACGGCCTCCATGACCAGCACGGGTTTGGGTAATCGACTAAAAGCACGCATGGCGTATCTCCTTACACAGGGTTGTACTACCCTGCCTGCCGTTATTAAAGCCTACCTTGACGATCTCTGCATAGTCTGGACGAATCAGATCAACAGGTAATTCCTTCTTCCTTTCGCCGGGAGATGCGGGCATGATAATCGCCATTAACAGATAAGTTGTGATGTATATCACACTAATTTTGACTTTTGAGGAGAAACCTATGTTTGCAGTGATTTTTGGACGTCCTGGCTGTCCTTATTGTGTCCGTGCAAAAGAGCTGGCTGAGAAGCTGACCGCAGAGCGTGAAGATTTCAACTTCCGTTATATCGACATCCACGCTGAAGGCATCACTAAAGCGGATCTGGAAAAAACCGTCGGTAAGCCGGTTGAAACCGTGCCACAGATTTTCCTCGATCAGAACCACATTGGTGGCTGCACTGATTTTGAAGCTTACGCCAAAGAGAATCTGGGTCTGTTCCAGTAATCTTTCCTTAAATCACCCTCTTCCTCAGGAACCGGTGATTTACGCGTAAAAAAGGCCGATTAAAATCGGCCTTTTTTTCGTCTGCAGTTTTCAGGATTGCTCTTCATGACCCAGTAACGTCCGGGAAAGCATAACCACTAAGGCGCCGGAGCCGCACCAGAAAGCAGCGCTGGTGGTAAAAGCGAACTCCTGCAGCAGAGACCCGCGCGCAGCAAGGGAAAAATGCAGAGCTATCAGCACAACCGGCGTCGCTAAAAAAGCCCCTGCGAGGGCAACCGTTAACGGCGCTTCTTTTGAAGTGAGAGCCGCAATTGCGCCGGGCACGACAAATATAAGCAGGCCCAAACGGGGTTCAGAGTGAATAAGAGTCTCTACATTCATTTCAAACCGCACGGCTACAAACACGAGGCAGTAAAGGACAAAACAGACGATAACGCCTGTCCAGGTCATCCCTTTAAATACCATAGGATCTTCTCCCGGCTAGGTAATTTCGGATAAAACTTAAAGTCGCCGTGACAAATGTTGCGGCTATTACTGGCTGAAAAGAATGAAATGGTGTCCAGCGGCGCTGGCATTAGGCTGTAATTCGTGGAAATTCCTGAATATTGCCGCTGCTCTGCTGACAGCAAGGTCAATATAAAATAAAAAACGAAGTAGTTCAACATGTTACTGGTAAACAGGAGGTTACATCAGGCTAAAAAAAGTCGCATTTTTGTTAAATCCAAAAAACAATCTGTTTATCTCAGCGCGTTTCCCTGACGTAACCCCGCGTTTTCTAAGAAATCTCCTAACCTCCAGAATCCCGCCTGTGCAACGTAATTTTTACTCCTCTAAATGAAAAAAAAATATTTCTACTGTTATCAGAACTTTTGAATTTGGCCGGAGTCATAATTAGTGCCACTGCTTTTCTTTGAAATCCCTAAATTGTGGAGCCCGTTAATCTGATGATTAGCGGGTTTTTTTATTGCTGCTTTCTAAGAATTATCGCAACGCCCTTCTCTTAATGTTTCCTTAATCCCCTTTCCGCACCATAGCACCTCCTCTTCTTAATCACTGACTGTCATGAAATCACCATCCATTCTTAACAGAAGCACAACCGCCAGCGTAATTAGGAACGAAGCTATTTATCTTCTTCCTGCCCGCTTCTATCTTATCCAGCTGATCTTGCTGGGGGTAACAGGGCTGATTTTCACCTGGATTTCCCGCCATGAAGCTTGGGATCTCGCTCTGACACGGGTGTGGTTTGACCCCGTGACGCAGCAATTCCCCTGGAAAGATAATCGCTGGCTGGATCTGATCAATCACCGTTTGTTAAAGGACCTGGTGATCGCCGCTGCGGCAGTTGCTCTGGTAACCGGCCTTATCAAGCGCAATGGCCGTTTAGTGCTGCTCACCGTGCTGATTGGCGTAGGCCCGCTGGTGGTCGGCATTCTGAAAGCGAGCAGCGCGCACTCCTGCCCGTGGGATCTGATGGAATTTGGCGGCAAAGCTGTCTCATTTCCGCTCTTTTCCGCCATACCCGTCGACAGCGGGCCGGGCAGGTGCTTTCCGGGCGGTCATGCATCAAGCGGGTTTGGGATAATGGCGCTCTTTTTCTGGTACTGGCCCCGTCGCCCTCTGCTGGCCTGGGGCTGCTTTGCGCTTGGAGTGACGCTGGGCATGGTGATGGGCTATGGCCAGTTGATGCGCGGAGCGCATTTCCTTTCACACAATTTATGGGCTGGCTGGTGGGTTTGGCTGAGCCAATGTTTAACTTTCGGGTGCGTTTCGTACCTGGTGAATAAGACGAGGAAGATGTAAATATGGAAGAACTTAACCGGACGCTGTTTCTCTGGATCAATGCCACCCCCGCATCCCCTGACTGGCTGCTCTCTCTCGCTACGTTTGTCGCCCGGGATCTTATTGCTATTGTCCCGGTGCTGATCGTCGCGCTGTGGCTGTGGGGGCCTGAGCGTCAGGTCGGTTCACAACGTAAGCTGGTGCTGAAAACCGGTATCGCGCTGGCTTACGCTTTGACTATTTCATGGTGCGTGGGGAACCTGTTCCCTCACGCACGACCTTTTGTCATGGGCATAGGTCACCAGTTTCTGCCGCATGCGCCCGATGATTCCTACCCCAGCGATCACGGTACTGCTATCTTTACTGTCGCGATTGCCTTCCTTTGCTGGCACCGCGTCTGGTCTGGCGTGCTGCTGATAGTGATGGGCATCGCTATCGCCTGGTCACGCATCTATCTTGGCGTTCACTGGCCGATGGATATGCTGGGAGGATTGCTGGTGGGTGGACTCTCCTGCCTGTTTGCCCAGGTGGCATGGTCCTTTTTTGGCCGTCGCTTATTGCAGAATATCTCTTCACTTTACCGACTGGTATTTTCCTTCCCCATCCGGAAGGGCTGGGTACGTAATTAGCGCCCGGCGATCCCTTTGAGACGCGCCGGCGATAATTACGGTTAAATATCCGCCTGATTTATTGCGCAACACATGACAAAATTAAAGATATTCAGTTAATGTGTTGCGCAAATGCTATTATGGAAATAATCACCAAATCGCCTGAAATATTAACGCATTGATAAATAACACTTTAAATCCTCTTTCTTTCTCTCTCCGGGTCACATTGCACATTATTTAACCAACCCAAAACCCAGCTATTGCAGTGCAAAAAACCAATAAAATCCGTATCAGCCCGAGCATTCCTCTGCACTTAAATCCCGATATAGAATATATCGCCAAATATATTCGCTGTAATGTGATTCAGATCGCCTGAACGGCCTCTCTTTCTGCTTTTCTCCTTTTATTTAAATGGTAGAGTGTCCGCGTTTCAGACAGGGATCGGAATAGCGGGTTGTCGCCCCCTGCCTGTCGATAATTGCTTCACTGTTTTCAATCAGGAGATAATGATGGAGTCATCCAGGACGGCCACGCTGGCGGGTAGCGCTGTTGAACAGCCCACCAGCTGGCGCAAAAGTGACACAATGTGGATGTTAGGCCTGTACGGGACGGCCATCGGTGCCGGGGTGCTTTTCCTGCCGATCAATGCCGGCATCGGCGGGCTGATCCCGCTGATCATTATGACGCTGCTGGCGTTCCCGATGACCTTCTTTGCCCATCGTGGCCTGTGCAGGTTCGTGCTCTCCGGCCGCAAACCAGGGGAAGATATTACCGGCGTGGTGGAAGAGCACTTTGGCAACGGCGCCGGTAAACTGCTTACCCTGCTCTATTTCTTCGCCATCTATCCCATCCTGTTGGTTTACAGCGTAGCTATCACCAACACTGTTGAAAGCTTTATGACGCATCAGCTGCACATGCAGGCACCGCCACGATTTTTGCTGGCGCTGATCCTGATTGCCGGTTTGATGACCATTGTGCGTTTCGGCAAAGAGATGATTGTGAAAACCATGAGCGTGCTGGTCTATCCCTTTGTACTGGTTCTGATGGCGCTGGCGCTCTTTTTAATTCCGCACTGGAACAGTTCGATTTTCCATAACGTCACCCTGGCCGGCAGCGGCAACGGGCTGGGAATAACGCTGTGGCTGGCCATTCCGGTAATGGTTTTTTCGTTTAACCACTCTCCGATTATTTCTGCCTTTGCGGTGGCCAAAAAGCAAGAGTATGGCGACAGGGCTGAGCAGAAATGCTCGAAAATTCTGGCCTTCAGTCATGCAATGATGGTGGTGACGGTGATGTTTTTTGTCTTCAGCTGTGTGCTGAGCCTCTCGCCGGAGAACCTGGCTGAAGCAAAATCACAGAACATCTCCATCCTTTCCTATCTGGCGAACCATTTCAATACGCCGCTGATGGCCTGGCTCGCCCCCATTATCGCCATGGTCGCGATTACTAAATCTTTCCTGGGCCACTATCTTGGCGCACGGGAAGGTTTCAACGGACTGATAGTCAAATCGTTAGGGGAGAAAGGGAAAAATCTGCCGGAAGCGAAGCTGAACAGGATTACCGCCCTGTTTATGCTGGTCACGACCTGGATTGTAGCGACGCTGAACCCCAGCATATTAGGGATGATTGAAACGCTGGGCGGCCCGGTTATTGCGGTACTGCTGTTCCTGATGCCGATGTATGCGATCAATAAAGTGCCAGCAATGCGCCAGTACAGCGGCAAAATCAGCAACGTCTTTGTGGTGCTGACAGGGTTAACAGCTATCTCCGCTATCGCTTACGACCTGATTTAGTCCGGCAAAAAGGGGCGAAACCTTTCGCCCCTCCAGAAAAGATCTTTATTTACAGCGCTGTTAACCTACCCTTTACTCTCTGGCTACTCAGGCAAACCATTTGCCGAACCATCCGGTCATTTTCATCATGACAAAATCCCAGATCCGGCTTAAAAATCCGCCCTCTTTAACCTCCTCCATCACCACCAGCGGCCGCTGCTCAATCGTCTTGCCATTCAGCTGAAAGTCGATATTTCCCACCACCTGGTTTTTTCTGAGCGGAGCGGTCAGCTGCGGCTGATTAAGCGTAAAACTCGCTTTCAGATCCTTTATCTGCCCTTTTGGCAGGGTGATGGAAGCATCCTTCGCGACGCCAAGGTTGACCTCTTTCCTGTCGCCATACCAGACGCGCTGGGTTGAAAAAGGCTTGTCCGCTTTTATCGGCGTTACGGTTTCATAAAACCGGAAACCCCAGGTCAGCAGCTTTTCACTTTCGCGGAAGCGGATGGCGTCCGTAGCGGCACCTAATACTACCGAGATCAAACGCTGATCGCCCTGTACCGCCGAAGCCACCAGATTGTTGCCAGCGCCCTCGGTATGTCCGGTTTTAATGCCATCAACCTGCAGGTTGGTGCTCCACAACAGACGATTGCGGTTATGCTGACGGATACGGTTGAAGGTGAACTCCTTCTCTTTATGCAGCGCATATTCCTCAGGCACATCGCGAATCAATGCCTGACCAATCAGCGCCATATCTCTGGCCGTACTGTACTGCCCTTCTGAATCCAGCCCGTGTACGGTTCTGAACTGCGTGTTCTGCAGCCCCAGCGCCTTAACATAGCTGTTCATCAGGCTGACGAAAGAGTCCTGGCTACCCGCGACGTAATCCGCCAGTGCAATACTGGCGTCATTACCAGACTGGATAATAATTCCCTTATTGAGTTCCGAAACCGGGATGCGGTCGCCGGGCTTGAGGAACATCAGCGACGAGCCCTGTAGCTTAGGATTGCCGGTCGCCCAGGCATCTTTGCCTACGGTCACCATGTCATCATTGGAAATTTTTCCAGCCTTGATAGCCTGGCCAATGACATAGGTTGCCATCATTTTAGTCAGGCTGGCCGGGTCAAGCCGATCGTCAGCATGCGATTCCGTCAGCACTTTACCGCTGTTGTAATCCAGCAGTATCCAGGCTTTAGCCTCAATCTGCGGTGCTGCGGGCGCCTCTTCAGCGCGGGCAGCCAGCGTGAAGAGCAAAACGGGTGTGGAGAGAATCAGAGTTTTAACAGTGGCAGAGAGGAACATTTTCTTCATGGCGGGACCCAAATATCCATTTGAAAGGTAACAATTCTCGCTGCGGGCGGACGCAGACCCTGCCACGCTAACGTTTTCTGAGCGGAAAAAGAACAGCATTACTGTAAAGTTATTCAGAGTTTATTAGATAAATCTGGGAACTGTCCCGCCGCAGCTCTTTTTTCGCCCGCGGCGGTAAGTCAAACCGGGCGAAAATCCTAATTTTCGCAAAACAGTTAAGTCGGTCACAAAATTCCGCTAACCTGAATTGAGTCTGCCTCAGGAGTAATAACGATGGATTTAGCTCTTTTCGATCTGGATGAAACGCTAATCTGTGAAGACAGTACCGGTTTGTGGCTTCGCTGGCTGGTGTCGCAGGGCTTTGCTCCCGCCTCGCTGATAGAGCAGGAGCAGGCGCTGATGGCGCAATATTATCAGGGGTCGCTCTCAATCGAAGAGTATATGAATACCACGCTGTCGCCGCTGGAGGGGATGGGCACGTTGACTGTATCCGGCTGGGTAAGACGCTTTATTCAGCGAGATATTCTTCCCCGCGTTTATCCTTCTGCTCGCGAGCGGATGGCATGGCATCAGCAGCGCGGTGATACGGTGATGGTGGTCTCAGCCAGCGGAGAGCATCTGGTGGTGCCGATAGCTGAACAGCTTGGCGCCCACGGCGCGCTGGCCATAGGCGTGGAAATTGTCGATGACCGTTACAGCGGGCAAACCTATGGCACCATGAGCTACAAAGAAGGCAAAGTGACCCGGCTGAATGACTGGCTTGCCATCCAGCAGGAGCGCGCGTTTGCCAAAACCTGGGCTTACAGTGATTCCATTAACGATCTGCCGATGCTGGAGCATGCCGATCACGCCTTTGTGATCAATCCCAGTGAACCGCTGCATCAACTGGCCGAGCAGCGGGGTTGGGAAGTCTGCCGCTGGGTGAAGTAGCCTGCAAGGTAGAGACCCTTAGCGGGCAGCCCGTATCCTGCGGGCTGCCAATTTAAGCCAGTGAAGTCGCTTGCTGATTCAGGCTGCTGTCCGGCATTATTCCCGTCAGGGTTTTGCCGCCTTATTCTTCCAAACCCACCTGCAACAATTTGCCGTCAGATTCATCCGTCAGCACATAGAGATAGCCGTCCGGCCCCTGACGAACATCCCTGATGCGTTCCCCGCGATCCTTTAATAAACGCTCTTTCTCTGTGATCCGATCGCCCTTCAGGGTCAGATGAATAAGACTTTTATCCTTCAGCGCACCGATAAACAACGAACCTTTCCACTGCGGAAAACGCGAATGGTTATAAAAAGTCATGCCGCTGAGGGCGGGAGAGACTTTCCACCAGAAAGCGGGCTGGAGGGTACCCGGCGCGGTTCCCCCCTGGGAACCTGGCACTTTCTCACCGCTGTAATCGATGCCCCACGTTGCCAGCGGCCAGCCGTAGTTCTCGCCTTTACGCAGAATATTGACCTCATCACCGCCGCGCGGGCCATGCTCATTTTCCCATATCGCCTGGGTCCAGGGGTTCCAGGCAATGCCCTGTGGGTTACGCATGCCGTAGCTCCAGATCTCACCTCTGGCACCCTGTTTGCCCACAAAAGGGTTATCTGGCGGAATGGAGCCATCGGCGTTCAGACGCACGATTTTTCCGCTAAGTGCGCCCAGATCCTGCGCGGAAGCGGCCTGGAAGTTATCGCCAAAGGTCACGTAGAGATAGCCTGCGTGATCAAAAACGATTCGCGAGCCGAGATTCGCCCCGCTGGAAAGTGGCGGCTGCTGCCGGAGAATGACTTTAAAATCGTTAAGTCGGGTCATATCGTTGCTGAGCACGCCATAACCCACCACGGCCCCTGCGCGCCCTGAAGCGTCAGCTTCAGTCCAGCTCAGATAGAGATGGCGGTTCTGACTGAAATCTGGTGCCAGCGCCACGTCCAGCAGGCCGCCCTGCCGCTGCGCCCAGACTTCGGGCACGCCAGCAATCGGTTTTGATAACCCTTTTCCCTGCTGCCAGCGGCGCAGCTGGCCCGATCGTTCAGTGATTAATATTCCCTGATTTTCCGGCAGAAACGCCACGGCCCAGGGGTGATCCAGCCCGCTTTGCAGCTCTTTAACCTGTACTTTCGCCGCCAGTGCGGGCCAGACCATAAACGCTGAGACCGCCAGCAGACAAACGCTAAGCAAACGAGGCATACCAACTCTCCTGAAGGGGTGTCTGTTAAATTTAGCGAAGGGCGACCAACAGAGGACTGTTTTTACAAAACCTTAAGCGCCGCAGGAGACGGCGCTTTTCGAACCCGGCTTCAGGGCTGCTGCGGGAAAGCGGTGACGTCATTGATCATCTCGTCCGCCCCCTGTTTTAAGTCTTCAAGCGTAATGGGCGCGCTGTTATTGGGTACGGTTTTACCATAGGCTTTGCGCACCGCTTCAATAACCGGCTTACCGGTCTGGGCATCAATCAGCTGAAGCTCCAGATAAAGTAAGCTGTTTTGGGTACGGTGGCCGGAGGCAGCCATGGTGCTGGCAACCACTGCCGCCACCGGCACCACTTCATAAAATTTCAGATCCTGATTTTCTGCACTCACCGTGGTGATAGCCGTTTTCATAATCAGCGTGCCTGGCCCGGTTGTGGTGACCAGCGGCTTATGTTTTGCCGCTGCTGTTTTAAACTGAGTGTCGACATAGGTTCTGAGACCATCCAGCGTTGTCTGGCTGACACGGGCGGTGGGTTTGGCTACAGGATAATAAACTACCGGGGTGTAATAGATTCCACGGTAATCGGCTGAATGAAAATCTGGTGAAATCCAGCGCAGCGTGGGTTTACCACTGGGTGATTCCGTGGGTTTTAATCGGGAATAGTCTGGCAGAAAGCCGGAAAACTGTTGAGTTTCAGCCACCTTAGACGAACATCCGGCCAGAGCCGTGACAATTACTCCGGCAACCAGACAAAGGCTCAGCACACGCATGGGGGATTCCTTTTAGAGGGAGGAAATATCGGGAGGAGCTGATGGCAAGCTTAGTTTTTTCCTCCGGCATTACCAGCAGAGTAAAAGAGAAACGTGATCGGGAAAGTTATCCTCTGTTTTTGTTCCCGTCCATTCGCTGCCCTAATCCACGGCAATCCCCCTGAGCCGCACGCTTTTAATCATATTTCCAGTAAAGCGGAGAGCCGTAGACTTCAACAAAATAGTCAATGACCGCACGGACATTCAGGGGCGGACGACGTGAATTGGGATAGATAGCGGCAATCTGCTGCCCCTCCGTTTTATTCGCCGTCTCAAATTCAGGCAGAACTTTCACCAGCTCGCCCGTTTGCAAACGATCGCCTATCAGCCAGTCAGGAAAAAGCACAATCCCCATGCCACCCAGCGCAGCGGTGAGCAGCGTCTCCGCATTATTGGAGGTGAGTAAAGCCTTCACCTGATAGTGCGCCCAGGGGGCACTGTTTTGCCGGAACAGCCAGCGATTGGGACCGGCAAAACCTCTGTAGACCAGGCAGTCATGCCCGGTCAGCTCCTGCGGTGTAAGGGGGGTGCCGTGACGTTGCAGATAGGCGGGTGATGCCGCGGCATGATAGCGCTGCGTGCCGAATATCCGGGCATGGAAGGAGGAGTCCGTAAGCGTGCCGATGCGAAAGATCACATCGGTGGCCTCACGATGGGGATCGATATAGTCATCGGTTAAGATCAGCTCAATTTGCAGGCGGGGATAACGTCTGGCGAAACCTGCCAGCCAGGGCGCGATATGCCGCTGCCCGAAAAATACCGGCGCGTTAAGTCTGACCAGCCCTGCGGGTTCAAGCGCCCGGTCCTGAAGTTCCTTGCGCGCTTCGCTGAGCTGTTCGGTCATATTTCTGGCATAGTCAACGAACAGCCTGCCCGCTTCAGTAGGGATCACCGCGCGCGTGGTACGATAAAAAAGCTGTTGCCCCAGCGCCTCTTCCAGCTGATGCACCGTGCGCGACACCAGTGATGCAGAAACCCCTTCCCGCCTGGCCACCTGCGAAAAACTCTGCGCGTTAAAGACGCTGATAAAGAGCTGTAGAGAGCGAATATTTATCATGCCTTCATTCATTGATGCAATTCCTGCAAAGGTGTTTATCAGATTATGCTGTTTTTCATTATACCGCTCTGCACTATTCTCCCCAATCTTAATAATAAGAGAGCAGGTTTATGCAGCTTTTACTGATTTTACTTGTAGTGTGCGGCGGGATGGGATTATCCGTCGAGGCGGGCCTGTTGGGGCCTTTAGGCGGACAGGTGGGCGATTTATGGGCCACTTTCAGCATCTTTGGCGTGGGTGCGGTGCTGACCTTCTTCCTGATGCTCTTTTTCAGCCCGCGTAACAGCCCCTCTTTTTTTGCCCTGCCGGGTTGGCAGTTATTGGGCGGCGTTCTGGGTCCTGTCTATGTCGTTATCCTGACGCTTGCCACCCCTGCCATCGGCATCGCCATGACCATGATTGGCATTCTGGCCGGCCAGGTGTTTAAAAGCCTGATCATTGACCATTATGGCCTGTTTGGCACGCCCCATCGCAAAATCGACGGTAAGCGTATCATTGCTCTGATTTTTATTATTGCGGCTCTACTTCTGGTGGCTGAGGGAAACTGATGACTATTTTAATGATTATCCTGGCGGTACTGGGTGGCGTTACGCTCAGCGTTCAGGCGGCAATTAATGGCCAGCTGGGCAGCAAAGTGGGCGTATTCAAAAGTGCGTTTCTGACCTTCTCTGTAGGTGCGCTGGTCACCGCCTTACTGATTTTATATTTTGAACCCAGGCACGCTATCAGCCTGCTGGACGTGCCGAAATGGCAGCTGCTGGGCGCTTTTTGTGGCGTGCCTTATATCGTTATCATGGTGCTGGCGATTCAAAAAATTGGATCCGCAGTGGCAACCGTGGCCGTTATTTTTGGTCAGCTGGCCATGAGCATGCTTATCGACAGCTTTGGCTGGTTGGGCAATGACGCGATCCCCTTCTCTATGAGCCGCCTTGGAGCGATCCTCTGTCTGGGCATCGCGCTGGCCTTTATTTACTCCAGCAGTAAAAAGCCTGCAGCGGCTTCCCGTAAGGATTTGGCGCAGGCCTCAGCACGCGACTAACGCTTTGTTGCCTCGTTTCTGACAAGAATCACCCTACAGTTCATATTGCTGTATATATTTTGCCGCGAGATGGGTAAAATCCCGCGCAAAATTGCTGTGCAGAACAGGATATGAGCTATGTCGCAAAATACAATAATGGCGCCCCGGGTCGGTTTCGTCTCGCTGGGCTGCCCGAAAAATCTGGTGGACTCGGAGCGGATCCTCACCGAGTTACGAACAGAAGGGTATGAAGTGGTGCCGCGTTATGATGATGCGGAGATCGTTATCGTCAACACCTGCGGCTTTATTGACAGCGCGGTGCAGGAGTCGCTGGAAGCGATTGGCGAGGCGCTGAATGAAAATGGCAAGGTGATTGTTACCGGCTGCCTGGGTGCAAAAGAGGATCAGATCCGTGAAGTGCACCCAAAAGTGCTGGAAATCACCGGGCCTCACAGCTACGAGCAGGTGCTGTCGCACGTTCATCAGTATGTGCCTAAACCTAAGCACAACCCCTTTCTGAGCCTGGTGCCGGAACAGGGCGTAAAGCTGACGCCGCGCCATTACGCCTACCTGAAAATCTCTGAAGGCTGCAACCATCGCTGCACCTTCTGCATTATTCCTTCCATGCGCGGCGATCTCGACAGCCGTCCGATCGGCTCGGTGCTGGATGAAGCTAAACGCCTGGCTGAGGCTGGGGTGAAAGAGCTGCTGGTTATTTCGCAGGACACTTCAGCCTATGGCGTGGACGTTAAACACCGTACCGGTTTCTGGAACGGATCGCCGGTAAAAACCAGCATGGTCAGCCTTTGCGAGCAGTTAGCGAAGCTGGGCGTCTGGGTTCGCCTGCACTACGTCTACCCTTATCCTCATGTGGATGATGTCATTCCACTGATGGCGGAAGGTAAGCTGCTCCCTTATCTGGATATCCCTCTGCAGCACGCCAGCCCGCGGATCCTGAAACTGATGAAACGCCCGGGTGCCGTAGAGCGCACGCTGGAGCGCATCAAGCGCTGGCGTGAAATTTGCCCGGAGCTGACGCTGCGCTCCACCTTTATCGTAGGCTTCCCTGGCGAAACGGAAGAAGATTTCCAGATGTTGCTGGACTTCCTGAAAGAGGCGCGGCTGGATCGCGTTGGCTGCTTCAAATACAGCCCGGTTGAAGGCGCAACGGCAAACCAGCTGCCGGACCCGGTGCCGGAGTCGGTGAAAGAAGAGCGTTACGATCGCTTTATGCAGCTGCAGCAGGCCATTTCTGCTGAGCGCCTGCAGGAAAAAGTGGGGCGTGAGATCCTGGTGATCATCGATGAGGTGGATGAAGAAGGTGCCATTGGCCGCAGCATGGCGGATGCGCCGGAAATCGACGGTGCGGTATACCTGAACGGTGAAAAATCCCTGAAGCCAGGGGATGTGGTTCGTGTGAAGGTGGATAACGCCGACGAATACGACCTGTGGGCCTCTAAAATCTGATGCATTTACCGTCCCGCCGCCACTCTTCAGGCGGGACGGCTTCTTAAGATGTGCCAGCGTGAAGGCGTGTTCTGCTGGCTCCGCTGGCTTTCAGAAAGCCAGCCTGACCAGTTGTTCAGACTCCGCTTGCCACAGGCGCAACGGCCGCGTTCTGTGACTCCTGACAACGCCTTCAGCCTGGCCTGTTTTCAGCCATACTCAGCCTGATGCTTTTTCTTACGGGCTAAATAATCTTTATCCTCCCGCAAGGTATCCCAGCAGCGCTTGAAGATAGCCGCCGCCGCCGCTTTTTCCTCATTCAGTTCATAAGGCAGGATTTCACGATCCACGCCATATTTTTTGCCGCCTTTGTGATTGGCATAACGCCTGGCGCGGGTGTAGCCCATCTGGATGAACTTTCGCGCCATATCCATGCCGACAAAATCGTCCTGGTCGCGGTACGCTTCAAACAGCTCCATGATTTTTTTGGATGAGACTTCCGCAATCGCGGGCGTTTTAAAGCGCCAGTGCGGCAGGATTTCGCTTTTATAAGGCTCCACCATCAGCACACCCTGCTCGCCCCGCCCTACCTGATACCGCTCCGGATGCTGGCGAAAATCGATATTTTTGAAATCCTGCTCATAGTCGAACTCTTTCATCCACTCTCTCCCTAAATAACAGCAAGCCTGGCACAGAAAGTCGCTGGCTGCGCCCGTCAGGGAACGCTGCGTAAAATCAGGTTTTCAGTTTGGGATCCAGCGCATCGCGCAGCCCGTCCCCTAACAGATTAAAGGCGAGCACCGTCAGAAAAATAGCCAGGCTGGGGAAAATAGCCACGTGCGGCGCCATCACCATATCCGCCCGCGCTTCGTTCAGCATCGCTCCCCATTCCGGCGTGGGCGGCTGTGCGCCCAGCCCCAGAAAAGAGAGGCTGGCGGCGGTGATAATCGAGGTGCCGATACGCATGGTGAAATAGACCACGATGGAGGAGAGCGTGCCCGGCAGAATATGGCGCAGAATTATAGTAAAGTCCGATGCGCCAATGCTGCGCGCCGACTCAATAAAGGTCATATGCTTCAGTACCAGCGTATTGCCGCGCACCAGGCGGGCAAAGGCGGGAATACTGAAAATCGCTACCGCCACAATCACGTTCGACATGCCGGAACCCATGATCGCCACCACGGCAATGGCCAGCAGGATCCCCGGAAAGGCAAACAGCACATCGCTGATGCGCATGATGATCCGATCCCACCACCCTTCGTAGTAGCCCGCCAGCAGCCCCAGAATGGTGCCGATGGCTGCGCCTATCGCCACCGAAACAAAGCCGGAGATCAGCGACAGGCGGGTACCCAGCAGTACGCGGCTGAAAATATCCCGTCCGAGGGAGTCCACGCCAAACCAGTGCATTGCCGACGGGCCTTCCGTCAGTCGGTCATAGTCGAAATAATTTTCGGCATCAAAGGGCGCTATCCAGGGCGCGACTACCGCTACCACGATGAGCAGTAAAACAAACACACCGGCCGCCAGCGCGACCGGCTGACGGCGAAACCGCCGCCAGAACTCACGCCAGGGGGTACGGACGCGCTGTACCGTTGGCATCGCGGAGAGCGCCGCGCTACGTCGCCAGTTTTTCATCGCGTGTCCTTATTTATAACGAATCGCGGGGTTGATGGCGGCGTAAAGCATATCCACAACCAGGTTAATAAGAATAAATTCTAGTGAGAACAGCAGCACTTCCGCCTGCACCACCGGGTAATCACGCATTTCGACCGAATCCACCAACAGGCGGCCCAGCCCGGGCCAGTTAAAGACCACCTCCACCACGATCGACCCGCCAAGGAGAAAGCCGAACTGCAGGCCCATCATGGTAACCACCGGGATCATCGCGTTACGCAGGCCATGTTTCACCACCACCAGGGATTCACGCACCCCTTTGGCGCGCGCGGTGCGCATATAATCTTCCTGCATCACCTCCACAAAAGAGGCGCGGGTGAAGCGAGCCATCACCGCGGCTACCGCTGCGCCAAGGGTGATGGAGGGCAAAATATAGTGCCGCCAGCCATCAGCACCCACCGTTGGCAGCCAGCCCAGCTCCACCGAAAAAACCTGCATCAGCAGCATTCCCAGCGCAAACGCCGGGAAAGAGATGCCGGAAACCGCCAGCGTCATGCCCATTCTGTCGGGCCAGCGGTTGCGCCAGACGGCAGAAACGATGCCAATGGTCATGCCAAAAATCACCGACCACACCATGCTGCTCAACGTCAGCCACAGCGTGGGGAAAAACCGTGCGGCAATCTCGGTCGAAACTGGCCGTCTGGAGACCATCGACTGACCAAAATCACCCTGAACCGCATTAATAATGAAATGCCAGAATTGCTGAATAAGCGGCTGATCGAGCCCCAGCTGCTGTCGGACCATCGCCACCACGGTCGCATCAGCTTCCGGTCCGGCAATCAGCCGCGCCGGGTCGCCAGGCAGCAGATGAACAAACAGGAACACCAGCACCGCCACAATGAGCAGCGTGGGGATCAGCCCCAGTAAACGTCTGATAAAATAGTTGAGCATGCGTTGTCCTGCCGCTCAGACAGCCACGCCTCCCACAGAGGAGGCGTGGCTGTCTGTTACGGGATTACTTCAAATCGGCGTCGTCAAAGCTGAACGAGGTGTCCGGCATCACGTAAAAACCGGTGAGGTTTTTGGTATTAGCAGAAACCAGTTTTTCCACCACCAGCGGCACCCATGGGCGATCGTTCCAGATACGGTCCTGCGCATCTTTATAGAGCGCGGCCTTTTTCTCGCCATCCGTGGTTTTCAGCGCGTCGCTCAGATCGTTATCCACCTGTGGGTTGCTGTAAAACGCGGTGTTAAAGATAGTGGGCGGCCAGGATTGCGTGGCGAACAGCGGCGTTAACGCCCAGTTTGCCTCGCCAGTGGAAGCGGACCAGCCGGTGTAGAACATCCGCACCTTGCTCTCTTTCTGCCCCTTATCTTCCACTTCAGCCGCACGCTGACCAGCGTCCATCGCCGTTACGGTGGCTTTAATCCCTACCTGCGCCAGCTGCTGCTGAGTAAACTGCAACACCTTCTGCGCGGTACTGTGATTATGAGAAGACCAAAGCGTAGTGGTAAAGCCATTCGGGTAGCCCGCTTCCTTCAGGAGTTCACGCGCCTTAGCGGGATTATATTCCGGCGCGGGATAGGCCTGAGAATACTGGATGGCTGGCGGGACAATTCCCGTTGCTGGCGTGGCATAGCCCGCAAAGGCTACCTTCACCAGCGCCTGGCGGTTAATGGCGTAATTAATCGCCTCGCGCACCTTCGGGTTATCAAACGGCTTCTGCGTGACGTTAAAGCTGATATAGCGCTGCATAATCGATGGCGACGTCACCAGATCCAGCTTGGTATTCTTCTCCAGCAGTTTGGCTTGCTCATAGGGAACAGGGAAAGCGAAGTTAGCTTCACCGGTTTGCAGCATGGCCGCGCGGGTATTGTTATCCACCACCGGACGCCAGGTAATGGTATCCAGCTTCGGATAGCCTTTCTTCCAGTAACCGGCGAATTTTTTCACCTTCACAAAATCGGTCTGGTTCCAGGTATCCAGCTCAAAAGGCCCGGTGCCCACGGGATGGAAGCCAATCTCTTTGCCATATTTTTTCAACGCCGTTGGCGAGATCATCGCCGCTGCCGGGCTGGCAAGGGTATTAATAAAGGCTGAGAACGGCTGCTTCAGGGTAATTTTAACCGTTGTCGGGTCAAGCACCTCAGTGGTGGCTACTGATTTGAACAGGTTGTAACGCTTGAGATGGTTGTCAGGATTGCTGGCACGATCCAGGTTTACCTTCACCGCTTCGGCGTTAAAATCGCTGCCATCCTGGAACTTGATGCCGCTGCGCAGCTTGATGGTGTAGGTCAGCCCATCTTTGCTGGCATCAAAGCTCTCTGCCAGCACGTTCTGCAGCTTCATCTCCTTATCAAAGCCAAACAGTCCCTGATAAAAGGATTTGGCCACCGCCTGTGACAACGTATCGTTGGCGTCATAAGGGTCGAGGGTGGTGAAATTGGAGCCGACGGCGATCACCGCATCTTTTGCCGCCCAGGCAGGAACGGCGGCCGCGCTGCTCAGTAAACCAGCGGCGATCAGTAACTTACGTTTGCTATGAATCATCATTTTGCGTTCATCTCCTGAAGTCCTTGTTGTTATGCAGCAATATCAGGCGCCGCCAATCAGATGGCGGGCAACATAGTGTCCGGCACTCACCTCGACCAGCGGTGCCACTATCGGTTCGTCCCCCAGCGCACGGATGGGGCTGGGTATCTCATCCACCAGCAGCGCCCGCTCACGACGACGATGGCCCGGATCGGCCACCGGCACAGCAGACATCAGCTTGCGCGTGTAGGGATGCTGTGGGTTTTCAAACACCGACTGGCGGGGGCCGATCTCCACAATCTGCCCGAGGTACATCACCGCTACGCGATGGCTGACGCGCTCCACCACTGCCATATCGTGTGAAATAAACAGAAAAGCGATACCGAACTCGCGCTGAAGATCGAGCATCAGGTTGACGATTTGCGCCTGAATAGAGACATCCAGCGCCGAAACGGACTCATCGGCAATCACCACTTTTGGATTGAGGGCCAGCGCGCGTGCAATGCAGATCCTCTGACGCTGGCCGCCGGAAAACTCATGCGGATAACGCCGTGCATGCTCCGGCAGCAGACCCACCCGCTCCAGCAGCCAGGCAACGCGATCTTCTGCCGCCTGCCCTTTTGCCAGTCCGTGGACCAGCAGCGGCTCCATAATTGAAAAGCCTACGGTCAGGCGGGGATCGAGCGAGGCGTAAGGATCCTGGAAAATAAACTGGATATCCCGCCGCAGGTGGGAGAGTGCCGGCCCCGTCAGGTTATCGATGCGTTTACCGTTAAAAGTAATAGTGCCGCCCTGGCTCTCCACCAGCCGCAGCAGCGAGCGGCCGGTGGTTGATTTGCCGCAGCCCGATTCGCCCACCAGCGCCAGCGTCTCTCCCGGCCGCAGGTCAAAGCTCACATTTTCTACCGCATGTACACGGCGGGTAACGCGGTTGAAGAACCCGCTGCGAATATCGAATCGGGTAACCAGATCTCTGACCTGCAATACCGGTTCAGCTTCGGGCGATACAGTATCCTGAGGCACAACAATGTCGTCGTGGCGCTCTGACGCAAGCAAGGGAAATTTAGCCGGGAAGGGTTGGCCGGTCATGGCGCCAAGTTTTGGCACGGCGGCGAGAAGGGCCTGCGTATAGGGCTGCTGCGGTGAGCGGAAAATAGCTTCAACCGGCCCGGTTTCCACCACGTCGCCGCGGTACATCACCTGGACGCGATCGGCCATCTCAGCGACCACGCCCATATCATGGGTGATAAATATCACCCCCATCTGCATCTCTTTTTGCAGCACGCGGATCAGCTGCAATATCTGCGCCTGGATGGTTACGTCCAGCGCTGTAGTAGGTTCATCGGCAATCAGCAGCGCAGGCCGGCAGGAGAGCGCCATAGCAATCATCACTCGCTGGCGCATGCCGCCGGAGAGCTGATGAGGAAAGCGGGAGAGAACGTTTTTCGCTTCAGGGATACGCACCAGGTCGAGCATGCGCTCAGCCTCTTTTAACGCCTCCCGGTGGCTTTTCCCCTGGTGCAGCCGGATAGATTCCGCAATCTGCTCACCCACCGGGAACACGGGATTCAGCGAGGTCATCGGCTCCTGGAAGATCATCGCCATGTCGGCACCGCGGATAGTACGCAGCTGAGACTGCGTGGCGCCAGCCAGATTAATTACCCGATCGTCACGCCTGCGCAGCCACATCTCACCGCGCTCTATCTGGCCGCCGCCCTGCTCCACCAGGCGCATCAGCGCCAGCGAAGTAACGGACTTCCCTGAACCGGACTCGCCCACAATCGCCAGCGTTTCGCCCCGCTGGACATCAAGCGACAGGTTTTTCACTGCATGAACAACGCCCTCTTCCTGCCGGAAGCTCACGCTGAGGTTTCTGACTGATAATACCTGCCCGGCAGGCAGTTCAGGGGTTACCGCCATGCTGCCTCCTTATTCTTCGCGATAAATGCCCACGTTCGGCGCATCGCCAACATAGCCATAGCCGCGATACATTCCTTCACTGTTGAAAGGCAGCGCCACATTCCCCTCACGGTCCACGGCGATCACGCCGCCGCTACCGCCCAGCACCAGAATCTTCTCCATCACCACCCGGTCGCTCGCCTCTTTCAGCGACAGACCGGCATACTCCATCAGCGCGGCGATATCATAGGCGGCCAGCGTCCGCATAAACACTTCACCGGTTCCGGTAGAGGAGACCGCCACGTTGGCGTTATTGGCATAGCAGCCCGCGCCGATAAGGGGAGAGTCACCCACGCGTCCCGCCTGCTTATTGGTCATGCCCCCTGTTGAGGTCGCGGCGGCAAGATTACCAGAGAGATCCAGCGCCACGGCGCCTACCGTACCGAACTTGCGATCCGGATCCAGAGGATCGTTCGGGGTCTGCGCCGCGCCGTCATGATCGAGCACCGCGTGGTCTGAGTGAAGCGCACGCTGAAGTTGTTCCCAGCGTTCTGGCGTAGAGAAGAAATCGGGTGGCACCTGCTCAAGTCCCTGAAGTGCAGCAAACTGCTCTGCACCTTCGCCGATAAACAACACGTGGGGGCTGGCTTCCAGCACCGCTCGCGCCGCCAGCACGGGATTACGGATGGTTTTTACCCCCGCGACCGCCCCCGCTTCCAGAGAGCGACCATCCATTACGCAGGCATCCAGCTCATGCGAGCCCTGATGGGTAAACACCGCGCCCTTTCCGGCATTGAACAGGGGGCACTCTTCCAGCAGCCGTACGGCCTCTGTCACCGCATCCAGGGCGCTACCACCGCTGGCCAGTAGTGCCTGCCCGGCTGACACAATGCCTGACAGGGCCTGAATATAGTGCTGCTCTTTCTCTGCGCTCATGCTGGCGCGGGCGATGGCGCCCGCGCCACCGTGAATGGCGATGACTGCTCTGACCATAATTGCTTTATCCTGGTTGCCAAATCGGCATGAAAAACACTGGGTTAGAATCAATTCGTTAAATATCAGGCTATTTTTGACTATAGGCAGGCTGTAAAGTGATGTAAAGCAGAATGTTCGCTGGCTGATAATACCCATTGGTTCTATCTCATGCCGTTGGCGGTGGCCAGCGTGACCCGCTGCGCAAATCGCGCCATAATAGAGCCATCTTACTGGATGCCTGCCTGACTTTTCAGGCACGCTGGAGACGCTAATGGAAGCTTTTACTGCGGGACTGATCTCGCTGGATGACGCGCTGGCAACGATGCTGGCGCCCCTTACACCGGTAACAGAGACCGAAACGCTGACGCTGCCCGCAGCGCCGGGCCGCATTACTGCCTGTGCCATAACTTCACCCATTAATGTGCCGCCTTTTGCCAATTCAGCAATGGATGGCTATGCGCTGCGTCTGGCAGAGGCGGGTGCCGCGCTGAAGGTTGCCGGAAAAGCTTTTGCCGGTGCGCCTTTTAAAGGTGAATGGCCAGCCGGAAGCTGTATCCGCATCATGACTGGCGCGCCCATTCCGCCAGGGAGTGAAGCGGTGGTAATGCAGGAGCAGACGGAGCAGGAGGGCGAGGCTATCCGTATTACTGCCAGGGTGGCAGCAGGCCAGAATATCCGGCTGGCGGGTGAGGACATTGTGCAGGGTGCGACCGTGCTGGAAGCGGGGATCAGGCTCGGGGCGGCTGAACTTCCGCTGCTTGCTTCTTTGGGGGTCGCTGAAGTCAAGGTTCTGCGCAAGCTCCGGGTCGCCATTTTCTCTACCGGCGATGAGCTGCAGCCCGTAGGCCAGCCACTGGCGGAGGGTCAGATCTATGACACCAACCGCTTTGCGGTTCACCTGATGCTGGATAAGCTGGGATGTGAAGTGATCGATTTAGGCATTATCCGCGACGACGAGCAGGCGCTGCGGGAAGCTTTCAGGCAGGCGGACAGCCAGGCGGACGTGGTGATCAGCAGCGGCGGCGTCTCGGTCGGCGAGGCGGACTACACCAAAAAGATGCTGGAAGAGCTGGGCGAAATCAGCTTCTGGAAGCTGGCTATTAAACCCGGTAAGCCTTTCGCTTTTGGCCGGCTGAAAGAGAGCTGGTTCTGCGGCCTGCCGGGCAATCCGGTTTCTGCCGCCCTCACCTTTTATCAACTCGTTCAGCCGCTGCTGGCAAAACTGGCCGGAGAGCAAGGCCCGGCATTGCCGCCTCGCCAGCGCGTGAAAGCCGCCAGCAAGCTGAAGAAGTCGCCGGGACGGCTCGATTTCCAGCGTGGCCGCCTGCAGCGTAATGCGCAGGGCGAGCTGGAGGTGCAGACCACCGGCTCACAAGGTTCACATGTTTTCAGCTCCTTCAGCCTGGCAAACTGTTTCATCGTGCTGGAACGAGATCGTGGCGACGTAGAAGCGGGTGAATGGGTAGAGGTCGAACCTTTCAACTTCCTGCTGGAGGGGTAACATGCTGCCGGAACTCAGCGATGAAGAGAGCCTGCGCTACAATCGTCAGATTGTGCTGCGGGGCTTTGATTTTGACGGTCAGGAGAAGCTGAAAGCGTCGAAAGTGCTGGTTGTAGGGCTGGGCGGGCTGGGCTGCGCAGCCAGCCCCTATTTAGCTTCCGCTGGCGTGGGTCACCTCACGCTGCTCGATTTCGACGTCGTTTCGCTCTCTAATTTACAGCGGCAGATTTTGCATCACGACGATCGGATTGGCGTGGCAAAAGTCGAATCAGCCCGCCAGCAGCTCAGCGCCATCAATCCGCATGTCACCCTTGAAACGATTGATCAACAGCAGGATGACGCGCAGCTCGCTGCTCTGATTGCTCGCCATGATGTGGTGCTGGACTGTACGGATAACGTCGCCACTCGTGAACAGATCAATAAGCTTTGCTATGCCAGTAAAACACCGCTGGTCTCCGGCGCGGCTATTCGTATGGAAGGTCAAATCAGCGTCTTTAGCTGGCAGCAGGAGGCGCCCTGCTATCGCTGCATCAGCAGGCTGTTTGGTGATGCCACGCTTAGCTGTGTGGAAGCGGGCGTGATGGCGCCGCTGGTTGGCGTGGTGGGGTCGCTGCAGGCGATGGAAGCTATCCGCCTGCTTACGCACTATGGCAGTTGCGTGGCGGGAAAACTGCTGATGTATGATGCAATGACCCTGCAATTTCGCGAGATGAAGGTGGCGAAAGATCCCGCCTGCGAAGTGTGCAGCCGCTGAGTTTTGCTGCTCCCCGTGACGCCCGTTAGCCGCGGTTTATTGCCACCGCCTGCGCATTTCTCCTCTTTTTTAGGAATAAAAACAACGCCCTTAACTGGCTGGCACTATAGTTAGTGCATGAGACAGCCAGCCAAAGGAGCGTGAAAATAATGACCGGAGAACCTGGTTTACAGCCTGACGTCAGCATGCAGAACTTTCGACGGATGCTGATCGTCTTCCTGGTGGTAATTAGCGGTGCAGTGCTGCTGGTGACCAGCTGGATCGTGCTCAATACCTGGGAACGGATGGTGAATGATACGCAAAATAATGCGCGTAACCTCTCTCAATCGGTGGCACGACAGTCAGAGGACTCTTTTCTTCAGGTCGAACTGACGCTTCAGGAGCTACGCGATCGTATCTCGCTGGTTGGCCTTGATGCGGAGCGGCAAGACAATCTGCGTAACCTGCTGATCGAGCGCAAAAGATCGCTGCCACAGCTGCATGGATTGTTCGTCTACGACAGTAAGGGAAACTGGGTAGTAACCTCTGAGGGACTGGTCCGTCAGCAGAGCAACAATAGCGACCGCGCCTATTTTCGTTACCATCAGCAGAATCCTGGCGATGCCGTGCATATCAGTGGAGTGATCCACAGCCGCACTAACGGCGATCTGATTATTCCGGTCTCAATGCGGCTGAACAACCTTGATGGCTCATTCCGTGGCGTGCTGCTTGGCACGCTGCGTATCGACTATTTCCGGCAAATTTTTGGCTACTACAATCTGGGCGATCGCGGTTTGATAGCGTTGCTGAGTAATGAAGGCAATGTGCTGTTTGCCCGCCCCTTCCCCGACAGCACCATCAACCACAATATTTCCAGAAGCCCGCTGTTTACCGAGCTGCTTAAAACGGCCCCCAACGGCACGGCCACCTATAAAGCGGCGCTGGACGGCGTTGAAAGGATATTTGGTTACGCCAGCCTGAAGCGCTACCCGCTGGTGGTCGCCGTAGGGTATGACCACAAAGCGCTGCTGCGTGCCTGGTTTGCCGATCTGCTGGTTTATCTTGTTTTATGCTGCCTGCTGCTGATGATTATCTTCGCGCTGGGCTATTTCCTGCTGCGTAACCTCAGCCAGAATATTCGCGATCAGGCGGAGCTGACGCGGGTGCGTGACCAGCTCACCACCATGAACCGCACCTTACAAACGCTGGCGCTGGTAGACAGCCTGACCGGGCTGGCGAACCGGCGGCAGTTCGATCTCTATCTTGAACGCTGCCTGGAGCGCGCCAGCAAGTTGCGCAAGCCGCTGGCGCTGCTGATGATCGATGTGGACTCCTTCAAGCGCTTTAATGACACCTACGGGCATCTGGCCGGTGATGATTGCCTGAAACGTGTCGGAGACGCCCTGCTGCAGGTCTCACATCGTTCGGACGACATGATTGCGCGCTATGGTGGAGAGGAATTTGCGGTGATCCTGCCCGGCAGCGATCGTGAGGGGGCCTTACGGTTTGCTGAATCGGCGCTTGCAGGGGTTACGGCGCTGGCTATTCCCCATGAGAGGAGCGATCATCCGGCGAAAATTGTCACGGTCAGCATCGGGCTGCACGTTATGGAGCGAGGTGTAATCGGGGATCCGCGACAGACTTTGATTGGCCAGGCTGATAAAGCGCTTTATCAAGCTAAAACCATGGGTAAAAATCGGGTTGAGGTGCTGTAGGTGAGGCCGTAACAGCCGCATAAAAAAGGGGATCTGGCGATCCCCTTACTCTTCCGGGCAGCAGATTAGTTGTTGATGCCCTGACTGCGCAGATAATCTTCGTAGTTACCGGTGAAATCATTGAATTTGCCCGGCGTCATTTCGATCACGCGGGTAGCCAGCGAGCTGACGAATTCACGGTCATGGGAAACAAATACCAGCGTCCCTTCATACATCTCCAGCGCCATATTGATCGCTTCAATGGATTCCATATCAAGGTGGTTGGTCGGTTCATCCATGATCAGCACGTTCGGTTTTTGCATCATCAGCTTACCAAACAGCATGCGGCCCTTTTCGCCTCCGGAGAGCACTTTAGCGGGCTTCTTGATATCATCCTGGCTGAAGAGTAATCGACCCAGGATACCGCGCACGGCCTGCTCGTCATCGCTCTCCTGCTTCCACTGGCTCATCCAGTCGAACACGCTCAGGTCATCGGCGAAGTCGTGGGCGTGATCCTGCGCGTAGTAGCCAATCTGCGCATTTTCAGACCATTTCACTTCACCCGCATCCGGCTGCAGTTCTCCTACCAGCGTTTTCAGCAGCGTGGTTTTACCGATACCGTTGGGTCCGAGGATAGCCAGCTTCTCGCCCACTTCCAGCAGCAGGTTGACGTTTTTAAACAGCGGCCCCTGGTCGAAGCCTTTGGTCAGCGACTCCAGCTGCAGGGCGTTACGGAACAGCTTTTTATCCTGATCAAAACGGATAAACGGGTTCTGACGGCTGGAGGCTTTAACCTCCTCAAGCTTGATTTTATCGATCTGCTTGGCACGGGAAGTTGCCTGGCGCGATTTAGAGGCGTTGGCGCTGAAGCGGCTGACAAACGACTGCAGTTCGTTGATCTGCGCTTTTTTCTTGGCGTTATCAGAGAGCAGACGCTCACGCGACTGTGTCGCTGCGGTCATATATTCGTCGTAGTTGCCCGGATAAACGCGCAGTTCACCGTAGTCCAGATCCGCCATGTGAGTACAGACCATGTTCAGGAAGTGGCGGTCATGCGAAATAATGATCATGGTGCTGTTACGCTCGTTCAGCACCTGCTCCAGCCAGCGAATAGTATCGATGTCCAGGTTGTTCGTAGGTTCGTCGAGCAGCAGGATTTCCGGATTAGAGAAGAGCGCCTGTGCCAACAGCACGCGCAGTTTCCAGCCTGGTGCGACTTCGCTCATCGGGCCGTAATGCTGCTCCAGCGGAATGCCCACGCCTAACAGCAGTTCGCCCGCGCGCGCTTCTGCGGTGTAACCGTCCATTTCGCCATATTTGACTTCCAGGTCAGCGACTTTGTATCCATCTTCCTCGGTCATTTCTGGCAGCGAGTAGATGCGGTCACGCTCCTCTTTCACTTCCCACAGCTCGCCGTGGCCCATGATCACCGTATCCAGCACGGTATATTGTTCAAAGGCGAACTGATCCTGACGCAGCTTACCGATACGCTCGTTAGGATCGAGCGACACGTTGCCGCCAGAAGGAACCAAATCCCCGCCCAGAATTTTCATAAAGGTGGACTTGCCGCTACCGTTGGCACCGATCAGGCCATAGCGGTTACCGCCGCCAAATTTGACAGAGATGTTTTCGAACAGCGGCTTACTGCCAAACTGCATGGTGACGTTGCTGGAAACTAGCACAGGATTGCCTTTCGTTTGCGATGGAGAATGTGAACCAGCGCGCATTATGCCAAAAAAAAGGGGCGGCGAATACACCGCCACCCCGCAGAGCATGGTTAGTTTTCGTTAATGGCTTTCCAGCTCACGTTTTGGCGCCGGCATCGGCCGGGTTTCCACATCATCGCTCAGCCAGTCGTGCAGGTAATGTTCAATCTGTTCCAGGCTGCGGTTACGGGTTTCCGGTACGCATTTGATCACGAAGACCGCCCCGAAAAGCCCGACAAAGGCGAAGATAAAGAAGGCACCTGACAGCCCCACCGTCGCCAGAAGCACCGGGAAGGCGAGTGAAATAAGGAAGTTGGCGATCCACATGGCGAAAACGGCACCGCCCATAAAGATGCCGCGCAGGCGCGTCGGGAAGATTTCTGACAGCAGCAGCCAGGTAACAGGAGAGAGCGCGCCCTGCTGGAAGCTCAGAAACATCAGCATACCCAGCAGCACCAGGTAGCCACGGAAGACGTCAACTTCACCGTTAATCGTTTCCGGCATCAGGTAGCTTACGGCGCCGATAAACAGCAGGCAGGCGGTACAGCCGAACTGGCCGATCATGGTCATCGTGCGACGCCCAATTTTCCCCAGCAGCCAGATACCCACAAAAGTCATCAGTACCGAGATAGCGCCGTTAGCGATAGTAGCGAACAGCGCCGCATCGGTACTCATCCCCACGGCCTTCAGCATAGTGGGAGCGTAATACATAATGGTGTTAACGCCGGAGAGTTGCTGAATGACCGCCACGCCCACACCAATCAGGAACAGCTTAAACAGCCAGGGCTTTTTCAGCTCACGCAGGCTGGGCGGCGCTCTGTTTTCATCTTCCGTGAGCGTCTCCTCAATTTCGGTCATCTCCCACTCCACGTCGCCTTTGGCGCGCGTGCGTTCCAGCACTTTACGCGCCTCAGCCAGCCGTCCTTTCATCGCATACCAGCGTGGCGTATCGGGCATAAACATCATGCCGAACCAGAGCGCTACGGCAGGAATAGTGGCGATGGCCAGCATCCAGCGCCAGGTGCTTTCGCCGCCCCACGCCGCGTTAAACCCGGCGTTGGAGATATAAGCCAGCATCTGGCCGGAAACGATCATTAATTCCTGCAGCGTTACCAGCTGTCCGCGTTTATTGGCCGGGGCAATTTCCGCAATATAGACCGGCACCGTGGCAGCGGCGCCACCCACGGCAACGCCCAGTACCAGGCGGAAGAAAATCATCCAGTGCACATCCGGTGCCAGTGAAGTTCCTAACGCCCCGGCGGCGAAGATCACCGCAAGGATAATGATGATTTTCCTGCGCCCGGCAGCAGCAGCGAAATGACCAGCGAAGAGCGCGCCAAACGCTGCGCCAAACAGCAGAGAGCTGGTGACCAGGCCGGTGGTGAACGGCGTTAAATGCAGCTCATTCCCCATAAACAGCAGCGCACCGGAAATTACCCCGGTGTCATAACCAAACAGCAGGCCGCCCAGCGTGGCGATAACGGCGATGACTTTTACAAAGGGTTCGGTTGGGGTCTCACTGTTGGGGCCAGAGGCCCGACTGGGGCTAATGTACTGTTCTTTTGCCATGGTGGTTTTCTACCTCTTATTCTTACCGGGTGGAAAGGAACGGGTCAGAGAAGTTACGATGCCGTAACACTCAACTGGTATGGCAAACAATTTAGTTTATTTTTTTCATTTTAATTAACAATGAAAATTAAATTTTGAGACCTGGCGCGCATCTCACCGGCCGTTCTGTGACCAGTAGCGCATATATGAGCTGTAAACCTTGTCAGGAGCCAGGAGTCATGTGCGGGAATGAAACTGTTTAAATTTTATCCATTCACATTTAGAAAATACGTTTCAGTTTGCTGACGCGCTGACCTCTCCTTTCTCCGCCTGCTCGCTGCGTGGGCCACTGATTTAAAAAATAAATGGGTTACGCTGCCACCGCCCGCAATATGTGTCATTAAAACCATACCGGCCACGGGGCTGCGGAAGTGGAAAACAGGAGTCAGGAGTCAGGAGTCAGGAGTCAGGAGTCAGGAGTCAGGAGTCAGGAGTCAGGAGTCAGGAGTCAGGAGTCAGGAGTCAGGAGTCAGGAAAAGTGTAAGAAGGGTATCGCCAGACCATAAACTATTTTCTTTTATGGCCTGACGATCCCTGCACAGCATGAACGCGAGTAGCAGTCGTTTACTACTGAATCGGCTTATCCGCCTGTTCAGCAGGTCCAAACACCGAATAGTCCGGCATCTGCACGTTTTGATAGAGTTCCCAGCCGCCGCCCAGCGCCTTGTAGAGCGCCACCAGGTCCAGGCTGCTTTGCACCCTTGCCTGGGCTGCCTGCTGCTTCGCCTGTGCCAGCTGTCGCTGCGCATCCAGCGCATCAATAAACGAAGAGAGTCCCTGTCTGTAGCTGTCGTTCGCCAGCGTAAAGGCGTTCTGCAGCGCCTCCGCGGTTTGATCCAGCCCCTCAACCCGTTGCTGATCGGTGCGATAGCTGACCAGTGCGTTCTCCACATCCTGCAGAGCCGTCAGCACGGTCTGGCGATAGCCCAGAGCGGCGCTGGCCTGCTCGGCCCTGGCCAGCTTAACGCTGGAAACCAGCCGGCCGCCCTGGAAAATCGGGATGGAGACTGAAGGACCGAAGCTGTAGAAATGGCTGCTCCAGTTATCAAGATAGCTGACGTCGGTATTGCGCATGCCGAACTGGCCGGTGAGGGAAAGGTCCGGGAAGAGCTGCGCTACCGAGACGCCGATGCTGGCGGTAGCGGCGTGCAGCTGGGCTTCCGCCTGGCGGACATCCGGTCTGCGCCTCGCCAGCGTGGAAGGCAGCCCGACCGGCACCACCTCAGGCAATGGCGGCAACGCTTTGTTCGCCATCAGCTCACTATCCAGCGCGCCGGGCGGTTTGCCCGTCAGCACGGCCAGGCCATTCAGCGCCTGATGAATTTGCGACTCATATTGCGGTAGCTGTGCGCGCAGTGAATGGAGCTGAGCACGAGCATTCTCCACATTCATCTGTGGAGCCAGGCCATTGCGCTGCTGGCTCTGGGTCAAATCCAGCGTCTGCTGTGCGACCTCAATCTGCGTTTGCACCGTCTGGCTGACGGATTGCGCGCCGCGAAGCTGCAGATAGGTCCTGGCGACTTCCGCCTCAAGCGAAACCAGCGCATCGTTGCGGCTCTCTACCGACTCCTGCTGCCGCGCGTCGGCCATCTCAACCTGGCGACGCACTTTGCCCCATAAATCCAGCTCCCAGGAGGCATCAAAACTGCCCTGATAGAGCGCAACGGGCTGCGTCAGTTCGTTCAGCGCGGAGCTGATCTCCGGGTCTACCTGATTTGCCTGGTTATAGACGCCGTTGGACTCCAGCTCGCCTTTGATCCCCAACTGTTGGCGTTGAGCAGAAAGATTGCCGTTAACCGAGGGTAGCCAGGCACCGCGCGCCTGATTCAGTTGCTGACGTGAACCGGCAATGCGCAGCACAGCCTGCTGCAGGCTCAGGTTTCCGGCAATGGCGCGATCGATCAGGCTGTCCAGCTGAGGATCGTTAAATGATTTCCACCAGCTCGGGTTGGTCACCGTCGCCTGAGGATTGGAACCGCTGCCGGATTGAATATTGTTAAACGATCCCGGCATCACAGGCTTTGGCGCCTGATAATCAGGCCCGACGGAGCAGGCCGACAGCGCCAGCGCGGTCAGCACCACGCTAAGCCGCGAACGCAGGAAAAGAGGGGAAACGTTCATGTCAGTGTGCTCCAGCACTGCCCTCGCTCTTAATCGGCGTAAGCAGTAAACAAAAAGGAATAAGGACCAGGGCAACAATACTGAGGCCCATAAAGACGTCGATATAGGCCAGAATGCGCGCCTGGGCGATCATCTCCTGATAGAGCTGTCCGGTGGCGATAGTAACCGGATCGCCCACCGCAGAGGTAAAGTCCCTGACGCCCTGTGCCCAGCGCTCTACGGTCAGATTAAACTGCTCGTTGAGCGGGGACATGTTATGCACCATATGTGCGCTGCGCACCTGCTCTCTTTCGGTAATCATCGCTGTGGAGAGCGAGATGCCTATCGAGCCTGCCACGTTACGGCACATGGTAAACAATGCCGAGGCGTCGGCGTTCAGACGCTGCGGAATGGTCACAAAAGCGATGGTTGTCAGCGGCACAAACAGGAAGCCCAGCCCGATGGTCTGCGCGCTACGCATCATCACCAGCGTGGTGAAATCCACATCTGGCGTCAGCGTGGCGGAATAAACAAATGAGACAAACAAGCAGGTAAAACCGAAAGCAATCAGCCAGCGCGTCTGCACAATCGGCATCAGCTTCAGCACCAGCGGGATCGAGAGCACAATCAGCACCGCGCCGGGCGACAGCACCAGCCCTGACCAGGTCGCCGTGTAGCCTAAATCCTGCTGCGCCAGCTGCGGGATCACCACCGAACTGCCGTAAAGGATGGCGGCCATCCCCGCCATCAGGATGCTTGCCACAGCAAAGTTCTTATCCTTAAGACAGTGCAGATCCACCACCGGTTTTTTCGCATAGAGCAGCCAGTAGACGGCACCCACCAGGCCAATAGAGGTGAGCACGGCAAAGGTGATAATGAAATTAGAGTGGAACCAGTCATCATCTTCACCGCGATCCAGCATCACCTGCAGGCAGCCCAGGCCGAGGGTGATAAGACCGATACCGATGTAATCGATATTCAGTTTCCCCTTCGCCTGCTTACGCTCCCACGGCGGATCTTCCAGCAATTGATAAATTGCCAGCACGCTGAAAATCCCCACCGGAATGTTGATGAAGAAGACCCAACGCCAGCTGTAATTATCCGTTATCCAGCCGCCAAGCGTGGGACCCAGTACCGGCGCCACGATAATGGCGATAGAAGAGAGTCCAAACGCCTTGCCGCGATCGGCGGGTTTGAAATAATCCAGCAGTACCGACTGCTGCACCGGCTGTAACCCGCCGCCAAAGAAGCCCTGCAATACCCTGAACAGGATGATCTGCCAGAGTTCGGTAGCGATGCCGCACAGGAAGGAGCAGATGGTAAACATCACGATACAGATCAGGAAGAACTGCTTACGCCCTAATGCCCGGCTGAGAAAGGCAGAGATCGGCAGCACGATGCCGTTAGCCACCAGATAAGAGGTCAAAACCCAGGTGGATTCGTCGTAGCTTGAAGAGAGCGAACCGGCAACGTGCGGCAGCGCCACGTTGACGATGGTGGTGTCCAGAATCTCCATAAACACCGCCAGCGTCACCGTCATCGCGACCAGCCAGGGGTTGCTGGCCGGTTGCCAGCTCTGGCTGTGACTCATTCCACCGTGACCTTAGGTTCAACCGACAGACCCAGCGGCAGCGGTTTATTGGGATCCAGCCCCTTATCCACCACGATTTTCACCGGCACACGCTGAACGATCTTCACGTAGTTGCCGGTGGCGTTTTCCGATGGGAAGGCGGAGAAGCGCGAGCCGGAGCCCATCTGAATACTGTCCACATGCCCTTCCAGCTTCATATCTGGCCAGGCATCCACGGTGATCTCTACTTTGTCGCCCGGATTCATCCGCTCAAGCTGCGACTCTTTAAAGTTGGCGGTGATCCAGACATCCGGCGAAACCAGGGAGAAGAGTGATGACCCTGCCTGAACCAGCGTACCCACCTGCACATTACGTTTGGTGACAAACCCATCGTAAGGCGCGCGCACTTCGGTATAGGAAAGATTGAGGTTGGCGGTATTGAGCTGTGCCTGCGCCTGTGCAACCTGCTGCTGGCGGGCCTCAACATTGGTCTCCTGCTGGCGGATTTGCAGTTGGATCTGCGAAGCCACTTCCACCTGCGCCTTAGCGCTTTCAAGTTCAGCGCGTGCGCTTCTTAACTGCGAGTTGGCGGCGTCGATATTACGCTGCGAGGTGGCACGGGGATCAACGCCGCGCTGACGCTTGTAATCTTCCTGCGCGTTCAGGTAGTTCGCTTGAGCTTTGGCCTGCTGGGCCAGCGCCTGATCTTTCTGCGCCGGATACTGCACCTTAGAGAGCGCCAGCGAAGCCTGCGCCTGATGAAGCTGTGCGACAGCCAGCCCAAGCTGCGCCTGAGCCTGATCGCGTTGCGCCGTATTGTCCCTGGGATCGATAACCACCAGCAGATCGCCCTTCTTCACCCGCTGGTTATCTTTAACCAGCAGTTTCGTTACGTAACCGGAGGCTTTTGGTGCGATGGTCACCGCATCAGATTCCGTGAAAGCGTCATCGGTGGTTTCGATATTGCGCGTAGTGAACCAGAACCAGAGCGCCACAATAATCGCAATCACCACCACCACTGCCAGGATGATCAGCGGCTTTTTACCGGGGCGCTTACGTTCAGGCTGTGAATTGTCCTGCTGCTGCTCTTCGTCGTCCTGCTGACGCTGCTGGTCTTCAGACTCATTGTTCGATTGATTAGCCATAATTCTCATCAGTTAGCAAAGGTCCTGACGGACCTGAAAACATACAAGCTGCCTTAACCATAGATGGAAAACTGACAAAATCAAACGCAGCTTTACGCCACTATACATGAAGCGATTTTAGCGACGTAATCAAGGGGATGAATTCAGATAAACCTGAACTTAAACCGCATTTAATAACAAAAGCAGTCCCCAGCCCGCCGCCATAGCCCAGAGCAGCATGGGCAGGGAATAGAGGTGAAAATGCCACCAGATGGCGCGGTCTTTGGCCATGCGCAGAGCAATCAGATTAGCCAGTGAGCCGGGCAGCAGGCCAAAGCCGCCAATGTTGACCGCCCAGGCAAGCAGCGTGGTGGCCGGCAGCGTGCTCAACAGCAGGATAGTGGCGGGAACATTGCTGATAATCTGCGACAGGCCAATGGCAAGCAGATAGTGCCCGGCAGGCGGTAAGGTAGAGATCTGGTGAAGAGATGACTGCAGAAAAGGCAAATGCGTCAGTAAATGCACATCGATAAACATGGCGATAAAGACCGTAATCAGGCTCCAGTCTAGCGTCAGCAGGATACGCCGCTCCTTTACCAGGAAAATGGCAAACACCAGCAGCAAGCCCCAGATGGCCCAATCCAACTCTAACGCCAACAGAAAGACGCCATACAGCAATACGCTGACGATCAGCAAAGGCCGTTGCCACTGCGGCGTTTCCTGCTCAGCAGCAGATCCAATCTTTTTGCCAGAGAAGCAGCAGGCGGTAAGCAGTAGTAAACTGCCAACCATTACCGCAGCCAGCGGCACCATTTGCCAGACAAATCCGACAAAACCAGTACCGGCATGGCGCCACAGTAAAATATTTTGCGGATTGCCGATCGGGGTTAGCAGCGATCCTGCATTAACGGCCAGTGCCTCAAAAATGATGATTCTGGTTACCGGCAGGGCGGAGTAGCGCCGCAGCGAAAGCGTTAAAGGCACCAGGATAAAAAGAGCCACATCGTTGGTCAGGAAGGTAGAGAGCAGCGCCGAGGCGGCCACCAGAAAGAGTGCCAGCGTACGCTGCCGGTGGAATCTCTTAACCAGCCGCCGTCCCAGCACGTCAAAATAGCCGCTGGTCTCGATGCCTTTGGTCAGCATCAGCAGGCCGCAGAGCGTAATAATGGTCGGCCAGTCAACGGCTGATGGCAGCGCCCGCAGTGAGAACGGGGCAAAACAGGCCAGAATCAGCCCCAGCAAAACTAACAGATGCAAAAAGCGATCGTGCAGAAAAGGTCTGAGGAGCGTTGTCATACAGACTCACTGAACCGGTTATTATTATTGACGGCTTTCGTAAAACTGCTGAAATATAGCCAGCGTTTCATCACTGACATGATGCTCAAGGCCTTCCGCATCGCGGCGGGCGGTATCGGGACTGATCCCCAGCGCCAGCAGGAACGTCTCCACAATGTAATGCCGTTTGCGGCTCTCTTCCGCCAGCGCTTCCCCTTCAGCAGTAAGAAATACGCCGCGATAAGGGACCTGCTCTACCAGTCCACCTCCGGCGAGCCTTTTCAGCATTTTGGCAACGGTAGGTTGAGAAACCCCAAGACGGGCCGCCATGTCGACCTGACGGGCTTCGCCAAATTCGCGGATCAGATCGGAAATCAGCTCAACATAGTCATCGATCAGCTCGCGACGATGGGCCTCACGCACCTGGCGAAAGCCTTCGACATGCTCTTCGATATCTTTTAGTGGCGCGGGCACTGCACTTTTTGCGCGACGACTCATTCAGCTTCCTCTTCTTATTCTCTGATGCCTGTAACGCTCGCACCAGTCATGGGTGCCACATTGTAAACGAAGCTCAAAGAAGCACAAATTTTCGCGTAAATTCACGTAATAGCTCTGGCTACAAAATATAGCCCGTGCTATACCTGATTATAAAGTGAACGGAGGAAATTTGATGAAAAAGCCACTTTTACTCAAGCTGCTTGGTCGCTCACCGTTTACGCTACGCCTGATGCTACTGGAGATGTTAACGGAACAGACCTCGCCTTCTCCTCACAAGCAGCCATAAAAAAATCCGCCACTTTGGGCGGATTTTTTATTGCACCAGCCAGGCTGGGCTTGAGGACAACAGCTTAGAAGCTGTAGCCTACGCCTGCAATCCAGGTGCCAACGTCAACGTTGCGGATGCGGCTCTGCTCGTAACCAACGTCCAGAGCAACGTTTTCGATGCCTGGGTTGAACTGCATGCCAGCACCGTAGGAGAAGCCTACGTCGCTTGAATCAGATTTGTCACGGGCTGGACCATTTTCCTGGAACTTGCCGTAACCGATACCAACAACGCCGTAGATGCTTGCCCAGTCGTTCAGACGGTAAGCAGGACCACCGGTGATGCCGTAGTACTGGCCTTTGTTATAAACGCCAGCGTCAGTGCGGTCTTTTTCGGTGTAGGTGAAAGAGCCAATCCAACCCAGTGGATCGTTACCGTTTTCGTAACGGTATTTCAGGTTGAAGCCGTTTGCTTTGTTAGCAACGCCCTGGTAGTCGCTTTGAGCGTAACCGCCAGAAACAGTGCTTTGCGCCATTGCTGAACCAGCAGAAACTGCCAGTACGCAAGCCAGTGCTGAAAGACATGCAATTTTTTTCATAACCACCTCAAATGTGAAAAGACTTATTCTCCTGACAACGCTGAAAATATAACAAAACTCAGCCAGAAACTCTGCCTTGAATTTGTTGTCCAATACAATGTTTGGTGTAACAGGACGTTAATGATGTATCGTATGTCATTCTTTTCTCTTATATTTATTGAGTTCCCCTCTTGTCTTATCGTTAATGTAAAAAAATGTTCATTAATGTAAAAAAATGTTCATTGAGATAATTCTTAATTAAACCTGACATTTCTTTACCAAATCGGCCCTGTTTTTCGACCCAAATTTACTTTTTTTAGCCTTTGTCGCTACGTTTTCACTGCCCTTCCAGTACACTTCAGGGAACTTTTTCCCGCTTTGATGGACGAATAAGGTTGGTATACAGGATGTCTTCCTTCGACAAATCTCCGATCTGGCTCCCGGTGCTGGTGCTCTTGATAGCGATGACCTCTATTCAGGGCGGCGCGGCGCTGGCTAAAACGCTGTTCCCGCTAGTGGGGGCTCCCGGTATTACCGCTCTGCGTCTGGGGCTGGGGACGCTGATCCTCTGCGCCATCTTTAAGCCATGGCGTCTACGTTTTACCCGACAGCAGCTTTTGCCGTTGTGCCTTTATGGCCTGGCGCTGGGGGGCATGAACTACAGTTTTTATCTGGCGCTGCGCACCGTCCCTCTGGGTATCGCCGTTGCGCTGGAGTTTACCGGCCCCTTAGCGCTGGCGCTGGCTGGTTCCAGGCGTCCGTCAGATTTTATCTGGGTGCTGCTTGCCCTGCTGGGTTTATGGCTACTGCTGCCGATTGGCAAAGCGATCTCCAGCGTGGATCCCAAAGGCGCCCTGCTGGCCGTTCTTGCCGGTGCGTTCTGGGCGCTTTATATCCTTGCAGGTAAACGGGCGGGAGCTGAGCATGGCCCGGCCACGGTAGCGATGGGATCGCTGATTGCCTCGGTGATTTTTGTGCCGCTGGGTCTTGCCTACGCCAGCGCAGGCATCTGGACGCTTTCGCTGATTCCACTGGCGATAGCCATTGCCATTCTCTCCAGCGCCCTGCCCTACTCTCTGGAGATGATCGCCCTGACTCGCCTGCCGGCAAAAACCTTCGGCACCTTAATGAGCCTGGAGCCCGCAATGGCAGCCTTATCAGGTATGCTTTTTTTAGGGGAAGTGTTGTCATTAATTCAGTGGCTTGGCCTGCTGGCCATTATCCTGGCTTCGGCAGGTTCAACGTTAATGATGCGCCCTGCAAAACAAAAAATTGATCCTGTTTGCGAGCTAAGAGAATAAAATCTGTAACCTGGTTATCAGGACGGCTTCTTTTTAATAGCGCGCACTGAGTTGGCGCAGTTTGATTAGATATTGATGAGATAAGTGCTCGCTGAAATATTTAGCAAGAGTTGCTCATTAAAAATAACAGACGGCGCGCTTATGTTCCGCCGTTATAAGAATATTACCTTATATCAGTAAGATAACCACCTTAACGAGAGTGATAATTTTTATCACTCTCGTTGTTTGCTGTAAATTCTCCTTATTAATGGGACTGGTTGAGCAAAAAGGCCGCTGCTATTTAACCAATAGGTAGTAACTTTCCGGCAGAGTGTGAAACCGGTGCTATACTTAATACCGTACTTAATTAGGACAACCAACATTAAGAGGATAATAATGATGAGTACCGCTAAACTGGTTAAAGCAAAATCTTCTGATCTGATTTACACCCGCAACAACGTGGCTGACGACGAGAAAAGAGCCACCATTGAGGTGCTTAATCGTCTGGTTACCGAATTCATTGATTTGTCCCTGATCACCAAGCAGGCGCACTGGAACATGCGCGGCGGAAACTTTATTGGCGTGCACGAAATGCTGGATGGTTTCCGTACGGCGATTACTGATCATCAGGATACCATCGCTGAGCGCGTGGTTCAGCTGGGCGGCGTTGCGCTGGGTACCTCGCAGATTGTTAGCGACAGAACACCACTGCAGAGCTATCCGCTGAATATTCATAGCGTGCAGGATCACCTGAAAGCGCTGGCGGAACGTTATGCTGTGGTGGCTAACGATACCCGCAAAGCCATCAGCGAAGTTGAAGATGAAGACACTGCAGATATCTTTACCGCGGCCTCACGCGATCTGGATAAATTCCTGTGGTTCATCGAATCTAACATCGAGTAAGTTTTGCCTTTTGCCGCGCCTTCTGGCGTGGCGTCATAGAGCAACATTCAGGAGCAGATGAGGCCTTTCATCTGCTCTTTTGCATTGGAGGAGCTAAGTATGGCAAGCGGATGGGCACATGATGATGCCGTTCAGGAGCAGATTGACTCCACTATTGAAGATGCCGTAACGCGTGCACGCCAGGCAATGCACAGCGGTGAAAGCGCAGAATTTTGCGAGAACTGCGGTGAAGCGATTCCGGAAGCGCGTCGCGTGGCTTTACCGGGCGTCCATTTCTGCGTGCAATGTCAGCAGCAACGTGACAAGCAGCAGGCTAGTACGCTTTATAATCGTCGTGGCAGTAAAGACAGCCAGCTGCGCTGAGCGTTAATTATCAAAATCAGATCTGTTTAACAAATTACATCACCTCTCTCTTACTTTTCTTTCTCATTCTCTCCTGTTTTGCTACAAAAGCCATTGCACCAAAATAATGCCACCGCACCATTATTAAGCCCCATAATGGTGCGTCATAAGCATTACCTCTCCCCCTGCCAGGTTAAATTGACTTAACGTGCTGTTTTTAATATATTTTGAAAACCTGGCATAATTTTTTCATATGGCTTGACACCCAATCGGGCAAAGAACTTGCCCGACGGCAAAAAGGATTAAAAGATGAAGTCGATTGTTAAATTTTCCCTGGCTGCGCTGACGCTTGCGTTCTCCCTCTCTTCTACCGCCGCAGAAAAGAAACTGGTGGTTGCCACTGATACTGCCTTTGTCCCGTTCGAATTTAAGCAGGGCGACAAGTATGTCGGTTTTGATGTAGACCTCTGGGACGCTATTGCCAAACAGCTGAACATTGAATATACCCTCAAGCCAATGGATTTCAGTGGCATTATTCCTGCGCTGCAGACCCGTAATATCGATCTGGCGCTGGCCGGTATCACCATCACCGATGAACGTAAAAAAGCGATCGAGTTCTCTGATGGTTACTATAAAAGCGGCCTGCTGGTGATGGTGAAAGCGAATAACGACAAGATCAAAAGCATTGACGATCTGAACGGCAAAGTGGTTGCGGTTAAGAGCGGGACAGGCTCGGTGGATTACGCTAAGCAACATATCAAATCCAAAGATCTGCGCCAGTTCCCCAATATTGATAACGCCTACATGGAGCTGGGCACCAACCGTGCTGATGCGGTTCTGCATGACACGCCAAACATTCTCTACTTCATCAATACCGCCGGTAAAGGCCAGTTCAAAGCTGTAGGCGACTCTCTTGAAGCCCAGCAATATGGTATCGCTTTCCCTAAAGGCAGTGACGACCTGCGTGAAAAGGTGAATGGCGCCCTGAAAACCCTGCGTGAGAACGGCACCTACAACACCCTCTATAAAAAATGGTTCGGCAGCGATCCTAAATAATTTTTGCCCTCTTTTACGCAGGCGTCTGCCTGCGTTTTTTTACCACCAACAAAAAATGGTTTTTTGAACCGGAGAAATAAAGCATGCAGTTTGACTGGAGCGCCATCTGGCCATCGATTCCGGCCCTGCTTGAAGGCGCAAAGCTGACCCTGTGGATTTCGGTCCTGGGGCTGGCAGGCGGCCTGATAATTGGCCTGGTAGCGGGCTTTGCCCGTGCATACGGCGGATGGATATCTCGCAATATTGCGCTGGTATTTATCGAACTGATCCGCGGCACCCCTATCGTGGTGCAGGTCATGTTCATCTATTTTGCCCTGCCGATGGCTTTTACCGATCTGCGCATCGATCCCTTCAGTGCAGCCGTAGTCACTATCATGATCAATTCCGGCGCCTATATCGCTGAGATTACCCGTGGTGCCGTGCTCTCCATTCATAATGGTTTCCGTGAAGCGGGCCTGGCGCTGGGCCTCTCCCGCCGCGAAACACTGCGTTACGTGATTATGCCCTTAGCGCTGCGTCGTATGCTGCCGCCGCTGGGGAATCAGTGGATTGTCAGCATCAAAGACACCTCTCTGTTTATCGTGATCGGCGTGGCCGAACTGACCCGCCAGGGACAGGAAATTATTGCCGGAAACTTCCGCGCGCTGGAAATCTGGAGCGCCGTGGCCGTTATCTATCTGTTTATTACGCTGGTGCTGAGCTTTGTTCTGCGTCGCATTGAGAAAAGGATGAAAATCCTGTGATTGAATTTAAGAACGTCTCCAAGCATTTCGGCGAAACGCAGGTGCTGCATAACATCGATCTGACTATTCAGCAGGGTGAAGTGGTGGTGATTATCGGCCCTTCCGGCTCAGGTAAATCCACCCTGCTGCGCTGCATCAACAAGCTGGAAGAGATCACCAGCGGCGAGCTGATTGTTGA
This sequence comes from Erwinia pyri, assembly GCF_030758455.1. Taxonomy (NCBI): domain Bacteria; kingdom Pseudomonadati; phylum Pseudomonadota; class Gammaproteobacteria; order Enterobacterales; family Erwiniaceae; genus Erwinia; species Erwinia pyri. The sequence goes on from NZ_CP132353.1 coordinate 3,065,129, forward strand.
TGGCCTGAAGGTCAACGATCCGAAAGTGGATGAGCGCCTGATCCGTCAGGAAGCGGGCATGGTCTTTCAGCAGTTCCACCTCTTCCCGCAGATGAACGCGCTGGATAACGTGGCGTTTGGTCCGATCCGCGTACGCGGCACCAAGAAAGCGGAAGCGCATCGTCTGGCAAAAGAGCTGCTGGGTAAAGTAGGCCTTGCCGAGCGTGCCCATCATTTCCCGTCTGAACTCTCGGGCGGACAGCAGCAGCGCGTAGCCATTGCCCGTGCGCTGGCGGTGAAGCCTAAAATGATGCTGTTTGATGAGCCAACTTCAGCTCTGGACCCGGAACTGCGTCACGAAGTGCTGAAGGTGATGCAGGATCTGGCGGAGGAAGGGATGACGATGGTTATCGTGACGCATGAAGTCGGCTTTGCCAAAAAAGTCGCCTCACGCCTGATCTTTATTGATAAAGGGCGTATTGCCGAAGATGGCAACCCGGATGAGCTGATTGATAACCCACCCAGCGTCCGTCTGCGTGAGTTCCTCCAGCACGTCTCCTGATCGACAGGGCGGAGAATATTCCGCCCTGCTCTCCTGATGATCGTCTTAAAATTCTTAATTACCTTTTGCTGCTATCCAGCCGACTATACTTCCCTGCTGACGCTTCCATGCGCCGCAACTGAAAAACAGGCGGCACAGGTTCGTTTATGGCGAAGATGCGGAGCGTCGTGAACAGACCCGATTAAACGCGGCCCATCTGGCGTTCGCGAGCCGGCTTTTCCATAAAGGTCCAGGCGATAATACGGCTCTGCTTCTGCCCCTGCGCCATCTCAATGGTGCGGTAGGCAGTGACATCCGCCTCTTCAAGCGCGCGCCAGATATCAGGCAGGTTCTCCTTGCGGGAGACCAGAGAAGTAAACCAGATGCACTGACGGCCAAAGTTCAGGCTCTCGGCGATCATGCGGCCGATAAAGGCTTTTTCGCCGCCTTCACACCAGAGCTCATCCTGCTGCCCGCCAAAGTTCAGCGGCGCATTCCTGGCTAAACCCAGGTTACGGACTTTACGCTGGCTCCCCTGCTGGGCGTCCGCTGCTGAAGCGTGAAACGGCGGGTTGCACATCACGGCGTGATAGAATTCATTTTTGTGAATGATACCGTTGAAGATGGCCTGCGGATCTTTCTGGCGGCGCAGGCGGACGCCACGGTTCAGGCCCGGATTAGCGGCAATAATCGCACTGGCGGCCTTCATCGCCTCTTCGTTGACTTCGCTGCCGGTGAAGCGCCACTCATACTCACGGTGGCCAATCAGCGGATAGATGCAGTTAGCGCCACAGCCGATATCCAGAATGGTGAGATTGCGCGGAACAACCCGACGGGTCTCTTCAGCCAGCAGATCTGCAAGGTGATGGACATAATCGGCCCGGCCCGGTACCGGCGGGCAGAGAAAACCTTCCGGGATGGTCCAGCTCTGGATCTGATAGAAGTGCATCAACAGCGCCTGATTCAGCGTCCGCACTGCCGCCGGATCGGCAAAATTCACCGACTCATCACCATACTGGTTGACAGAGACAAACTCCGCCAGCGGAGGATGGCTCTCGATCAGAGCGGGGAAATCATAGCGTCCGCGATGGCGGTTACGGGGATGAAGCTGAGTTTTTTCGACGGTGTTTTTCATGTGCGGCTCTCTGGTCTGAAGGCGCGTAAGATACCTGCTAAGGTCAGGATCGTAAACCATTCCCCGCTTTTTTCCGCGGGCAAGTAGTCTATGATGATGAAATCCCCCTATTTTAAGGAGTTTGCATGACGCGTTCCCGCCACACTTATCAGCCCCGCCTTGGGCATGGCCTGCCACACGATCCGCTGAATGCCATCATCGGCCCACGCCCGATTGGCTGGATCAGTTCACAAAGCGCAAAAGGTGAGCGCAACCTGGCACCCTACAGTTTTTTCAACTGCTTCAACTATAAGCCACCGATTATTGGCTTTTCCAGCCAGGGCTGGAAGGACAGCGTGGCGAATATCGTTGAAACCGGCGAGTTCGTCTGGAACCTGGCGACCCGCGAGCTGGCGGTCGCAATGAATGAAAGCTCCGCCTCGGTGCCGCATGGTGAAGATGAGTTCACGCTTGCAGGGCTGACTCCGCTGCCGGGCACCCAGGTTAACGTCAGCATGGTGGCAGAAAGCCCGGTGAACTTTGAGTGTAAGCTGACTCAGGTACTCCAGCTGGAGGGGGCCGATGGCGAGAAACTGGAGCAGTGGATGGTATTTGGCGAAGCGGTGGCGATTCATATCGATCACGACCTGCTGGAAGAGGGGATCTATCAGACCGCGAAAGCGAACCCTATCCTGCGGGCCGGCGGCCCCAGCGCCTACTATGCCATCAGCGAAGAGCTGCGCTTTGATCTGAGGCGGCCGGATGCACGGCGTTAAGGGAACATCGCTGCTATAAGCGCTTTCAACAGCGGCTGAAGGTTGGCCGCTTTCTCCTCCCGCCAGCCAAACGGCGGCGCTTCATCCATATAGTTACACTGCGCCAGCTCAAGCTGCAACGCATGCTGGTTCTGCTCTGGCTTGCCGTAGGCCCGGGTAATATAGCCGCCTTTGAAACGCCCGTTCATCACCCAGCTAAACTCTGTTTGTGCCTTACAGCACGCCGTTAATGCCTCCGCGATCGCCGGGCTACAGCTCAGGCCGCCGTTGGTGCCCAGGTTGAGATCGGGTAACTTACCGCTGAACAGACGTGGAATAACCGAGGCGATGGAGTGCGCATCAAACAGCAGCGCAAAGCCAAATTTCGCTTTGATTCTGGCCAACTCCTGCTGAATTTGCTGGTGATACGGCATCCAGATAGTCTCCAGATAGCCCTGTCGCTGGGCCAGGGTCGGCGTCATGCCTGGCTTAAAGGTCGGCGTACCGTCAAACAGCGTTTCCGGATAGAGGCCGGTAGTGGCCGTGGTGTAGAGCGCTTCATTGTCTGGCGGACGGTTCAGGTCAATCACAAAGCGTGAATAGTTCGCCACCAGCATGCTGGCGCCGCTCTCGCCAAGAAAATCGTAGAGCTGAGGGATATGCCAGTCGGTATCGGGCAGAGCGCTGGCCGCTTCGCTAAGTCCCTGCTCCACTTCTGGCGTCAGCGCCGTACCGGCATGGGGAGCACTGAAGAGTAGCGGCAGCGTGCCCTGGGTAAATTCGAACGGTTTCATCGTAGGGACTCTCCTCTGAAAATCACCTGGCACGGCAGCTCTCCGCCCAGCCAGTAAACCAGTTCTGCCGGGCGCTGAAGCGGCCAGTGAACGAAATCTGCATATTTGCCGGTTTCCAGCGAGCCTTGCGTATCGGCCAGCCCCAGCGCCTGCGCCCCGTGGAGAGTGACGCCAGCCAATGCCTCTTCCGGCGTCATGCCAAACAGCGTACAGCCCATATTCAGCATTAGGCGCAGTGAGAGCGCGGGCGAGGTACCGGGATTGGCATCGCTGGCCAGCGCCATGGGCACGTTGTACTGTCGGAAAAGCTCAACGGGTGGAACCTGCTTTTCACGCAGCAGGTAGAAAGCGCCGGGAAGCAGCACCGCAACCGTGCCGCTTGCCGCCATCGCCGCCACGTCACTTTCCTGCGCATATTCAAGGTGATCGGCGGAGAGCGCACCGAATTTAGCTGCCAGCGCGCCGCCGCCCAGCGAAGAGAGCTGCTCCGCATGGAGCTTAACCGGCAGACCGAGACGTCTGGCCGCTTCAAATACGCGGGTAACCTGAGCCGGGGAGAAGGCCAGATGTTCACAAAAAGCATCTACCGCATCGGCAAGCTTCTCGCTGGCGACCTGCGGTAACAGCGTTTCGCAAATCAGGGTTATCCAGCCGTCCGGATCCCCTTTGAATTCAGGGGGCGTGGCGTGTGCCGCCAGACAGGTCGCCTGCACCTGAACCGGATGCATTGTTGCCAGCTGCCGGATCGCTTTAAGCATCCGTATCTCGCTCTCCAGATCCAGACCGTAGCCCGATTTAATCTCAACGGTGGTGACACCTTCCGCCAGCAATCTTTCCAGCCGCCAGCTTGCAGAGGTGACAAGCTGGTCGAGGGTCGCTTTACGGGTGGCGTTCACGGTGGAGATAATTCCCCCGCCCTGCGCAGCTATCTCACTATAGCTGACCCCGTTGAGCCGCTGCTCAAACTCATGGCTGCGGTCGCCGCCAAACACCAGATGCGTATGGCAGTCTACCAGGCCCGGCGTCACGATGCCGCCGCCCAGGTTGGTGTGCTTCTCCGCCTTAATCTGTTTTGACGCCTCCCGCGGGCCGATCCAGACAATCTTCTGCTGGCGAACCGCGATAGCGCCGTCCGGGATGATGTTATATTTTCCCTGCTGCATGGTGACGAGGTCCGCCCCATACCAGAGGCTGTCACAGCGAAGCTCACTGCTCATCTTCTCTCCCGGCTTTACTGTTGATTTATAAGTATGTATATGTATATACAACTACATTGCCCGGGAATCAACCATGATGGCTCGCTATTTTGCGCCACGCGTCCTGCTGATGGACGGCTGGCACCACGACGTATTGCTGGAAGTTGATAGCGCAGGATTTATCCACTCGGTGACGCCTGACGCCCTGCCCGACAACGCGCAGCGCCTGAATGGCGCGGTCATTCCGGCCATGGCGAATCTGCATTCACACGCTTTCCAGCGGGTCATGGCGGGTCTGGCCGAAGTGGCTGGCGATCCGCAGGACAGCTTCTGGACGTGGCGTGATTTAATGTACCGTATGGTGCAGCGGCTCTCCCCGCAGCAGGTTGGCGCTATCGCCGCGCATCTCTATGTGGAGATGCTGAAGGGGGGCTACAGCCAGGTTGCTGAGTTCCACTATCTGCACCATGATCCCGACGGAACCCCCTATCCTGAAGATGAGATGATTCAGCAGCTGATTGCGGGTGCTGAACGCGCAGGGATTGGGCAGACGCTGCTGCCGGTGCTCTACAGCTATGCCGGGTTTGGCGCGCAGCCGTCTCAGCCGGGACAGAAACGCTTTATTCAGGATACCGCGATCTATCTGCGTCAGCAGCAGCAAATCAGAGACTCTCTTACTGGTAAGCCGTTACATAATCAGGGCATCTGCTTCCACTCGCTGCGGGCAGTGAGTGAAACACAGATGCGGGAGGTGCTGGCTGCCCTGCCAGACACGCTGCCGGTGCATATTCATGTCGCTGAACAGGAGAAAGAGGTCAACGACAGCCTGGCCTGGAGCGGCGAGCGGCCGGTGAGCTGGCTGCTGAACCGGTTTGAGGTTGACAGCCGCTGGTGCCTGATCCATGCCACCCATCTGGATGAGAACGAAATTGCACGCCTGGCCGCAAGCGGTGCGGTAGCAGGGTTGTGCCCGACAACCGAGGCCAACCTTGGCGACGGCATTTTTCCCGCCACGGCGTATATCGCTCAGGGCGGGCGCTGGGGCATCGGTTCCGACAGCCACGTTTCGCTGGACGTGGTGGAAGAACTTCGCTGGCTGGAGTATGGACAGCGCCTGCGTGACCGCCGTCGTAACCGCATGGTGGCCGGAGAAGATCGCTCGGTGGGCGATCTGCTCTACCGGCAGGCGCTGGCGGGCGGCGCTCAGGCCTGTGGGGTTAAAATGGGTCAGCTTGCTCCGGGCTTCCGTGCCGACTGGCTGGTGCTGGCGGACGATGCCATGCTGGGCACGACGCCGGAGCATTCGCTGCTTAACCGCTGGCTGTTTGCCGGCCATCGCGGGCAGATTCAGGATGTATTTGTCGCTGGCAGGCAGGTTATTCAGCAGGGAGTGCATGCTCAGCAGCAGCAGATTGATGCCGCGTTTCGCGCAGCGGTTGAGGGGCTGAAATGATCCATTTCTTTGACAACGCCACGCTGCCCGTAAGCCGCTGGCGCAACGGCGGCGGCGAGACGCGGGAGATTGTGAGCTTTCCGCCTGACAGCAGCGAATTTAGCTGGCGCATCAGCATAGCCACCATTGCCGCAGACGGTGCCTTTTCGCGCTTTCCCGGCATCGACAGGGTTATCACGCTGCTGGAGGGTGAAGGGGTGGAGCTGAAGGCCGGAAACCGCTATACCCAGCTGCTGCGGCCGCGTCAGCCGTTCGCCTTTGCCGGAGAAGATGAGATTGAGGCCAGGCTGACCAGCGGCGTGAGTACCGACTTCAACGTCATGACCCGGCGCGAAACGCATTGTGCAGAGGTCAGGGTCATCGCAGACGCCTGTTCCCCTGCCCCACAAAACGCAGGCGTGGTCTATGTACTGGCGGGCGAATGGCTAACCGAGACGCAAAGCCTTACCCGGGGCCAGGGAGTCTGGTGGCAGGCAGGAGCGCCCTCTTTCGCACCTATATCTTCCGGGGCGCTTTTACTGCTGGCTGAGATCGCCGGGCGGTAATTAACCGTGCCCTTTAAACCGCCCCAACAGTTTGTAGCGAGAGCCGGGATAGAGCAGCTTAGCGTAGGTGACAATCCTGGCATCGCTCCAGGTCTGGCGGCGGATCAGCAGGCAAGGCTCGTTAGCATCGATAGAGAGCGCGCTGCACTGCTGGCGCAGGGGCAGCACCGCTTCCACGATATGCTCACCTGCCGTTAACGGCGCCGCCCGCATCAGGTAGGTGTAGGGCGTCTGGCTCTGGAAATCCTGCTGCAGATAATCTGGTGCTACCAGCGGGTTGACCAGACGATCTTCCAGCTGCACGGCCAGCTCATTCTCAAAGTGCACGATGATGGAGTGCCAGACCGACTGGCCGGTAGTAAGTCCCAGCACCGAGGCCTGTTCAGGATCCGCTTTGATCTCCCGCAGCTCAAGGATTTTGCAGCTGTGCCGGTGCCCGCGCTGGGCAATCTCCTCCGCAATATTATGCACCTCCAGCATCGCCGTATAGCCCTTGGATTCCGCTACAAAGGTGCCCACACCTTGCATACGTATCAGGTAGCCTTCACCGGTCAGCTCCCGCAGCGCCCGGTTAATGGTCATCCGGCTGACGCCCAGCTCGTTGACCAGTTCGCTCTCTGAAGGGACACGCTGGTTCGGTTTCCAGACGCCTTCCGAAATCTGGCTGATAATCGCCTGCTTCACCCGCTGATAAATCGGCGCGGGCTGGTCGCTCATGGCGGCAGAGAGTTGGGAAATGGCAGTCTGTTCAACCATATAAAACGCTTCCTTGATGAAGATACTTTCGCCAGTTTACTGTTTAGCCTCTTAAATGTATATACATCTCGCGGATGCGCCCTGCACCGCTTCAGGGCAGCAGAGGCCAGCGCAGTGCATCAGAAGGCCTGCTCACTCCCCTCTCTGTTGTTCTGGGCTGGTAACAAAATGCCCGTGATTTGCGGCTGTTTCATCTCTGAACAGGCAAGCCTCGCTGCCAAAAAAGTTTGTGATCAGGCTGGCACAAGCTTTGCTAATTGTATAGACAAGACTATACACATCTGCTTCACTGCAGAAAGTAGCCTGTCGCGGTCTGTGAACCCGACCCCCTGAAAAGGGGTTAGCGCACACCAACTTGTCTATACAGGAGTATACCATGCCAGTCGCCCCCCATTTCTGTCAGCTGATCCCCGGTAAGGTCGAGCTGGCAACGCTGAAACGTATTTACTACGGTAACGTTCAGCTTTCCCTGGATGAAAACGCTCGTGCCAGCGTTCTCAGGGCTTATGAAACTGTCGAAGCCATTGTTCATTCAGGCAAGGTGACCTACGGCATCAATACCGGCTTTGGCAAGCTGGCGCAAACCTCCATCCCTGCCCAGCGGCTCGCTGAACTGCAGCGCAACCTCGTGCTTTCTCACAGCGCAGGCATTGGCGAGCTGCTGCCGGATGATGTGGTGCGTCTGATTATGGCCACTAAAATCGTCAGCCTGGCGCGCGGCCACTCCGGCGTACGGATCGAGCTTATCGACGGCCTGCTGGCGCTGTTCAATGCCGGTGTGATGCCCTGCATCCCCGAGAAAGGCTCCGTGGGCGCGTCAGGCGATCTGGCCCCGCTGGCGCACCTTTCTCTGATGCTGCTTGGCGAAGGGGAAGTGCGCGTAGCGGGCAATTTAATTCCGGCTACCGAGGGGCTGGCGCTGGCCGGACTGCAACCTTTTATTCTGGGTCCGAAAGAGGGACTGGCGCTGCTGAACGGCACCCAGGTTTCCACCGCGCTGGCCCTGCGCGGGCTGTTTGAAGGTGAAAAAGTCTTTGCAGCGGGGCTGGTAGCTGGCGCGCTGTCGCTGGAAGCGATCAAAGGCTCGATCAAACCTTACGACAGGCGGATCCATGAAGCGCGTGGGCAGCATGGTCAGATCGTTGTGGCGGCGGCAGTTTCCTCGCTGCTGGAAGGCAGCGATATTCTGAACTCTCATGCCGATTGTGGCCGCGTGCAGGATCCCTACTCTGTCCGCTGCGTACCGCAGGTGATGGGTGCCTGTCTGGATAATCTGCTTCATGCGGCTAAAGTGCTGCAGATAGAAGCGAATGCCGCCTCCGATAATCCCCTGGTTTTCAGCGATACGGGAGATGTGATCTCCGGCGGTAACTTCCATGCCGAACCCGTTGCCTTCGCCGCCGATATTCTGGCGCTGGCGATTGCCGAAATTGGTGCGATTTCGGAACGGCGTATGGCGCTGCTGCTGGACAGCGGTCTCTCCGGCCTGCCTCCTTTCCTGGTCAACGATGGCGGCGTCAACTCCGGCTTTATGATTGCTCAGGTCACCGCAGCCGCGCTGGCTTCGGAGAATAAATCTCTGGCGCATCCCGGCAGCGTCGACAGCCTGCCGACCTCTGCCAATCAGGAAGATCATGTTTCGATGGCGACCTATGCCGCCCGCCGTCTTGGCGCGATGTGCTTTAACACCGCCGTGGTGGTCGGTATCGAGGCCATGGCAGCCGCGCAGGGCATCGATTTCCATCGTCCTTTGCAAAGTTCGCCGCTGATTGAACAGGAGATGGCTAACCTGCGCAAGCGCGTGGCCTGGCTCGAAAAAGATCGCCTGATGGCGCCAGATATTGAGCAGATGCGGCTGTGGGCAAGCAGCGACAGCTGGCCCGCTCCGGTCGCCGCCCTTTTCCCCAGCTCAGCACCCGCCGTTTCCTCCCCAAATTAAGGATTTGATGATGAGTGACAACCTAAGCAAAGCGGTGGCGCGTGAAGTCCGCGCGCCTCATGGCAGCGAACTCCACTGCGCCAACTGGCTGATTGAAGCGGCGTACCGCATGATCCAGAACAACCTCGATCCCGATGTGGCGGAGCGTCCTGAAGATCTGGTGGTGTATGGCGGTATCGGGAAAGCCGCACGTAACTGGGAGTGCTTTGAGCAGATCCTGCGTTCGCTCAAAGCGCTGCAGCCGGAGGAGACGCTGCTGGTGCAGTCCGGTAAACCGGTTGGCGTTTTTCGTACCCATGCCGATGCGCCGCGCGTGCTGATTGCTAACTCCAACCTGGTGCCGCACTGGGCGAACTGGGACCATTTTCACGAGCTCGATAAAGCGGGCCTGATGATGTATGGCCAGATGACCGCAGGTTCCTGGATTTATATTGGCGCTCAGGGCATCGTGCAGGGCACCTTTGAAACCTTTGCAGAAGCGGGTCGTCAGCATTACAACGGTGACCTGAGCGGTAAATGGATCCTTACCGCCGGACTGGGCGGCATGGGCGGCGCACAGACGCTGGCTGGCGTGCTGGCCGGGGCTTCCGTACTGGCGATTGAGTGCCAGGAGTCGCGCATCGACTTCCGGCTGCGCACCCGTTACGTCGATTACAAAGCCACCACGCTTGATGAGGCGCTGGCGATGATCGACCAGGCTAACCAGCAGAAGCGCGCCATCTCGGTGGGGCTGCTGGGCAACGCCGCAGAGATCCTGCCTGAGCTGGTTAAGCGTGCCAGAGCAGGCGGCATGAAGCCTGATATCGTGACAGACCAGACCTCCGCTCATGACCCCATTAATGGCTATCTGCCGATTGGCTGGTCGCTCTCACGCTGGGAAGAGACGCGAAAAAGCGATGCCAAAGCGGTGGAGAAAGCGGCCAGAGCCTCAATGGCGGTCCATGTGCAGGCAATGCTCGACTTCTGCCACATGGGCGTGCCTACGGTGGATTACGGCAACAATATCCGCCAGGTTGCCCTTGATGAAGGGGTGAAGAACGCTTTTGATTTCCCGGGGTTTGTTCCGGCCTATATCCGGCCGCTGTTCTGCGAGGGTAAAGGCCCGTTCCGCTGGGTGGCGCTCTCCGGCGATCCGGAAGATATTTATAAAACCGATGCCAAACTGAAAGAGCTGTTCCCGGATCACAAAAACCTGCATCGCTGGCTCGATATGGCGCAGGAGCGCATCGCTTTCCAGGGACTGCCTGCGCGCATCTGCTGGCTGGGGCTGGGTGAGCGTCACCTTGCCGGGCTGGCCTTTAACGAAATGGTGCGCAACGGCGAGCTGAAAGCGCCGGTGGTGATTGGTCGTGACCATCTGGACTGCGGTTCTGTGGCGTCGCCAAACCGCGAGACGGAAGCGATGAAGGATGGCTCTGATGCCGTTTCTGACTGGCCGCTGCTGAACGCCCTGCTTAATACTGCCGGGGGGGCTACCTGGGTCAGCCTGCACCATGGCGGCGGCGTGGGCATGGGCTTCTCCCAGCATGCGGGCGTGGTTATCGTGGCCGACGGCACCGCTGAAGCGGACAAGCGGCTGGGTCGCGTACTCTGGAACGATCCCGCGACTGGCGTGATGCGTCACGCGGATGCGGGCTATGAACTGGCGCAGGCGACTGCCGCCAGGCACGAACTGAATCTGCCGATGGTGAAGTAGCCCTTTCAGGTCGGGCGCCCTGCCCGGCCTGCCTCCCGTTCACCGCCAGCGCTGCCCCCCTTTTTATGCTACCTTGATCCAGCCAGATATCAGGAATTCGCGGCTGCAGAGGAGAGGACATCATGACAATTCCCGTTTCGCTGATTGAAGAAGCCACCGGCTGGCGCAGAGAACTGCACGCCCTGCCGGAACTGGGCTATCAGGAACATCAAACCTCGCACAGGGTCGCGGAGCAGCTACGCTCATTCGGGCTGCAGGTGCATACCGGCCTGGCCGGTACCGGCGTGGTGGGTACGCTGGAAAACGGCCCCGGTCCCAGCATCGGGTTTCGCGCTGATATGGATGCGCTGCCGATAACCGAACGGGGTGAGCCAGCCTGGCGTTCGACGCGGCCGGGCGTGATGCATGCCTGCGGGCATGATGGCCACACCGCCATGCTGCTGGCCGCGGCGAAGCACCTCAGCCAGACCCGTCAGTTCAGCGGCACCCTGCATTTCATTTTCCAGCCTGCGGAAGAGAATCTGGGCGGAGCGCGGAAAATGGTAGCCGAGGGTCTGTTTACGCTGTTCCCGATGGACGCTATTTACGGCATGCATAACTGGCCAGGCCTGCCTGCAGGGCATGTTGCGGTGAACAGCGGGGCGATGATGGCGTCGCTTGACGCGTTTGAAATCACCTTACGCGGCAGAAGCTGCCACGCCGCCATGCCGGAAAACGGAGCCGATCCCGTGGTGGCGGCGGCCCAGCTGATCCTGGCGCTGCAGACCATTCCGGCCCGTCGTTTATCCCCTCTGGCTTCCGCCGTCGTCAGCATCACGCAGATCAACGGCGGCGAGGCGATTAACGTGATCCCGGAAAACGTGGTGCTGCGCGGCACGCTGCGCTGCCTGCAGGCCGACGTGCGCAGCAAAGTCCGCAACATGATTGATGAGTTTGTGACGACGTTCACCGCGCCACTGGGTATTGAGGGCAGCATTGAGTATCTCACCGATTATCCGGTGACGAAAAATAATGCGGCAGAAGCGCTGAAGGTGCGCGACTGCGCGCTGACGCTGTTGCCCGCAGAGCAGGTGCACTGGGACGTCAGCCCGTCGATGGCCTCAGAAGATTTCGCCTGCATGCTGGAAGCGTGTCCTGGTGCCTATTTCTGGCTGGGTGCCGATGGCGAGACGCCTTCCCGGCCGCTGCATAACGCGCACTACGATTTCAACGATCGGCTGATCGGCAAAGGCATCGCATTCTGGAGTGCGCTGGCCGGGGAAGTGCTGCCCCGGCGTTAAAAGCGGAGCAACGCGCACTCCGCCTGTCTGCCAGGCGGAACCGCAAAATTTTACTGCCGCCAGGGAATTAAGCGCATGACAGGCAGCCTTCCGCCTGCAAATGGCCTGCCAGCAGAACCGCAAAATTTTACTGGCGGCTGCATCCGGCCTGCGCTTTCAGCGCGTCAGAAGGCAAACCAGCGGCCTCAGTAACCCGCCTTGCCAATCTGCTCCAGCGCATCCTGCCGGTCTGCCGCCCGGCCGGTTGCCACATAGCAGCAGGCGATCTGCTGGCGAAGAGCGTCCGGCACGGCCAGCTCACGGTTCAGGCATCGGGCTGTCCAGGCTGCGGTGGTAGCGGCATCTTTCGCTTCTGGCAGCGTATCGCGTGCTGCCCCCTCCTCCTGCCGTGGCAGCAGCACTTCCGGCTCGCCGCCCGCAATCAGGCTGATCGCCGGACAGCGCTGGGGATTGGCATAGACCTCCCCTTCGGTGCCGTTCAGCAGCAGCGCACGCCCGCCAATTGCCTGGAAAAATTGCCCCACGCGAGGGATATATTCGGGATGGGAGACGCTGGAGAGACGCAACGCGGCATCTTCCGCAAACGGCGTCGCCAGTTTTGCCAGCGTATGCGCACTGTTGCGTACGCCCATACGCCAGCGCAGCGAGAGCTGCCTTTCCAGCGGCGCGCAGAGCGTGGCTACGGTCATAAACACCAGTTTACCCTGCTCAAGCTGCGCCTGCGCCTGCTCAGCAGAGTGCACAGCGGCAACGCCCAGCGCCTGAAAGACCGCTTCGCTGGTGATACGGGTGGGATCGTCACTGACGCCATGCACCACTACCGGAAAACCCAGCCTGCTCAGCAGCAGAGCCAGCAGCGGCGTCAGGTTCCCCTGCTTGCGCGCGCCGTTATAGCTGGGGATAACCACCGGCATGGGGTAATGCACCGGCGGCGTCAGCCTGATGACCCGCTCCTGCATCGCCTCGTAAAAGCCGAGCATCTCCTCTTCGCCTTCCCCTTTGATGCGCAGCGCAATCAGAATGGCGCCCAGCGCCAAATCGGGCACCTCGCCCGCCAGCATCTGGCGGTAAAGCTCACGCGCGGTAGCAAAATCGATATCACGGGCATGGTTTTTACCGCGGCCCACTTCTTTGATGATCTTGTTATATTCCATGCTTCTGCTCTTTGATTATTAGCGACGACGGCGCGGTGAAGGTCTCTTTGCCGCAGGGGCCAGGCTCGCTTTGGGTAATTCGCCTTCCGGCATTGCTGGCTGCTCTATCGGGAAAACCGGCAGCGCCCCCAGCAGGCGGGCACCGTAGCTTTTGCTCAGTAGTCGCCGGTCGTAAATGACAATTTCACCAAAGCAGTCATGACTGCGGATCAGCCTGCCGACCTGCTGGATCAGATTAAACGAGGCGCTGGGCAGACTCTGTACTTCAAACGGGTAACGCCTCAGGCTTTTCAGCCACTCTCCCTCGGTCAAAATAACCGGGCTGTCCACCGGAGGGAAAGCAATTTTATGAATATGCACCTGCGACAGCAAATCCCCTTTCAGATCCAGCCCTTCGGCAAAAGATTGTAACCCTACCAGAATGCTGGTTTCCCCCTGCTCCACGCGCTTGCGGTGCAGCGCCACCAGCGCAGGCCGGGGCCGGTCGCCCTGTACCAGCATCATCAGGCGCAGCTCAGGAAGATAAGAGAGGAACTGCTGCATCGCACGGCCGCTGGCAAACAGCACCAGGATGCCTTTGTGCAGGCCAAGTTTGATTTGCGCCCGGAAGAAGTGCGCCATCTCCGCCAGATGCTTCACTTCGTTAGCGAGCATCGGCTCATACTGCATCTGCGGGATCACCAGCTTGCCCTGCTCAATATGGTTAAACGGCGAATCGAGCGCCACAAAACGGTCGCCCACCTTCTCCGACAGGCCGGACATCTCCTGCAGGCGCTGGAAACTGCTTAGCGAGCGCAGCGTGGCGGAGGTCAGCACCACATGGGGGATTTTGCGCCACAGCAGCTTTTCCAGCTGATCGCTGACGCGGATCCCGGCGCAGTGAAACATCAGGTGGGCGTTGCCATCGCGGATCTCCCTGCTCGCCCATTTAGAGACCGGCGCGCCAGAGGCTTTCTCCATCGCCGCCAGTTTCCAGAGCTTGCTGCTGGCTTCAAACCAGCCGAGCGCTTTGTTCATCTGGATCAGCGCGCGGTGCAGCCTGACCACATCAAACTGTCCGGACTTTTCGCTTAAATCGTTCAGCAACGCTTCCGCCAGCCCGCGCAGGCCATCGCACAGTTTGAACAGGCGGGCGCAGAGGGTCAGCACCTCTTCAGGCAGCAGCCCCATTTCAAAACGGTATTCGCCCTCCTGATTGCCAGGCGGCAGCAGTTGGGCAAGAATATGAGAAAGCTGCTGCAACTGCTCGCGCACCTCTTCACAGTGCGCCTTCAGACGTTCAGGGTTGCTCAGTCCTGGCGGCCTTTTCGGGCGAAACTGGGCCAGGCACTGCTCCACCAGACGGCAGAAGAGATCAAGCTGCAGGGTATTCCAGCCGGGTGTGATTTCCCCGCTCATTTCCAGCGCATCCCGCGCCACGTCAGGCAGATGATGGCCTTCGTCCAGCACCAGCAGCAGATTTTTGGGTGGCGGCAGCACCGATTCGGTTTCCAGCGCCGCCATCACCAGAGCGTGGTTCGCCACCACCACATCCGCGTTTTCTATTTCCCGCCTCGCCACATAGAATGGGCACTCGCGGAACCAGTGGCAGTTGCTGCCAAGACAGTTGGCTTTATCGGTGCTCAGGCGCTGCCAGAGCGAATCTTCGATGGTATCGTCACAGTGATCGCGCAGGCCATCCCACTGATGTCGGTTAAGATTTTTTTCAAGCGTGGTACAGAGCGCCCGTTCATCCTTGCTGGCGGTCATCTGCTCATCTAAAAACAGCAGCAGATCGCCCTGTTTCTCCTCATCGGTTGCCAGAGCGGACAGGTTACGCGGGCAGACATAGCGGCCACGGCCAAAGGCGGCGGTAAAACGCAGATCCGGGATGATCTTTTTCAGCAGCGGCAAATCTTTGCTGAAAATCTGATCCTGGAGCGCCACGTTGGCCGTACTCACCACCAGCGGTTTCTCTTCCGCGCGGCTGACGGCGATCCCGGGGATCAGGTAAGAAAGGGTTTTCCCCACGCCCGTGGGCGCTTCAATCGCCAGATGGCGGCCATCATCCCCCGCCAGCGTTTTCGCCACTTCGGCAATCATCTGCCGCTGCGGCGCGCGGGGAATAAAGTCAGGAATTTGTTGCTGAAGGGCTTTATACCACTCCGCAATTTGCGCTTTTAACGCGGCAGATAACGCCATAACAACCACTTTTTACTGAAACGGCCTGTATTTTTACACAGTATCAGGCCCGCGTCAGCCTTCTTCAGCTGTTGTAGTGAAAGAGCACGGGTACATCCTGCTGATCCTCACATCCGACCTGCTGTGAGCTCGGACACTTACCGGTTCAATGAGTTGTCAGAGGCTTTTTACATTGCCCTCCAGTCTGAGGCAGTCATCAGCCCGCTTTACTTTTACGGATAAAATGCTTTGTGTGTTAACTGGAGTGAAGTACAACTTAAGACGCCCAGTATCAACATTAAAAGGTCAGGCATGTCTGAACAAAATCTGGTTTTTCCTGCACGCGTGCTGCGTGGTGCAGGCGTTATTCATCAGTTAGGTGAGATCTGTCGGGAACTGGGCCAGCGCGCGCTGTTAATTGGCGGGCATCAGGCGCTAAAAGCGGTGGAGCCGCAGGTTCGCACCCAGCTTGCCGATGCTGAAGTCACCCTGCTGGGCTGCGAATGGTTTGGTGGCGAAACCTCACTGGCGCAGATTCAACGTCTGGGGGATCTGGCAACCTCACTGAAGGCGGACGTGATTATCGCTGCAGGCGGCGGGAAGTCGCTGGATACCTGTAAAGCGGTAGGGGCAGAGCATAACCTGCCGGTGATCACCATTCCAACCATTGCCGCCACCTGTTCGGCCGTCACGCCGCTGAGTATTCGTTATGATGATCATGGAAACTTTCACGATATTTTCCCGCTTCCTCAGGCACCGGCAGCGGTGATTATCGACAGCGAGCTGCTGGCGCAGGCGCCCTTGCGCTGGCTGGCGGCTGGCCTGGGCGATACGCTGGCAAAATGGTATGAGTTCCGCGCCGTCAGCCAGCGCCATCCGCCGGTTGATGCCAGTGCGAAGTCTTCGCTGGCACACAGCCTGATTTGCTATGAAGTGATTGCCCAACATGGGGCAAAAGCGTGTGAAGCGGTGCGCAGGGATCTGCCGGATCATCATCTGGATCAGGTGCTGGATGTTATCTTTACCTTTGCCGGGCTGACCTCACTGATGAGCAACGGTGCCCATGCAGCGGCTGCACACGCCATCTATGAAGGCTTTACTTTCTGCGACAAAACCCGCGAATTCGGTCACGGTCTGCTGGTGGGCTACGGTAATCTCTGCCTGCTGGCGCTGGAGAACCGTGCTGATGACGAGCTGCTGCATGAGATGGCGCTGGCCCGCCAGTGTAGCGTACCGCTCAGCCTGAAGGAAATTGCCGATCTGACCGACGAAGAGCTGGCGATGATTGTTCGCGAATCGGTGCAGGCGCCAGATATGGAAAATATGGCGCATCCGGTCACCGTTGAGGCGTTGTATCAGGCTATCAGCCGGGTGGAAGCGCTGGCGGCCGGGCTGTAACGCCGTCTGTTTCTGCGCATCGGCCACCAGAAGAGAGCCTGTACCGCTGAATGTCTCGTCCGCCGCTGGGGGTTACCCCGCGGCGTCACTCTCCAGCTTGGTTTGCCCTAAACGGCCGACAAAAGGCAGGCGCAGCGCCGGGGACTTCACATCGATCCCCATATTGAAGCCCAGAATATTCACTTCCAGCCCCTCTTCTCCGCCCAGGGTCAGACCCAGCACGCCCAGCAGTGAAAGCTGCAGCCCACGACCTGACGGCGGCAGGCCAACCGGATTTTTGAGCGGGCGGAAATCCTTCCCGATGGCATTGGCAGGCAGATCCAGCCGTAGCGCTGGCACTTCCCTGCCAATGTGCGCCAGAAAAGTGTTGCTGTTGGGGCCGGGCCAGACCCGGTAGGTGTGTGGCCAGGGATAGCTTTTTATCGCCTGCTCAATCTGCGGGATCATTGCCGCCGCTGCCGCCCCGCGATGGTCAACAATCATCTGGGGTTTCGCGCCGAACCAGTAGCCGTCCGCCAGCGCATAGTTCTCACGGATAACGTTACTGCTGCCCCAGCTCACCACTTCATAACGGCTGAACTCTGTCTCCCCTGCCTTTTTAAATATGATCCAGGGGTGCACGGCAAACAGTCCCCGCCAGCCAAAGGTTGGGGCAACATAGACCTGCACAATGGCCGTCTGACGGAACGTCAGCGGATCCGGCGCCAGCTCCGCAGAGTCGCGTCTTGCGGTAGACCAGCTCTGGCCGCTCAGCTCCACACCGCTGTGCGTAGCTTTATAGTAGCTCTGGCCAAACGAGAGCAGCATGACGCAGAGAAAGCCTAAGGTAATGATTTTCAAATAGAGCATAGTTCCTTCGTCCACCCGCCTGAAGCGGGTAAAAAGCGTGTATCGGATTGGGTTGATATCGCGGCTGGGACAGGGCGTCGTCAGGCTCAGGGAAGGTGACGTTTGTCACATTACTGAAATAGCTGCCGCGGTTCAATGATTATTCTTTGCACAGCATGATGTGTGCAAAGTGCGGCAAAAAGGGGCGCTGGCGCGCTGTTTTGTCTGCACCGTTTCAGAGCAGACGTCCCAGGCAAACGGCCTCTTCCCGACCCACATAGCGGCCAAAATTTTCACGGATCCGGTAGCCGTTTCTTAAATAAAAACTGACAGCTCGTTCATTGGCCTTGCGTGTTTCCAGCCAGATTTCCCGATATCCCCTTTTTCTTGCTTCCCCTTCGAGGAAAGAAAGCAGCGCATGGCCCACTCCCCAGGTGCCAGGAGAGGCGAACATCCTTTTTAACTCTGCAACATCTTTTTCTCCGGCCAGGGGCCTTATTGCCCCACACCCTACCGCTTCACCCTGAGTATTACGTGCAAGAGCAAAACAGGCACGAGGGTGTGCAACCTCTTCAGCATTGAAGCTGGCTCGCCCGTCGCTACCGGTTATGTCGTGTAAAATCATGGATAACATTGCCAGCAGCTTTTTTGCTTCTTCGCTGGTGACCTCTCCAGGGCTGACCATAATCATTTTCACTGCAAAAATTTGTACATCACGGTGGTGGCATCTGCTATGCCTTCAGTTGAGATCGCATAACCGGGGATCTGCCCGCATACCAGCCACCCCTGCGACAGATAGAGCTGCTCTGCCACATCACCCGAGCGGGTATCCAGCACCGCCAAAGATCGTCCCGCCTGCCGCGCCAGCTTTTCAGCCTGTTGCAGCAGGAGGCGGGCAATGCCCTGGCGTCTCGCTTTGGGATGCACCAGCAGTTTGGCTATTTCAGCCCGATGCGCGCCGTTTGGTGGCATATCCAGCACCACTATCACTGTCGCCACAATCTCCCCGTTCTGCCGGGCGACAATCAGCTGTTTATTGCCCTCTGTCAGGCTTGTGATCATACCCTGCCATAAACGCTGCATCGGTTTGGCATCCAGAGAGGTAAATCCAATGCTGGCGCCCTCTGCCACACAGGCATAAAGCACGTGATATAAGGCCATCTGTTCCGATTCTGCCTGGGCGGCAGTAAGGATCTGATACTCAATCTTTTCCATCAACGGCACACCACCAACGCATAATGCGCGCCTTCGGCCTCTGGCGCGTGGAAAGAGGAGCGGCCAAAGAGGTGAAAGCGCAGGCAGTCGCCCGCTTCCAGCCGCCACTGCTGGTCATTCATGCTGAACACCAGCACACCTGCAAGCATCCAGATGTGTTGTTCTATCCCTTCCACCGGCGGCGCATCATATTCAATCTTTGCACCGCTTATCAGCCTTCCCTCTACCAGCTCGCCGTGAAAGTTGCCGGCGGGTGGCGAAATGCTCCGCCGGTGATAGCCATTCTCGTGGTCCTGCCAGACGCTCTGCTGGTGGCGGCGTAAATGCTGCGGCCCCGGCTCTTCCACCTCACTTAACAGCCGGGACATGGTTAACCCATATGCGATGCATAAACGGTTCATTAAAGAGGCTGTAGGGCTGGTCTCGGCGCGTTCGATGCGCGACAGCGAGGCTCTGCTGATGCCGGTAATCTCGGCCAGCGTCTCCAGCGACCACCCTTTATCGACCCTGAGCGACGCAAGACGTTGGGCAAGACGGTGTTCAGTAGAAGAAGGTTCAGACATGGATTTCTCATTTAAGGGAATTATTCTCTTAAATGAGATCTACAGGGTTTAAGGCGCAGTATCAACTTGTACAGTAAAATAATAGTTGTACAGCAATCAAGAGTCCGCTACGGTAGACTGAGTGGTAAGGATGAGAGGAACTGCATGGCATTGTACAGTATTGGTGATGTAGCCGTACGCTGCGGGATGAATCCCGTCACCCTTCGGGCGTGGCAGCGCCGTTACGGCTTACTGAAGCCACAGCGGACCGAGGGCGGTCACCGTCAGTTTGATGACGAAGATATTCAGCGTATTGAGGAGATCAAACGCTGGATCGAGAGCGGCGTGCCGGTAGGCAAGGTCAAGGCGTTGCTTGAGGGAGAAAATGTTAACGTCCATGATGGATGGGTCAAGCTGCAGGAAGAGATGATGGCTGTGCTTCGCCACGTCAGGCCCGCTAAACTCCGGGTTAAAATTGCGGCCATTGGTCGTGAACATCCGGCTGATGCCCTCATCGATCACGTCTTTATTCCTATCCGGCAGCGCCTTGGACTGGATCAGAACACGGCACGCACCATGTGCAGCCTGCTTGATGGCGCTCTTATCGATTATGTTGTTTTCTGCTTAACAGGCTCGCGCAAAAAGCCGGGTAAAGATGCGCTGCTGATTGGCTGGGCTAATGAAGATCGCACCCGACTGTGGCTGGAGGCCTGGCGCCTGTCGCAGCAGGGCTGGCGAGTGGATGTGCTGGCAGAACCGCTTGAAATGCCGCGCCCGGAACTTTTCCCGGGACAGAAACTGTTTATCTTTACCGGGAAGTCTCTTACCCACAGACAGCAGGAACAGTTATCACACTGGCAGGAGCAGGGTTTTGCCATTACCCATCTGCCGGGAAGTACCGGGTAATTAACGCGGCGGCTGGCATTAACGAACCGCAAATTTTAACTGCTAAATATCGCGCCATTAACCACAAGGGTATTCTGTGGCGACTGAAAACCATATTAAGTGAATCATCGCGCTGAAAAAGGCCCCCATTGGGAGCCTTTGCACTTCGTCGGATAAGTGAAACTAAGCGAATTTCACCTGTTTTTCTGCTCTCACAGGCCCCACCAGATCGCTCTCTTTCTCTTTTAGTCCTACTCTGGAGAGTTTCTCTCCATCTATTGATGTCCAAAATTCTGTAGTGCTTTTTATTGCTGCTATAGCCCTGACAGATTGAATTTTTTTGGCTGGTTTGATCATAACGTCTCCTTACGATTAGCTCAAAACTAAGGCAAAACCTTACCTCAATAGTGCTCATATAACAATCAACTCCTGTCCGAACTGTTCCCCAGCTCAATAGCAGCAACTTTAGCTTTGATATGAAGAAGAATATTGTTCACGCTAGCTGACATTTTATCAGCATCATCCCACACTTGGGCAAAACCATAGGTGACATAACGCTGGCGCGATCCTGGAGTGGGATTCTGAATATAAATTTCATCAATTCCAATGGCTTTGCAAAAAGTAGTCGCATAAACCAGAGCAATGATCAGTACTTTACCGGTCATCTGCGTGACATTTCCCTCCAGAAAGTTCTCAAGCATGCACAGGGCAAACTGTGACCTTCGAAAGTCGTACTTGCAAATGATGGCGGCATGCAATGTATTCGCTGCCTGATGACCGATTAGCTTTATTGAGATATGCAGTAGGCCATCAGCAGCCTCCCCGCTGTATCGCTCCATCGCCCACCTCCAGTTCAGTACACTGTTAATACTCCCCATTTCAAGTAGCCGCATCTCTTCCTCGTTCAAGGCACCCACATCAATATTTACCCAGCCGAATCCATGAATAGCCTCCTGCGTAGCCTGCAAACAAAGCTCATGAATTTGTGCAAGAGTGAGTTCATCCATTCTCAGCCATCCTTAGCGCCCATTCATTTTGGAACAAGAATAAAGCACAGAAAGGGAGAGAGTGAACGTTGAGGTTAATTACTGAGAGCGGCTTTCCATTATCCCGATCCCGCTGTTCGCCGTGAAGGGCAGTGAGTGTACTGACAGGCTGGTGGATAATTTCCAGACAACAAAAAGCCAGCAAAGGCTTAACCAGCCGGGGTGAAAAGCGCTATACTTCGCCCTCTTCTGCGGCAGACCAACGGACATACCGGCATGAACTGGCAAAAAATTGGCGTAATTTTTATCTTCCTGTTGATGGCCCTCGGCGGCATTGGCGGGGTTATGCTGACGGGTTACACTATTCTTATTCGCGCGTAAAGCGTCTCTGCAGGCGCTCAAAAAGGCGGTCGGTGACGATAGCCAGCAGCGCCACCAGGCAGGCTCCCTGGATAACATAAGCCGTATTAAATCCGCTCAGCCCGATAATCACCGGCGATCCCAACGTTTTTGCACCTACCGTTGAAGCGATGGCTGCCGTGCCGATATTGATGATCACCGAGGTGCGGATACCTGCCAGGATCACCGGGCCTGCCAGCGGCAGTTCCACCTTATATAAAATCTGCCAGGGGCTCATGCCGACACCTTCAGCAACCTCCCGTGCGCTGGCTGGAACGGCGCTGATCCCCGCCAGGGTTCCCTGCAAAATCGGTAACAGTCCGTAAAGCAGTAAGGCGATAATGGCCGGTCTTTCGCCAAAGCCCATCACCGGAACGGCAATGGCCAGTACGGCGACGGGCGGAAACGTCTGCCCTGCTGCGACCAGCGTTTCAATCAGCGAGCGGAACTCTCTTCCCCATGAGCGGGTCACCAGGATACCGGCTCCCATTCCCACAATCACCGCAAACAGGCTTGAGAGAGCCACCAGTTCAATGTGGGCCAGCGCCAGCTGCAGGAAGCTCTCCTGCTGATATAAGGGCCTGTCGAGCGTCGGAAACCAGTGGGCAAACAGCGGGCCACTGTAAGGCATTGCCAGCAGCAGCGCAACAAAGCAGAGCACCAGCCAGAGTAAGGGGTCACGAAACCTGCGCATATTACGTCCTCTTCTGCTTTAACAGATCGGCAAAGTGCAGCACGCCCAGCGGCCTGCGTGCTTTATCCGTCACCGGCAGTCGGTCGGTCTGGCGGGCAATAAATTGCGAAAGGGCTTCGCGCAGCGTCATCTCTTCCGATATCGCCTCCTCCTCCAGCCACTCACCGCGCCGCGCCGCCGAACCCGCATTTCCTAACGAGAGTAAACGCACGCCCAATTCACTGCGGCCAAAGAAGTCCCTGACAAAATCATTGAGCGGCTGGGTAAGCAGTTCAACCGGCGTGCCCTGCTGGATAACCTTGCCGTTATCCATCAACACCAGCCTGTCGGCCAGCGCCAACGCTTCATCAATATCGTGCGTGACCAGCACGATGGTTCGCCCGGAAAGTTGATGAATACGCACTATCTCCTGCTGAAGTGCGCCGCGGGTAACAGGGTCCAGCGCGCCAAAAGGCTCATCCATTAACAGGACCTCCGGATCCGCTGCCAGCGCTCTTGCCACGCCCACCCGCTGCTGCTGACCACCGGAAAGCTGATGGGGAAAGCGGTGACGAAACTGCTCATCCAGGTTCAGCAGCGCCAGCAGCTCAGTGACTCTGCCGGCTATCCGCTGCTGAGGCCATTTCAATAAGGCGGGCACCGTGGCGATGTTTTTCTCTACCGTCCAGTGGGGAAAGAGACCAATAGACTGGATAGCGTACCCCATGCGTCTGCGCAGCTCCTGAGGGTTAAACCCGCGGATTTCCTCTCCGGCAAACTGGATGGTGCCTTCATCATGCTCAATCAGCCGGTTGATCATTTTCAGCGTGGTGGATTTACCTGAACCCGAGGTGCCAATCA
The DNA here is from genome assembly GCF_030758455.1 of Erwinia pyri. Lineage (NCBI taxonomy): Bacteria > Pseudomonadati > Pseudomonadota > Gammaproteobacteria > Enterobacterales > Erwiniaceae > Erwinia > Erwinia pyri. The sequence continues at coordinate 3,088,278 of NZ_CP132353.1, forward strand.
GCACCGTGAACTCGCCTTCAGCAATATTCAGCGTCAGATTGCTGACGGCCGCTTTACCGGCAAAGTGCTTGCTCACCTGGTTGAAGTTGATCATTGGCGCTTCGCCTCAATAACGGAAAGAGTAAATTTGAACAGGGTATCGATAATTACCGCCATCGCGATAACGGGAATGACGCCCAGCAGCACAAGATCCAGTGCGCTGCTGAGCAAGCCCTGGAATATGATGGCGCCAAATCCTCCTGCGCCAATCAACGCCGCAATCACGGCCATTCCCACGGTTTGCACAGCGATGACCCGGAGCCCGGTGAGCAGCACAGGCAGAGCCAGCGGCACTTCAGCCTGCCAGAATATCTGCCCGGCGGTCATGCCCATTCCCTGCGCGGTCTCGATCACCTCTTTCGGCACCTGCTGCAGCCCGGCAACCACGCTACGCACCAGCGGCAGCAGCGCATAGAGCACTAACGCGATCAGCGCTGGCGCCATGCCGATGCCGCTGATACCGATCTGCGACAACAGCGGAAAAGAGCGGGCCAGTCCCGCCAGGGGCGCAATCAGCAGGCCGAACAGGGCAATGGAAGGCACAGTCTGAATCACGTTCAGCACGGCAAACACGGGCGACTGCACGGCCGTTTTTTTCGCGCAGAGCCAGCCAAGCGGGATGCCTATCAGCAGCGTGGGCAGCAGCGTCCCCACCAGCAGCAGCAGGTGGCGGGAGAGCGCCTGGTCGAAGACTTCCTGTCGGTTGGCATACTCTTTCAGCAGCGCCAGATCATGGAGCTGGCCGCTCAGCAATAAGAGGATAACCGGTAGCCAGATTTGCCCGTTAAGCAGCAGCCGCCACAGCGCGCTTTTGGTCAGCCGTGCGGTGGCGTCGGCCGCAAGCAGCAGGCAAAGGGCGGCACAAAACCAGAAACCACTGCCCCAGGAGGTTCTGGCAAGCGGGCTTCCCTGCTGCGCCAATACGCTGGCGTGATAGCCGCTCAGGGCAACCAGCGCAATAAACAGCAGTTCGCAGAGCAGCACCGTAAAAAGCAGATTCAGGCGGCTGACGGGAATAAACGCCTGCAGGAACAGCAGCAGCATCGGCAAGAAAAGGAGCCACTCTGGTCCGCTCAGGATCTGCTGCAACAGCAGGGGTTGACCAGAGACCAGCCGGTTGGGCGCATAGTTTAAAAAGGGAAACAGAGCAGCCGCCACGCCAAGCAGGATGGAGAGCGTTAGCAGCACGCGATTATGAATTGTAGGGCGCAAAATTTTTCCGATAGCTTGCGGGCCAGCTTAGCCGGCCCGGGTTTCGCTACAGCAGTTTTTTCTGCTGCAAATAGTCTGCTGCCACCTTTTTCGCGTCCTGCCCTTCTACGGCAATTTTCGCGTTGAGTTCCTGCAGCGTTTTTTCATCCAGCGAAGCAAAGACCGGTTTCAGCCAGTCGGCAATCTGCGGGTAAGCCTTCAGCACCGCGTCACGAATAACCGGCGCCGGCGCATAAATAGGCTGCACGCCTTTGGGGTCGCTCAGGGTTTGCAGGCCGAGCGCCGCCACCGGGCCATCGGTGCCGTAGGCCATCGCCGCATTAACGCCCGAGGTCTGCTGCGCGGCAGCTTTGATGGTGACCGCTGTGTCGCCTCCTGCCAGGGAGAGCAGCTGATCCTGTTTCAGCGTGAAGCCATAGGCTTTCTGGAACGCAGGCAACGCATCGGGCCGCTCGATAAATTCTGCGGAAGCGGCCAGCTTGAATTCACCGCCCTTTTTCAGGTAGGCGCTGAGATCCTCCAGTGAATTCAGCTTGTTCTTCTGTGCCAAATCGCCGCGCACGGCGATGGTCCAGGTATTATTAGCCGGGGCCGGAGTCAGCCAGGTGAGCTTATTTTTCTCCTGGTCCAGCTTCTTCACTTTCTCATAACCGGCCTGCGCATTTCTCCAGGCGGCGTCATGCTCATCATTAAAGAAAAAAGCGCCGTTGCCGGTGTACTCAGGATAAATATCGAGTTCGCCAGCGGTAATCGCCCCCCTGACTACCTGAGTGGTGCCGAGCTGTACTTTGTTCACCGTTTTCACGCCGTGCTTATCCAGTACCTGAAGGATGATATTGCCAAGCAGCGATCCTTCAGTATCAATTTTCGATCCGACCTTCACCGGCTCCGCCGCGCCAGCGGTTGCGGTCAGCGCGAGTAAACCCGCCAGTGCGAGCGCAAGCCCTGTTTTCTTCACCATTTTTCTTTTCCTTTTCGTCAGGTTAGTAACAAGCGTAGCCTAATAAATTCCGGGAGAAAGCCAGACGGCGAAAAACTCACCCGCTGCACAGCAAAGAGAAGCTACCTGTGCTTGCTTTTTCAACATGCATTTAGTTTTAAGTTATAACCAGCAGGAATTTAACTCTGTCTCCGCCGGGAGTATTCTCTGAGCTTATTCTTATAAAACAGACCCCAACATCATGACTGATTTAACCACTTCGGCGCACGTCGCCATGACAGGGAATACCCCGACGGGTGAAGCCGTCACCCTCCGGCGAGCTGCCGATGTTTCTCAACTGGTCAACAACAGCACCCAGGCGCGCAGCAATGCCCGCATCGTGATTGGCATTGCGCTGGGCGGCGTCTTTCTTGATGCTTACGATTTGGGCGCCCTCGCCTTCGGCATGAAGGATGTCACCCGCGAGTTTGGCCTGTCGCCAACCGGTGCCGGTATGGTGGCTTCCGCGATAGCTTTTGGCGCCATTGTCGGCGCCCTGATTGGCGGTTACCTCACTGACAAAATTGGCCGTTACCGCGTCTTTATGGCCGATATGTTCTTCTTTGTTTTTGCCGCACTGGCGTGTGCCTTTGCCCCGAATGAGTATGTGCTGACAGCCGCACGTTTTGTAATGGGGCTTGGCGTTGGCATCGACCTGCCGGTGGCGATGGCCTTTTTAGCTGAATTTTCGAAGCTTAAGGGACGGGGCAATAAAGCTGCCAGCATTGCGATGTGGTGCCCCACCTGGTATGCGGCGATCTCCATCTCCTATCTGCTGGTATTGTTCTTTTACACGGTGTTGCCGGAAGCGCATGCAGGTCTGCTGTGGCGAATTATTTTAGGCTTTGGCGCTGTTCCCGCCATCCTGATTATTTGCATTCGTAGCCGCTATATGAGCGAGTCACCGGTCTGGGCAGCCAACCAGGGCGATCTGCATGGCGCGGCAGCTATCTTACGCAACTCATACGGCATTAATGCGCATGTGGCAGAGGATGCCGACCTGTCGCCTGCCACGCGTGGGCGTCGCGCCAGCTGGCGCAATTATGGCGAACTGCTGAAAGGGGTTTACCTGCGGCGTACCATTCTGGCAACGGTGACGGCGATTGCCTCCGCTTTTGCCTATAACGCCGTGGCGTTTGGTCTGCCGGTGATTATCTCCAGCTTCCTGGCGCAGTCGATGCTGACCACGATTCTGGTGTCGCTGGCGTTAAACCTGCTGTTTGCGTTTGTTGGCGGGATACTGGCCGTACGGCTGGTGCCAAGATTTGGCGCATGGAAGATGACGACGCTGGGCTACTGCTTCCAGTTTGTCGCGCTGGTGGGCCTGGCGCTGGTGGGGCGTCCAGCTGATGGTGCAGAAGCGGCCATTTCGATTGCGATGCTGGCGCTGTTCCTGCTGGGCCAGGGGTTTGGTCCCGGCTCGCATACTATGACCTTCGCCTCACTCAGCTACCCCACCTCTTTACGTGGCGTCGGCGTTGGCTTTAACCAGACGCTGATGCGCGGCAGTTCCACCGTCTCGCTGTTTATGTTCCCCCTGCTCTCTGCGGCGTTAAGCACCAATGTCTTTTGGGTCATTGCCCTCGCCCCGCTGGCAGGCCTTATCGCGCTGCTGGCGATCCGCTGGGAACCGTCCGGCTACGATGTGGATGCGGAAGATTTCGTGCGCGAACCCTAACCTTTCGCTGCTAAAAAGCCCGCCATACTGGCGGGCTTTTTTCTGCCTGTTCAGCAGGCCATCTGAGCCGTAAAAGTTTTAAAAGCAGCCGGGATGCGGGAAAAGGTATGCAGGAACCAGGGCGTAAAACGTTGCGGATGAGTCTGCATCTCCTGCTGGATCGCTGCCAGCGAAGCATAGCGCCAGCCATCAGCCTCGGCGGGATCGGGCACGGGAAGGGCATCGCTGAACGCGAAATAGACATGACCATATTCATGCTCGGTCAGCCCATTTCCCATCGGCAAGTTGTAGCTCAGCTCAAACACCGGATGGAGCTTCAGGCACATGCCCATCTCTTCCTGCAGACGGCGCTCTGCGGCATGCTGCGTCAGCTCCTGAGGAAAAGGGTGTCCACAGGTGGTGTTGCTCCACAAGCCGCCGCAGTGATATTTCCCTGCCGCGCGCTGCTGTAGCAGCAGTTGATGGCGCGAGTTGAACACGTAGACCGTTACCGCGCGATGCAGCAACCCTTTCTCGTGAACCTCAAGCTTTTCCATCCTGCCGGTGGGGCGATCGTGGCGATCAACCAGAATAACTTCGATTGCAGACATGGGCGCTCCCTGAGACTTATCTTAGGTATTGTGGCACATCTCTGCGGGATCCTGCTGCGTAAAATCGTGCGGAAGTAAGAGGGGCAGCACAAGGCTGCCCCGGTGACCGGTTATAATTTGAAGCTGCTGACCACCAGCTCAAGTTGCACGCTTTGCTCTTCCATAGCCTGAGCAGCCGCAGAGACCTGCTCCACCAGCGAGGCGTTCTGCTGCGTGGTGCTGTCGAGCTGGTTAATGGCAGTGTTGATCTGATCGATCCCCATGCTCTGCTCACGGCTGGCGGACATGATTTCAGCCATCAGCGTTGTGACGCTGCTGACGCCACCCATCAGCTCCTCCATGGTGTTGCCCGCTTCCTGCACCAGCTGGCTGCCCTGGTCAATATTGGCGACCGACTCTTCAATCAGCTTTTTGATTTCCCGTGCAGAATTAGCGGAGCGCTGAGCCAGATTTCGTACTTCAGACGCCACTACTGCAAATCCCCGGCCCTGTTCTCCGGCACGTGCGGCTTCCACCGCGGCGTTCAGCGCCAGGATGTTGGTCTGGAAGGCGATACTGTCAATCACGCTGATAATATCGACAACCTTGCGGGAAGAGGTGTTGATTTCGCCCATGGTGGTCACCACCTGCTTCACCACGTTGGATCCGCGAGCGGCCACGCGTGAAGCATCTCCTGCCAGCTGATTAGCATGCGTGGCGTTATCGGCGTTCTGTCGTACGGTGCCGGTCAGCTCCTCCATTGAAGCCGCCGTCTCAACGATTGAGCTGGACTGCTCTTCGGTCCTGGCAGAGAGATCCAGGTTGCCGCTGGCAATCTCTTTTGAGGCGGAAGTGATAGCCAGCGCGCTGTCGCCCACCTGGCGCATCAGCCCCTGAAGATACTCAATGAAATTATTGAAGCTTTGTGACACGGCGTTGAATTCCGGGCTGCTGCTGGCTGGCAGGCGCTGTGTCAGATCTGCACCGCCCGTAGAGAGCGCCAGGATATTGTCGTTCAGTCCACCCAGACGTTTCATCATGGTACGGATAAAGCCCAGCAGCACCAGCAGCAGCAGGATAGCTAACGGGATCTGCACCAGACCCAGACGCGTCAGGATGGAGTCAGTCTGTTTGGAGAGCAGCGCAGTGGGAACATCGCTGGCGATAAACCAGGGACTGCCCTCGATCTGCTGGAGAAACAGCGTGTGGTTGCCATCTTCACTGTCAAAGGTACTCTGAAGAGGCTCCTTGCCCGCTGTTGCCAGCAGTGTACGCAGCGTCGCGGCCATTGGCGTGGCCAGTTCGCTGAGATTACGCAGTTTTGGCGTGCCGCCGATCAGGCTGGCGTCTCCCACCACTTTGCCATCGGCTTCCACAATCAGCGCTTGCCCCTGTACCGCATCCCCCATCTGTTTTGCCAGATGGTTGAAAAAGCCCAGCGTGACGTCGATAGTGGCGACGCCCCAGGCGCTGCCGTTGCGATAAATACCCATGGCGCAGTTGGTGCGCGGCTGCGGGCTGGCAGCATCCTGATAGGCCTTCGCCCAGGCGCACTGCCCTTTGGCTGCCGCCTGGCCATCTTTGTACCAGGGTTGCTCGTAGTAGTTGGGTGCTTCAGCAGAGTTCCAGAAAGTATTGACCTGAAGGTTATTACTGCTGTCACGGGCAAAGAAGGTACTGAATTTATCTCTGGCCGGATCGCGCACTTTAGGCAGTGGCCAGATGCCGCCGCCAAAGACGTTTACGTCCTGATACTGATTCACTAAAGCGGGAAGCACGCTATCGATAGCGGCGCTGTCGAGCACGGCGACCGTTTCGGTAATAGTGCGCTGCTGTGCCTGAATACGGTTCATCATTTCAGTAATTCGCGAACCAATAGAATCCACTTCATAACGCACCAGACGACTCTCATTGGTCGCTAGCTGAGGCGCAACAAACATATTAATTACCACAACCGTGATCAGCAGCAGTAGCATAAAAAAGCCGACGATCAGGAGGGTAAATCTGGCCTGGGTTGTTTTAAACATGACGAGCCCCGCTCAACGCATTCAGGCACAATTGCCTGATCGTGTTAACGGCGTGTTACAGGAAAACTTGATGTGATAAACGTCGCATTCCAGAGAAAAGTGGCATTAAAAGGGAAACGGTGGTGGCTGGCAAAATTTAATCTTGTGGATCAACCACCTGCTGACGGGGACGAAAAATATGATTCGCGCCGGCCTGACGCAATCTTTCCACCAGCTGATTGCCGCCGCTCTCTTCTGCCTGCGCGAATTCGCGTTCCGCCATGGTAACCGGCGTGGTCCAGAGCAGCGTGACTGTTTCGCCCTCGCGTTTGGGCAGGCTGAACTGCGCCTCTGCCCCGCCCAGTTCACCCGAGAGCAGGAAGCCTTCAAAACCGACCGGCGCCACGGCAGACTCCAGCGTATGTCCCTCTCCCAGCCAGCTGATTCGTGCCCAGGGGAAGTGTGCAAAGCTGGCGAGCGCGCTCGCCATCTGCACGGCGTTCTCTTCCGTCATGACCTCTGCATCTATCGCCATCGCCAGCTCAATTCTGCGGTGCTGGGGGGCCAGATCTTCAAACAGAAAATCGACCCACGGCAGTGGACGAATGCTCATTCCCAGCGTCAGGAAATACCAGCTGCCCTGATGATAGTGCTGCGAAATCGCCATCGGTGGCCAGTTGCCCTGATCCACCGAGTAATACTTTAGCGACTCGCCATACTGGGATTCATAACACTTTAACAGGTCGCGCTGCATCGGCTCCCAGAGATGGCCATCATGCCAGTCGCGCCAGAAGTGACGATGTTTTTCAGCTTCAGCATAATAGTCATTAGTGGAAGCGGAACCCAGCGGAGCCGTCAGCCGGTTTTCTTTAATGCAGCCAGCCGAGAAGCTGACCTGCTTGTTCTGATAGAGGCTCCAGCCCGGGATCACCGCCAGTAGCTGCCCCTGATACCATAATGCCGCTCCGTCATCGCTGGGGGCCCAGATAATCTGCAGGCCAGCGGGGTCGAGCATCGGTTCCGCTTCCAGCGTACGGCAATATTCTGCGCTCAGGAGCGGCGGAATGCCCTGCTCCATCGCTTCCCTGTCTTCACGGGCCGGCGCGGGCAGAAGATTGCGCAGCCAGCAGCCGCGCACGGCGAACTGCGTGCGGAACGGTTCCGCAGGCCGGATATAGAAATAGGCGGCGCGCTCATCCTGCTCAACCTGAGCTGTCAGCGTTTGCTGCTGATTGGTGACTTCAGCAATCCGGTACAACTGTGTCATAAAGCCTCGACGATGGATGTAGGGGATCCCACCCGGAGAATAGGGCAGGATGTCCCGTTGTGCCATGCCGTCGCAAGGGTAATAGTCTCAAAAATCGGCCTGGGGCGGGGTTTAGCGCTGTAAAGAGGGGAAAAAGCGCTGGTGCGACGGCTATCGACGCAGAGCAGCAGATGTTTACTCTATCCTTCCCGCCCCATGCGCTGCATAGCGCGGTGGTAGGCACCGCGTCGGATAGACCAGCGCAGCCCTTTTGCCAGTACCCGCATACGTAAGCGAAGCGTTCCGCGCCCCATGCCTGAAAAACGGAAGCCGAACTGCTGCTGTGCCCACTCTGGCAGCAGCTCTATGCCTGCCATCATCATCACCTTCATTGCCGGGCGCGCCTGCCAGCTCGGCGCTGGCGCGTTCATCAACAAAGAGAGCACCTCCCGGGTACGCTCATCACACCGCAGCTCTGGCTGCATTGCCAGCAGGTAAGCCTCCACCGCCTGTACCGACTTCGGCACGGTCTCTGCACCCAGCGCCTCCGCAACGACGGCGGCCTCGGCGTAATAGCGGTCCTGCTCAGCAAGGCTCAGATCGGGATTTTTATAGCGCAAATGCGCGGCGAGAAAACGGCTGGTTTCCGCAACGTGTACCCAGGTCAGCAGATGAGGATCGCTCGCAGCATAGGGCGCTCCCCGGGCATCCACGCCATTAACCTGTAAATGAATGCGCTTCACGCGATCGATCAGCGTTTGGGCATCCACGCTGTTACCAAACGTAGTCACGGCAATAAACTGGCTGGTCCGGCGCAGCCGTCCCATCATATCCTGCCGGAAGGTGGAGTGATCCCAGACGCCAGCCAGCGCCAGCGGGTGAAGCATCTGCATCAGCAGTGCAGAGATCCCCCCGCAGAGCATACTGGGAAAGTCGCCGTGCACCCGCCAGATCACGCTGTCAGGCCCGTATAATCCCGGATCGCCCAGCGGTTGAGATAAATCAAACTCGTTCATAGCCAGCCCATTCAGGCGAAACACCTGCTGCTGAATTCTGTCCCGGATTGAAGACATAGTACGACCCTGCTGAAAGAAAAAGGGACGAAGATCGTCCCTTAAGTTTATGCGTTATGAAGCGGCATCCTTGCCCTCTGGCGTTTACAGATAATCAAACTCTGCATCCGTGGTGCGGGCAGAATCAAGCCCGATCATCACGCTGAATTTACCCGGCTCCGCCACCTGCTGCATCCTGGCATTCCAGAATTTCAGCGCGTTGACCTCAATCGGGAAGGTGACCGTTTGCGACTCGCCCGCTTTCAGCATGATGCGCTTAAAGCCTTTCAGCTCTTTTACCGGACGGCTGATACTTGCCATCTGGTCACGCAGATACATCTGCACTACCGTCGCCCCATCCCGATCGCCGGTGTTGGTAACGGTAACGCTGGCATTGACCGTGCCGTTGCGTGGCATGGTGGCAGAGGAGAGCTTCACAGGCGAGAGCTTAAAGGTGGTATAGCTCAAACCGTAGCCGAACGGGAACAGCGGGCCGTTGGCGGCATCGTAGTAATGCGAAGTATATTTATTTGGCTTGTTGGCATCGTACGGACGCCCGGTATTAAGGTGGTTATAGTAGATCGGGATCTGGCCGACTGAGCGAGGGAACGACATCGGCAGCTTACCTGACGGGTTGTAGTCACCAAACAGCACGTCGGCGATAGCATTACCCCCTTCGGTGCCGCTGAACCAGGTTTCCAGCATCGCGTCCGCCTGCATGTTCTCTTTCACCAGGGTCAGAGGACGACCGTTCATCAGCACCAGCACCAGCGGTTTGCCGGTTGCCTTCAGCGCCGCGATCAGCGCCTGCTGGCTGGCGGGAATGGCGAGTTCGCTGCGGCTTGACGCCTCATGCGCCATGCCCTGCGCCTCCCCGACTACCGCCACAACCACATCCGCCTTCTTCGCGGTAGCAACAGCTTCATCCAGCATCTGCTGCGGGGTGCGGCTGTCTACGGTCACCGCTTTTTCATAGAGGTTCAGGAAATCCTGAATGCCTTTATTATCGGTGACGTTGGCCCCTTTGGCATAGAGCACCGTGGCCCGATCGCCCAGGGCATTCTTCAGCCCCTGCAGCACGCTGACAGACTGTCCTGCCTTACCGGCTGCGGACCAGCTGCCCATAATGTCACGCTGGCTGTCCGCCAGCGGCCCGATAAGCGCAAGCGTACCCGACTTTTTCAGCGGCAGCGTCTGCAGACGGTTTTTCAGCAGCACAATACTTTTACGCGCCACATCGCGCGCTTCGGCACGGTGAAGGCGGCTTTCGGCATTGGTATCTGCCGGATCGCTCTCTTTTGGACCAAGATGGCTGTAGGGATCGTTAAACAGCCCCATATCATATTTTACGTTCAGCACATGACGCGCCGCATCGTCGATCTCGCTTTCACTGACCGCGCCCGTTTTCACCAGCCCCGGCAGATACTTGCTGTAGTACTCGTCGCTCATGCTCATGTTCACGCCGGACTTGATGGCAATGCGCACCGCATCCTGAGGATCGCTCGCCACGCCGTGCTTCATCAACTCCTTGATGGCGCCATGATCGCTGATCGTGATCCCTTTGAATTTCCACTCATCACGCAGCAGATCTTTCAGCAGCCAGCTGTCAGCCGTAGCCGGCACGCCGTTCAGCGAGTTCAGCGCCACCATCACGCCCCCGCTTCCGGCATCCAGCGCCGCCTTGTAAGGAGGCAGGTAATCCTGCGCCAGCCGCTGCGGGCTCATATCCACGGTATTATAATCGCGTCCCCCTTCCACCGCGCCATAGGCGGCGAAATGCTTGACGCTGGTCATCACTGAATAGCGGTCTGCCGGGCTTTTACCCTGCATTGACTCCACCAGCGTACGGCCCATTGCCGAGGTCAGATAAGTATCCTCGCCAAATCCTTCGGAAACCCTGCCCCAGCGAGGTTCCCGGGTGACGTCCACCATCGGAGCCCAGGTCATATTCAGGCCATCATCGGCAGCTTCATAAGCTGAAATGCGCCCCACATTAGCGACCGCATCGAGATCCCAGCTTGCGGCCAGGCCAAGAGGGATAGGGAACACGGTGCGCTGTCCGTGCACCACGTCATAGGCAAAAAACAGAGGGATTTTCAGGCGACTGAGCTGCATCACCTGATCCTGCATCGCACGGATATCTTTTCGCGTAACCGTGTTAAAGATGGCGCCGACCTGTTCGTGTTTGATCATTTCACGAATCGCTTCTTTCGGGTTATCCGGGCCGACGCTGATCAATCTCAGCTGCCCTATCTTTTCATCCTGGGTCATTTTGTTAAGTAAATCAGTAACAAATGCGTCACGCGCTTCCGGAGTCAGCGGATGAGGTGCAGACAGGTTTTCAGCAAAAGCCGGCTGCAGGCTCAGGGCGGCAGCGAGGCTGGCAGAGTAAATCCATTTCATCAGGTTGGGTTCTCTTAAATAACTGCGGGGCAAGTAAAGGCCACAAGAATTTCAGTGTGCCATAACTTCAGGATAGCAGGTAGTTTTCAACATATTGGCGCGATCGGCGTCTGATTTTCTGCCGTCCGATAGCGAAAAGTAGTGTTAAAGTTAATCAGTGACAGTCAAAAGGAGCATGGATATGCACACCCCCTCTTCCCGGACCAGCCAGAAACTGGTCGCTGAACTGCTCCGCATCGTCGGACGTTCCCACCTTCTTACCGATCCTCAACAAACCGCGCGCTACCGTAAAGGTTTTCGCTCCGGGCAAGGCGATGCGCTGGCGGTGGTCTTTCCCGGTACGCTGCTGGAGCAGTGGCGCATTCTGCAGGCCTGCGTGGCGGCCGATACCATCGTGCTGATGCAGGCCGCCAATACCGGCCTTACCGAAGGGTCCACGCCGAACGGCAACGATTACCAGCGCGACATCGTGATTATCAGCACGTTGAGAATGGACAAAATTCAGCAGATTGACGGTGGCAAGCAGGTACTCGCTTTTCCGGGCAGCACCCTTTATCAGTTAGAGAAAATCCTGAAACCTCTGGGGCGAGAGCCGCACTCGGTGATTGGCTCTTCCTGCATCGGCGCCTCGGTATTGGGCGGCGTCTGTAACAACTCCGGCGGCTCGTTGATTAAACGCGGCCCCGCTTACAGTGAAATGTCGCTCTATGCGCAGGTGGACGCGCAGGGCAAACTCAAGCTGGTTAACCATCTGGGCATTGAGCTGGGCAGCACGCCGGAACAGATCCTGACGCGGCTGGATGATGAAACCTGGCAGCAGAGCGACGTAAAATATGATCAGCGGCAGGCCTCCGATGGAGAGTATGCAGCCCGTGTTCGCGAGATCGATGCCAATACGCCCTCACGCTTCAATGCGGATGCACGGCGTCTGTTTGAAGCTTCAGGTTGTGCAGGAAAGCTGGCCGTTTTTGCGGTGCGCCTGGACACCTTTGTCAGTGAAAAAGAGCAGCAGGTCTTTTATCTCGGCAGCAACAATCCGGACGTATTCGATGAGATACGCCGCCACATGTTGCAGTCGTTCACCAATCTGCCTGTCGCCGCTGAGTATATGCACCGCGACATTTTTGATATCGCGGAAGTCTACGGCAAAGACACCTTTGTGATGATTGACAAGTTTGGCACCGACAAGATGCCGCTGTTTTTCACGCTGAAAGGCCGGGCGGATGCGCTCTCAGGCAGTGTGCCTTTTTTAAAACCCCACTTTAGCGACCGGCTGCTGCAAAAAATCAGCAAAGTTTTGCCCTCCCACTTACCCAAAAGGCTGAAGGAGTACCGCGACCGCTATGAACATCATTTGATGATCAAAATGTCGGGTGAGGGCATTGCCGAAGCACGCGACTACCTCGAAAGCTACTTCCAGCAGGCGGAAGGCGACTTTTTTGCCTGCACGCCGGACGAGGGCGCGAAAGCTTTCCTGCACCGCTTTGCTGCCGCCGGTGCAGCGGTACGCTATCACGCCGTTCACAGTGACGAGGTAGAGGATATTCTGGCGCTGGATATTGCTCTGCGGCGTAACGATCGTGACTGGTTTGAGCGTCTGCCGCCGGAATTTGATGATGCGCTGGTGCATCGTCTCTATTACGGCCACTTTTTCTGCCACGTATTCCATCAGGATTACATTGTGAAAAAAGGGGTGGACGTCCATGCGCTGAAAGAGAAGATGCTGGCGATGCTGGCCGATCGCGGTGCCGAGTATCCGGCAGAGCATAATGTTGGCCATCTCTATGCCGCTAAGCCGCAGCTGAAAGCCTTCTACCAGCAGCTGGACCCGACCAACAGCTTCAACCCCGGGATTGGTAAAACGACTAAAGCGAAGAACTGGGGAGAGTGTGACTGCGGGGCGAAGCATTCCTGAATGTCTTGCCTGGGGAGTAACGCTCTCTGTGAGAGATCTCCTCAGTGGCGGAGCAACAGCGGAAGTTCTGGCACCCTTCCGCCTCTGCGACTTAAACAGGGGCGGAAGAGTAAACCTGCTGCCGGATCAGGAAATTTTGTCGTCCTGCACCACCACCTGCTGACCGTTGCGCTGCTCGACAATCATGGTTTGCGGTCTGGAGAGCACCACGCCCTCTTTCCGCAGTCGGGTCAGGATATCAAACAGCAGATCGCTCTTGGCACCGGCAACCTGACGGGGGCTTGCCACGTTACCCGTTACGGCCAGCACGATGCCAGCCGGGGTAAGATCCTTAAACGAGACTGAAGGCTCCGGCGTCTCCAGAATGCGTTCATTCTCGTTATAGACCTCCAGCAGCAGATCGCGCACCTGAACAGGATCGATATCCAGCGGGAAGGTCAGCGTAATGGTCGCCACCCCCTGCGCATTACCCATCGTCGCGTTACGCACGTTCTGTGAGATCAGCTGGGAATTCGGCACGATCACCGTGGATTTGTCGCCAAGCTGGATTTCCGTGGCGCGCACGTTGATGCGGCGGATATCCCCTTCTATCCCGCTGATGCTGACCAGATCGCCAACCTTCACCGGCCGTTCCGTCAACAGGATCAGGCCCGAGATAAAGTTTTTTACGATCTCCTGCAAACCAAAACCGATACCCACCGACAAGGCGCTGACTATCCACGCCAGTTTGTTCCACTGCAGCCCCATAATCGAGAGCGCCAGCAGGAACACCAGCACGTAACCGAGGTTGCTGAACAGGGTGATAAGCGAGACGCGCATCCCCACGTCCATGGTGGTTTTCGGCAGGAAATCCTGGTCCAGCCAGCGTTTAACCGAGCGCAGAACATAGATGCCCACCACCAGCGTGATCAGGGCGTTGAGCACGTGGGCCGGCACGATATTCATCGACTCCAGGCCTTTACCGCCCCAGAACTCAATCGCCTGCTGTACCAGCTCAATCGGCGTCGAGCTGCCAAAAGTGCCGTTCAGCAGCGCCATTGCCGCAATCAGCACCAGAACAGTTTTACCCAGCCCCGCCAGCAACGCAGCGACCTGAGCCAGATGACGCTCATCAATATTCAGCGAACGCTGAATGCTTTTACCCGCAGTGGTGTGGGGGGAGAAGAGGCTCTCACAGCCATCAGCCACCAGCTGGCTGACAATGTAGAACGAGCCGAAAACGATGCCCATCCAGATCAGTTCATAACTCAGGAAGCGGGCCAGCGTGACATAGCCGATCACCAGCGTCACCATGATCGCCACGCCACACAGCGTAATCGCCATCTGGATCAGCCCAACCAGCGTCGATTTCGCTTCAGGCTGCTGACCCTCCAGCAGCATTCTGCGGCGCACGCGGTTGGTACGGAAACTGATAGAGAGCGCGGTGGCGCCAATCAGTAAAGCCGTCAGGCCGTTGGCAAAAATCGTGGTGCCTACGCTGGTATTTGCGCTGCTGTTGAGGCTTTCCACCGTCTGGAAGACAAATACCAGAGCGGCCGTGAGCGGCGGAAAGGGTTTTAATGCCATGGCCACTTCATTAGAGATATTCGGCAGGCGCCATGAAGGACGACGGGTGGACAAAAATGCTCTGCCAAGACCGGCTATCAGCCCACAGAATACGCTCAGCCCTACCAGCTTGTCGGCAAAGTCGCGCACGTCATCCACGACATCATCATGACGGGTGAACGCGAGATCGAGAAAATTAAAGGCCAGTACCACTGCAAGCAGCGTAGTGATGGCGGTGGCGGCAGCCAGGAAGCTGCGACGCAGCCGCCCTTCCGGCAGCAGATGGATGCCGACCCACGCTAGAAACTCTTCCAGATAACGACGACCGAGCGTGGCTACCACCCCAGCAAACAGGATCCACAGCACGGTACCTACGCGCCAGCCTGGCTCCCAGGAGAGCATGGCGGTCTCTTTCAGCTCCTGCACAAAATCGCTGACCTTGTCGCTGTCTTCGCTGTGTTTATTAAACAGCGGCGACCAGAAACGGGGGCCAAAAATACTGCCGGCGTTCAGGGCCAGCTGCGTTTTCAGCGCATCCCGGCGCAGCTTAACGATTTGAGCTGAAAGATTGATTGAACCGCTTTTGATCGCTTCAGCCTGCTTGATCTGGTCATCAATTTTCCCTTTCTGATTTTCCAGGTTTTTACGCTTGCTGGTGACTTCTGCGGTCTCTTTCACGCCGCTGCCAGCCTTGGGTGCGGGTCCCAGCACCTCCAGCTGCGCCTGCAGCTGCGCACGCTGCGGGATGATCCCCTGCATCAGGGTATCGGCATCGCCAGAGAGTTCCAGCGCCATATCATTCAGGGCGTTGAGTTTGCCGTCGTTAGTTTCGCCAGAAACCTGCTGCTTGATCTTATCCAGCACCTTCTGCATTTTTGGCAGTTCTACCGCCGCATTGACTTTAACTGGGGCGTCGCTGGATTGCTGGCTCTCATCATCGGCGGCGTGCGCCAGCACGGGTGAGAGCGTGACAAGGAGTAACAGGCAGAGGCGAAAAAAGGTTAACAACATAGACATGAAGGTTTCCAGGTATCAGGCATGGCCGGGCAGTTCCGGCACCATAAAACTTGCGCGCCAGTCTATGCTTTCGCCCGGCCCGACACTATAAGATTCAGTAACGAAAAAAGGTTACTCGACGATCTCGGTGGTGCTGCCGGTGCTGGCCATTTCCGCCGCTTTCTGCTTTTTATAGCTCAGCGCAGCCGCTGGCACCGGGGAAATTTTGCCGGTTTCCATCCAGCTACGCAGGCGGTTAGCATCGGCAAAATGGGTATATTTACCAAAGGCATCCATCACCACTAACGCCACAGGGCGCTGCTTTATCACCGTGCGCATCACCAGGCAATGGCCCGCTTCATTGGTAAAGCCCGTTTTGGTCAGCTGGATATTCCAGTCGGGACGGTAAACCAGGTGGTTGGTGTTGCGGAAAGGCAGCGTGTAATTGGGACTTTTGAACACCGCCATATCTTCATGAGTGGTGCTCAGCTCACCCATCAACGGATAGCGTTTGGTGGCGATTAGCAACTTCGTCAAATCACGGGCTGTTGAGACGTTTTGCGTCGACAGACCGGTTGGCTCTACATAGCGGGTCTGGGCCATACCCAGCGCTTTGGCCTTGGCGTTCATGGCGCGGATAAACGCATCGTATCCGCCCGGATAGTGGTGAGCCAGGCTCGCGGCGGCGCGGTTTTCAGAGGACATCAGCGCCAGCAGCATCATATTCTTGCGGCTGATCTCACTGTTGAGACGGACGCGGGAATAGACGCCGCGCATCTCTGGTGTGTGGCTGATATCCACATTCAGCATCTCATCCATCGGCAGATGCGCATCCAGCGTCACCATTACCGTCATCAGTTTAGTGATGGAGGCCATGGGCCGCACCAGATCGGGATGGCTGGCGAAGATCACTTTATTGGTGTTGAGATCGACAATCATCGCGCTGCCGGAGGCGATCTGCGGCTGTACAAGAGGGGCAGCGTCAGCCAGCGTGCTGGCGACGGCCTGGCTCAGAGGCGCCTGAGCAGTAAAAAGCAAAGCCAGAGTCAGAAGAGACAAGCGAATTTTTGCAGGCATCTTATAAAAACTTAACCGGGAAGTGATTCATGTGCGGTAAAACCGCACGCCGCCACCGCGCAAAGCAGGCCACACGGGGGCTGGCAAGCGCATCATACGACGGAGGCTAAAGAAATTCCTAGTGGAGATTCGTTTCTGATGATGAATGAGAAACCGCCGGGATCCCGGCGGCTGAACGCGTTAAAACAGCCGGTAACCGTAACCCCAGAGCACCACCGTCATCGCCAGCAGCACTTCCAGGACCAGTACCCCAATCGCCAGCGTGGAGCCGGAGAAGCGCAGGCTCTCTTCCCGATCAATATTCAGAAACAGCGGAATGCCGACATATAACAGATAGCCGGTATAGACCAGCGCCAGCGTACCCACAAATACGCAGAGCCAGACCAGCGGATAGAGCGCCACTAAGCCGCTAAGAAACAGCGGGGTTGCCACATAGCCGGCAAACACCGTACAGCGTTGCAGGCTGGGACGCTGAGGGTAGTCCCTCGCCATCCAGTAGATCACGCGGCCCATCACGGCAACGCCGCCGAGGATCAGGGCATAAAAGAGCACCGCCAGGGCAAAGGCGTTCATCAGCGACAGCGCAATAGTGTGCTGAGCGCCTAAATCCCAGCCAATTTGCGTGGTGCCGATAAAGGCGCAGAGCACCGGGATTAGCGCCATCAGTAACACATGGTGCGTATAGTGGTGAGAAATGGTCTCGTTCTCTTGCTTGATGTCACGCATCTCGCGGTCAGGATGCGCAAGAAGTCCCCATACATGGTTCATCTCTTCACTCCTCTATCTACTCGGTAAGCCGCGGCCAGGGCGGGGTACCTCAAGTATAAGTGGTTGTGAATTGTTTGTTTTTTACGCAACCCAAGTTTGTGCTAATTAATTCATTTCATAGCGAAAATAAACGCTCATTCAGCGATCTTTCATCACGGTTTAAGCCACAGCGGTTAGACTTAGGGCTTTCTGCGCAACTACCGGGGAGAGAATATCCATATGGACGTAAGCAGTCTGATTTCGCAGTACGGTTATTTTGCGCTATTTATTGGCTGCATCGCCGAAGGGGAAACGTTCACGCTGCTGGGGGGGATTGCCGCTCATGAAGGTTTGCTGACCTATGGCTGGGTAGTGCTGGTGGCGATGGCGGGCGGGATCCTTGGCGATACCGCGTTGTTCTTTATTGGCCGCTATTACGGCGAAGCTATTCTGAAGAAATTCAAAAAGCATCAGAAACAGATCGCCAAAGCCAATAAAAAAATCCGTAAACGTCCGGTACTCTTTGTGCTGGGGGTCCGCTTTATGTATGGCCTGCGCATTGTCGGCCCGATCATCATCGGTGCCAGCAAGCTGAAGCCGCAAAAATTTATGCTGCTGAATGTGATTGGCGCAGTGCTCTGGGCGGTGATTTTCGTCTCGCTGGGCTATCTTGGCGGTCAGGTCATCGCTCCCTGGCTGCACGCGGTCGATCGCCATCTCAAGCAGATCTTTTGGGTGGTGCTGATTCTCGCGCTGGTCTGGGGCGTGAAGATCTATTTCAAACGCAGGTCCGACCGCGAACCGGAGGATGAGTCATAAACGCACCGGTTTGCGTTGCCGGGGACGGCTCCTTCCGTCTCCGGCCAGGGCCGTTAGCTCTGCATATAATACTGGGGGTTAGCCAGCGTAAAGCCGCCATCAATGATGAAGGATTGCCCGGTGGTATAAGTGGACCACTGCGAGCAAAGCCAGGCGACCATGCTGGCGATTTCCCGCGTATCTCCCGGCCGTCCTGCCGGGATTTCAGGCATGGAGATGCTCCTGGCATCCTCGTTGCTCATCTCATTCATTGGCGTGGCGATAGCGCCTGGCGCCACGGAATTAACCAATATTTTATGCGGCATCAGGCTCAGCGCCATCGCTTTGGTCAGTCCGCCCAGCGCATGTTTGGCTGCCGTATAGGCAATGGAGCCGGGCAATGGCGTATGCTCATGAACCGACGTGATGTTGATAATCCGTCCGCCCTCTCCCTGCGTGACCATATGCCGCGCGGCAATCTGACCACAGATAAAAGCACCATCCACATCTACTGAAAAGACTTTTCGCCACTCTTCGAACGTTGTTTCCAGAAAGTCGGCTTTGACATTAGTCCCCGCATTATTCACCAGCACGTCGATACGCCCTAAGCGCGCAATCAACGTCTCCAGAGAACGTCCGCCCTCTTCAGGATCGGCCAGGTCAAGGTGTTCAACTTCCGCCCTGCGCCCCCGTTCACGCACCTGCCGGGCAGTTTCCTGCGCGCCTTGATCATCAGAACGCCAGGTGATGCCAATATCAAACCCCTGCTCAGCCAGCATGATGGCGCTGGCCTGACCGATACCTGAATCTGACGCGGTAACAACGGCCACTTTAGTCTCTGGTGTGCTCATGGTTTTCTCCTGTAAGTGGTGATAGCCAACCGCAAGTATAGAAGAGGAAATCTCAGCCGCTTCACCTCTGGCGCGCCGCCTCGCCACAAATGATGACTATAGTTACCTCTCAAGCCCTTTTCTTAATGCCGGGAAATAAGATGAGTGAGATTAAAAGAAAAATAGAGGATCACGGCGTGATTGGGGATTTACGGACCTGTGCGCTGATCGCCAATGATGGTGCCCTTGACTACTTTTGCTGGCCAAACCTGGACAGCCCATCGGTTTTCACCGCCCTGCTGGATGGTGACGAGGCGGGGATCTTTAGCATCGCCCCTGAGTGGCAGGATGTGCGCCGTCAGCAGCTCTACCTGCCCGATACCACCATTCTGCAAACTCGCTGGCTGGCTAAAGAAGGCGTGGCGGAAATTACCGATTATATGCCGATATGCCATCAGGAAGATGACCAGCCGCGCATTATCCGCCGGGTGAAGATGGTGCATGGCGAGGCTACTTTTGCCCTGCGCTGCTCGCCCGTCCATGACTATGCCAGAGCGAATACGCAGGCCCAACTGGGGGAGCAAAGCGTAGCATTCAGCGCCGAAGGGCAGCCTACGCTGCGCCTGTGTGGCCAGGTGGACTTTACGCTGGACGGTGCAGCCGCGGAATCCCGCTTTACCCTGAAGTCAGGAGAATATCGTGTCTTTATCCTGGGCAGCGCCGATGACGACCATCTCGATGATGAAAGCACGGAACGCTGCTTCCAGGCGACGCTGAACTACTGGCGGCACTGGAGCGCCAAAAGTACCTACCGCGGACGCTGGCAGGAGATGGTGACCCGCTCCGCGCTGACGTTAAAGCTGCTCACCTCCTGGAAGCATGGCTCCATTGCCGCAGCGGCCACCTTTGGCCTGCCGGAGGAGTTAGGGGGAGGACGCAACTGGGATTACCGTGCCTCCTGGCTGCGTGACGCCTCTTTCAGCATGTATGCCCTGATGCGTCTGGGTTACGTTGATGAGGCCAAACACTTCACGCATTGGGTAGGACGCTGCGTGGAGAACAGCCATAACGATGTGGAAAAACTTCAGGTGATGTATCGCCTCGACGCCGGTACTGAACTGCACGAAAGCGAGCTGCTCAATCTTTCCGGCTATGCCAACTCCACGCCGGTCAGGATCGGTAATGATGCCTGGAATCAGTGCCAGCTGGATATCTATGGCGAGCTGATGGACGCGGTTTATCTGGCCAATAAATATGGCGAGGCCATTTCGCACCGTGGCTGGAAGCATGTCAGCAAAATGATCGATTACGTCAGCGAAAACTGGAACCAGGCGGATGCCGGGATCTGGGAGATGCGCGGCGCACCTCAACATTTCCTCCACTCCCGGCTGATGTGCTGGGTGGCGCTCGACAGGGCGATCCGGCTCGGAGAAAAACGCTCTCTCTCTTTCCCTTATGCCCGCTGGTGCGAAGCGAGAGACGCGATCCGTGAAGATATCTGGAGTAACTTCTGGAATGAAGAGCGCGGCCATTTTGTTTCGGTCCGTCACGGCGAGTTCGTGGATGCCTCCATGCTGCTGATGCCGCTGGTGCGCTTTGTGGGCGCGACCGACCCGGACTGGCTGGCCACGCTGGATACCATTAAAGAGAAGCTGGTAAGCGATGGGCTGGTACGCCGCTACAACCTGGCAGAAACCCCGGCCGATGGCCTGGAAGGGGATGAAGGGTCGTTTACGGCCTGTTCTTTCTGGTATGTGGAGTGTCTGGCTCGCGCGGGGCGGGTGCAGGAAGCGCACTTTGAATTTGAGAAACTGCTGAGCTATGCGAACCCGTTGGGGCTCTATGCAGAAGAGTTCGATAAAATGGGCTATGCCTTAGGCAATACGCCACAGGCACTGAGCCATCTTGCGCTGATCAGTGCCGCTTTTTTCCTTAACCGCAAGCTCAGTGGCGAAGATCCTTTATGGCAGCCTTAATGCAAAAGCCGCTTCTTAAGCGTCGCCAGCAAGGATATTGCTCTCCTCTCCCATAGCGGGGAGCCGTTTCGCTGACATTTTTGAGTAAAGTTAGTTCAACTGTTATAAATCCTGGTTTATTCCTGGGGTGTATGACCATATAATGTGCAGCCGGTTGAACCTGACCGGCACAGGCACATTTATCCACTGTTTACAGGCGCTTCATTTTAAAGAATATGAAAAAAAGCATCCGCGCGTTAGCCACCTTAGTCCTGGCCGTTACGGCATACAGCCACTCAGCCTTTGCCGTCGTCTACTCCCTGCCCGCGGCCAACAGCCGTCTGCTGGGTGAGAACCTGGAAATTACCGTGCCTCAGGAGAGTAAACTGCCGCTGGAAGCGTTTGCTGCGCAGTACCAGATGGGCCTGAGCAATATTCTGGAAGCCAACCCTGGCGTTGATGTTTATCTGCCGAAAGCGGGCACTAAACTGATTATTCCACAGCAGCTGATTTTGCCCGACGCCCCGCGTGAAGGCATCGTCATCAACAGCGCCGAAATGCGCCTCTATTACTACCCGAAAGGCACCAAAACCGTGGTTGTGCTGCCTGTTGGCGTAGGTGAGCTGGGTAAAGACACCCCGATCAACTGGACCACCACCGTTCAGCGTAAAAAAGATGGCCCGACCTGGACGCCAACGAAAAAAATGCATGAAGAGTCGGTCGCAGCAGGTTCACCTCTGCCGACCATCTTCCCTGCCGGGCCGGATAATCCAATGGGCCTCTATGCGCTCTACATTGGCCGCCTTTACGCTATTCACGGCACTAACGCCAACTTCGGTATCGGCCTGCGCGTGAGCCACGGTTGCGTGCGTCTGCGTGCTGACGATATCAAATGGCTGTTTGACAATGTGCCGGTCGGCACCCGCGTGCAGTTTATCGACCAGCCGATTAAAGCTACCGTCGAGCCGGACGGTTCCCGCCTGGTGGAAGTGCATAATCCACTTTCTCAGACCGAAGAGCAGTTCAATTCACGCGAGCCGGTTCCGCTGACTATCACCCCTGTGGTGAATAAAGTGGTGAGCGATGCCAGCGTAGATACGGCCGCCCTGGAAGCTGCGCTGAAGGCGCGTACCGGTATGCCGACCAAAGTGAACGGTGCAGCGGATAATGTCCCGGCCGCACCTGTTGCCGTGCCGGAAACGGACAACGCAATGCCGACAGAGCAGCCGATGACTCCGGTGACGCCACAGGGTGCGAACGTGATGGATCCGAACGCTACCCCGGCAGCACCAGCAGAGGCTGCGGCCCCTCAGGATAATGCAGCGCCAGTGGATCAGGCAGCGCCTCAGGATAATGCGGTTCCAGCTACCCCGTCAGCGCCTGCGGTAAACCCGGAAACGGGGGACTCTGCGCCTGCTGCAGAGCCAGCGACGCCAGCCGCACCGGCAACGCCTGACAACAATACCTTCGTGGTACCAAAACAGCCAGGTCCGGTTTATGAAAGCAAACCGGCTTCGGTGCCCGCTAAAGTTTCCGCGCCGGTTGCGGCTTCCGCAGCGAACACGCAGTCTTAATCACGCACTGCAATAAAAACGGGCCTGACGGCCCGTTTTTTTTACCATTTCACCCCAAGTCCGGTAGTGAAGTTACGCTCATTTAGCGTGTCTCTGGTCCCGCTAATCAGGTTGTGCCCGTAAGTGATATTCAGCGAAGACCAGCTGGTAAGCTGATAGCGTAGCCCTACCTCGGCATCCATGCTGAAAATGGCGTCATCATCCAGTGAATGCCCCACCTCGCCATGGGTAAAGAGCGCCAGCTCTTTACCCCGCAGATTGCGCTGGTAATCCCAGCGCACGGATGCCCCGGCATGATTGTCTGAACTGCCGTCACTGTAGCGGTAACCAAACGCACCCCCAAGCAGCGCCAGTGAAAAAGATCCTAACTCGTTATCCCAGAACTGATAGCCAGGTCCGGTGCCAATCAGGATCTGGCTGGAGATATCTTCCACCCAGTCACGTTTATAGGTTGCCCTTCCCTGCCAGAAGTACTGTTCCCGGAACGTATAGTCCAGCGCGTAACGCAGGCTGTAATTATCCGTGTTCATGGTGTCGTCTTCTTTCTCACGGTTATAGGTGCCGCCGAAGTCGTTACGCCATTTCCCCACGTTAATTTTATTGTTGTACGCCAGGTTATAGTCCTGGGTGCGCGTTGACGCTTTTTTCAGGCTGATGCCCGCATCAACGTTGCCTGTCCAGTCGATGGCGTCCGTCTGCTCTTTCGGCTTCATAAACTCTTCAAGTTTATCTGCCCTGACCCGCTGCTCGTCGTCACCGCGCCGCACGATAATGTAGCCCGCATCGGCAGCCTCAAGCTGCGCTTTAATAGTGGTATTGCCGGTGGAAACATCAATCGGCTTATCGCTGGAGAGCGTGCTGACCGCGCTCCAGTTGAGGGAAACGGTGCCGCCATAGCTGGTCTCCATCACCAGTTTGCCGTTACTTAACGAACGGATAGTGCCGCTGAGGCGGTCGCCGTTTTTCATCCAGACGGTGTCAGCATGAACCAGAGGGGAAAAGAGCAGGCAGCCTGCTAACAGATGAACCGGTTTGGGATGAAACATAACGGGTAGCTTTTACTCATATGCGGAAGCGATCAATCCTTTATACACTAGTGGAATTCTGGTGCGACTTTCAGGGGGAAATATCTGATAAATCAGTCTGCTGGCTATATTTTATCGCGCCGCCGTAGTGCCAGCCAGCCGGCTAGATCATTGGTAAAATCGGGTTTCTGGGTTGTCAGGGGCTGCCGTTGGGTCATTTTCTTGCCGTGTGTCACCAATTTGTAACGCCATTCTGTGACAGAAAGTTGACCGCCTGTTTTGCACAGAAGATAGCCGCCGGAAACAGATCCAGCGCCAGCCTGAGCGCCGTTTCAGCTTCATCTCTTTGTCATAAAACCTGCGTACACCCTCTCTGAGACGTGCTTCTCACTATCCGGCAGTTCATAGCCTGTCACCCGGTCAGCCCAGGAGATTTTATGAGCCATAACAGTGCGATCCAGCAGAGTCAGGGCAATGCCGCCCGTCCGCCTATCTATGGCAAGAACAGCCGCTTTTCGGTAATGCTTTTTATTCTTCTGGTGATCCTTGGCATTGCTTTCGCCGGGGTGAACCTGTTTAAAGATGTCAGCAATGCGGGAGGCGCCTTCACCAGCTATGTCCCGTTCCTGTTGCTGGGCCTGGCGCTGCTGATAGCGCTGGGGTTTGAATTTGTGAATGGTTTCCACGACACCGCTAATGCGGTAGCTACCGTGATCTATACCCATTCGATGACGCCAAATATTGCGGTGATGTGGTCAGGATTCTTTAACTTCCTCGGCGTGCTGATGTCCAGCGGCGTGGTCGCCTTCGGCATTATCTCCCTGCTACCGGTAGAACTGATTTTACAGGCTGGAACCGGTAGCGGCTTCGCGATGGTTTACGCCCTGCTCTTCTCCGCCATCATCTGGAACCTGGGAACCTGGTGGTTCGGCCTGCCCGCCTCCTCTTCCCATACGCTGATCGGATCGATTATTGGCGTCGGCGTGGCAAACGCCCTGATCCATGGCCGTACCGGCACCAGCGGAGTGGACTGGGATCAGGCACTGAAGGTCGGCTATGCGCTGCTGTTCTCGCCAGTTATCGGTTTTGCCTGCGCGGCGATCCTGCTGCTGGTGATGAAGCGCATGGTCAACAAACCGGAACTTTACAGCGCGCCAGAGGGCAATAAAAAACCGCCAACCTGGATCCGCGGGCTGTTAATTCTCACCTGTACCGGCGTCTCTTTTGCTCATGGCTCGAACGATGGTCAGAAAGGTATGGGGTTGATCATGTTGATTCTGGTGGGCACGATGCCGATCGCCTACGCGTTAAACCGCTCCATCCCGCCAGAGCAAAGCCCACGCGTTGCGGCGTTAGCCACGGTCACTCAGCAGCAATTGATGGAGCTGTCGCCCGGCATCACGCCGCCTGCTTCACCTTATAAAGTTCTGACCGAGTATGTGCGCACCGGCACGCTCACCCCCAACGTGATGCCTGCGCTGGCCCAGCTGACCGGGGCCATTGGCAATCAGATCCGTCAGTACGGCACGGTGGAGAAAATCCCGGCTCAGGCCGTCTCCAACACCCGAAACGATATGTATCTGGCATCGGAAACCATCAAGCACCTGAAGAGCGATAAGCAGGCCAGCATACCGGCACAGACACAACAGGATCTGGACGCGCTGAAAGTTGAGCTGGATAACGCTACGCGCTTTATCCCGTGGTGGGTAAAAGTTGTGGTGGCGATTGCACTGGGGCTTGGCACGATGGTTGGCTGGCGCCGTATCGTGGTCACCGTGGGCGAAAAAATCGGTAAAACGCACCTCACCTATGCGCAGGGTGCCAGTGCGGAACTGGTGGCGATGGCCACCATCGGCGCGGCGGATGCCTTTGGCCTGCCCGTTTCCACCACCCATGTGCTCTCGTCCGGCGTGGCGGGCACCATGGCGGCAAACCGCTCTGGTCTGCAGATGTCCACGCTGCGCAATCTGCTGATGGCGTGGGTGCTGACTCTGCCGGTTTCCATCCTTCTTTCAGCCTCGCTCTACTGGCTGTTTACCCACTTTTAACAGGAGTCTGTTATGGCTACTCAGGATAATGGCTTTACTGAAAACCGCTTTTACGAGCGCCTGTTGCAGGAGTTCTACGACAGCTACGATGAAGAACTGGAGATGGAGCTGGATGACGTCCGTTTTGGCGAAGATCAGACACCGGATCCCGACAAAAAGGCCTGGCGTAAATATTACTTCCGCGAGCTGCTTCGCCTGCAGGGCGAGCTGGTCAAGTTACAGGAGTGGGTAACCCGCACCGGCCACCGCATGGTGATCATTTTTGAAGGCCGCGATGCGGCGGGCAAAGGGGGCGTGATCAAACGCATCACGCAGCGCCTGAACCCCAGAACCTGCCGGGTTGCCGCCCTGCCCGCCCCTAACGACCGCGAGCGGACGCAGTGGTATTTCCAGCGCTATATCGCCCATCTGCCCGCCGCCGGTGAAATCGTGCTGTTTGACCGCAGCTGGTATAACCGCGCGGGGGTGGAACGCGTGATGGGCTTCTGTAACGATGAGGATGTCGAGGAGTTTTTCCGCAGCGTGCCGGAGTTTGAAAAAATGCTGACGCGCAGCGGCATTCAGATTGTGAAGTACTGGTTCTCCATCACCGATGAAGAGCAGGAGCTACGTTTTCTGAGCCGGATCCACGACCCGCTGAAGCAGTGGAAGCTCAGTCCGATGGACCTGGAAAGCCGCCGCCTGTGGGAAGACTATACCGAAGCAAAAGAGATTATGCTGGCGCGAACCCATATCGCCGAAGCGCCGTGGTGGGTGGTGCAGGGGGTGGACAAAAAGAAAGCCCGTCTGAACTGCATCAGCCACCTGCTGCGGCAGGTGCCTTATGAAGAAGCCGAAGAGAAGAAGATTGATCTGCCCCCGCGTGAGCGCAATGAAGATTATCGTCGCTCACCGGTGCCGGAAAACATGATTGTGCCGGAAGTCTACTGAGTAAACCGGGTGGAGGGTAAGTTAAGCGGGCGTGAGCTCAGTGACCCGCTTTGCCCTCTGCCCGGTTCAGATGCGCTTCACGCCACGCCCCTTTTTTCCGCTTCTCCCCGCCGCGCCATCAGTTGCAACCTTAAGGTCAGCGCAAAGGCAAAGAACACCACCACTGCCGCCCCCAGATAGAGAGAATCGATGCCCCAGTGACCAATCAGCAAGCCCGCCACCGGTCCCGTAATGCCGAGGCCAAAATCCAGGAAGGCGGAATAGAGCCCCAATGCGGAACCCTGATTTTCCGGCGCCACCTGTTTAATCGCTTCTACTCCCAGCGCCGGGAATATCAGCGAGAAGCCGGAGCCGGTCAGGAACGCGCCCGCATCCACCATCAGCGAAGAGGTGCTCTGCCAGATCAGCAGCAGTCCCATACACTCGATGGCGAAGGATACCAGCGATACGCGAATGCCGCCAAAGCGGCCGATGTAGTTGCTGAACAGCAACCTCATGGCAATAAAGCCCAGACTGAATAAGGTCAGGGAGAAAGCCGCGCCGTTCCAGTTATGGCTGGCAAAGTAGAGCGTAATAAAGGTGGCGATAGAGCCGAACCCCACGGTTCCCAGCCCCAGACCCAGCCCGTAGACCCAGATACGGGAAAAGACCTTATTGAAGGGGATACGTTGCCCGACTGCCACCACCACGTCGGCGCGTTTAGTCGCCAGCCAGAAGCCAAAAATCGCCATCAGCATAATCAGTACGGCAAACCCCGGAATGCCAAACCCCGCGTTAAGCATCACGCCTAGCGGTGCCCCTACCGCCATCGCCAGATAGGTTGCCACACCGTTCCAGGAGATCACTCTGGCGCTTTGTACCGTACCGACAATATTTATCCCCCATAAAATCGAGCCGGTTGCGGTCAGGCTTTCACCCAACCCTAAAACAACCCGCCCAGCCGCCAGCAAAATTAAACTGGTTAACGGGGTGGTTTGCCAAAACACCGCCAGCAGTGTGAACAGCCCACTCGCCCCGCACAGTACCAGCCCCACCAGCACCACTCTCTTTGGGCCGAGCACATCGGCGTAGCGGCCCGACTGCGGACGGCTGATAAGCGTGGCAAAATATTGCAGGCTGATAATCAGCCCTGCCATAAACGAGCTGTAGCCAAGCTGGTTATGCACATAGCCCGGCAGCACCGCCAGCGGCAGACCAATGGAGAGATAACAAAAGAAGGTGAAAACCACCACAGAGATAATGCGTTTGTTGAGCTGTGCATTGGATAATGCCGGGGTTGCAGACATGTCGGAGCCAGAAAAAGAGTGTGATGTAACGCACATCATACCCTTAGCAAGCTAAGATATCCTGTGAAGATTGGCAACAAATGTGACGGCTCTTTTCAGCCCTCTGACTAAAGCGATTATGGCAGCGTGTTCCCTGCAGCGCAGCGGTACAAGCTGCCATTTCTGACTCTGAGAGGATAGTCTGGCAGGATAAAATTTTCCCTTCCGCGGGATAACTCAGGTTTCGCTTACCTGATAGTGCGTCACCAGCCGGGCAATTTCACCCGACGTTTTCGTGGCGCGGATCAGGCTGAACAGCTCACTCGCCTCACCATACTCTTTACGCAGATAACCCAGCCACTGTTTGATGCGGGCCACGTGATAGAGGCCGGTATCGCCCTGCTTTTCAAGCTGGACATACTTTTTCAGCAGTTTCACCACATCCGGCCACGGCATGCGAGGTTCATTATATTTAATCACCCGGCTGAGGTTAGGCACGTTCAGCGCCCCACGCCCGATCATGACCGCATCACATCCGGTGGCCTTCATGCAGGCCTGCGCGCTCTGCCAGTCCCAGATTTCACCATTAGCGATCACCGGAATGGTGAGCCGCTGACGAATTTCGCCAATGGCTGCCCAGTTAATACGCTCGGCTCTGTAGCCATCTTCTTTGGTGCGCCCGTGAACCGTCAGCTCTGTCGCACCCGCCTGCTCTACCGCATCGGCAATCTCAAACTGCCTGTCACCCGACTCCCAGCCCAGCCTGACTTTGACCGTCACCGGGAGATGCAGCGGTACCGCTTCCCGCATCGCTTTCGCGCCACGATAAATCAGCTCGGGATCTTTTAATAAGGTTGCCCCGCCGCCGCTGCCGTTCACCGTTTTTGACGGGCAGCCACAGTTTAAATCGACGCCCCAGGATCCTAACTCAACCGCGCGGGCCGCATTTTCAGCCAGCCATTCAGGGTATTGCCCCAGAAGCTGGATGCGGACCAGCGTACCAGACGGTGTGCGGCTGGCATGATCAAGTTCCGGGCAGAGTCGGGTAAAGGATTTTACAGGGAGAAGTTGATCAACAACGCGGAGAAATTCCGTGATGCAGAGATCGTAGTCGTTAACATCGGTGAGCAGTTCTCGCACCAGCGAGTCCAGCACGCCCTCCATCGGGGCCAGTAAAACGCGCATGTGACAGCCTGTTAAAACGGGGACCTGGCGGTCCCCACACTACGTTATTAAGCCGGGTTAGAACGGCGCTGACGGGTTTTGTTGCGAGGTGCCCCGCTGCTGCTGCCTTCCGTCCGTGCGGTGCCGGAACCGGCGCCCTGACGGCGCTGCCCGTTACTTGAGCTGCGTTCACCGCCAGCAGACTGGCTGCGTTCGCCGCCGTTGCTGCTGCTGTTGCCGCTACGGTTACCGCTTTGACCGCCACGGTTACCACCCGGTGCGCCACGACCACGGCCTGCACCGCTACCGCCACCGCCTGTACCACCACGCTGCTGGCGACCGTTCTGAATCGGCTCCGCTTTGATCGAAGGATCCGGCTCATAGCCTTCAATGGCAATACGCGGGATTTCACGCTTCAGCACGCGTTCGATATCGCGCAGCAGCTTGTGTTCATCCACACAAACCAGAGAGAGCGCTTCACCGGTTGCCGCCGCGCGACCAGTACGGCCAATACGGTGTACATAATCTTCCGGCACGTTTGGCAGCTCGTAGTTCACCACGTGTGGCAGCTCAGAGATGTCGATCCCGCGTGCGGCGATGTCGGTGGCGACCAGCACACGGATTTTACCCTCTTTGAAATCGCTCAGTGCGCGAGTACGGGCGCCCTGGCTCTTGTTACCGTGAATAGCGGCGGCAGTGATGCCATCTTTATTCAGCTGCTCAGCCAGGTGGTTTGCACCATGCTTGGTACGGGTAAAGACCAGCACCTGCTGCCAGTTGTCACGGCCAATCAGGAAAGAGAGCAGCTCGCGCTTACGTTTCTTATCAACGAAGTGCACGTGCTGTTCAATCTGCTCGGAAGCGGTGTTGCGGCGCGCTACAGAGACTTCTTCCGGGTTGCGCAGCAGTTTTTCCGCCAGACCTTTGATCTCATCAGAGAAGGTGGCAGAGAAGAGCAGGTTCTGGCGTTTAGCAGGAAGTTTGGAGAGCACGCGACGGATATCGTGAATAAAGCCCATATCGAGCATACGGTCCGCTTCATCCAGCACCAGGATTTCCACCTGAGAGAGGTCCAGCGCGTTCTGATGTTCCAGATCCAGCAGACGGCCTGGCGTTGCCACCAGCACATCCACGCCGCCGCGCAGCTTCATCATCTGCGGGTTGATGCTGACGCCGCCAAAGACGACCAGAGAACGCAGGTCCAGATATTTGCTGTAATCATGAACGTTTTCCCCTACCTGAGCTGCCAGCTCACGGGTGGGGGTTAAGATCAGCGCACGAACCGGGCGACGACCTTTAGGGTGCGGGGTGCTGCTGCTCAGCAGCTGTAACAGCGGCAGCGTAAAGCCCGCTGTTTTGCCGGTGCCGGTCTGGGCACTGGCCATCAGGTCGCGCCCTGCCAGGACTACCGGGATAGCCTGACGCTGGATAGGCGTAGGCTCGTTATAACCCTGTTCTGCAACAGCACGCAAAATATCGGCATTCAGGCCGAGAGAATCAAATGACATAAAATTGACTGACTCCGGATCCGCCCTGACCGCGTTACACGGTGTAGTTTCCAGGGGGAGAATATGACGCCAGGCTTCGCCTGACGTTGAAAGGGAGCACAAACCACGGTGCGTAAGAGCCGGATTATAACAGATGTTATGTCAGCACAGAGAGCGTTTCTTTTTTTCGGCAGGATAAGGAGGTTACTCCCGCTAAGATTCAGACCGAAGCGGAGAGCGTTTGAGCCAGTTTCATCATCGCGGGCGCAGGCAAATGCCCAATAAGCATAAATTGATGCTGCTGCTGCTGCCAGTAAACAACATTCATATCCCGCCGGGTTTCAGTGGACAATGTCCGTGAAGCCTGTCGGGAGGTGGCGGTAATACATAACGCCAGTGGGCCAGTTTCACGCTCATCCCAGACAATTTGCGCAATCGCTTTATCGTCGTAGCTGAGCATTCTGGCACTTTTAAACGCGCTACCGTTCAACGTCAGCGCCTGCGGCGACAGAGGTAAATCCAGATGGCGACTGATGTACGCTAATTGCTGCCGCATTACGCTGGCAGAAGGCGAAACGCCTTCAAACGTCTCGCGGGTATAAAGCGCCATATATTGCGCTACCGTATCCCGCCAGCCATCATCATTATCAAACAGCCGTTGGCCTTTGTTGCCGCCAACCACTCCCAGAGCCAGCGCAGAGAGGGTAGCCGCAATGAGCGTTCTGCGGCTGATACCTCGCGCTGGCGGCTCAGGAGAGTGATTAAGCATGCCTCCAAGCCGTTGCTGCAGACGAGTTATCGGAGCCTCTTCTAACAGTGGCGCAAACGCAGCGGCGAAGTCAGCGTTGCCGCTATCCAGGCGGGCCAGGCGTTCTGCCAGAAAAGGATCATTCCTGAGCATCTTTTCCACCTGCTGATACTGCTGCTCATCAAGTTGATTATCCAGCCATGCCACCAGTATTTCATCGGAAACCGGCATTCCTTTTTGCCAATGAGTCACCCTTCTCCCCCTCTGTTATGCCTGCTCTCAGTGGTTACAGCTTTTGCCAGCCTGTGACGTGCATTGGCTAACCGACTCATAATAGTGCCAATCGGCACCGCCAGAGTCTCTGCCGCTTCCTGATAAGTAAAACCTTCGACATAGACCAGAAATACCGCGTTGCGCTGCGCCTCTGGCAGTCTGTTAATGCGCTCTCGTACCTGCTGCGCCCACAGATGGTCGCTCTCGCCATCGCTCACCTGCAACGCCGCCCCGTCCAGCTCATCAATGTTTTGCTGTTGAGTCAGATGCGTGGCGCGGACCTGATTGATCCAGATGGAGTGCAGAAGGGTAAACAGCCAGCGATCCAGGCGAGTACCCGGAACAAACTGGCTGCTTTTCTCCAGCGCCCGCACACAGGTTGCCTGCACTAAATCTTCAGCTACGTCCCGTTTTCTGGAGAGCACCAGGCCATAACGCCATAGCCGCGCCAGATAAAGCGGTAATTGCGTGCGAAGCTCGACGCTGTTACCCACCTGCACTCCTTACCCTCTTGCTCATCGCCACCATCAGATCTCCGGGTGTCCGGCTATAGCTGCTGAAAGATCGCGGTACTCTTCACAGCTCGTGCCGCAGATCCCTGCAATAATTTTTAGCTGCTCGCGAGCCTGAACCGGCTGCCGCTTAACCATATACGCTTCGCCCAGATATTCACGAACTTTGGCATAGCGTGGATCTAAGGCGATTGATTTTTGATAATAGCCTATCCCCTCGTCCGTTCTGCCCAGCTTACGCGTGGCGTAACCCCGGTAATTCCAGGCTTTGGCGGTGTTGGGCTGCTGCAGGCGGTCCAGCATCTGCAACGCCTCATCGTAACGCCCGGCTTTTGCCAGCGCATAGGCGTAATCGGTACGATCGCTGTCGTTGATCATGCTGGTTTTTTCCGGCACACAGCTTTTGCCCTGTTTATCGTAAATCTGGCCTTTCGGGCAGGTTGGCGGTTTATCATCGTCATCGCCCATCGCGTGAGCCATTCCGCTAATCAGCACGCTGGAGAGTGTGGCAAGGTAAAATATACGACGCAGTGTTTTGGTCATTTTCTAACTCCGGAAGAGTAGCAGAGGGTCATTTAAGTTTTGGGATCATCCGTTTCAGCGTGCCGTCCCGCAGCACGTAGTGATGCAGCAGCGCCATCGCGGCATGTCCGCCAGCCAACAGAATAAGTAGCCAGGCGTTGTAGTAATGCAGCGCGCCCAATAGCTTACGTAGTGAGCCGTCGATGTAGAGCAGTTCAGACAGGTCGCCAAGACCAAAAAAGGAGAATGGCGCACCCTGCGCCCAGCGGAAAAGAAATCCCAGGGTTACCTGTGCGACAAGCAGCAGATAGAGCAGCCCATGCACAGATTTTGCGCCAATATGTGCTGCCCTGGAGGGGCTGGCAGGCGGCAGGCGACGTCCTTTGCTGGCCCGCCAGATAATCCGGAAAACCATAAGCAGCGCCAGCAAAAGGCCGAATGAGATGTGCAGCGATTGCAGGTTATGACGTAGCGGCGTGCCTTTTTCCAGACGCGACCAAACCTGAAAGCTGGCAAACAGAAAGATCACGTCAAGAGCCGTCAGCCAGTGCAGCGTGAGGGTAATTTTGTCGTAATGGGTGGACGTGGCAGTCTGCCGTTGGCGCATAAGAAATTCCCCGTGTAGTAGTGACAGGGTTAACAGTTCAGCGCAGGATTTTATTCAGAACAATTTGTTATAACAGAAAGGTTTTTAATAAAGAACAGGCCACTTTCGCGGCCTGTTGTGCTTTAGCGGTGACGCTGGTGAGCGCGAACAGGCTCTTTAGCCAGCAGAGAGACCACACAGGGTCCGGTCAGCATCAGCACTCCAACACACCCTAACAGCAGGTTGTTGTGGACCACGCGGGAAAGCATAACTAACACCAGCATCGCCGCGCCAAAATAGTAGGTGGTGGTCACATCCTCAAGGAAGTCCCCAACCCGGCGCAAACGTGGCAGCCGCTGAGTCAACAGCATGGCGGTAAACACGCTGGCATACATCGCCAGTAAAACCGTGCTGACCTGCAGCAGCGCCTGATGTTTCCATCCCCACACCAGCCCGGCAATCAGCAGGAGGTGCAGCGTGATATGTACACAGGTTTGTCCGGTGACAATCTGAATACGGTTAGACCATTTCATTTTCTTCTCCTGGCAGACCCAACAGAGGTCGCCCAGCCTTGTTAACACAGTAAGTGATAACGAATTTCCTCAGACTACCTTAGTTTTCGGATAATGCCGCAAAGAACGCCGTTTCAGGGCACTCTTTTGTGACAAAGACTACACTTCACTCTTCACCAGATGAAAAGGAGAGCGCGCACAGTATGTCACAAAAAGCGCAGGGATTTTCATTAAAAGTCCTGACAATCAATACGCACAAGGGCTTTGCCGCTTTCAACCGCCGTTTTATCCTGCCTGAACTGCGTGATGCCGTCAGGGCAACGGCGGCGGATATTGTCTTTTTACAAGAGGTGATGGGTACCCACGCCGTTAATCAACTGGAGGTTGAAAACTGGCCTGACACACCTCATTACGAATTTCTGGCCGATACCATGTGGAACGATTTTGCCTATGGGCGAAACGCAGTCTATCCCGAAGGGCACCATGGCAATGCCATTTTGTCCCGCTTTCCGATCGTGGCGTTTGAAAACCGCGATATTTCGGTAGAAGGGACGGAAAAGCGCGGGCTGCTGCATTGTCAGGTGCAAATCCCTGACCAGACTCATCCCTTACACGCCATCTGCGTGCATCTGGGGCTGCGTGATGCGCACCGGCATGCGCAGCTAAACCTGCTGTGCGACCTGGTAAATGGCCTGCCAAAAGAGGCGCCGGTGGTAGTCGCGGGAGATTTCAACGACTGGCAGCAAAAAGCCAACGCTATTTTGAAAAAAGGGGCAGCAATGGAGGAGGTCTTCAGCAGAAAAAATGGACGCCCGGCGCGAACCTTTCCTGCCCGCTTCCCGCTGCTGAGACTTGACCGGATCTATGTCCGCAATGCCGGGATCAGTCACCCGCAGACCATCCCGCTGCGGCCCTGGTCCCATCTTTCCGATCACGCCCCTCTGGCTGTGGAGATCCACCTATGAATATGGAGTGGCGCGATGGCAATCGCCTGCGCCTGCTGGAAAACGGCGAAGAGTACTTCCCACGCGTATTTGAAGCTATCCGCCGTGCGCGAGAGTTCGTGCTGCTGGAAACCTTTATCCTCTTTGAAGATGAGGTAGGAAAAGAGCTGCATGCGGTGCTGCTGGAAGCGGCAAAACGCGGGGTTAAAGTTGAGATGCTGCTGGACGGGTATGGATCTAACGACCTCTCCGATGAGTTTGTCACCGCCCTGACCTCGGCTGGCGTGCGGTTCGTTTACTACGATCCCCGCCCTTTAGTGTTGGGGATGCGTACCAACATATTCCGTCGTCTGCATCGTAAAATTGTGGTGTGCGACGGTGACATCGCTTTTGTCGGCGGCATCAACTACTCCGCAGAGCACAATTCCAGCTATGGTGCAGAAGCGAAGCAGGATTATGCCGTTGAGGTGAAAGGTCCGATTGTTGATGACATCACCGCCTATGTGCAGCAGTCGCTGAACAGCGAAGAGATTACCCGCCGCTGGTGGGGCGGCCGTTCGCATCGTCCGGCCAAAAATGCCACGCCGGGCGAGGCACAAATTCTGTTTGTCTGGCGAGATAATGACGAACACCGGGATGATATTGAGCAGCACTATATCGACATGCTGCGCAGTGCAAAAAAGGAGGTGATCATTGCCAACGCCTACTTCTTCCCGGGCTATAAGCTGCTGCGGGAGATGCGCAGCGCTGCGCAAAGAGGCGTCTCGGTGAAACTGATCGTTCAGGGTGAACCCGATATGCCGATAGTGAAAGTCGGCGCCGAGCTGCTTTATAACTATCTGGTGGGCGGCGGTGTGGAGATTTATGAGTATATCCGTCGTCCGCTGCATGCCAAGATCGCCATCCAGGACGATTACTGGTCAACCGTCGGCTCCAGTAATCTGGATCCCTTGAGTCTCTCCCTGAATCTGGAGGCGAACCTGATCGTTCACGACCGGACCTTTAATGAAATAGTCCGGAGTAAACTTAACCGTCTGCTGCAAGAAGATTGTAAACGCGTGGAGGAGAGCCAGCTCCCCCGCCAGAACTGGTGGCAGCTGGGGAAAAGCGTGGTGGTATTCCACTTTCTGCGTCATTTCCCGGCCATCGCTGGCTGGCTGCCGGCCCATACGCCGAAGCTGGCGCAAATCTCTCCTCCTGTTCAGCCTGAGCTGGAAACCCAGGATCGTGTTGAGCCTGATAAAGAGCGAGTAAAATCCTGATGTCTGCTGCGCAATCCCGTTGGAAGTGGGTGAAGAAGATCCTCACCTGGCTGTTCTTTATCGCCGTCGTCGTGTTGCTGGTTGTCTATGCCCGTAAGGTGAACTGGCACGATGTGATTGAAGTGATAACCCATTACAACCGCGTCGCTATTTTGAGCTCCGTGGCGCTGGTAATAGTGAGTTATCTCACCTATGGCCTCTACGATCTGATAGGTCAGGCGTATTGCGGCCACAAGCTGCAAAAGCGCCAGGTGATGCTGGTGTCTTTTATCTGTTATGCCTTTAACCTGACGCTGAGCACCTGGGTTGGCGGCGTGGCAATGCGCTACCGACTCTACTCCAGGCTGGGACTGGAAAGCAGCACCATCACCCGTATTTTCTCGTTGAGCATCGCCACTAACTGGCTGGGTTATGTGCTGGTAGCGGGCGTGGTCTTCAGTACAGGCATGGTGCCCATTCCTTCCGGCTGGTTTATCGGCGAGGGAACGTTAAGAACTATCGGTGTGGCGCTGCTGGCGTTTGTGGTGGTTTATCTTGCGCTTTGCGCCTTCTCAAAGCGTCGTCGCTGGACGGTAAAAGGGCATAAGCTGGCGCTGCCATCTTTCCGTATGGCTATGCTTCAGTTTGCTGTTTCCAGCGCAAACTGGCTGGTGATGGGTGCCATTATCTGGCTGCTTCTGGCCCAGAGAGTCGATTATCCGCAGGTGCTGGGCGTGCTGTTAATCAGCAGTATTGCCGGAGTAATCATTCATATCCCGGCGGGCATTGGCGTGCTGGAAGCGGTATTCCTGGCGCTGCTGGGCGGCGAGCATCTCTCTCACGGCTCTATTATCGCTGCGCTGCTGGCCTACCGCGTACTCTACTTTATCGCCCCGTTGTTACTGGCGCTGGTGCTCTATCTGTGGCTGGAAGGACAGGCAAAAACGCTGCGGCAGAAGAACGAGCGGGATATGCAGAAGTCGTGATGACGGGTTAACGCTACGCCAAAAGAGTGAGTTT
This sequence comes from Erwinia pyri, assembly GCF_030758455.1. Lineage (NCBI taxonomy): Bacteria > Pseudomonadati > Pseudomonadota > Gammaproteobacteria > Enterobacterales > Erwiniaceae > Erwinia > Erwinia pyri. The sequence continues at coordinate 3,125,176 of NZ_CP132353.1, forward strand.
AACCCGCAGAGTTATAGCGGAAGTGTAGCCCGGACGGAGCAGAGCCGTCCGGGCTGAGCAGAGTAAAAAGCTTGCTCTCTGCGGCTAGCGGCGGTTGCCGAAGATACGCAGCAGCATCAGGAACAGGTTGATAAAGTCCAGATAGAGCGTTAATGCTCCCAGAATCGAGTAGCGACGCAGGTTCTCTTTATCTTCAACATTAATCCCTTCACCGATATTCTTCAGCTTCTGCGTGTCATAGGCGGTCAGCCCGACAAACACCACCACGCCGATATAGGTCACGGCCCACATCAGCGCAGAGCTTTTCAGCCAGATATTCACCAGTGAAGCCAGCACAATGCCGATCAGCGCCATAAACAGCAGGCTACCCATTTTGCTGAGGTCGCGTTTTGTGGTGTAACCCCAGAAACTCATGACACCAAACATCCCGCCGGTCACCACAAAAGTGCTGGCGATAGAGGAGTAGGTGTAAACAAGGAAAATACTTGCCAGGGTAAGGCCAGTTAGCGCGGAATAGAGCATAAACAGCGCCGTCGCTGCCGCCCCGCTAAGCTTGTGCACCATACCGGAAAGCACAAATACCAACCCTAACTGCACAATAATCAGACCAAAGAAAGTGATGCGGTTGGCGAAGACCAGCTCCATGACCGCAGGCGTGTTCGCCGCAAACCATGCAACAAAGGCGGTCAGCAACAGACCGCACGTCATCCAGCCGTAAACCTGAGCCATATAAGTCTGCAAACCGGTGTTGGCCTGCGAAACCATAGAACTGTTGGAACGTGGATATCGATCCATGATGCTCTCCTGATTCATAAATTAGCAAAGTGATCCCGGAAACTCGCGCAAGGGCCGTTGTCGGGGCCGCTCTTAAGTCTGGCACAGTCCTGGCAAATTAAGCCAGCCCCGCTTATGACTTTTCCCTTGCCGTTTATCAGCCGGTGTAATTTTGTTGCGTGATTATTGCAGGGTTGCATAAAGCTTGTGCATATCTTGCCGATAAAGTGATCACAAGGAGATTACCTGACAGGAAGTTAATTACGCGCCATCTCTTACACCGGGGAATCTTTTATGCAGAAAACCACCGCCAAACGCAAAATGAGCACCCGAACGCTGATGCTTGTTGCGGGCGCTCTGACCATCACTCTTGGCTTTACCATCACCATAGGCCTGCTCAGCTGGCAGTCAAGCCAGCATCAGCGCAAACTGGCTGAAGATTACCTGGGGAAGATTGCGGAAAGTAACGCCCTCAGCGTTCAGAAAGAGCTTGAATATGCCCGCACGGTGGCACGCAATCTTGGCCAGAGTCTGATCGCCCTGCCCGCTTCGGGCATCACCGACCGTAAGGTTGGTGAAGAGTTAATGAAATACTCCCTGAAGCAGAATCCGGACTATCTCTCAATGTCGGTGATTTTCGAAGAAAATGCGTTTGACGGTCGTGACGCGGAGTTTGCCCAACAGCCCGACTCTGCACCGAAAGGGCGTTTTGCGCGCTTTGTCGATCGCGACGCTTCAGGCAGCTTTGCGCTGCACAATCTCGACTCCATCTTCAAGCCGGGTCAGGGTGATTACTATTTAATCCCGCAAAAGTTAAAAAAAGATGTTCTGACCGAGCCTTACAGCTATGCCTACAACGGCGTCGATACGCTGCTGACTTCGGTTGCGGCCGTGGTGCTTGATGATGACAAGCTTAAAGCGGTGATCACTTCTGATATTTCTCTGGCTACTTTACAGAAAACCGTGGGTGCGATTAAGCCGTGGGAAGGCTTGGGTTATGCCCTGCTGCTTTCCAATAAAGGTCTGGTCGTTTCCAGCCCGGATAAAGCGATGGCCGGTAAGCCCTACAAGGGCGTGACCGATGAGTTTACTCAGCAGGTAGTGGAGCATTTTGACACTACGCTGGGTGAAAATGTGCTGGAAACCTGGCGACCTATCACCGTCGGTACCAGCAATCTGCCGTGGTATCTGGGAATTGTCACGCCCGTCAGTGCGGTAATGGCGGAAGCGAATCGTCAGCTGATGCACGCCCTGATCATGATGCTTCTGAGCATAGTGATTGTCTGTACCGTACTGGGGCTGATCTTCACCCGCAAGATAGCCAAACCGATCGGCGGCGAACCTTCTCAGGCGGCAGAGATAGCGCTGGGCGTGGCAGAAGGCGATCTGAGCGCTGAGATCCCGGTAGCTGCACGCGATCGTCAGAGTATTTTCTTTGCGATGCAAACCATGCAGCAGCAATTAAGGACCATGGTGGGCGAGATTATTTCCGCCAGCGACTCTGTTCGTCAGGGCGCGGAAGAGATTGCCTCCGGTAACCTTGATCTTGCTTCCCGTACAGAGCAGCAGGCCGCTGCGCTGGAAGAGACGGCAGCGAGCATGGAGCAGCTAACCGCTACGGTGAAACATAATGCCGATAATGCGCACCAGGCGACATCGCTGACAGAGAATGCGACAGATATTGCTCAGCGCGGCGAGATTTTGGTTCAGCAAGTTGTACAAATTATGCAGCAGATCGATGAAAGTTCCCGCAAAATTGGCGCCATTACCAGCATCATTAACGGCATCGCTTTCCAGACAAACATTCTGGCGCTGAACGCCGCCGTTGAAGCGGCCCGCGCGGGTGAACAGGGTCGCGGTTTCGCCGTGGTTGCTGCTGAAGTGCGCAGTCTGGCGCAGCGAAGCGCTAACGCGGTTAAAGATATCTCTGCGCTGATTGGCGAGTCTACACAGCGGGTCAATCACGGCGTATCGCTGGTACAGGATGCAGGCAGAACCATGCAGGAGATGACTGCTGCGGTGAATTCCGTGAAGACCATTATTGGTGAGATTGTGCATGCCTCTGATGAGCAGTCGCAGGGAATTGGGCAGGTGACGGTAGCGGTTAACCAGATGGATGGCGCTACTCAGCAGAACTCCGCGCTGGTGCAGCAGATGTCTGCGGCTGCCGCTTCACTGGAAGAGCAGGCGAAACAGCTGGCGCAAACGGTACAGATCTTCCGACTGGATGCAGCTTAAATATACCTGAGGCAGCGTGGATGAAACCGCGCTGCCTGATTTCAGGGCATGTTGCCTGAAAGTGGGTTGGCCTGCTCAGGGAGAGGGGGCTGAACACAAAAACGCCGTGAACCCTTCCGTGGGGGCTGCGAAGCGGCGTCCATGCCGCTTAGCTTTTGCTTATCAGCCCCCTCTCCCCTCCCCTCAGCTTTGGTGTTGCCTGTCACAGAAAACCAAACCGACTTCCAAATCCAGCAGCAAAGCTGGTTTTGACCTGTGTGAGCGCTGAAATCAAAGACAACACCGAATTTTCTGGGTGGCGCCATAGAGCACGTTAGCCGAGTGTATGCCGCAGGGATGCGGCAACCATCACAGCTGCCGCTTCAGCAGAACTATTTCCCGCGCGCCAGACAGCTTTGGTAACGTCCATTCACACGTTGGGCAAACCAGGCGGTGGTCAGGTTACGGGTGATTTTCGGGCTTTCAAGCTTGATGCCAGGCAGCATCTCTCGCGGCTGACGTCCTCCGGCATTCTTATCGGCCAGGGCAAAGACCTGCTGCCATAAATCCGTTTTTTCAAACTCTATACTTTGGCCCTTCTCCAGCGCACTGCGGATAGCACGATCGCTCATATCCAGACGCGATTTCAGCGTCCTTACGGCAAGTTCCGTAGAGCCAGCCTGGTCAGAGCCGTACAGGATCAGATCGCCATCAAGCGTCAATTTAATGCCGCTCAGCCGCGATACTGCCGCCTGGAAGGCCGCATTACGGCTGGCATACCAGCCGGCATTGAAATCGGCAAACCGGTAAATTTGCCGACTGTAATTCGCCGGATAGCCCAGCAGATGCATCGTTCCGAACCAGACGCCGCCGCGCCGGGTAAATACCTCACGGCGAATGGAACCGTCTACAGGCCAGGGATACCCTTTGGCGTGCGCTTCCGCAAACGCAATGCTGACCTGCATTGGCCCACCGGTATGGATAGGGTTGAGATTGCCAAACAGCGTCTGCCCCATCGGCACCATATTGATGAAATCGTCAAAAATCGCGCTCAGCTCCTTCTCGCTGCGCACGTTATCCAGTCTTGCGGTATAACTTTTCCCGTTGGGAGAGTTGATCATCAACGCAGTGCGAACGACAAAAGAGGGAATATGCAGCTTTGCGGCGCGGCGGTCTATTTCGCCCCAGGCAATTTTAGGCAGGCCTGCCACGGTTGCATCCGCGCTGAAGGTGGACTCCTGATCGGTGACTGCGATCACCGAGCAGAGATTAGAGACGCTGGGATCCAGCCCCTGACCGTTAAACGCAGCAAAAATGTCGTTACTCCATCCCTGACGGTCGCTCACCTTTGCAGGCAGCAGTTGCGCTATCTGTGCTTTAACATCTGCCGGGCGGCGCTCCGGCAGATCCTTTTTCGGCTGGCTGGTACAGCCTGCCAGCACCATCAGGGCCAGCAGGGAAAGACGCTTAGGGTAAGTCATTGCTTTCCTTGTTTTTCAACGGCTAATCCCCTCAGGGTACACAGCGCAACGGCAGGAAGCTATCGGAGCAGCCCTTAAATCCTGAATCTCACTACTTCCAGCGTGCCGCTGATTCATGGTCGCTGTCACGGGACTCCACCCAGCGATCGCCCTCCGGCGTGGCTTCCCGCTTCCAGAAGGGCGCCCGGGTTTTCAGGTAATCCATAATAAATTCGGCGGCAGCAAACGCCCCTGCGCGGTGCGCCCCGCTCACGCCTACCATCACGATCTCATCGCCCGGGAATAACTCACCAATGCGATGAATAACCGTGACGCGCTGCATCGGCCAACGCTCACGCGCTTCGGCGACAATCTCTTCCAGCGCTTTTTCAGTCATGCCCGGATAGTGCTCCAGGGTCAGCGCCGACACGTTATCCCCCAGGTTGTGATTCCGCACTTTTCCGGTAAAGGTCACAACCGCACCATCTTCATCACAGGCCGCCAGCCAGCGATACTCTTCGCCCATGTCGAACGGCGCGGAGCCAACTCTGATCCTCGTCTCCATCCTAGCCTCCGGTTACCGGTGGGAAGAAGGCGACTTCGTCACCCGCTTTCAGCGCATGCTGTGGAGAAACCAGCGTTTGATTAACCGCAGCGAGGATCTTGCCCGACTCCAGCGCCAGCGCCCAGCGGTCGCCTTTGGCAACCAGCGCCGCACGCAGCGCTTCCACCGTGGCGTAGTTCTGGGTCATGGTCACGCTTCCGGTACCCACCAGCTCGCGTACCTGAGCAAAAAACAGCACGTTAATCATGGGGAACCGCCAGAAAATCACCAGACTTGCCGCCGCTTTTGCTGAGCAAACGACACTGCTCAATGCTGATATCTTTTTGCACGGCTTTACACATATCGTAGATGGTCAACGCCGCCACGGAGGCCGCCGTCAGCGCTTCCATCTCCACACCCGTCTTGCCGGTCAGACGACAGAGCGACTCAATACGCACCTGACTGTTAGCCTCATCGGCAAACAGCGTCACCTCGACCTTGCTCAACAACAGCGGGTGGCAGAGCGGGATCAGCTCCCAGGTACGCTTGGCAGCCTGAATGCCAGCGATGCGCGCGGTGGCAAACACATCCCCTTTGTGATGGCTGCCGTCGATAATCATCTTCAACGTATCGGGATGCATTTTTACAAACGCTTCGGCACGCGCTTCACGTACGGTTTCAGTCTTGGCGGAAACATCCACCATGTGCGCCTCGCCAGAGGCATTAATGTGGGTTAACTGAGACATAAATTAAGGCTTCTTCACGTGCGAAACAAAATGACAGGGGCGGGTACGGGCATCGAGCTGATCCTGAATAATCCGCTCCCACGCAAGCTGGCAGGCGCCGGTGGAACCCGGTACCGCAAAAATCACCGTCTGATTAGCGATGCCCGCTATGGCACGGCTCTGCAGCGTGGAGGAGCCGATATCTTCATAAGAGATCATGCGGAACAGTTCGCCGAACCCTTCAATTTCGCGGTCAAACAGCGGCAGCAGCGCTTCAGGCGTGCTGTTTTTACTGTTAAATCCCGTCCCGCCGTTAACCAGCACTACCTGCACATCGCTGCTGGCAATCCAGCTGGAGACCACGGCCCGGATACGGTAGCGATCGTCTTTCACCAGCGCATGGTCCAGCACCTGATGACCTGCTTCCGTCAGCGCCTCGCGCAGATAGTCGCCAGAGCTGTCGCTGGCAGCATCGCGGCTGTCAGAAACGGTCAGTACTGCCACGTTAAGCGGCATAAATTCAGCCGAAGGTTTAGCCATGTTCACGTCCTTAATGTTAACCGCCGATATAAGAGAGATTCTGCGTAATGCCGGTATTGCCCTGATGCAGGAAATGCGTCTGCTTTTTGGTTCGCAGGCTGGCGGCGATCCGTTCCTGCAGTTCGGCCTGCTGCCCGTCATTTTGCAGCAGATCGCGCAGGGAAACCCCGCCATCGCCAAACAAACAGAGATGCAGCTTGCCGGTAGCGGAGACCCGCAGCCGGTTACAGGTGGCGCAGAAATCTTTTTCGTAAGGCATGATCAGGCCGATTTCGCCCTGATAGTCAGGATGACGGAACACCTGAGCCGGCCCCGCGCTGCGCTCGCCTGGCTGACGGATCCAGCCCTGCATAATCAGCTGGTCGCGGATCACTTCGCCAGAGAGATGATGTTTGCGGAACAGATTGCCGCCGTCGCCCGTCTCCATCAGCTCGATAAAGCGTAGCTGAATGGGTCGCGGGCGGATCCACTCAAGGAAGGTCTGGAGGCTGTTATGGTTAATGTCACGCATCAGCACGGTGTTCACTTTCACTTTGCTGAAACCAGCTTCAAATGCCGCATCAATGCCGCTCATCACCTGATGAAATTTGTCCTGACCGGTGATGGCATGAAACTGGCGGGCATCCAGACTGTCGATGCTGACATTGAGCGCGGTGAGACCCGCTTCGCGCCACTGCGCTACGTCGCGGGCCAGACGGTAACCGTTGGTGGTCACCGCCAGCTGGCGAATAGCACTGTTTTCACGCACGGCAGCGATGATCTCAGTGAAATCACGGCGCAGGGAAGGTTCTCCGCCCGTCAGACGCACTTTTTCCGTCCCCGCAGCCGCGAAGGCACGGGTAACGCGGCGGATCTCATCCAGCGACAGGAAACTTTTATTGCTGGCGCCCTGTGGCTTGTAGCCATCAGGCAGACAGTAGTTGCAACGAAAATTGCAGACGTCTGTGATCGACAGACGCAGGTAATAGAACTTGCGATCGAAGTTATCAGTAAATTGTGACACCAGAACACCTTTCCAAAGCGGGAGATGCAGGCATTTCTTTCTGCACCCTGGCAACTCGAAGTTGCGGCCAATACTCCATATCAGATGACGTAGGGGTAAAGGCTAAGTGTGATTTACCGCACATCGGCAAACCTTGGTGTGAAAATTCTAGCGCTAATGTGTGAGGGATGCCAGAAGAGAGTTTCGCTATGTATTTGGATATATAACGTATTTTGCCGTATTTTAGTCACACATTACGCTAAAATAGCCTCAGCAGCCCGTTGCGCCTCGCCTCAATGAAACTTAAACAAAGGATTTTTATGCGTAATCGCACGTTAGCCGATCTCGACAGGGTAGTGGCACTGGGCGGCGGACATGGCCTGGGACGGGTGATGTCTGCGCTCTCCCCGTTGGGATCCCGGCTGACCGGTATCGTCACCACTACAGATAACGGTGGATCTACCGGACGCATTCGTCGCTCTGAAGGGGGGATCGCCTGGGGCGATATGCGCAACTGCCTTAATCAGCTGATTGCCGAACCCAGCGTGGCCTCGGCCATGTTTGAGTATCGCTTCAGCGGCAACGGCGAGCTGGCAGGTCATAATCTGGGAAACCTGATGCTGAAAGCGCTGGATCATCTCAGCGTCCGCCCTTTTGAAGCGATCAATCTGATCCGTAATCTGCTCAAAGTGGATGCCTTCCTGATCCCGATGTCCGAGCAGCCGGTGGATCTGGTCGCTGTCGACAGCGAAGGCAACCAGATTTATGGCGAAACCGCTATCGATCAGATGCAGCAGCCGCCGCAGGAGCTGATGCTTTCCCCTACCGTCAGCGCTACCCGGGAAGCGATTGAAGCGGTGGCCGAAGCGGATTTAATTCTGATTGGTCCCGGCAGTTTCTACACCAGTCTGATGCCGGTGCTGCTGATGCCTGATATGGCGCAGGCGCTGCGCCGCACGCCAGCCACCATGGTGTTTATCGGCAACCTAGGCCGGGAGCTGAGTCCCGCGACGGCGCAGCTTACGCTGGAGGGAAAACTGGCGATGATGGAAAAATATATCGGTAAAAAGGTGATTGATGCTGTGGTGGTAGGCCCCTCTGTCGATACCCGCAACGTCACCGACAGAGTGGTTATTCAGGAACCGCTGGAAGCCGCTGATATTAAATATCGCCACGACCGCCAGCTGCTGCATATTGCCATTGAACATGCAGTTCAGGCGATTAAGTCCGCCTGAAGAGCTTCCCGCAGACTCAGAAAATATTCACGGGCGGAACAGCTTCCGCCCGTTTGCTGTAGGGGCATCCACGCCTTATTTAAGAAGCGGCGATAAACAGCTCGCGTACCTGATGAAGCTGGTCACGCACGTTAGCCGCCTCTTCAAACTCCAGATTCTGCGCATGCTCCTGCATACGGGCCTCCAGCTCATGGATTTTCTTCTGCAGCCCTTTCGGCGAGAGATCGAGATAAGGTGCGTCATCTTCCACAATAGCGCGAGGCGTCTTGCCGCGACCTTTCGTTTTGCTCTTATTGTTGATCCCCTGCCCCAGCTCAAGAATATCGGCGATTTTCTTGTTCAGCCCCTGCGGAACGATGCCGTTCTCCTCGTTATGGATCTGCTGCTTCTCACGACGACGCTCGGTTTCACTGATAGCCCGCGCCATAGAGGGCGTAATTTTATCGCCGTAGAGGATCGCCTTACCGTTGAGGTTACGCGCGGCGCGCCCAATGGTCTGGATCAGCGAGCGCTCTGAACGCAGGAAGCCCTCTTTGTCGGCATCGAGGATAGCGACCAGCGACACCTCTGGCATATCCAGCCCCTCTCGCAACAGGTTGATCCCTACCAGCACATCAAATTTCCCCAGACGCAGGTCACGGATGATTTCGACACGCTCCACGGTATCGATATCAGAGTGCAGATAACGAACCCGCTCGCCATGCTCTTCCAGATACTCGGTCAGATCCTCTGCCATCCGCTTGGTCAGCACCGTCACCAGCACGCGCTCGTTAATGGCGACACGCTTACGGATCTCCGACAGCAGATCGTCTACCTGGGTGCCCACCGGGCGCACTTCAATCAGCGGATCCAGCAGGCCAGTAGGACGAACTACCTGATCGATCACTTCACCGCCCGACTTCTCCAGCTCGTAGTTGCCCGGCGTGGCGGAGACATAAATGGTTTGCGGTGCCAGTCCCTCGAACTCCTCAAACTTCATTGGACGGTTATCCAGAGCCGAAGGCAGGCGGAAACCATACTCTACCAGCGTCTCTTTACGCGCGCGGTCACCGCGGTACATGCCGCCAATTTGCGGGATAGTAACGTGAGATTCGTCAATCACCAGCAGGCCGTCGGCGGGCAGATAGTCGAAGAGCGTGGGCGGCGCTTCGCCTGGCCCACGGCCGGAAAGATAGCGCGAGTAGTTCTCAATCCCGGAGCAGTAGCCCAGCTCGTTCATCATCTCCAGATCAAACTGGGTGCGCTGAGAAATTCGCTGCTCTTCCAGCAGTTTATTATTCTCCATCAACGTTTTGCGCCGATCGGCCAGCTCCACCTTGATCTCTTCCATCGCCTGGAGAATACGCTCACGCGGCGTCACGTAGTGCGTTTTGGGGTAGATGGTGTAGCGCGGAATAACCGAGCTAATCTGCCCGGTTAACGGGTCAAAAATTGACAACCGCTCAACTTCCTCATCAAACAGCTCCACGCGCAACGCATAGTCGTCTGACTCTGCCGGGAAGATATCAATCACCTCTCCGCGCACGCGGAAGGTGCCACGCTGAAAGGCCTGATCGTTACGGGTGTACTGCAGTTCAGAGAGCCTGCGCAGGATTGCGCGCTGGTCGATAACCATCCCGCGGGTCAGGTGCAGCATCATTTTCAGATAGAGATCGGGATCGCCCAGACCGTAAATGGCCGACACTGACGCCACCACAATCACATCCCGCCTTTCCAGCAGCGCTTTGGTGGCGGAGAGACGCATCTGCTCAATATGCTCATTTACTGAAGCATCTTTCTCGATAAAAGTATCTGAGCTGGGTACGTACGCTTCTGGCTGATAGTAATCGTAATAAGAGACGAAATATTCCACCGCGTTTTCCGGGAAGAACTCTTTCATCTCGCCGTAGAGCTGCGCGGCCAGCGTTTTGTTGGGCGCCAGCACCATGGTTGGGCGATTAAGATCGGCAATGACGTTGGCGACGGTAAAGGTTTTCCCGGAGCCGGTTACCCCGAGCAGCGTCTGATGCGCCAGCCCATCTTCCAGCCCCTCTTCCAGGCGACGGATCGCCTCGGGCTGGTCGCCAGCGGGTTTGAAATCGGAGTTGAGTTTAAAGACTTTGCTCATTGAATGGCTACCTGGTGATGAAGTGCGCGGACAGAAACCTAATTTTACTCTGCCACAACGATTTTACCAGCAAAAAAGACTGGATATAATTACAGTTATTTTGCAAGATGGTGAAGCGTGAAGAGCAACACTGCCTGCAGAGGATGGCTGAGCGTCCTCCTGGCTACAGCCTGGCAGGGTTATCCCCAAGAGGATAGAAAGTTTAACAATTGTCAAGCGTCACTGACAAAATGCGGGTGCCATCATATCGCAGAAGTTTATGCGGCTTGATTTTAAATAACGCATTGATTTTATTTAGTTTATCCCCAGAGACGAGTTTCGCATCACTTCGTGCTCAACCCGCGCCCGCTCTCGCCTGGCGTAAGTTTTCAGACGCTCATGCACATGGTTATCCACAGGAATGGTGGATAACTGATTTCAGCGCCCGACCCGTCTGCTGTGTATAAATCGTGATCACCCTGCCGCTGCCCCCACAAATATTTTTTTTTGCATTATTTTCGTCCGTGGCTTCACGATTGGTGCCAGCAAAGAGCATAGATCCCCGATTGCCGCCACCCTTTTCTCCGCGTTTTTTTCACTTTGATGACAGCCCGGGATTGCCTCTGAGACAGGCAGTTGCACCAGAAATGATTCTTACGCAGCACCGAGTGGGTGCAGGGGAATATTACCTGGGGCAATTATTTAACTTTTATTACCAATCACTGGTGCTGATTATCAGCTCCTCCGCCGTTTTCCCCGCCTTCCGCCAGATTGGCCTGTCAATTGCAAGAGAAAACGTAACCGCCTCACGCTTTCTTAACACCAGAGCGAGAAGCCCAAAGCCGCAGGCGTTTCACTGGAAACGTTGACGACTGTTTGCCACACGACGTAGAGCGGATGCAACCAGGTGCGATCGAAAACTGTCTGGAGGAGAGTGTCAGATGCTCAGCTTACGTTCAATCAACCAATTTTATGGGCAGAATCACATCTTGTGGGATGTTGACCTGGATCTTACCCCTGGCACCTGTACCGGGGTTCTGGGGCGGCCTGGCATGGGAAAAACCACGCTGGTCAACTGCATCATGGGCCATCTGCCTATCAACAGCGGGTCGATGATCTGGCAGGAGGCGAATCTTCCTCCCCAGGATCTGCTGCTGCAACCGATGGAACAGCGCGCCGCGCTGGGCATTGGCTACGTGCCGCAGGGACGGCAAATCTTCTCACAGCTCAGCGTGGAGGAGAATTTACAGATCGCCCTGCTGGCCGGTGCCGGACTGGAGTGTCACAAAGCGATCCCACAGATGGTGTATGACCTGTTCCCGGCGCTCTACTCTTTGCGGCATCAGCGCAGCGGGGAGCTACAGATGGACCAGCAGCAGCAGTTAGCGTTGGCCAGAGCGCTGGTGTTACAGCCGAAGCTGTTGATTCTGGATGAGCCAACCGAGGGCATGTCGCCGTGGCTGGAAGAGGAGATGGGCAATCTGATCCACCGGCTGAATCATGATTTCGGGTTGACGATTCTGCTGCTTGAACAACGCATCTCTTTTATCCGCAAGGTGGCGGATTACTTCCTGCTGTTGCATCGCGGGCGCAATGTGGCCCATGGCAAAGTCGCTCAGCTGGATGAGAGCATGGTCAACACCTGGCTTACGGTATCATAAGAGCGATTCCGGGGGCGCGCTCCCCGGAATCAACATGGCTGCTGAGCGGCTATTACTGCGGTAAACGAAGATAGTGCCCAAGCTTGTCAAACTCATCGGCGTGAGCCAGCCAGGGGATCTCTCCCAGCATCGGCGCGGGCAAACGCTGTTTTAACGTCGCCAGGTACTCCTGGTGCCGTTTTCCTGCTGGCTGAATGTCATTGGCTATCCAGCCAGCCAGACGCAGCCCGCTGGCTTGTATCGCCTGTGCCGTCAACATGGCATGATTGATACAGCCCAGCTTCACGCCTACCACCAGCACCACAGGCAGCTGCTCTTGCTGCACCCAGTCGGCAAACGTTGTGGTGGCAGAGAGCGGCGTAAACCAGCCTCCGGCGCCTTCAGTCAGTACCCAGTCCGCCTGTTGGGTCAGGGCGGCCAGACCGGCCGAGAGACGTTCAAAGGTGATGGGTCTGCCCTCTTCTTCACTGACAATATGCGGCGAAGTGGGCTCTTCGAAAGCGAGGGGATTGATGCGGTCATAAGGCAGCGCCAGCACGCTGTTTTTTTGCAGCGCCAGCGCATCGCTGTTACGCAATCCTACCGGCGTAACGTCACAGCCTGACGCCACCGGTTTGTAACCCACGCTGCAAAAACCCGCCGCTCTGGCAGCCTGCAGCAGTGCGGTACTGGCTACCGTTTTTCCTACTTCCGTATCCGTTCCGGTGATAAACCAACGTTCACTCACGATCCATAACTCCATACACCAGGTGATAGCTGAGCAGGTAGCCCCGGCTGTCGCGCGGCCAGTTCTGCTCAAGCTGTTGAAAATGCCCTCTGTTCAGGCCGCCTTCACGCCTGCCGCTATGCAGATGCGTGGCGCCAATTCCCTTCAGCGAACGCAGGGCGCTGAGCACATTGGGAAAGGCCAGCGTCACGATCTCCTGCTTCAGCCTCAGCGGCAGCTGATTGCCGGCCCGCGCAATAGCTTCAACCGGCAAAAAATTATTCACAGGCGCCGGCAGATCCAGCGGCTGCCAGGCTTTGGTCAGCTCGCTTAAAGAGCCAGCCGACAGCGTTGAAAACAGCACCTGGCCGCCGGGAAGCGTCACCCGATAGAGCTCCGTCAGGGCCAGCCGTAAATCACTGCACCACTGCACCGCCAGATTGCTCCAGCAGAGATCAAACTGCGGTGCCGTGAACGGCAGCGCTTCAATATCCCCATTCTGATAATTATCCGCCGTTTGCAGTGAGCGCGCCTGATCCAACATATCTGCTGATAAATCAAGAGCCGTTACCGTATTGCCCGCCTCGCGCCAGCGCTTGCTGAACCAGCCCGGACCGCATCCGGCATCCAGCACGCGTTGCCCCTGCCGTTGACGGGCGAAACCAGCCAGCTGCTCTCCGCTGAGGCGCTGCAGTTCAGCATGCTGATTATAGGTTTGTGCAGCGCGACCAAACGCCCGGGCCACAGCCTGCTTGTTAACGCTTTGCATGATGCAGCCCCTCCAGCAGGCGCTCTATATCTTCCGGCTGATGCGCCGCGCTGAGCGTGATGCGCAGCCTGGCGGTGCCGGGAGGCACGGTAGGCGGACGAATAGCGGTGACCCAGCAGCCCTGCAGACGAAGCGCTTCTGCCAGCGCCAGCGCCTGATGTTCATCGCCCACAATCATCGGCTGGATAGCGGTGCCGGAAGGCAGCAGAGCGAGCCCCAGCGCTCTGGCTCCCTCGCGGAAAAGTGCCACGTTGTGATGCAGGCGCAGTCGTTGTTCATCGCCCTGCTGAACAGCGGTCAGCGCGGCGTGAAGCGCGCAAACCTGAGCCGGAGGCATGGCGGTGCTGTAAATCAGATGGCGGGCAAACTGCAACAGATAATCCGCCGTATCCTCATCGCAGAGCACCGCCGCGCCGCTCAGGCCGAACGCTTTACCAAAGGTCACCACCAAAAGCTCAGGCTTTACCTGTTGCTGCCAGCAGCTGCCGCGCCCCTGCTCGCCGGTGGTGCCAATGCCGTGCGCGTCATCCACCATCAGCCAGCTGCCGTGATGCTTAGCGAGCGTGTGCAGCTCCGCCAGCGGCGCGCTGTCACCGTCCATGCTGAAGACCCCCTCCGTGACGACCAGGGTTTCCCCTTCCGTCTCGCTTTCCAGCAGCCTGCTTAGTGAGGCGGGCTGATTGTGGCTAAAACGACGCAGCGTGGCGGGACTCAGCGAGGCGGCTTCAAGCAGGGAAGCGTGAGCAAGCTTATCAGCAAGGATCCGGTCTGTTTTGCCAGGCATTGCCGTAATAACCGCCTGATTTGCCGCAAAGCCGGAGATAAACAGCAGCGCACGGGAATAGCCGAGCCACGCAGCCAGCCGCTGTTCAAACTCCGCCTGCACCGCATGATAGCCGGTCACATGCCCGGAACCACCAGCGCCCACGCCATACCGTTCAGCGCCCTGCTGCCAGGCGTATTTGATAGTCGGTTCATGGCTCAGTCCAAGATAATCATTGGCGGAGAAATTCAGATAGCGCCTGCCGTCAATTTGCAGGGTTCGCGCATCGCTTTGCTGATTCACTCTGCGCTGGCGAAACTGCCCTTTTTCCCGGCGCGCATTCAGCGCCTGGGTCAGCCGTTGCTGCCAGCTCATTTACAGTGCCGCGTTGTAGAATTGTTCGGTATCGGCATTCAGTAGCTGTCCGGCCAGCGCCTGCTGCTGCTCGTTATCCCCCGCCTCGGTGGTGGTATGGCGTGGGTTCAGTCCCAGCTTACGGAACAGCTGCAAATCTTTGTCTTCTTCCGGATTTGGCGTGGTCAGCAGCTTGCAGCCGTAGAAGATCGAGTTGGCTCCGGCCATAAAGCACATCGCCTGAGTCTGCTCGCTCATCTGTTCGCGTCCGGCAGAGAGACGAACGTGCGAAGAAGGCATCATGATGCGCGCCACGGCGATGGTACGGATAAAGTCGAACGGATCGACATCATCGTTATCGGCCATCGGCGTGCCTTTGACTTTTACCAGCATGTTGATCGGCACGCTCTCAGGCGGCACAGGGAGGTTAGCCAGCTGCACCAGCAGCCCGGCGCGATCGTTAACGCTCTCGCCCAGGCCAACGATGCCGCCTGAACAGACTTTGATACCGGCATCACGCACTTTGCCCAGCGTATCCAGGCGCTCCTGGTAGCTACGGGTGGTGATGACGCTACCGTAGAATTCCGGCGAGGTGTCGAGGTTGTGGTTGTAGTAATCCAGCCCGGCCTGCGCCAGGCGTTGTGCCTGTTCGTCGCTAAGCGTCCCCAGCGTCATGCAGGTTTCCAGCCCCATCTCACGCACCCCTTTCACCATCTGCTCAAGATAGGGCATATCGCGCTCGTGCGGGTTTTTCCAGGCCGCCCCCATGCAGAAGCGATCTGAACCGGCGGCTTTTGCCTTGCGTGCCGAGCTGAGTACCTCCTCAACTTCCATCAGGCGCTCGGAAGCCAGCCCGGTTTTGTAGCGTGAACTCTGCGGGCAATATTTGCAGTCTTCCGGGCAGGCCCCGGTTTTGATCGAGAGCAGCGTGCTGACCTGTACCTGACGGGGATCAAAATGTTGGCGGTGAACCTGCTGCGCTTCAAACATCAGCTCTAAAAAAGGCTTATCAAAGAGGGCCTGTGCCTGAGAAATAGTCCAACGATTTGCCATTGCTTGCTCCAAAAAAGGGTGTGGTGATCCGGCTCTGCCTGGTTATACTTGTAAACTAATTTTTTTAAATTTGGTTTACAAGTTATTTATGACCCCTGCCGATCTCGCCTTTGACCGTGACCATATCTGGCACCCCTATACCTCCATGAGCCAGCCGCTGCCGGTCTATCCCGTGGTGGCCGCACATCAGACCTCTCTGCAGCTGGCCGACGGTCGCAAGCTGGTTGATGGCATGTCCTCCTGGTGGGCGGCGATCCACGGTTACAACCATCCGCGCCTTAACCGGGCGATGACTGCGCAGATTGAACAGATGTCCCACGTGATGTTTGGCGGCATCACCCACCCTTCCGCCGTGGCGCTGTGCCGCAAACTGGTAGAGATGACCCCAGCCGGGCTGGAGTCGGTTTTCTTGGCCGACTCCGGTTCGGTAGCGGTGGAAGTTTCGATGAAAATGGCGCTGCAATACTGGCAGGCGAGAGGCGAGCGCCGTCAGCGCTTTCTTACGCTGCGTAACGGCTATCATGGCGATACCTTTGCGGCGATGTCGGTCTGCGATCCGCAAAACTCTATGCACAGTCTC
Organism: Erwinia pyri; assembly: GCF_030758455.1. NCBI lineage: Bacteria > Pseudomonadati > Pseudomonadota > Gammaproteobacteria > Enterobacterales > Erwiniaceae > Erwinia > Erwinia pyri. Next base: position 3,141,625 of record NZ_CP132353.1, read on the forward strand.
TATCAGGGCTATCTGCCTTCCCATCTGTTTGCCGCAGCGCCAGCCTGTGGCTTCAGTGATGAGTGGCAGGATAGCGATGCGGATGACTTTGAACGGCTGATCCAGCTGCACGCCGGGGAAGTGGCCGCGGTGATCCTGGAGCCGATTGTGCAGGGCGCAGGCGGGATGCGCTTTTATCATCCACGCTATCTGCAACGCGTGCGCGAGCTGTGCGATCGCCACAATGTGCTGCTGATAGCCGATGAAATCGCCACCGGCTTTGGCCGCACCGGCAAACTCTTTGCCTGTGAGCATGCGGGTATTTCGCCCGATATTCTCTGCGTTGGCAAAGCGTTGACGGGCGGCACTATGACGCTTTCAGCGACGCTGACCACCCGCGAAGTCGCCCATACCATCAGCAACGGCGAGGCGGGCTGCTTTATGCACGGCCCGACGTTTATGGGTAATCCGCTGGCCTGCGCCGTTGCCAGCGAAAGCCTGGCCATTTTGCAGGAGAATCAGTGGCAGCAGCAGGTTTCCGCGATCGAGACGCAGCTGAAGGCCGCCCTGCTGCCGTTGCAGGCGATGCCGGAAGTAGCGAACGCGCGCGTGCTTGGCACCATCGGCGTGATTGAAACGCACCGGCCGGTAAATATGGCCGCCCTGCAGGCCTTCTTTGTTGAGCGTGGCGTCTGGATCCGCCCCTTCGGCAAACTTATCTACCTGATGCCGCCTTACATCATCAAGCCTGAGGCGCTGACGCAGCTCACCGTTGCCATTGCCGCCGCGCTGGATCGCCCTGAACTCTATCTCGGCGCTTAACCTCTTCAGCCCCTCCGGTCTCTACTTTTGACCGGACGGGAGCTTCAACCAATGCCTGATTTTCTCTGTGCTGAGAAGCGCTACAAAGCAGCGAATGCCCTGATGCACTACGCTTTTACGGTGCCAAACCGTAAAGGAGATTATTTATGCCGCAAGATAAACAGACAAATCGCCGGATTGTGCTGGCCTCGCGCCCGCATGGTGCGCCAACTGAAGCCAACTTTCGTCTTGAATCACAGCATGTTCCCGTACCCGGGGAGGGCGAGGTTTTACTGCGCACCGTCTGGCTGTCGCTGGACCCCTATATGCGCGGACGAATGAGCGATGCGCCCTCCTATGTTCCTCCCATCGCCGTTAATGACGTGATGGGCGCGGGCACGGTGGCGGTGGTTGAGCAGTCCAATAATCAGGATTACGCGCCCGGCGACTGGGTAGTCAGCCAGAGCGGCTGGCAGGATTTCGCCCTCTCCGACGGCAAAGATCTCTTTAAGCTCACCGGGCCGGTGTTAAAGCACCCCTCCTGGGCGCTGGGCCTGCTCGGCATGACCGGCTTCACCGCTTATATGGGCCTGCTGGATATCGGTAATCCGCAGCCGGGTGAGACCGTGGTGGTCGCCGCCGCTACCGGAGCCGTGGGTTCAATGGTGGGTCAGATTGCCAAACTCAAGGGCTGTTATGTGGTAGGGATTGCCGGTGGGGAAGAGAAATGCCGCTATGCCGAAGAGGTATTAGGCTTTGACCGCTGTCTCGATCACCGTTCTGACGATCTGGCCGAATCCCTTAAGCGCTATTGCCGTGACGGGATTGATGTCTATTTCGAAAGCGTTGGCGGCAAAGTTTTCAACGCCGTTCTGCCGCTGATGAACACCAAAGGCCGCATTCCGGTCTGTGGGCTGATAGCTGATTACAACAGTACGGAAGCCGCAAGCGGGCCGGACATGCTGCCGCAGTTCCAGAGTGCGATATTGCGTAAGCGCCTGCGGGTGCAAGGCTTTATCATCACCCAGGATTACGGTCACCGTTTTGAAGAGTTCTTCAGTCAGATGAGCCAGTGGGTGGAGCAGGAGCGCTTCGTCTTCCGGGAGGATGTGGTGGATGGACTGGATAATGCGCCAGAAACCTTTATCGGCATGCTGGAGGGAAATAACTTCGGCAAGGTATTGATTCGGGTTGCGGGCGATAACCCCTGAAGGAGCCCTGGAAATGAAACTGTTAATGGTATTAACCTCGCACGATCGTCTGGGCGAGACCGGTAAGAAAACGGGGTTCTGGCTGGAAGAGTTTGCCGCCCCTTACTATGTGTTCCGCGATGCGGGCATCAATGTGGTGCTCGCTTCTCCTGCCGGCGGCCAGCCGCCGTTGGATCCGAAAAGCGACGAGCCGGACGCGCAAACTTCTGACACAGAGCGTTTCCGCCAGGATATTGCGGCTCAGCAGGCGTTAGCCAATACGCAGCAGCTGGAGAATATCGACAGTACTCACTTCGATGCGGTGTTTTATGCCGGCGGACACGGTCCGCTGTGGGATCTGGCCGAAGAGCGCGTCAGCATCGATCTGATTGAAAACTTCTACGCCAACGGCAAGCCGGTTGGGGCCGTTTGCCATGCGCCGGGCGTGCTCCGGCATGTGAAAAAGCCGGACGGGACGCCATTGGTGGCGGGCAAGCGCGTAACCGGCTTCAGCAACACGGAAGAGGAAGCCGTGGGCCTGACGAATGTGGTACCTTTTCTGGTTGAAGATGTCCTCAGATCGCTGGGTGCCAACTATGAAAAAACCAGTGACTGGGGCGTTTATACGCTGACGGATGGTCATCTGGTCACCGGGCAGAATCCCGCATCCTCAGCCGCCGCAGCCGAAGAGCTGCTGAAATTGCTGCACCGATAACACCAGGAGGTGGAATGAAACTGTTTAGCCAGGATTTTAACGATGGCGATAAGCTCCCGGAGCGCCATGTATTCAACGGCATGGGTTACCAGGGTGATAACCTCTCCCCGCATCTGGCGTGGGATGATGTCCCTGCGGGCACCAAAAGCTTTGTGGTGACCTGCTACGATCCCGATGCGCCGACCGGCTCGGGCTGGTGGCACTGGGGCGTGGCTAATTTGTCTGCTGATACCCGCGTACTTCCGCAGGGTGCAGGCTCCGGCGTAGCTGATTTGCCTGCCGGCGCGGTACAAACACGTACGGACTTTGGCAACAGCGGCTACGGCGGCGCAGCGCCTCCGAAAGGCGAAAGCCACCGTTATATTTTTACCGTGTATGCCATTGACGTGGACGCCCTGGAAGTGGATGAGAGTGCCAGCGGCGCTTATCTTGGCTTTAACGTGCATTTCCATCAGTTAGGTAGTGCCTCAATCACGGCGATCTATAGCTAACTTAAACGCTGAGGGGCATAACGGAGCGGAGCTGAGAAAGGCATTGCCAGCTGTTGTGACGTTAAGCTGACTGGCGGGCTTTTACCGGAATGCTGAATTAATTAAGGGGCGAATTTTCGCCCCTTTTCTGTGGCCAGTGAGTTACAGCTGAGTGATAACCACCCACATAGGCCCCTGCCCTACGGCGTAACGCGCCAGCGGCTGCAGTAATCCGCGATCTTCACCAATTTTGTACACTTCAATGTGATGCGATTTCTGCCCCGCCGCGACCACATAGCGGCCAGTATTATCGATATTGAATCCGCGCGGCTGCGTTTCGGTAGGCTGATGCCCTTCAACAGCCAGCACGGCGCCATCCTCGCTCACGCTGAACACGGTGAGAATGCTGGCGGTGCGGTCGCAGCTGTAAAGGAAGCGACCATCTGGCGTCAGATGGATATCCGCCGCCCAGCGCGTTTCACTGAAGCCAGACGGCATCATGTCCAGGCTCTGAACCCGCTCCACTTCGCCATGGGCGTTATTCAACTTCCACACGTCCACGGTGCTGTCCAGCTCATTGATGCAATAGGCATATTGCTGATTGGGGTGGAACACCATATGACGCGGGCCTGCGCCTTCAACGGTGGTGACCTGCGCCTGTTTGTGCGGCAGCAGCTGGCCGTTTTCCTGCAGATCAAACAGGCAGATGCGGTCCTGCTTCAGGGCCGGAACAAACAGCGTCTGATTGCTGAGGTCGATATTGGCGGAGTGGCAGCCATCCATACCGTCAATGACCTGCAGCGGCTCGCCCGGCAGACCGTCGGCACCAATGGGGGTGACGCTGACGCAGGCATCGTTATAGGAGCCGACAAAGATAAAGCGACCCTGGCGATCGGTAGAGATGTGCGTCGGGCTGCCCGGCAGCGAAGCCTGGCCGGCCTCGGTGAGCTTACCCTCACTATCAATCTGATAAGCGACTACGCGGAAGTCCGGGCGCACGCCCACATAGAGAAAACCTTTGTCCGGGCTGACAACCATCGGCTGCACCTGGCCCGGCGCGTCCACTACCTGCAGCAGGGTCAGGGTGCCGTCATCGGCTAACTGCCAGGCGTGGATCTGCTGGCTCTCCGGGCTGGCGGTATAAACGACTTGTTTCATGAATTCTCCTTTTACTGGGTAAGCTGGCCTGTGGCAAAGCGTAGCGTGTTTTTCCCTCCCGCGGGGGGAGTTTTGTGGCGTCTGGTTTTGTTAACCTCGTCACAGGGTGTACACTCACTGGCTCTTGTTTAGCCACTTCCGGAACTGTTTATGAGTTATCGCATCATCGCTTTGGACCTGGACGGCACCCTGTTAACGCCGCAAAAAACCATTCTTCCTGAGTCGCTGGAAGCCCTGAAAAAGGCTCAGCAGGCGGGCGTGAAGGTGGCTATCGTCACCGGTCGTCATCATGTTGCTATCCATCCTTTTTATCAGGCGCTGGCGTTAGATACACCTGCAATCTGCTGTAACGGCACCTACTTGTATGATTATCAAGCAAAAAAGGTCCTGCAGTCCGATCCGCTGCCGAAAGATCAGGCGCTGCGGGTGATTGAGATGCTGGATGAAGCGGCGATCCACGGTCTGCTCTATGTTGATAACGCCATGCTCTACCAGACCGAAACGGGCCATGTCACGCGCACCATCAACTGGGGCCTCTCCCTGCCTGAGCATCAGCGTCCGGTATTCACTAAAGTCGACAGTCTGGCACAGGCCGCCCGTGACGCGGAGTCGATCTGGAAGTTTGCGCTCTCCCATCCTGACACCCGTGCGTTACAGCAGTTTGCCGATCGCGTTGAGCAGGAGATGGGGCTGGCGTGCGAATGGTCCTGGCACGATCAGGTCGATATTGCCAAAGCAGGCAACAGCAAGGGCAAACGCCTTGCGCAGTGGGTAGCCTCGGAAGGGTATCAGATGAGCGACGTGCTGGCCTTTGGCGATAACTACAACGACCTCAGCATGCTGGAAACGGTAGGTCTTGGCGTGGCGATGGGCAATGCCGATGAGGCGATCAAAGCCCGCGCAGGCCGCGTGATCGGCACCAATCTTGAGCCAGGTATTGCGGAAACTATCTACCGGGAAGTGCTGTAAACTAAAGCAGTGAAAGTTGTCACTCGCTTAGCGGCTGCAAAGCAGCGTAAGGGTAGCCGCTGCGAAAAGTGTTCCTGTAGCCGCTTCCCTGCAGCCGCTGCAAAGCCTCTACCTTATGGCGTTATAAGATGAGGCGATAATTGATACGCTTTTGATCTGGGCATAGAGCCACATGCCCGGTTTAATCATCAGCTCATCGCGAGCCCAGGGGGTGATCCGCGCCCACAGCTCGCTCTGCCCTACCATCAGCTTCACCTCTATCTGATCCTCTATCTCCAGCAGTTCCGCTACTTGGGCTGGCACCACGTTGCGAATGCTGCTGTTGACCGGCGGCTGAAGCACCAGCGACACGTCAGCGGACTGAATGCGCAGGCGCAGCGGCGTTTTGGGCGGAGCATCCACCCGGCTGACCCAGATATGCTGATCGCCCAGCGAAAGCGCGGTCATCGCATAGTGCGGATGGTGCTCAAGCACCTGAACCCGCATCACGCTGCTCTGATCCGCTCGCGGCAGCCAGGGCCGCATTGCGCTGCTGGCCCACACTTTTTCAACTGTGCCCAACGCTTTCACGCTGCCGTTGTCCAGCACCAGCACGTTGTCCGCCAGCTGAAGGATCTCCTCCAGGCTGTGGCTGACATAGAGAATGGGCACATCCACCGTTTTTGCCAGCTTCTGCAGGTAAGGCAGCAGCTCACGCTTGCGGGGCAGATCCAGCGAGGCCAGCGGCTCGTCCATCAGCAGGATTTCCGGCGCCGTCAGCAAGGCGCGCCCAATCGCCACCCGCTGCTTTTCACCGCCGGATAACGAGGCGGGAAAACGCGTCAGCAGCGCTTCGATGCCCAGCAATTTCACCAGCGTCTCAAATTCGGCACGCATGCTTTTTGCCATGCCATATTCAAGATTACCGCGGACGCGATAATGGGGAAACAGTCGCGCATCCTGAAATACATAGCCGACCCGGCGCTTTTCCGGCGGAAGGTAGACGGCGTTTTCCGCATCGCTCAGCACCCGGCCATTAAGCTTAATACTCCCCTGCTGCGGTGTTGTCAGTCCGCCAATAGCATTAATCAGCGAGCTCTTACCCGCGCCGGAAACGCCAAAAATCGCGGTGATACCTCTGGCGGGAAGCTGTGCATTCAGAGTCAGCTTGTGGTCGCCAAGCTGCTGCGTAAAATTAAGTTCCAGCATTATAACCCCAGCCGTTTCCGGCCCCAGCGGGCCAGCCATTCAGAGATCAGCAGTGAACAGAGCGCCAGCACAATGGCTATCACACAGAGGCGTGCCGCTGCGCCTTCCGCGCCGGGCGTTTCAATCAGGGTGTACATCGCAGAGGGCAGCGTTCGGGTTTCACCCGGTATATTGGAAACAAAGGTGATGGTTGCGCCAAACTCCCCCAGCGAGCGGGCGAAGGCGAGCACGGTTCCGGCAATGATGCCGGGCAGCGTCAGCGGCAGCGTGATGGTGAAGAAGACTCGCCAGCGACCCGCGCCCAGCGTGCGGGCAGCCAGCTCCAGTTTGCTGTCGACGCCTTCCAGCGCCAGCCGTATCGCTCTGACCATCAGTGGGAAGGCGATAACTGCTGAAGCGAGCGCCGCGCCGCGCCAGCTAAAAGCGAAGGTAAAACCGAACCAGTCGTAAAGGTATTCACCAATAAAACCGCGACGGCCAAAACTGGTCAGCAACAGGTAGCCCACCACCACTGGCGGCAGCACCAGCGGCAGATGGATCACACTGTCCAGCACGGTTTTGCCGGGAAAACGGCAGCGCACTAATACCCAGGCCATCAGGATCCCGAAGGGCAGACTAAAGAGAACCGCCACCGAGGCGACTTTCAGGCTGAGTGCTACGGCCTGCCATTCGGGGTCACTGAGGATCATGATTCAGGCGTAAATCCATATCGTTTGAACACGGCCGCAGCTTCCGGCCCTTTCAGGTAGTTATAGAAGGCGGTGACGGTGGCAGAATTATGATCTTTCACCATCGCCATCGGGTATTCAACCGGCTTGTGGCTCTTCTCCGGGAAGGTACCCACTACCGTGACTTTTTTACTGGCAATGGCATCAGAGCCGTAAACGATGCCATAAGGCGCTTCGTTACGCTCTACCAGCGCCAGGGCAACGCGCACGCTGTTTCCCGGCGCAAGCTGCGAAGAGAGGGTATCCCAGGCACCCAGCTTCTGTAACGCCTCTTTGGCGTAGATACCGGCCGGAACGTGGTCGGGATCGCCCACCGACAAACGCTGCCCTTTCAGCAGGCTTTTCCAGTCGGTATTTTCAGAGAGGGTCACCTGCTGCGGCTTGCTTTCTGTTGGCGCCACCAGCACCAGCTCGTTGCCCAACAGGGTAAAACGGCTGGCTTCATCGATAGTTTTCTTCTGTGCGGCGTAATCCATCCACTGCTGATCCGCAGAGATAAACAGATCTGCGGGCGCGCCCTGCTCTAGCTGACGAGCTAATGTGGAAGAGGAGGCGAAGGAAGAGACAATCTTCACCTCTTTGCCCTGCTGATACTGGTCGGCGATCTCCTGCAGGGCATTAGTCAGGGAGGCGGCAGCAAACACGGTAATCTTCTCTGCGGCGGTCGCCTGCCCCGCCAGGCATGAAAGCGTAGCGGCCACAAATATATGACGTAATGGTACAGACATGGTCTTCTCCAGAGGTTCGTTATGTAGGTTGTAATATAACGATTTTAGTTACCCTGTCATGAAGTTTATCGGCACAAAGCGGGAAAAAGTTAAGCGGGGAAGAAAAAAACGTACGCCCGGCAGGCGCCGGGCGTAGCAGAAGAGATTACTGACGGGTTTTTGCTGGTTGCTCTTTCGAATGACCAATTTTGGAAATCACGTTGAACACTTCACCCAGACCGTAAATCAGGCCAAGGATAATCGCCATCACCACAGGAACCATCAGGATAGCTTCACCCAGACCAATAAGTAATTCCATCATAGGAGCCTCCATTGATGAGCTGGAAAAAAACCATTGTATCTACAGCGGAAAAAAGTGCACTGCCCTTTTTGTGCGTTTTACCTGTTTTTACGCCCGGCAGGCACAAAGGTGTACACTTCCCCCTATTCCTATTCTTGCCGGAGCGAGCGCGACTATGCAGGCTGAACTTTCCCTGATCCTGAAACTACAACAGCGGCTGTTTGCAGACCCAAGACGTATCGAACTGCTTAAGCAGGTGCAGCAGACTGGCTCAATCAGCCAGGGCGCCAAACTGGCCGGTATCAGCTATAAAAGCGCCTGGGATGCGATTAACGAAATGAACACCCTGGCGGACCGCACCCTGGTGGAACGGGCCACCGGCGGCAAAGGCGGCGGCGGTGCGCAGGTCACCCCCTATGGCGAGCGTCTGATCCAGCTGTTTGCGCTGCTGGAACAGATTCAGCAGAAAGCGTTTGATGTGCTCCAGGATGAGGTCCCGCTGGGCAGCTTGCTCGGGGCAATTGCCCGCTTCTCGCTGCAAACCAGCGCGCGTAATCAGCTCTTTGGCACCGTTAGCGAACGCGACACGCAGGCTGTAGTGCAGCACGTTGAGGTTTTGCTGGCCGACGGCAGCACCAGGATTAAGGCCGCGGTGACCGAAACCAGCGCTAACCGGCTGGCGCTGACCAGCGGCAAAGAGGTGCTGGTGCTGATCAAAGCGCCGTGGATTGATGTCACTCCCCACCCTTCAGAGGCGGAGAATCAGCTTGGCGGTACTGTCAGCCAGATCGAAAAAGGCGAGACGCAGAGTGAGGTACTGGTCGCCCTGCCCGGCGGAGAAACGCTGTGCGCCACCCTGCCCAATGAACGGGTCAGTGAACAACAGCTCGAGCAGGGCATGGCGGTGACAGCACATTTCAACGCCGATAAAGTCATTATCGCCACGCTGCTCTGAATCTCACCGCCTGATTTGACAACCAGCACGTCAGGGTTTAATAGTTTCGGTACAGTGCAAAAAATGGAATGAAAAATGGCAACGTTGCATATTTCGCAAGGCACGTTTCACCTTAGCGATACCCGAACCCTTACCCTTGATGACCTGACTCTGCAGGCTGGCGAAAGCTGGGCTTTTGTCGGTGCCAACGGCAGCGGTAAATCCTCTCTGGCTCGCGTGCTGGCGGGCGAACTGAAAAAGGCTAAAGGCGAGCTGAGCAGCAGCTTCGTTCGTCCGGTGCGTCTTTCGCTGGAACAGCTGCAAAAGCTGGTGGCGCAGGAGTGGGAACGAAATAATACCGACCTGCTCAGCCCCGGCGAAGAGGATACAGGCCGCACCACTGCCGACATCATTCAGGAAGAAACGGTCGATCCTGAACGTTGCCAGCAGCTGGCGGCGCTGTTTGGCATCACCCGCCTGCTGGATCGCCGTTTTAAATATCTCTCTACCGGCGAAACCCGTAAAACACTGCTGTGCCAGACGCTGATGGCACAGCCCGATTTGCTGGTGCTGGATGAACCCTTTGATGGACTGGACGTCGCCTCACGCGCGAACCTTGCCCAGGTGCTGGCGGAGCTTCACCAGCAGAACTGCACCCTGGTGCTGGTGCTGAACCGCTTTGATGATATCCCTGACTTTATCGACAACGTTGGCGTACTGGCTGAATGCACGCTGACGCATGTTGGGCCGCGCAAAGCGATCCTTGCAGAGGCGCTGGTAGCGCAACTGGCCCACAGCGAACAGCTTACCGGCATGACGCTTCCCGAGCCTGACGATGCCTCGCTCAAGCCGCAGCTGGCCGCAGATGCCTCGCTTATCGTGCTGCGCGACGGCGTGGTCTCCTACAATGAGAAACCCATTCTCAATCACCTCAGCTGGGAAGTGAAGCCGGGCCAGCACTGGCAGATTATCGGGCCAAACGGCGCCGGTAAATCCACGCTGCTGAGTCTGGTGACCGGCGATCATCCGCAGGGCTACAGCAACGATTTAACGCTGTTTGGCCGCCGACGCGGCAGCGGTGAAACTATCTGGGATATCAAACAGCATATTGGCTATGTCAGCAGCAGCCTGCATCTGGATTACCGCGTCAGCAGCAGCGTGCGCAACGTGATCCTCTCCGGCTACTTCGACTCAATCGGCATCTATCAGGCGGTATCGGATCGGCAGCAGTCGCTGGCCCGGCAGTGGCTGCAGCTGTTGGGCATGGAAAAGCTGGCGGAAGCGCCGTTTCATGGTCTCTCCTGGGGCCAGCAGCGGCTGGTGCTGATTGCCCGCGCGCTGGTAAAACATCCGGCGCTGCTGATCCTTGACGAGCCGTTACAGGGGCTGGATCCGATCAACCGCCAGCTGGTGCGCCGCTTTATCGATGTGCTGATTGCGGAAGGCGAAACGCAACTGCTGTTTGTTTCGCATCATGCAGAAGATGCGCCGCACTGCATCACGCATCGCCTGACCTTTCTCTCTGACGGCGAGAGCTATCGCTACCAGAGTGAGGCGCTGACTCAGGAAGCGCGCTGATAACCGGGCGGCCAGAAAACAGCGCTGGCCGCCATTTCGCCCTTTTCTGAAAATTCTTTTCTCCTGCCTGTTACCCCTGGCTGCCGATAAACCGCGCCACCCCCACTCCGGCCGGACTTTTTTCATGTAACCGCTACCACTAAAATATCGTTCCCGTTATTCAGGCATGGATTTTTTTGCCATCTTTACTGAGAGTTCGGATTATTCAGCTTGTGTAAACGATTCCATTTATCCAGACTTGATCACGCTTTATTCTCCCGCGCTGTGCTATTTTTCTTTAAGGCTATCGACGCATAAAGAAGGTTATCAGGACTCAACATGCAAAAATTTAATCCGGTCGATCACCCGCATCGCCGCTATAACCCACTGTCCGATCAGTGGATTCTGGTCTCTCCTCACCGCGCTAAACGCCCGTGGCAAGGCGCGCAGGAGACCGCTTCCCAGGAAAAACTGCCCGCTCACGACCCGGACTGCTTCCTTTGTCCTGGCAACACCCGCGTGACCGGTGATAAGAACCCCGATTACACCAATACCTACGTTTTTACCAACGACTTTGCCGCGCTGATGACCGACACGCCAGACGCGCCAGAAAGTGAAGATATTCTGATGCGCTGCGAGAGCGCCCGCGGCACCAGCCGGGTTATCTGCTTCTCGCCCGATCACAGTAAAACGCTGCCGGAGCTGACGCTCTCCAATCTGGAGCAGGTAGTACGCACCTGGCAGGAACAGACCGCCGATTTGGGTCAGCACTATCCCTGGGTGCAGGTTTTCGAGAACAAAGGCGCGGCGATGGGCTGCTCTAACCCGCATCCGCATGGCCAGGTCTGGGCCAACAGCTTCCTGCCAAACGAAGCCCAACGCGAAGACGATCTGCAGCGCGATTATTTTGCGCAGCACGGCTCGCCGATGCTGGTGGATTACACCGCCCGCGAGCTGAAAGATGGCAGCCGTACCGTGGTGGAAACTGAACACTGGCTGGCCGTGGTGCCGTGGTGGGCGGCCTGGCCGTTTGAAACGCTGCTGCTGCCGAAGGCGCATATCAAACGTCTGGTCGATTTGAGTGATGCCCAACGCGTCGATCTGGCGCTGGCGCTGAAAAAACTCACCAGCCGTTATGACAACCTGTTCCAGTGCTCCTTCCCCTACTCCATGGGCTGGCATGGCGCGCCGTTTAATGGTGAAGCCAACGACCACTGGCAACTGCACGCTCACTTCTATCCGCCGCTGTTGCGTTCCGCCACGGTGCGAAAATTTATGGTGGGCTATGAGATGCTGGCAGAAACCCAGCGCGACTTAACCGCGGAACAGGCAGCTGAACGCCTGCGTTCCGTCAGTGATATTCATTTCCGCGAGACGGGAGCATAACAATGACCTTACAGACTCTGACCCACCAGATTTTCAGCGACGCTTTTGGCTACGCCGCCGACCACACCATTCAGGCGCCAGGCCGCGTCAATCTGATTGGTGAACATACCGATTACAATGACGGGTTTGTTCTCCCCTGCGCTATCGACTATCAGACGGTTATCGCCTGTGCCAGACGTGACGACCGTCAGGTTCGCGTTATCGCGGCAGATTACGATAATCAGCAGGATATTTTCTCGCTTGATGAGCCGATTGAACCGCTGAAGGATCAGATGTGGGCCAATTATGTGCGCGGCGTGGTTAAGCACCTGCTGAAGCGTAATCAGGACTTTGGCGGCGTAGATATGGTTATCGCCGGAGACGTGCCGCAGGGTGCCGGCCTCAGCTCCTCTGCTTCACTGGAAGTGGCGGTAGGTACCGTGTTCCAGCAGCTCTATCAGCTGCCGTTAGAGGGCGCGGAGATTGCGGTCAACGGTCAGGAAGCGGAGAACCAGTTTGTCGGCTGTAACTGCGGCATTATGGATCAGCTGATTTCCGCGCTGGGCAAAAAAGATCACGCCATGCTGCTGGACTGCCGCACGCTGGGCACGCGCCCCGTGCCGATGCCGGAAGATATTGCGGTGGTGATCATCAATACTAACTTCCGCCGCAGTCTGGTCGGCAGCGAGTACAACGTCCGTCGCGAACAGTGCGAAGCGGGCGCTAAGTTCTTCGGTCAGACCTCTCTGCGTGACGTGAAGCTTGAGCAGTTCCAGGCTCAGGAAGCGAGCCTGGATCCGATGGTGGCGAAACGCGTGCGCCACGTGCTCACCGAGAATGCCCGTACGCTGGAAGCCGCCGACGTGCTGGCAAAAGGCGATCTGGCCAGAATGGCGGTATTGATGGCGGAGTCGCACGCTTCAATGCGTGACGATTTTGAAATCACCGTTCCCCCTGTGGATACGCTGGTTGATATCGTCAAAGCGACTCTGGGCGATCGCGGCGGCGTGCGCATGACCGGTGGCGGTTTCGGCGGTTGCGTGGTGGCGCTGATGCCGCTGGATCTGGTCGAGCAAGTCAAAGCGGCCGTGGTTGAGCAGTATGAAGCTAAATCGGGCATCAAAGAGACGTTTTACGTCTGCAAAGCATCAGAAGGAGCAGGCCTGTGCTGACAGAACAAACTTCCCATGCGCCTGACGGCCAGCCGTGGCACCTCACCACGCTGCGCAACGCGGGCGGCATGGTGGTAACGTTTATGGACTGGGGCGCCACCTGGCTCTCCGCGCGCGTGCCGATGAAAGATGGACACGTCCGTGAAGCCCTTCTGGGCTGCGCCACGCCCGCAGATTACCTGAAGCAGACGGCCTACCTGGGGGCGACCGTAGGACGCTATGCCAACCGCATCGCTAACGCCACCTTCAGCCGGGAAGGCAAAACCTGGACGCTGGCCGCCAATCAAGGGCCGCATCAGCTGCACGGCGGCCCGCAGGGATTCCACAACCGTCGCTGGCAGATTGTGCGTCAGGCAGAACAGGAGGTGGAGTACCAGCTGGACTCGTCAGATGACGATCAGGGCTATCCGGGCAACCTGCTGGTTACCCTGCTCTATCGTCTGGAAGATGACAACACGCTCACCATTCAGTATCACGCCACTTGCGATCGGGCCTGTCCGGTTAATCTCACCAATCATGCCTACTTCAACCTTGATGCGCAGCATGGCGATGCGCGCGGTCATAAACTTCAGCTGCATGCAGATCGCTATCTGCCCGTCGACAGCGAAGGGATCCCTAATGCTGCGCTCAAAGAGGTGGCAGGTACCAGCTTTGATTTCCGTCAGCCAAAAACTGTGGCAGCAGAGTTCCTGCAGGATGAGGATCAGCGTGCCGTGAAGGGCTATGACCACGCTTTTTTACTCAGCCGCCATGATGAGGCTCAGCCTGCGGCTGAACTCTGGTCTGAGGATGGTCAGCTGCAGCTCACCGTATTTACCTCGGCGCCCGCGCTGCAATTTTACACCGGCAATTATCTGCAAGGGACTCCGGCTCGTGAGCAGGGCGTCTATACTGCGTTTCAGGGCATCGCACTGGAGAGCGAGTTTCTGCCTGACTCGCCAAATCATCCGGAGTGGCCGCAGCCTGACTGCTGGCTGAAACCGGGTGAATCGTATCAGTCGGTGACGCGCTACCGCCTGACGGCGGTTTGATACAGCGCATGAAAAACGCGCATCAGCGTCGTCACAGGCTTACGCGGTGCGCAGATTTCCGTTATGGTAATGGCCTGTAAAATTGCCGCCAGGGTGTGACGAGCAATTTCCGGTTTACCATTATCATAGAAACGTCAGATTATTAAGGAGTTAAGCTATGGCTGTAACTAAGCTGGTTCTGGTACGTCACGGCGAAAGCCAGTGGAATAATGAAAACCGCTTTACCGGTTGGTACGATGTGGACCTCTCCGATAAAGGCCGTACCGAAGCAAAAGCCGCAGGTCAGCTGCTGAAAAAAGAGGGCTTTACCTTCGATTTCGCTTATACCTCCGTGCTGAAACGTGCCATTCATACGCTGTGGAACATCCTGGACGAAGTGGATCAGGTCTGGCTGCCGGTTGAAAAATCCTGGCGTCTGAACGAGCGTCACTACGGTGCGCTGCAGGGTCTGGATAAAGCGGAAACCGCCAACAAATATGGTGACGAGCAGGTTAAGCAGTGGCGTCGCGGTTTTGCGGTTACCCCGCCAGAGCTGGATCGTGCCGATGAGCGCTTCCCCGGCCATGACCCACGTTATGCCAAACTGACCCCAGACCAGCTGCCTACCACCGAAAGCCTGGCGCTGACGATTGACCGCGTGCTGCCTTACTGGAACGACTCAATTCTGCCACGCATGAAAAGCGGCGAGAAAGTGATCATCGCAGCTCACGGTAACTCCCTGCGCGCGCTGGTGAAATATCTGGATAACATGAGTGAAGAAGAGATCCTTGAGCTGAATATCCCAACCGGCGTGCCGCTGGTTTATGAGTTCGACGAAAACTTCAAACCAATCAAACACTACTATCTGGGCGATGCTGACGAAATCGCTGCGAAAGCAGCGGCCGTGGCAAACCAGGGTAAAGCGAAGTAATACTCCCCTTCATTGAAGAGAAGTTTCTGAGCAAAAAAAATCCGCCAGTTGGCGGATTTTTTATTTGGCCACTCTGCTAACCGCGACGGGTTTTCACTGCTTCTGCCAGCTGACGAAGCACGGTTTCAGTATCATTCCAGCCGATGCAGGCATCGGTCACGCTCTGACCGTAAACCAGCGGCTCGCCGCTCTCCAGATTCTGATTCCCTTCCACCAGATGGCTTTCAATCATCACGCCGATAATCGCTTTTTCACCCTCTGCAATCTGCTGCGCGACATCATCTGCTACCACCAGCTGCTTCTGAAACTGCTTGCTGCTGTTGGCATGGCTGAAGTCAATCATCACCTGCGGCTCCAGACCCGCCTTCTCAAGACCCGCTTTTACGGCATTGACGTGATGCGCGCTGTAGTTCGGCTCTTTACCGCCACGAAGGATAATATGGCAGTCGCCGTTACCGCTGGTCTCTACGATAGCGGAATGACCATACTTGGTGACCGAGAGGAAACAGTGTGGCGCGCTGGCGGCATTAATGGCATCGATAGCCACTTTAATGGTGCCATCGGTACCGTTCTTGAAGCCAACCGGACAGGAAAGCCCGGACGAGAGCTCGCGGTGCACCTGAGATTCGGTGGTCCGTGCGCCAATTGCGCCCCAGCTCATCAGGTCAGCCATATACTGCGGGGTGATCATATCCAGGAACTCACCCGCCGCAGGCAGGCCGGTGTCGTTGATATCAACCAGCAATTTACGGGCGATGCGCAAGCCGTCATTAATCTGATAGCTGCCGTCCATATGCGGATCGTTAATCAGCCCTTTCCAGCCGACGGTGGTTCGCGGCTTTTCAAAATAGACTCGCATCACTACTTCCAGCGAATCGCTTAACTCTTCACGCAGCTTAAGCAGGCGCGCGGCATATTCTTTTGCCGCTGCGGTGTCATGAATAGAGCACGGGCCAATCACCACCAGTAAACGATCGTCCGTTTTTTTAAGAATATTATGAATGGCCTGACGGGCATCGGAAACGGTCTTTGCCGCCATCTCCGTGGCAGGAAACTTTTCAAGCAGAGCAACAGGGGGGAGCAGTTCTTTTATCTCTTTGATTCTTAAGTCATCATTCTGATAATTCATAATCTTTCCACTATTATAAAAACCGTTCTGCACATCGGGCGCATCAGGCCCAATTTATCGCGTGTACCACGTGCTGTAAATCGACTTTGATTAACTTATTGGTAATCAGATTTGCTGTTTTCCTATCCTGAACTACACTTAACAGCGTGAACATTTAAAAAAAACGCATAAAGATCACCGACTTTCAACAGGGTGAGCCTGTGCGGATGTTATTTCAGCTTTTTTGATATTTTATTCAAACCGCATTTCACAGGGGTTTGGTTAGATCATATTCAAAATTTAACGGAGCATAATGATGAATAAGTTTGCAATCGTATTCCTGACAGCAGCAATGACTTTGGGCAGTGGCGCAGCAATGGCCGCCGGCAGCAACAATGGTACCGCTAACCAGGCAGAAGATGCCGGTGCAGTAGCAGGCAGCGCCAAAGAGAACCTTGCCCCGAATAAAGTCGATAACGATAAAATCAACAACACTGGCGATGCTACTTCCGGTACCCACCAGAAGATGAAGCATCAGAAAAAAATGACGGCCAATGAGATTGACCAGAATACCCAGTGTAAAGATGGTAAATGCCCGGACATCAATAAAAAAGTGGGTCCAGGTGCTGATACCAAAACCGATGGTACTACTCAGTAATACCTGTCTGGTTAACAAGAGGAGAGCGCCAGCTCTCCTTTTTTGTGCCTGTTGCTTCCCCCTGCCATTACGCTATTCTTGAACACCCTGTTTTTGCGCGGATAAATCCATGGTTACGCTACTGCTGATAGACGATCATCCGCTGGTGCAGGTTGCACTTGAAGCAGCCCTGTCGCGCGCTCCTGTTCCCTTTCATCTGTTAGCTGTAGAAGAGGAAAACCGTGCCAGGGAGGTGCTGTCGGCACAGAAGGTGGATGTGGTGGTTCTGGATATTGGTCTGCCTGACGGCGACGGCCTGCAGCTGCTGAAATATATCCGCCGCCACTTTCCGGCGCTGCCGGTGATCGTTTATTCCGCCCAGGAAGAGCGCCTTTATCAACGTCTGGCTGAAGCCGCAGGCGCTACCGGCTATGTCGCCAAGCGTCAGCCAATGGTGCAGCTCCTCTCCGCTATTCTGGCCGTACTTGGTGGCCAGCAGGCTTTCCCCGCCAGCTCCGGTGACGTCACGACCAGCGTGTTGACCAGTAAAGAGCAGCAAATCCTCGGACTGCTGGCAAAAGGCCTCTCTAACCTGCAAATTGCCGCGCAGCTCAATATCAGTAATAAAACGGTCAGCACCCATAAAAAGAACATCATGGATAAAACCGGGGCAAGTTCGGTGGTGGAGCTGGCTGGATTCTGGAAATCCCAGCAGTGAAAGGTCTGGCTCTCTCTCTGTTGCTTATGCTGTGTTGCCTGACCGCTGAGGCGGCGTTACGCCCTGTCAGCAGCGTCACGCTGCCACCGGAGATGATGCCGCTGGAGCAGCCGGCGCACTGGCAGGAGAAGATCCTGCGCGTGGGGATCCTGCGGGATAACAGCACCCCCTGGAATATGGTGGTGGGTCAGGATCTCTATGGGATTAACGCCGATTATCTGGTGGCGCTGACGCAGACTACCGGCATGAAGTTTCAGGTTGAGAGTTATGCTGACTGGCCAGCTCTGCTGCAGGCTTTACAGAAGGGGAAGCTGGATATCGTTTTCGGCGTCCCGCAGCAAACGCTCCCGCCAGGGCTGAGCGCAACGCAGCCCTGGTTTAGCAGCCCGCTGCGCATCTACCGCAGTCGCGATAACCTTCGACCGGTGATGTTTAACTCGGCAGATGCGCAGATTACCGTCAGCCGCGCCACGCTAAGGCTTATTTCTCCTGACTTCGCCAGAAAGCACCACTGGAAAGTCGTGGACAACGATCTGCAGGCGCTTTATGCCCTGCTCAATAATCAAAGCGACTATGTGGTTGCGGATGAAACCAGCGCCGGTTTTTTGCTGAGCCAGCTGCAACAGGGTCAGATTTACCAGCTTGCATCGCCACTCAATCCGGGTGAGCTGCGTTTGCAGGCCGTCACCACCAGCCAGCCGCTCACTGACCGCATCGACACCGCTTTCCGTCAGCTACCCATGGAGGTTGTTAACGGTATCCAGGGCCGCTGGAGCAGCCAGCTTCCCCGCTACCAGGACACCAATACTGCCCACTTATCTCCGATGGAGCGCAGCTGGACAGAACAGCATCCGGTGGTTACCTATGCCGCCATCAGCGATGATTACCCCTGGAGCTACCGCGGTCCCGGCGGCCAGCCCAGCGGTTACAGCATCGAGCTGCTGAATATTATCGGGCAGAACACCGGGCTGCGCTTCCAGCCCTGGTGGGTAAGCAATGCTGAACAGGCGCAGGCGCTGGTTGACCAGGAGCGGGCGATGATCCAGCTTACCCTGCCGCTGACCAGTGACGATGCCATGCGTACCAATACACTGCCGATCTGGCGTGCGCTCTGGGGTGTCTACGTGGGTCAGATGTCACAACCCGTGACCGGCTGGCAGCAGCTTAAAGGATTGAGCGTCGGTATCCGGCGGGGTGATATTGCCCGGCAGCTGATCCCTGCCGGGGTCAACGTTGTCACGTTTGAGGAGAGCAAAACGCTGTACGATGCGCTGGCTAACGGGCAAATCAATGCGCTGGTGGATAACGTTATCTCTGCCCGCTGGCTGATCCAGTCCCGCTACAGCAATACGCTGCGTCTCGCTTTCGCCGCCAGCGATACCGCCTGGCCCATCACGCTTGGCGTCAGCCCTGACTTCCCCCTTTTAAGAACCCTGCTGAACAGCAGCCTGCAGCAAATTCCTGCCGACACCCAGCAGCGTATGCGGGAAAACTGGAGCAGTAACAGTACGGTGCTGGCGGAGAGCGGCGAGAGTCAGATGCGGCCCGTCTCCCTGTTTGTGCTGATAGCCGCGCTGTTTGCCATTCTTTTTCTGTTAATCCTGCTGCTGCGCCGTTATCTGGAGCAGCGCCGGGAGCGGAGACAGCGACGGCAGCTGGAGCTGGAGCGCGAAGAAGCCGAACGGGCTAATCAGATGAAAAGCCAGTTTCTCGCTACGGTCAGCCATGAGCTGCGCACGCCCATGCAGGCGATTCTGGGTCTGCTGGAAGTGGAGGTCTCACGCCAGCCTGCAGCGAAAAATCTCACGGTGATCCACAGCAGCGCCTCCGCCCTGATGACGCTGCTGAACGATCTTCAGGATCACGCCAAGCTGGAAAGCAACAGCTTTACTCTGGTGCCACAGCCGCTGGATCCGGCCAGATGGCTGAACCGTCTTGCGGATTTTTATCATCCTCTGATGCGGCCTGACGGCCCGGTTTTCCGCGTCGAAGCCGTACCACCCTTACCGGCATGGATCCTGATTGACGAGCAGCGGTTGCAGCAGATTGCCTATAATCTGATCGGTAACGCCATTAAATTCACTCGCCAGGGCGAGATACGCGTTACGCTTGCAGCAGATGAGGCGCATCAGCATCTCTGCCTGAAGGTGATCGACACGGGCAGCGGCATCCCGGCGGCTGAGCAAGCTAAGCTGTTTGAACCCTGGTATCAGACCCCTTCCGGTCGTCAGCTCTCGGTACAGGGCAGCGGCCTGGGGCTTTCAATCTGCAAAGAGATTGTGGCCCGTATGGCGGGAGAGATCCAGCTCGACTCTGCGCCAGGGCGCGGTACGACGCTGACGGTTATCCTTCCTCTGCAAACGATTACGGCAGATCGGATCCCCGAAGAACCGCTGCCCGCCGCTTCCTTTAGTCGGCCTCTCAGCCCGCTCAGAGTAGCGATTGTGGATGACCATCCCACCAATCTGCTGGTGATGCAGCAGCAGCTTGCCTGGTTTGGTATTGCAGCAGAGTGCTTTCCTGATGGCCGGGCGCTGCTGGCCGCGCAGCAACACTATGACCTGCTCTTTATCGATTTCAGCATGCCGCAGCCCGATGGCCTGACGGTGGCAAAGATCCTGCGCCGTCGCGAACGTCTGCGATCGCAGCGTAGCCGCATCGTGATCTGTTCTGCCGATGCTGACGTTCTCGCCCGTCCTGCCATAGTGGCGGTAAGCGATAAGGTATTGCTTAAACCCGTTACGCTGCATGAAATTGAGCCGATCCTGGCTGCTCAGTCGATGGCCGGGCTGGAGGAACGACTCTGGACGCTGGCTGGCGAGGATCGCCTCTTTTTCGGCAAAATCCGCGAAACGCTTCAGCGCACAATGCGTGAGGATAGCGACAGGCTGAAGTCGGCGCTGGCTGAACACGCCTGGGATAACGCTGAAAAAGCGGCTCACCGCCTGAAAGGAAGCTGGCAGATGTTAGGCTATGGCGACGGCGAAAACCTGTGCCAGCGCATTATTGAGCAGTGTCGTGCAGGGGAACAAACTGCTGCCGATCTGAATTTATTGATATCATTAACGGAAAGTCTACTCACTGAACTGGAATCTTATGGCGCACACCCACTCTGAAGGAACAGGTAACCGTTCCCGCCTGCTGGCTGCTTTTATCGTCACCGCGCTGTTTATGGTGGCAGAAGTGGCTGGTGGCCTGCTCTCCGGCTCTCTGGCCCTGCTGGCAGATGCTGGTCATATGCTGACCGATGCCGCCGCCCTGTTAATGGCGCTGCTGGCGGTTCAGTTTGCCCAACGTAAGCCGAACGCCCGCCATACCTTTGGCCTGCTCCGGCTGACCACGCTGGCGGCATTTATCAACGCAATAGCGCTGGTGATCATCACCGTGCTGATTGTCTGGGAAGCGGCGATCCGTTTTATGCATCCCGAACCCATTGCTGGCGGCTTTATGCTGGGCATCGCTGTCGCGGGCTTACTGGCTAATTTGCTCTCATTCTGGCTGTTGCATCGCGGGAGCGAAGAGAAGAACCTCAACGTGCGGGCAGCGGCGCTGCATGTTTTAGGCGATTTGCTGGGCTCGGTCGGGGCGATTGTCGCCGCGCTGATCATCATGTACACCGGCTGGACGCCTGTTGACCCGATCTTATCGATTCTGGTCTCTTTACTGGTGTTGCGCAGCGCATGGGCACTGATGAAAGAGAGTTTTCATGAGCTGCTGGAGGGGGCGCCAGCGTCGCTGGATGCGGATAAGCTGAAGCGGGCGCTGACGCTCGGTCTCCCGGAAATTCGTAACGTGCACCATATCCATTTATGGCAGGTTGGGGAGAAGCCGGTAATGACGCTGCATGTCCACGTTATTCCGCCATACGATCATGATGCGCTGCTGCACAAAATTCATCACTGGCTGCATGAGCATTATCAGATAGAGCATGCCACGGTGCAGATGGAATATCAGGGATGTGCAGATGGCGACTGCGAGTTGAGCTGGGGAAGCGGCGGGCACGATCATGCTCATGCCCACCATCATCATTAGACCTCAGGAGAGCGCTCGTGAACCCTGTTCGCGGGCGCTTTTAATCCACAGCCAGCAGCCGTTCAGGGCGATCAGCGTCAGGATGGCGTACTCCAGCGACATCGCATAGACGCCCTGGCGGGCAAAAATCATCACGCTGATGACGTTGATCACCACCCACAGCAGCCAGTTCTCCACATATTTCCGCGTCATCAGGATCATCGCCACAATCGACAACACCATCAGGCAGGAGTCCCAGAACGGGAAGGCGTCCGGCTGCAGTTCTGGCATCGTCACGGTCAGCCCCATGCCCTGCATGACCGCTACCGCTATCTGGGTGAGCCAGGCGAAGACCGGGTTGATATAGAGCGTCATCAGCGCGATCGCCACCACACACACCGCTGCCCAGCCCAACGCTTTCGGCAGCGTCATCCACCGGATCTGCAGCACGTGCTGATTGTCTGCCGTCTGTCTGCTCCAGGCATACCAGCCGTAGATATTGGCGACAAAAAAGAACACCTGTAACAGCAGGCTGGCGTAGAGCTGGATCTGGAAGAAAATCACCGCAAACAGGGTGACGTTAATCAGGCCGAAGGCGTAGTTAATGATCTTTTCCAGGCTGGCCAGCCAGATACAGAGCAGGCCCGCCACGGTGCCGATGGCCTCAATCCAGGAGAGATCGTAACCGCCAGCGCCGACAGGTATATGAACCAAAATATTATGCGTGCTAAAAAAATCCATATTGGCACCTTTTCCTGATCAAGAGGGTCAGGAGTTACCCCTTTAAACTTGCTGCAAAGGTTAACATACGATTCAGCGGGATCAACGCCCCTTCGCGCAGCCCGGCATCCACCTGGATTTCGTGCTCGCTGCCGCCCTGTTCAAGACCTTCGGCAATCGCCTTCAGCCCGTTCATTGCCATCCACGGACAGTGGGCGCAGGTGCGACAGGTGGCACCCTCACCGGCCGTCGGCGCTTCCAGCAACTCTTTCTCCGGGCACGCCTGCTGCATTTTGTAGAAGATGCCGCGATCGGTCGCCACGATCATTTGCGGATGAGGAAGCGTTTTGGCCGCCTGGATCAGCTGGCTGGTGGAGCCTACCGCATCAGCCAGATCCACAATCGCCTGCGGCGACTCCGGATGAACCAGCACCGCCGCATCCGGGTAGAGCGCCTTCATGCGCTGCAGCGCCTGAGTTTTAAACTCATCGTGCACGATACAGGCGCCCTGCCAGCAGAGAATATCGGCACCGGTCTGCCGCGTGACGTATTGCCCGAGATGGCGGTCCGGCGCCCAGATAATTTTCTCGCCCAGGCTGTCCAGATGTTCAATCAGATCCACAGCGATGCTGGAGGTGACAACCCAGTCCGCGCGCGCTTTTACTGCCGCTGAGGTGTTCGCGTAAACCACTACCGTGCGGTCAGGGTGCGCATCACAAAAACGGTTGAACTCTTCGATTGGGCAGCCGAGATCCAGCGAGCATTCCGCCTGCAGGGTGGGCATCAGGATGGTTTTTTCCGGGCTGAGGATTTTAGCCGTCTCGCCCATAAACCGCACGCCAGCCACCAGCAACGTCGTGGCAGCATGCTGGCTGCCGAAGCGCGCCATCTCCAGGGAGTCCGCTACGCATCCGCCGGTCTCTTCCGCCAGCGCCTGAATTTCCGGGTCGGTGTAGTAGTGCGCGACCATGACTGCGTTGCGCTCTTTCAGCAGCCGCTTGATTTTCTCCCGGTAAAACTGCTTATCCTCGCCCGATAAACGGGCAGGCTTGGGCGGGAAAGGATAGATGGCAGTTTCCGGATCGAACATCAGGCTCATATCGCGACTCTCGTTTTTTCAACTTAACCAAATTAGCGGAAATTTGCTTTTCCACGCCAGCCAGTGGCTGGTTTGTTTTATATGCTAAACACGATAGCGGAAATAGTCGCCTGTGTCGCTGAAATTTTCAGGACGATGACGGGATGTGATGGCGATCACTTAAGAACGAAATTGCCAGGCTGCCTGACTTCAATATTGAGCAGGAAGGCTTTGGCCTCCAGGCCGCCAGCAAAGCCCGTCAGCTTACCGTTTGATCCGATAACACGGTGGCAGGGAGCAATAATAGAGATAGGATTTTTGCCGTTTGCCGCCCCTACCGCCCGCACAGCTTTAGGATGGCCGATTTGGCGGGCAATTTCCCCATAGCTGCGCGTTTCGCCAAAGGGAATAGCCACCAGCGCCTGCCAGACTTTTTTCTGGAATTCGGTTCCGACAAAATCGAGCGTAACGGTAAAGGTGGTGCGTTCACCGGCAAAATACTCTTTCAGTTGGCGCTCTGTTTCCAGCAGTATCGGATGCGATGGATTTTCTTCGGTGGCCATCTGCCTGACACGATTGGGGTTTTCATTTTCCCACAGAATAGCGGCCACGCCCCGGTCGCTGGCTATCAGCGTCAGTACGCCCACGGGCGAAGGCATCAATTTATAGAAATAGCTCATTCGTTTTCTCCCTCTGTCACACCCTGTTTCAGGGACAGGCTCTATTATCGCTGAACGCCAGGCTTAAGCTAGCCGTTTTCGGACAGTAAACTCAGATAAGAAGATGTCCGAAAACGGCTAGCGCAGCGCTCTGATTGCCCCTACTCTGCCCTGAAGCCAACATGACGGAACTCGTTTATGATTGATACAGAGATAGCTTACCGGGCCATGACCTCAAGAGATGCGCGTTTCGACGGGGTGTTTTTTGTCGGCGTGACTTCTACCGGCATTTATTGCCGGCCAATCTGCCCGGTGAAACCACCGCGTCAGGAAAACTGCCTGTTTTTTGACAGCGCCGAAGCCGCGGAGAAAGCCGCTTTTCGTCCCTGTCTGCGCTGCCGTCCTGAACTTGCACCCGGTAACGCCCCGGTAGACAACAGCCACCGCGTAGCGGATTTGCTGGTCCAGCGCATCGAGGAGGGGCTGATTGAAGATATCGACAGTCTTGAAGAAATTGCCGCGCAATTTTCGCTGAGTCTCAGGCAGCTGCGGCGCATTGTGCACAAGGAGTTGGGCGTTTCGCCTCTGGAACTGAAGCAGACCCGTCGTCTGCTGCTGGCCAAGCAACTGTTAACCGAGACGATGTTGCCGGTAACGGAAGTGGCCTATGCCAGCGGCTTTGCCAGCCTGCGCCGTTTTAACGAGGTGTTTAATCGTCAGTACCGCATGCCGCCTACGCGATTAAGAAAAGCGGCAAGCGAGGCGGGTCATATGATCAATAGTGAAACCTCTACTTTGCTGCTGAGCTATCGGCCACCCTATAACTGGACCGCCCTGCTCTCCTTCCTGAGCCTGCGTGCGTTAAAAGGGGTGGAGAGTGTGGACAGGCAGAGTTATACGCGTACCGTGCGTCTGGGAGGGCATACGGGCTGGATTCGGGTAACTCAACAGCCTGCGAAGTCGGGGTTGAGCGTCGAGTTCACCCACTCCCTTACGCCTGTGCTGCCTGTATTACTCAGGCGTTTGCGGAATTTGTTTGACCTGGACGCCCATCCCGATCGGATAGCTGCCCATCTTGAGCAGGAGCCTTTGCTGCGGGAGAGTCTGATCAAAGATGCGGGATTGCGAGTGCCGGGCGCCTTTGACGCTTTTGAGATGGTCGTCAGGGCTATTCTGGGGCAGCAGATCACGGTCAAAGCTGCCACCACGATTGGTGGCCGTTTTGCGGAGGCTTTTGGTGAGCCGATCCAGACTCCCTTCCCGGAGCTAAACCAGCTTACACCGCTGGCAGGCAGAGTGGCTGCGGCAACGCTTGATGAGGTAGCCAGCCTGGGGATTGTCAGTGCCCGTGCCCGGACGCTGATAGCGCTGGCGACAGCGTGTGAAAGCGGGGATCTCAGGCTGGATGCCACTACGCATCCTGAACAGGCTATCGTCAGGCTGATGGCTCAGCCCGGTATTGGCGAGTGGACGGCGCACTATATTGCTATGCGTGCGCTTCGCTGGCCTGATGCCTTCCCGCATGGCGATATCGTGATAAGGAAGAATCTGGGCGGCGTGACGGCCAGAGAGGCGGAACGGTTATCACAAGCCTGGCGTCCGTGGCGCAGCTATGCGGTGATGCATATCTGGAAAAATCTGGCGCCGGCTAAGGTTAAGAGCTGAATCGGGGGCGGGAGAAAGGCGACACCGGTTAGCATCGTGGTCGCACAGGTGAAAACCGGCTGTGGGGCCACCCGCCATGTTCGGCTTTGCCGGTGAGTATGATGCTCACACAGGTCAAAACCAGGTGCGGTGCAAAGGCGTCACCATAGGGCACGTTATCCGAGACGCCGTAGTGCAGAATATTAAACCAGCTATCGGGACAGCATTAGCGCAAGCCTGGATGCCACATCCCTGCGGCATACACTCGGCTAATGTGCCCTATGGTGCCACCCAGGAAATTCGGCGTTGTCGGTGAGTTCAGTGCTCACACAGGTCAAAACCAAGTGCGGCCCACCCGCCATCTTCGGCTTTGCCGGTGAGTATGATAGTCACACAGGTCAAAACTAGGTGCGGTGCAAAGGCGTCACCATAGGGCACGTTATCCGAAACGCCGTAAATACATCCATGTAGGCTTGGATGCCGCATCCATGCGGCATACACTCGGCTAACGTGCCCTATGGCGCCACCCAGGAAATTCGGCGTTGTCGGTGAGTTCAGTGCTCACACAGGTCAAAACCAGATTTGCTGCTGGATTCGGATTTGGAAGTTGGTTTGGTTTTCTCTGACAGGCAACACTAACGCTAACGGGAAGGGAGAGGGGGCTGATAAGCAAAAGCTAAGCGGCATGGACGCCGCTTCGCAGCCATCAGGGATGATTTCACGGCGTTTTTGTGTTCAGCCCCCTCTCCCTGACCAGACTACCGGCCCTTCAGGCGACATGCTTTTGAAAATGTAACATCAAGCCTGTATTGGAAAGCTATAAATCGCAGACAGCAAAAATTCTGCGTCGTTAATTGGTTGAGCGTTTACACAGGTCAAAACCAGATTTGCTACGGAGTTTAGATTTAGAAGTTGGTTTGGTTTTCTTTAACAGGCAACGCTAACGCTCAGGGGAAGGGAGAGGGGGCTGATAAGCAAAAGCTAAGCGGCATGGACGCCGCTTCGCAGCCATCAGGGATGATTTCACGGCGTTTTTGTGTTCAGCCCCCTCTCCCTGACCAGGCTACCTGCCCTTTCAGACAGCAGGCTTTTCAGTTCAGGATCCTGTATGTCGCACCGACTATCAGTATTTCAGGCAACAGGCCTTCAATCCATGCAACAGCTGTAAGACAAAGAAAAACCATAAATCGCAGACAGCAAAAAGGCGCCTTTAGGGCGCCTTTCTACACTGGTGGGTCGTGCAGGATTCGAACCTGCGACCAATTGATTAAAAGTCAACTGCTCTACCAACTGAGCTAACGACCCGCTTTCGCGGTAACACTCTGCTTAATGCTTGCTGAAAGACGCTTTGGACAATCTGAACCTGCGGCTCAAATCTCTGACGCTTTACAACTACCACTTAGATAGTGGTGGGTCGTGCAGGATAACTCGGCTACGCCTCGGCCTTCGGCCCGTTGCAACCAGCAACGTTGTTTCGCTTTGCTCTACTCGAACCTGCTGCAGGTTCAAATCCTTCACGCCTGATACCGTATACTGCTTTCAAAGTGGTGGGTCGTGCAGGATTCGAACCTGCGACCAATTGATTAAAAGTCAACTGCTCTACCAACTGAGCTAACGACCCGCATCGAGCGGTTACTGCTGTACTGCTTTTAAAGTGGTGGGTCGTGCAGGATTCGAACCTGCGACCAATTGATTAAAAGTCAACTGCTCTACCAACTGAGCTAACGACCCACTTTTGCGCTGCGAAAACGTTTTAACATATGTCCCGGCAACGGCGGCATATATTACTGATTTACCGATTCAGCGCAACCACTATTTTCAGATAACCTGTTCAACTGACTACCTTTCGTCCGCAAAGACCACAAATACGACGATATCTGGTCAAAGCGTGGCACTTACAGCGCCGCCGCCCGTTTTGCAGCATTTTTCGCAGCATCGGTGTTTGGATAAAGTTTGGACACCTGCTGGTAAACGGCTTTGGCTTTCGCGGTATCGCCCTTCTCCTGCATGATCACCCCAACTTTATATAACGCGTCAGCGCTCTTAGGTGACTTCGGGTAGTTCTTGACCACGGTGGCGAAATAATACGCCGCGTCATCTTTCTTGCCTTTGTTGTAATTCAACTGTCCCAACCAGTAATTGGCGTTGGGCTGATAAGTGGAATCGGGGTATTTCTTCACAAAAGCCTGAAAAGCCGTGATGGCCTGCTCGTTCTGTTTCTTCTCCAGAACCAGCGCAACGGCTGCATTGTAATCCGTATTGGCATCACCGCTCTGTACAGGTGCCGCAGAAGCTCCTGACGCTGCGTTGTTACCCTCTGCGGCATTATCCGCAGTTGCCCCCGCAGAAGCCGCTGCAGCAGCACCAGAGGCGCCCTGAGCGGCGGCACCGCTACTCAACGTATCGATCTGCTGATAAAGATTTTTCTGCCGCTCAGTGACCTGATTCAGCTGATACTGATTTTCCTGAATTTGTCCGCGGAGAGAGTCGATATCGCGCTGTGTGTCGGAGAGCTGTTGCTGAAGTTGCTGAAGAAGTTGCCCCTGAGCATTAGAAATACGCTCAAGAGTCGTGACGCGGTCTTCGACCGAGCCTGAGCCAACGTTACTGATTGACGCCTGGGCATTAGCGGCCCAGGGGGCCGCTACGCCAACCAGTAACGACAGACTCAACAAGTGAAGTCTGAAGTTACTAATCATGTGATTCTCTTAGTATACCAGTACGGCACGACGGTTTTTAGCGTACGCTGATTCGTCATGACCCAGTACAGCTGGCTTCTCTTTACCGTAAGAAACGATAGAGATCTGGTCAGCAGAAACACCTTTGCCCTGCAGGTACATTTTAACAGCAGAAGCACGACGTTCGCCCAGGGCGATGTTGTATTCTGGTGTACCGCGCTCATCCGCATGACCTTCTACGGTCACTTTGTATGATGGGTTGTTACGCAGGAAAGTTGCGTGAGCATCCAGCATCTGAGCAAACTCAGACTGGATGTCATATTTGTCCAGGCCGAAGTAAACGATGTTGTTTTTCTGCAGTTCCTGCATCTGCAGG
Source organism: Erwinia pyri (assembly GCF_030758455.1). Classification (NCBI taxonomy): domain Bacteria; kingdom Pseudomonadati; phylum Pseudomonadota; class Gammaproteobacteria; order Enterobacterales; family Erwiniaceae; genus Erwinia; species Erwinia pyri. The sequence goes on from NZ_CP132353.1 coordinate 3,170,429, forward strand.
CGAGCCTGCTCGTCAGATGACATGTTACCGCTGTTCATGCCCATGCTGCCGTTTGCAGAGCCGTCGCCCATACCGCTAGTCTGGTCATTATTGTTATTTTTGTGTGAGCTACAAGCAGCCACTGCGATTACTGGCAGTGCCAGCATTAAGCCTTTCAGCACTTTGTTCAGTTGCATTTCTACAATCCTATTATTGTTTGCCATACATATTTACACATGCATCACAGATACGGCGACCAGGCAGGCGATTTTACCTGTCCATCAGTTGCCGGAAGACGCGCTTTGAACCGCCCATCAGTCGAAACCAACTGCAATATGGATCCCATCCCCTGAGTAGAGCTGTAGATTACCATGGTGCCGTTTGGCGCGAGGCTTGGCGTTTCATCCAGGAACGTGTCCGTTAATTGTTGAACGGCTCCCGTTTCCAGATCCTGTCTGGCGACGTGCTGAGCTCCGCCATTGGAGCTGATCATCACCATTGATTTACCGTCAGAGCTGACATCAGCATCCTGATTCTGAGAACCTTCCCAGGTCAGGCGTTGTGGCGTACCGCCAGCAGCACTGATTTTATAGATTTGTGGACGACCAGCCTGATCGGAGGTGTAGGCCAGGCTCTGGCTGTCCGGGAACCAGGTCGGTTCGGTACTGTTGTAACGGCCATCGGTCAGCTGACGGATTTGACCAGAACCCAGGTCCATCACGTAGAGATTCAGGCTGCCTGTTTTCGATAAAGCGAAGGCCAGCTTGGTCCCGTCCGGTGAGAATGAAGGCGCACCGTTGTGACGTGGGAAGGAAGCAACCTGCCTGATCGCGCCGTTTGCCAGCGTCTGAATAACCAGCGCCGATTTGCCGCTTTCAAAGGTCACATAAGCGAGCTTGCTGCCATCTTTAGACCAGGCCGGAGACATCAGCGGCTGTGGTGAACGGTGGATGGTATTCTGGTTGTAGCCATCATAGTCCGATACACGCAGTTCATATGGGAACTGGCCGCCGTTGGTCTGCACGACGTAGGCGATACGGGTGCGGAACGCGCCCTTAATGCCGGTCAGCTTCTCAAAGGCTTCGTCGCTGGCGGTATGACCCGCATAGCGCAACCACTGTTTGGTCACCTTGTACTGGTTCTGCGCCAGGATAGCACCCGGATTACCCGAGGTGTCTACCAGCTGGTAAGAAACCAGATAGCTGCCATCGGCACCAGGCTGAACCTGACCCACAACCACCGCGTCGATACCTAACGCGGTCCATGCAGCAGGCTGCACTTCAGCGGCAGTAGTCGGCTGCTGCGGCAGACGGGAGCGATCCAGCGGGTTAAATTTACCGCTGTTGCGCAGATCCGCCGCAACGATACCGCCGATATCTTCAGGTGCGGCACCCGGACCATTCCATTTAAACGGCACGACCCCGATAGGACGCGCGGTGTTGACGCCCTGCGTAATTTCAATACGGACTTCTGCATGCGCCACGGCGACAAACAGCAGTAAAAAACTTAGTGCTACACGAAATGCCTGCTTCATCTTTTCTCCCTTACCTGAACGCAATGTCCACGATAATTAGCAGTGTTCCAGCGAATCAATAGTGCATTTATAGAGTATGGCAAGTTGACCTTAGTTCAACCTGCCGGATGTTACCGAATTCTTAAGGCTTGAATCCCAGCGTGACATCTTTAACCGCCTGATAAACATCAGCGCTGGGCGGTTTCGGGATCCGCGCCAAACGGGCTGCGTTTATCGCTGCCTGACAGAGTGCCGGATCGCCCCCTGCCGGAACAGCAGAGATTAACAAGCCATCGGGTGCCAGTTTGATGCGAACATCACAGGTTCTGCCCTTGAAAGTATCCGAATCATAAAACTTGCTCTCAATCGCGCCCCGCACCTGCCCCAGGTAGCTGTCAATTGCCGCCCCGGAAGCACCCGCTTTTTTCTGATTCCCCTGCCCTGCTGCGGCGCCACCGGCTTTGCCCTGCTTAGGCGCATTTTTGCCCGAGCTGAGCCCACCCAGTAAATCGTCAACATCGCTGGTTTCTTTAGCAGCTTCTGCAGCGGCTTTTTTCCTGGCGTCGGCTGCGGCCTTCGCTTTGGCGGCGGCATCGGCTTTCGCTTTTGCTGCAGCATCTGCTTTGGCTTTCGCTGCTTCAGCCGCTTTCTCTTTCGCTTCCTTCGCTGCGGTCTCTTTCGCTTCCTCAGCGGCTTTCGCCTCTTCGGCAGCCTTGGCCTTCGCCTCTGCTGTGGCTTTCGCCTTCGCGTCTGCGGCAGCTTTTACCTTTGCCGCCTCGGCAGCAGCCTGCTTCGCTTCAGAGTCAGCCTGCTTTTTCGCTTCCGCAGCGACTTTTTTCGCCTCTGCTTCCGCTTTTTTCTGGGCATCCGCCGCGGCCTGTTTCGCTTCAGCTTCCGCTTTCTTCTGCGCTTCTGCCGCAGATTTCGCCTGAGCATCCGCCTCAGCTTTGGCATCGGCTTTCGCTTTGGCAGCCGCCGCTTCAGCCTGTTTCTGTTCCTGTTGAGCCTGCTTCGCCGCTTCCTGCGCTTTTTTCTGCTCGGCGGCCTGCTGCTTCGCATCCTGCTGCGCCTGCAGACGCTCTTTCTCTATCTCTTTCAGACGCTGCTGCTCGGCGGCCTGCTTCTGCTGAAGCTCTTCGGCCTGCTGCTGAGCCTGCTTTTTACGCTGCTGCTCGGCGCGTTTGCTGTCGCTCTGCTGGTTCTGCTGCCGATTGTATTGATCAACGATCGCGCCAGGATCGACCATGACGGCATCGATATCGCCACCGCCACCGCCGCTGCTGGCGTCGATGTGTTCGTCAAACGAGCTCCAGATCAGTAACCCAATCAAGATGATATGCAGGATCACTGAAAAGATGATGGCGCGTTTTAACTTATCGTCTTGCTCGGTTGCCTTCGACACTCTCGGTTCCCAAAAACGGTTCGAATGAATTAAATCGGCTGCGTCATTAATCCAACAGACTTAACGCCTGCCTGATGCAGCAAGTTCAGCGCCTTGATGATCTCATCGTAAGGCACCTCTTTAGCCCCGCCGATCAGGAACACGGTCTTCGGATTCGCCTGAATACGGCGCTGAGCTTCGGCCACTACCTGTTCAGGCGGCAGCTGCTCCATCCGGTCGTGATCGACCACCAGGCTGTACTGCCCAACGCCCACCACTTCTACAATCACAGGCGGATTATCGTCGCTGGAGACAGTTTTTGAATCTGTTGCATCCGGCAGATCTACTTCCACGCTCTGAGTGATGATCGGTGCGGTTGCCATAAAAATCAGCAGCAGCACCAGCAGCACGTCAAGCAGGGGAACGATGTTGATCTCGGACTTCATGTCACGGCGTCCGCCGCGACCACGCCTTCTGGCCATGCGTAACCTCAGCTCTTACTTGGTGTTCTCGCTGGAGAACGCCTGACGATGCAGAATAGCCGTGAACTCTTCCATAAAGTTATCGTAATTCTGTTCCAGCTTATTGACCCGCTGATTCAGGCGGTTGTAAGCCATAACGGCAGGGATCGCCGCGAAAAGACCGATTGCTGTGGCAATCAGCGCTTCCGCAATACCCGGCGCCACCATCTGCAGCGTGGCCTGCTTCACCGCGCCCAGCGCGATAAAGGCGTGCATGATGCCCCACACGGTGCCAAAGAGCCCGATATAGGGACTGATAGAGCCGACGGTGCCCAGGAAAGGAATATGGTTTTCCAACGCTTCCAGCTCACGGTTCATCGAGATGCGCATGGCGCGCGTTGCGCCCTCCACTACCGCTTCCGGCGCGTGGTTATTGGCGCGATGCAGGCGAGCGAACTCTTTAAAGCCCGCATAGAAAATTTGTTCAGAGCCTCCCAGCTCATCGCGGCGCGCCTGGCTTTCCTGATACAAACGCGACAGTTCGATCCCGGACCAGAACTTGTCTTCAAAGGCGTCAGCATCACGCCCGGCGGCATTCAGGATGCGCGAGCGTTGAATAATGATTGCCCATGAGGCGATAGAAAAACCAATCAAAATCAACATGATAAGTTTGACCAGAAGGCTCGCCTTCAGGAACAAATCAAGAATGTTCATGTCAGTCACTGCTTGAACTCCGCGACAATAGACTTGGGAAGCGCAATGGGCTTCATTAGATGTGGATTGATGCAGGCGATCAGCACTTCCGCTTCATTCAGCGTCCGTCCTTCTGCATTCACAATTCGTTGTGCGAAAGTCATCGTCGTTCTGGTCATGCTGAGCACCTCACACTGCACCTCAAGTAGATCGTCAAGGCGAGCAGCCGCAAGGTAATCGACCGTGATCCGACGCACGACAAACGCGACCTGCTGTTCCAGCAGAGCCTGTTGGTTGAAATGGTGCTGGCGCAGCATTTCAGTTCGTGCCCGTTCATAAAAAGCGACATAGCTGGCGTGGTAAACCACACCACCGGCATCGGTATCTTCGTAATAGACACGGACCGGCCATCGAAACAGCGTTGTACTCACTCTACATCCCGGTAATGCTTTTTAAACGTTGCTACTATACGCAAGAGCATACGCCTTTGGAATGGATTGCCAGAGGGGAAAGAAAATAATTATCTTTTGGAAACAAACCAGCGAGATTAAGGATAATTCTTAGACGTTTATTGACAAAAACCCACGCAAAAACAGGTTTCTGTTGGTATTAAAGCGCAGGCGGAGAAGGCCTCCACCTGCTGCGCGTCATAAAAAGAAGAAGAACAGCCCGGCAATAAGTACACACCAGGCCGGAAGCGGCGAGAAAAACGTTTGCCAGAGCAGGCGCCGGGGGCGAAAGCCCACACCGTGGATCACCCCGGTACAGACCGCCCACATCATCAGTAAACCCTGCCAGATCGCCAGCGAACTGCTGTTCGCAGCAAACCGTGTCGGATCCCAGAACATACATCCCGCCAGCAGTAGTGCCATCAGCAGGGAGAGAGCCCGCAACGGGCTCTTATCCATCCACTGGTAGAGGCGCCCCTCCCCCATTACGGTTTTCCTTCGTTCTCTTCGATATGTTCAAGGGCCAGCGCGGTGATCACGCCAAATGCACAGGCCAGTAACGTGCCGAGGATCCAGGCAAAATACCACATTGTTCAGCTCCTCAATTAATAGAGAGAATGGGTGTTGGTTTCAATCTGCTCTCTGGTCAGGCGACCGAACATCTTGTAGTAACACCAGGTTGTGTAAGCCAGAATAAGCGGCACAAAAACGATCGCCGCCACGGTCATGATTTTCAGCGTCAGCAGGCTGGAGGTGCTGTCCCACATCGTCAGGCTGGCGGCTGGCACCGTACTGGATGGCATAATAAACGGGAACATCGCCACGCCAGCGGTCAGGATCACGCAGGCCAGCGTCAGTGATGAGAAGAGAAACGCCCATGCCCCCTTTTCCAGCCGCGAACAGAGAATGGTCAGCAGAGGCAATACCACGCCCAGCGCCGGAATAGCCCACAGAACCGGATTCTGGTTGAAGTTAACCAGCCAGGCGCCCGCTTCGCGCGTTACCTCTTTGCCCAATGGGTTAGAGGCCGCATTATGATCCAGTACGGTATTCACAACGTAACCGTCAATACCGTTCACCACCCAGATACCCGCCAGCACGAAGCAGACCAGCATCACCAGTGCGGAGATCTGCGCCGCCGTGCGGGAACGGACATGAAGTTCGCCCACCGTACGCATCTGCAGATAAGTCGCGCCCTGCGTCAGGATCATGGTCAGGCTGACAATACCCGCCAGCAGCGCAAACGGATTCAGCAGCTGGAAGAAGTTACCGGTATAGAACAGGCGCAGATACTCATCCATATGGAACGGTACGCCCTGCAGCAGGTTGCCAAACGCCACGCCGATAACCAGCGGCGGCACAAAGCTGCCGATGAAGATCGCCCAGTCCCACGTCCCGCGCCAGCGCACATCTTCAATTTTTGAGCGGTAATCGAAGCCGATGGGGCGGAAGAAGAGTGAAGCCAGCACCAGGATCATCGCCACATAGAAGCCGGAGAAGGCGGCGGCATATACCGTAGGCCAAGCGGCAAACAGCGCGCCACCTGCGGTGATTAGCCAGACCTGGTTACCGTCCCAGTGCGGCGCAATACTGTTAATCATGATGCGGCGGTCGGTATCTGTCCGCCCCAGGATGCGGCTTAGCATCCCTACGCCCATATCAAAACCGTCCGCCACGGCAAAGCCGATTAGCAGCACGCCAATCAAAACCCACCAGACAAAACGCAACAGTTCATAAGTGATCATGAAAGGACTCCTCTCTGCACGTTATGGGCGGCAGATTGTTCATAGTGGTAACGGCCGGTTTTCAGGCTGCTTGGCCCCAGGCGCGCAAATTTGAACATCAGATACATCTCGGCGACCAGGAACAGCGTGTAGAGCCCGCAAATCAGAATCATCGAAAACAGCACATCGCCCGGCGTCAGCGTGGAGTTCGCCACCGCCGTCGGCAACACTTCCCCAATCGCCCAGGGCTGGCGACCGTACTCCGCGACAAACCAGCCCGATTCAATGGCAATCCACGGCAGAGGAATGCCATACAGGGCGCACTTGAGCAGGAAAGTACTTTTTCCGATGCGGTTACGGATAACGGTCCAGAAGGAGCAGCCGATAATCAGCAGCATCAGCACCCCGGCGCCCACCATGATGCGGAAGGAGAAATAGAGCGGCGCCACGCGTGGAATCGAGTCTCTGGTAGCCTGTTTGATCTGTGCTTCGCTGGCATCGGCAACGTTTGGCGTATAGCGCTTCAGCAGCAGCCCATAACCGAGATCTTTTTTCACCTCGTTGAATTCACTACGTAAGGCAGGATCTTGATTACCGGCACGCAGCTGCTCCAGCAGGCTGTACGCTTTCATCCCGTTACGGATACGCACTTCATGCTGGCCCATCAGCTCTTTCAGGCCTGTGACCTGCTTGTCCACCGATCGGGTGGCAATCAGCCCCAGCGCCCAGGGGATCTGGATCGCGTAGTTATTTTGCTGCGCTTCCTGGTCCGGAAGACCAAACAGCGTAAAGGCTGCCGGTGCCGGCTGGGTTTCCCATTCGGCTTCAATCGCTGCCAGCTTGGTTTTCTGTACGTCACCAATCTCATAACCGGACTCATCGCCCAGCACGATAACGGAGAGGATGGCCGCCATGCCGAAGCTGGCCGCAATGGCAAAAGAGCGTTTGGCAAACGCCATATCACGCCCGCGCAGCAGGTAGTAAGAGCTGATACCCAGGATAAACATCGCGCCGCAGGTATACCCCGCCGCCACGGTGTGGACGAACTTCACCTGAGCCACAGGGTTCAGCACCAGCTCAGAGAAGCTGACCATTTCCATGCGCATGGTTTCGAAGTTGAATTCCGAGGCGACCGGATTCTGCATCCAGCCATTGGCCACCAGGATCCAGAGCGCAGAGAGGTTAGATCCCAGCGCCACCAGCCAGGTTACCGCCATATGCTGCACCTTGCCCAGGCGATCCCAGCCAAAGAAGAACAGGCCAACGAAGGTCGACTCGAGGAAGAACGCCATCAGGCCTTCGATGGCGAGCGGCGCGCCAAAGATATCCCCGACGTAGTGTGAGTAATAAGACCAGTTTGTTCCGAACTGGAACTCCATGGTCAGCCCGGTGGCCACGCCCAGCGCGAAGTTAATTCCAAATAACTTGCCCCAGAATTTGGTCATATCCTTATAAATTTGCTTTCCTGAAAGCACATAGACCGTTTCCATGATCGCCAGTAAAAACGCCAGACCCAGCGTTAGCGGGACAAACAGGAAATGGTACATAGCCGTCAGAGCAAACTGCAGGCGCGACAGTTCGACAATATCCAACATTTTGACTCCTTGCTCCTCACTTGAGGGGGATGACACAGTAAGAGCGGCCCTGAGCCGGGAACGGGACTCTGTTTTTTTTATGAATGCTGTTCGCGGCAGCGCTAAATAAGCGACCAGTAAGATCGAATAAAGCGCTAATATTTAACAATTACGTTAAATAAGGTCGACAAGTGGAAATACTCAACACCCGCGTCTTATCATCCTGATAAAGAACACCTTATGTAGCTGCATCCTTTTTTTGCTACGCAGATCAAATTTGTTCAAAACAGGGGTGAGACGGCAGTATTGATGCAGCACAATTTAATCGAAAAACGCTTTTTATAGCCAGTGATAACAATTGATATATCTCGTAGTTTCTTGATCTGAATTAAAGCTTCGCAGGGTCGCAATATGCTAGAGGGGCTTATTTGTTAATGCGTTGTATTAATTTATGGCGGGAATGAAATATAAAAATAATATCAGATGTTGATTTTTAACCGACAAAAAAAAGGCCACCCGTCGGTGGCCAGTATGCTCTGTTGTCAGCAGCAGATTTACTGTGGCAGAACAGCCTTCACGGCCTCGCCAATATCAGCCAGGCTGCGAACGGTTTTCACGCCAGCCGCTTCCAGCGCCGCAAATTTGTCATCTGCCGTGCCTTTGCCGCCTGCGATGATAGCGCCTGCGTGACCCATACGCTTGCCTTTCGGCGCGGTCACACCGGCAATATAGCCTACTACCGGCTTGGTGACATGCTCTTTGATAAAGGCCGCAGCCTCTTCTTCCGCACTGCCACCGATCTCACCGATCATCACGATCGCTTCGGTCTGCGGATCGTCCTGGAACAGCTTCAGGATATCGATAAAGTTAGAACCCGGGATCGGGTCACCGCCAATACCTACGCAGGTAGACTGGCCGTAACCGATATCGGTAGTCTGCTTAACGGCTTCATAGGTCAGGGTACCGGAACGGGAAACGATACCGATACGGCCAGGCTGATGAATGTGGCCAGGCATGATGCCGATTTTGCACTCGCCTGGGGTAATCACACCCGGGCAGTTCGGACCAATCATACGTACGCCAGCTTCATCCAGCTTCACCTTCACGGTCAGCATATCCAGGGTCGGGATGCCTTCGGTGATGGTGATGATCAGTTTGATACCCGCTTCGATAGCTTCCAGAATGCCATCTTTGCAGAACGGTGCAGGAACGTAGATAACCGAAGCAGTAGCGCCGGTAGCTTCTACTGCTTCACGCACGGTATTGAACACTGGCAGACCCAGGTGCTCGGTGCCGCCTTTGCCCGGGGTTACACCGCCAACCAGCTGCGTACCATAGGCCAGCGCCTGCTCAGAGTGGAAAGTCCCCTGGCCACCGGTGAAGCCCTGGCAGATTACTTTGGTGTTCTTATCAATCAAAATGGACATTATTTCCCCTCCGCTGCAGCAACAACACGCTGCGCCGCGTCACTCAGACTGGTTGCTGCAATGATATTTAATCCGCTGTCGGCCAGTTTCTGGGCGCCCAGCTCGGCGTTGTTTCCTTCCAAACGCACCACAACCGGTACGTTAACACCCACTTCTGCTACCGCGCCGATGATGCCATCCGCAATCAGGTCGCAGCGTACGATGCCGCCGAAGATGTTCACAAATACCGCTTTCACCGCGTCGTCAGACAGGATGATTTTGAAAGCTTCGGTCACGCGCTCTTTGGTTGCGCCGCCGCCAACGTCCAGGAAGTTAGCTGGCTGGCCGCCGCTCAGCTTCACGATGTCCATGGTGCCCATCGCCAGACCTGCGCCGTTAACCATACAACCGATGTTGCCTTCCAGCGCCACGTAGTTGAGTTCCCACTGCGCAGCATGCGCTTCACGGGAGTCTTCCTGGCTTGGATCGCGCATTTCACGCAGCTCTGGCTGGCGGAACAGGGCATTGCCATCGGCACCCAGTTTGCCATCCAGGCAGATCAGATCGCCCTGAGTCGTGATCACCAGCGGGTTGATCTCGACCAGCGCCAGATCGCGCTCCAGGAACAGATTCGCCAGACCCATAAAGATCTTGGTGAACTGGCCAACCTGCTTACCGGTCAGACCCAGTTTGAACGCCAGCTCACGGCCCTGATAAGGCTGAGGACCGGTCAGCGGATCCAGCGCCATTTTGTGGATCAGATGCGGGGTCTCTTCCGCAACTTTTTCAATTTCCACGCCGCCTTCAGTTGAAGCCATGAAGACAACGCGACGGGATGCGCGGTCAACCACAGCACCCAGGTAGAGTTCTTTATCGATATCGGTCGCAGCTTCAACCAGAATCTGGTTGACCGGCTGGCCGTGCGCATCAGTCTGATAGGTGGTCAGGCGTTTGCCCAGCCAGTGTTCGGCGAAAGCACGGATCTCTTCCTTGCTCTTCACCACTTTCACACCGCCCGCTTTGCCGCGGCCTCCGGCATGAACCTGACATTTCACTACCCACGGACCGGCGCCAATCTTCGAGGCGGCTTCTTCAGCTTCACGTGGTGTGGTGCAGGCATAACCGGTGGGTGCCGGTAAACCATACCGTGCAAACAGCTGTTTTGCCTGATATTCGTGTAAGTTCATGATGTTCTATCCATTCAGGTCGGAAAAATCCTGGCCGAATCTGGCAGCTGCCAGCGTGTCGGCCATACAGTAGGTTGGGTGCAGCCGGAGCCGCACCCGACAGGAATTAAACGTCCAGCAACAGCCTTGACGGATCTTCCAGCAGATCTTTAATCGCCACCAGATAGCTGACGGACTCTTTTCCATCGATCAGACGGTGATCGTAAGAGAGGGCCAGATACATCATCGGCTGAATAACCACCTGACCATTAACCGCCATTGGGCGGTCTTTGATCGCATGCATCCCGAGGATCGCGCTCTGCGGCGGGTTGATGATCGGGGTGGACATCAGCGATCCGAACACGCCGCCGTTGGTAATGGTGAAGTTACCGCCGGTCAGTTCATCAACGGTGAGTTTGCCATCACGGCCTTTGACCGCCAGCTCTTTGATTTTCTTCTCAATGTCCGCCATGCCCAGCGCATCAATATCTTTCAGAACCGGGGTCACCAGGCCACGCGGCGTGGAAACAGCGATGCTGACATCAAAGTAATTGTGGTAAACCACATCTTCACCGTCGATAGAAGCATTCACTTCCGGGAAGCGTTTCAGCGCCTCAACGACCGCTTTCAGGTAGAAGGACATGAAGCCCAGACGCACGCCATGACGTTTCTCGAACGCTTCGCCGTACTGCTTACGCAGGTTCATGATCGGCTGCATGTTGACTTCGTTAAACGTGGTAAGCATAGCGGTGCTGTTTTTCGCTTCCAACAGACGCTCGGCAATGCGCTTACGCAGGCGGGTCATTGGCACACGCTTCTCGCTGCGACCAGCCAGGGCTGGTGCAGCAGCAGCCGGAGCTGCCGCAGGAGCTTTAGCGTCGGCGGCTTTCGCTTCTGGTTTCTGTGCCAGATGCTTCTCCACATCTTCACGGGTCAGACGACCACCCACACCGGTGCCTTTAATGGAGGCCGGATCCAGACCGTGTTCAGCGATCAGACGGCGAATAGCCGGGCTGAGGGCATCATTGCTCTCTTCCTCAAGGGAAGCGCTCTGACGCTGTGCCGGGGTGGAGTCGTTGGTTTCCGCTTTAGCAGAACTCTCTTTACCGCCGCTGTTGCCCTCTTTCAGGCGACCCAGCGCCTGACGGGAAGTCACCGTGGCGCCTTCATCTTCCAGAATCGCTTCCAGCACGCCATCGGCTGACGCAGGCACTTCCAGTATCACTTTATCGGTTTCGATCTCGACCAGCACTTCATCACGCTGGACGGTATCACCCGCTTTTTTATGCCAGGTGGCCACAGTGGCATCGGCTACGGATTCAGGCAGGTCGGGAACGAGAATATCTACGCTACTCATTATTGATCCTTTAATTAATTAACGTTCAGCGCGTCATTTACCAGGTCTTGCTGCTGCTGCTGGTGAACGGACATATAGCCAACTGCCGGCGAAGCGGAGGCGGGACGGCCGGCGTAACGTAATGAAGCTCCGAAAGGCACCACTTCACGGAAATGGTGCTGACTGCAGTACCATGCGCCCTGGTTAAGCGGCTCTTCCTGGCACCAGACAAAATCATGCACATGCGAATACTGCTGTAATTTATCCTGTACCGCTTTGTGCGGGAACGGATACAGCTGTTCGATACGCACAATCGCGACATCGGTTTGCTCGTTTTTGCGGCGTTTTTCCAGCAGGTCGTAATAGACTTTGCCGGAGCAAAGCACAACGCGCTTCACGCCTTTCGGGTCGAGATCGTCGATCTCACCAATAGCTGGCTGGAAGCCGCCGTTAGCCAGCTCTTCCAGCGAAGAGATTGCCAGCGGATGACGCAGCAGCGATTTCGGTGACATCACCACCAGCGGACGGCGCATACCGCGCAGCGCCTGACGGCGAAGCATGTGGTAAACCTGAGCCGGCGTGGAGGGGACGCAAACCTGCATGTTCTGCTCGGCGCAAAGCTGCAGATAACGTTCCAGACGCGCGGAGGAGTGCTCCGGTCCCTGCCCTTCATAGCCGTGAGGCAGCAGCATCACCAGGCCACACATACGGCCCCATTTCTGCTCGCCAGAGCTGATGAACTGATCGATAACCACCTGCGCGCCGTTGGCGAAATCACCAAACTGCGCTTCCCAGATAGTCAGGGTGCGCGGCTCTGCAGTGGCATAACCATATTCAAAGGCCAGCACAGCCTCTTCAGAGAGCACGGAATCCCAGACCTTGAAGGTGCCCTGTCCATTATGGACATGCATCAGCGGGGTGTAGGTAGAGCCGTTAGCCTGGTTATGGATCACTGCGTGACGGTGGAAGAAGGTTCCGCGGCCCATATCTTCACCGGAGAGACGACATGGAATGCCCTCATCAACCAGCGTGGCGTAAGCGAGATTCTCCGCTGCGCCCCAGTCGAAGGGTTTGTTACCCGCCGCCATTTCGGCACGATCGTTGTAGATTTTCGCCACGCGAGACTGCATTTCGATCTCTGCAGGCACCGTACTGATACGTTTAGCCAGCTCCTGCAACCGCTTCAGGTCGAGCGTTGAAGGGTAGCTTTCGTCCCAGTCATGATTCAGGTAAGGCGACCAGGTAAAGGAGTGCAGGCTCATCGGACGCCATTCCGGCACCACGCATTCGCCCGCATCCAGCGCGTCACGATACAGATTGACCATTTCCGTGGCATCTTCCAGGCTGGTAATCTGCTCTCTTTCCAGACGGTCGGCATAGAGCTTACGCGGCGATGGGTGTTTTTTGATCTTCTGGTACATCACTGGCTGAGTCGCACTTGGCTCATCCGCTTCGTTATGGCCATGACGGCGATAACAGACCAGGTCAATAAAGACGTCGCGTTTAAAGGTGTTACGGAAATCCAACGCCAGGCGCGTAACAAAAGCTACCGCTTCCGGATCGTCAGCATTCACGTGGAAAATAGGCGCCAGCACCATTTTACCGATATCGGTACAGTACTGCGTTGAGCGGGCGTCTTTAGGATTGGAGGTGGTGAAACCAACCTGGTTGTTGATCACAATGCGAACGGTGCCACCCACCTGGTAACCGCGGGCCTGCGACATGTTCAGCGTTTCCTGAACCACGCCCTGACCGGTCACGGCGGCATCACCGTGGATAGTAATCGGCAGAACTTTATTGCTGACCGGTTCATCCAGACGATCCAGACGCGCGCGCACGGAGCCCATCACTACCGGACTGACAATCTCAAGGTGTGACGGGTTAAACGCCAGCGCCAGGTGCACCATGCCGCCTTCGGTTTCCACGTCAGAAGAGAAGCCCATATGGTACTTCACGTCGCCCGTGCCGAGGTGCTCTTTATGCTTGCCGGCGAATTCGTCGAACAGATCCTGCGGCTTTTTGCCCAGAACGTTAATCAACACGTTCAGGCGGCCACGGTGAGCCATGCCCAGAACCACTTCACGCGTTCCGCTTTTGCCCGCATGACGGATCATTTCGTTCAGCATCGGCACCAGCGCATCGCCACCTTCCAGCGAGAAACGCTTGGCACCCGGGAATTTCGCACCCAGATAGCGTTCCAGCCCTTCGGCTGCGGTCAGCTGCTTCAGGAAGCCTTTTTTCTCTTCGGTGGAGAAAGAAGCCTGCCCCGCCACTGATTCAATACGCTGCTGGATCCAGCGTTTCTCTTCAGTGTTGGTGATGTGCATGTACTCAGCACCAATCGAGCCACAGTAGGTCTGCTTCAGCAAGGCATAGAGATCTGCCAGCTTCATGGTGTCCTTGCCGAAAGCAAAGGAGCCCACGTTGAAGGTTTCCTGGAAATCTGCTTCGGTGAGATCGTGGAAGGCAGGATCGAGATCCGGCACCGATTCCTGCTGCCACAGGCCCAACGGATCGAGGTTAGCCAGCTGATGCCCGCGGAAACGGAAGGCGTTGATCAGCTGAAGCACCTTAACCTGTTTGGCATTGGTATCGGGATCGCTTACGGATGAGGCGTAGCGAGTGGCATCTTTCGCCAGACGGCGGAAGTACTCGCGGGTGCTCGAGTGGAATTGTTCAGGTCTAACCCCAGCACCTGGAAGCTGCTGAAACAGCGATTTCCAGGCAACGTCAACAGAGTCAGGATCGGTTAGAAAGTCCTCATAGAGCTGCTCTATGTAGGTCTGGTTCGCGCCGGCCAGCCAGGAGGAGTCTAGCCAGGGTTTCATCGCGCTGTTCTGCATTGTGATCCCTTAAGCATTGTGTGCTTTATTTCGCCGTGATTATTTAATGGAACATCTCTGCTCCGCGCCGCGTAAGCGGCTTCCCTCGGCCAGGTTCCGCAAAAAGATGCGGGACGCAGCCTGAAAGTTCATCGATACGAGCGCTGTGCGCGACTGCTGGCGCCCGGGCCCGTAAGGGAACCTTGCCAAACCAACCTGAAGATAAGCTTGGCAGGGTTTCCTGGTTAGGTTACCGGGAACCTGATGGTTCCCGGAAGAGAAGCCGTCAGGCGCCTCTCTGCAGCAGCATCGACTTAATGTGGCCGATAGCTCGTGTGGGGTTTAACCCTTTAGGACATACGCTCACACAGTTCATAATGCTGTGACACCGGAATACGCTGAAAGCATCGTCCAGATTATCCAGACGCTCATTCGTCTGGTTATCACGGCTGTCAATCAGGAAACGGTAAGCCGCCAGCAGCCCAGCCGGTCCGATAAACTTCTCCGGATTCCACCAGAAAGAAGGACAGGAGGTTGAGCAACATGCGCAGAGAATACATTCATACAGGCCGTCCAGTTTTTCACGCTGTTCCGGCGTCTGTAAATGCTCGCGAGCGGGCGGATTTTCCCCATTATTCAACAGGTAAGGCTTAATCTTCTCATACTGAGTGTAGAATTGCCCCATGTCCACAACCAAATCGCGGATCACCGGCAGGCCAGGTAACGGGCGAATCACAATTTTTTTACTGCCGCCACCAAGCGCGGAAACAGGCGTGATACAGGCCAGCCCATTTTTACCGTTCATGTTGATGCCGTCGGAGCCGCAAACGCCTTCACGACAGGAGCGACGGAACCCCAGCGTAGGGTCCTTCTCCTTGAGGCGAATAAGGGCATCCAGCACCATCATGTCGCGGCCCTCTTCCGACTCCAGGCTGTACTCCTGCATGCGAGGGGCGTCATCCACATCCGGGTTATAACGATAAATAGAAAATTCGAGTCTCATCGCTTATCTCCGCAAACTAGTAAGTACGTGCTTTCGGCGGGAATGCCGCGCGCAGTTTCGGCTGCATGTTCACCTCACGGCGGGTCATGCTTTCGCTCTGCGGCAGGTAGACGCTGTGGCACAGCCAGTTTGCATCATCACGTTCCGGGTAATCGAAGCGGCTGTGTGCGCCACGGCTTTCAGTACGGAAGTTTGCTGCAACGGCAGTGGCGTAGGCCGTTTCCATCAGGTTATCCAGCTCCAGGCACTCTATACGCTGAGTGTTGAAGTCGCTTGAACGATCGTCCAGACGGGCGCTTTTCAGGCGCTCGCGCAGCACTTTCAGCTCTTCCAGACCTTTCGCCATCGCATCGCCTTCACGGAACACCGAGAAGTTGTTTTGCATGCAGGTCTGCAGGGCTTTACGCAGCTCAGCAGGATCTTCACCGGTGGTGTTATTGTTCCAGCGGTTCATGCGCGCCAGCGAAGCCTCGATATCTTCCTCGGTTGCATCCGCCAGCTCGCCCTGCTCTTTAATGGACTCCTGCAGATGCAGACCCGCAGCACGACCAAACACCACCAGATCCAGCAGCGAGTTGCCACCAAGGCGGTTAGAGCCATGTACGGATACGCAGGCGATTTCGCCTACGGCAAACAGACCCGGCACAACAACGTCTTCACCCTGCTCGTTCACCATCAGCGCCTGACCGGTGACTTTAGTCGGGATACCGCCCATCATGTAATGACAGGTAGGGATAACCGGGATCGGCTCTTTTACCGGATCGACGTGAGCAAAGGTACGTGACAGCTCAAGGATACCCGGCAGACGCGCTTCCAGCACTTCATGGCCCAGGTGGTCCAGCTTGAGTTTGATATGGGGACCCCACGGCCCTTCGCAGCCGCGACCTTCACGGATCTCAATCATCATCGAACGCGCTACCACGTCACGACCCGCCAGGTCTTTGGCGTTTGGCGCATAACGCTCCATAAAGCGCTCGCCGTGTTTATTCAGCAGATAACCACCCTCACCACGACACCCTTCGGTGACCAGCACGCCCGCACCGGCGATACCGGTTGGGTGGAACTGCCACATTTCCATATCCTGCACCGGCACGCCGGCACGCAGCGCCATGCCTACGCCGTCACCGGTATTGATGTGGGCATTGGTAGTGGACTGATAAATACGTCCTGCACCACCAGTCGCCAGTACCGTTGCGCGGGCTTTAAAATAGACCACTTCGCCATCTTCAATATTGAGCGCGGTACAGCCCACAATGGCGCCGTCAGCATTTTTCACCAGATCCAACGCATACCACTCGGAGAAGATAGTAGTTTTGTTTTTCAGGTTCTGCTGATAGAGGGTGTGCAACAGGGCGTGGCCGGTACGGTCAGCCGCAGCCGCAGTTCGGGCTGCCTGCTCACCGCCGAAGTTTTTTGACTGGCCGCCAAACGGGCGCTGATAGATGCGACCATCGTCCAGACGGGAGAAAGGCAGTCCCATGTGCTCCAGCTCCAGAATCGCTTCCGGACCGGTTTTACACATATATTCAATGGCGTCCTGGTCACCGATATAATCGGAGCCTTTCACCGTGTCGTACATATGCCATTCCCAGTTGTCTTCATGGGTATTACCCAGCGCAACGGTGATACCGCCCTGCGCAGAAACAGTATGGGAACGGGTAGGGAAAACTTTTGACAACAGGGCACAGCTCTGGCCCGATTGGGAAATTTGCAGCGCGGCACGCATGCCTGCACCACCAGCGCCGATGACTACGGCGTCAAACTCTCTGACTGGCAAATTCATTACGCACCCCACACTACGACAGTTCCATAAATTGCATAGACCAACACCACTACGATCACCAGCAGCTGCAGCACCAGGCGCATCGCAACTGATTTCACATAGTCCGTCAGTACCTGCCACATCCCAACCCAGCCATGCACCAGAATGCAGAGCAGCGTCAGGAGGGTGAACACTTTCGTAAAGGAGGAGGCGAAGAAGCCGTGCCAGGTGTCATAAGTCAGCGTGTCTGACATCACAACGAAACCAAGGATATAGAGCACGTAGAACGTCATGATAATTGCCGATGCGCGCAGCAGCAGCCAGTCATGGACGCCGTTGCGACCCAGTGCAGAAGCGTTGCTTACCATACGAGGACTCCAGCCAGAATTGAAAGCACGACAGTGATACCAAAACAGATTTGCGCAGAGCGCGTTCCGATCTGCAGCGTTTCACCCAGATAGCCGAAATCCATTAACATATGGCGTACGCCACCGACGATGTGATACGCCAGCGCGGTTAAAATGCCCCACATAATGAATTTGACAATAAAACTGTCCATAACGGCAGCGGCTTGCAGGAAGCCTTCGGGTGAAGAGAGTGACAGGCCCAGTAACCAGAGCAATATGCCAACGGCCACAAAAGTGATCACGCCGGATATGCGATAGAGAATAGACGCTATTGCAGTAACGGGAAACCGGATCGTGGAGAGATCCAAGTTGACAGGTCTTTGTTTTTTCACGGTTTTGCCCACACAGCCTTTCTTATTTTGCTTCCTCCGGTCCTGAAGGTGAAAGCCGATCACTGGCGTGGTCAGACTCAGCACAGGCACCAAAACAGCAACATCCAGTGTTAATTGAAGCGCTAAAACGCTGGGTGGCTCCTGGTGTCAGGGTATTCCGGAGACCTGGCGGAAGTATAGGGGGTTCACAAACTCATTACAATTCCCCTACAAACTTCTTGGGCATATTTAGGTGGAACAGTGATCGCACTCACATTTTTCACAATTTATACAAATTTAATTATCTGATTTGACAAAACTTCAACATTCCTGTTACAAACGGACGATTAAAAGTTCTATGATGCGTAAAAGTTATGGGGATACACTTTCCCCTAAGCACAAGTTATGTAACATTGAAGATATAGTCACATAAAGTATCAGGTAACGGTTACCAACAAGTTACGACCAGACCGGATCTTTAACAACCGCGAAACGCAGTAGTGTTGTGCCCACCCGGTCTGCGCACACGCCCCGTCACTCTGTACCCTGCACGCTAAAAAGATGCCACAGAGTCGATATTTTGCCGTTGTTACGCAGGCGCGGACACAATGCGCTTTTCAGGTGTCAAAGATCTATAGACAAGGCGCAAAGGAGACAGTAAATGGCTGATAAAAAAGCAACGCTAACCCTACCAGGCGAAGCTCCTATTGAACTTGATGTGCTGCAAGGCACGTTGGGCCAGGATGAGATAGATGTCCGCACCCTGGGAGCCAAAGGGTATTTCACCTTTGACCCAGGCTTCACTTCTACTGCGTCCTGCGAATCTAAAATCACCTATATTGATGGTGATGAAGGCATTCTGCTCCACCGTGGTTACCCTATCGATCAACTTGCCGTGCACTCCAACTATCTGGAAGTGTGCTACATCCTGCTGAACGGCGAAGCGCCAACCAAAGAGCAGTTTGAAGAGTTTAAAACTATCGTTACCCGTCATACCATGATCCACGAGCAGATCCATCATCTGTTCCGCGGTTTCCGTCGTGACTCGCATCCGATGGCAGTGATGTGCGGCGTGACCGGTGCGCTGGCTGCGTTTTACCATGACGCCATGGACGTGAACATTGAGCGTCACCGTGAAATTGCCGCGTTCCGTCTGCTGTCGAAAATGCCGACCGTGGCCGCAATGTGCTACAAATATTCCATTGGTCAGCCGTTCGTTTATCCACGTAATGACCTCTCCTACGCTGGTAATTTCCTGCATATGATGTTCTCCACCCCGTGTGAAGAGTATGTGGTGAACCCGATTCTGGAACGTGCGATGGATCGTATTCTGATCCTGCATGCGGACCATGAGCAGAATGCCTCCACCTCTACCGTGCGTACCGCAGGCTCTTCTGGTGCTAACCCGTTTGCCTGTATCGCTGCGGGGATCGCATCCCTGTGGGGACCGGCTCACGGCGGTGCCAACGAAGCTACCCTGCGTATGCTGGAAGAGATCAGCACCGTGGATCACATTCCTGAATTTGTGAAGCGTGCGAAAGATAAGAACGACTCGTTCCGCCTGATGGGCTTTGGTCACCGTGTTTATAAAAACCATGACCCGCGCGCCACCGTGATGCGTGAAACCTGTCATGAAGTGCTGAACGAACTGGGCATGAAGGACGATCTGCTGGAAGTGGCGATGCAGCTGGAAGATATCGCCCTGAACGACCCGTACTTTATCGAACGTAAGCTTTACCCTAACGTCGACTTCTACTCCGGCATTATTCTGAAAGCGATGGGCATCCCTTCTTCCATGTTTACGGTGATCTTCGCCATGGCGCGTACCGTAGGCTGGATTGCCCACTGGAAAGAGATGCATGATGACGGCATTAAAATTGCCCGTCCTCGCCAGCTTTATACCGGCTACGACAAGCGCGATTTTACTTCCAAAACTCAGTAACGATCGCTGCTCTCAACGAAAAAGCGCCGCTTCTGCGGCGCTTTTTTTATGGGGCAAACCAGAACCCGCCTCTCATTCTTAAAGCTGGCAACCGGGGCACCAGTAAAACGGCCGGGATGAGAGCGTGGTTTTCTCAATCACGCCGCCGCAACGTTCGCACTTCTCCCCTGCGCGGTGAAAAACCCTGAAGCGGAACAGTGCGCCATGGTGCTTATTCTCTTTACTCACGCCGCGCGTGTGATAGGAGAGCCGTGGCAGCGCTAACAGCGCTTCTGCCAGCAGCTCAATCTGCTCGCTGGAGAGATCCTGCGCCCGGTGCTGCGGCGCCAGCCCGGCCTGCCAGAGGATCTCCACCCGAAGATAGTTGCCTAAACCGGCCAGAAAAGCCTGATCCAGCAGCAGCGCGCTGAACTGCCGACGGCGGAAACGCGCCGAGAGCAGCCGCTCTTTCACCGCTTCGTTGGTGAGCGTCATATCCAGCACGTCCGGCCCGACCCGCAGCAGAAATGGATGAGCCGCCAACGTATCCCGATCCAGCAGCTCGATCTCTGAGGCGCTGTAAAGCAGGATGGTTTTATCCTCTGCCGCCAGACGCACGCGCAGAATACGACTGGTCGCGGGTTCAGATCCGCTTTTCACCACCCGCCACACCCCATACAGCTGGTTATGGCTGTAGAGCGTCAGGCCGTTAGAGAAGTGGGTCAGCATCGCTTTCCCCCGCGTTTCAATCGCCTCTATCCGCTCGCCAGTCAGCGCCTGTTCGTACGTTTTCATCTGCGGAAAGGCAAACCAGACGTCGGTCAGGGTTTTCCCTTTAATCGCTTTTTCTAACTTGTCCGCCGCGCGGCGAATTTCAGGTCCTTCTGGCATAATTACCTACTGGTTAGTGTGTGGCTCCGCCTTCCAGCCGGATATCCTGATCCACGGTCAGCGCAATACTCAGCGCCATCTCCAGCGCCAGGATCACCGTTGGGGCAGGCATACTGGCGGCACCGGGATGCTTTACTGCCTGCTCAGGCAGATAGGGGATATGAATAAATCCGCCGCGAATGGCATTCTTATGCTGCGCCAGGTAGTGCATTAACCCATACATCACATGGTTACAGACGTAAGTTCCCGCCGTTTGCGAAACCGACGCGGGAATGCCCGCTTCCCGGATCCCCTCCACAATCGCTTTGATCGGCAGCGTGGAGAAGTAGGCCGCCGGGCCGCCTTCTACAATGGGTTCATCAATCGGCTGGTTGCCCGCATTGTCGGGGATGCGGGCATCGTCAACGTTGATGCCAACGCGCTCAATGGTGACGTCGGTTCGCCCTCCCGCCTGTCCTACGGCGATCACCATTTCTGGCTCTACCTCTTCTATCGCGGCGTAAAGCGCCTCCAGCGAAGCGCCAAAGGCACAGGGTAACTGTTTCGCAACGATTTTCGCGCCGCACAGCATGCGCTCATGCAGATGGCTGACCGCCTCCCAGGAGGGGTTGATCTGCTCGCCACCAAAAGGCTCGAACGCGGTAATCAAAACGGTTTTCATCGCAGCCTCACAGGAACATCAGAAAATAGAGAAGGAAGATATTCGCTATTAACAATAGCACGCCGGTAGGCACCTGAGCCTTGATCACCGCGTTGCGGTCGGGCAACTCCAGCAGGGCTGCAGGCACAATATTGAAATTAGCTGCCATTGGCGTCATCAGCGTGCCGCAGTAGCCGGAGAACATGCCGATAGCCGCCATCACCGCCGGATTGCCGTGATGCTGCAGCACCAGGATCGGAATACCAATCCCGGCGGTGACGATTGGGAAGGCGGCAAAAGCGTTGCCCATCACCATGGTTAACAGCGCCATGCCGATGGCATAAGTGGCAACGGCGATAAACCGGTTATCAACCGCAAGATAAGTTTCGGTCAGATGGGAAATTGCCGTCCCTACCCCTGCGCTGGTAAACAGCAGGCCTAACGTTGCCAGGATTTGCGGCAGAATAAAGGCCCAGCCGATAGAGTCAAGCAGACGACGCGCTTCCTGCAACGATTGCGCCGGGCCTTCACGCGTCAGCTTCAGCGCTATCAACCATGCAATCACACAGCCCGTCATCATTGAGAAGAGCGTCACCAACGTGGAGTGATTACCTGCGCCAAATACGCTTTCCTGTAATCCCGGAATATTGTTAAACGCCAGCACGCCGATTACCGTGACCACGGGAATAGCCAGCGCGGGCAGGAAAAGCTTGTTGTGCAGGCGTTTCGCGCTCTCTTCCCGCTGCTCGCTGCTGCGTTGATGATAGGAGCCGAGCTTCACGCCGCCCAGCCCGGCGATCAGCGCCATTACCACTACCATAACGCCAACCACGATATGCAACGAGCGTGCGCCGAGCAGCGTTATCGCCCAGTCGCCAATAAAGAATACCAGGCCATAAAGCGCCCAGAACAGACCGGTAGTCAGGCGCCGCGGATTTGCCTTATCCCGCCATGACATGACCGCCACCACCAGCAGGATAACCCCGGCCAGCCAGAACAGATATTGTTGCTGGAACATTAGCGGCCTCCCTTCGCTTTCAACGCATCGTTATTCAGCGCAGCGAGTTCAGCAGCGATGGTTTTATCCAGGCGCCTCAGGCGCACGGCGTGGATTAAAAAGGCGCAAAGCGCGGTTGGAATGCCCCAGACGGCAATGTGCAGCGGTTCGGTCTGGATCCCGGCCGACTCCTGCATAAAGTTATGCATAAAGATGATTGCGCCAAAGGCGACGAAGATATCCTCGCCAAAAAAGAGGCCGACGTTATCGGTCGCGGCAGACATAGCCCGCAGGCGATGACGTACCTCAATAGGCAATTCGCCATAACGGTTTTCCGTGGCGCCCTCGGCCATTGGTGCCAGAAGCGGACGCACCATCTGCGGATGCCCGCCCAGGCTGGTCAATCCCATCGCGGCGGTGATCTCCCGCACAAACAGATAGACAATCAGCAGGCGCCCCGCCGTGGCGGTTTTAATCTGGGCAATCCACCCCTGTGCGCGCTCTTTCAGGCCGTGACGCTCCAGCAGGCCGATAACCGCCAGCGGCAGCAGCAGGATCAGCGGAAGGTTACGAGTATTGAGGAAACCGGACCCCAGCTTTTCCAGGATATCGCCCAGCGGCATATGGGCAGCCAGCCCGGTGATCAGGCCAGAGACGATCACTACCAGCACAGGGTTAAACCGGAGTAAAAACCCGATCACAATGGCGACAATGCCTGCCAGCGGCCACAAATTCACTGCACTTTCCATTCATCCTCCCGGGTATAAAGTCCTCCGGTATCTGCCGGAGGAGGTCATCGCGTTTTTACGCGTTATTGTTGCCTTAGCGGCTGGTCACCTGAATTTGATGCTGTTCAAAGGCTTTACGCAGCTGGGCAGCAAATGCCAGCGCATGCGCACCGTCACCATGTACGCAGACGGTTTCAGCCTTCACTTTTACCCACTCTCCGCTGAGGCTCTTCACCTGCCCCTGCTGGATCATACTCAACGTCTGACCGATCGCCTGCTCATCGCTCTCAACCAGCGCGCCGGGCTGCGATCGGGGCACCAGCGAACCATCGGCCTGATAGCCCCGGTCAGCAAAAACCTCTTCACGGGTTTGCAACCCCTGCGCCTGAGCGGCACGAATGGATTCGCTGTTCGCCAGCCCAACCAGCACCAGCTGTGGATCGACCGCTTTTACCGCACGGGCAATAGCGTCAGCCAGCTCCGGCTCCCGGGCGGACTGGTTATACAGCATGCCGTGCGGCTTCACGTGAACCAGTGTTCCGCCTTCGCTATGAGCAATCGCCTGGAGTGCGCCAATCTGATAAATCAGCTGCGCATAAATGGTTTCCGGGGGCAGTTGCATCTCTGTGCGGCCAAAGTTCTCCCGATCCGGGAAACTGGGATGAGCGCCAATCGCCACGCCAAACTCCAGCGCCCACAGCACACTTTGCCGCATGGTTTGCGCATCGCCAGCGTGGAAGCCGCAGGCGATATTGGCGGAAGAAACCAGCTGCAACAGCGCGCGATCGTTTTCACACCCTTCGCCCAGATCGGCATTCAAATCAATTTTCATGCTCTACTCCCCATGCCATTTGTTCTAAGGCAAGCTGCTGCTCGCGCTTAGCTTTCAGCGCTTCGTCTAACGTGCAGTAGACAAAATGAATCGGTTCACCGAGGCGGATTTGTGCAAGATGGTAGAGATCGGCTTCGATAACGCAGCCGATGCGCGGGTAGCCGCCGGTAGTCTGCGCATCCGCCATCAGCACAATGGGCTGTCCGTTTGGCGGCACCTGGATCACGCCGGGGATCAGCCCATGCGACAGCATTTCACGTTTGACCGTTCTGGTGAGCGGCCTGCCCTGTAAACGATAGCCCATGCGGTTACTTTGCGGATTGAGTTTCCAGCCGGTGCGCCAGAAGGCTTCGCGGCTTTCAAAACTGAACTCGTGAAATTCCGGCCCCATCATCACGCGAATACGGTTGCCAAAAAGCAGCTGACGAACGCCCACTGGCTTGGTGAAGGTTTTCAGCGGCGTCCCCTGAGGAAGCTGGTCGCCATCCTGCAGCAGGCGGCCTTCAAAACCGCCGAAGCCCGCTTTTGCATCGGTGCTGCAGGAACCCAGCATCGGCTCCAGGGCAAATCCGCCGTCCAGCGCCAGATAGCTGCGCATTCCACGCTGAGGCATT
This sequence comes from Erwinia pyri, assembly GCF_030758455.1. NCBI lineage: Bacteria > Pseudomonadati > Pseudomonadota > Gammaproteobacteria > Enterobacterales > Erwiniaceae > Erwinia > Erwinia pyri. The sequence continues at coordinate 3,195,039 of NZ_CP132353.1, forward strand.
TTTAACGTCAGGCGCTGCCCCTTTTTCACCGCCGTTCGCCAGCCGGTCCAGACCGGCTGGTTATCAATCTCTGCACTGCACCCTGCCCCGGTCAGTGCTATCCAGCCGTCGCGGGAGAACTCAGCGCAAAACTGCCCCAGGGTAATTTCCAGCACCGCGCTGTTTTTGGCATTGCCCACCAGCAAATTTGCGGTCTCCATGGCGGGATGATCCAGCACACCGCTGAGCCCCACGCCATACTGACGCCAGCCGGTGCGCCCGGCATCCTGCAGCGTCGTCGCCATACCTGCACGAATGATTTTCAGCATATCCCCTCCTTTTGCGGCACAAAGCGGACGCTGTCGCCAGGTCTTAAGAAGGTGGGAGGCTGATGATGAGGATTGAACAGCGTGATATCCGTCTGGCCAATAAGCTGCCAGCCGCCAGGAGCGGTAAAGGGATAGACCCCGGTCTGGCTACCACCGATGCCAACCGAACCTGCAGGCACGGCAACGCGAGGCTCAGCGCGCCGCGGCGTATGCAGGCGATCGTCAAGACCTGCCATATAAGGGAAGCCGGGTTGGAAACCGATAAAATAGACCACGTAGTGCGCAGAAGCGTGCGCCTCTACCACCTGCCGGGGTGTCAGGCCGCTAAGCCGGGCCACCTCTTCTAAATCGGGTCCCGCCGCGCCGCCATAAATCACCGGGATCTCTACTTCGCGTGAGGTCATTTCCAGCGCCTCACTGCTCTCCCACCAGGAGTGCAACCACTCAATGGCATCAAGGGCCGTTTTCTGCGGATCGCTCAGCATCACGGTGATGTTATTCATCCCCGGCACTACTTCAATCACTTCCGGGTGGGCAGTCAGTCGTGCTGAAAGCCCCCAGATACGTTGCTGGGCGCTGAGCGTAACGGGGGGTTCAAGCTCAAGCACTACTGCGCGTTCACCTAACAGGTAACAACGAGCTCGTTGCAAAACGCTCCTCCTGACCTGAAATCAAGGCCATCTGAATGATCTGTAAGACAAACAGTTATGCTGAAATGTCAGGAAGGTGTCAACACTGTTGCAGGCGGTTTCACAACCGCCTGCTGAAAATCAGGCAGGATTAGGGATATCGATAAAGGTTACGTCGAGTTCGTAGTGCTCTGCGAGCCACTCTCCGAGCGCCTGAATACCGCAGCGTTCAGTGGCATGGTGACCAGCGGCAAAGAAGTGCAGGCCCTGCTCACGCGCGCTGTGAATGGTCTGTTCAGAAACCTCACCGGAGATAAACGCATCCACGCCAAAAGCGGCGGCGGCATCAATGTAGCCCTGACCACCGCCAGAACACCATGCGATGCGGCGAATAACCTTTGGCGCATTATCGCCACAGTGCAGCGGTTCACGCCCCAGGACCTGACCGATCCGCTGTGCCAGCTCTTCACCAGTCAGCGCATCGGTCAACTCACCCCACGGCAGCAGCTGTTCAATCTGCCCACGCACCTCTATACCCAGTAGCTTCGCCAGTTGCGCGTTGTTGCCCAGTTGCGGATGCGCATCCAGCGGCAGATGCCAGCCAAACATATTGATATCGTTAGCCAGCAGCGTTTTAAGGCGGTTGCGCTTCATGCCCCTGATGATGGCAGGTTCGTTTTTCCAGAAATAGCCGTGATGAACCAGCACTGCATCAGCTTCCAGACGGACAGCTTCATCCAGTAAAGCCTGAGAAGCGGTGACGCCAGTGATGATCTTCTTCACCTCAGCGCGTCCCTCTACCTGAAGCCCGTTGGGGCCATAGTCGCTGAAGGCGGCGCTATTTAACTGCTGATTCACAATCTCTTCAAGTTCTGTATTACGCATAACAATTCCCGGCGTGTTCGTGACCCCACAAGCCCGGCCGCTGTTATCGCGGCGGGCCGGCAGTAAATGTTACAGGCAACAATAGCAAAATTATTTGCGTGCTGCTTCAAACGCCGCAAGCGTACGTTTCCGCGCTTCTTTGTGATCCACAATTGGCGGCGGGTAATCCAGCGACCTCTGATTATTTTCTGCCCAGAGGTGAGGTTGATGAATATATTTTACCGGTACCTCTTTCAGCTCAGGCAGCCATTTACGAATGAATTCTCCCTCTTTGTCGAAACGTTCTCCCTGGGTGGTAGGGTTGAAGATGCGAAAATAGGGGGCGGAATCATTCCCGGTGGAGGCCGCCCATTGCCAGCCGCCATTGTTAGCGGCCAGATCGCCATCTATCAGTTGCGACATGAAATAGCGCTCCCCTTTCCGCCAGTCAATCAGCAGATCCTTGATCAGAAAGCTGGCCGTTATCATGCGCAGCCGGTTGTGCATCCAGCCTGTTGTATTTAGCTGGCGCATCGCTGCATCGACAATGGGATAACCCGTCCTGCCCTGCTGCCAGGCCTGCAGCCGCTTCTCGTCCTCCTGCCACTGCACCTTTTTGGTCCAGCTGATAAAAGGCTGGTTTTTACAGAGCTTCGGCCAGGCAACCAGCAGATGACGGTAGAAATCCCGCCAGATAAGTTCGTTCAGCCAGCTGTAGACGTTGCTGTCGTGGATTCCCTGCGGCTGCTCGGTGAGCAGACGGTGCAGGCACTGACGGGGCGACAATACTCCGGTCGCCAGATAAGCAGAGAGGCGGCTGGTGCCCTCCAGGGAGGGAAAGTCCCGGCTCTCTTTATAGTGCATCACCGGCTGCTGACAAAACTGCCTGAGCTGCTGTAGCCCCGCTTTTTCGCCTGCGGCAAACAATGTGTTGTCGAATTCATCGCAGGGATAGCTGAAGGGGGTAATGGCGGGAATGTCCGTTATCGGGCCATTCTCTCTGGCCCTGGGTGCGGGAACACACTCGGGCAATCCATCCTGAAGGCGTTTGATAAATGCCCGGCTAAATGGCGTGAAGACCTGATACATCTCACGGTTGCCGGTTAACAAACTGCCCGGTGGGAGCAGCAGGCTGTCATCAAAGCCCTGAGTAATGATACCCAGATCGTCCAGGGTTCTTTCCGCTGCGGCATCCCGCTCACGCTCGTTGACTTCATATTGATAGTTGTAGAACAGACGATCGACGTGATGCTGCTGACAAAAGTCCTTCAGCAGTTCAACAGAAGCGGCAAAATCGTGGCACTCAGCGGTATGCAGCGCAATGCCTTTATCGGCCAGCGTCTGCCGAAGCTCCAGCAGGCTCTGATAAATAAATGCTGCCTGCTTCGGGGCCATTGTATGCGCCTCCCACTGCCCCGGCGTGGCGATAAACAGCGCCAGCACCGTGGCATCGGCGTTGCGGCAGGCAGCATGCAGAGCGTAATTATCGTGGCTGCGCAGATCGTTGCGCAGCCAGACTAAATGGGTTGCCATGACTATTCCTGAATAAACTAATGTCCGTAACGCAGGCGCAGCGCTTCGGGATAGGGTTCAAAATAACGCTGCTGCGCCAGATAGGGATCGGGGAACTCGGCCATGTAGTGTTTCAACAGGGTCAGAGGCGCCAGCAGCGGCTGCAGGCCCTGACGATAATGCTCAATCAGCGAGGCCAGTTCCTGCCGCTGTTTGGAAGTCAGCTGCGGGCGGAAGTAGCCCTGCACATGCATCAGCACATTGGTGTGGTTGCCGCGGGTAGCCTGGTTCTTAAGAAGGTCCATCAACCGCTGGCGGTATTCAAAGGCGTAATCCTCAAGGGAGGCCCAGTCAGCCATTGCCGCCACAAAGCGCCCAATTTCGCGATATTCCGGTTGGGAATGGGCAAGCAGAGAGAGTTTGTAACGGCTGTGGAAAGCCATCAGCTTGCTGCGAGTAAGCCCACTGCGCCACATCTCGTTAAACTCATGCAGCGTGTAAATCCGCTCGACAAAGTTTTCGCGCAAAATGGGATCGTGCAGGCGACCATCCTCTTCAACGGGCAGCCACGGCATCTGCGCCATCAGCTCGCGGGTAAATATGCCCACGCCTTCTTTGCGATTGTTGTTATTGTCCGGCTGATAAACCCGCACGCGCTCCATGCCGCAGCTTGGGGATTTGGCACAAACGATGTAGCCACAAAGATGGTGAAGCGTGGCAATACGCTTTTCCGACCAGCTCTGCATTTCATCTGTAAGCGGCTCCCCTTTACCATTACTGAAGCAAAGCGCCGGCGTTCCCTCTTCTCTTTCAGTCAGGCGCAGTGCCGGTCGAGGCGTCGGTAAACCGATAGCCATCTCAGGGCAGGCAGGTTCATAGCGGATGTAAGGGGCGAGATCTTCTGCGGCGAAAGCGCAACGTTTATGGCCGCCATCAAAACGGACAGTATCGCCCAGTAAACAGGCGCTGATACCGACGGGAATTTTCTCGCTCATAGTTGTACAACCTCCAACTTCCTGTAGAGGTTTAAGTGTAGCTGAAAGTTCACTAATAAGCGCGATGTCTCTGAGGAAAGATCGACCTCAGGCGAAAAAAATCCCGCCTTAGCGGGATTTTTTAGTAGAAATCAGAGCCGACGGCTTCCGACTGCGCCAGCCAGACAGGCTGACTGCTGGTTTTCAGCCAGAAACGGTGCAGATAGCTGTAAAAACGGGCACGATCCCGACGAAACAGCATAAAAGGCAAGGCGAGCAAGCCGACCACCAGAACACCTGCGCGACGCAGGACGATTCGGGTTAACGAGTAATGCTGATAAAGATGCATACGTCCTCCGGGAAGCGAAATAATCGTTGAGTAATCTGAGCAAAATAATAGCGCTTACTGTGTAATTTTACTACTCATCCGACCACTAATTTGCTGAAAAAAAGCGCAGCCTGCCGGTTATAGCGTAATTAAGTTACAGAAAAGTTAATTTCAGCCTCAGCCTTAACAATTAATCAACGCCACCGCTCTTAAACTCCCCTGGCAAAAGCAGTAACAGGAATTATGAGGAGAAGGTTTGCAGCCAACAGGCGGCATATTTGATAAATTGAAACCTGTGTCTGAATCTCCGGGCTGGCAGTTCAACAGGATGAAAAGATAGCCGTGACCACTGTGCTGATCGTTGAAGATGAAAAAGAGATCCGCCGCTTTCTGCGTATTGCGCTGGAGGGAGAATCGCTGCGCGTGTTTGACGCCGAGACCCTGCAACGGGGCCTGATTGAGGCTGCCACACGCAAACCCGATCTGGTGATTCTGGATTTAGGTTTACCTGATGGCGATGGCAGCGAGTTTATCCGCGAAGTGCGCCAGTGGAGCGCCATGCCGGTTATTGTGCTGTCAGCCCGCAGCGACGAGCAGGATAAAATTGCCGCGCTGGATGCAGGCGCAGATGATTTTCTCACTAAACCGTTTGGCATCGGGGAGCTGATGGCCAGAGTCCGCGTGGCGCTGCGAAACCGCGACGCCTCCAATGCTGCCACGCCCAGAGAGATCACCTTTGGTGATGTCAGCGTGGATATTGCAGGCAGACGCGTGACTCGGGGTGGAACGGAGTTACATCTGACCCCTATTGAGTTCCGTTTACTGGTAAGCCTGTTGAATCATGCCGGTAAAGTCATGACCCAGCGCCAGCTGCTGAATCAGGTCTGGGGACCCAATGCGGTTGAGCACAGTCACTACCTGCGTATCTACATGGGCCATTTACGGCAAAAGCTGGAAGAAAAACCGGCACAACCCCGCCACTTGATCACAGAAACGGGCGTAGGCTACCGGTTTATGCCCTGAGCGGGCGAGAACGCATAAAAAAAGGCGCTGAATCAGCGCCTTGATAAGTATCGCAGCAATTATGCGTTTTTCAGCACTTCACTGACAATTTCTACTGCTTCTTTCTCAATCTTCTCGCGGTGTTCAGCACCGAGGAAGCTTTCACAGTAAATTTTGTAGGCGTCTTCGGTACCTGAAGGACGGGCAGCGAACCAGCCGTTCTCCGTCATCACTTTTAATCCGCCGATCGATGCGCCATTACCTGGTGCCGCAGTCAGACGTGCAGTGATCGGATCGCCCGCCAGCGTGTCAGCGCTTACCATCTCTGGTGAAAGCTTAGAGAGCGCCGCTTTTTGCGCGGAAGTCGCAGAAGCCTGCAAACGGTTATAGCTTGGTGCGCCAAAGCGTTCTGCCAGCTCGTCATAGTGCTGCTGTGGGTTTTTGCCCGTTACTGCGGTGATTTCCGCGGCCAGCAGGCACATGATGATGCCATCTTTATCGGTAGACCACGGCGTTCCGTCAAAGCGCAGGAAGGATGCGCCCGCACTCTCCTCGCCACCGAAACCGAAGCTGCCATCAAACAGACCATCGACAAACCACTTGAAGCCAACCGGAACTTCAACCAGCTTGCGGCCGATATCATTTACCACCCGGTCAATCATCGCGCTGGATACCAGCGTTTTACCGACGGCAACCTCTTTGCCCCACTGTGGCCGGTTCTGGAACAGGTAGTTGATAGCCACGGCCAGGTAATGGTTTGGATTCATCAGACCAGCCGGGGTAACAATACCGTGACGGTCATAATCGGGATCGTTAGCGAAAGCGAGATCGAATTTATCACGCAAAGCCAGCAGGCCAGCCATCGCGCTTTCTGATGAGCAATCCATACGGATTACGCCATCTTTATCGAGATGCATAAAGCGGAAGGTCTGATCCACTGAATCGTTAACGATGGTCAAATCCAGGTTATAGAACTCAGCGATACGCTGCCAGTAGGCAATACCGGAGCCGCCTAACGGATCTACCCCGATTTTCAGACCGGCTTTCTGAATGGCAGGAATATCAACAATCTGTGCCAGGCCTTCAATGTAGGGCTGGATCAAATCCTTTTCCTGCAGATGGCCACTTTCCCAGGCTTTATCCAGCGCGATGCGCTTCACACCTTTAAGGCCATCCTGGATCAACGCATTAGCACGGTCTTCCACCACTTTCGTGACGTTGGTATCGGCCGGGCCGCCGTTTGGCGGATTGTATTTGATACCGCCATCTTCTGGCGGATTATGTGAAGGGGTGATGACAATCCCGTCAGCCTGCGCGCCACCCGCTTTGTTGTGTTCAAGAATAGCGTTTGAAATTGCAGGAGTCGGCGTATACCCGTTGTCCAACTGTACGATAACATCCACGCCGTTAGCGGCCAGCACTTCCAGAACGGAAATAATGGCTGGCTCAGAGAGCGCGTGGGTATCTTTGCCTACGTAGCAAGGACCGGTGATGCCGTTCTTTTTGCGCTCTTCAGCAATTGCCTGAGCAATAGCCAGAATATGCGTCTCGTTGAAGCTCTGACGCCCTGCACTGCCGCGATGGCCAGATGTGCCGAATTTCACCGCATGCTCTGCGTTGCCCAGATCGGGCTGCAGGACATAATATTGTGACGTTAATTGTGCAACGTTAATCAAATCACTCTGCTGGGCTGGTTGCCCGGCACGGGGGTGATTGGCCATTGGCGATTCTCCCTGACGCTTCTTAATCAGTTAGAGGGTACCGCAAACCTTGTCAGCGAGTTCCGCAGGGAACTGCATTGACTGCATGATATGTTCAACCATGCTGCGTTTGCGATCTGTGTTGGTGTTGGTGATCACCCAATACGGCGTGCCGGGAATATGTTGCGGCTTGGTATGGGTGCCATTCTGTACCAGCGTTTGTTGATTGCCTGCAAAGTAAACGCGCGTGCGGCCAAGCAAAGACTCGGTTGCGGCGGCAAATCCTTTGGGATCCAGATTATATAAAGTCGACAGAATCAGCATAAACCGGTTAACCGCTTTCTTCTGCTCGGCATATTCATCAGAGAGAAGCAGCTCACGCACAGCGCGAACGCGATCGTGTGGGCGACTCTCCGCTTTCACTGATGCGGCCTCTTTGGTCCCCGCCACAGCGCCAGGCGCTACGGGTGCTGCAGGAGCACTCTGACCGGCAGTAAATTTAAGCATGCGGCGCAAAATGTCAGAGGCGCTTTCACCAATATGCTGAGTGTGGCTGGCGATATAACGGTAGAGCTCTTCGTCGACTTCAATAGTTTTCATCTTGATCCAGTACAATTATTGCTGATAAGAGCCGGTTTGCACGGTATGGGAACAGCCCTGCATGACCATCCAGCTCTAACACGAGGATTATAAAGTTAAATCCTGCCGGGGTGTAGCGCCAGCCCCTGATACCGGTAAAAGTCAGAATATGCCGCAAAAAAACTGGCGGGCGGCATCTGGCCGTCACGGCAGGAAAAAGTAAATCTATGATACCCTAACCCCTCGTTTCAACAGTAAGAACTTTGTTATGAAATTGAATAGCCGCTTGCAATCTGAACAATCCGCCCGGTCAGGATCGCCGGTGGTGTTGATCCATGGTCTGTTTGGCAGTCTTGATAACCTTGCGGTATTGGCAAGAGGGCTCAGGGACGATCATCCGCTGATACAGCTTGATCTGCGTAACCACGGCTTATCGGGGCGAGACAGGGAGATGAGTTATCAGGCGATGGCAGAGGATGTGCTGGAAACGCTGGATGCCGAAGGGATCGATCGTTTTATCGTTATCGGCCACTCCATGGGAGGCAAGGTCGCGATGCTGCTGACCGCGCTGGCGCCTGAGCGGATTGAAAAGCTGGTGGTGATCGATATGGCGCCCGTTGCCTATCCTGACCGGCATCATGACGCCATTTTTGCCGCCCTGATGGCCGTGACTGCAGCGAACCTCACTACCCGTAATGATGCCGCCGCGCTTATGCGGGAGACAATAGAAGAAGGCGTTATTCAGTTTCTGCTAAAATCTTTCCATCAGGGAGAGTGGCGGTTCAACGTCCCGGTTCTCTGGGAGAACTACGACAGGATTATCGGCTGGCAGCCGCTGCCGCCATGGTCACATCCGGCGTTATTTATTCGGGGTGAGCTTTCCCCCTACCTGGCTGATGAGCATCGTGAAGCGCTGCTGGCACAATTCCCTGAGGCCCGGGCGCACATTGTTTCCGGCGCTGGTCACTGGGTCCATGCGGAGAAACCTGATGCCGTTTTACGCGCAATCCGTCGTTTTATTGCGCGGTGAAAACAAATCGGTGCCGTTCGGCCTAAATCATTGTCGTCATGACTTTTACTGGGGTATGATGGCGCGCTTAAATTTTGTCGCAGCACAAATTTCAGCCGTCATCAGGCCTGAACCATCAGAACTCCAGCCTTTCAGTATCACGATTCTATGGCAAAAGAAAACACGGACCGCACCACGATCGATCTGTTCGCAGATGACCGTCGTCCGGGGCGACCAAAAACAAATCCGCTGACGCGTGATGAGCAGCTGCGTATCAATAAACGCAATCAGCTCAAGCGGGATAAAGTGCGCGGGTTAAAGCGTGTGGAGCTGAAAATGAACAGCGACGCCGTGGATGCCCTGAACCAGCTTGCCGAGCAGCGAAATATCAGCCGCGGCGAACTGATAGAAGAGATGGTCATGGCGATGTTAGCCAGTCAGAAGCGTTGAAAAGCGGCAGAACCGGCTCTTCAACCTCTTGCTGCTGAAGCACAAAGCGACAAAAGCAGGCGGATTACTCATTTATCCCCCTTGTGCTGTCTGCTATCATTGCCGTTAACTGCAGTAAAGTCGTTACCCTAAATTTTAGTTTCAAGAGGTTATTAAGCGCATGGCACTCGTAGGCATTTTCTTTGGCAGCGATACGGGCAATACGGAAAATATTGCAAAAATGATCCAGAAGCAGCTCGGCAACGAGGTGGCTGAGGTTCATGATATCGCTAAAAGCAGCAAAGAAGACCTTGAAGCCTTTGATATCCTGTTGCTGGGTATCCCTACCTGGTACTACGGCGAAGCCCAGTGCGACTGGGATGACTTCTTCCCTACCCTGGAAGAGATCGATTTCAATGGCAAACTGGTTGCGCTTTTTGGCTGTGGCGATCAGGAAGATTACGCGGAGTATTTCTGCGACGCGATGGGCACCATTCGCGATATCATCGAACCGAAAGGCGCCGTTATCGTGGGTCACTGGCCAACTGAAGGTTATCATTTTGAAGCGTCCAAAGGGCTTGCTGATGATACGCATTTCCTGGGCCTGGCTATTGATGAAGATCGTCAACCGGAACTGACCCGCGAACGTACTGAAAAATGGGTGAAACAAATTTACGATGAGCTCCAGCTGCAGGAAATTCTGCAAGCTTAAGGAGAAGGGGCTGATGTGGGAGGTAACTCACATCAGGCCTCTGACTTTTCCTATAGAAGTAATAGGCACAATTTTGTAACTTTCATCTGCAAAACTGTAGAATATCGCCATCGGTCACCCCGCTTACTTCGTGGCTTTTTCTTAAAGGCACGGCAAAGCGAAATGTAAACCCAGCGCCAGCTTTCCGGACGTAAAGACATCATCATTACCTCCCTTTACAGATTCGCAACGCCCGAGGTGTTCATTTCGAAGCGTGAGTACTATAATGAGGCGTTTTGCGTCGACCGATGTTCAGGGCTTTTCAGCCGCACAGTGACAAGCAAAGTAACAGGACAATATCCGCATGACTGACAATAACACCGCATTAAAGAAGGCCGGCCTGAAAGTCACGCTTCCCCGACTGAAAATTCTGGAAGTGCTTCAGGAACCTGAAGGCCATCATGTCAGTGCGGAAGATTTGTACAAACGCCTGATTGATATGGGCGAAGAAATTGGTCTGGCAACGGTCTACCGCGTGCTGAACCAGTTTGATGATGCGGGGATCGTTACCCGCCACAATTTCGAAGGCGGCAAATCCGTTTTTGAACTGACTCAGCAGCATCATCACGACCACCTTATCTGCCTGGACTGCGGCAAAGTGATCGAATTCAGAGATGAATCGATCGAGGCTCGCCAGCGTGATATCGCCACGCGTCATGGTATTAAGCTCAGTAACCACAGCTTGTACCTTTATGGTCACTGTTCTACTGGCGACTGCCGCGAAGATGAAACGCTGCACGACAAATAATCTGCATTCCTGAAGAAAGCCGGTGAAAATCACCGGCTTTTTTTTGCCTGAAGGAGCAGAACTGCCGACACAAATGCGCTGAGTGATCCCTTCACAGCTGAAGCGTTTACCCTCTGAAACACTCCTCTGCACCATACTGAATGGCAAAAAAAACGCAGCCCTGAGGCTGCGTTGCTTTCAGAAAACCCGGAAGCGCTACTCTCCCGCTTTTGTCCAGGTGTCACGCAGGCCAACCGTGCGGTTAAACACCAGGTTGCTGGCAGAGGAGTATCGGCTGTCAGCACAGAAGTACCCTTCGCGCTCAAACTGATACGGGCTGCTGGCTTCCGCATGCTGCATGCCTGGCTCTACAAAGCCCTGACGAATAACCAGAGATTCAGGGTTGATAGTGGTCAGGAAATCTTCTGCCGCACCCGGATTTGGCACGCTGAAAAGACGGTCATAGAGGCGGAACTCTGCCGGTAAGGCATGAACGGCAGAAACCCAGTGAATGACGCCTTTCACTTTACGGCCATCGGCCGGATCTTTGCTCAACGTCTCTGTATCGCAGGTGCAGAACAGGCAGGTGATATTACCCTCTTCATCCTTCGCCACGCGTTCCGCTTTGATCACATAGGCGTTACGCAGGCGCACCTCTTTCCCCAGTACCAGACGCTTGTACTGCTTATTCGCTTCCTCGCGGAAGTCAGCACGATCGATATAAATCTCACGGCTGAACGGCACTTCACGCGTTCCCATCTCCGGCTTGTTCGGATGATTAGGCATGGTGATGATCTCTTCGTGATTAGCGGGCAGATTCTCAATCACCAGCTTCACCGGATCCATCACCGCCATCGCGCGCGGGGCATTCTCGTTCAGATCGTCACGAATACAGGACTCCAGCGAGGCCATCTCCACGATGTTGTCCTGTTTGGTCACGCCAATACGGCGGCAGAACTCGCGAATAGAACCAGCCGTGTAGCCGCGACGGCGCAGACCGGAAACGGTCAGCATACGTGGATCGTCCCATCCCTCCACAATCTTCTCTGTTACCAGCAGGCTCAGCTTGCGCTTGGACATGATGGCGTATTCGAGATTCAGACGAGAAAATTCGTACTGACGCGGATGGGTTGGAATGGTGATGTTGTCCAGCACCCAGTCATACAGACGGCGGTTATCCTGGAACTCCAGCGTACAGAGTGAGTGGGTGATCCCCTCCAGCGCATCGGAAATGCAGTGGGTGAAATCATACATCGGATAGATGCACCACTTGCTGCCGGTCTGATGATGCTCAGCAAACTTAATACGGTACAGAACCGGATCGCGCATCACGATAAAGCTGGAGGCCATATCGATCTTTGCACGCAGGCAGGCGGTGCCTTCAGCAAAGCCGCCGTTGCGCATTTTGTCAAACAGCGCCAGGTTCTCTTCCACTGAACGGTCGCGGAACGGACTGTTTTTCCCCGGCGCCGTCAGGGTGCCGCGATATTCACGGATCTGCTCAGGGCTCAGCTCGTCAACATAGGCCAGTCCCTTGTTGATCAGCTCAACCGCATAGTGATGCAGCTGATCGAAATAGTCAGAGGAGTAGCGAACGTTGCCCGTCCACTCAAAGCCCAGCCACTGCACGTCATGCTTGATAGACTCCACGAACTCCAGATCTTCTTTGACCGGGTTAGTGTCATCAAAACGCAGGTTGCACTGACCCTGATAGTCTTGCGCAATACCAAAGTTGAGGCAGATAGATTTGGCGTGGCCAATGTGCAGATAACCATTTGGTTCCGGCGGGAAGCGGGTATGCACGCTGTCATGCTTGCCGGTCGCCAGATCTTCGTCGATGATCTGACGAATAAAGTTAGTTGGGCGGGCTTCTGCCTCACTCATCTTAATTTCCTCAGTAATGCTGTCTGATTAGTACGTGAAATAACGGAGTATGATCCACAAAGCCGGGAAGGGAAACAACCGTTTGTTGGGGGAATACGATAAAAAAAGGGCGGGAATTGCTTCCCGCCCTTCTATTGTAACGCAATCAGAGGTTAGCCGTTAATTTCATACAGACGGCTTTCGCCGGCGACAACCGTTTCACCAGCCACCAGCGTAATGCCGGTATAGTCTTCAATGTTGCTGACCACTACAGGGCTGATCATGGAGCGGGCGTTAGCATTCAGGAAGGCCAGATCCATTTCAAGAACGGGTTGCCCGGCAGTAACCTGCGCGCCCTCTTCCACCAGGCGGGTGAAGCCCTTGCCGCCCAGCGCCACAGTATCGAGTCCCATGTGCACCACCACTTCAACGCCTTTCTCTGTTTCCAGACAGAAAGCATGATTGGTATTGAAGATTTTCACCACAGTGCCCGCAGCAGGAGAGACTACCGTGCTGCTTGAGGGTTTGATCGCCAGACCGTCACCCACCGCTTTACTGGCAAAAGCTTCATCCGGAACCTGATCCAGTGCGACCACTTCACCACTCACTGGCGCAACCAGCGTTGCAATAATCCCTTTAGCCGCATTTGGTACGGCCTGAGCCGCAACGGGCGCCACCACCGCTGGCCCAGTACTTGCCGCCGCCACAGAGCCTTTGCTCAGCACCGTCTTCATGGCAGAAGCAATGGTCTCAGCCCGCGTGCCGACAATAATCTGTACGCTCTGCTTGTTCAGACGGATTACGCCTGACGCACCCAGGCGCTTGGCTACAGATTCGTTGACCGCGCTGCTGTCTTTGACGTTAAGGCGAAGACGCGTGATACAGGCATCAATATGGGTCAGGTTTTCTGAGCCGCCAATGGCGCCAATATAGCGACGGGCCAGCGATTCGGTTTCCGTTTCCTTGTTGCCGGTGGTATCGACGTTTACGTCGTAGCCATCAGATTCATCACCGTCAACCGACAGCTCGCGGCCCGGCGTCATCAGATTGAATTTTCTGATGGTAAAGCGGAACACCACATAATAGATAACAAAGAACACTGCCCCCTGCGGGATCAGCATGTACCAGTGGGTTGCCAGCGGATTTCGCGTTGAGAGCACCATATCCACCAGCCCGGCGCTAAAGCCAAATCCGGCAATCCAGTGCATGCTTGCGGCGATGAAGACAGAGACACCGGTTAAGGCAGCATGGATCACATAGAGCACCGGTGCCACGAACATGAATGAGAACTCAAGCGGTTCAGTGATGCCGGTAAAGAAGGAAGCAAAAGCAGCAGCCAACATGATGCCGCCCACTTTAGCGCGGTTTTCCGGACGTGCGCAGTGGTAGATAGCCAGCGCCGCACCCGGCAGACCAAACATCATAATCGGGAAGAAGCCCGCCTGATAACGACCGGTAATCCCCACAATGCCCTTACCATTCTGGATAGACTCTGCGCCGCCCAGGAAGTTAGGAATATCGTTGATACCCGCCACGTCAAACCAGAATACGGAATTCAGCGCGTGATGCAGACCGACAGGGATCAGTAAGCGGTTAAAGAAGGCGTAAACGCCAGCGCCCGCCGAACCCAGCTTCTGAATGCTTTCACCAAAGCTCACCAGTCCGCCGAAAATCAGAGGCCAGATGTACATCAGAATAAAGGCGATCAGGATCATCAGGAACGAAACCAGGATAGGCACCAGGCGACGACCACTGAAGAACGAGAGAGCTTTGGGCAGCTCGACATGACTGAAGCGGTTATAGACTTCAGCTGAGATTATGCCGACCAGAATTCCCACAAACTGGTTGTTGATCTTACCGAATGCAGCGGGCACCTGATCGACGGGAATTTTCTGAATCATTGAGACCGCTGCTGGCGAACAGAGCGTGGTCACCACCAGAAAGCCGACAAAGCCGGTCAGCGCTGCTGCGCCATCTTTGTCCTTTGACATGCCGTATGCCACACCAATGGCAAAAAGCACCGACATATTTTCAATAATTGCCGAACCAGACTTAATAAACAGGGCGGCCAATGCATTACCGGCGCCCCACGCATCAGGGTCCAGCCAGTAGCCAATCCCCATCAAAATGGCGGCGGCGGGCAGCGTTGCTACCGGCACCATCAGCGCCCTACCTACTTTTTGTAAATAACTTAACATTACCTTTCCCCCAGTGAGACCCGTTAAGGCGCCAGTAGTCGTTTTCTGTTTTTATCACGACTGGTTGGTTTCTGAATGACAGTAAAACCACGAACAGAGTGTAAAAAGAAATTAATTCGCTTCGCAAATTAAAACCCTCCTGTTTGTGACTTTTATCACCAAAATAGAGACTATTGTTCGCCTGCTGCTGGCTATCAACCCAAACTTATTTTATGATCCGAATTATCAGCACGGATTTATCCCTCGCGGATAGCGGTCCTGACGCGTTACGCTTTAGTAAACCTGCGCCACAGACACCGTGGAACTCCTTTTTAACTTTGCTTATATGAGGTGACACATGAGACTGATTCCCCTGGCTACGCCGACTCAAGTCGGAAAATGGGCTGCCCGCCATATCGTCAACCGCATCAACGCTTTTAACCCTACAGCCGATCGTCCCTTTGTTCTCGGCCTGCCCACCGGTGGAACGCCACTGGAAGCTTATAAGCATCTTATAGATATGCATAAAGCAGGCCAGGTTAGCTTCAAACATGTGGTCACCTTTAACATGGACGAATATGTGGGTCTGCCAAAAGAGCATCCGGAAAGCTACCACAGTTTTATGTACCGTAACTTTTTCGATCACGTTGATATTCAACCTGAAAATATCAATCTTCTGAATGGCAATGCCCCGGATATTGACGCAGAATGTCGCCAGTATGAAGAGAAGATTCGCGCTTACGGCAAAATTCATCTGTTTATGGGCGGCGTAGGTAACGACGGACATATTGCGTTCAACGAACCCGCCTCTTCGCTGGCTTCCCGTACCCGCATTAAAACCCTGACTCACGATACCCGCGTGGCAAACTCCCGTTTCTTTGATGGCGATGTGGATCAGGTGCCGAAATATGCGCTGACCGTGGGTGTGGGCACCCTGCTTGATGCTGAGGAAGTGATGATTCTGGTGATTGGTCATGTGAAAGCCCAGGCTTTGCAGGCCGCCGTAGAAGGCAACGTGAATCATATGTGGACCATCAGCTGTCTGCAGCTGCATGCCAAATCCGTCGTGGTCTGTGACGAGCCTGCCACCATGGAGCTGAAGGTCAAAACGGTGAAATATTTCCGCGAGATGGAAGCGGAAAACGTAAAAAATCTGTAAGCCATAACGGAACCGGGAGAGAATTATGTACGCTTTAACCCACGGCCGCATCTACACCGGCCACGAAGTTCTTGATAATCATGCTGTGGTCATTGCTGACGGCCTGATTGAGCGCGTCTGCGCCCTGAGCGATCTTCCTGCCGGCGTCACCACGCGTGACGTGGGTGGTGCACTAATTGCTCCCGGATTTATTGACCTGCAGCTTAACGGCTGCGGTGGCGTGCAGTTCAACGATGATATCGCTGCGCTGAGCGTAGAGACGCTGAACACCATGCAGCATGCCAATGAGAAATCGGGCTGTACCAGCTTCCTGCCGACGCTTATCACCAGCACAGATGAGATGATGCATCGTGCCGTAGAGGTGATGCGCGCTTATCTGGCGCAAAACGCCAATACCGCCTTAGGCCTGCACCTTGAAGGCCCGTGGTTAAGCCCTCGCAAGCCTGGCACCCACAACCCGGCGTTAATTCGTACCCCGGATCGGGCGCTGGTGGATTTTCTCTGCGAGAATGCGGATGTCATTGCAAAAATCACCCTTGCCCCTGAGCAGGTGGATGCTGCGGTGATCCGTCAGCTGAGCGATGCGGGTATTATCATCTCTGCCGGCCATTCTCATGCTACTCATGATGAAGCCCGTCGCGGCATTGCCGCTGGCGTAAGCTTCGCCACCCATTTATACAATGCGATGCCGACTATCACCGGGCGTGAGCCTGGCCTGATTGGTGCGCTGTTTGACTCGCCAGAAGTCTACTGCGGCATCATTGCTGACGGTTTACACGTTCACTACGCCAACATCCGCAATGCCAAACGCATTAAAGGTGAAAAGCTGATTCTGGTGACGGATGCCACCGCCCCTGCCGGTGCCCAGATTGACCAGTTCATTTTTGCAGGAAAAACAATATACTATCGCAATGGACTCTGCGTTGATGAGAAGGGGACGCTCAGTGGTTCCGCGCTGACTATGATCGAAGCTGTGGCAAACAGCGTTGAACATGTTGGTATCTCACTGGATGAATCGCTTCGCATGGCAACGCTTTACCCGGCGCGGGCTATGGGTGTGGAGAAAAAGTTAGGTTCTGTAGAAGCCGGTAAAGTGGCAAACCTGACGCTATTCACCCGTGACTATAAAATAATCCAGACTATCGTTAATGGTGACGAAGTCTTAAGCGAGTAGAATCTGAATGACCACTGGCGGCCAGGCTCAAATAGGAAATGTCGATTTAGTTAAGCAACTCAACAGCGCGGCGGTTTACCGGCTTATCGACCAGCAGGGTCCGATTTCGCGCATACAGATTGCTGAGCACAGCCAGCTAGCCCCCGCCAGCGTCACTAAAATTACTCGTCAGCTGATTGAACGCGGCCTGATCAAAGAAGTGGATCAGCAGGCCTCTACCGGAGGCCGCCGCGCGATCTCTATCGTCACCGAAACCCGTGGTTTTCATACTATCGGCGTGCGTCTCGGGCGCAGCGATGCCACATTAACGCTGTTCGATTTAGGCGGAAAGTCGCTGGCTCAGGAAGATTACGCCCTGCCTGAACGCACCCAGGAAACTCTGGAAAACGCCCTGTTTAACGCCATCGCCAGCTTCAGCGAACTGCATCAGCGGAAGTTGCGGGAGCTGATTGCCATCTCGGTGATTTTACCCGGTCTGGTTGACCCGAACAGCGGCATCATCCGCTATATGCCCCATATTCATGTCCACCACTGGCCATTAGTCGCCAATCTGGAGAAACGCTTTAACGTGACCAGTTTTGTCGGGCACGATATTCGCAGCCTGGCGCTTGCTGAGCACTATTTCGGTGCATCACGCGACTGCGCGGATTCCATTTTGGTGCGCGTACACCGGGGTACCGGCGCAGGCATCATCACCAACGGTCACATTTTCCTCGGCAGCAACGGCAACGTGGGTGAGCTGGGACATATTCAGGTCGATCCTTTGGGCGAGCGCTGCCACTGCGGCAACTTTGGCTGCCTGGAAACCATTGCCGCAAACGGCGCCATTGAGAACCGGGTTCGCCATCTTCTTACGCAGGGCTACCCCAGCTCGCTGACCCTTGATGAGTGCCATATGCATCAAATCTGCAAAGCGGCCAATCGCGGCGATGCGCTGGCAGTGGAAGTGATTGACTATGTAGGTCGCCATCTGGGCAAGGCCGTAGCCATTGCCATCAACCTTTTTAATCCGCAAAAAGTGGTTATCGCCGGTGAGATCACCGAAGCTGATAAAGTATTACTGGCGGCTATAGAAGGTTGTATCAATACTCAGGTTCTGAAAGCTTTCCGCAAAAATCTCCCGGTGGTACGCTCAGAAATCGATCATCGTTCTGCAATTGGTGCTTTCGCGCTGGCGAAACGTGCCATGCTTAACGGCATTTTATTACAACATTTACTGGAAGGTTAATGAGCGCTTTGACCCTGACGAGCAGTGAAACCGCCACAATCAAGAATGTTATTTGCGATAT
The DNA here is from genome assembly GCF_030758455.1 of Erwinia pyri. NCBI lineage: Bacteria > Pseudomonadati > Pseudomonadota > Gammaproteobacteria > Enterobacterales > Erwiniaceae > Erwinia > Erwinia pyri. The sequence continues at coordinate 3,213,513 of NZ_CP132353.1, forward strand.
TGATGGCGTATTGATGCATGACAATACCGCCGTACCGGGTGCTAATGAGTTCCTGCAGCGTATCCTTGAAAAAGGGATGCCGCTGGTGGTGCTCACCAACTACCCTTCTCAGACCTCGCTCGATCTTGCCAACCGTTTTGCTTCAGCAGGCATTGATCTCCCCGACAGCGTATTTTATACCTCAGCGATGGCAACAGCAGATTTCCTGCGCCGCCAGGAGGGGAAAAAGGCCTATGTGGTGGGCGAAGGTGCGCTGATCCATGAGCTCTATAAAGCGGGCTTTACCATCACGGATATCAATCCGGACTTCGTTATCGTGGGCGAAACCCGCTCCTTTAACTGGGACATGATGCATAAAGCGGCCTTCTTTGTGGCGAATGGCGCGCGCTTTATCGCCACCAACCCTGATACGCATGCCCGGGGGTTTGTGCCCGCCTGTGGCGCGCTCTGTGCCGGCATAGAGAAAATTTCTGGCCGCCAGCCGTTTTACGTGGGCAAGCCCAGCCCGTGGATCATGCGTGCCGCGCTGAACAAAATGCAGGCGCATTCTGAAGAGACGGTGATTGTGGGCGATAATCTGCGTACCGATATTCTGGCAGGCTTCCAGGCTGGCCTGGAAACTATTCTGGTATTATCTGGCGTCTCGACGCTCAGCGATGTGGATGCCATGCCGTTCCGGCCTAGCTGGATCTACCCCTCTGTAGCCGATATCGATATCATCTGATGACTCAACCCGACCTTAGCGTCGGGTTTTTATTACCCGCAACCTGCTCACTATTTAACCCATTTCCGCGCAATATTATCGATTCACTAATAATTACCTCGTTCCACTGACGATCCATCAAAGATTAGCGCAGGCCAACAGACTATTTTTCAGAGAAAAGCTAAAACGCTTGCTCATCGCCTCTGGATAGAGCATTTTCTTATGTATCGGGCGAAACGACGCCCTCTTCATTAACGATTACCATCACCGTTTTGGGATGTTGCAGGAGAGTTAGCTATGTGTTCTATTTTTGGCGTTTTGGATCTTAAAAGCGATCCTGTCGAACTGCGTAAGAAAGCCCTGGAGCTTTCCCGTCTGATGCGTCACCGCGGTCCGGACTGGTCTGGCGTCTATGCCGATGACCAGGCGATCCTGTCGCATGAGCGTCTCTCGATCGTTGACGTGAACAACGGCGCACAGCCTCTCTACAACGCAGACCATACGCATGTTTTAGCCGTGAACGGTGAAATTTATAACCATCAGGCGCTGCGCGCAGAGTTAAGCGATCGTTACGCATTTCAGACCGAATCAGACTGTGAAGTGATTCTGGCGCTCTATCAGGAGAAAGGGGTCGATTTCCTTGACGACCTGCAGGGCATGTTTGCCTTTATCCTGTATGACAGCGTGAAGAAAACCTGGCTGATTGGCCGTGACCATATTGGTATCATTCCGCTCTATATGGGCAATGATGAGCATGGCAACCTGTTTGTCGCTTCAGAGATGAAAGCGCTGGTGCCGGTCTGCAAATCGATTAAAGAGTTCCCTCCGGGAAGCTACATGTCCAGCACCGATGGTGAAATTCACCGCTACTGGCAGCGTGACTGGTTCAGCTATGAGGCCGTTGAGCATAACAAAACCGATGCAGTAGCCCTGAAAGATGCGCTGGAAGAGGCGGTGAAAAGCCACCTGATGTCTGACGTACCTTACGGCGTTCTGCTCTCTGGTGGCCTGGATTCCTCTATTATCTCTGCCGTCACCAAAAAATATGCCGCCAAGCGTATTGAAGATCAGGATAAGAGCGAGGCCTGGTGGCCACAGCTGCACTCGTTTGCGGTAGGTCTGGAAGGTTCACCTGATTTAAAGGCAGCGAAATCCGTTGCTGAGCACCTGGGCACCGTGCACCACGAGATCCATTTCACCGTGCAGGAAGGCTTGGATGCAATCCGTGACGTTATCTATCACATTGAAACTTACGATGTGACGACCATTCGTGCCTCCACGCCGATGTATCTGATGTCACGCAAGATCAAAGCGATGGGCATCAAGATGGTGCTGTCAGGGGAAGGCGCTGATGAAGTCTTTGGCGGCTATCTCTACTTCCATAAAGCGCCTGACGCAAAAGAGTTCCACGAAGAAAACGTGCGTAAACTGCTGGCTCTGCATATGTTTGACTGTGCACGCGCGAACAAAGCTATGTCCGCCTGGGGCGTCGAAGCTCGCGTACCTTTCCTGGATAAAAAATTCCTCGACGTGGCGATGAGCATTAACCCGGCAGATAAAATGTGCGGCAGCAACGGCAAAATGGAAAAACATATCCTGCGTGAATGTTTCTCCTCCTACCTGCCAGAAAGCGTGGCATGGCGTCAGAAAGAGCAGTTCTCTGACGGCGTGGGCTACAGCTGGATTGATACGCTGAAAGAGGTGGCGGCGAAGCAGGTTACTGATCAACAGCTGCAAACGGCTCATTTCCGCTTCCCGTACAACACGCCAGGCTCAAAAGAGGGCTACTTGTACCGTGAGATCTTTGAAGAGCTGTTCCCGCTGGCAAGCGCGGCAGAATGCGTGCCGGGCGGCCCTTCCGTGGCCTGCTCCTCGGCAAAAGCTATCGAATGGGACGAAGCGTTCAAAACCATGGACGACCCTTCTGGTCGCGCAGTAGGCGTTCATCAGTCTGCTTATAAGTAATCCCTGCCTGCAGGTAAAAAAACGGGCCTTTACCGGCCCGTCATTGCGTTGAAATTTGTGGATTACCTTCAGGATTTGTTGCTTTATTCGCCAGGCTGGTTATAAGCCAGACAAACGAAACGTTTCAGGGCAAAAACGGGAAAAAACTTGTTGACGCTTCCAGGTCAACTCCGCATAATGCGCCCCGCAACGCCGATGAAGGTAACGCGCAAAAAGATGGCTACGTAGCTCAGCTGGTTAGAGCACAGCACTCATAATGCTGGGGTCACAGGTTCGATTCCCGTCGTAGCCACCATCTTTTTTGCGGGAGTGGCGAAATTGGTAGACGCACCAGATTTAGGTTCTGGCGCCGCAAGGTGTGCGAGTTCAAGTCTCGCCTCCCGCACCATTTCCGTAAACGGTTTTGCACGGATGGGGTATCGCCAAGCGGTAAGGCACCGGTTTTTGATACCGGCATTCCCTGGTTCGAATCCAGGTACCCCAGCCAGTTTTTTCTGATGGTTTTTGTGCTTTGAAACGGACATTGGGATATCGCCAAGCGGTAAGGCACCGGTTTTTGATACCGGCATTCCCTGGTTCGAATCCAGGTATCCCAGCCAGTCAGGGAAAAGTTTTAACGTTGTAAGCAGTAAAATTAGGCTACTTAGCTCAGCTGGTTAGAGCACAGCACTCATAATGCTGGGGTCACAGGTTCGATTCCCGTAGTAGCCACCAATTTTATTGGGGTGTCGCCAAGCGGTAAGGCACTGGTTTCTGATACCAGCATTCCGGGGTTCGAATCCCTGCACCCCAGCCATAAAAAAGACGATTTGCAGCGCAGATCGCAACACCATAATTGGGGTGTCGCCAAGCGGTAAGGCACTGGTTTCTGATACCAGCATTCCGGGGTTCGAATCCCTGCACCCCAGCCAATAAGTAAAGAAGCCCGCTTTTGCGGGCTTTTTTGCGTCTGGCGTCTGGTGGATATTGCCGCTTCATACCGGCCTGCTGTGGCCCACTTCCTGCATCTGGCAGGCGCTACCACCCGGTGCAGGCAGCAGCTGCTGTCTTTCTGTGTCGCTCTGATGTATGGCCAGCTATGACCTTATCTGCCGGATGAGCGGGACTTTCCCTGCAGCAGCTGGTTTGCTCTGCAGCTACAATCCCAACGCATATTTCAACGCCTGGCGTTTTAACACACCGGAGCGCTCTGCCACCATCAGCCCAAGATTACGTATAACCCGCAGCGGTTTTACCGGCGTGCTGAAGGCAAAATAGAACAGATCCATGCCGCTTTGCATCAGCAGGTTATCCTTCAGCCGTTTGCGCTGATAGCGCTTCAGTACGCCCTCAGAGGCCCACTCTTCCGCCCGATCGCGTGAGGCCACCAGCGTATCAATCAGGGCATCCACGTCACGGTAGCCCAGATTGACCCCCTGCCCTGCCAGAGGATTAATGGTGTGCGCCGCATCGCCCACCAGCGCCAGACCCGGCAACACATAACGGGTGGCATGACGGCGCACCAGCGGGAAGGATCCGGCTGACACTGGAGTGACATGTCCCAACCGCGCGGGGAAATGTGCTGAAATCTCCTGACTGAGCTGCGTCATGGACATTCCCTGAAGCTGGCGAATACGGGCCGGGCTGTCATACCAGACCAGCGAGGCCCAGCGATCGAACAGCGGAAGAAATGCCCGTGGGCCATCCGGCGTAAATTGCTGCCAGGTACAGTCACCCGCCTCCTGTTCACAACGCACGCTAATCAACATACAGGATTGGGCGTAGTTCCAGCCGCGGATCCCCATGCCCGCCAGCTGCCGTACTTTAGAATTGGCGCCATCGGCCCCTACCACCAGTCTCGCCGTATGGCTGTCGCCATTATTCAGGGTCAGCTGCCAGCCCCCGTTGCAGGGCGACAACGTTTCAAGCGAGGCGGGAGAAAGTAGCGTTACGTTCTGCTGCTGAAGGCGCTGCCAGAGGGCGCGCTGCAGCACCGCGTTCTCAACCATGTAACCCAGTTCAGGCAGGCCAAGCGACTGCGCATCAAAACCCACCTGCGCGCTACGCCACTCCCAGGTTTCAAGCTTACGGTAAGGCGTGCTGCGCATAGCCTGTACCAGCGGCCATACCTCAAGCTGCTTCAACAGCTCTACAGAGGCAGCGCCGATAGCGGAGATCCTGATATCAGGATTGCTGGCTGCGTCGAACTCAGCGGGTTCCTGCTGCTCCAACACGGCAACGTTGAATCCCTGCGTGGTCAGGCCGCTGGCGAGCGCCGCGCCTACCATTCCACCGCCTACAATAACGACATCCCATTTTTGCGTTGTGCTGGTCATTAAATTTTTCCTGTCCTGAAAGCGATCCGGGCGCCCTGCACCTACCCTTGTCAGGGCTAATTCTGTTACCCTTAGTGTACCGGATTTTTGGGGGCCGATTGGCATAACCAGCAGAAAAGCCAGCGCGTTGTTCACAACGCCCGCACAGCCTGGCGATATGCCCCCGCACACCCTCCAGTATGATTAATGGCAAGCAGATGACAAAAAAACTCCTGATCAAAACCTGGGGCTGCCAGATGAATGAGTATGACTCATCCAAAATGGCGGACCTGTTAAACAGCACCCACGGCTATACCCTGACAGAGATTGCTGAAGAGGCAGATGTGCTGCTGCTCAACACCTGTTCAATCCGAGAAAAAGCTCAGGAAAAAGTGTTCAGTCAGCTTGGCCGCTGGAAAGTGCTGAAAGCCAAAAACCCCGATATCATTATTGGCGTGGGCGGCTGCGTGGCGTCTCAGGAAGGGGAGCTTATTCGCCAGCGCGCTCCGTGCGTGGATATTGTTTTCGGGCCACAGACACTGCACCGCCTGCCGGAGATGATCAACACCGTGCGGGGGTCAAAAAGCCCGGTGGTCGATATCAGCTTTCCGGAGATCGAGAAGTTTGACCGCCTGCCGGAACCGCGTGCCGATGGCCCGACTGCGTTTGTCTCTATCATGGAAGGCTGTAATAAATACTGTACCTTCTGCGTGGTGCCTTACACACGCGGCGAAGAGATCAGCCGGCCAAGTGATGATATCCTGTTTGAGATTGCGCAACTGGCCTCTCAGGGCGTGCGTGAAGTGAATCTGCTGGGTCAGAACGTTAATGCTTATCGTGGCGAAACCTATGAAGGCGGCATCTGCTCCTTTGCCGAGCTGCTGCGCCTGGTGGCCGCCATTGACGGCATTGACCGCATCCGTTTCACCACCAGCCACCCCATTGAATTTACTGATGATATCATTGATGTCTATCGCGATACGCCTGAACTGGTCAGCTTCCTGCATTTACCGATCCAGAGCGGTTCGGACCGTATCCTGACGATGATGAAGCGTGCCCATACGGCCCTGGAATACAAAGCGATTATTCGTAAGCTGCTGGCCGCAAGACCGACTATTCAGATGAGTTCAGACTTTATCATCGGTTTCCCGGGCGAAACGCAGCACGATTTTGAACAAACCATGAAGCTGATTGGCGAAGTCAATTACGATACCAGCTTTAGCTTTATCTACTCTGCACGCCCCGGCACACCCGCAGCCGATCTGCCGGATGATGTCAGCGATGAAGAGAAGAAACAGCGTTTGTGGATCCTGCAGGATCGCATTACCCAGCAGGTAATGGCCTGGAGTCGCCGCAAGCTGGGCACCGTACAGCGTATCCTGGTCGAAGGGACATCGCGTAAAAATGTGATGGAGCTGACGGGACGTACGGAGTGTAACCGCGTGGTCAATTTTGAAGGAACGCCAGAGATGATTGGTAAATTCGTCGATGTTGAAATCGTCGATGTCTACACCAACTCGCTGCGCGGCGTCGTGGTGCGCACAGAAGAGCAGATGGCACTTCGCGCGGCAGAGACGCCAGCCTCGGTGATTGCGCGTACCCGCAAAGAGAATGAACTGGGCGTGGGCACTTTCCAGCCCTGAACCCCCGAATAAGTGCGGCGCACCTCGCAGAAGCGCCGCCTCAAATCATTGGGTTACCCTTGCTTTGTGGAACTGGTGCCCAAATATCTCCTTCAGTGCTTGCGCCTTTGGCCTGCGCCATAAATACTTTGCTTATGGCTCGCCTGCAAAGGCCGCCCACTATCTCTGAATTGCCATCCTCAACTGGCCCCGAGCGACCCAAAGGATTAGTTTGAATATTGAAACACGCGAAATCACGTTAGAGCCTACTGACAACACTCGTCTGTTGAGCCTTTGCGGCCCCTTTGATGACAACATCAAACAGCTGGAGCGCCGCCTGGGAATAGAGATCAACCGACGCGATCACGCTTTCAAGCTGGTAGGGAAAGCGCTGATAGTTGATGCGGCCGTCCGCATCCTGCGGGATCTCTATGTAGATACTGCGCCCATACGCGGCCATATCCCGGATATCGATCCTGAACAGATTCATCTGGCCATAAAAGAGAGCCGCGTGCTGGAGCAGAGTGCAGAGAGCGTGCCGGAGTATGGTAAAGCGGTAAATATCAAAACCAAGCGGGGCGTCATCAAACCTCGTACGCCGAATCAGGCGCAGTATGTCGCTAACGTACTCGACCACGACATCACCTTCGGCGTGGGGCCTGCCGGTACGGGTAAAACTTACCTTGCCGTCGCCGCTGCCGTAGATGCGCTGGAGCGTCAGGAAGTGCGTCGTATTTTACTGACGCGCCCGGCGGTGGAAGCGGGTGAAAAACTGGGCTTCCTGCCAGGGGATCTGAGTCAGAAAGTCGACCCTTATCTGCGTCCGCTTTATGATGCGCTGTTTGAGATGCTGGGCTTTGAGCGCGTGGAAAAGCTCATTGAGCGCAACGTGATTGAGGTGGCGCCGCTCGCCTACATGCGTGGCCGTACGCTGAATGATGCCTTTATCATTCTGGATGAGAGCCAGAACACCACCATCGAGCAGATGAAGATGTTTCTGACCCGTATTGGCTTCAACTCCAAGGCGGTGATTACGGGAGACGTCACGCAGATTGACCTTCCCCGCAATCTGAAATCGGGCCTGCGTCATGCCATTGAAGTGCTCTCTGACGTAGAAGAGATCAGCTTTAACTTCTTCCACAGCGAAGATGTTGTCCGTCATCCGGTGGTGGCGCGCGTCGTCATCGCTTATGAAGCCTGGGAGGCGGCCGATCAAAAACGTCGCGATGCTCAGGCCGAAGAACGTAAACGTGAAGCGTTGGCCCTGCAACAGGCCGCGCAGGAGCAAAAATGAGCACCGTGATCCTGGATTTACAACTCGCCTGCGAAAAAACAGAGGGCTTACCGGCAGAATCTGATTTTCGTCGCTGGCTGGAAGCGGTGCTGCCGCAGTTCCAGGAAGAGAGTGAAGTCACCATCCGCGTGGTGGATGAAGCGGAAAGCCATGAGCTGAATCATACCTATCGCGGCAAAGATAAACCCACCAACGTGCTCTCTTTTCCGTTCGAAGCCCCGCCGGGCATCGAACTTCCGCTGCTGGGCGATCTGATTATCTGTCGCCAGGTAGTAGAGAAAGAGGCGGCGGAGCAGGAGAAGCCGCTGCCAGCCCACTGGGCGCATATGGTGGTGCATGGTAGCCTGCATTTGCTGGGCTACGACCACATTGAAGATGACGAAGCCGAAGAGATGGAATCGATCGAGACCGAGATAATGCTTGCTCTTGGTTATGACGACCCGTACATTTCGGAGAAAGAGTTACCGTAAGCGGGCCGCTGGCCTGACATTTCCCTGGCTGCGTACTGCAGGCAGGGATCCCTTCACACGACAAGAGTGACAGAAACAAAAACGCCATGAGCGATGACCATTCACAAAACAATGACAGTCCCAGTAGTAAAAAGGGATTTTTCACCCTTATCCTCAACCAGCTGTTTCACGGTGAGCCTAAAAACCGCGACGACCTGCTGGAACTGATCCGCGATTCTGAACAAAACGATCTGATCGACCCGGATACCCGTGACATGCTTGAAGGGGTGATGGATATCGCCGAGCAGCGCGTGCGTGACATCATGATCCCCCGTTCGCAGATGATCACCCTGAAGCGTAACCAGTCACTGGAAGAGTGCCTGGACGTCATCATTGAGTCTGCCCACTCCCGTTATCCGGTGATCAGCGAAGATAAAGACCATGTTGAAGGCATTCTGATGGCCAAGGATCTGCTGCCCTTTATGAGCAGCGGATCGTCACCCTTTAGCATGGAAAAAGTGCTGCGTCCGGCGGTAGTGGTGCCGGAAAGCAAGCGCGTTGACCGTATGCTGAAAGAGTTCCGCTCACAGCGCTATCATATGGCCATTGTGATCGATGAATTTGGTGGCGTTTCAGGCCTGGTGACGATTGAAGATATTCTGGAGCTGATTGTTGGCGAAATAGAGGATGAATATGACGATGAAGAAGATCGTGATATTCGCCAGCTGAGTCGTCACACCTACACCATTCGTGCCCTTACCCCGATTGAGGACTTTAATGAGGTCTTTGAAACCAACTTCAGCGATGAAGAGGTGGATACTATCGGCGGTCTGGTGATGCAGGCGTTTGGTCATCTGCCTGCTCGTGGTGAGAGCATTGAGATTGAGGGCTATCAGTTCAAGGTCGCCATGGCCGACAGCCGTCGCATCATTCAGGTCCACGTCAGAATTCCGGAAAACTCGCCGCAACCGATTTTGGAAGAATAATTCGCAATGGCTATTGCCTCATTATACCAGCGTCAGCGGGTTCGCCTGCTTTTCGCGCTGATAACGGGTGCCCTTGGCACCCTTTCGTTTTCCCCTTACGACTTCTGGCCTGCCGCCCTGGTTTCACTGGCAGGTTTGCTGGCGCTGACGCTTAATCGTTCCACCCGCCAGGCAACCGCCATTGGTTTTGTCTGGGGGATGGGGCTGTTTGGCAGCGGCATCAACTGGGTTTATGTCAGCATCGCAACCTTTGGCGGCATGCCGGGGCCGGTTAACGTCTTCCTGGTGGTGCTGCTCGCCGCCTACCTTTCCCTGTTTACCCTGCTGTTTGCTGCCCTGCTTAACCGGCTGTTCCCGGCCACCTCGCTGGTAAGACTGGTGGTCGCCGCGCCTGTGCTGTGGCAAATCACCGAATTTCTGCGCGGCTGGGTTCTCACCGGCTTCCCCTGGCTACAGTTTGGCTACAGCCAGATTGACGGGCCGCTTAAAGGGCTGGGGCCACTGGCGGGCGTGGAGGGGATCACCTTTGTGCTGATGATGGTGGCAGGGCTGGCAGTCTATGCGGCGATCAAACGTCACTGGGTGGCCGGGCTGGCTGCGCTTGCTCTGCTACTGCTGCCGTGGCCGCTGCGCCAGCTGAGCTGGTATCAGGCGATGCCGGACCGCGCGGTGAACATTGCCATGGTGCAGGGAAATATTCCCCAGTCGCTGAAGTGGGATCCCGAGCAGTTAATCAACACGCTGAAAACCTATACCTCGCTCAGCCGTCCTTACGTTGGCAAAGCGCCGATCATTATCTGGCCGGAATCCGCTATTCCCGATCTTGAGTCTAATCAGCAGCCCTTCCTGAAGTCGATTGATGCCGAACTGCGCGCCAGCGGCAGCAGCCTGATTACCGGGATTGTCGACTCGCGGCTGGAAGATAACCGCTACCATGATTACAACTCAATTATCGTGCTCGGCGGCGAACAGCCTTATAACTACAGCAGCCCAAACCGTTATCAGAAAAACCATCTGGTTCCGTTTGGCGAGTTCGTGCCGCTGGAGACTCTGCTGCGCCCGCTGGCGCCGTTCTTCGATTTACCGATGTCCTCCTTCAGCCGTGGCGCCTATATCCAGCCGCAGCTGAAAGTGGCGGGTTACAATCTTACGGCTGCAATTTGCTATGAAATTGTGCTGGGCCAGCAGGTGCGGGACAATTTCCGTCCCGACACAGATTTCCTGCTGACTATCTCTAACGACGCCTGGTTCGGTCACTCTATCGGCCCGTGGCAGCACTTCCAGATGGCGCGGATGCGTGCGCTGGAGCTGGGCAGGCCGTTGCTGCGGGATACCAATAATGGTGTCACTGCGGTGATCAATGCCGATGGCGATGCTGAAGAGATGATCCCGCAGTTCCAGGCTGCCGTTCTCTCCACCAAAATGACGCCTACGCAGGGGCTGACGCCTTATGCCCGCTTCGGCAACTGGCCAGTCTGGATACTTACACTTCTGTTCGGCTTTGCAGCAGCAATAATGACGCTGCGCAGGCGGCATAAATAACGTTGGCCGCATTTCTGCCAGGGCTGCCGGCAATGCGGATACTTCACTGGCAACCTGAATAGTCATTTTATCTGTAGACTTCTCGCGCTGAACTTCCCGGTTCAGCGTTTTTTTTTGGAACCCTTCCCCTGGCGTCGCCACCAAGTACATCATCCCTCTGCGCTTTATCGAAAACTTTTGGCACGATGATTGCAAAAGATTACGGCGAAATCGCTGAACAGTTTGCACCGCGCCACGGCTAACGCGCCTTCGCACCATTGAGGCACATTGAACGCCCCAGGGCGGAGCATTGTTTAAAAATTGCCTCTCTTTGGTGCGGCATGCTTCGCAGAATAGAAACTTTCTTGTTTCATTGCGTTAACATTCGGCTATGTTAGGGCTGTTCAGAGTGCGATGACGTCTCAGGATAATAAAGAAAAGCAGCAGGATAAAACTACAACCGGCGCAACGAACTGACGCCACTCAACGAAGGAGTTGGAGATGAAATTACGGAAATTGGGGCTGTGCCTGGCACTGGCTGGTCTTGCATCCGGTATCGCCCATGCAGAAGATGCACCACAATCATCCACGTTAGACAAAATTGCCAAAAATGGCGTTGTTGTCGTGGGGCATCGTGAGTCTTCTGTTCCTTTCTCTTACTACGATAATCAGCAAAAAGTAGTCGGCTATTCTCAGGACTACTCCAACGCCATTGTGGCGGCGATCAAAGCCAAACTGAATAAGCCCGATCTGCAGGTCAAAATGCTGCCGATCACCTCGCAGAACCGTATTCCGCTACTGCAAAACGGCACCTACGATTTTGAGTGTGGTTCCACCACCAACAATCTGGAGCGCCAGAAGCAGGCCGCCTTCTCCGACACCATTTTTGTTATCGGCACCCGTTTGCTGGTGAAAAAAGGAAGCCCGATTAAAGATTTCGCGGATCTGAAAGGCAAAACCGTAGTAGTGACCTCAGGCACCACCTCTGAAATTCTGCTGAATAAGCTGAACGACGACAAGAAAATGGAGATGCGCATCATCAGCGCCAAAGATCACGGTGACTCCTTCCGTACGCTGGAGAGTGGTCGCGCCGTGGCCTTTATGATGGACGACGCCCTGCTGGCTGGTGAACGTGCGAAAGCGAAAAAACCAGATAACTGGGAAATCGTTGGGACGCCGCAGTCGAAAGAAGCGTATGGCTGTATGCTGCGTAAAGACGATGCCGGTTTCAAACAGCTGATGGATGAGACCATTGCTAAAGCCCAGACTTCGGGCGAAGCGGAGAAGTGGTTTGGCAAGTGGTTCAGCCAGCCTATTCCGCCTAAAAACCTCAACATGAACTTTGCGCTGTCAGACGACATGAAAGCAACGTTCAAGACGCCAAATGATAAGGCACTGAACTAATAATGAAAATAAGGGCAACCCTGGTTGCCCTCTGATTGTTGAAATCAGGCCCGGACAGACAACAGCCTGACTTATCCGGCGTAACAGCCGGAGAGAGGCGAAGGTGCGAAGTGGTCGTTCCCCATAACGCACAGCAGGGCCTCTCATCAATCTTCAGGGTAGCGTCGCTACCCTTTTTTTCTTCCCGGAGTGATTTATGTCAATCGATTGGAACTGGGGCATTTTTCTGCAAGAGGCCCCTTTCGGTAATACCACCTATCTGGGTTGGCTCTGGTCTGGCTTTCAGGTCACCATCGCCGTATCCGTGTGCGCGTGGATTATCGCCCTTTTAGGCGGGTCGCTATTTGGTATTCTGCGCACCGTCCCTAACCGCCTGCTCTCCACCCTGGGTACCTGTTACGTAGAGCTGTTTCGTAACGTCCCGCTGATTGTGCAGTTCTTTATCTGGTATCTGGTGGTGCCGGAACTGCTGCCGGAAAATATCGGCATGTGGTTTAAATCTGAGCTGGACCCCAATATTCAGTTCTTTACCTGCTCGGTACTCTGTCTGGGTCTGTTTACCGCCGCACGCGTTTGCGAACAGGTGCGCGCCGCGATCCAGTCGCTGCCCTCCGGACAGAAGAATGCGGGGCTGGCTATGGGCCTGACGCTGCCGCAGACCTACCGCTATGTGCTGCTGCCAAACGCCTATCGCGTGATTGTGCCGCCGATGACCTCAGAGATGCTGAACCTGGTCAAGAACTCAGCCATCGCCTCAACCATTGGTCTGGTCGATATGGCTGCACAGGCCGGGAAGCTGCTGGACTACTCTGCTCACGCCTATGAATCGTTTACCGCCATCACCGTCGCCTACATCGGCATCAACATCGTCATTATGCTGCTGATGAGTCTGGTGGAGCGTAAAGTGCGCCTGCCCGGCGGCATGGGAGGAAAATAATGTACGAATTTGACTGGAGCACCATTGCTCCTAACCTTCCCTATCTGCTCAACGGCATGGTGGTCACCCTTAAAATCACCATCACAGCTATCGTGTTTGGCATTATCTGGGGAACCCTGCTGGCGGTGATGCGCCTGTCGAGCTTTAAGCCCATCAGCTGGTTTGCCAGACTCTACGTCAACCTGTTCCGCTCTGTGCCGCTGGTGATGGTGCTGCTCTGGTTCTATCTGGTGGTGCCCAGCTTCCTGCAGCAGGTGCTTGGCCTGTCGCCTAAAACCGATATTCGCCTGATTTCTGCCATGGTGGCGTTCTCCCTGTTTGAAGCGGCCTATTATTCCGAAATCATCCGTGCCGGTATCCTGAGTATCGCCCGTGGGCAGGGGAACGCGGCGCTGGCGCTGGGCATGACCCACTGGCAGTCAATGAAGCTGATCATTCTGCCGCAGGCCTTCCGCGCCATGGTGCCGCTGCTGCTGACGCAGGGGATTGTTCTGTTCCAGGATACTTCACTGGTTTACGTACTCAGCCTGGCTGACTTCTTCCGTACCGCAGACACCATCGGCATCAACAACGGTACCGAAATTGAAATGGTACTGTTTGCCGGTGCGGTTTACTTTGTTATCAGCCTTAGCGCTTCGCTGTTGGTCAGCTATTTAAAAAGAAAAAGGACGGCTTAAATGATTACCCTGAAAAACGTTTCTAAGTGGTATGGTCACTTTCAGGTGCTGACCGACTGCACAACCGAAGTCAAGAAAGGCGAAGTTGTGGTGGTGTGCGGTCCTTCCGGGTCGGGCAAGTCGACCTTGATCAAAACCGTCAACGGACTGGAGCCGATCCAGGAAGGTAAGATCGAAGTGAACGGCACGGGCGTAAACGATAAAGGCACTAACCTTGCTCAGCTGCGCTCTAAAGTTGGCATGGTGTTCCAGCACTTTGAGCTGTTCCCCCATCTGACAATTGTAGAGAACCTGACGATTGCGCAGGTGAAAGTGCTGAAGCGAAATAAAGAAGAGGCGCGGCAGAAAGGGCTGAAGCTGCTGGAGCGCGTGGGCCTGGCTGCCCATGCGAATAAACATCCGGGCCAGCTTTCCGGCGGCCAGCAGCAGCGTGTGGCGATCGCCCGCGCGCTCTGCATGGATCCGATCGCCATGCTGTTTGATGAGCCAACCTCAGCTCTTGACCCGGAAATGATCAACGAAGTGCTGGATGTGATGGTGGAGCTGGCCAACGAAGGCATGACCATGATGGTGGTGACGCACGAGATGGGCTTTGCCCGTAAGGTGGCTAACCGGGTGATCTTTATGGATGAGGGCAAAATTGTGGAAGATTCGGCAAAAGATGACTTCTTCAACAATCCGCAGTCTGACCGGGCTAAAGATTTCCTCGCCAAAATTCTGCACTAAACCCTGTTTCGGGGCGGAAACCTCCGCCCCGGCTTTTACGGCTCGAAAGGCTGACGCTGGAACTGATCGTTGCCGCACTTTGCACAGCGGGTCAGCGTCTCAGGCGTATAGATTGCTCGCGTAAACTGACACTGCTCGCAGACCAGATTTCCCAGCCCCACCACTTCCCCACTCTGGTAGACGCCGTGGTGGTTGAGATCCTGGAACACTTCGCGCCATTCAAGCTGGCTTTTATCGGTGATATCGGCCAACTCCTTCCAGACGCTTTCGCGGATGACCCGCATAAATACGCTGTCGCTGTTATCAGCCTGATTTTCCGTATAGCTGCGGGCAAACTCCTCCAAATCTCTGCGTACCGCGCGGGTGACGTCATCAATCTGGCTGCGGGTCAGCTCGCCCCGATTATTCATCCGCTGCCTGGCACTCTCCACCAGCGCATCGATGTCATGCTCCCCCCGATTGATCCTCTCCGTCAGTGAAGAGACCAGTTCACGATAGTACTGAGCAACCTTGTTCATTTTTTCTCCTGAACGTACCAATACGTTACCTCTCTAATTCTAGCCTCATTCCTCTTTTTGCCACCAGGCGGTGGCGAAATTTGCCTGTGGTATTCCAGCTTGCAGAGAAATGGTGCTTGTCAGGGCGGTTACTGTTGTTGCGCCGGGGCCGAATCAGCTATGCTATGCGGATCTGAACGAACTCATAAAGTTTACAAAGGACCACTGGCTGCCATGCAAGAGCAATACCGCCCGGAAGAGATAGAATCCCATGTTCAACAGCACTGGGATGAGAAGCAAACGTTCAAAGTGACCGAAGAGGAAGGTAAAGAGAAGTACTACTGCCTCTCCATGCTGCCCTATCCTTCTGGCCGCCTACATATGGGCCACGTTCGTAACTACACCATCGGTGATGTGATCTCCCGCTACCAGCGTATGCTGGGCAAAAACGTTCTGCAGCCTATCGGCTGGGATGCCTTTGGCCTGCCGGCTGAAGGGGCGGCGGTGAAAAACAACACCGCGCCTGCACCCTGGACCTACGACAACATCGCCTATATGAAGAACCAGCTTAAACTGCTGGGCTTCGGCTATGACTGGAGCCGTGAACTGGCGACCTGTCAGCCCGAGTACTACCGCTGGGAACAGTGGTTCTTCACCAAATTGTATGAGAAAGGCCTGGTCTATAAAAAGACGTCGGCGGTGAACTGGTGCCCGAACGATCAGACCGTGCTGGCCAACGAGCAGGTTATCGATGGCTGCTGCTGGCGCTGCGACACCAAAGTCGAGCGCAAAGAGATCCCACAGTGGTTCGTTAAGATTACCGCTTACGCCGACGAGCTGCTAAACGATCTGGACACGCTGGAGAGCTGGCCTGAGCAGGTTAAAACCATGCAGCGTAACTGGATTGGCCGTTCAGAAGGGGTAGAGATCGCCTTCGACGTGGCGGAGAGCAGCGAAAAGCTCAGCGTCTATACCACCCGTCCCGATACCTTTATGGGCGTGACTTACCTGGCCGTAGCAGCGGGTCATCCGCTGGCGACACAGGCGTCGGCGTCCAATCCCGCGCTGGCGGACTTTATTGCCGAATGCCGTAATACCAAAGTTGCTGAAGCAGAGATGGCGACAATGGAGAAGAAAGGCATGGCGACCGGCATGTTTGCCATTCACCCGCTTTCGGGTGAAAAGCTGCCGGTGTGGGTGGCCAACTTTGTGCTGATGGAATATGGCACCGGTGCGGTTATGGCCGTTCCGGGTCACGACCAGCGCGACTGGGAATTCGCCACTAAGTACGATCTGACCATTAAGCCAGTGATCCTGAACGCAGACGGCAGCGAGCCGGTGCTGACCGAATCCGCGATGACCGAAAAAGGCACGCTGTTTAACTCAGGCGAGTTTGACGGTCTCTCTTTTGAAGAGGGCTTTAATGCGATTGCAGAGCGCCTGACCGCTAAAGGCGTTGGCGAGCGCAAAGTTAACTATCGTCTGCGCGACTGGGGCGTTTCCCGTCAGCGTTACTGGGGTGCGCCAATCCCGATGGTGACGCTGGAAGATGGCACCGTGATGCCTACGCCAGAAGATCAGCTGCCGGTTATCCTGCCGGAAGATGTGGTTATGGATGGCATCACCAGCCCGATTAAAGCCGATCCTGAGTGGGCGAAAACCACCGTTAATGGTCAGCCAGCCCTGCGTGAAACGGATACTTTTGACACCTTTATGGAGTCTTCCTGGTATTACGCACGTTACACCTGCCCGGATTACGATAAAGGCATGCTGGACCCGGCGGCAGCCAACTACTGGCTGCCGGTAGATCAGTATGTAGGCGGCATTGAACACGCCATCATGCACCTGCTCTACTTCCGCTTCTTCCACAAGCTGCTGCGCGATGCTGGTCTGGTCAACTCTGATGAACCGGCTAAACGCCTGCTGTGTCAGGGCATGGTGCTGGCCGATGCGTTCTACTATCTGGGCGTTAACGGCGAACGCAACTGGGTCTCTCCGGTTGATGTCACCGTCGAGCGCGACGAGAAAGGCCGCATTGTTAAAGCCACCGACGAAGCGGGACACGAGCTGGTCTACGCGGGCATGAGCAAAATGTCGAAGTCGAAAAACAACGGCATCGACCCACAGGTTATGGTGGAGCGCTACGGTGCGGATACCGTGCGTCTGTTTATGATGTTCGCTTCCCCTGCAGAAATGACGCTGGAGTGGCAGGAGTCGGGCGTGGAAGGCGCCAACCGCTTCCTGAAGCGCGTCTGGAGACTCGCCTTCGAGCACAGCGAGAAAGGCCCGACAGCAGCACTCGATATCGCCAGCCTGGACGACGAGCAAAAATCGCTGCGTCGTGAGCTGCATAAAACCATCGCTAAAGTTTCCGATGATATCGGTCGCCGTCAGACCTTCAACACCGCCATTGCGGCGATTATGGAGCTGATGAACAAGCTGGCCCGCGCACCGCAGGAGAGCGAGCAGGATCGCGCGCTGATGCAGGACGCGCTGCAGGCCGTGGTCCGCATGCTCTATCCGTTCACCCCGCACGCCAGCTATGTACTGTGGCAGGCGCTGGGTGGCGAAGGCGATGTGGACAACGCGCCGTGGCCACAGGCTGATGAAGCCGCGATGGTGGAAGATTCTCTGCTGGTGGTGGTGCAGGTTAATGGTAAAGTACGTGGCAAAATTACCGTTCCGGCTGATGCCACGCAGGAACAGGTTCAGGCTCGTGCCGCGCAGGAGCATCTGGTCGCCAAGTACCTTAATGGCGTCACCATTCGTAAAGTGATTTACGTACCGGGCAAATTGCTTAACCTGGTCGTGGGTTGATGTCAGGAGGAATTGTGCGACATCCGATTTTGTCTGTGATGCTGGGTCTTGCGGTGTTGATCACCGCAGGTTGTGGTTTCCATCTGCGCGGTACCACATCGGTGCCGGCAGAGATGAAAACCATGGTGCTGGATACATCGGATCCCTACGGTCCGCTGACGCGTGCCGTGCGTGAAGAGCTGCGCCTGAATAACGTTACCGTGCTGGACGATCCTGGGCTGCGGACAGATATTCCTTCGCTCCGCCTGCAGGGGGCTACTCAGGGCCGCGATACCGCCTCGATTTTCCAGGATGGTAAAACGGCAGAGTATTCTCTGATGATGACGGTTCGTGCGCAGGTTCTGATCCCAAACAAAGGGATCTACCCAATCAGCGCCACGGTCTACCGTTCGTTCTTTGATAACCCGCTGGCCGCGCTGGCGAAAGACTCAGAGCAGAACATCATCTACAGCGAAATGCGTACGCAGGCGGCGGCGCAGCTGGTGCGTAAGCTTCTGACTGTGCATGCCGCTGAGACTGACGCTTCCATCAACACGCTGGACAGCGCACCGGCAGCGATCGAACAGACCTCGCCAGACTCTACGCTGCCAGACGACTCTTACAGCAGATGATCAGGATCTATCCTGAGCAATTAAGCGCGCAGCTCCATGAGGGGCTGCGCGCTTGTTATATTCTGGCGGGTAACGAACCGCTGTTACTGCAGGAATCGCAGGATGCCGTGCGTGCGGCTGCCCAGCAGCAGGGCTTTACGGAACATTTCAGCGTGGCTGTTGATGCCCAGACGGACTGGGACGCTATCTATTCCACCTGTCAGGCGCTGAGCCTGTTTGCCAGCCGCCAGACTTTACTGTTGACGCTGCCAGATAACGGCCCCAATGGTGCCATGGCTGAACACCTTGTCACCCTCTCTTCCCTGCTTCATGCGGATATTCTGCTGCTGCTCCGCGTGGCGAAACTGACTAAAGCCCAGGAAAACAGCGCCTGGTTTAAAGCGCTGAGCACGCATGCCGTACTGGTGCCGTGCCAGACGCCTGAACATGCTCAGCTCCCCCGCTGGGTGGCTACGCGGGCAAAAAGCCTTAAGCTGAACGTCGACGATGCTGCCATTCAGCTGCTTTGTTACTGTTATGAAGGGAATCTTCTGGCGCTGGCCCAGGCGCTGGAACGCCTTTCCCTGCTCTGGCCCGATGGCAAGCTGACGCTGCCGCGCGTAGAACAGGCCGTTAACGAGGCGGCTCACTTCACGCCGTTTCACTGGGTTGATGCCCTGCTGGCCGGAAAAAGCAAGCGGGCGCAGCATATCCTTCGCCAGATGCAGGCGGAAGAAGGCGAGCCGGTGATTCTGTTAAGAACGGTGCAAAGAGAGTTAATGCTGCTGCTGACCCTGCAGCGGCAGATGGCGAGAACGCCAATACGCACGCTGTTTGACCAGCATCGCGTCTGGCAGAACCGCCGGCCGCTGTTCACCGATGCGCTGCAGCGCCTTTCCGCCAGGCAGCTTACGCAGGCCATTCATTTACTGACGCGTATTGAACTCACCCTGAAACAGGATTATGGTCAGTCGGTCTGGTCAGAGCTTGAGACGCTCTCCTTGATGCTCTGCCAGCGCGGCTTCCCGGAGACCTTTTGCGATGTCTGAAAACCATCAGCTACAGGCGTTGTTTGGCGGAACATTTGATCCGATCCATTACGGTCATCTGAAGCCGGTTGAAGCGCTTGCCGGTCAGGTTGGCCTGAAAAAAGTCACGCTGTTACCGAATAACGTGCCGCCCCACCGACCTCAGCCTGAAGCCAGCCCTGAACAGCGCGTTGAAATGGTCAGACTGGCAATAGCAGGCAATGCACTTTTTGATCTTGATCAGCGAGAGATGCAGCGCGATACCCCCTCCTGGACAATTGAGACGCTGGCGGAACTGCGCGCCGAACGAGGCGCTGAGCAGCCTCTGGCATTTATTATCGGCCAGGACTCGCTGCTCTCCCTGCCTAAGTGGCACCGCTGGCAAGAACTTTTGTCGTTATGCCACCTGCTGGTCTGCCGCCGTCCGGGGTATGACGTTAACATGGAGACGCCAGATTTACAGCGCTGGCTGGAAGAGCATCAGGCGGTTTCTGCCACATCGCTGCATCAGATGCCCTGCGGAAAGATTTTTCTGGCAGAGACACCGCTGATTTCTCTCTCCGCTACTGAGATCCGCACCCGCCTTCATCAGGGACAATCTTGCGACGATCTTTTGCCTTCTGCCGTTTCAGCCTATATCTCTGACGCGGGTTTATATCGTAAGCTCTGACCACGTGGTATACTTCGCCGCTCATTTTTTCCAGTAAATCTGGAAGACCCTATTTTGGTTGTCGTCACCCCCGGTGAACGATAACCGCTCCGACTAAAACCCAAGGGGGAACCTTTTGCAAGGTCAAGCACTCCAAGACTTCGTCATTGATAAAATCGACGATTTGAAAGGCCAGGATATTGTTGCTGTTGATGTTCAGGGCAAATCCAGTATTACCGACTGCATGATTATCTGCACCGGTACCTCAACGCGTCACGTAGCGTCGATCGCTGATCACGTGGTACAGGAAACCCGTGCAGCAGGAATGAAGCCGTTAGGCATCTCCGGCAAAGCAACCGCAGACTGGGTGGTTGTGGATCTGGGCGATGTGATTGTCCATGTGATGCAGGAAGAGAGCCGCGAGCTCTACGAACTCGAAAAACTCTGGAGTTAAACGGTGAAGTTGCAGCTGGTCGCCGTCGGCACCAAAATGCCGGATTGGGTGCAAACCGGGTTTCTTGAGTACCTGCGTCGCTTTCCTAAAGATATGCCGCTGGAGCTGGCGGAAGTCCCCGCGGGCAAGCGTGGCAAAAATGCCGATATCAAACGCATTCTTGAAAAAGAGGGCGAGCTGATGCTGGCCGCAACCGGCAAAGGCAATCGTATCGTCACGCTGGATATTCCGGGTCAGCCCTGGGAAACGCCGCAGCTGGCGACCCAGCTTGAACGCTGGAAGCAGGATGGCCGCGACGTCAGCCTGCTGATTGGTGGGCCGGAAGGATTGTCACCTGCCTGTAAGGCGGCAGCCGAACAAAGCTGGTCTCTCTCCTCGCTGACCCTGCCCCATCCGCTGGTTCGGGTGTTGGTTGCAGAGAGCCTGTATCGCGCATGGAGCATTACGGCAAATCACCCTTATCATCGGGAATAGGCATTAAGATCAACCGGATACACAAAAGCAGCGGATGAAATTACAACGTAACTCTTTTCGTGACTACACCGCCGAACAGACACTCTTTGTTCGCCGTGCGCTGATCGCTTTTTTTGGCATCATTGTGCTTTCCGGTATTCTGGTGGTGAATCTCTATCACCTGCAGATCGTTCGCTACACTGATTACAGCACCCGCTCTAATGAAAACCGCATAAAACTGGTGCCCGTTGCGCCCAGCCGCGGCATTATTTTTGATCGTAACGGCCTTCCGCTGGCCCTCAACAGAACCATTTATCAGATTGAGCTGGTGCCGGAAAAAGTCGACGACCTGCAAAAAACGCTGCAGGCGCTGCGCCCCATTGTCGATTTAAGTGATGAAGATCTTGTCGCCTTTGAAAAAGAGCGCAAACGCTCGCGCCGCTTTACCTCTATTCCCGTTAAAACAGGCCTGAACGATGTGCAGGTCGCCCGTTTTGCGGTCAATCAGTACGCTTTCCCCGGCGTGGAAGTCAAAGGCTATCAGCGCCGCTACTATCCCTATAATTCTGCGCTGACGCACGTGCTGGGCTACGTCTCTAAAATCAACGATCGTGACGTAGAGCGGCTCGATAAAGAGGGGAAATGGCCTAACTATGCGGCAACCCACGATATTGGCAAGCTGGGCATCGAGCGCTATTACGAAGATATGCTGCACGGTAAAACCGGTTACGAAGAAGTTGAGGTCAATAACCGTGGCCGCGTGATCCGCCAGCTGCATGAACAGTCTCCGCAGGCGGGTCAGGACATCTATCTCACCATCGACCTTAAGCTGCAGCAGTATATTGAAACGCTGCTGGCGGGCAGCCGCGCGGCGGTGGTGGTCACCGACCCGCGCAACGGCGACATTCTGGCTATGGTGTCGATGCCCAGCTACGACCCGAATCTGTTCGTCGATGGTATCAGCAGCAAAGATTACAATATGCTGCTGAATGATCCTGACCGACCGCTAATCAACCGTGCCACCCAGGGTGCCTATCCACCCGCCTCCACGGTTAAGCCCTACATTGCGGTCTCTGCCCTGACGGCTGGCGTCATTAATAAAAATACCAGCCTGTTTGATCCGGGCTGGTGGCAGCTGCCGGGTTCTGAAAAGCGCTTCCGCGACTGGAAGCACTGGGGCCATGGCCGCCTGAACGTCACCAAATCTCTGGAAGAGTCTGCGGATACCTTTTTCTATCAGGTGGCGTATGACATGGGCATTGACCGCCTGGGCGAATGGATGAACAAGTTCGGCTATGGTCACCTGTCGGGCATCGACCTGGTGGAAGAGACGCCGGGCAATATGCCCACCCGTGAATGGAAAATGAAGCGCTTTAAAAAACCCTGGTATCAGGGTGACACCATACCGGTGGGTATCGGCCAGGGCTACTGGACAGCTACGCCGGTACAGATGAACAAAGCGATGATGACGCTGATTAACGATGGCGTGGTGAAAACACCGCACCTGATGCAGTCCAGTACGGTGAACAATGTTCGCGTGCCCTACCGTCAGCCAGAGAACCCTCCGATTGCGGATATTCACTCTGGTTTCTGGGAAATCGCTAAAGATGGCATGTATGGCGTGGCAAACCGCCCTAACGGAACGGCCAGGAAAAGCTTTTCCGATGCGCCTTACAAAATTGCCGCCAAATCGGGTACCGCGCAGGTTTACGGCCTGAAAGCCAACGAGACCTACAATGCGCATAAAATCGCTGAACATCTGCGGGATCACAAGTTAATGACCGCCTTCGCGCCTTATGACAAGCCTCGCGTGGCTGTCACCATGATTCTGGAAAACGGCGGCGCCGGTCCGGCCGTTGGCACTATCATGCGTCAGATCCTCGACCATATTATGCTCGGGGATAATAATACCAACCTGCCTGACGCCGCCCCTGTGCCGTCAGGTTATGAGGGTGAATAGTCGTGAACGATCGTCACCAAAAACGCACTATCTGGACGCGGATCCACGTTGATCCCACTTTCTTTATTCTGATCTTTGCCCTGCTGGTCTACAGCGCGCTGGTGATCTGGAGCGCCAGTGGCCAGGATCCGGGCATGATGGAGCGCAAAATCGGGCAAATTGCGATGGGTATCGTCATCATGCTGGTGATGGCTCAGATCCCGCCTCGCGTTTATGAAGGGTGGGCGCCCTATCTCTATATCCTCTGTGTGATCCTGCTGATTGCCGTGGATGCCTTTGGCCATATCAGTAAGGGGGCGCAGCGCTGGCTCGACCTGGGCGTTGTCCGCTTCCAGCCCTCGGAGATTGCCAAAATTGCGGTGCCATTAATGGTGGCGCGCTTTATCAACCGCGATGTCTGCCCGCCAACGCTGAAAAACACAGCTATTGCGCTGGTACTGATCTTTATGCCGACGCTACTGGTCGCGGCGCAGCCAGACCTGGGAACCTCTATCCTGATTGCCGCCTCCGGCCTGTTTGTGCTGTTCCTCTCCGGTATGAGCTGGAAGCTGATAGGCGTTGCCGTGCTGTTGGTAGCCGCCTTCGTGCCGATCCTCTGGTTCTTCCTGATGCATGATTATCAACGCGACCGCGTCATGATGCTGCTCGATCCTGAAAGCGACCCGCTGGGCGCGGGCTACCATATTATCCAGTCTAAAATTGCCATCGGCTCCGGCGGGCTGCGTGGCAAAGGGTGGCTGCATGGCACCCAGTCTCAGCTGGAGTTTCTCCCCGAGCGCCACACCGACTTTATTTTTGCGGTACTGGCTGAAGAGTTGGGGTTAGTCGGCGTGCTGGTGCTGCTGGTCCTCTATATTCTGGTGATTATGCGTGGACTGATGATGGCCGCTCGTGCGCAAACCACCTTTGGTCGCGTCATGGCTGGCGGCCTGATGCTGATCTTCTTTGTGTATGTTTTTGTTAATATTGGTATGGTAAGTGGCATTCTGCCGGTGGTAGGCGTTCCGCTGCCGTTGGTCAGCTATGGCGGCTCGGCTCTGATAGTCCTGATGGCCGGATTTGGCATCATTATGTCTATTCACACCCACCGAAAACTGTTGTCGAAAAGCGTTTAAGAGGCGTAAACATGCGTAAGGATTGGCTTTGGATTGCTCTGGCATCGGCGCTGCTGGCTGCCTGTACCACTACCGAACAACAGGCGCCGGTGCCACAGCAACCGGCCTATAACGGCCCCGTTGTGGAGATTGGTGGCGTGGAGCCGCGTTATGAGCCGCAGGATCCCGGTACCAGCCAGGACTATTCGGTGAACGGCAAAACTTACCGCATCGTTAAAGATCCTGCTAATTTTAGCGAAACCGGGCTGGCAAGCTGGTATGGCGAAGAAGCGGCCAGCAATCGCACGGCCACCGGCGAACAGTATGATCCCGACGCGCTGACGGCTGCGCACCCTACCTTGCCACTGCCCGCTTATGTCCGCGTCACTAACCTCGCCAACGGTCGGCAGCTTGTGGTGCGGGTGAACGACCGTGGCCCTTACACGCCGGGACGCATTATCGATCTCTCCCGTGCGGCAGGCGATCGCCTGAATATCTCCAATAATACCCGGGTCAAAGTGGACTATATCAAAGTCGCACCCGATGGCACGCTCTCCGGCCCCGGAACAATTGGTACCACAGTGGCTAAACAGAGCTACGCCCTGCCGCCTCGCCCGGATATTGGTGGTGGCATGACCATAATGGGTGACGGCGCCGCTAACAGCACGCCTGCTGAGCCGGTTGCCACCCAGCAAGCCGACACGCACGCCATTGATAATGCCACCCTGAATGGTGATGGTCTGGGCGCGCCTGTTCGCAGCAGCGGCTTTTTAGGCGCCGCTCAGCCGCTGCGCTCCGGCGTGCTGGAAGGCAGTGAGCCTGCGGTGCCGGTAGCTGCGGCCGCATCAACCGCCGCGGTCGCCGCACCCGCTTCAGCGGCAAGCGGCCATTCCTCTGCAGCTAGCGCTGCTTATGTGGTTCAGGTTGGCGCACTGAGCGATGCGAACCGCGCTAAGCAATGGATGAATACGCTAAGCAAGCAGTTTGGCGTGCCGGGAACGGTGGCAAATAGCGGCAACGTTTATCGGGTTCAGCTCGGCCGTTTCACCTCTCGTCAGCAGGCTACTGCCTTGCAGCAGCGCCTGTTGAGCGAAGCTCAGCAATCCTCTTTTATCACGGTCGCACCTAACGAAATGTAATGCTGCTCCGGCATGCGTTGCCCGTAAATCCTGTGAAGCCTCGCAGGTAAAGACGGATGCCGGGCAGGACTGCTTTTGCTATAGTGAGTCACTTTTTTAACTTAGCCGATGGATGTTGTAGTCCTTAACATGAACAATCTGACCTCTCCCCTGATCAAACGCCTGACGGCAGGTACGCTGATTGCCCTCAGCCTGTCCGCTTTCGCCCACGCCGACGACGTGAATATTAAAACGATGATCCCAGGCGTGCCGGATATTGATGCAGAAGCGTACGTGCTCATCGATGCTAATTCAGGCAAAGTGCTGGCAGAAAAAAATGCGGATGCCCGCCGCGATCCCGCCAGCCTGACAAAAATGATGACCAGCTATGTCATCGGTCAGGCGGTGAAAGCTGGAAAAATCAAGCAGGATGACGTGGTAACCGTGGGTAAAGATGCCTGGGCTACCGGCAACCCGGTCTTTAAGGGTTCCTCGCTGATGTTCCTGAAGCCTGGCGATCGTGTTGCGGTTTCTGAACTGACGCGCGGCATCGTGCTGCAGTCGGGTAACGACGCCTGTGTGGCCATGGCCGACTATGTTGCTGGCAGCCAGGACGCGTTTGTGGGTCTGATGAACAACTACGTTAAAGCGCTGGGCCTGCAAAATACCCATTTCCAGACCGTGCATGGCCTGGATGCGGAGGGGCAGTACAGCTCCGCGCGTGATATGGCGCTGATTGGCCGCGCACTGATCCGTGATGTGCCGGACGAATATGCCGTTTATAAAGAGAAAGAGTTCACCTTCAACAAGATTCGTCAGATGAACCGTAACGGCCTGCTGTGGGACACCAGCCTGCATGTTGATGGCATTAAAACCGGTCATACTGAAGCCGCAGGCTACAACCTGGTCGCTTCCGCAACCGAAGGCCAGATGCGTTTGATCTCTGCCGTGATGGGTGGACACACCTATAAAGGCCGCGAAACCGAAAGTAAAAAATTGCTGACCTGGGGCTTCCGTTTCTTTGAAACTGTCGCACCACTGAAAGCGGGTAAAGAGTTCGCTTCTGAGCCGGTCTGGTTTGGTAACAACGACCGCGTCCAGCTGGGCGTTGAAAAAGACGTTTACCTGACCATCCCCCGTGGCCGCATGAAAGATCTGAAGGCGAGCTACACGCTGAGCAATACGGAACTGCATGCACCGCTGGCGAAAAACCAGGTGGTAGGGACGATTAATTTCCAGCTTGATGGCAAGACCATTGAACAGCATCCGCTGGTGGTGCTGAACGAAATGCCAGAGGGTGGTTTCTTTGGTCGCATCGTTGACTACATTAAGCTGATGTTCCATCACTGGTTTGGCTAAGCGTCACGAGCCTTTCACCTTTTGGCTCTGCACTGCCTCTTGATTTCGGGGTAAATGCACCCCATATTTGAGGTATCACCAGACTCCCGTAGCGTCGGGAGTCTCTGTTTTAGCGTTACCGGAGCCCCTATGAAAACCAATCTTAAAGAACTGCTGGAATTTCCAACCCCCTTTACCTACAAAGTAATGGGTCTGGCGCAGCCGGAGCTGGTTGATCAGGTAGTTGAAGTGGTTCAGCGCCACGCGCCGGGCGACTACTCTCCGGACGTCAAGCCAAGCAGCAAAGGCAACTACCACTCTGTCTCCATCACCATTACCGCGACCCACATTGAACAAGTGGAAACGCTCTATGACGAACTGGGCAAAATCGAAATTGTCCGTATGGTTCTGTAGCCTTAACTGACAAAGGGCGTGGGTTTTGCCCTTTGTCAGCGTTATACTCCCCTTTCTGTTTCCAACCGGACGACGCGTTTTGTCTCAGAATACCTTAATTATCCGCCAGCTGGGCTTACAGCCCTGGGCGCCCATCTCTCAGGCTATGCATGATTTTACTGACCAGCGCGGAGAAACCTCTCCTGACGAAATCTGGCTGGTAGAACATCTGCCGGTATTTACTCAGGGTCAGGCGGGGAAAGCGGAACATTTGCTGGGGCCGGGGGAGATCCCGGTGATGCAGAGTGACCGGGGCGGTCAGGTGACCTATCACGGTCCGGGCCAGCAGGTGATGTACGTTCTGATAAACCTCAAGCGCCGGAAAATTGGGGTAAGGCAGTTGGTAACAGCTCTTGAAGAGACAGTTATCGCCACGCTGGGGCACTTTGGCATTCAGGCTGCGGCAAAAGCCGATGCCCCGGGCGTCTATGTGCAGGATAAGAAGATCTGCTCACTGGGACTGCGCATTCGTAACGGCTGCTCTTTTCATGGTCTGGCACTGAATGTCGATATGGATCTGACCCCGTTTTTACGCATCAATCCCTGTGGCTATGCCGGTATGGAGATGACGCAGCTCAGCGCGCTTAAGCCGGGCGTTACGCTGGCCGATGTCCAGCCGCAGCTGATCGACCACTTTGCCAGAGTGCTGGAGATTACCGCAGTAAGCTGGGAAGCGGCAGAAGCGCTGGTTGAGAAGTAACCTTGCGTGCGGATTTACAATTCCGTCACATTTTATCGTGCTGGCTGGCTGAAACTGCCTCGTCGGGATGATATAATTTTTGCGCTTTTATCAGAAAAGTTGAAATCACTCCCTGAGTTTTATGCGCACGCCAACCTGGAACTTGCAAGATTATGAGTAAACCCATTCAGATGGAACGCGGTGTTAAATACCGTGACGCAGACAAAATGGCCCTGATCCCGGTGAAAACCGTGGTGACCGAGCGCACGGAGATTTTACGCAAGCCGGAGTGGATGAAAATCAAACTCCCTGCGGACTCCAGCCGCATTCAGGGTATTAAAGCTGCCATGCGTAAAAATGGCCTGCACTCCGTCTGTGAAGAGGCTTCCTGCCCTAACCTTGCAGAATGTTTTAACCACGGCACCGCGACCTTTATGATCCTCGGGGCTATCTGCACCCGTCGCTGTCCTTTCTGCGATGTGGCGCACGGTCGTCCGGTGGCACCAGACAGTAATGAGCCACTGAAGCTGGCTCAGACCATCGCCGATATGGCTCTGCGTTATGTGGTGATCACCTCCGTTGACCGTGATGATCTACGCGACGGCGGCGCTCAGCACTTTGCAGACTGCATCACCGCCATCCGGGAAAAAAGCCCCACCATCAAAATTGAGACGCTGGTTCCCGATTTCCGTGGTCGTATGGATCGCGCGCTGGAGATCCTTACCGCTACGCCGCCGGATGTCTTCAACCACAATCTGGAAAACGTGCCGCGCGTCTATCGTCAGGTGCGCCCTGGCGCAAACTATGAGTGGTCATTAAAACTGCTGGAACGCTTTAAAGAAGCGCATCCGGAAGTGCCGACGAAATCGGGTCTGATGGTAGGGTTAGGTGAGACTAACGCTGAGATTGTGGAAGTGATGCGCGATCTGCGCCGCCACGGCGTGACCATGCTGACGCTGGGCCAGTATTTGCAGCCAAGCCGCCATCACCTTCCGGTGCAGCGCTACGTCAGCCCGGCAGAATTTGATGAGATGAAAGATGCGGCAATGGATATGGGCTTTACCCATGCGGCCTGCGGCCCGTTCGTCCGCTCTTCTTATCATGCCGATATGCAGGCAAAAGGACTGGAAGTAAAATAGAGGCACCTGGGCGCTACGCCCGGTCACACTCATTTACAGTTTTCAACAGCAATAAAAAACGGATGACATGGTCATCCGTTTTTTTTATGCACCCGCTGACAATTATTCTTTATGAGCAACCTGTCCCGCAGGTTTTTCTTCAGCAACCGGTGCTTTTTTGGCGGCAGTGTCGTCGTCACTCATAGCCTTTTTAAAGCCTTTGATCGCCGATCCCAGATCGCCACCGAGAGAACGTAACTTATTGGTTCCGAACAGCAACACGATCAGAGCACCAATAATCAGCAGTTTTGCAATACTGATACCTTCCATACTTACCTTCTTGTTTAACCTGACCAGAAACAGGGTCAATGACGTAGAGAATATTAACGCGCAGATTGCGGCTCTTTACAACCGCAATCTGTAACAGAGTACACCCCGGCCCGGGTAGTATCAGATAAAGCGGCTCAGGAAAGCCTGGAAACGGGGGTGCTGAGGATTTACCAGCACCTCTTCCGGCGGCCCCTGCTCTACTACCACGCCGCCATCCATAAAGACCACGCGGTCAGCGGCCTCACGGGCGAAGCCTATTTCATGGGTCACCACTACCATGGTTAACCCCCGATCGGCCAGCGTGCGCATCGTGGCCAGCACTTCGCCCACCAGTTCAGGATCCAGCGCTGAGGTTGGCTCATCAAACAGCATCAGTTTGGGACGAATGGCAAGCGCGCGCGCAATAGCGACACGCTGCTGCTGACCACCGGAAAGATGGCGCGGCCAGGCATCCGCTTTGTCACTGAGTCCTACCGTTGCCAGCAGCTCCGTGGCGTGGCGCGTAGCCTCTTCACGCGACTCTTTATGCACCCCAATCGGCGCCTCAATAATATTTTGCAGCACGGTCATATGGGGATAGAGATTGAACTGCTGAAATACCATGCCGATCTCCTGGCGCTGACGGGCTATTTTACGCGCCGACAGGCGCTGCAAAAGCCCGCTTTTCAGCTCGTAGCCAATCTGCTGCTCGCCCACCATAATCGAGCCCGCATTCATATCTTCCAGATGGTTAATGCAGCGCAGAAAAGTTGATTTTCCCGAGCCGGAAGGACCGAGGATCACCACCACCTCACCCGGCATCACATCAAGATCGATTCCCTTCAGCACTTCATTATCGCCATAACTCTTCTGCACGTTACGTGCCCGTACCAGAGGCTGAACAGAACTCATAGATCCTCCTTACGAACCAGCGGGCGATTGATCATTGGTGTGGTTTTACTGTCGGCGGGCGGCAGACGGCGCCTGGCAACAGTGACGGTCCGCCGCACGCCGCGAGAGTAGTAGCGCTCTATAGCAGACTGCCCGATATTCAGGATTGAGGTAATAAACAGATACCAGATTACCGCCACCATCAACATCGGGATCACCTCGAAAGTGCGGTTATAGACCGACTGCACCGAGTAGAGCAGATCGCCCATAGCGATAACGCTCACCAGCGAGGTTGCTTTAATCATGCTGATAAGCTGATTACCCGTTGGCGGAATAATTGAACGCATCGCCTGCGGAATAATGATGCGGCGCAGCGCACGGGCGCGGCTCATGCCGAAGGCCTGCGTCGTCTCCACCTGGCCATTATCCACCGACTGCAACCCGGCGCGGATAATCTCCGCCATATAGGCCGCTTCATTCAGCGCCAGCCCGGCAATTGCAGCCGTTAATGGCGTGATCAGGTCATTGGTATTCCAGCTGGCGAAAACCGGACCACCGAACGGGATACCAAGAGTGATGTGGGGAAACAGCGTGGACATGTTGTACCAAAAAATCAGCTGCACCAGCAGCGGCGTGCCGCGGAAAAACCAGATATAGAGACCCGACAGCCCTCGCAATAAACGATTATCAGACAGGCGGGCCACGGCCAGCAGCAGCCCCAACAGCGTGCCGAGGATCATCGAGACGACCGTCAGACCGAGCGTCACCTGCAGCCCCTTCAGCACCGATCCTTCGGTAAACCACTCCAGCACCACATGCCACTCAAAATTGGGATTGGTGGCCACCAGCCAGCTTACGTTGGCGGCAATCACCAGCACCACAATCCATGAAACCAGGCGTCCATAACGCGGTGCGCTGCGGGCAGATGCCACGTCACGCTGCTGCACCTCTGCCCTATCCCTGGCTCGTGAATCAGTGGTACTTTTTGTCATTTCGCTGCCCCTTTCGCCAGATTAACCCCCGGCTCCGCGATTTTATTGCCGTCCAGCTTCCATTTTTTCATGATGGCGGCGTAGGTGCCGTTGGCGAACAGCTCTTTATAGCCATCCACCACCACTTTACCCAGCTCAGAATCTTTCGGTACCACAGTGCCCTGGAATATATCGCCAAAACCGTTTTTCTTGCCCTGGCCTGTCAGTTCCAGCTGGCCGTGTGCCTGGTCGACGAAATAGACCAGCGGTGCCTGTGAAGAGAAGAAAGCGTCTGAACGCTTAGAGCGTACCGCCAGAATTGAGGAGGGCTGATCGGTGAAAGACTGCACGGTGACCGCGGGTTTCCCGGCATCGGTACAGAGCTGGGACTGCTTGCGGATCACCTGTTCAGCAGAGCCGGCGGCCATTACGGCAATACGCTTGCCGCAGGTATCCTCCAGACCGTTTATGCTGGCGGGATTGCCTTTCTGCACGGCAAACACCACAAACTCCTGCACGAAGTCGATAAAGTCATTTTTCGCCTGACGATCCGGGTAATCCCCTACCGGGCCAATCGCCAGCTGATAGCGGCCAGATTTAATGCCGGCCAGCACGCCGGAAAGGCCGCTTACCGTGGCATGCTCAATTTTAATCCCCAGCAGCTGCGCCAGCGCCTCGGTCAAATCGGCAGAGGCCCCGCTCATCGAGGTCGGCCCTTCCACAATCTCATAGGGCGGGAAGGAGCCGTTATTCACGGAGGTCATTTTCCCTGCGGATTTAATCTCCGCCGGCAAACGGTCATGCAGAGCCTGGTCCATTTTCTGCGTGGGAATGGCATCTGCAGCCTGGGCCAGACCGGCAGTGATTCCCAAAGCCAGTGCGATGGCGGTGGCGATTTTTTTCATTATCATGTTCCCCGGTGTCGTTATTATTATTTCAGTTCAGGACGGGCAAAACGGCGATTCTCCAGTACCGGCAGAACGTTTCGCGCATGGGCAATCCGGGCCGGATCCAGCTCCGCAAACAGCAGCGCCGGAGCTTCGGCGGCTTTTGCAATTGCCACCCCAAGCGGATCGACCACCAGGCTGTTGCCGATATTGCGTGGGCCGCATTCGCCTACAGCCACCAGGTAACAGGTATTTTCCAGCGCACGGGCGGTGACCAGCACTTCCCAGTGCATCTCTTTCAGCGGACCTTTCACCCAGGCAGCAGGCAGCACCAGCACATCGGCTCCATCCAGCACCAGACGGCGAGCCTGCTCCGGGAAACGCACGTCGTAACAGGTCATCAGGCCAACTTTCATGCCGGCAACGTCAACCAGCGGCGGAACCTCATGGCCCGGCGTGACGTTGCGTGATTCCTGCATCGCAAAGGCATCATAAAGATGCAGCTTGTCGTAGCGAGCCACAATTTCCCCGTTGCGAATGGCGATAAGCACATTCAGCGCCCGGCCATCTTCAGTCGGCACATGGACGGTCATCATGGTGGTTAAATTATTCCCACGGCTGGCGGCATAGACCTCCGTCAGGAAAGGGCCATCCAGCGGCTGGGCAGCCTTCAGCACCAGATCGGGATCGGCGATATCACGTGCCAGCACCCCTTCCGGCAGCACCAGTAGATCCGCGCCGCCCGCTAAAGCCTGAGCCATCAGCCCGGTACAGGTAACGGCGTTTTCCTGCCACTCGCGGCTGACCGCGAACTGTCCTAATGCAACTTTCATCGTTATGCTCCTTTCTTCACGGCCGGAAAGAGATCGTCAGGCGTGAGACGTTGAGAAGTAATACCCTGCTCAAAAAGTTCTTTACCAAAATCGGCAATCATCTTCTTGTTAGCGTCAAAACCTTTTGCGTTCCAGTCAGCAGGTAAATCCTGCGCGGTACGTCGCAAATCATCCAGCAGCCACGGCGTGGTGTCGGCATATTTCTCGCGCTTGTCATTCCACATTTTTGCCGACTCTGCAATCAGCTCGCTGAGCTGCTGTGGCAGTTCCGGGTGCGCTTCGGCAAAGTCAGATTTGAACGCCAGCAGGTGGTGGCCTGGGATATAGCCAACGCGGTTGAAGTACTCCAGCTCAGCCTGACGGAAATCACTCTGCAGCTGACGCAGGCCAGACCCTTTAAGGAAAAAGCCCTGAGGCATAAAGGGGGTGAAAACCGCGTCCAGTTCACCCGCGCGCAGCAGGTCGATCAGCGGGTGTTCTCCCGGCGCGGCTTCAATACGGCCAGAACGACCAAACCCGTTCAGACGATCCACAATCGGATGATCGGCAGTCAGCCGTCCGGCATACCAGTAGGCATCGTCAATATCGACCCCTGCTTCACGGAGCAGCGCACGGGTCCAGGTATTACCGGAGTCCTGCCAGCCCGTGACGCCCACTTTCTTCCCTTTCAGCTGGTCCAGTGAGACGATCGGGTTATCTTCGCTGGTGATAATGCAGCGCTGACGGAACCCACGCATCAGGAAATGAGGCAGCGCCAGCAGAGAGGTTTCCCCTTTCGCAAGGCCCTGCGCATAGCGGCTGAATGAGATCTCAGCGGCGTCATAATCGCTGCTTGCTGCAAGATCGCCGACCAGCGTGCCTACGCGATCAATCTCCAGGGCGAACCCCTGCGGTTTGATGTCGCCAAGTGCCAGCGGCGTGAAGTAATCCCAGTCTCGTACAGCCAGTCTGATGGTGATCATGCTTCTCTCTCTTTGCCCTGAACTGCGCGCCGGAACGGGGCGCATAAAATGTGTGCAATTCCTGCTTGAATTCGATACTAGATCGATAATAATAGCTGTACAATAATTTCTTTGTTACTGAACAAATGGATTTCTTATGACCTCAACGCTGGATCTGCAGTGGTTTGCTGAACGTCTGACTGACGCCTCCGTCAAGGGTATTGCAGGGGTGACGGCAGGATTAATCCGCGAAGGGCAGATCCCGATCGGGACGCATCTCCCCTCAGTCCGTGATTTGGCAGAAGCTTTAGGGATCAGCCCGGCAACGGTTTCGGCTGCCTGGGGCCAGCTGAAAAAGCAAAAGGTGATCGCCGGAAAAGGGCGCAGCGGCGTCTGGGTTTGTGGCGACAACGTTACGCCCAGACCGGTGCGTTTCGAGAAGATCGGTAACTATGGCGATAATATCCGGGCCGATTTAGCCATGGCCTCCCCCGATCCTGCTCTGCTGCCGGATCTGCATCAGGCAATGCAGCAAGGGGTGCAGTGCCCGCAGCTCAACAGCTATCAGCGCGATCCGATATCGCAACCTCTGCTGGCGGCAGTAAAGCCAGGCTGGCCCTACCCCGCTGAAGCCTGGCTCGCTACGGATGGCGGTTTTGATGCGATGAACTGCATTATGCAGACGCTGTTTTCACCCGGCGAGAAGGTCATTATTGAGGATCCAACCGCTACCCGGTTACTGGATATGCTGGATAATGTGGGAGCCGAGGTGATGCCGCTGGCCTGCGATGAGCAGGGGCCGCTGCCCGGCGCGCTCGAACTGCTGCTGAACAAAGGCGCCACGGCGCTGATTTATCAGCCTTCGACACACTCCGCTACCGGGCATGCTGTGAGTGAAGCCCGCAGTGAAGAACTGGCCCGGGTGCTGTCCGGTACACGGACGCTGATTGTGGAAGATGATGGGATTGGCGAGCTTTCAGCGCACCCGGTCTGGAGTCTGGGACGCTATTTCCCCGAGCGCACGTTACATGTGCGCTCCTATTCTAAAGCCTACGGCCCCGATCTCAGGCTGGCAGTGCTGTCGGGGCCTGCCCCGCTGATCAAACGCATACAGTCCTGGCGTAACTTTGGCGCCAGCTGGACCAGCCGTATCCTGCAGCAGGCGGTAGCCTGGATGCTGACCGACCCCACCACCCAGCAGCAGATCCAGCAGGCTAAGCATATCTATGCCCAGCGCCGCCGCCTGTTGCTGGAGGCGCTGGCAAAGCGCGGGCTGTGGCTGCCGGAACGCGACGGGCTGAGCCTGTTCATCCCAGTGGTATCGGAACAGTTTGCGATGATTACCCTGGCGGCAAGAGGGATTGCCGTCCTGCCGGGGGAACGTTGCCGTAGCGGTGGGGGACAGTTTATTCGCGTGAGTATCGCCATGCTCGCCAGTGAACAGGTTGAAAGCATTGCCGAGGCGCTGGTGTTAGCCTGCGGACATGACGCACGATCTACGCTTTCAGATCTTTAATGATGTAACGGGGCGATTCGCTGTAGCCTTCGCGGGCATAGAAGGCATTAGCTTTAATGCGGTGCTCGTGGCAATGCACTTCCATTCTGTCGCAGCCGCGCTGCTTAGCCAGATTTTCAGCATGCTGTAAGAGCTGCTGCCCTGCCCCTTTGCTGCGCTCTCCTTCTGCGATGCAGAAGTAGCTGACGCGTGCAAAATCGCCCTCCAGAGCCAGTTGCGGAATAAAGTGTAAAGAGAGGAAGCCCAGCACGGTGCTGCCGTGAACGGCCACCAGCAGCTCTTCAGTCCGATCATCTATCAGCTGAGCCAGCCGACGCTCGATAAAGGTTTCAGTATTATCATACCCCAGCTCTGTTAACAGGGCGCTCAGGGCAAAACTGTCTTCCGCTTCCGCAAGTCGGATCTTCATCACGCATTCTCCAGGGATGAGCCAGCCACGCCGGGGCTCCTTCGCCTATCTATATAGCCTGAGTGGCAGGATTAGCAAGCATTTAAGTACAGGATAGTGTGACAAGGCTGAGAGAAGATGCGGCGTCCGGCGGTAGAGCATTATTAAGCCTGCTCTCCCTGCATTAATGTTTCCTTAATAATGTTTCGCCACACTCTTTGGTTAACGGGGCCAATGAGATAACGCCATGCATCTGATACCGAAATCACTGAGTGAAGCTTTAGCCGTAGCGATAAGCCTGCTGGCCGTGACGCTTTGGCTAACGCAGTTTCTTTCCCACTGACTTATGACCGCCCTGTCCGCAAGCGAGGCAGGCGGAAAAAGGCAAAAAAAAACCCGCCATCCGGCGGGTTTTTAGAATTCTGTCTGATAACTTAAATAGCGGCAACGTTAGCAGCAGATGGGCCTTTGGCGCCGTTGGTGATTTCGAACTCTACGCGCTGACCTTCAGCCAGAGTTTTGAAACCGTTGCTCTGGATGGCAGAGAAGTGTACGAACACATCTTTGCTACCATCTTCAGGAGTAATGAAACCGAATCCCTTGGACTCATTAAACCACTTAACGCTACCTTTAATCTTAGACATCTATATTACCTTTACATGAAAAATGGACACTAAACTGTGTCGGCAGTTAGTACAGCAATTGCCGAGGCTTTTGTCCAGTAGCGAGTATCGAAAAAGTGATAAATATCGACTTTTTTGCAGATACGCCGCTATTTTATCGCCTTTCCCGCAGCTAAAACTGCCAGCGAAACCAGGCGAAATAGACGTTGCCGTTGTTGTAAGTCCCTGGAATATAAGTCATCTGGAACGTTGCCCTGCTGTAACCGATTGATGCAAGGGGCAGTACCAGAGGCACCGGGATGTACTTCCAGTTATCACGTGCCGTTACCCCCGCCGTGTAGCCCAGGCCGAGGCGAAAATTCGGGTCACTGAGTGGTCGCCAGGTCTTTTCCCAGCCATATCCGCCAATGGGTTCCCACTTGTTATAAGAGTCCTTAAAGGCCATCAGATAAAGACCGTTCCAGTTTCCCTTTTCATCATAATGCGAGATGCCGCCACCCGCTCCCCAGGGACGCTCATTATATTTGTCCGTTTTCTCACGGTCATAGGTCAGCCGGTTATGCCAGGTAACCGCCGGCACGTAAAGATCGTAGCTGTCCGGATTATGCCAGGTCTCACTGACGTTATCGCTTAAGGCCTGCCAGGTGTTGGAAACGGCTGTGGCAACGGTTATCGCCTGTGCGCTATTAGTACAGCCGGCCAGCGTGAGTAACAGAAGGGAGTATTGGATGGGTTTCACAGGTTATCTACCGTTTTACCAGGTGTTGAAAAAGACGTTATTAAACGTCAATAAGTCAGCTCGCAGCGTATTACATCGTCAAAAGGGTATTTTACGCCTTTGGATTAAACGTACCCTGAATAGCGCGTTAAAAAGGCAGCCCTACAGGCTCTGCGCCCTTTGCCCACACAAAATAGTGTCATTTTTAGTTAAGTCATAAGAAAAATCTTTAATCGTCCCTGTAACATCAAACCCGTTTAATATGTAAGGCTATCCTTTGAAATCAGCTTGTTGCAGGTGAATATCACGTAAATGTATTAATTAATAGAATTTATCATTGAGAATGATTTTTTTGATAAAATCTCAGTTACTTGCCACAGGGAGGTCTAAAGCATGAGGTTTTGCTGCTGTCGATGCGGATCGCATAAAATTATCTTTACGACCAAAGGCGATCGCTTCGGGGAACATCATGGTGCGCGCTGTGCATCCTGCAACAAGCCTCTCTCGGTGAGAGATCTCTTTTTCATTACGCATGGCGCCATGATGGATAAGGTGACAGTGCACAAAGCCAGCCTGTCACCTCAAGGTAAATCAGAACAGAACTTTAAAGACGCCGGTGAGAGTCAGTAAGCCTACGATAAAGATAATTGCAATAATCCAGAGAATAATTTTCATTCCATTTCCTTAGCCAAAATAAAAAAAACGACATAGTGCCCCCAGTATAGAAGAAGAATGTTTATTATGCTTAACCCGTTGAAAAACCTCCCTCACTGAACACCGCTGCTCATACCCTGCAATAAATTCTATAAACTCTATTTTTTTCATTGAGTTGCAGTGGCACACCCCGCCCCGGGATGGTGCTATTTTTTTCGCGACAGGGGTCACGATCTGCGCTTTCTTTACAGACAATTCTTAGATAGATGCGCCAGGGATGGCTAGACTGAGGAGTGTCATTTGCTATGGACTCACTTGCTATGACGTATCTGTGACGGTTAACAAGGAGATCTTATGAGCACTATTAACAGCAGTATGGGTCGCTACAGCCTGAAAGCCAAAGAAACCGGCAACCACATTAAAGGCTCCATTGCCATTAACGATGAAGGTGGGTCGCAGTTAACCCTTCAGGAATTTAATGAACACTATCTCGACGACGTGGTAAACAATGTGATTTACCCCGTCACTGGCGGTAACCGGGTTATCGCCAACGCCTTCAGAGAGGAGATGGTAAAAGCCGGGTTTATGCAGCCTCATTAACGCTTTGCGTGACGGGCCCTCAGGGGCCCTTTATCGCGATCGCTGCTGACGCAGGAGGCGATAAAAAGTGCTGCATCTCTCTGCTTATTCCTGATAAAAATCCGGCAGGCCGCTCTGGATTAAGAGACCGCCGCCGGAGAACAACTTATTTACTGCTTTCACTGCCGCCTTGCGCACCTGCGCCACCGCTTCCCTGTATAGCAGAGAGGATCGCGCCCAGGCCAAGCATCTGTAACGCGCTGCCCAGCTTGCCGACCAGGCCATCCTGACCGTTTTGTCCCTCACCGCTGCTGCTCTGCGCGGCAGGCGTGCCGCTTCCGCTACCCGAGCCAGTGCCTGAACCGCTGGCCGAATCAGAACCCTCAGCAGACTGCCCCAGCAATTTCTTAATCATATCCATTATCTGGGTCATGATATCGCCGCTGCCGGCCGTTCCTTCAGAGCCGCTGGTTCCGCTGCCGTTCTCGCTGCCATTTTCTTTGGCAGCGGCGTCTCCTTTGTCGGTGCCGTCAGTCTGCCCCAGCATCTTTTTAATCATCTCCATTAGCTGGGTCAGCATATCGCCATTGCCAGAGGCTTCCTGAGTGTTGCTGTTGCCACTTCCGCTGGCCGCATCCGTACCAGTTTTACCGCCCTCCTCGCCGCCTTTGCTTTTCAGCAGCTGCACGATGGCGTTCAGCAGTTGGGTAATGCTGTTGAGGGTGCTGTTCTGCTCGCCGCTTACCCCCTGACCGCCTTCGCTACCGCTGCTGGATTTTTCTTTCAGGGAGAGCGGGCTTCCACCCTGGTTGCCAAACTCTATGCCATGATCGGCAATCTTACTGAGTGCACTGCTGCCGAAATTTAACGCGCCGTTGGATCCATTTTTTCCGGCAGGGCTGCTTTCGCCATCAAACTTTTTGGCTACGTCGGTAAATTTAGAGCCAATGCCCTCAAGGCCTCCGCCCAATGCGCCATTGGCGCCGCCACCTATTTTCATGCCACTCATGGAAACCTCCAGTGATTGAAACGCGAATTTTAAGTGAGCCAGCCCTGGCTAATGACTAACCATATAAAAGGGCTTGTTCTCATCAGATAGGTGGGGATCCAGCGCTCAGGGTTCCATCCGGACGCAAGAAAGCCTGATTTCATGTAATTAAAATTACGAATGCTTAACGTTTAGCAATCGAAATAATGATCATATTTACATTAGCTTACCTGCAGAAAGCGAAATTTTTGTAGGGATTTCCCTACCTTGTAGCACGGAGATCCCCACAACAACTTCAGAGGAAACTGATAGCCGCCGCATGCCAGGCTAGTAAATAGTGAATGAAATTGAAGGTTCACCGCTGGTCAGGCCGACAGCAGCCAGGTTCTTTTTTGTCTCTAATTTCGCATCAGCTAAATGGTGTAAAAATTCCTCTAAGGGAAGACAGGAGAAAAATATGCTAACGGGTAGTGAAACAAGCGCGAAGAGTGAACTGGTGACCGGGGATATTCATGCAAAACTGCATCCGATGGTCAATACGCTGGCCCCGCTTAAGGTCGATCTGCTGCTGGAAGGGGAAACGGGAACCGGCAAAGACACGCTGACGCGGAGGATCTATCAACTTTCCGGCGCTAAGGGGCCGCTGGTGCCGGTAAACTGTGCCGCCATCCCAGAGAATCTGGCCGAAAGCGAGCTTTTTGGCGTGATGGCCGGTGCCTACACCGGTGCCAGCCACTCGCGCGCCGGCTATATTGAAACGTCAGATAAAGGTATCCTGTTCCTGGATGAGATTGACAGTATGCCTCTTATTCTGCAGGCAAAACTGCTGCGCGTTCTGGAAACGCGCTCTATCCACCGGTTAGGCTCCACGCAGCCTGTCGCGCTGGATTTACGCGTCATTGCCGCTTCCCAAACGCCGCTGGCGGAGCTGGTGGAACAGGGACGTTTCCGCCGGGATCTCTATTTTCGCCTCTCCACAATCAAGATCGAAACGCCTACGGTTCGCTCCCATGCAGAGCTGATTATCCCGCTGTTCCGCCGTTTTACCCAGGAAGCGGCAATGCGTCTGCAGCAGGCTGTTCCGGCACGCTCCCTTGCGTTGGATGAGGCGCTGTTAATGCACAGCTGGCCGGGGAATATCCGTGAGCTGAAAGCTGCGGCTGAACGTCATGTCCTGCGGATGCCGCCGTTATGCCACATCTCCTCAGGAGAAGGAGAGGCTACCCTGCTGAAGGACAGGTTACGCCGGATTGAACGCAGCCTGATCAAAGATTGTTTACACCGCCACGGACACAAAATTGATGATGTCGTACATGAACTAGGGATCCCGCGCCGGACCCTGTATCACCGCATTAAATTACTGAATATTGTCGCCTGATCCCGAGTGCCCTTTACAAAGATAAAAATAAATAGTTTGGAACCCTTTGAATTTTCTTCCCACTTAACCTGTGAATGCGCTGGCATCATCTCCCCTCTGAGGAGAGAAAAACGGACAGCATGATGGCTTCCAGCGCAAATACAGGGCAGCGCTGTCTGCAAGAGACACTGCGATTACCCCACTCCTCCCTTATCAGCACGAGCCAAAAACCATGAAAATAGCCTCCTCACAATCAGGGTTAGCACAACATGACTTTGCTGAGAACTCAGCGCTGCCACAGCCGGAGCAGACCGATATCGACTTTTTCTCTGCACAGCTGAAAGAAGAACCGCAGGTGGAAAAAATCGCTGCGCCTTCAGGGGTAACAAACTTATTTAACGGCCTGGCCAACTCGATGCAAAACAACGAACAGCACCGGAAAGA
The DNA here is from genome assembly GCF_030758455.1 of Erwinia pyri. Lineage (NCBI taxonomy): Bacteria > Pseudomonadati > Pseudomonadota > Gammaproteobacteria > Enterobacterales > Erwiniaceae > Erwinia > Erwinia pyri. The sequence goes on from NZ_CP132353.1 coordinate 3,254,438, forward strand.
GACCGTTAAAGATTTGCAGACTGCGGCCCGTTCAAACAACCTGGCCGCCTTCAGCGAAGCCAGCTCCGCGCTCTCTGACTACTACATTGAAAATCTTATGAATGCCAAGATTGTCTCTAAAGGCGTGCAGAGCATTGATAAACTGACCAACCTACAGTAGCGGCTATGATGAAAAATCTTCAGAAATGGTTGCTACTCCTCTCTCTGCTGCTGCTGGCAGGCTGCGGCGACAAAACCGTGCTGTTCAGCGGACTGGCTGAAAATGACGCCAACGACATTGTTGCCGAGCTGAACCAGCATCAGATTGCGGCGCAAAAATTGATCGAGAAAAGCGGCATTTCCGTTTCGGTGGATACGGAAAATATCGAGCGAAGCGTGAAAATTCTCGACTCTGCCGGACTGCCGCGCAAAGCGCGTACCAATCTGGGCGAAGTCTTCCAGAAGAGCGGCGTTATCTCCAGCCCCATGGAGGAGCGTGCCCGCTACATCTATGCGCTGTCGCAGGAGGTGGAATCGACGCTGGCACAGATTGATGGCGTTGTGGTCGCCCGTGTTCATGTGGTGTTGCCCGAGCGGCTGGCGCCCGGCGAGCCGGTGCAGCCCGCTTCGGCATCGGTATTTATCAAATATCACAGCAATCTCGACCCCGACAGTATTGAACCGCGTATCCGGCAGATGGTAGCCACCAGCATTCCAGGCCTGGCCGGGAAAACCAGTAAGGATCTGGCGATTGTATTTGTCCCGGCGCAGACCTATGAAGACCGCATTGAAGTGGTGCAGATGGGGCCGTTCCAGCTAACGCCGGATGAATACTCAACGGTGAAGTGGGTCTCTTCACTCTTCGCCATCATGCTGATGATCGCCTTTGCCATTATGTTCCTGAAACCTGGCAATAAGCTGAAGGTGGGCAAAGCGAAAGATGCCGCCGCGGCTACGGGGAAGTAACTGATGAGCTGGAGCGAGGAGCAGGCCGACCGCTGGCTCGACTGGTGGCAAGTGGGATACTGGCAGCAGGCAGAGAGCAGCTGGCAGGAGAACAGCTTCTTCACCCTGCCCGCTGAGCAGCAGCAGAGACTCGCCTGGCAGCATCCGCAGGCGGTTGCCGCCGCTTTTGGCATTGCTCCTGCTCTGCCGCCGGAGCCGGAGCCGCGGCTGCTGACTTTTATCGAGTTACCTGCCGGTTCGCGCATCCAACTGCTGGCGCTGCTGGCCGGGATCTGTGCCCCGCAGGCTGCACCGGATACGTTGGCTGCCGCCAGCCTTATCTGGTGCCGACGGCTGGCAAAAGCGCTGCGTTGCGAGAGCTGGCTGAGCGCTGACTGTTTTCTTCCCTGGAGTACCGGCAGCCTGATACTGCTGCGCGCGCTGTCAGCGGAGAGCTGGCCGCGTCTGCGGCTGCTGTTTCCGCAGGAGTGGGTAAAACAGGTGGATGAATATCCCGCTGTCGCCCTGCCCTCTTCCCGCCTGAGCGCGCTGTGGGATGCGGCAATCTGGCAAATTCAGCAACCGGAGAGTCCAGCACATGTGGATCCGCAAGAAAATAACCCTGCTGAGTGATCCGCAACTGGCTGAAAGCCGGGTGCTGACGCGTGAAGCGATAGGGGAACATCAGCAGGCGCTGACAGTGATGCAGCTTGCTGAACGGCAGGCGCAACAGCGTCTGGAAGAGGCTAATCGCGAGGCGGAGCAGCTGCTTGCAGAGGCGCAGCTGCGCATCGAGGAAGTGGTAAAAACGCAGGCGGAGCAGCAGCAGCACGATTTTGCTCAGCAGGCGCAGCAGCTGTTTACGCAGTGGCAGGAGCAGGAGCAGCAGTGGCAGCAGGCGCTGATTCCCCGGACGGAAGCGCTGCTGAGCCAGGCGATGAGCGAGCTTCTTGATCAACAGCCGGAGGCGGCCCGTCTGCAGGCGACGCTCGCCCAACTGCTTAAGGCGCAGGGGAGGCAGGCCGCCGCCACGCTGATTTGCGCACCGGCTCACCAGGCCGCTGTGGAAGCCTGGCTTGCCGAACGTCCGCAGCTGGTATGGGAAATCAGCGCTGACGCTGCGCTGGCGCCTGACCAGTTAATTCTCACCACCGGGCAAGGAGAGCTTCATCTCAGCTGGTCACGCATCCGCGAAACGCTGTTACCCACGCATTAACCCGCTTTTCCGCCACCTCTCCTCGCCGTTAACATTTTTTCCATTTATGGGAACCGGCCATCGTTTCGCTCCACTCAACTCCAGACCCCCACAGGAGACACAACGATGAGCAATAACGATGCAATCCAACGTCGCTTAAGTAATCAGTTAAACCATGCCCGCAATGATATGTATCAGTTTGCGGAGCAAAGCCAGAATCAGACCTTAAACGTGGGCGACATCTACGCCTTTCAGAATGAAATGATGCAGGTTTCCAGCGCTAACTGGGCAAGTTCGCAGTATACCCAGTTCAAGCATGGCATTCGTAAGGCAATCATTGATGCCATCAACTGATGTCGCCGTACTGATTGAGCAACAGCTGGATCAGGGCAGCGGCGAGCTGGCGCTGTGGATTGACGACATGCCCGTCAGGCTGCAGCGCCAACCCGGCGGCTGGTTTTACATTATTGAGATGGCTCTGCCGGTGGCGATCAATGGACGGGTACTGGAACTCGCGCTGCGCCTTACTGCCCCTGGGCTGGCCCATTTTGAGCAGGAGAGCGCCGCGCTCTGTTTTAATCCACAGAACGAGACGTTAAATCTGATTTTCCGCCTCAAGAACGATCGGACTGACTATGCCGTCTCGCAACTGGAAAGCCTCTGCAACCAGTGTGAAGTCTGGCAGGAAACTCTGCAAAGTGTGTTAACGCAGCAACGCGTTAAGATGCCCGTATAACAAGGAGAGAAGCGTGCACAAAACGCTGACTGCTTTACGACCGTTTCGCCCGCTGTTACTGGCGGTGGCGATGGGATTATCCGTTTCACACAGCTATGCCAACACCCCCGACGAATGGAAAGATGGCGCTTACGCCTACTCCGCCGATAACACGCCGCTCAGCGTTATTCTGCAGGACTTTGCCAGCAGCCACGGCGTGGATACCAACGTTACCGGCCTGCCGGATACCTTTATTACTGCCCGCCTCCGCTCCGACTCTGCTGAAGCCTTTCTCAACCGTCTGGCGCTGGAGTATCGCTTTCAGTGGTTCGTTTACAACAACACCCTCTACGTCAGTCCCCAGTCTCAACAGACTTCCCGCCGCCTGAAGATCAGCGCCGATGCCGCACCCGATCTCAAACAGGCGCTTGAGGGCGTGGGGCTGCTGGAACCGCGTTTCGGCTGGGGCGAGCTGCCGGATGAAGGGGTGGTGCTGGTCTCGGGGCCGCCGAAATATGTCGATCTGATTGCCGACTTCAGTAAAAAATCGGAACCGGAAGAGCCGAAAGAAGATAAACAGATGATGGCCTTCCCGCTGAAATATGCTGACGTGGCGGATCGCACGATAAAATTCCGCGACCAGACGCTGGTGGTGCCGGGCGTGGCTACCATGCTGAATGAACTGCTGGGGCAGAATTCGGGCGGATCGGCAAGCGGGATGACGATGACCAAAGAGGGTCAGGATGCAGGCGACAGCGCTTCCCAGGCGATGCAGAGTGAAAGTCGCAGCCTGCTTAACCAGATGATAGGCCGCAACACCCGACTGAGTCGTAACAGGGATGAAGCGCGGTCACAAGGCAGCGAGCTGCAGGGCAAAGTTTCCGCCGACGTGCGTAACAACACCCTGCTGGTACGCGACAACAAGAAACTGCGCAGCGAGTATCAGCAGCTGGTGCAGATGATCGACGTGCCGCAGAAGCTGGTTGAGATCGACGCGGTGATTATCGATATCGATCGTAACGAGCTGGCGCGTTTGTCTTCTAACTGGTCAGGTCGCTTCGGCAACGTCACCGGCGGCAGCTCAATGCTGGGCGGCACCAGTACGCTTTTCGTCACCGATTTTAATCGCTTCTTCGCCGATATTGAGGCGCTGGAAGGGGAAGGCACGGCGTCAATTATCGCTAATCCTTCGGTACTGACGCTGGAAAACCAGCCGGCGGTGATCGACTTCAGCAGCACCGCTTTTATCACCGCGATCGGTGAGCGCGTGGCCGATATTCGCGAAATAACGGCGGGCACCAGCCTGCGCGTGACGCCGCGATCTATCGGCAATACGCCAGGCAAGGCGTCGGTCCAGCTGGTGGTAGATGTGGAAGATGGCAAGCTGAATAAAAACACTGATGGCAGCGCGCAGGGTACGGAAAACGGTGTGATCAGTACCCAGGCACTGGTGCAGGAGAAGCGCTCTCTGGTGATGGGCGGCTTCCACACCAAGCAGAGCGGTGATGACGAAGAGCGGATACCGATTTTGGGTAAAATCCCCTTTATCGGCAAGCTGTTCACCTCGAACAACCGCACCGCGTCGCAGCGTGAGCGCCTGTTTATTATTACGCCACATCTGATTGGCGACCAGGTTGACCCTTCCCGCTACGTCGATGCAGAAAACCGTGACCAGGTGAACGATACGTTGCGTGATATCAGCCGTCGCCATCAGTTTGGCGATATGAAGCGCACCATTGAAGGCGCGATGCAGGATCTGGCGGAAGGCCGTGTGCCTGGCGGACTGCAGGCCAGCCAGAACGGTCTGACGCTCAGCTCACTCTGCAACGTCTCGCTTACCTTCCGCAGCAGCGCGAGGCATCAGTGGTACGGCAATGGATCTATGCAGATCGCCGTAGGCGTGCTCACTAACACCAGCGCTAAAGAGGCGCGCTTTGATGAAGCCGCCTGCCGTAACGATCGCACGCTGGCCGTCTCAGCCTGGCCGCATACCTCTCTTAAACCCGGTGAGTCTACCGAGGTTTACGTGGCTTACGATACGCAGATCCCGGCCCGACCTTCACGCGTTTCGCTGTTGAAATCGCAGGATGGCTATCTGCCGGTGGCATCAGGCGCGTCGAACGGCAAATCGTCAACCCGTCTGCTTTCGCGCTGAGAAAAGGAAAAGATAAGATGAGAAAACCGCTGTTGATCCTGGCGCTGGCGCTGTTGCTGACCGCCTGTGCGAAACCAAAGCTGCCCGGCTGTAACGATGTCTCCTGTCGGCCAGTGTCGGACGATCATACGATGACTATCTGGTGGCAGCCCGATATGCGTAATGGCGCGTTCGATTACACCCAGGCTTCGGTTAACGAATGAGTATGAGCATGGCGGCCTTTCTGGATGCCTGGCAGCGCGGCGACGCCTGCTGCCAGGCGTTCCGGCCAGGCAGCGAGCTGAGCTTTTCGCCGCTGCCGCGACCTACTCTTACCCTGCGCATCCACCCTTCTTTCCTGCACGACAAGCTGATTCGCCAGGTTCTGACCTGGCGCTTCCAGCACCCTGCCCGCTACGACGGCTGCTTTATCAGTATGGAGGCGGACGGCTCTCTGGCCGTGCTCTGCCACCCCACGCCCGATGATGAAGCCTATGCGTTAATCGGCAAGCTCACTTCCCTGCTGGATCTGCAGTAGGGCTCCGTCAGGGAAACGGAAATATTGTATGTTGAGGCTAAAATTTAATGATTACCGGGCCGTCCGACTTCCCTGTCCCCGGCAAATTAAGCTGACTTACTGTTTTTCAGACGCTACTTCCTGTTACTATCTGGTTCTTCGTTTATTCAGCAGTAACCAAACAATATAAATACATAGTATTAATGCTGAAATATTCAATATGTTTACCACATAGATAAATGCGCTATGGTATTGCGAAATTATTGAAGCTAAAAGATTATTATCGGCAATATATTTCAACGGTAAAGTAAGATTGCCAGAGGCGACAGCGTTTATCCATTCGGTTATCTGCCCTTCTGAGGGGGTAAACCGGCTGAAGATCGTCGGTAAAGAATCAGTAAGGTATGAAGTTAACAATGAAGCATACAGTGCTACTGCGAGAGCTTCACTGCCGAGGCGAAGCGTGTTAAGTAATCCTGCCGCCATCCCTGCCTGCTCAGGAGCTACGCAACTCAAAGCAAGACCATCAACAAGTCCGGCAGACAGTCCCATGCCTGTACCGATCAGCAAAAGGGGGATAGCCAGTACCCATAGCTCTCTTCCAGGTTGGCTGGCGAAGGTCAGGATAACTCCTCCGGCAATAAAGGAAAGCAGGCTGATAATTAGAATCAGACGAGCCGAAGCGCCATTGGATACCAGTTTACCTGCCAGAACAGGACAGAAAAGAATCGGCAGAGTCAGTGAAACCATCATTAAGCCAGCTTTCGACGGAGGTAATTGCATCACTCCCGTAAGATAGCTTGGATAATAAGTCAGCAACGTGACAAAAATAATGCTGGCAACAACCGGAATAAGAATGAGTCCCACGAATGTATGATTTTTCATAAGGCTGAAATTCAACATCGGATTATCAATCCTGTTCTCGTGGAAATAGAATATTATGGCTGCCACTGCTCCCGCTGCCAGCAATAACAACGTTCTATTCTCTACCCAGCCCCACTGAGCACCTTGCACCAGTGCCAGCATGAACAACAGCAGGCTGACAATAAAGAGAATGGCCCCGGTGATGTCAAAGTGAAATTTTTTACGCGGAACATCACCTGGAATAGCCCGGAAAAGGAGCAGGACTAACGCCAGTATTATTGCATGAACAGCAAATATTGCTCGCCAGTTAATAAAATCCAGAATGAGCCCGGAGATTGTTGGGCCAAAAGTAATACCAATCCCTGCTGTAGTGCCAAACAAGGCAAAGGCCTGAGTTCTCCTGTTTCCTTCAAACTGAGCTATGAGAATGGCACTCCCACACGAGAAAATGGCGGCACCACCAATGCCGGCAAAAGCCCGGGCAAAATCAAGGAACACAGTGCCGGGAGATAATGCTGACATCACGGACGCAACGGTATAAATAGTGGCACCAAGAAGAAAGGCTTTCTTTCGACCGTAAGCGTCGGCCAGTGTGCCCCAGAATAAGGTGAAACAGGCAAAGGTGAGGTTAAAAGCGTTAACCACCCACTGTAAACCCGACAGGCTTGAGTTAATATCAGCGCTAATGGACGGCAGTGCGATAGCTGTTCCTGATATTGAACTGGGCACAACAAATACAGCCAGTAAAATAGCAAATAAAAGAAATTTGTCTCTGCTGTTCTGCGATAAGGACATAACTTTTCCTGATAGTTAAAGAATAACGGGTAATTCATCCGGACGGCGCAGGACAATACCTTCGCTCCATTGCAGATCGTTTAGTCTTTCTGAACGTAATCTCATTTGTGGATACTGGCGAGTCAATACGCCAACCACTACCTTAATTTCCAGACGGACCAGCTCCTGCCCCATGCAGTGATGCATACCGTAACCAAATTGTAAATGTTGCTTGTTTTCACGGCCGGGGTTTATCAGCAATGGGTCGGGAAATATTGCAGGATCACGGTTTGCCAGAAACACATCGGCAAAAATTGCCGCACCGGCAGGAATAAGGCCGGTAGCGAGCTGGATCTCTTGGGTGGCAATACGAGGAAAAGTTGAGGTACTCCCCAGGTTAGTTAAACGCAGCATTTCTTCGACAGCGTCAGGAATTAGAGTTTTTTCCTCATGAAGTTTTTCCCAGAGGTCTGGCATATGGAGCAGTCCGTAGATGATTTTTGTCATCCCCGTCAGTGTGTTTTGATCTCCTCCCAGTAATGCACCCAGTAATATTGCTGTTAACTCGTTATCATTCAGCGGCGGCTGGCAGTTCGCTCTGTTGTTAATAAATCTGGCAATCAAACCATCATCGGTATGGTGTCTTTTACCCTGCACATGCTCCATCACGTAGCTGTAAAGCAATTCAAATTGTCTGACCAGCTCCTGAACATCATCGGGATCAGCAACCTGAACAGTGTGGCTCAGGGCTCGAAAATAACTCTGATCTTCGCATGGGATACCTAACAGGACACAATTGGTATCGGCAGCGACGTGGTCTAGCAGATCAGTGAATAGATCGGGTTGACCGTTACTTTCCATCTCTACGGCATACTTTTGCGTCAACTGTGCAATTTTATCTTCCAGCCACTTCAATCCGCTAAAACTGTAGTCCCTGGCTATAAATTGTTTCATACGAGTATGCTCAGGATAATCGAGATTCAAGAGCATCTCTTTTGGTGTTAGCGTAGGTAATACGCTGGGACCACCTTTTTCATTCGATGGGCTACGGATGCAACTCTTATCTTGCAGTATTTTCTTAACATCGTGGTAATTAATAACATGAAAAGCTTCATGACCACTCAGCAGCCGAATTCTACCCATTCTTTCATAAGTTGCAGCACTAATGACCTCATATCCAGGCTTTGAATCATAATCAGGTATATCTGTAATATAATAATTTTTAACATCCATTTTATTTAACTTCCGTTAGTTTATGTAGCTTATTCAGGCAATCACTGTTACTGATAAAATGAATTGCTCGCCAGCCACGTTTTTCAGCCGACTGACAATTTTCCAGCAAATCATCAATAAGGATGCACCGTTCAGGTGCGACACTGGCAATCTGCTCTGCAATAGAAAAAAACTTATGTTCCGGTTTTCTGCTCTGAACTTTGCAGGAATCAACGATATGCTCAACGACATCATTAAGCCCAATCATTGCCTGCCAGTGGGGCTCCCACTCAATAACATTATTAGTCAAGATACCAACCCGATAACCTGCTTTCTTCATATTTTTAACTTGTTGAATCATAGTTGTATTACCGGGGATTTTATCAAACCATTGCTGTCCAAAATTTTCTAATTCTGCCCGCCTCGTATCTGTAGCAGGAAAGAGGTGAGCCATTGCGGCGCGTAGCCGCGCTCCCCATTGCCGCTCAGTCAGAAAAGCATTTTCAACAGGAGCCAGTACAGGCAGACCCATCTCATCCGCCACAAATTTCATCGCAGCCTGTAATTCCCTGGCTGGAATCCCAGTCTTTTCATAATATATTTCGAACAATTCGGCGATAGGGGGCGATAGAACACCGCCAAAATCGAACCAGTAAAAGTCCGTATTCTTTTTATCAGAAATCATAAGTTGTCCCTTTTATAGAGGGTTTATTTCATGATGATTTTAAAACTAATCACTCCGACAGTATTTTGACTATCATTTTGCATAACAGAAACAGGCACCTGAATGACGTTGTAAGTTGAAATAATATCACTCATGTTAATTACGCATTCAGATATACAACTTAGCTCACAAAAGTGGAGAAAAGATATATCACAGCTATGGAATAAAAGCTGGTTCACTTTAATATCTTCTCGTATAAAAACGGCCATTAGAGCGCTCTGCCGGCACGCCTCTATAATAAACATTGCCGGAACATGGTCCAGAGGATGATCAAATATAGACGAATAAGACTGGTCAACAATCAGAGATGCTTTAAAAAAATTATCGTCTTCCCGAATATCACCAATAACCACATTTCGTGGTATATTGCGCCCTACAGATATGCTACTTACAGGCTTAATATATGAAAACTCAAATGGATGGTGGCTTTCATGTCTGGATCTTAACTTTTTCCAGACCGATTTCTCCATCCAGCCAATATCCATTTTCTTATGAGCACAGAGGGTATTATTTATAAGGATATCCATATCCAGAGTATAACCAAAAAGCACATGCCGACGATATTTATGATTTCTTATTTTAACCTCAACGGTTAAACATTGTGATAATTCACTTATTTGCAGCAGATGGTGATTTATGATACTGAATTTTGCATCATTAAAAATGAATTTGGCAGTTAAGGGCACATCGTAATACTTATGGGTTACGCAAATAGAGGTCTGCCGAAAAATCTCCAGTAGCAGTAAGGCATCATAATATTGATTATCATCGATCAGTTCAGGCTGATCGTTAAAATACATGTGTGATTTTGGCATCACAGCCGTAACCGAAAAGTGGTCAGTTTCGTTCTGATGTGAACTGGTGATGAAAACTTCATTAACTGCCTGCCGGTGTACATACTTTTTATCAATCGTGCAACCGGGGTAAGTTATGGTCGGCGGTTGTTTATTCTTATTTAAATTCTGCACATCATGCATAAGCACTTACTCCATGTAATGTGACACTTATCTCCTGTAATGCTATATTTGATGGTTATCGAACGTTAGAAGAAAATCGAACGTTCGATAACCATCGAACATACAATTATAATAAAAAATTATAAATGTCAATTTTTTTTCAAGATCTCACTTAGAATAAATATTCATAAATATCAAGGGATTAATTTGGTAACTATCAAATGACTAAAGTAAAAAGAGAGAACCATCCGTTGGTTCTGGCGACTGTATTGAAGGCGTTAAGTGACCCAACGCGCCTGAAGATCATTCAGGAACTTATCATTGATGAGGTTGGTGCTGAAAGACACTGTACATCTTTCAGTGGCCTGGCTGATGTTGCCCGGGCGACAAGATCACATCATTTCAAAACCTTGAGGGAAGCTGGCCTTGTTTCATTAATTGACAGAGGTAATGTACTTCTGGCTCAGCTGAGACGAGATGAAATTGAAAAAACTTATCCCGGTCTGCTTGATATCCTTGTAAGTGAACGTCTCCATTCCTGATCTGTTTCTGTATAGGGGAAGTTGAACAGATCTTCCTCAGTGGCTTTGATTTACAGGCTGACACAGTCCCTGTTAGTCCACTGAAGCATCCCGGATAAGGGACATCTGGAGACGTTTCTTAACGGAAAGGGGATCAGAATTGTAATTTACTTTGCGAAGCGGCGGTTGATTCTTTAGAGGAGGCATCCGCTACCGCATTGGTCAGATAATTAGTAAAATCCGTTTTCATTTTCTCCAGCATATCCTGTTGGGATTTCATCTGAATATTTTTCATCTGTTGTGCATAATCAGTCTGGGCACTATCTGATGAACTTAATGATTTAAATGTCATAACATTCTCCCTTCATCACTGGGCGTTGGTATAAAAGAGTGACGCTGTAAAACGGATAAAAAAGGGCCCGAAGGCCCTTTTTTTTACTAATACTGGATTTTATTCTGGTTAGCCGCTGAAGCAGCGGTTGTTGCGCTGTTCGCCTGGCCGTTGGATTTAGCGAGGATACGGTCGGTTTCTGCTTTCTGCAGGTTATCTTCCTGCGACTTCTTCATAATATCAGTCATTTGTGAAGCGTAGTCTGCGCCATTAGTCGCAGTCTCAATCTGATTCTTTGCAGATGAAACAGAGCTGATGCCTTGTGCCACATTGGATGAAATACTTGACATGTTATTATCCTCTCGCTGTTAAAGTATGAATACCCATGCATTCGTAATTTAAGTGGGTAACCGGCCAGAATGGTTCCAAAAAAGAGTAAACTAAATTCACTTTTTTTAATTCCCGCTGCCCACCTGAAAAACTAATCCTCTATCTCCACAATATCGTCCAGCTGCTGATCCTCCAGCTCCTTCAGCAGGCGATAAACCTGCGCTACCGCCTTCAGCGTTTCACGCGGAATATACTCCCCCTCCTCAACGGTGCGGTAGAGCGTGCGCGTCAGCCAGATAAAGCGAATTACTGGCACGTTGCGGCTCTGCGCCTCGGCAATAATATCCTGCGCCTCATAGCCTGCGGCTTTGAACACCATAGAGGGCAGCGGCGTTTCGCCCGGCCGGTAATAGAGGCCGACCGCATAGTGCGTAGGATTGACCAGCACCATATCGGCATCCTCCAGCGCAACTTCCCGCTTTGGTTTTGGCGCTTCGTTGAGGATTTCCTGCGACATTGATCTGCGGTGCCCCTTCATATGCGGGTCACCTTCGCTCTGCTTGAACTCGTTACGGATATCTTCGTGGCTCATACGCTGCTGCTTCAGGAAGAAATATTTTTGCAGGCCAAAATCGATCGCGCTCATCACCAGCAACAGCATCAGCGTTTCCCGCACGATCTTCTTAAAGAGCGCCAGCACGGAAAGCCAGAAGCCGTTAAGATCGTCACCGTACGCCAGCTGAGCCAGCGGCCCTAAATCAGGTTTGATCGCCAGATAGAAGACGGTGCCAATGGCAATCGATTTCAGCACGCTGGTCAGCAGAGTGGTCATCTGCCTGGCTGAGAACATGTTTTTGAGATGCCCGACGGGGTTGATGGCATCAAATTTTGGCTGTAGCGCTTCGGTGGCAAACAGCGGACCAAACTGGATCCAGCCGCCGATTATCCGCAGCAGAAAGATCAGGGCGCAAACGATGCCGCAAAAATAGAGCAGTACCATCAGCCCATCCAGCGCCACCTCCTGCATCGCATGGCCGAACGGATCGTTCAGCCTGCCCAGCGGCAGCATAATCATCGCCTCAAGCCGCTGCATGCCCCCCTCCACCAGGGCAAAAACTGTTTCCATCACGCCGATGCAGATCAGCAGTTTAGGGATATCTGGCGTCTGCCCCACCTGCCCCTTTTTTCGCGACTCTTTGAGCTTTTGCGGCGTGGCGTTTTCGGTTTTCTCGGACACTATTTGCCCCCTGTACCAAACATATCGGCGAGATGCGGGATCAAATCTTTGAGTTCATAAAGTTTTTCGCCGCCCACGTAGTTGAGGATCGGCAGATAGAGCACAAAGAACAGCATGCCCAGCAGGCATTTGGCGGGCATCGCCAGCACCGTTGCCTGCAGCTGAGGGCTGTAGATACTCAGAATACCGACGCTGAAATCCACCAGCAGCAGCAGCGCCACCAGCGGCCCGGCATAGAGCACCATATGCGTGAAGACGCTGCCGAGCAGGTCGAGGTAAACCTTGAAGCCCGCCTCGCTGGGGAACGGCATCCACTGCATGGCGGGCCAGAGGCGATAGCTGTCCCAGATGATCTGCGTGATGGTTGAGAGTCCCAGCCCCACCACCAGCAGCAGAATGATCGACTGCTGCATCAGAAAACCGAGCGGCGTGACGTCCGGCCCCAGCTGCGGGTTAAGCTGGCCGCCCATCAGTGCCCCGCGCTGGTTATCGAACAGCGCGCCCACCGACTCGAACAGCCAGAAAGGCATCGCCATCAGCAGGCCAATCAGGATGCCGATGATCACCTCTTTTACCGCCAGCGCGGCCAGCAGGAACAGGGAGGGATCGTCGATCGAGAGCTGCTGCTGGATCACCGGTGCCGGAAACAGCGCCAGCGCCAGCACGATACCCGAGCGCAGGCCGCCTTTGATGGCGTTGAAGGAGAAGACGGGAGAGAGCAGCAGGCAGGGGAATATTCTCGCCATAGCGAGCGTGACGGCCAGGATAAAATGGTAGCCATCGAACAGGGTGTTATGCCCCATATCAGTACTTCACGTTGGGCATCATGGCAAAGGCGCTCTGCGCCAGCTCCATCAGCTCCACGCCTATCCAGCGGCCGGTCAGCGCCAGCGCCACCCCTACCGCCACCAGCTTGATGGCAAACGGCAGAGTCTGATCCTGCAGCTGCATCACCGCCTGCAGCAGCGAGACAATAACGCCGACGATCACCGCCACAATCAGCGGCGGCGCAGAGAGGACCACCACCAGCAGCATCGCCTGACGAAACAGCGTCAAAATATCCATGCGTCCCTCACATATAGCTGTAGAACAGGCCATCCAGCAGGCGCGTCCAGCCGCTGACCAGCACGAACAGCAAAATTTTCAGCGGCAGCGAGATGGTCATTGGCGACACCATCTGCATACCCAGCGCCAACAGCACGTTAGAGACGATGAGATCCACCACAATAAACGGGATAAAGATCAGAAAGCCGATCTTGAAGCCGTTCTGCAGTTCAGAGAGCACAAAAGAGGGGATCAGCAGCAGTGGGCTGTCATGCTGGACCGAGTCGGCCATCTCCTTTGGCCACATACGCTGGGCGTTCTCCTGCAGGTGAGTAAGAATATCGGGATCGGTATTTTTCACCATAAAGCGCTTTAAGGGTTCAACGCCGTTAGAAACGGTGTAATCGAGTCGGTCGGCAGACTGCGTATCGATCGGCACCGTTTTTACCCGCTGGCTCATCTCGTTAAACACCGGCGCCATAACAAACAGCGAGGCGGCAAGCGCGATGCCGTAAATCGCCATATTGGGCGGTACCTGCTGCACCCCCATCGCGTTGCGGGTCAGCATCAGCACCATCGATATCTTCAGAAAGCAGGTGCAGACAATCATCAGAATCGGCACCAGTGACAAGGCCCCAAGAAACAGGGCCAGCGTCATCGGGTTCAGCGACAGATTCTCCATTGGCTAACGAGCCAGCGGATTGTGGCTGCCGGGTAGCATATGGGTGATTTGCAGGCCCAGCCTGCCTTCCACATCCACCAGCTCCCCCTTGGCTAACGGATAGTCGCCGTGGCAGAGCATAGCTTCCCCTGGCGTCACGTTGCTGATCATTACCATCGAACCCGGGCCAAGTTGCTGTAGCTCCCCCAGCGTGAGCTTCAGCTGTCCGCAACGAACCGACAGGGAGAGCGGTAACGGGGCAAAATCTGTTTCTGCCGCCAGCGGCTCAGCATCCCAGTTGGATTCAGGGGGCGATACGGGCGCGTGCTCAAACTCTTCAGGGGTAAGGGTCACGTTCAATCTCTCCATCTTTGTAAGAATATAATGGGCCATCTGGCCGGGCTGCAGCTGGATCTCCCCATAAAGCAGATGAGAAGCGCAACGGATAACGCCGCGTCCATCCGGGGTGAAACAGGGCTCGGGCGGCAGCAAAACATCGCCTTCACGCAGCGCCAGCAGCGCGTCTGATGAGAGGACGATGTCGCCAACAGCCAGTGGCAAAGTCAGCGTCAAACTTTCCGGTAACGGGCAGAGGGTCCGCTGCCAGCCGCTTTTTGCCAGCAGTGCCGACAGGCTGGTGGCAGAGAGCGCTAACAGGCTTCGCCCCCGCTGGCTGCCCCACTCGACTGACAGGGTCAGCAGCAGGTCGCCAGCTTCCGTTTGGTCTCGCTTATTAGCTAAGTGGCCGAACAGCGCAAGAAGTTCGGCTGAAAGTTGTTGATGCCAGCGCGACCAGTACCAGGCCTGCTCCGGCAGGTCGGCTGGCGCGGTAAAGGTAGGGCAGTGCGACATCAGAGAGAGCACGGACTGAGCATCCGAAAAATGCAGCATACCCACTTCTGACTGCCAGTGGCTCATCTCGCCTGGCTGGCGTCCATCCGCCAGCGCCAGAGAGAGCACGCCCTGCTCTCCCGCCAGCTCAAAGGGGTAAAAACAGCCTGCGCCGATACGCTGACGCAGGCTCGCTTCCTCACTGCTCAGACTTCGCAGAGGCGTTGCTTTCATCCTGCAGACTCCCGATCCTCATCCGCACGGCGCTCAAAGCGTAATTTCACCCGGCAGGCCATTTTCTGACGCAGCGAGAAACGGCAGCGCTCCTGATGGGGCAGCAGCGCCTGCCACGCGCCGGGGTGCAAATGCAGAGCGATATCCCAGCCTCCGCCCGGCAGCGCGGCCATCTGCGCCTGCACATTTCCCAGCTTCGGCAGCATCAGCGTCAGCCGCATCTCCCCCGGCGGCTGCTCTGCCAGGGCGTCTGCCAGCGCAGGCTCTATCTCCTGCCACAACGCCATTGCCGGAGGCGCGCCCGGGAGTGACGGCTCCTCCAGCTGAGCAAATCCCTGCTGCTGATCCGACCCCTGATCCAGCATCAGACGAGGGGCCATCACGTCGTCAGCTTCAAGCAGCGAGCTGAAAAGAGAGCGATCTTCTGCGGCGGGACGACGGGTTTGTTCAGGTTGCAGGCGCCTGCCGGCTGCAGGCGCATTCTGAGCCTGCGCAGGCTGCGGCGCAGCGCGCGGATCGTTGCGTTGGGCTTCGCGATGCTGCAAAAAAAGCTGGCGGCTCTGGCGCTGTTGATCCTTGTGCTGCTGCGCCTGTCGTTCAGTGGCGTGCTGCTGTGCCGCGGTCTGAGAGAGAGAACGGATCATCCTGTTACCTCGTTTTGCTCAAGAAGATATTCCAGCTTCTCAACGTCGCGCTGCCGCAGCCGCGTTTCCTGCTGCGCCTGCTCCACCCGCTGCTGTTGCTCTATCTGCTGCTGCGCCAGCTGATGCAGGCTCAGGCGTTCGTTATCCACCTGCTCCGCCGCCTGCTGCTCGCTCTGCAACGCGCGTTCAAGAAGAAATTTTTGCTGCTGTACGCCACCGTTATTCTGCATAAACGTGGCGCGGATCTGCTGATAGGCGCCCCGCTTTTCCGCAAGGCGCTGCTCCGTCTGATGCGTTTCCCCGATCACGGCCTGCAGCGCCTGCTCCTCTGCCCGCTGCTGGCGCTCGCTGCGGCTGAGCCGCTGGCGGCGAATGGGCAGCAGCAGGTTAAGCGTGCGCTGCAGTTCTGCCGCAGCGGCATCGGTTTCAGCTTCAGGTTCAGGCGGTGAGTGACGGCGCATAGCGGCTTACCTCCGACAGATGAAAACAGGTTTGCTCGAAATCGGACGGGTCGCGCATAGCCTGCTGCAGATAGCCGTTAATGGCGCTCTGCGCCTGCACGGCGGCGTCGGTCAGGCTGTCGTTGCCGGGCTGATACTCGCCAAGACGGATCAGCATCTCCACCTGCTGCCAGGCGGCCATCAACCGGCGTACTGCTGTGGCCTCGCTTACCTGCTGCCTGGCCACCACGTTGGTCATGGTGCGGCTGAGGCTGGCCAGCACATCGATGGCGGGATAGTGGCCCCGCTCCGCCAGTTTACGGGTCAACACAATGTGGCCGTCGATAAGCGACCGCACTTCGTCCGCGACCGGATCGTTCATAGAATCCTGCTCGATCAGCACGGAGTAGAGCGCGGTAATGGCGCCGGTTGAAGTTTGTCCGGCCCTCTCCAGCAGCGTTGGCAACAGCGTATAGACGGAAGGCGGCAAACCGCCGCGCCCTGGCGGTTCGCCCAGTGCCAGACCGATTTCGCGCTGGGCGCGGGCAAAACGGGTCAGCGAATCCAGGATCAGCAGCACGCTTTTCCCCTGGTCACGAAACGCCTCGGCAATGGCGGTGGCGGTAAAGGCGGCACGGGCGCGCTCCATGCTGCTGCGGTCAGAGGTGGCGCAGAGCAGCACCGTGCGGCTGCGCAATTCGCTGTCCAGCTCATGGTCCAGAAATTCGCGCAGCTCGCGGCCACGTTCGCCAATCAGCCCGAAAACAATCACGTCGCACGGCGTATTGCGGGCCAGTTCCGCCAGTAAGGTGGTTTTCCCGCAGCCCGCACCGGCAAAAATGCCGACGCGCTGCCCCACGCCCAGCGTTAACAAGCCGTCGATGGCACGCATGCCGGTAGGCAGCGGGGTGTCGATTCTGGGCCGCTCGGTAGGCGGCGGCGCATCACCCAGCACCGGTTTCACTCCCTCAATCTCGCCCGGCTGCGCAAAGGCGCTGATGCTGCCCGCTTCAATCGGGCGGCCAAAACCATCCAGCACGCTGCCCAGCAGCGCCTCCGAGACCCGAATGCTGTGCGGCTGATAGAGCGGCGTTACCCTGGCGCCCTGGGCAATACCATCCAGCTGGCCCAGCGCGGAAAGCAGCGTGTGGTGCGGATTGAACCCCACCACTTCCGCCAGCACGCGCGTCCCGTTTTTGCCCTCAATGCGGCACAGGTCGCCTATCCTTGCGCCCGGCAGGCTGCTCTCCAGCAGAATGCCGCTGATGCCGGTAATACGTCCGAAGATTTCCACCGGTGCGAAGCGTGCCAGCCGCTGTTGATGTCCATGAAACCACTTATCCAGCTCTGCCTGCATTACCAGTTCACCTTGATATGTTCGCGACCGGCAAATTCGATCTCGCTGGAGGTGATGGCGACCAGGCGAAGGTCATCGACCTCATCACCGATAAAGAGCCGTTCTCCGGCATCGGTCACCACGTTTGCCCGCTTCCCGGTGGTGATCTGCACGATGCGGAAAGGCAGTTTGGCACTGTAGAGTCGGGTGTTATTGACCAGCTTCGGTAGCACGTTGTACTGCGCCTGGAAGCGCACCAGCATGCGTTCCAGAATTTGCAGCTGCTCTTTATTCAGCTCGCCGTTGAGGATCAGCGTGCCTTTACCCATATCGATCTTCACGCCGGGGGTCAGACCCCGATCCCGCAGCATCGCAACCAGCGGCGGGCGGACTTCCTGCAGCGTCTCCAGCACTTTACGGTTAGATCCGGTGGTGGAGGTTTGCGCCACGGTCGGCTGCAGGATCCAGCTGATAATGGTGAAGCTGAGCAGTAAAATCAGGCTGATGGAGAGCGCCTGGACGCCGCGGGAGAAGGTCCGCGAAGGCGCCGGGCTTTCGGCAGTGGCCACTGCGGCAGCAACGGGGGCGGCGGCAACAGGCTGCGGCTCGCGGTTCATCGCTTCCCAGGGCCGGTCCGCCGGCACAAAGCTCAGCCAGGCCTCGCCCAGCGCAAAGGGGGTATCCGCTGGAAGAGGATCGATCGGCTCAGCGCGCTCCTGCTGCAGCGTACGGATGCTGCCTTCCACCGGCTGCAGCAGCCAGCGATCTTCAGCAAAAATCAGCGTGGCATGGTGTGCCAGAACGCCCGCGTCGCTCAGCAGCAGGTCAGCTTCCTGGGCGCTGCCTAACGTCCACTCACCGCCGGTAACGGGTAAGGCCGCCCCCTGATGACGACCTGAAAGTACGCGTAGTTCAAACATAATCAGCTCCTTATGCATCAAAGGACTCGGCTGAATCTTCCAGATCGAGGCGACCCACTACATTAATCGACAGGCTGGACTGCAGTTCTGCAAACGACAGTACCGGCACCTGATGGAATTCATCCTGAAGCAGACCCCGCAGCGGGCTGCGCAGATCCTGCGCCACCAGCAGTACGGCAAAAGCGGGATTCTCCGGCGAGTAGGCGTGACGAAGCTGCGCCAGGATAGCCATGCTCTGCTCCTGGGTCAGGGCGAAAAAGACCTCGCTTTGCGTCTGGCGCAGCGAATCGCGCAGCTGCTCCTCCATCTCCGGCGTCAGCAGCCAGACGTGCAGGCCATCCTCCCGGGTGTACTGGTAGCAGATATGCTCTTTCATCGAGATACGCACCAGGTCGCTCAGCAGGCTGATATCCCGTTCATGCTGGCCATGCTCAATCAGCGCTTCGGCAATGGCGCGAACCGAGCGCAGTGGGATACGTTCCGCCACCAGGTTTTGCAGCACGTTAGAGAAGCGGGCGATCGGCATTACGCGCTGCAGCTCCTGAGCCAGTTCAGGCTGTTCCGCCTCCAGCCAGCCCATTAACGCACGCGTCTCCTGCAGGCCGATAAAATTAGGGGCGCTGGCATGAATGGCATTCTCCATTCGCTGCATCAGCAGTTCATGGAATCCCCAGCGCTGCACCTGCTCATTTTGTAAAAGCGGGTGTTCAGCAGGCAGCCAGATCAGCTCTGCCTCACGCCGCGTCTCTGTACCCACCACCACACCCTCTTCCTCCGCCAGGTGCTCATGCCCCTGACGGCTGACGGCGAACAGCCCGATGTTGAAGGTGCCGATCACGCGGGGAATTTCATAGACCGAGTAGCGGAATTCGTCAGCAGGCAGCGAATCCTGAAACTCGATATCAAAGGCGGGCAGCGTGAAGCCGTAGTTGTAGACAATGCTGTTGCGCATCCGGCGGATAGCCTGAACCAGCTCCAGCGTCTCTGCCGTGCCGCGCGCGCTGCTGGGAAACTGCAGCAGATAAGGCCGCGTCGGGTTGAACTGGCGCAGATCCTCCGTGCCGTTCAGCTCCGGGGGGATCACTTCGTTCTCCATCTGCGGCTGGCTGGAGATCAGCTCCCGTTTCGCCCGCCAGATCTGAAAACTGCCTGTCGCCAGGGTCAGCACCGCCAGTACGATAAAGACGCCGGTGGGCATCCCTGGCAGCACGGCGAAGCCGAACATGCCGATGGAAGAGAGGATCCACGCTTTGGGCTGGCTGGTCAGCTGCTCGGCGATCTCCCGGCCGATATTGTTATCCAGGCTGGTGTCGCTGTCTGAAGAGACGCGCGTGATAATCATCCCGGCGGTCAGAGAGATAAGCAGCGCCGGGATTTGGGCAATCAGCCCGTCACCAATGGTCAGCACCGAGTAGGTGTGCATGGCGTCCCCGGCTGGCATGCCCAGCTGCATAACGCCGATGCTGAAACCGCCAATCAGGTTGATAAACAGGATCACCAGTCCGGCAATAGCATCCCCCTTGACGAACTTCATCGCGCCATCCATCGCTCCGAACAGCTGGCTCTCTTTTGCCAGATCGACACGGCGGCGCTTGGCGGTATTCACGTCGATCATTCCGGCACGGAGATCGCTGTCGATAGACATCTGCTTGCCCGGCATCGCATCCAGGGTAAAGCGGGCTGCCACTTCAGCCACCCTTTCGGAGCCTTTGGTGATCACCAGAAAGTTCACCACCGTCAGGATCAGGAACATTACCATCCCCACGGCCAGGTTTCCGCCAACCACGAAGGTCCCGAAGGCGGCTACGATATGGCCGGCATCCTGCTGCACCAGGATCTGACGGGTGGTAGAGATAGAGAGCGCAAGGCGGAACATAGTGGTCAGCAGCAGCACCGCCGGAAAGCTGGAGAACGCCAGCGGTTTTGGCAGGTACATAGCCAGCACCACCAGCAGCGAAGAGATACAGATATTGAGTGCAATCAGGGTATCAATCAGCCCCAGCGGCAGCGGAATGATCAGCATAAACACGATGGCCATAGCAAACATCGCGCCGATGATTTCAGAACGCCGCATCGCGCCCAGCGCGATGCGGTTCAGGACCAGAAACAGGCTGTTCATTCGCTCGCCCTCACCCTTTCGCCGCGGCTTTGTGCTCGTTATCTACCATTATGCCAATCGCGCTTCGTAACAGCTTCGCCGACTCAGTGCGGTCGTTAAGATTGCGCCAGAGCATCGGCGGTATGGTATTCATCAGCGGCAGCAGACCGTTGAAAAACAGCATTTTTGCGGCGGGCTTTTCTCCGGCAAACTCTTTACCCATACCGGTAATGTCGCGTCCCTGCAATCCGGTTTCGGCGACGTTCAGCAGCCGACGGGTCAGCTCAATACCGCCCAGCGCAGAGAAAGGAATTTTGCCACGGGAACGCAGATCGTCCAGCAGTTTGTCACTGCCAGCCAGCACATGCGTGAGCTGCCCGGCCTCGCTCAGAGCACGATGGATTTTTTGCAGCGAGCGGGAAGAAATAGAGGGTGTCAGCGCGGCAATATCTTCCGAAAGCGCGCGCTGTAACGTATGCAGGCCGGCTTTAAACTGCTCCACGCCATAACGCTCCAGCAGACTGTCGAGCATCACACCAGGCGACTGATGCTTCACAATGCTGTGATAGTAGAGATCGCGCATCCCCTGCTTTTCAGCCGGATCGGTGGTGAAGCTGGCAATAGCGGGCGCGGTATTCAGGCCCGCACGGACTTTATCGCCGAACTTTTCATGCAGCTCATCCAGCCCCTGGCTGGCCGCCGCCGCAGTCTGCATATCGCCGGTGCGGTCGGCTTCCCGCAGCGTCATCCGCAGCAGTAAATCACACCGTGCGGGATCGTTATCTGCCGCCGCTACCAGCGTCTCCGCTTCCGGTTCACTCGTCTTGCTGAGCAGATCCTTCAGCGCGCTCAGGCGGGTCTCCAGCCGATCCTGCTGCTGCCCGTCCAGCATCTGATAAAGCTCGCCCAGCCGTTCAATGCGCTCCACCGCCCCGCGATTACTGCGCAGATGTTGAGTATTGATCTGGCGACGGTTCAACCCTTTGGTTTTTTTCTCCACCTTTTCGCTGAACATCATGCCGATCTCCTCCAGCGAGTCGCTCAGCGAGGCGGCGGCTGACTGCGTATTCACCGGCCGGGCACGGATATCGCTCCCCGTGGCCAGGGGGCTATCCTTCTTGAGCAGCGTTTTTGCCAGGGCCTGCTGATACTGGTAAGCAGATTGAACTTTTATCATCTCGGGCTCGTCATTGATTTCGCGATTCTCTTACGTGGCTAACCCACGCGATAAGTTCCCGAATAAAATGACCTTTAACACCTATTTAAAATGTCTGATTCAGCTGAAACATTAAACCGGCGTTATTAGTGTCAATTGTTGCACAGCTATTTTTCGCTATTGGTCGCTATTTGTCTCAGATAATTCTTAACTCAAATAAAAAATGCTGAAATAATCTGGCGCCGCAGCCTTTTTCTTTTCTGGCACGCTCCTTGCTATATGACAACTCTCAGGCTGTTCATTAATTTCAGGAGCGTAAAGATGTTAACTTCTTCAACCGCAGGAATAGCTGAAGTACCCGTTGTCGTTTTATGGCAGGAGATCCTTTGCCAGCAAAATCGTAAACTGCACAACTTTATTCGTAAGCGTGTTTCCAATCGCGAAGACGTCGAAGATATTGCACAGATGACCTGCCTGGAAGTGCTGCGCAACAGCCATAAATTTCTGGGAGCTTCGCGCCCTGAAACCTGGCTGTTCGGCATCGCCGCCAATCTGATCCGTAACTACTACAAGACCCATCAGAACCGTTTTCTGTTTGACAGTCTGAATGAAGATAATCTGCTGGAGCTGATCCAAGAGTGTGATCCCAGTGACATTATTGCCAATGATGAGCTGCTGGACGTGATGGCGGTATCGATTGGAAAACTGCCGGAAGAGACGCAGCAGATGCTGACTATTCTGGTGGAACGTAACGGCAGCTATCAGGATGTCGCCACCTCACTCGACATCCCTTTGGGTACGGTAAAATCCCGATTGTCCCGCGTGCGCGAAGCGCTGAAAAGCACAATAAGCTGAATAAAGTAAACTTTTCAGACTGAATAACGCCATAAATATTTATCTGCGCGCTGCCTCAACTTTCAGATGAATAACAATGGTCAGCAGAGAAATTATTTGTTGTAATTGTTCCTTACCGACAAATTGTCGGGTGCCCTGTTCTCTGCGGTAATATAATCTATGCTTAGCGTAACGACATTTTTTAACCTTCAGAGAGAGAAATGCTTTCGTCTGAAATATTCAGCCTCAATGTGAGTAAAAATCCTGATGAGAGTCGGGCTATCCTGCCCGACTTTGCGCTTGACAAGGTCAATGACGCTATCTATTTAGTCGGCAAAAATGCCGAGCTGGCCTATATCAATAATAAAGCCTGCGAAATGCTGGGCTACAAATATCAGGAATTGATCCGCTTAAGCTATGCCGATATTGATGGCGAATTGCTGGATCCCGACGTGGCGGGGCTGTGGTGGAAGCTCAGCATGCGCCCGGAAGGGATCCGCTTTACCTCACAGCACAGGATGCGCTCCGGTGAGCTGATCCCGGTTGAGGTCAGCTCCAGCACCTATGAACATCAGGGGCAAACCCTGGTGCTTAACGTGGTGCGCGACGTGCGGGAGCTGAAACAGCGAACCGAACGTTACCTGCAGCAGGAGCAGCAATTTCGCTCTCTGGTTGAAAATTCACCCGATCTTATCGCCCGCTTCGATACTGACATGCGCTGCCAGTATGCTAATCCGCAGGTGCTGGAAGTGATTGGCTGCAGCGAGGAGAAGGCGCGCGGCTGGCGCTTAACCGATACCATTCCTTTTGATGAAGTAGGCATGCGTCTGTTCCGTCTGGTCTCCAATACGCTGGCCAGCGGTGAAAAAAGCGAGGCGGAGCTGGAAGCGCGTTTTGGCGACCGGGCCAGAGTTCTGCACGTTCGCTGCGTACCGGAATATGATTTGCAGGGAGAGGTGATCTCCATTCTGGCGGTAGGCCGCGATATCAGCCGCCTGCGGGAAGTGGAAAATGAGGTGCGTGCTGCGCATCAACAGATGCGGCTGCTGGCGAGCAATCAACAGCAGCGCACCGAAGATGAACGCAAGCATATCGCCCGGGAAATTCATGACGAGCTGGGTCAGCACCTGACCAGTTTGCGCGCCGGCTTGTCGGTGATGGGTATGCAGGCAGATAACCCGGCCCGCGTGGTACAACAAGCGGATTATCTGATGTCGCTGATCGACAGCACGATTCAGGTCGTCAGAGATGTTTCCACCCGGTTGCGGCCCAATATGCTAAACATGGGTCTGGTCCCTGCGCTTGAATGGTTAAGGGATGAGTTTGTGAAAAACAGCGACTGCGCCTGCATGCTGATTGTTCCGGAGGGCAAACCTGTTGCGCTGAGCGATCAGGCTGTGACGGCGGTATTCCGGGTGGTGCAGGAGTCGCTGACCAATATTTCCCGGCATGCGAAAGCGAGCAAGGTCTCGATCATCGTACAGGCGAGCCGCGAGTCGGTGGTGGTACAGATCCGCGATAATGGCCAGGGCTTTAAAATGCAGGCGGTGCGTGAAGACGCTTTCGGCCTGCTGGGCATTAAAGAGCGGGTCGATATGCTGAATGGCTTTGCCTCGATCACCAGCGAACCCGGTCAGGGCACGCAGCTGGAGATCACCCTTCCCCTTTCAGCAAAATAGTCACACTGAGCTGCTATATTCTGCGCTCGAATCAGGCATCTCCAACCAGGGAACCAGCATGAGTGAAGTAATTAGGTTAGTGATTGCCGACGATCACGCGCTGATGCGCGAGGGGCTGAAACAGATTTTTGCGCTGGATGACAAGATAGATGTGGTCGGCGAAGCGGGCGATGGCGGCCAGGTGCTGGAACGGCTGCGGCTCGGCGGGCTGGATCTGCTGCTGCTGGATATTTCGATGCCGGGGATCAGCGGAGAAGATCTGATTAACCGCATCCATTCTCAGTATGCTTCGCTGCCGATACTGGTGCTGAGCATGTTCAATGAGCCGCAGATCGCCCGTCGCGTGCTGAACTGCGGTGCGCTGGGCTATATCACCAAAGATAAGAACCCCGATGCGCTGCTGGCCGCCATCCGTAGCGTAGCCAAAGGCTCTCGCTATATCGATCACGATTTAGCCCAGGAGATTGTCTTTGCTGAATACCAGAACGGCAACCGTGCCTTGCATGAGACGCTAACCACCAGAGAACGCCAGATCCTTCTGATGCTGGCACACGGGGAAACCATCAACGCGATTGCCGATGCGCTGTCGATCAGCAACAAAACCGTCAGCACCTATAAATCGCGCATGATGGAGAAGATGCAGTTCTCAAGCAACGCCGATATTGTGAAATATGCCATCAGCCACCAGCTGGTGCAGTAACCTCAGGCGGCTGGGCTTCAGCCGCTTCCTCTGCGGGCGCTTCCGGCTGGAAATCTCTTCGTAAACGCTTGCTGACCAGAAACACCGGCGAAGCCAGGAACAGCAGCAGGCTGCCAGCCATGCCGCACACTAACAGACTGATGCAGCCTGCCCACCCCTCTCCTGCCGTCACGCCCGCAATCACCAGCGACAAAATAAAGAAAAACGAAAGGGTCAGGCTGACCGGCCAGATGTTGGTGATATCCATATCGCTTAACGCCATTTTTACCGGCTTTTGCGCCCATTTTGCCGCCAGCGCCTCCGTTTTTATCGCTTCATTCACGGCCAGCAGATCGATACAGGGCGCAACAAAATCCTCGGCGGGCAGAGGATTATAGAGCTCGCTGAAGACGCGATCCGTGGGGGGGAACGTCAACGGCCAGCTGCCGCTGTGCACGCCATAAGTGGTCAGCGCGGGAAGAGTGATGCGTGGCCACAGCACAGGTTGCAGATAACGGTCGTTCAGCACGACCCAACTTTGCCGCGTCTGCCCTTTTGTGACGTGATAGAGGCGAAAGCGGTCGGCCGGTGGGTAGTTCAGGTTACTGACGCGTGCGGTAATAAAAGGAATATGACGCTGGCGGCAGTAATTCACCCGGCTCTGTCCCTGGGCGGCCAGCAGCACGCCCAGAGCAGGCAGAAAATACCACGAGGTGCTCTCTGCCGCATGCGGCCCCTCCAGATGCTCCAGCAGTTTGGTTTCACTGGTGGCGCTCAGGTGATCGGGCCACCAGCGCCAGCTTCGCCCGATCACCCGCTCGGTAGGGACGCGGAAAATCCCCAGCGGCTCCGTTTCAGCAGGCAGCATGGCAAAGGGGAAGATTTTGCTGAAAAACGTTAAGGCGTCGTCCGGCCCGTCCCACTCACCGCTCGCTTCCAGACCATGCAGGTTGGCCGTCAGCTCGCCCCACCCCGTTTTGCCCAGCATATCAATCTGGTATTTGGTATCCGCCAGGCGTTTACCCAGCCGCAGGATCTCCTGCGGGATCCCCTTCAGCGGCAGCTCAGGAAGCAGCGGCGCCTGCTCTTTTTCATTTTCCATACTCTTCATCCCCAAAGGCAACTGCCCGCAGACCTGTTAATAAAAAAGGATAATTAACCGTAAAAAAGAAAGGTGTTGGGTGGCCTGCGCCAAAAGGGGCAAAGAGGCTGAACAGCGGTTGTTATAATTATGAGTATAAAATTTGGCTTTAGTCAAAAAAGCAATAACTTTCAAGACGATAGTATACTTAGCAAACCGCTTTGATGGCAACTACCGCAGTAAAATTCGCGTTCCGATCGGGCGAGTTTTTATGGCCCGCCCGGGGAGTTTTAACGACAGCAGCGAATTATTCGTTTAAAAATAAACAGTAAACAGCGCCGCAGGAGAGAGAAATGGCAGATACAGCAGGTGAAATTCGCATCGAGAGCAGCAGGCTTCAACGTTTTGTTCAGGCAATCTGGCAGCATGCGGGCAGCAGAGAGACGGAAGCCCGCCTGGTGGCAGAACATCTGGTCCAGGCAAATCTGGCCGGCCACGATTCACACGGCGTGGGAATGATCCCGAGCTATATGGTTTCCCGTAAGCAGGGCCATCTGCAGCAAAACCAGCATCTGGAAGTGGTGAAGGATGCGGGTGCCGTCCTCACCGTCGACGGGCATAATGGCTTTGGTCAGGTTGCCGCCAGCGAGGCGATGGCGCTGGGGATTGAACGTACGCGGGAATTGGGTATGTGTGCCATTGCGCTACGCCATTCGCACCATATCGGGCGTATTGGTCACTGGGCTGAACAGTGCGCCCGCGCAGGGTTTATCTCTTTCCATTTCGTTAATGTCGTGGGCGACCCGATGGTGGCGCCGTTTAACGGCAGCGATCGTCGGTTTGGCACCAACCCGTTTTGCGCTATCTTCCCCCGCGACGGGCAGCCTCCTCTGCTGCTGGACTTTGCCACCAGCGGTATTGCATTCGGTAAAACCAGAGTGGCTTATAACAAAGGCGTTCAGGTTGCGCCCGGCCATTTAATTGACGGCCAGGGAAACGCCACCACCGATCCCGCCGTGATGCACGAAAAGCCTTACGGTTCGCTGTTAGCCTTTGGGTTACATAAAGGGTATGGGCTGGCAGTAATGTGCGAAATTCTGGGCGGCGCGTTATCGGGTGGCCAGACTACCCATGAAAGCACGCTGCAAAACAGCGTGGAGGCGATCTTCAACAGCATGACCACCATCATTCTTGATCCGAAAGCCTTTGACGCGCCGCAGATGCAGCAGGAGGCGCAGGACTTTATCGACTGGGCGAAAGCCTCGCCTCAGGCGGGCGACCAGCCCATTCAGATACCGGGAGAGTTTGAAGAGGCGCAGCGTGCAGAGCGGTTAAGTCGCGGTATCCCGATCGATGCCAATAGCTGGCAGCAGATCCTTAATGCGGCGCGCGAGGCGGGAATGCCGGAAACGGAAGTAGCGACGTTTTCAGGTTGAGCATCAATGCCAGGCTGGCCCGGCAGCCGCAGCGGGAAAGCTGCGGCTGCATTAAGGGAAGGCCCCGTCTACACCACCATCTGCAACAGCAGACAGCCAATCAGTCCGCACACGGCGATCACCGTTTCCAGTCCGGACCAGGAGCGCATGGTCTCGCTGATGGTCAGGTTAAAGTACTC
Source organism: Erwinia pyri (assembly GCF_030758455.1). Lineage (NCBI taxonomy): Bacteria > Pseudomonadati > Pseudomonadota > Gammaproteobacteria > Enterobacterales > Erwiniaceae > Erwinia > Erwinia pyri. The sequence continues at coordinate 3,282,124 of NZ_CP132353.1, forward strand.
TTTAAACAGCCAGAAGCCCGGATCGTTAACGTGAGAGAAGATCACGCTGCCAGATCCTACCGCAATCACCATCAGCTCCGGGCTGACGCCGGTGGTGGCGATAATGGGCGCCACAATGCCCCCGGCGGTAATGGCGGCTACGGTGGCAGAACCCAGCGCGATACGCAGCGCAGCAGCAATTGACCAGGCCATCAGGATTGGAGAGATGTTGCTGCCCTCCATCAGGCCAGCGATATATTTGTCCACGCCGCTGTCGACCAGCACCTGCTTGAACGCCCCGCCGCCGCCGATAATTAACAGCATCATGGCGATGATTTTGATCGAATCGGTCAGGGTGCCCATCACCTCATCCATGGTACGGCCACGGTTAAGGCCAAAGGTGAAGAGCGCAATCAGAACCGCAATCAGCGTGGCGATAATCGGGTCGCCGAAAAATTCTGCGTAACCCAGCAGCGGATGGCCCTTTGGCAGCACCATCTCCGCCACGGCTCGCAGCGCCATCAGAATAACCGGCACCAGAGAAGTCCAGACGCTGACGCCAAAGCTCGGCATCTCGGCTTCGGTAAAGGTTTTCTTGTTATAGAGTCCTTCCGGGATCGGCTTGTCGATGCTTTTCAGGAAGCGGGTATAGACCGGACCGGCAAGGATCACGGTTGGGATACCCAGCAGCGTGCCGAACAGCAGCGTTTTGCCCATATCAGCATGGAACAGCGTGGCGATAGCCGTCGGGCCAGGGTGCGGAGGCAGAAAACCGTGGGTGACGGAGAGCGCCGCTGCCATCGGGACGCCCACATAGAGCAGAGGAACGCGGGCAGAAGCGGCGATGGTCAGCACCAGCGGCAGCAGCAGCACAAAACCGACTTCGTAGAACAGCGCAAAACCCACGGTAAAGCCGGTGAGCACCACCGCCCACTGAATATATCTGGTGCCAAATTTTGCAATCATGGTGGTGGCAATACGCTGTGCGCCACCGCAGTCGGCAAGCAGTTTACCCAGCATGGCGCCAAAGCCCATGATCAGCGCCAGGCTGCCCAGCGTGCCGCCGACGCCCGCTTTAATCGAGCCGACAACCTTGTTAACAGGCATTCCCTGCATCACGCCTACCGCCAGCGCGACCAGGATCAGGGCTATAAATCCATTCAGTTTAAAGCGGATCATCAGCAGCAGTAACAGTACTACGCCAATCGCAACGATGACTAATGGCATAAATTCTCTCCGGTGCGTGTTCCTGACCGGAGTCGGGATCACGTAAATTTTCTCCCGCTTTGCGCATGGCGTGACGGGTATCAGTGTCAGGGCAGTCAGCCAGGGCTGACGAGGTGTTACCGGGAACATGTTAACGGTAACACCGTAAGGCTGATACGCCCCCGCAACGGTGAATTTACATTTTGAGATGAAGATCAAACTTTTGTCATCGGAAAGAGAGTGATGAAAATGTCATCTGGAAAGCAGAAGTTTGATGCCTGCAATACCGAAAAACAGCGCGAAGAAACCTTCAATCGCCCGACGACTTTTCAGATAGGCATGACTCAGGGTACGGGTGGAGAAAAGTAAGGCATAACTGCTGAACACCACCACGCCAATACAAGCGCAACCACCTATTATTAACGGCAATATCCAGGGGGAAGCGTCAGCGTGAACACCAAGTGAAATGATTGCCAGCCAGACTAAAATGGCTTTGGGATTGGCGAGATGCAGCAGCAGACCACGCTGATAATATTTTCCTAGCGGTACAAGGGCAGATATTTCATTCGCAGGCATTTCAGCCTCACCTTTTCGCCGGGCGCCCTTTACTGCTTTGCAAGCCATATAAAGAAGATAACAGCCGCCCGCCAGCTTAATAGCAATAAGCGCATGAGTATAAGCTAATAATAAAGATGAAATTCCCGTTGCGACTATCAGTGCCCAAAACAGCGAGCCGGTAATAACGCCAGCAGCCATGCTCAGAGCGGGAAGTCGGCCCTGACGCATAGCGAGGCCCATAATGGCAAGATTGCTGGGACCCGGACTTACCGTACCGAGAAAGTAAGCGGCATACACGGGCAACAACGAGATCAGAAGCGTCATCTTTATCATTCCCTTAACATTCATCAGAAGCACACCTTAGCTGACCAGGTTTTGACCTTCGACAAAAAAATAAGGGTAAAAGCCTGCACAAAAGTAACCAAATGTTTCTTAATGAATCAAAATAAGAAAATAAGCTTTAACATTTACAGGGTTTTTCATATTCACACCTGGCGTAGCGCCTGCTGATGTTTACTGATAACAAGCCACATGGAAACATACAAAATTTACCTCACTAACGGTTAACAATAAAATAACATTACCGTTTACAGAGGGGCTGATTAAGGGATTAATTTCCAATTTGTGCCCTGAGGCAGCGCTATTATGTGCGAAAAAGTTATATATCCGGGAGCTTTTATAAATAAAAGGAAAGTAATTTTCACACCAGTTTTTCACCCTGTCTGCCACCAGCACGGTAAAAAAAGGGTAGCCAGGCAGAAAAATACACTATTTTTACATCACAGCATCATCTGGTATGAATGAGTTAACAGCTTGTCAAAATAATTTAACGCGGTAATGAAACAATTCATCGCAAAGATCTATGCTGTTATAGGCGTGTTCCCGATTACTGTTGCTACTCCTTCACCTGATTTGGTCTTAGGATCAAACCTTCGATGAAATATCCGCTTAACGGCGGCTTCATAAACCTTTTATGTGGCTCTGTTGTTAATAGTCGGTAAATAAAAAAGAAAGGCAATTTTTTTATGTTAGATCGAGGTAAGCAATGTTTGGATTAGATGCGTTCCACCTGGCAAGGATACAGTTCGCGTTTACCGTCTCCTTCCACATCCTGTTCCCGGCTATTACCATCGGGCTCGCCAGCTTCCTGGCGGTGCTGGAAGGTTTATGGCTGAAAACCAAAAATGAGGATTATCGCGATCTCTATCATTTTTGGTCGAAAATTTTCGCCGTTAACTTCGGGATGGGCGTTGTGTCCGGCCTGGTCATGGCGTATCAGTTTGGTACCAACTGGAGCGGCTTCTCGCAGTTTGCCGGAAGCATCACCGGTCCGTTACTGACCTATGAAGTGCTTACCGCGTTCTTCCTCGAAGCGGGCTTTTTGGGCGTCATGCTGTTTGGCTGGAACCGCGTAGGCCGTGGCCTGCACTTTTTTGCCACCTGCATGGTTGCGCTTGGAACCCTGATCTCTACCTTCTGGATCCTGGCGTCTAACAGCTGGATGCAAACGCCTCAGGGCTTTGAAATGCAGAACGGTATGGTTATCCCAGTTGACTGGTTCAAGATTATCTTTAACCCTTCCTTCCCGTTCCGCCTGCTGCATATGTCTACCGCCGCTTTCCTGGCCAGCGCCTTCTTTGTTGGCTCTTCTGCTGCCTGGCATCTGCTGCGCAAAAATGACACGCCTGCAATCCGCAAAATGCTCTCTATGGCGATGTGGATGGCGCTGATTGTGGCACCGATTCAGGCAGTACTGGGCGACGCCCATGGTCTGAATACGCTTGAGCATCAGCCGGCTAAAATTGCGGCGATTGAAGGCCACTGGGAAAACCCACCGGATGAGCCTACGCCGCTGATCCTGTTCGGCGTGCCGGATATGGAACAGGAAAGAACCAAATATGCGCTGGAAATTCCCTATCTGGGCAGCCTGATCCTGACCCACAGCCTGCACAAACAGGTGCCTGCGCTGAAGACTTTCCCGAAAGAGGATCGTCCTAACTCCACCATCGTCTTCTGGTCCTTCCGCGTCATGGCCGGTCTGGGGATGCTGATGATCCTGCTGGGCGTCTGCAGCCTGTGGCTGCGGTTCCGCCATCGCCTCTATACCTCACGTCCATTCCTGTGGTTTGCGCTGCTGATGGGGCCGTCTGGTCTGATTGCGCTGCTGGCGGGCTGGTTCACCACTGAAATTGGTCGTCAGCCGTGGGTTGTTTATGGCCTGCTGCGCACCAAAGATGCCGTCTCGGCGCATGGCGAAATGCATATGAGCATCAGCCTGCTGGCCTTTATTCTGGTTTACTCCTCCGTGTTCGGGGTGGGCTATATCTATCTGATCAACCTGATTAAGAAAGGTCCAAAACCAGGGGAAGGAGGTCATGACGACGAAGGCGGTCCGGGTACACGACACACCCAGGCACGTCCGCTGTCTGCCGTGAAAGAAAAGTTAGCTACGCCGGAAGAGGATAAATAAAGTGGGTATTGATACTTCAATTATCTGGTTTACCATCATCGTCTTTTCGACCCTGATGTATATCGTGATGGATGGGTTCGACCTCGGTATCGGCATTCTGTTTCCGTTCAATAAGGATGCCACCGAACGCGATATGATGGTGAATACCGTTGCCCCCGTCTGGGACGGCAACGAAACCTGGCTGGTGCTGGGCGGCGCGGCGCTTTATGGCGCCTTCCCGCTGGCCTACGCGGTGATTCTGGATGCGCTCTCAGTGCCGCTGACCGCCATGCTGATCGGCCTGATTTTCCGTGGCGTGGCGTTTGAGTTCCGCTTCAAGGCTACAGAAGAGCACCGCGCATTCTGGGATAAATCCTTTATTGCCGGCTCAATTCTGGCGACCTTCAGCCAGGGTGTGGTGCTGGGCACCTTTATCAACGGTTTTGAAGTCACTAACCGCGCCTACAGCGGCCCTGAGCTGCTGTGGCTGACGCCCTTCTCGCTCTTCTGCGGGCTGGGTCTGGTAGTGGCGTATGCTCTGCTGGGCAGCACCTGGCTAATCATGAAAACCGAAAATGAGCTGCATCGCAAAATGACCGCGCTGACCAAGCCTCTGCTGATTGTTCTGTTGGCCATTATCGTGATAGTGAGCATCTGGACACCGCTGGAACATGCGGACATCATGAAGCGCTGGTTTACACTGCCAAACGTCTTCTGGTTTGTTCCTGTTCCGGTACTGGTGGCGCTGGCCTCCTGGGGCCTGATGCGTTCACTGAACCGCCATGCGCACTACTCGCCGTTCCTGTTGACGCTGGCGCTGGTCTTCCTGGGCTTCACCGGTCTTGGCATCAGCATCTGGCCAAATATTATTCCGCCGCATATCACTATCTGGCAGGCGGCCTCTCCGCCGCAGAGCCAGGGCTTTATGCTGGTTGGCGGCCTGCTGATTATTCCATTTATCCTGGCGTACACCTTCTGGAGCTATTACGTATTCCGCGGGAAAATCAACCCGGACGAAGGTTACCATTGATTATTTAGCCGGTATGTAAATGCCGGAAGATGAAAGGTATTAGGAGAAATCTATGAGAGTTGCGACAGAATCTCAGCAAGTGACAAAATCTCCGGCGTGGAAACGCGTCCTGTGGATGATTGTTATCTATGCCTGCAGCGTGATGGCGCTGGGCGTTGTAGCTACCCTGTTCCGCTTTATGATGACCGCTGCCGGCATGAAGTCGCATTGATCCTCTGAATGCCAGTCATGCGCAAAGGGCCGACAATTGTCGGCCCTTTTCTTTACGTTCGTCATAAATAGTCACATAACCGAGGCGGTATAACGCCACGGATGGTCTACGCTTAGAGTTCTTCCATGAGGAATCATGCCAACATAAAGGAGACAGTATGAGTCTTTTAGATAAAGCGAACGATAAAGCAGACGAAGCGCTGGGCAAAGGTCAGGAGCAGTTTGGTAAAGCTGTCGATTCTCCAGAGCATGAGTTCAAAGGGCGTGTGCGCCAGAACGCAGCGAAAGCGACCTATGCTGTGGATGATGCGCTGGACTGCGTGAAAAACAAAACGCAGGAAGCGCCGTTTGTCTCGCTGGCGATTGCCGCTGGCGTGGGCTTCCTGGCGGCGAAGATTTTTGGTCGCCGTTAATCAGCCCGGGGTGGCTTAGCGCCGCCCTCCAGAAAAGGCCGACATTTTCGGCCTTTTTTTATGCCTGCTCTCTGCCACTCCTCTTTTGCCCTACCCTCTTCCCTCCGTCCTGCCACCTCTTCACGTTAAAGTGTGATCCACTTTAAAATTTTGATCTTATTCCATATCTTGCTAATCATTTCAGCACTAATTAAAACAACTAAAACCCCGTTTAATGCTCTTATTCGTTCCGTTAAGGCCGCAGGTTCAGGCTTATGTCAGCACTTCCCCCCTACACAGATCCCCTGAGCAGGAGAAAATGCTTAAGCACGGCCGTAACGTTCCCTGCCCGACGTTATGAAGGACAGTGTTATTCCTATAAAAAGAAGGTGTTTCACAATGAAAAGCAAACTCCCGCAAACCACGTTAAAAAGATCGGTGGCGTTCTGTGGTTTTGGACTGATGCTGGCATCCGGCTCTGCGCTGGCAGATTTTGCGCCGCTAAGCATGGATTCCCCCTATGCATTTGGTGACTGGGAAGGTTACCGCAGCCAGTTAAAAGAGGATGGCGTGGAGTTCCAGGTGAACTACACCATGGAATCCGCCAGTAATTTCTCCGGCGGTTACCGGGACTCGACCACGGCCCGTTATACCGACCAGTGGGGCTTTGGCACCACGCTGGACCTGGACAAGCTGCTGAACTGGAAAGACACGCAGTTTCAGGCCACCATCACCAGCCGTAACGGCCAGAACCTGACGGATCAGATTAACGATCCCCGCTCAGGTGGCCTCTCCTCGGTACAGGAAGTGTGGGGACGCGGGCAAACCTGGCGTCTGACGCAGTTCTGGTTGAATAAAGGCTTCTTTGATAACGCGGTAGAAGTGAAAGCCGGTCGCGTCACCGTGGGCGAGGATTTTGATACCTTCGACAGTAATTTCCAGAACCTGGCGTTTGGCAGCGGCCAGGCAGGGAACTGGCGCGGCGACCGCTGGTTCAACTGGCCAGTGTCACAGTGGGGCGGCCGCGTGAAGTTTAACTTCACGCCAGAGATGTTCTTCCAGGTGGGCTTCTATAATCAGACGGCTTCAAACTACGACACCGCCAACGGTTTCCGTCTGGATACCAGCCCGACGCTTGGCAATATGGTGCCGGTGGAATTAGGCTGGAGACCTTTCCTGGGTGCCGACAAGCTGCCGGGTAACTACCGCATCGGCATGTACTACTCTTCGGTGAAAGGGGACAACTACAGCTCCTACAGCAACGGAGAGTATGGCGAGGAGAACCACGCTTACGGTGGATATTTACTGCTGCAACAACAGTTAACGGCGACAGATGGCGACAATAACCGCGGTCTGGGAATCAATGTTCAGGCCGTAATGAACGACCATAAAACCTCGAAAACGGACAACTACCAGTCGATAGCGTTCGTCTGGAAAGGGCCGTTTGACGCGCGTCCAAAAGATGAGATCGGCGTTGGCGCCGCCCGTATTCACGTTAACGATGACTATGGCAATATGCTGCGCGAAACAAACCGGGAGAATGGGGTAAACGATTACGACAACCCTACTTACCTGCCGATCCAGAGCGGCTCCGAATATAACTATGAAATTTACTACAATGCCCAGGTGACTAACTGGCTGAAACTGCGTCCAAACCTGCAGTATGTCACTTCACCAGGTGCGGTTAGTGAAGTGAAGGATGCCTTTGTCGGCGGCATCAGCGCCAATATCAACTTCTGATTTGGCCCCAGAGGCGGATCGTTCGATCCGCCTCTCTTTTACGTTTAACGCAGCTGCGCCCGCGAGGTAAAGAAGCGGCGGTAGGCCAGATAACCGGCGATAATCGTCGAGAGACTGGCGGTACCCAGCAGCATAAACGTCACCATGATCTGATATTTAATCGCTTTTACCGGATCGATACCGGCAAAGATCAGGCCCGACATCATGCCCGGCAAACTCACCAGCCCCACCGTTTTGGCGGCATCGACCGTTGGGATCATTGCGGCGCGAATGCTGTCGCGGATCAGCTTACCTGAAGCGACTTTCACCGAAGCGCCCAGGCTCAGCATCTCCTGAATTTTCTGCCGGTTATCGGCAAAACGCTGATTAAGATTGCTGTAGCAGAGCCCTACCGCCACCATCGCATTACCGGCGATCATCCCTGAGATAGGGATCACCTGCATCGGCATAAACTCAATTGAGCCGCTCAGCACTAAAATCAGCAGCGTCAGCGTGGTGCTGGTGGTAATAGCGATCAACGACAGCAGAAAAGCATTGCCGATGTTACGACTGCGCTTACGGGCGTTGAGCGCGGCATTGACGCAGATAAACAGCACCATCGCTATCGTTAACAACGCGTTGTTGAGATCGAAGATGTACTTGAGCACATAGCCGACGATAATCAGCTGAACGATGGCGCGGCCAACGCTCCAGACAATATCCTTCTCCAGCCCCAGCTTCTCTCTCTTGCTGACCAGTAGCGCAATCAGCACCAGAACCAGCGCCAGCGCTAGTGACTCGTTGGTAATATTATGCTGACTCATCGTTTCGCTTCCCTGAAGGTGGCATTAATGTCACTACCCGCTGTGCCTGCTCTCTTTCCGCCGCGTCATGCGTGATCCAGATTACCGCCACGTCTTTCTCCCTCACCAGCCCTTTAATCAGCTGGTTAATAGTGCGTTTGTTTTCCTCATCCAGCGCGCTGGTGATCTCATCCAGCAGCAGCACCTGCGGCAAAAACTGCAGATTGCGCAGCAGAGCGACGCGCTGTTTCTCGCCGCCAGAGAGCTGCTCACACTTTTTATCCAGCATCTCTTCGGGCAGATTCACCTTTTTAAGCCACCCCCGGAGTGCCTCCCTGTCCGCTTTTTTCTGCCGGATTTGCCACGGCAGCGCCAGATTGTCATACACCGTCTCGCCAAACAGCGTGGGGGTCTGGAAACAGTAGGAGACCTGCTGACGATAGCGTTCCGGCTTCAGCTCGCTGACAGGCCGACCTTCAAAGCGGATAGCGCCCTGAGAGGGTTCAAGTAATGAGGCGATGATTTTCAGCAGTGTGCTTTTACCGCTGCCGGAGGGGCCGGTCAGCAGGAGAAACTCCCCCTGACTGAGCTGCAGTGAAATGGGGGCCAGCAGCGTCGTGCCATCCTGAGTGTAGCTAATATCCTGCACGTCCAGCAGGGGAGAAGTTTGCGACATGGTCACTCAACCTGATTGAAATAAACGCCCGAATGATAACGCCTGGCGGGGAAAATGCAGGCGTTTTTTCCATTGGAGAAAAGACAAAAAAAGGGCAACCGCCGAAACGGTTGCCTTGGTTCATTCAGCATTCAGTACCCGAATGCCGGGAGGTGCTGTTACTTCGCGTCGTCAGGCAGCGCGTAGGCCACGATGTAGTCGCCCAGCTTGGTGCCGAAGGAGCCATGACCACCCGCTGCAATCAGCACATACTGCTTGCCGTTCACCTCGTAGGTCATTGGGGTTGCCTGGCCGCCAGCGGGCAGGCGGGCTTCCCACAGCGCTTTACCGTTGGTGACGTTAAACGCGCGCAGGTAGTTATCTGCGGTTGCCCCGATAAACATCACGTTACCTGCGGTAGAGATTGGCGCGCCCAGCATAGGCATCCCCATTTTGAACGGCAGTGGGATTGGCGAGCTGTCACGCACGGTACCGATGCGTTTTTTCCACACGATATCGTTCGTTTTCAGATCCACCGCAGAGACATAGCCCCATGCAGGTTGCTTACAAGGGAAGCCCAGCGGCGACAGGAACGGGTTCAGGGTCACGCCGTATGGCACGCCATACTGTGGCTGAACGCCGGTTTCTGTTCCGCTGCCGCCTTTGTCGCCCTCGCCAGGCCAGAGTGGGTTATTTGGACCACGTGGGATCAGACGGGAAACAAACGGCAGCGCCATTGGGTTGGTCACGGCGATCTGGCGATCGGTATCCACAGAGATACCGCCCCACTCGAACATGCCCAGGTTACCCGGGAACACCAGCGTGCCCTGCTCTGAAGGCGGCGTAAACGGACCTTCATAGCGCAGGCTGTGGAACATAACACGACAGATCAACTGATCGTAGATAGTCGCGCCCCACATGTCCGCACCAGAGAGTTTGGCTTTCGGACGGTAGGTCAGCTCAGAGAAGTGCTGAGTAGGATTGACGTGGTCACCCTTCGCAGCGCCCTGCGGCACCGGCGTTTCCGGAGCCGGGACGACTTCCTTACCGCTACGGCGATCCAGAACAAAGATATCGCCCGTTTTGGTTGGAACATACACTACCGGAACGCTGTTGCCGTTTTTATCGGTAATGTCAGCCAGCGTCGGCTGCGCCGGCACGTCCATATCCCACAGATCGTGATGCACGGTCTGGTAGAACCAGGCCAGTTTACCGGTAGTGGCGTTCAGCGCCAGCAAGCCGGTGGCGAAACGCTCCATTTCCGGGGTGCGGTTGCCGCCCCAGATATCAGGCGTTGCCACACCGATTGGCAGGTAAACCAGATCCAGCTTCGCATCATAAGCAGCGGGCGCCCATGAGTTAGGCGAGTTAGCCACGTAATGCTGCTCAGCTTCCGGCAGCACGTTAGGGTCTTTGGCGCCGGTATCGAAGGCCCACAGCAGTTTACCGCTGTTAACATCGAAACCACGGATCACGCCGGAAGGCTCTTTAGTGGAGTAGTTATCGGTGACGGCACCAGCAATCACAATCACTTTATCGGTGATGATCGGCGGTGAAGTTGGCTCGTAAGCACCGGCACGGGCGTTAGGCATGTTCTGCTGAAGGTTCAGCTTGCCATTTTCGCCAAATTCCGGGCAGAGAGCGCCCGTTTCCGCATCCAGCGCATAGAGGTGACCATCGTTCACCGGCAGGATGATGCGGCGTGCGCACATTGCAGGTTTGCTACCCGCTGGCAGCGTTGCCACTTCAGGCGCCTGGTAGTAAGAGACACCGCGGCAGGTCACGTGCTGGAAGGAGGGATCGGTTTTCAGCTGCGGATCAAATTTCCACTTCTCTTTACCGGTAGCGGCATCCAGCGCAAACAGGATCTGGTGCGGCGTACAGAGGTAGAGAGAATCGCCGATTTTGATTGGCGTCACTTCATCGGTAAGCTCGCCCGGATCGGTTGGGCGCTTCATATCACCGGTACGGAAGGTCCATGCTTCCTTCAGCTGGCCAACGTTTTTATCGTTGATCTGCGTCAGCGGCGAGTAGCGCGTTCCGGCCTGAGTACGACCATAAGCAGGCCAGTCTCCGGCAGCGATGCCCTCACCAGACTTCTCAATGTTCGCAGCCTGTTCAGGGCTGAGGGAGCCGTTGATCTCCTGCGGATCGTTAAAGACCGAGTAAGCCAGCGCAATAACGGTCACCACCAGCACCAGGCTCAGCGCGCCACGGGCAAATTTGCCCTGGCTCAGGCCACGGTAGACGAACGGCAGCACCAGCCACAGGCCGAGGAAGAAGGTGACGTCAAGACGCGGCGTCAGCGCCCAGAAATCGGACCCCACTTCCCAGAGCGACCAGACAAGCGTCGCCAGCAGGAATACCGCATAAAGCAGCAGCGCTGAAGAGCGGCGGCGGAACAGCAGCCAGGCGACAACCAGCTCAATCACACCAGCGATGATGTAATAGAACGAGCCGCCGATTTTTGCCAGCCAGATACCCCCAATCAGCAGGTACAACCCGCTGAGGAGGGCGAACACAGCCGTAATCATCACGAGTATCCGTGATAACGGTGTTTTACTTTGCATAGTATGGACCTTACCAAAATTTAACGTCTTCGATTTAGATCGTATGCTAAATCGCAAAAAACACTCGGTTAATACCGCTTATCCATCCCGGTGTTTTGAACCCGCCGCCAGACTTTCGCTGAGCGGCAGGTTGTGCTGGATACTTGATTACAGGAACGTATAAGAGAGCGTAGCGCCCACGCCGTAATTACGCCCTGGCGCCGGCTCGTAGTAACGGCCATTGCCTTCGTTGACGATCACTGAGCCTACATATTCTTTGTCAAAAAGATTATCGACGCGGCTGAACAGGTCCAGAGACCACTTATCCCAGCCAAATTTATAGCCCGCGTTCAGGCCAACCACCGTATAAGAAGGCGCTTTTGCGTTGTTTTCATCATCGGCCTGAATGCTGCTCATGTAGCGAATATCGGCCCCCGCATGCAGCCCCTGCTCCGGCAGCCAGCCCAGCGATGCATAGCCCATGTTTTTCGCTACGCCCGGCAGACGATTGCCGGAAGGGGTACAGTTACCGCTGTCATCGCAGGTTTCATTACGATAGGTGGCATCCAGCCAGGTCCAGGCCATTTTCATCTGCCAGTTTTCAGCAAACTGCTGGTCGAAGGAGAGCTCCACGCCACGGCGGCGCGTTTTGCCTGCGTTCTTATAAACTGAACGCCCCGCTTCACTGTCAGCGACCACCAGCTCGTTGTCGGTGTTGGTCTGGAAGAGCGCGGCGGTCAGCAGGCCATAACCCAGGCGGGTTTTACTGCCCAACTCAAAGGTGTCGCTGGTGGAGGGCTTCAGCCCCAGGTTCAGGCCGGTCTGGCTGCCGTTCACCGAACGGTAGGAGAGTTCATTAATGGTCGGCGTCTCAAAGCCACGCCCCGCTGAGAAATAGAGGTTCCAGGCATCGGTGACCGCATAGTTCAGCGAGCCCATCGGCAGCAGCTTGTGATAGCGTTTGCTGCCGCTGTCATCGCCGTTGCCGGGAGTGACATAGTAGTCTTCAGAATCAAAGCTTACAGTGCTGTAACGCACACCGGCATCCAGCGTCCATTTTGGCGTCAGCGCCCAACTGCTCTGCAGGTAAGGGTCCAGGTTCCACATCACATTCTTTTCGTTGCGACGCTGGCTGCCCTTCTCGCCATATTCCGGCACGCCATTAACCAGGTTGTAGTTTTCAAATCCCTGACGGCGCTCGGTCATGGTCTCGTAATCCAGGCCGCCGATCACGCTGAACGGCACGGAACCGATCTGGTCCTGATGCTTCCAGCGGGTGTCGACGCCGGAATATTTGCGCTCCAGCACAATGACGCCGCCAGCATGGGTTGGATTGCGCTGTGGGGCCTGAGGAATAGACTGATATTGCGTGGTATGGCGCTCCCCGTGCCAGGTGGTCAGGGTGAGCTGGTCGTTCTCGCTCATCTCCCGCTGATAGCGCAGGCCAACCTGGGTCTGGTCAAGACTCTTACGGGTGTTGTAGCTGTCACCGCGTGGCGACTGGCGAGGATCCGCTTTCCACTCTTCGCGGGAGAGGCCGCCCGGATCGTTGGCATCAACCGACACGCTGTTCAGCATCAGGGTGAGCGTGCTGACATCATCCAGGCGCACGCCCAGCTTTGCATTGCCGAGGTTTTTCTGGGTGCCGCTGTGGTCACGGTAGCCGTGCGTGGTAAAGCGTGAGCCGGAAATGGTGTAATTCACATCGCCCGCCTGGGTACCGTCACCGGTAGCGCCGCTGGCTTTAACGCTGTTACGCCAGCTGCCGTAGCTGCCGTAGTAAGTCCCCGCCGTCAGCGTGGTGGGCTGGCTACCGGTCTGGGTATCGATATTGACCACGCCGCCGGAGGCATTGCCATACAGAGCGGAGTAAGGGCCGCGCAGCACGTCGACCTTATCGATGGAGTTAATGTCAATGTTAGAGGTCTGCCCCTGCCCGTCCGGCATAGTGGCGGGGATGCCATCCACATAAACCCGCACGCCGCGAACGCCATACATTGAGCGGCTGCCGAAGCCCCGTACGGAAAGCTGAAGATCCTGTGCGTAGTTCTGACGGTTCTGGATCTGCAGGCCAGGGACGCTGCCTAACCCTTCCGAAAGATTAACCTGCGCCGTGCTGTTGCGCAGATCGTCCCCGCTCACCACGCTGACGGCGGCAGGCGTATCCAGTTCAGACAATCCGCTACGCTGCTTAACAACCATCAGGGTATTGCCCTGGGCAGCAGCATCTCCGCTCTGAACGGTGGGCGATTGAGCATAACTCACGACAGGCTGCAGTAAACACAGCGGCGTAATTAGTAAGGCAGACGTTTTGTTGTTCACAGGATCGGTTCGTTGTTTAAAAGTTTATCCGTCAAAAGCTCCTCAACTGAGTGTACAAAAGGTTTTTTGTACAGCTCATCGCGGTTGAGAAACGCGCACAGCAATGCTGGAAAAGTATACAAGCAGTTTCGAAACTTGCCCGCCAGATCCCCTACAAAATAGAAGGCATTAGCGCAATCAGTCGAGTAAAACGGCTGTTCAAATGCGAAGAATAAGGGGAAAGTGTCAAAATCGGCAAAGAGTGTAGCACTCAATAATTGGTTTGCGAACTTTTGTAGCCTGTTTAGCTGAATTGATTCAGTCACACCCCACAAAATGATAACAAGCTCCTGACAAAGGCGCTCAACGCGCGGTTTCCCCCTCTACTTGCCAGGGTTTTCGGGAGGGGAAATTTAACAAACTCCCCGCTATACTCAACCCATTACACGATGAAAAGGATGCATTATGGAGCGGCAGGATAGAGCCATTTTTAACGAGACGGGATTCTGCCGGCGAGCAGGGAGAATTTCCGTCGCCGCCGCGTTGGTGTTGTTAACAGCCTGTTCATCCGGTGAGCGGGGCATGATCTGTCAGGGAAATCTGCAGACGCTGGATGGCCGCAGCCTGGGCAACCTTGAGGGTAAAATTGTCGATCGTTTCACCTCTTTCAGCGTGACGCTACCGGAAAGCGTAGTGGAAAGCGGCCCTTTGCACTCAGCGGACCGGCAGCAATATGTCCCTTCCGCGGTGACGAAAGAGGGCTGGCTGGCGATGCGGCTCTCTGATACCCGCTTTATGGTGGTGAATGCGCCGCAGGACAAAGTCTTTACCTTTAGCTGCCCTTCCCGCTCGATTTGATCTTTAGCCGCCCGGCAAGGTAGCCTGTCTGCTCTGTTTCTGACCCTACTGGAAAACCGATGAGCACCAGCCAGATGATAGCTAACCGTCACACCTTTTTTGGCCGCGGAAGCCTGCGTGAACTGCTGCCGCTGCTGCAGAAAGAGGTTCAGCCTACCTTACTCTTTTGTGGTCGCTCCTTTCTGCAAAGCGCGACGTGGCAGGCGCTGAAAGACGATCTGACGCCGCTGCTGCTGGGGCATGAGATTGTCAGCCACGAAGCCTCGCCTGATGAGATCGACAGCTGGGTGGCGCGCTGGCGTGGTAAGGTCGCACGGGTAGTCGCCATTGGCGGCGGCAGCGTGCTGGATGCGGCAAAAGCCTTTGCGGCGCTGAGCCAGCATCCGCTCAACACCTTGCGCTATCTGGAAAAAGTCGGCGACACGCCGGTTACTGGCGCTACGCTGCCGCTGATTGCTGTTCCTACCACGGCGGGCACCGGCAGCGAGGTTACGCAGAACGCCGTGGTCACAGACAAAGCCGGGATTAAAGTGAAAGCCTCGCTGCGCCACGCCAACTTTGTCCCTGATATTGCGATTCTGGACCCTGACCTGCTGCGCGGCGCGCCCGATCATGTGCTGGCGTGCTGTGCGATTGACGCCTTCACCCACCTGTTTGAAGCTTACCTTTCCAGTAAAGGCAATTTCTTCAGCCGTCAGACAGCCCTGACGGGAATGCGGGCATTTATCAGCGCCTGGCCGCATCTCAATCGCGATGATGAACAGGGTGACAGAGCGCGCGAGCAGATGATGTTTGCTTCCTGGCAAGGGGGCTTGTCGCTGAGCATGGCCGGTTTAGGGGTGATCCACGGCATTGCCGGAGAGCTGGGGGCGATAAAGGATTACCATCATGGTGAAGTGTGCGGGCGTTTACTGCTGCCCTTCCTGACGATACTCAGTAAGACGGAAGATGAACAGCAGCAGCTGTTAATGGATGATTTAGCCACGGCACTGTTCCCGGGGTTTACCCTGCCGCCAGCCAGAATGTTGCAACACTGGCTCAGGGACAACGCCATCACCCCCTTCTGGCACGATGCGCAGCCGCTGACGGCAGAGGAAGCAGAGTGGATCCTCGCACGCGCCAACAGCAAAAATTCGCTGGTGAGCTACAGCGAAGAGGAGCAGCGATTTATGCTGGAAGAGGCTTACTCGATCGCTTAACAGCAGCGAGCTTATGCCCTCTTTCAACAAGCTGTGGCGTATTGCCTGAATATGCACCCACCCCACTACAAGGCTTTGCCCGCATATAGCGGTTTTATCGCGAAACACACTACGGCGTCCGGGTTGCCTTCCGGACGCCGTTTCTTTACTGTCCGGGCGTTCAGCCCATATTGTTCAGTGTTTCGAGCGCCTCCCCGGACAACGTCAGCCTGACGGCAGCCATATTCTCCTGCAGATGCGTCACCGATGAGGTCCCCGGGATCAACATAATATTTGGCGAGCGCTGCAACAGCCAGGCGAGCGCTACCTGCATTGGCGTGGCATTCAGCGCCTGAGCGACTTCAGACAGCCCGGCAGACTGCAACGGCGTAAATCCACCCAGCGGGAAGAACGGCACATAGGCGATGCCCTGTTTTGCCAGCGTCTCCACCAGCTCATCATCCTGTCGGTTCGCCAGATTATAGAGATTCTGCACGCAGGCGATCGGCGTCATCCGCTGAGCATCTTCAACCTGTTTCGGCGTAACGTTGCTTAAACCGATATGGCGGATCAGGCCACGCTCTTTCAGCTGCAGTAACGCCGCCAGCGGTGCTTCAAGAGAGCCTTCCTGAGGTTTATGCACGTTTAACATGCTCCGCAGGTTGACGACCTCCAGCCTCTCCAGCCCGAGGTTATGCAGGTTCTCCTCTACCGCACGGGTCAGCTCTTCGGCACTAAAAGCGGGGAGCCAGCCCCCTTTTTCGTCCCGACGGCAGCCCACTTTGGTGACCAGAGTGAGCGAGCTGGCATAAGGGTGCAGCGCTTTTTTGATCAGCTGGTTAGTGATATGCGGCCCGTAAAAATCGGACGTATCGATCATTTCAACGCCGGACGCTACGGCTGCGCGCAGTACATTCACGGCGGCAGCTTCATCTGCGGGCGGGCCAAAAACGCCAGGACCGGCGAGCTGCATTGCGCCATAGCCCATCCGGTTAAGTTGTCGATCGCCAAGCGTATAAGTGAGTGAAACAGTCATAGCGGATCTCCTGAGTAAGTGACCCACTGATTGTAGCGACCACGTTACTGTGCAACTATCCGCTAAAATAACGACAGAGTGTACGGGGAGGCGGACAATGAAGCTGGATATCACGCTGTTGCATGCAGTGGTAGCGGTTGCCAAAGCGGGTGGCTTTCGTGAGGCCGCGCGCGTCACCGGCAGTAACCCCTCACGTCTGAGCGATGCGGTGCGGCGTGCGGAGCAGCAGCTCGGCGTGAGGCTGTTCCACCGCACTACCCGAACCGTTGCGCTAACCGAAGTTGGCAGGACGCTGATGGAACGACTGCTGCCCGCCATGAACGAGGTAGAGTCTGCGCTGGATGACATCAATCGTTTCCGTGAAACGCCCGCAGGCACATTAAGGCTCAACGTGCCGGTCAGCGCCTCCCGGCTGATCCTGCCCGCTATCGTCCCCGCCTTTCTGGCCCGCTATCCTGACATTCAGCTGGAAGTGGTGGCGGAGAGCAACGTTCAGGATGTCTTCCGCGACGGATGTGACGCCGGGATCCGCTATGACGAAACGCTGGAGCAGGATGTGATAGCCCTTCCCATTGGTCCACGCCAGCAGCGTTTCGCCCTGGCTGCCTCTCCGGCCTATCTCGACCAGGCCGGGCGCCCCATCCACCCGCACGAGTTGATACAGCACCGCTGCATTCGCGGTCGGTTCGCCAGCGGCGTGGTGCCGGAGTGGGAATTCGAAAAAGAGGGCGAGCTGCTCAAGGTGAAACCGGCGGGCCAGCTGCTGGTAAGTATCGGCAGCGGCATGGATCTGGCCGTGGAGACAGCTATTGCGGGCGGCGGGATCCTCTACCTGTTTGAAGAGTGGCTCAAGCCGGCGTTTGAGAGCGGCAAGCTTGAACCGGTCATGCAGCCCTGGTGGCTGACGTTTCCTGGCCCCTGGCTCTATTATCCTGACCGCCGCCTGATCCCCGCCCCGCTGCGCGCCTTTATCGATTTTGTGCGTGAAGCTGGCAGCTAAAGCCCGCCCTTAGTCAGCTTTTTGCAAGCTAAGCGTAAATTTAGCGTTAAGAAGGCTGTTCTTAAGACTATTCATCTTGTTCTTGGGTGGCGAACTCCCCAAATTGGCTTTATCAACAAAAGGTTGGTCGATACCAACAGGGGAAAAAAGATGAAAAAATCAGGCACTGTTATCCTTTCTGCGCTGCTGTTTGCCACCGCCAGCCTGAGCGCATTTGCTGAAGGTCCGCAGCAGGGTCATGACGAGCAGGTAAAGCGCCCACCGCAGGGCAGCCAGCAGCAGCATGGTCAGCCTGAGGGGCATAACGCACAGCCTCATCAGAGTGAGCATCGCGAGCCGCAGCACCAGCAGTCAAACCATCAGCAGGCACGCCATGCAGAATTCCACCGTGGCCGTCCGCTTCCGAAGAAGTATCGTGGTGAAAGTTATCAGGTTACCGACTGGCATAAACGTGGCCTGAAAGCCCCACCGGCCGGGCATCGCTGGCAGAACGTCGACGGCAACTACGTGCTGATCGCGGTGGCCACTGGCGTAATCACCTCAATTATCACGCATCAGTAACCCAATCTTCTCCGGGAAAGATAAAAAGCCCGCCAGAATCTGGCGGGGCTTTTTTACGGCTATCACCCTGTAGAGCAACGGGTAAATCTGAAGATGCCTGCGCGGGTGATAAGGGAAAGCGCTCTTGAGGGCCGGCACATATTGTCCCAGCCCTCCGGTAAACTTAGTTGAAGGCGTTATTCAGCAGGATAGAGGTAATAATGCCGGTCGCTGCGGCAATCAGCACATAGTTGCCGTCAATATAAGCCCAGTGTTCGCCGCGAGGCGGCTCACGCAGCCCACGCTCGTGCCAGTTACTCACGCGATAATCGTCACCGCGGAAGCGTGGCGGCATGCGTTCCCCACGACGGAAGTCATGGCCCTGCCAGGCAAAGCGGTCGCGCGATTCATAATGACGATCCGGACCCCGTCCACGATCGTCATGGCCATGATAGTCGCCGCGGCCATCATGGCCATGGTCCGGGCCACGACCCGGGCCACCGTGGCCGTCGGGGCCACCGTGTCCACCCTGCTGATGCCACTGCTGTCCCGGAGGCCCATCAGCCTGCGTCACGGCAGAGAACAGGGTGCTCGCTGTAAAGACGGTCATCAAAAGTGCCAGAGTCGTTTTTTTCATGGGTCTGTCCTCAATTTGCTCACGGCTTCTGTTGCGCCGCTGAAGGAGACTATCGACTACTCTGGCCCGGAAAAATAGTTCCTAATGTCTTAAAACCCAGAGACTTACGCTGTTTTACTCCTTCTTATCACTTCCTTAACACTATGAGTGAATTAAGGAGCTGGCTGACAAGAAGGATTTGTGTTAAAGCGGCTCACGCTGGCTGATGGAGCTCCATGATGAACTCCCGGACCTGCTGCGCCTGCAGCATAAACCCCTCCAGGCTTTGTGCAAACAGCCGCTCATCCAGAGTCGCAACGGGAAGCTGGCTGCAGAGCCTGAGGCTCTCTTCAGCATCCAGCGCCAGCCAGCACCCCCGCATGGCATTCATCTCGAAGTTCAGCGCAAGCAGCGTTTTCAACCTCTCAGGAGCGGCATCGCCTTGTAACGTCTCGATCCGGCAGTGAAAGAGCACGCTGTCGCTCCCCTGCGGCAGCTCGATAATCGCCACCTCCTGCTGGTGCCGATCAAACAGGGCGCACACGCCCTCCTTTAAACTCAACGGGGCCTTTATCCTGCGGCCATAAAGGTTCAGAAAATGGTTAAGCTGTTCAGTGGCTGACATGATTATCCCTTGAGTACAAAATCGTTTTCCTGCCCTTGCTGCAAGGCGGCGGCAAGTTCTGTGGTGGCTTTGGCAATGCGTCCATCCAGCGCGTACTGGGTTGGCGTGTTCTGGTTCTCTCCGTAGCTGAAATTGATTTTGCCCAGGTTACGCTTCATGGAAACCGAGGCATTATTCGATCCCCCCAGCAGAAAGGCCGGGGTGGCGAAACCATCCGTTTTGATCTGCGACTTGGTAAAAGCGATCGATTTCAGCCGCAGATTATCCCGGTTGGTCAGCTCGGCCATCATCTCCTCCGGGCTGTTGCCCTGCTCCAGCCAGCGTTGCTCAAGCTGCTCCCTGACTTCATCTTTCAGCTCCAATGTCACGGTAGCGTCGGTGCTGACGTTATCCTGCAGGGTGGCAATCAGCGACTGGAGCTGATGATCGCTGCTCATCAGCTCACGGATTTTGGTGGCGTTGCTGGCGTTCAGCTGTCCATCAAGCAGGTGAGAAAGCTGGTGCCAGAGGCCGTTGCTGTTGACCTTGCTGAGATTGGCATAGGTGGTCTGATACTCGCCGTTCTGCAGCAGTCTCTTGCCCTGCTCCGCCGCTTTTTGCTGACGAAGATGCTTATCCAGATCCCGCAGCACCGCCTGCTGCCCATTATTGAGCGTGGTCCGGTCGCGTGGGGCGAAATGCTCGACCAACTTGTCGAGCTTCTGCCGGGGCGTAAGGGGAACAGCCTGTTGGTCATCGCTTTTGTCCTTGAGCTTCTCCAGCAGCCCGGCGCTGGCGGGATCGCTGAAGCTTTTCCCCAGTGTCTCCATCAGCTTGTCGATATGTACCGGCTCCAGCGGACGGGCATTTTTCGTCTCCAGCGACAGGCTCTGTTTGGTGCGGTTATCGATAGAGAGCTGAACGCTGGCGGCAGGCCCGGCGAACAGCGGCAGGCGCCCGTCGTCGCCTTTTACCAGCACCCCCAGGGGCAGCGCAAAGTTAGCCCCCACAGAGGCTTTATTTAAGCCGCGCGGGCGATTGTTGCTGCGGCTGAAGGTGCTGCTCTCCTCTTTGCTGGTCGTGCCGCGCTCGCGGGTTCCTGAAAGGAGGTTCACCCCGGCATAAGCGCCGCCACCTACCCGGACGCTGGCGGGCGTCTCCTTCTCATGTTTGCTGGTCAGCGGAATACCGGCAGAGGCCAGGGCCGCCGCGGTGGCATCCAGGCTGACGTTCATCACATCGCCATGCTTCACGCTGTGGTTGATGCCGCGATTCATCAGCGTCAGCGGATCCAGCGTCCCTTCGGTCAGCCCCTGAATAAAAGCGGGCAGCTCCGCTTCAGTGATGTCGAAGCTGATGCTGTTCTGCTTTTTCACATCGAACGGCGTTGCCGAGATAGCCCCACCCAGACGCACGGCCGGAGCCAGATTGCGCTCATGATCGATCGGCACGGTGTGCGCAGAATCCTTCATAAAATCGGTCAGCAGGTTATAGCCAATCCCGGTGAAGGCTGTGACTCCCCCGCTACCATCACGGCCAAAGCTGACCGTGACCCCGCCTTCGCCGCGTGTCAGGCTCATGTTGTAGCCGCGATCGAGATTGCCCCTGCCACCCACCCCAGCGACTACCTGCGTCCCTGGCACCCCGGTGATGGTTGTCGCCGCGCCGTAAGCGCGACTGAATGAGATGCTCTCTCCCTTCTCCATCGACAGCACGGTGCCTTCCATACGGCGCGCCAGCGTCTGCTGATCTTCAGCCTGCATCACCGTGCGGGTGGTGACGTTCATGGCATGATTCTCTTTGGTGAAGGCTTTGGTCATGGATTTGATGGCGTCGTAGTTGGACTCCAGCTTGTCGTTACCGGTGAAGCCATGGCTGGTAACCTGCTTAAGAGGATTGCCTTCCCACTCGCTATCCCGTAGCTCGCGAAACTCTCTGCCCAATGCAGTTAACGTTTGTTCACGGGTCTCTCCCTGAAGCGCCATTGCTGTGGTGAGCCGTCCGGTGAGATCGTGCATTTTCGCGTTGGTCAGACCGTCCAGGATCAGACGCGATTTGATCAGCCCCATGGTGTCATGTTTATCACGATGCAGACCGAGGGGGATCTCTTCCGTGGGCTTCTGGTGCGAAAGCCGCACGCCATCAGCCTGCAGCGATGAGAGCGCCAGCTGCGCCAGATTCCCTTTGCCGCTGGGCTGTAATGAGAAGAGCTGGGCCAGTTTTGTCGTTAAATCCTCACGCTGGGTGCTGGCCGGATTCATGCTGCCGGTCAGTGAATCAAGTTGCTCCTTCACTCCGCCCGCTGGCTTACCGTAATGCTGCTGCAACAGGCGAGCCTGATGGGCTGCGCTGTCAGCCAGCGTGGTATTGAATTTCTCCATTTCGCCGAACCATGCGGGCAGGTCAGGTTTGGCGGCAAGGGTTTTGAGCTTCAGGCTCAGCGGCTCTTCCGGCCTGAGCGTGCCCGGCGATTTAAGACGCTGTAGCCGCTGCAAATGCTCGTTAAGCTCCGCCATCTGCTGCTGTTGCTGCTGATAAATCACCGAGAGACCCTGTCGGCCACCGTGGGCATGCTGGATAAGGTTCCCCATATTCTTTAGCGGGCGCGGGGTAGCGATGGTGGGACGAAAGACAAACGTACTGAGACGCGTCCGGAAGGGCGTATGAACTTTATGGCCATCATGGCCGGACTGCCCAAAGGTGTTTACTTCGCGCCTGAAGGTCAGCCCGGTTTTCCCTAATTTTGAGTCACGGGTGGCGGCGCTCAGGCGATCGTAATGCTGATCGGCCAGACTTTCCGCGCTCCGTTCCCCCGGCGAAAGGTCGCCAGAGGAAAGATCGCCAGCCAGCGCTGCCCAGCTACCGTTGTTCAGCGTCAGCGTCTTGCCGTTATCCATTTCCAACAGCAGAGAGCCTTTCTGATTGCCATGAAGCTTCTTTGGCTTCGCCGCTTCAGCCGGTTCGTCGAAAGCGGCCACCGGCAGTGCAGGCATCCGCTCTTCGCGCAGCTGCGAAAGCTCCCCCTTTTCCCATGCCTGCTGCGTCAGGCTGAAAAGCTTGCCCTGGTCGCTGAGCAGAAACAGCTGGTTATCCGGTCCCGTGGCGATATCGCTAAGCTTGTGTGGCTGGGGAGCCTGACGCGAGTCGATAAGGTTCACCGGCCGGTTCATCGCCTGGCTCAGCGCCTGATGGCTCAGCGTATGCGTCATTTTTTTGTCGCGGCGGCTTTCGCTCTCTACCTGATGGAAATGCACGTCGCCGCTCTCCTGCAGCGTCAGGTACCGTCCGCCGTCCAGCACCGCTGCGGCCAGCGTTTTCTGATTTTTATCCAGGCCGGGCAGCGCCAGCTCTTCGCTGACGCTTTTCTTAACCTGATGAAGAGCAAATACATTTTGGTTAAAGTTAAGTTTGTTGCTGGAGAGATTCACTTTAAGGCGCTTGATCTGATTATCTTTGAGCACCCAGGCCTGGCCATCCTGCCCGGCGATAAGACGATCTGCCTTCACTTCTGAAGCTTCCCAGCGGCGGGTGGTTTCATTGAAGAAATGGACTTTGCCCTCCTGCAGGGCCAGTTTGCCCGCCATGGCGATATCCACCACATCCATCCGGCCAGGTGAAACCGACGGCAGCCCTTTCTGGAAATCCATCACCAGGCTGTCGCTGAGATTCCACGCGGATGCAGCCTGTGGCTGACGCGGCGTGAGGTTCAGCGCTATCGCATGCTGCCGATCCATGCCGTCTTTTACCAGCGCATGCAGGCGCCCGCCTTCTCCCTGGATAAAATCGGTGACGTGAAAGCGCTCGCCGGTCACATCCGCAATTTGCTGGTGTAGCTGATTACGCAATACCTGGTTCTGTTCCACGCCGAAATCCAGCGCCGTTCCCTGCTCGCCAGGGCGACTGGCAACCAGCAGACGACCGTTATGATCGGCAGCAATCACCTGGCTGGGGGTTTGGATCAGGCTTGCCAGCGTTGTGCCGGAGGGCGAGAGGGTTAGCGTACGGTGTCTCTCTGCAGGACTGTCTGACTGGGGAAGCCATTTGACACTTTGCTCTTTGCTCTCTTTCCCGCTCAGCAGCAGCAGCGCCTGGCCATCCTGCGCCACGGAAAAGTGGCTGATTTTCTCTTCAAAGCGCGGGCTTTGCGTCTGGTTTTGCAGATTGTGCAGCTGGTGGCTGTCATGAACCAGATAGAGGGCATTATCAGCCTGACGGGTGAGTTTTGAGAGATCCTTCTCTTTATCCAGCAGCGGAAAATCCGCCTGTTTCCAGCCCTCTTCCTGCGACGTCATCTGCCAGAGCTTATCTTTATGCAGGCGAAACTCCGTCGTACCGCTGGCTGTTGTCTGCTGATGCACGCCAGAAAGCTGGCTGAGTATCGCCTTATCGGGCAGCGAGACCTCAGTAGCGGGACGCCCTGCAGGCGCGCCGTTACGGTTGATCCGCACCTTCTGTTGATCCTCATTCAGCGTCAGCGCATGGTCAGTCACTACGGCTGGGCGTCGTCTGGGGAAAGAAGTTCCCGGCGTCTCTTGCCGCTGCCATTCCGGGTTAGCTTTACTGTGCGATAACCCGATGAGACGGCTGGGGGAGGAGTGCAGCGAAAGAAGCCGACCGCTGTCGTCCAGCAGGGCATGCTGCTGCAGATCCGCGCTGGCGGCCACGCTTTGATAGTGCATTTTGGCGTGGCCCAGCGTTTGCCTGACCAGCGCCCGCTGAGGATTGCGCGTTGCCGGTGCCGCAACCAGAATCTGGCGTTTGCTGTCCAGACGCAGAGTGATTGGCGAGGTCGCCCCGGCAGGCGGAGCCAGATGCTGACCGCCTGGCTGCGCGGGTGGAAGTGGAGGCTGCGCAGGTGCTGATACCTGCTGCGCTGCGGGGTGGGCATTTACGTCTGGCGCATTATTCTGCGCAGGCGGCGGAGCAGTCACATCCGGCGCGCTATTCGCGGGTGGCTGAGCATGAAGTGAGTCCAGTCCCGCCTGGAGTTCCCGATCCAGCCAGCCCGCCTGTGAAGTTGAGAGCGAAATATTGAGCCGATCGACTGGCCGCATCTCAATGGCCTCAGCGTTATTTTGCCCCTCCGCTCTGGAGAGGTTGCCTGCTCTGGCGCTGCCTGATGGAGCCGCACTCCGGGCGGCGTTACCCGCCGTGCTCCGGCGGAAAAGTGCATGCTGGGCGAAGGCTTTAAAACGCCCACCTGTCGCTGCCCGCTGCCCGGCGCTCTGGTGAACGCCCTCTCCCGCTGGCGCGCCCTGTTCGCGGGCACTCCTGGCGAGCGTGCCGCCGCCCGTCTGCCTGGCCCGTGCTTCCTGCTGGACCACGGCTCCCTGTCTCTGCTGAACCGTGCCCGTTCGCTGCACGTTTTGCAGTGTTGCTGCGTTGAATGCTGTTCTGATCCCCGATACCACGATTTTCTCCCCGGCGAATGAAAGCGTTTTTTAGCTGATTCTGTGTGGAGAGAAAACCGGGTCGGTTCCGTGACATATTCGTGACAATTACAGATAAGAGTGGCGCTGTCGCGACGAGATCCAGGTCGCAGATTGAGGGGTCAAGGGGAACAGAGTAATTCAGAGGTAAAAAAAGAGAGGCTTTAAGCCTCTCTGTACAGGATGACGAAACGTCTTCAGAGAGAGGTATTGCACCTCTCTCTGAACATGCCCCAAACAGGGGGACCTATTTCTTCAACGTCTTTCTGACTTTCGCCACGTCTTCTGCGGTAACGGCAGAGGCTTTGTTGCTCCAGCCCTGACGAATAAAGGTAGCCAGCTTCGCCACTTCTTCATCGCTCAGACGTTTAGCAAACCCTGGCATCGCCAGCGTGGAAGGCGCTTTCGCGGTGGAAGGCTGCTGCGCACCGGCCAGAATGGTATGGATCAACCCACCCGGATCGCCTGCATTGACAATCGTCGCCTGGTCCAGCTCAGGGAACACGCCCGGCGCGCCTTTACCGTTCACAAAGTGACAGGCATTACAGTTATCCAGATAGAGACGCTCTCCTGCAGAGAGATTTTTGGCTGCCGTCAGCTTCGCTTCCGTTGGGCTGACTGCCGTTTCCTGCGCAGCGGGAGCTGCAGGATTGCCGCCGATAAACTTCACGTAGGCCGCAATAGCTTTCAGATCCGCGTCACTCATATGCGAAGTACTGTGCTCAACGACCGAGGTCATCTCGCCGCCTACAGCAGCTTTATCATTGCGTCCGGTAGCCAGATAATCGACAGTCTCCTGCTCGGTCCAGCGCGGCAGGCCGCGCAGGGATGGCACTTCCCAACCGTTGAGATTACCGCCTGCCAGGAAGCTGCTGTCACTGCTGTCGAGCGCTTTCTCATTCATGCCGAAACCACGAGGCGTATGGCAGCTGCCGCAGTGTCCCAGGCTTTCCACCAGATAAGCGCCACGGTTGACCTCCGCAGAGGCGCCGCCAATAGGCTGGAACGGCTTGTCCGACGCAAAGGCCCAGTTCCAGAAACGCATACCCCAGCGCTGACTGAACGGGAAGCTCAGATCGGTTTCAGGCGCAGCTTCCGCACTTGGCTTCACACCCTGCATAAAGTAGGTGTAGAGCGCATGCATATCCTGATCATTGATTTTGGCGTAATCAGGATAAGGCATCGCCGGATAAAGACGCGTGCCGTCCGGCAGCACGCCTTTACGGACCGCATCATTAAACTGCTGCTCGGTATAGTTGCCGATGCCGTGCTCTTTGTCCGGCGTGATGTTGGTCGAATAGATAGTGCCCAGATTTGACTCAATCGCCAGCCCGCCGGAGAAAGCCGGTTTACCAGGCAGTGAGTGACAGGCGCTGCAGTCACCCAGTCGGGAGATATACTCGCCCTGCTTCACCAGCGCCGCATCATCTGCCTGCGCCATCTGCATAAAACCGGCACCCAGCAGCACCGCATTGGCGATTAAAAAACGCTTCAGTTTCATCTTCATATCGCTTATGCCTGTACCAGTGGACCGGGATTTTTCAGATAGTGCTCTTTGATCGCCTGCGCCGCCATCAGCGTGATTGCGCCAATGGTATCGGTCGGGTTCGCCTGGAAGTTCTGCGGGAACGCATTACCACCCGGCACAAAGACGTTATGAACATCCCAGCTCTGCAGGTATTTGTTCAGCGCAGAAGTCTTAGGATTATCTCCCATCACCGCACCACCCACGTTATGGGTAGAGACATATTTGGTGAGGTCAAAATGCGCATCCATCGGCAGGAAGCTTTCGCTGTAGCTGTCCGGATTCAGCTCTTTGGTGATATTCCCCACAATGCCTTTCAGGTACTGCTGCAGCTTAAGTTCGTTCTCTTTCCAGTCGAACGTCATACGCAGCAGCGGGTAGCCATACTCATCTTTGTAGTTCGGATCCAGGTCGAGATAGATATCGCGATAGGACTGGCAGGTGGTGGTGATGCTGATCTTCATGGAATGGCCGTACCACTCCTCCATCCCCTCTTTCCAGCCCGCTCCCCAGGTTGGCGTGCCTTTAGGCAATGAGGTGCTGATTGGCGTACCCGTTGCCTGAGAACTGTGGATTTTTGCGCCGCCAATGAAGCCCAGTGAAGGACCATCAAAGTTGCCTGGAGAGATATCGTTAAACATCTGTCCGGTTGCGCCAGCGGTAGCAAACGGATTGAAGTTCTTATCTTTAAAGAACAGCGTTGAGCCGCCGTTGCTCAGGAAGGCGTAGTTACGACCCACCACACCCTCTTCGGTAATTGGGTTGTAAGGTTTGCCGATGCCGGAGAGCAACATCAGACGCACGTTACAGAACTGGAAGCTGCTCAGCACCACGATTTTCGCCGGCTGGAAGCACTCGTTACCCTGCGCATCGATATAGATCACCCCTTTTGCGGTTTTCTTATCGTCATGCAGTACTACTTTCATTACGTTGGCATGGACTTCATAAGAGAAGTTATCCATGCGCTTTAACGCATCCATTACCGCAGTTTGCGGCGAGGCTTTAGAGTAGTTCAGGCAAGGATACTTACTGCAATAGCCACAGTAGTTGCATGGCGCGATCTGGTTGCCGTAAGGGTTAGTCCAGGCGCGGGAGACGCAGGCAGAAGGGTTCGGGAACGGGTGATAGCCCATTTTCTTCGTTACTTCAGCGAACATCTTGGTGTTCAGCGTGTCTTCCAGCGCAGGCAGTGGGTACGGCTCAGAACGAGGCCCCTCAAACGGATCGCCCCCTTCCAGGATTTTGCCGCGCAGGTTACCGGTATTACCAGACTGTCCGCAGATACGCTCAAACTTGGTGTAATAAGGCTCAATTTCATCCCAGGTGAAGGGGAAGTCCATGATGCGCATATCTTCCTGCAGAATGCCTGGCTTGTAGGCCTCGTCCGCATAGGTTTTCAGCTTGAGATCGGTTGGGGTTGGACGAAGTAAAACGCCAGTCCAGTGCAGACCCGATCCGCCTACGCCGGTGCCCGGTGCAAAAGCGCCCCATTTACGGGTTGGCAGTGCGGTTTCACTCATGTTGTAGCGAACGGTAACCGCGGCTTCAGCCGGGGTTGCCATCACTTTGTTACGTACGCCGTAGGCGTATTCATCCGCCGGTTTTGGGTAGGCGAAATCTTCGTAAGTTCTGTCGCCGCCGCGCTCCAGCGCGCGAACTGTCAGGCCAGCCATCGCCAGCTCAATGCTCATTAGCGAGCCAGCCCAACCCAGGCCGACGACTACAACGTCGACTTCTTCTTTATTTACAGTTGCCATCTTAAATTAATCACTCTCAAAAATACGGAAATCGCTTACTCAGGCTTGCATGCCCAACAGGCTGACCGGGCCGAGCGGATAAGGCACGTTGTGCTGCTTCACCCATTCGGTAAAGCTGGCCCGTGCGCCAGGGAAGCCGATAGCGATCCACGCTTTCATGCCTTTGTTGCCGCCATAGATAGGATCGGCGAGATAACCATGCTTGGTATCGCTCAGCAGCCCGCTGAAGAACTGCGACCCTTTCAGTGAGGCTTCGCCCAGTTCAGAGAAGTTGATGGTGTTCTTCTGAACCTGAGTCAGCACGGCGTCTTTGTCCGCATCAGAGAGTTCATGGAAGGATTTTTGATGGTTTGTCTGGCACCAGCTCTCAACCAGTTTGATTCCGGTTTTATAGATCTGCTGCGGGCGGAACGGGATCTGATAACCCATAGTGGCGGGAGCGTTAGTATTGAACGGCCCCTGCATATAGATTTCTGAACCCATATCGGTGTGCATCTGCTGATCGATAAAGATCGGCACGTTGGTTTCCAGCGCACCGGGCGCTTTGCCCTTGCCCCCAGCGGGGATCAGACGATCGCAGGCGGCCATGATGAACTGCCACTCATCTGCGCTAAAGAAAATAGGTTTATAATCAACCAATTCAGGGGCGGCCATTTCCGCAGCCTGCGCTGCAGTTATTCCCTTAAGGACCATATCGCCTAGCGGTAAGGCTAAAAGCGATCCTATTAAAAACTTACGACGGGTAGTTTCTTTTTGAAGGAGCATAACACCACGACTCTCACATGCTAATAAAATGTAATTTGAGTTAATTAGTATCGTTATCGACGAATCTTCGCGTAATGTTATGGATACAAGAGTTACAAAATGTAAATTTTAAATTCAACATATATATAGTTAAGTTTTTATCACATTGTTAAATTTTATCCGGGCAATGATAATGCCATGTAATGGTTAAAAAAAGCGCTTAACCCTGGCGTTTATGCTGATTAGCAGCTGAATTCCACTGAAATTACCCGGTTATAATTTATAAGCGTGACAATGCCTGGAGTAAATAAATGGAAAAAACTCGTCTGAGGATAATCTTTAAACTTAACCTCATGAAAACATTTAATTAACAATTAAAGAACATTACCGGTTTATATTTTCCCGGCAACAGATAATTAAAAAATAGCGTGAGGCGATCAGTGGCGATTAAGACGCGAATGAAGGGAGTAAACGTTATTCTCTGGCGTCTGTTCTTCCGGGGGAGCAAAACGAGCGTTATAACGCAGACGAAACGCCTGCATCTCCTGAGCATCCGGCTCCAGCTCACGCAGGAAGGTCATTGCCAGACGAACATGCTCGTTGCTTAGCTCAAGAGGTAACCAGGCATTGCGCAGCACGCCGCGCCAGAACAGCAGGCTCTCTTCTGACTCATCCACAATAAATACCTGATAAATCAGCAGCACGCTGGCGCCGTTAGCGATATGCGCTTCATTATCGCGGGCCAGATACTGTACAAACTCCTCCCCTGCAGTGCGGCCCATGGCGCTGATAAGCGACTCCACATGCACCGGCTCCAGGTTCAGCCGTTTTGTCAGCGCTTTGGTGGCGCGTCGTGCCTGTGAATTAAGCACGCGAAATCCAATGATAAAAACCACGACCAGGGTCGCAAGTATCAGCCA
The DNA here is from genome assembly GCF_030758455.1 of Erwinia pyri. Classification (NCBI taxonomy): domain Bacteria; kingdom Pseudomonadati; phylum Pseudomonadota; class Gammaproteobacteria; order Enterobacterales; family Erwiniaceae; genus Erwinia; species Erwinia pyri. Next base: position 3,312,182 of record NZ_CP132353.1, read on the forward strand.
AATCATCAACTATCCTGTTTCAGGCGTGCGCAGCTCCGTTTCATCCGGGCCACGCTGTCAGCGGAGCGTCAGAGTAACAGCAGCCCTGTGGGCCTGGCAACTATGAGAAAAGGCTGCCCTGAGGCAGCCCTGAGTTCACCGTTTCTTCATGCAGCAGAGAGGACATAACCGGCTGCCGCCAAAGCGTTTATTTGCTGTAAGTAGTGCATCTGCTGAAGTGTAAAACGTGCCTAAAAACTCTCTTTGTCTGTTCAGGATACTTAGCTTCAGGCATCCGGATCGGTGGACAACTTTGAGAGCATCCTGGCGCGGTTTCTGCTCCAGATAATAGTAATCGCCCATTGTTATCTCTGTCATAAAGTGCCCGACCAAGAAACAGTACACCCCAGGGCGTGATAAAAATGCCTTTATGTTCAGCTTTTAGCCAGATTCAGAACTATTACCAGGAAAAACTTCAGGTCAACGGCGCAGGGCGGAGGGAGTAATGCCATACACGCTTTTAAAGCGGTTGCTGAAGTGGCTGGAAGAGTTAAAGCCGCAGGCTAACGCAATCTCGGTCAGCGGTTGCAGCGTATGCCGTACCAGCTGGTCGGCCCTGACCATTCTGCGCTGCATAACATATTGATGGGGAGCCAGTTTCAGCGACTGCTTAAACATTCTGGCAAAGTGAAATTCGCTCAGTCCCGCCTGCAGGGCGAGTTCCGCCAGCGTTAAAGAGGAGGCCAGATTCGCTTCGATAAACGCCACAATATTGCGCAGCACCACAGGCGCCAGGCCGCCGCGAACGGCAGGCAGCTTCCACAACACCTCGCTGTAATGCTGCAGAATGTGGGTCATCAGCAGAGAGGAAGCGCTGCTCAGCATCAGATGATTCGCCGGTTGCTGCCAGTCGCAGCTCAGCAGAAAGTGACGGTAGAGCTGCGTAATGCGTTCATCCTCTGCAAAGATCCGCTCATCCAGCGAGAGGGCTGACGGGCTTTTATCCCAGATCTGTTCGGCCAGCTGGCGTAAATGCACGTTGGTGCAGTAGAGGTGCACAAAGGAGAACTCTGAGCGAATATCCCAGGTCGATTCGCTGTTTTCCGGCATCAGGCAAAACCGATCCGGTCCGCCGCCGTTCTGCCAGCCTGCGCGCGTTTTATGCCAGGTATTAAAACCTGCATCCACATAGAGGCTCAGAGTATGGTGATCGCTACGCTGCGTGACGCAGTCAAAATCGTTTCGCCATGCCGCCAGCTGAATACCGGAGCCGAGCTGAATAGTGTCCTGCAGGCGTGTGCGATGCTGACGCAGATTGTCAAAAGCCTGATAAGACATAGCAGGGATTCCTGAAGCAGTAAACAGAGAGTCAGTGTAAGTAGCCTCTGGTTGAGACTCCAGCGCTTATCCCCCTCCCACTAAAAAAAACCGCAAGATTCTGCAAGTCGCCGCAAAGGCGTGAAAGCGCCTTGACGCCTCGCACCCGATACTGACGCCATTGATATGGTGAAAGAGGTAACGATGAACGGACTTTTATATCTGTTGGTGGTGGTGATTTGGGGGACGACCTGGATAGCTATCGTGATGCAGCAGGGCGTGGTGTCGGTGACCGTCTCTGTGTTCTGGCGGTTTCTGGTCGCGGCCCTGATGATGGCTGTAGTGTTGGGGTTGCTGGGTCGGTTACGCAAAATCAGCCTGCAGGATCATCTCTGGTGCCTGCTGCAAGGCTGCTGCGTATTTGGCTTTAACTTTGTCTGTTTTTACCACGCAGCTGCCTATATCAGCAGCGGGCTGGAGTCGGTGATTTTCTCGATGGCGGTGCTCTATAACGCGCTGAACAGCATGCTGTTTTTCCGCCAGCGTCCCCACCCTAACCTTCTTCCGGCCGCCGCGCTGGGTATCATCGGTATTGTTGCGCTGTTCTGGCATGACCTGGCGGCAACCAGCATGGCCCCTTCTCTGCTGACCGGCATTGGCCTTAGCGCGCTGGGCACGTTTGGCTTCTCGCTGGGCAATATGATCAGTACCCGCCACCAGCGACGGGGACTGGAGATCCTCTCCACCAACAGCTATGCCATGTTCTACGGCGCACTGGTGATGGCCGGGATCAGCCTGGTTAACGGCGATAACTTTATTCCCGACCTCTCAGCACGCTATCTGGGATCGCTGTTTTATCTGGCGATATTCGGTTCGGTGGTGGGGTTTGGCGCTTATTTCACGCTGATCGGGCGAATTGGAGCCAGCCGGGCAGCCTACAGCACGCTGCTGTTTCCGCTGGTCGCGCTGACGCTTTCTACAATTTATGAAGGTTATGTCTGGCATAGCAACGCGGTGATTGGCCTGCTGCTGATCCTGCTCGGCAATCTGGTGATGTTTGCTAAACCCGGTTTTTTCAGGCTGCGGCGTCGTGAAGGGGTGCCGAAAGCCTCCTGATGCGAAAAGCTCAGGCTGCTGCAATGGCAGAATATAAAGGCAGAGTGGCTCTCCTTGCCCTACTGAACAAACGGGCCGGTGCTGGCACCAGCCCGTTTGTTTGCAGTGGATCAGCGAGGCGCTTCTTCCAGCACTTTGTGGATCACGGAGGAGAGCTGGTTGATCTCAAATTTCGCCACGTAGCCGTTGGCGCCCACTTTGCGAACGTGATCTTCGTTGGCGCTGCCGGATAAAGATGAGTGGATCACTACCGGGATTTCCCGCAGGGTAATGTCGCTTTTGATATTACGGGTGAGCGTAAAGCCATCCATCTCCGGCATTTCCAGGTCGGTCAGGACCATAGAGATTTTATCGCGGATCGGCACGCCCTCTTCTTTAGCCTGCCGCGCCATCACTTTGATCTGCTCCCAGGCTTCCAGACCGGTGTTGTGCATCTTCGCCGGGATGCCCATCGCTTTCAGCCCCTGCTCCAGCATCTGGCGAGCCACTTTGGAATCCTCCGCCACGATAGCCACAGAACCCGGTTTGATAGCGAACTCTTTCAGCTTGATATCGCCCTCTTTTACTTCACGCACGGAAGGGATAACGTCATGCAGGATCTGCTCAACGTCCAGCACTAACGCCATGGTGACGTTTTGCTTGTCGCTGTTCAGACAGGCGATGCTGGTGATATTACGGCTGCTTACGCCCGCTTCCGCAGCGTGCACCTGGCTCCAGTCCAGACGCACGATATCTTCCACAGACTCCACGGCGAACGCCTGCGTGCTGCGGGCATATTCGGTAACCAGGATCAGGTTCAGCCCCGTAGTTGGCGTACAGCCCACCACGGCCGGAAGATCGATAACCGGGATAATCTGTCCACGGATATTCGCCATTCCCAGCAGCGGCGACTTCATGCCAGCCGCTTTGGTGATGGTGGTCATGGGAACAATTTCACGCAGCTTAAAAACGTTGATGCCGAATAACTCAGATTTTTCTTCGTTGAGATCGGAGCCTAAGCGAAACACCAGCAGTTCAAATTTATTCGATAAGGCCAGATTAGCCCGCTCGTCGATCTCTTTCTGAAAGTTATCCATCGTTACCCTCTACGTTAACAGTGTACGCCGCGGTCTCATGCACTCACGCAGGTCAGGGGCCGGACTCCTGCTTCCTGAACGCCGTTGCGCGCGTCAAATCATTCTTAAAGAGTTATCGGCAGCGCGCGAGAAAAGTACAGGGGAGGTTTATCCCCTGTGAGGGAACAGTGAACAACATCACGACTGGCGCTGTTTACTGCTTTGCCGCGGCCACCAGCGAATCACGCGTTATGTCGGCAATGGTGCTGGCGCTGGTCAGCGTCATGGCAACGCGCATCTCTTTTTCGAACAGGTTAAGTAAATTGGTGACGCCCGCCTCCCCCGCCGTCGCCAGGGCGTAGATAAAAGCGCGCCCCAGCAGAGCCGTGTCTGCACCCAGCGCAATCATGCGCAGTACGTCCAGCCCGCTACGTACGCCGCCATCGGCGAGAATAGCGATCTCTCCTTTTACTGCATCGGCAATGGCAGGCAGCGCGCGGGCTGAAGAGAGCACGCCGTCAAGCTGGCGGCCGCCATGATTGGAGACCACAATGCCATCGGCACCGAAACGCACGGCATCACGGGCATCTTCAGGATCGAGAATGCCTTTGATGATCATCGGCCCTTTCCAGAAATCGCGGATCCATTCCAGATCCTGCCACGAGATAGAGGGATCAAAGTTTGTCGCCAGCCAGCCAATATAATCCTGCAGATTGGTCGGTTCGCCGCGATAGGCGGAGATATTGCCAAGATCGTGCGGCCTGCCGTTCAGCCCCACGTCCCAGGCCCACTGCGGGTGCGTTACCGACTGAAGATAGCGGCGCATCGCGGCGTTTGGCCCGCTCATGCCGGAATGGGCATCACGATAGCGTGCGCCCGGTACCGGCATATCGACGGTAAACACCAGCGTGGAGCAGCCTGCGGCCTGCGCCCTCTCCAGCGCATTACGCATAAATCCCCGGTCGCGCAGCACGTAAAGCTGGAACCACATCGGCCGGTTCATCGCGGGCGCGACCTCTTCAATCGGGCAGACGGAAACGGTTGATAAGGTAAAAGGGATCCCTTTTTTATCCGCCGCACGCGCGGCCTGCACTTCACCACGCCGGGCATACATGCCGCATAATCCCACGGGAGCCAGCGCAACCGGCATCGACAGCGTTTCGTTAAAAAGCCGGGTCTCAAGACTCAGAGAGGACATATTGCGCAGGATACGCTGACGTAACGCAATATCAGCCAGGTCCTCACAGTTGTGCTGCAGCGTATGTTCATCATAGGCGCCCCCGTCGGCATAGTGAAAAAGAAACGGCGGGATCTTGGCTTTAGCCGCTGCGCGGTAATCTTTGGTTGAGGAGATAATCACAGGTGTGCCTCACTTCATAGGGGGAGTAGTCTCTGGAATACGCAGGCTGCGGGCATGGCGCGCTTCCTGCTCGGTCAGGCCATGCAGCGTCCTGGCGACAAATTCAAGATGGAGCAGGGTCGCCTCGCGTGCCGCATCCGCCTCTCCTGCGGCAATGGTGCGGTAGATAGTGAGATGCTGGGCGGAAAGCTGCTCCAGGATATCGGGCTCGGCATACATTTTCTGACGGCTCTGCATCACGGAAGATTGCAGCAGATCGAACAGGCCGCGCATCGCCTGGAGCAGCACCAGGTTATGAGAGGCTTCAGCAATCGCCAGATGAAAACGCACATCAGCGTGCGCCGCAAGATCGGGATCGTCGCGATCGGAGATGATCTGCATCGCTTCGAAACAGAGCTTCAGCCGCGCTTTGTCCTCTGCGGTGGCGCGGCTGGCTGCATGCCAGGCCGTGCTGGACTCAATCGCCATACGCGCCTCCAGCACGTCATACCGGTAGCCGGGATCGTCAGCCAGCAGCGCGCTCAGAGGCGCGACCAGCCGCGCTTCGGTCCAGTCAGCCTGCTCTCTCTGAAGCCAGGTGCCGCCGCCGCGACGGCTGAACAGCACTCCCTGACTGATCAACTGCTGCATCGCCTCACGAAGCGAGGAGCGAGAGACGCCAAACTGCTGCGCCAGCTGGCGTTCTGCCGGCAGCCGGGCGCCGGGTTGAAGCTGGCTTTCATAAATCCAGGCCTGCAGGCGCTCAACAAGAAGCGGGTTGCTCATAGGAGTGGTCCTACCAAAAAGGGCAATTCGCGGAGATTGTTTCTCTTTTAGCGGCTGAGGATCAACAACTCTGTAACATTGCCGGTTGAAAGCATTAGCTCAGTCACAAAGAAGAGGAATTGGTAGGACCAAAAACGGCGTCAGGAAAACCAGAACGGGTAAAAAGGGGGATTTAAATCGGGAGTGAAACTACGCCGGGAGAGCAGGCCCTGCCGGCGTGGAGAGAGTTTATTTCAGTTCGCTGATCATGCAGACAGCGCGAGCGGCTTCCGCGCCCTTTTTGATGAAGTGCTCACTGTAGAAACCGGTGAACTCATCGGCAGGCTGGAAGTTATGCGGCGTCAGAGAGACGGAGAAAACCGGCACATCCGTGGCGAGCTGAACATCCATCAGACCGGTTACCACCGCCTGAGCCACGAAGTCGTGACGATAAATTCCGCCATCGACGACCAGCGCGGCGCAGACAATGGCATCCACATCACCCCGTTTCGCCAGACGCTGCGCCAGCAGAGGCATCTCAAAAGCCCCCGGCACATCCAGCACGGTGATCTGGCACTCTACTTCGCGTGCTGCCATCTCATTTTTAAAGCCGGTCAGCGCCTGATTGACGATATCGGCATGCCAGTTAGCTTTGATAAAAGCCACTTTCAGCGAGGAAACCATTCATTACTCCTGTCAAACGGGCGACGATGACCACCCTGAAGCGGGCTAGTTTAAGCTTCGCCGCCGCAATCGGAAAGCCTGTTTCAAAAACATTTCATAAATGTTGAGGGCTAAGCTACTTATCCTGATAGGGATCGTGCTTGTCATCGTCGCTGTCATCGCGAGTGCGTGGGATCTCGCCATGCTGGTCAGGGGCATCTTTTGCCGGGTGCTGTTGCTCGCCAGGCTGAGGCTTTTTCTCTTCATTACTCATAACATTCTCCTTTAACGTTTTGTTATCTAAGCGTAGTCGATAGTGTCGATCTGCAAAGGACTCTTTGCCTCTCTTCAGCGATGAAAAGGTCATAAAAGACAAATTTATTTACACGTCTGCGAGGCTCAAAGCCTCTGCCATAACAACAGGTTATGAAAAACATGTCCTGACCGCCTTGCACTCCTGAGACAGCATGCCACAGTTAACATGATGTTTTTTAATAGAATTAAAGCCTGACAGGAGGACAATATGCAACGTTTTCAGCAAAAAGTAGTGGTAGTCACAGGGGCAGGCTCAGGAATTGGTGCCGCGGCAGCTAAGCGCTTTGCCAGCGAAGGGGCCTCTGTGGTGCTGGTTGGCCGCACCCGTGAAAAACTCGACAAGATTCTGGCTACTCTCACCGAGGGCGAACATCTGGTCGCGCCCTGCGATGTTGCCGAAGCGGACCAGGTAAAAGCGTTATCAGAAGCCGTGTTAAATAAGTTTGGCAAAGTTGATGTGCTGGTCAACAACGCGGGCGTAATAGTGCAGGGCCGCATTCATGAGGTTGATCTGGATGAATGGAAAAAATTAATGAGCGTGGATTTGGATGGTGTCTTCCACTGCGTGCACTATTTTATGCCGGCGTTGCTGAAAACCCGGGGAAACGTGGTGAATATCTCCTCCGTTTCCGGCCTGGGCGGCGACTGGGGCATGAGCGTCTATAACGCCGCCAAGGGCGCGGTGACCAATTTTACCCGTTCGCTGGCGATGGATTACGGCTCTGACGGCGTGCGGGTTAACGCTATCTGTCCCGGCTTGACGCTGACCGATCTGACGGAAGATATGAAGGATAACCAGCCGTTAATGGAGAAGTTCTACGAGCGTATTCCGCTGGAAAGAGCGGGTCAGCCGGAGGATATTGCCAGCGCCATCGCCTTTATCGCCAGCGAAGATGCCAGCTATATTACCGGCGTGAACCTGCCGGTGGATGGCGGGATTATGGCTTCAAATGGTCAGCCCAAACAGGCCTGATATCCTGGTGAGATTTACTCTGCTACCCTGTCACAGCAGCAGCCCCTGATGCCTCTTTTACCGGCACGGCTGCGGGGCAAAAAAAGGCCCGGCTCTCAAGCCGGGCCTTTTTAATAATGAGCGCAAGCTCTGGCTGCATTACTCAGCAGCGGGTTTACAGTTTGAGTAAACGTAGCTCTCATTTTTGTTTCGCAACACGTAGCTCTCTTTCAGCTTAACAAAGGTGACATCCTTCACTTTTGCCGCCATAGCCGTCTCCCCGTCGTCCATTTTCAGAGGCTGAAGCTCCGGGCTGGTGACTCTTTTCTCTCCGTCGGTTGAGAAAGTGAAGCTGTTACCTTCATCCGTTACAGCGGAATGGGTGTTAACGATGGAAACTTTCGGCTGCTGGCCTGGTGATTCAACGCTGTGCGTCAGGCTGCAAGTTAGCGACTGAGCCGCAGAAGCTGACAGTGAAACAGCGGAAAAAATCGTGATAAGAAGTGCATTTCTTGTACGCATAGGCCTCCCTTAAAGTCTCTGTTAAGGGTAGCAGAGGTTAGCCCCCGACTGACCACCGGATAATTCCGAGAGCGGTCAGCAGGCCGGGGACCCGGTATCCAGGCTCTGACTAGTGGCCCGGCATCCAGGCCCCGCTGGCGATGAACCAAACCAGCAACGCGATGCCCGCAACGCCGACTACCGCCGGGAAGATATAGCCAATTTTCATGCTTTCCTCGTCAACCTCTCAGGGCGGGATTACCAGGGATAATGGCCCCCGGTCATCACCATAAACAGAGCAAAAAAAACCACAATAACCAGTAATGCAGGTATCAGTAAATGTTTCACTGTCACCCCCAGTTTCACGTTTTATTTGTTCAGCCACGTGCCGCCGGAATGCGCCCGTCGCCACAGAAAAAACGAGGTGATAATAGCACAAACGGCGCGCTGCGACCCAAAGCAGATGAGGAGTTGTTCGGTAGGGACGCAGTAGCGGGTGTCAGAAACGAGAGAGGCCGCCCATGGGCGACCTCTGTAATACTGTCCCCACCCGGCGCTTATCTCCGGCACTCTTAATGGCTTAGCTCTTGAAGGGGGCGAAGAGGAGTATCCCGCAAACGCCAGGACCATTCTTAGCGATTATTGCTATTGTTATTATAAACAGACTAATTATTTAAGCGTTAGCACCGGGAACTCTCTAATAAACATCGGTATTATTGCGATTTTATCATTCCGCACTTAAGCTCAATGCCACAGGTTAGGCTGAGAATGGCGCAAGGAGAGTCTTATGTCCGATGAAGAGAGAATCAAAAATTTAGAGGAAACGGTACACCGACTGCGAGTCGAAACCACGGTGCTTAAGGAGATTCTGGGGCAGCAAATTGCGCTGAATAATCTTAACTACAAGGGCAAATTTGACGATGTTCTTGAGGCGCTGGCAAAAGAATATGCAGAGCGGGAAACGGGAGAAGTTGATAATCGCCAAATCCACGACGCTATTCGTGAGTACATCAAATATCAGGCGCCTTCCGTAGAGTAAGAGAAATAAAAAAAGGCCTGCGTCCGGCAGCTTGCCGAACCCAGGCCCTGTTTATCGCTCTCTCTTTACTCTATAGAGTAAAGAGAGGGACCTGACCATTACGCGCTATTACAGCGCCATATCGTGTTGAGCAACAGGTTTTTCCTGCGCTTTGGTCTCAGTCTTCACCGGCTTGCCAGCCTGCATCTCAATAACCGGCGGTTTGGTCAACTGCAGCGCAGCGGCGGTCTCATCCCAGACCTTCTGCGTCAGCGCCACGTTTCCGTTCAGCGTCTGGCCATAGCTTGGAACAATAGTGCGGATCTTGCTCTGCCACTCAGGAGAATTGAACTGCTCCGGGAAGAGTTTTTTCATCACGTTGATAGAGATAGGTGCCGCAGTAGAAGCCCCTGGTGAAGCGCCAAGCAGCGCCGCCAGCGTTTTCTGCTGGTCGGTGACAATCTCGGTGCCCAACTTCAACACGCCACCCTTGTCCGCATCTTTTTTGATGATCTGTACTCGCTGACCAGCCTGAATCAGTTTCCAGTCCTCTTTACGGGCTGAAGGGTAGTACTCTTTCAGCGCGGCAAAGCGGTCATCATCGCTCAACATAACCTGACCGATCAGATATTTCACCAGGTCGAAGTTGTCCAGCCCCACATCAGTCATTGGGATAACGTTTTTGGTGGTGGTTGTGCTCAGCAGATCCAGGAAAGAACCCTGCTTCAGGAACTTGGTAGAGAAGGTAGCGAACGGCCCAAACAGCACCACACGCTTGCCATCCAGGAAGCGTGCATCCAGATGGGGAACGGACATCGGCGGTGCGCCGACGGAAGCCTGGCCGTAAACTTTCTCCGCATGCAGACGGGTAATTTCCGGGTTTTCAGTCACCAGGAACGAACCGCCAACCGGGAAGCCGGCATAGTTATCCGCTTCCGGAATACCGGTTTTCTGCAGCAGCTTCAGCGCCCCGCCGCCTGCGCCGATAAAGACATATTTCGCATCGACCGCGTGAGTTTCACCGCTTTTTACGTCTTTAACCGTGACGTGCCAGGAGTTATCAGCGTTACGGGCGAAGTCAGTGGCTTCGGTGGAAGTTTCGAGCGTGAAGTTATCATTTTTCTTCAGGCTGCCAATCAGCTGACGGGTAATTTCACCGTAGTTAACGTCGGTGCCTGCTGCCGTCCAGGTAGCGGCTACTTTCTGCTGCGGATCGCGACCTTCAATAATCAGCGGCGCCCACTTTTTAATCTGGTTCTGATCGGTAGAGAATTGCATTCCCTGGAACAGGGTGGTTTCCTGCAGCGCTTTATAACGTCTGGTCAGGAAATCCACATTCTTATCGCCCCAGACAAAACTCATGTGCGGCGTGGAGTTGATAAATGAGTGAGGGTTTTGCAGCACGCCGCGCTGAACCTGGCTGGTCCAGAACTGACGGGAGATCATAAACGCTTCGTTGATTTCCAGCGCTTTGCTGTAGTCAATAGAGCCATCCGGGCGCTCAGGCGTGTAGTTTAACTCCATGTTCGCAGAGTGGCCTGTTCCGGCATTGTTCCAGCCGTTAGAGGACTCCAGCGCGACGCCATCAAGTTTTTCAACCATCACCTGTTTCCACTCTGGCTGAAGCTCTTCCAGCAGCGTGCCGAGCGAGGCGCTCATGATACCGCCGCCAATCAGCAGCACATCAGTTTTTTCAGCAGGCGCTTCAGCCTGAACGTTGGCGCAGACCAGCAGGGCCAGAAGAGAGACTACGGGAAGGGCTTTTTTTGTCTGTGACATTTTGGCAACTTACTTAAGCAATAAATGAAAAAAATTAGTCATTTATTTTAACCAAATCATTAACAAATCACAGACGCATTTAGTTACAGATATATTTCTTTAGTTACTTTAATGAAATTACAAATAAAAACAGTGACTTAAATTATTTACCCACTTCTCCCCTGCCATTTGAGATAAGTAAATGCCTGCTCTTAAAATGTGAGTGAAATAAAAGCGTCTTTTGCAGGGTTATATATCTTTTTAACCGTGTAAACATTCAGCCACCATTCAGCACCAGCTTTCAGAGAGCGTCCCGGGCAGCAACCGGCGGCTTGTCAGCGCCGGAAGAGAGAGGAAAGGCGATCCAGATGCCTCAGGGCGACCCCGGATATTTTTTGCGCAGTAAAGCTAGCGGCACTGGCCGGTCACGCTGTCGGTGCCGTTGGGGCAGACGTCGCCAGAGGGCAGTAAGGTGACTAAACCCGATGCGCAGCCTGACAGGATCAGACAGGTGAACAACATCATGATGATTTTCATAAATACCTTTTTAAAAACGGAGTTCTGAGGGGCTGGTCAGCGTGCTGGCAAGGTGCATCTTTGCCTGACACCGGCCTTTTTAGCCCACCAGACATTTATAAGGGGGTTTTGCCAGAAGATCCTTATTTATTGCATTAATCCGCCCTGTTTAAACGCTTGTGGTCAATAAGAGACCAAAAAACCCTGGTTTGTGAAGGCGATCACGCTCGTATTGTTATTGCTTTGTTAAAGTCAGCCCAGGTTACGAATGAAAGTTAATATATTTCGTTCGAAACATAGTTACTCAACCTGGAGGTGTGGTTATGGACGGTACATTTACTTCCGCGAAGCTGCCTGCGGATCACAAGGCGAATATTCGCCTGATGAAGCAGCAGCTGCGTGAGCAGATCGGTGATGTCGAAGGGCTGTTTGAGCAGGTTAAAGCCAAAGTTTTGCGGGCTATTGCTGACGCCAAAGCTGAGGAGGCAGAAACGGGAACCGCCTGGCCGGTGGTTAACTGGAGTGATATTGCCAGTAAAAAGGTCTCAGCAGAGCAAATTGCCGCCATTCATCGCCGTGGCTGTTTAGTGGTGCGGCAAAACTTTGACCGGCAACAGGCGCTTAACTGGGATCGGTCAATGCTGGACTATCTGGATCTGAATGACTTTGACCGCCAGTATCGCGGGCCGGGTGACGCCTTTTTTGGCAGCCTTCAGGCTTCCAGACCGGAAATCTTCCCCATTTACTGGTCAGCAGCGCAGATGGAAGCACGGCAGAGTGAAAAGATGGCTGCTACCCAATCTTTTCTGAACAGGCTGTGGAAGTTTGAAGCTGGCGGCATTCGCTGGTTTGACCCCGATATTAATATCCTTTATCCGGACCGCATTCGCCGCCGCCCGCCGGGAACCACCTCATCAGGGCTGGGTGCACATACCGATTCCGGCGCGCTTGAGCGCTGGCTTTTACCAGCTTATCAGAAAGTCTTTCGTAAAATTTTCACTAATCAGTTCGATGATTACGATCCCTGGGACGCTTCTTACCGCCCTGACGTTAACGAATATGATGTGGATAACACCACTAAATGCTCGGCGTTCAGAACTTTTCAGGGCTGGACAGCGCTTTCCGATATGCAGAGTGGTCAGGGCCTGCTGCACGTTCTCCCCGTACCGGAAGCGATGGCCTGGATCCTGTTGCGCCCCTTACTGAATGACGTACCGGAAGATGAGCTTTGTGGCGTAGAGCCGGGCAAAGTTTTGCCGATTTCAGAAAAGTGGCACCCTGAATTAATGGCCGGATTATGTTCAATCCCCTCTCTTCAGGCGGGTGACTCCGTTTGGTGGCACTGTGATGTCATCCATTCGGTCGCGCCGGTGAAAGATCAGCAAGGGTGGGGAAATGTGATGTATATCCCTGCGGCTCCGCTTTGCCCTAAAAATGTCGCTTACGCAGAGAAGGTTGCACAGGCTTTTGCAGAGGGACTCTCTCCTGGCGATTTCCCTCGTGAAAATTATGAGCAGGCGTGGCAAAACCGCTTTATGCCCGCTGACCTCAATGCTATTGGCCGCAAAAGCTTAGGGCTGGAAGGTTAGCAGGCATCGCCCGACGCAGTAGATCCCGGTCGGGCAAGCTGCCAGAGGAGCGGGTTTTCCCGTATGCACAACGTTGGCAGGCAAACTGCCAGCGCATCAGGTTCTCTGATAAACTGAGCAGGTTATTCTTACAGGTCTTATTGCCGCAATGATGAACAGTCGCCATGAAAAGATAATTCAGCTGGTTAACGAAAGAGGCAGCGTCAGCGTCAGTGAACTCTCTCAGCTTACGGGCGTGTCCGAAGTTACCGTCCGGCAGGATCTCAATACCCTGGAGCGCGGTGATTTTTTACGGCGCGTGCATGGCTCCGCTGTTGCCCCTGAGAGTGAAGATGTCAATTTCCGGATGCGCACCCGCTACAAAATCAAGCAGGCATTAGCCGACTATGCGGCTTCGCTTATTAGCGAGGGCGAAGCGCTCTTTATTGAAGGCGGCAGCACTAATGCCCTTCTCGCCCGCACGCTTGCCTCCCGCAAAGATTTAACCATTATCACCGTCAGTCACGCTATCGCCCATCTGCTACGCGACTCAGAGTGCGAAGTGATTATTCTGGGCGGCCAGTATCAAAAGAGCAGCGAATCTGTGGTAGGGCCGCTGACGCGTTATTGCCTGCAGCAGCTCAATTTTCATAAGGCATTTATCGGCGTGGATGGCTGGCATAAAGAGACCGGGTTTACCGGACGCAACATGCTGCGCTGTGATGTGGTGAATGCCGTGATGGCAAAAAGTACGCACACTATTGCCCTGACCGACTCCTCAAAATTTGGTGTGATCCACGCTTATCCCCTTTCACCGGAACAGAGATTCGATCAGGTGATCACCGACGAGGGATTGCCAGCAGCGATCCGGGAAGAGCTGAAGCTTGAAAACATACCTCTGACGCTGGTTCCGCTCAACGAGCAGCAGTAAGCCTGTTTGAGAAAAGAGAGACTTTTAAAAGAAGACGCACAAGAGGTAACAGGCGCAGTGGACGACTTCGTTCACAACGCTATGTGGCAGGAAACTTGTTACGGTGGATTTATTGTTGATCAGTGAAGCGTGTTATCGCCCCCCTGCTTTTTCTTCACTTCAGGCTGTCTGTTAATTAACGTGCTGTTTTTACGCACTTCCCGGACTGCCTCAAGGCACGCCTTACGTCTGGTATTATCAGATTCACTCGCCGCCATCTGCATCAATTGCCTGATCAGGCTTTCATTACTCAGGGGACGCTGATCGGCGAAAAGGGCAATCACTGCCTCGCCCAGTACGACATCCCTGAGCTGTCGGATCTCGTCATTACTCATAAAACTGTCTCAGGATAAAAATATAAAATACCCTCAGGTCGGGGTCTTATTCAGGTGTTTATCAATTTCCTGCTGTCGATTCATGCTGTACAGACCTGCCTGTCAGCAGGAAATTGATCGCCTGGCCAGATTACTTTTCCCGGCCAAACAGCAGGCTGATCAGTTCCTTGTGGTGTTTTTCCTGATCGGGGGTCGTCGATTCCGATAAACGCGCCAGTAATTTGGTGCAGATTGAAGGCCTGTTTACCGCCATTCCTCCCTGAAGAATCTCCATCACCACCTGGCCCAGCGTTTGCTCAAGAGAAGCGTATTCCCCCTCATTCACGCTGAAATCGTTAGCTGAATCAGAGCTGAGTTCCGCGTTAAACCTGTTGTGATGCATGACCGGATCCTTTTTATCAGATTAATTAACATTTAAAAGGAATAGGAATTTTTTGTACAGCTTCCAAAAACCTGTACAAAATATTAAAAAATATTGCTGAAATTTTAGCATTTAGTGCTGTCTGGTTACCATTTTGTTACTTTTTAGACCTAGCTTTAGATCAGGCTTATTTTAGCTCTTACATAAGGAGTCGCAGTGGACACTGAACTGAAACAAGCAGCAGAAAAAGCAGGTGAACTCCTGCTTAAAGCAGAGTGCAAAGTCGCTACCGCAGAATCCTGCACCGCAGGATTAGTGGGCATGTCTCTGGGTGGCGCCGCGAACAGCGGCGAGTATTTCACCAGCGGTTTTATTACTTATACCGATCACGCCAAACAGAAGTTACTGGGCGTTAATGCAGAGACGCTGGCCATTCACACCGCCGTCAGCGAAGCGGTGGTCAGAGAGATGGTTAAAGGGGCTGTAGCGGTTTCCGGCGAAGCGGTCAGCCTGGCGGTTAGTGGCTACGCCGGACCGGAGGGCGGAGAGGATGGGACGCCAGCAGGCACGATCTGGTTCGCCTGGCACCTCCCCAGTGAACAGGTCCACGCTGAGGTGCGCCATTTTGACGGTGACCCGGAAAAAGTGGTCAAAGAAGCCGCCCTTTTCTCTCTGCAGAGGCTCACTACCCTGCTCTCCGAAGATTCTTCTTTAGCGCAGTAACACGCCATGCAGTAGCGCTATTTCATCTTCCCTTTTCTGCAACCTACAGAGGTTCAGGGAGGGGAGAAGAGATTTGCACAATTCTGAAACTCTTTTCTATGCTTTATAAACCAAACAAGCCGCACAGAAGGAGTAAACGATGAGCAGCAAGAATGGCATCCCCGCCTCACTGAACCAAACCGATGCAGATCGTTTCCCTGCACCGCCGTTTGAACGTCAAAAACAGCCTTTCCCGGGCCTTGCCTGTAAACTGGTGCCGCGTCCCGATCACGGCGAAACCTCTTATAAGGGAAGCGATCGCCTTGCGGGTCGAAAAGCGCTGATTACCGGGGGAGATTCGGGTATTGGCCGCGCAGCGGCTATTGCTTACGCCCGGGAAGGGGCGGACGTCGCTATAAATTATCTGCCTGCGGAAGAAGAAGACGCCCGCGAAGTCATTGAACTTATTCGCGCAGCCGGGCGCAAAGCGGTGGCTATTCCCGGTGATATCAGGGACGAAGCCTTTTGCCAGCAGCTGGTCAAACAGGCCACAACGGAATTAGGCGGCCTTGATATTCTGGTGAACAATGCGGGTCGTCAGCAGTTCCGGGAGTCGATCCGCGATCTGACCACCGAAGATTTCGACGCCACCTTTAAAACCAACGTCTATGCCATGTTCTGGATAACCAAAGCGGCGCTGGACTATCTGCCGCGCGGGGCCTCGATTATCAATACCTCCTCCGTGCAGGCTTATCAGCCAAGCGACACTCTGCTGGACTATGCTCAGACCAAAGCAGCGATTGCAGCCTTCACCAAATCTCTGGCCAAACAGCTTGGTCCGGAGGGCATCCGGGTAAATGCGGTAGCACCGGGACCTTACTGGACGGTACTGCAAGCCTGCGGCGGACAGCCACAAGAGAAACTTGAGCAGTTTGGCGGCTCCGCGCCGCTGGGCCGTCCGGGTCAACCGGCAGAAATTGCGCCGCTCTATGTCACGCTGGCCTCGACGGAAAGCAGCTACAGCTCCGGCCAGGTCTGGTGTTCCGATGGCGGAACCGGCACGCTTTAATCACGCCCTTTCTGCGGCTCTCTTCGGGGAGCCTCAGGTGTAGCCGTAACGGTTACCTCTCCTTCCCCGCTGTTGTTTTTTGGGCAGGTGGTTGCTGGCAGTCACCTCCCGTGAGTGCCTCCCTCCTCTCTGCCGGAAGGTTTTGTTTGCCACAGGAAGCCACTCTGCATGGTTTCCCCCTTACTCTGGAGCACACCTAATGAAAGCCTTAACCTATCACGGACCGCATAAAGTCAGCGTGGACACCATGCCTGACCCGACGATTGAAGCCTCTGACGATATTATTCTGCGGGTGACCGCTACGGCGATTTGTGGCTCCGACCTGCACCTGTATCGCGGGAAGATCCCCGGCACCGGGCACGGTGATATTTTCGGCCATGAATTTATGGGCGAAGTTGTCGAAACCGGCAGAGACGTGACCGCCGTGGCCAAAGGAGACCGGGTGGTTATTCCTTTTGTGATCGCCTGCGGCGACTGTTTTTTCTGCCACCTGCATCAGTATGCAGCCTGCGAAAATACCAATAGCGGTGGCGGCGCCACGCTTAACCGGAAAAAAATTACCCCTCCTGCCGCCCTGTTTGGCTACAGCAAACTTTATGGCGGAATACCAGGCGGGCAGGCTGAATATGTTCGGGTTCCCAAGGCCAATACCGGTCCGTTCAAAGTTCCCGATTCGCTACCGGATGAAAAAGTGCTGTTCCTCTCCGACATCCTGCCTACGGCCTGGCAGGCAGTGAAAAATGCGGAGATCAAACAGGGTTCCAGCGTGGCAATTTATGGCGCAGGCCCGGTAGGATTGCTCAGTGCAGCCTGCGCACGGCTGGCCGGAGCCGAGCAGATATTCATGATCGATCACAATGATTACCGTCTCGCCTTTGCCCGTGAACGCTATGGCGTTATCCCGCTGAATTTTGATGAGAATGATGACCCGGCGGCGTGGATTATTGAAAACAGCGCGGGCCATCGCGGCGTGGATGCGGTCATTGATGCCGTTGGGTTTGAGGCCAAAGGCAGCCTTACCGAAACGGTGTTAAGCAATCTGAAAATTGAAGGCAGCAGCGGCAAAGTGTTACGTCAGTGTATCGCTGCCGTCCGGCGTGGCGGCATCGTCAGCGTGCCTGGCGTCTATGCCGGTTTCATCCATGGCTTTATGTTCGGGGACGCCTTTGACAAAGGGTTAACCTTCAAAATGGGGCAAACGCACGTTCACGCCTTCCTGCCTGAACTGCTGACGCTGATTGAAAAAGGGCACCTGACGCCGGAAGAGATCGTCACCCACCATCTTCCTCTTGAGGAGGCGGCGCGCGGTTACAAGATCTTTGAAAAGCGCGAAGAGGAGTGTCGTAAGGTGATTCTGGTGCCGGGCATGCATACCAGCGCAGCGACTTTGTGAGCAGCTGACAGAAGATGATGCGGGAGGAAAAAATCGACGGCGCGGCTCGGTTATTAACATCAGGTTACAACTCTGCGCCGTTTAATTTTTTAGCTGTGTAAAGAATCGCTCATCTTTAATAATCGGTGGTCCGATAAAAGCTCCTGCATCAAGGGCTTCCCGTAAGAAGAGGCCAAAGCGGAAAAAAATTTGAATATCTCACTTGCAAGGCCTCTCACCTTTGCTAGATTTAATAACGCAAGACGTTCACTGTCTTTAGAAATATGAGACCGTTTTTCTAAGGATATTTTCAGTGGAAACCTTAATCACGAAGAGGAATATTTATGACTCAGCATCGTGGCAATTCAGGTAACTTCGCAGAAGATCGTGAGAAAGCATCAGAAGCTGGCAAAAAAGGCGGACAGAGCAGCAGCGGCAGTTTCAAAAATGACCGCGAAAAAGCGTCCGATGCCGGCAAAAAAGGTGGGCAGAACAGCAAACGTAGCTGACCACTAAGGCGAGGGAACGCCTGTCGGGCGCTGTTTAACCCGAACGCAGCCCGCCATTACTTTACAGGTAATGGCGGGCTTTGTTTTGTCTGGCCCTGACCGGGACGAGAGAGGAAAACAGGCAAAACAAATATTTAACAATAATGCCATTTTTACGGACAAATAGATGTACAGCGCCCAATCTCGCTGTACAAAATTTTCGAATTCATTACGTTACACACTTTGATTTCTGGCGTTTATATGCCACAAACTTATGACCAGGAATAATCCTAATATTATTTAGGCCTTAATACTTTCCCCACACTCTATATTTAGCGTCTATTCTTTAGCTGTAGTCACCCACAGCGTAGCGCTGGGTTTTAAATTATTAACTCTGTATTGGAATGGAGATCAAAATGACAATTAAAACTCTGGAAGACTTGTTTATCCACGATTTATCAGACGTCTACAGCGCGGAAAAACAGATAACTCGTGCTCTGCCTAAAATGGCACGCGCTGCTACTGATGAAAAACTGGTTGCTGCTTTCAAACAGCATCTTGAAGAAACCCAGGGCCAAATTGAACGCCTCGATCAGCTGGTGGAAATCACCGACGGCGTGAAAATCAAACGAATGAAATGCCATGCCCTGGAAGGCCTGGTGGAAGAGGCGCAGGAGATCATTGATTCTGTTGAAGCCGGTCCCGTGCGTGATGCAGGTCTGATTGGGGCGGCGCAGAAAGTAGAACACTACGAAATCGCCACCTACGGCACCCTGTACGCGCTGGCTTCCAAGCTGGGCTACAAAGAGGCCGCCAATTTGCTGGCTGAGACGCTGAAGGAAGAGAAAGCGACGGATGAGAAACTCACCGTTATCGCTGAAAGCCAGGCTTAAGAGAGGAGTTCAACATGACACACGAAGAGAACTATCTGACGTGGGTAAAAGATGCTCACGCCATGGAAAAACAGGCAGAAAGCATGCTGGAAAAGATGGCTTCACGCCTGGAGCATTATCCCGATCTGCGCTCCCGTATCGAGCAGCACATTGAAGAGACCCGTCAGCAGCAGACGCTGGTGCAGTCGGTTATCGATCGCTATGACACCTCCAGCTCAACGCTGAAAGATACCATGGGCAAAGTAGCCGCCTTTGGTCAGGCGATGGGCGGCATGATGGCCGATGACGAAGTAGTCAAAGGTGCTATCAGCGGTTATGTCTTCGAGAATCTGGAAATCGCCAGCTATACCTCGCTGATTGCGGCGGCAGAGCTGGTTGGTGACCATGAAGGCGCGCGTATTTTTGAACAAATTCGCGAGCAGGAAGTGGCAATGGCCGACTGGTCACTGAAGCATCTTCCGGACGTCACGGAACAGTTTATGGTGCGTTCAGCCGCACCCGGTGTGGAAGCAAAAAAATAATCCGCAGCACCAGCGGACGGCCTGCCCTGACGCAGGCCGAATTGATGATTAAACAACCGGAGTGAGCCATGTTCAGACATGTAAAACAATTGCAGTACACCGTACGCGTTGCGGGTCCCAATCCGGGCCTTGCGAACCTTTTACTTGAGCAGTTTGGCGGACCTCAGGGTGAACTGGCAGCAGCCTGCCGTTATTTCACCCAGGGGCTGGGCGATGATGATCCAGGGCGTAAAGATATGCTGATGGATATCGCAACCGAAGAGCTGAGCCACCTTGAAATTATTGGCTCGCTGGTCGGCATGCTGAATAAAGGGGCTAAAGGCGATCTGGCGGAAGGCACCGAAGAAGAAGGTGAACTTTACCGCTCGATTAGCGGCAAAGGTAACGACAGCCACCTGACTCAGCTGCTGTACGGCGGTGGTCCACCGCTGACCAATTCAGCTGGTGTTCCGTGGACAGCCGCCTATATCGATACCATCGGCGAAGTCACGGCTGACCTGCGTTCCAACATCGCTGCGGAAGCACGCGCAAAAATTCTGTACGAGCGTCTGATCAATATGACGGACGATCCGGGCGTTAAAGATGCCCTGGGCTTCCTGATGACGCGTGAAGTGGCGCACCAGATGTCGTTTGAAAAAGCACTCTACTCTATCCGCAACAATTTCCCACCGGGTAAATTGCCGCCGATTGAGCAGTATTCCAACGTGTACTACAACATGTCGGAAGGTGGAGAAGTTCGCGGTAGCTGGAACTCCGATGAAAACTTCAACTACGTGGCCAACCCTACTCCAGCAGTAGATGGCGGCGACGGCAGCGCAAGCGTGATGCTTCCTGCAGAGCAGAAGGCTAATCTGGACAGTATGGCCACCCGTACCGCTTCCGATCCTTCTATCAATCCAGTTACCGGTTCCGATCTCGGTTCCGTAGCGCCGATTGAAAACAAAACGCAGTCCGATACTAAACCTAAGTAAGCACTACTTTTGTTTAAAAGGCGGCCAGCTCTGGCCGCCCTCTTCTGAGATGACTATGTTAAAACTGCTAAAAAACCTCTTCAACAGTCCTGAACAGCTGCTGAGCGTGATGTCGCGTGGCGATATGCAGGAGGCTAAAGATGACAAAGATCGCATCCTGATCGATGAAGATGGCAACGCTGCCGTAAATCTTGAAAGCCCCGAAGTCCATGAAGATTTTGCCCGCCATGTTATGACCCTGCAAAGGGTGAAAATGATCCCTCCGCTAAAATCTGCAAAATCCGATCGTTAGGCTAAGGTTCTAAAGGAATAATAAATTTCTTAAAGGGAATCCTATGCTTCGCCACGTCTGCCTGCTTCTGAGCCTCTGCGCTTTCCCCTTTATTACTTCTGCCAGCACCTTTGTTATGGGTCAGCATCTCCCTCTGGCGGTGATTATTGATGATGGCGTGATCCACTACACTGATGGGAAGTTCAGCTATCAGCCCTGGAACAGTGCGACGCTCACCGGAAAAGTCCGGGTGTTGCTGCATCTGGCAGGCCGCCTCTCGGCAAAAGAGGAGAATGCGGCGCTGACGGAGAGACTGGAGGCGGCAAATTTGCCCAGGGAGCGCTTTCAAACCACCCTTATCGTCAATACTCAGGACGCTATCCCCGGCAGCAGTCTGTTTGTTCGCGCCAGCCTGAAATCGAGTAAAAAGCAGTCGCCGTGGTCACAGTTCATTATTGATAACTCAGGCGAAGCACGACGCACATGGCAGTTAAAGGAAGGGGGGTCGGCCGTGGTGGTATTAGATAAATCAGGGAATATTCGTTTTTATAAAGAGGGTGCCCTGTCCCCTCTGGAAGTGAACCACGTCATCTCCCTGCTCACTACTTTGCTCTCCTGACGCGCTGATTCGTTTTTGCCTGACCGGCACTGAATTGCCTTTTTTTGGCGTGGAATCAGTACAGAAGCGCAATAGTATTCTAGCCTTAGCACTGAGCAACATACTTTTTCCTGATATGGCCATTAATTAAGCACCGGCTTTGACCTTTTTTTGATGCTAATAAGAGTGACCATGAGCTTAACCGCAGAAAAATCTTTTTATTCTGACAGCGAACTGCTGGCAATGCGTGAGGCAGTCAACCTTCGCCTGGATAGCCTGCTGCCTTTAGCGGGGGATCGCGTCAGCGCTGCCATGCGTGAAGGCACGTTAACACCCGGCAAACGCATTCGTCCCCTGCTGCTGCTGCTGGTGGCCCGCGATTTGGGTTGCGCACGGGCGCATTCCGGGCTGCTGGATCTCGCCTGCGCCGTGGAGATGATCCACGCCGCCTCGCTGATGCTGGATGATATTCCCTGCATGGACAATGCCCAGACGCGCCGTGGCCGACAGACTATTCATTTGCAGTTCGGCCAGGATGTGGCCATTCTGGCTGCCGTAGCGCTGCTGAGTAAAGCCTTTGGCACGGTGGCCTCTGCGGAAGGGCTCTCTGCCAGCTGCAAAGCTCAGGCGGTGGCGGAACTTTCAGCCGCAGTGGGGCTTCAGGGGTTGGTTCAGGGGCAATATCAGGATCTGAGCGAGGGGGCAACCCAGCGTTCCGGGGAGGCGATAACGCGCACTAACGATCTCAAAACCAGCGTGCTTTTTGAGGCTTCCCTGCAGCTGGCCGCTCTGGCGGCCGACGTCTCGCCTGCCGTTTCCCAGCAGCTTCGTTATATCGCCCGCGAACTGGGCCAGGCTTTTCAGCTTCTTGACGATCTCTCCGACTGCCATGACGGCACGGGAAAAGATATTAATCAGGATGTGGGCAAATCCACGCTGGTCGCTTTGCTGGGCGTGGAAGAGGTTCATCAGCGCCTGCAAACGCATCTTGAGAATGCCGACCACTATTTTGACGGCGTTTGTCACCACGGTCAGGCAACCCGGCACTTCATGCACAGCTGGTTCAACCAGCAGCTGGCCGCGTTCCGTTAATGCCAGCCAGACCCTACAGGATTTTTTCACCGGAGAGTCAATGAAGAACGCGGAACTGATCCAGCGAAAAAATGATCACCTGGATATAGTATTAAACCCAGCGCAGGCAGTCAGTCAGATTGCCACCGGCTTTGCACAGTGGCGCTTTTCACACTGTGCAATGCCGGAGCTTGATTTCAACGCTGTTGATATCAGCACCTCACTGTTCGGAAAAGCGCTTAAGGCGCCGCTGATGATCAGCTCCATGACTGGAGGTGCCCGGCGCGCGCAGGCTATCAATCTGCATCTCGCGGCCACCGCTCAGGCACTGGGCCTGGCAATGGGCGTGGGATCGCAGCGTGTCGCCCTGGAGAGTAAAGAGGATTATGGCCTCAACAGAAAGCTACGCGACGTGGCTCCCGATATCCCTTTGCTGGCGAATCTGGGAGCAGCGCAAATCAGTGGCCCGCAAGGCCTTGATTATGCCCGCCGGGCGGTAGAGATGATCGACGCGGATGCGCTGATTGTGCATCTCAATCCCCTGCAGGAAGTGCTGCAAACGGATGGCGACCGCGACTGGCGCGGGGTTCTGGCCGCTCTGGGTGAGCTGGTCAACAAACTGGCCGTTCCCGTTGTGGTCAAGGAAGTGGGGGCAGGAATTTCACCTGCGGTAGCGCTGCGGCTTGCTGAAGCAGGCGTGGCGATGATTGATGTGGCGGGCGCGGGCGGCACCAGCTGGGCGGCGGTGGAAGGGGAGCGCGCGCGGGATCCCCGCCAGCGTGCCGTTGCCATGGCTTTTGCCAACTGGGGGATCCCCACTTCTCAGGCGCTTATCGACGTGCGCAAAGCGCTGCCCGGGATGCCCGTTGTCGCTTCCGGCGGCATTCGCGACGGCATCGATGTCGCCAAAGCTCTGCGTCTGGGGGCTGATTTTGTTGGCCTGGCGGCGGCGATATTACCCAGCGCTACCCTCTCCAGCGAGGCGCTGAATGACGCTTTCCTCACGCTTATCGATCAGCTTAAAACGGTCTGCTTTTGCACCGGCAGCGCCGATCTCAACGCGCTGCGCCAGGCTGAGATTTTCTACACGGGAGGCGCAGCATGAGTCACTATGCCGTTATTTCTCCCCCTTTTTACAGCCACCTTCAGGCGCTGGAGGCGTTGGCTCAGGAATTAATGGTGCGTGGCCACAAGGTAACCTTTATCCAGCAGGCTGGAACCATGCCCTGGTTAGGCGAAAAAGGCCCCGCGCTCTATACGCTTAAAACGGATCCACTGCCTGAGGAGACGCTCGCCCGGACGCTTCACCTGGCCTCTCATCCGGGTGGCATGGCGGTGCTGACGCTGATTGAAGATATGGCCCGCCACACGGATATGCTGTGCGAAGCGTTGCCTGCGGTGCTGAATGAGCTGGCGGTAGATGGCTTAATTGTCGATCAAATGGAGCCTGCGGGAGGGCTGGTAGCGGAAGCGCTGGGGCTGCCCTTTATCTCCGTTGCCTGTGCGTTGCCGGTTAACCGGGAGTCGGGCCTGCCGCTGCCGGTGATGCCGTTTAATTACGCCACCAGCCGCAGAAGCCAGAAGATCTATCACTCCAGCCAGCGCGTCTATGACTGGATGATGCGTAGTCACAACAAAGTGATTAATCGTCAGGCCCGCCGTTTTGGTCTCCCTTCCCGCGAAGGATTGCATGAGTGCCTCTCTTCGCTGGCGCAGATCAGCCAGACCATTCCGGCGCTCGATTTTCCCCGTAAGGCGCCGCCAGAAAACTTCTATACTGTCGGCCCGCTGCGCAAAAAAGCCTCCGCTTCCGCCAGCCAGTTCTGGCCCGCCTCTGCGGATCGCCCTTTTGTCTTTGCCTCGCTCGGTACGCTGCAGGGACACCGCTTCAGGTTGTTCAAAACTATCGCTAAAGCGTGCCGCAGCCTGGATGCCCAGTTGCTGATTGCTCATTGCGGCGGGCTGAACAGCGCGCAAGGCGAACAGCTGCAGCAGGCAGGGGCAACCTGGGTAACCGACTTTGCCGATCAACCCGCCGTGCTGCAACAGGCGCAGGCGGTGATCACCCACGGCGGGCTGAACACGGTGGCCGATGCGGTCAGCACCCGAACCCCGATTATCACGGTTCCGCTGGCGTTCGATCAGCCCGGCGTGGCCGCTCGCGTGGCCTGGAGCGGCATTGGCCGCCGGGTCTCCCGCTTTTGCACCAGCGACACGCTGGCGGAGAATCTGCGTAAAGTGCTGGATGATGAAAGTTATCAACAGCGACTATCGGCGATGCAAAAGCAGCTGGCCGCGGCGGGCGGCGCCGCCAGAGCCGCTGAGATTGCCAGCCAGGCGCTCAGCCCGATCACAGAGGCTACGTTTTGAAAAAATGGGACGTCATTCTCGCCGGTGGAGGACTGGCAAACGGACTGATCGCCTGGCGCCTGCTGCAGCGTCAGCCGACTTTATCGATTCTGATGCTGGAGGCGGGCCAGCAGGCAGGCGGTAATCACACCTGGTCATTTCATCAGAGCGATCTCACACCCGAGCAGCTTGCGTGGCTGCTGCCGCTGGTCGCCCATCGCTGGGAAGGCTACGAGGTCGCTTTTCCTGAGCTGAACCGCACTCTGCCCGGCGGCTATCTGACTCTCACCTCGGACCATTTTGCCGTGATGATGAGCCAGGCGCTGGGTGAAAACCTGCGCCTTAACAGCCACATTGTTGACCTTACGCCTGAGCACGTTGTGCTGGACGACGGGCAGACGTTTTATGCCCGCACGGTAATTGATGGCCGGGGCTATCAGCCGAATCCTGCCATGCAGATTGGCTATCAATCCTTTCTTGGCCAGCAGTGGCAGCTTAAGCAGCCGCATGGCCTGAAGTGCCCGATCCTGATGGACGCCACCGTGGATCAGCTAAACGGCTACCGTTTTGTCTATACCCTGCCGCTGACGCCCGACACGTTACTGATTGAGGATACGCACTATATCGACAGTAAAGCGTTTGATGTCGATGAAGGGCGCAAACGCATTCAGCACTATGCCGCAGATAAAGGGTGGGTGCTGCAGACGTTGCAGCGTGAAGAGCAGGGTAACCTGCCAATCACGCTGGCCGGTAAGCCGGAGAGCGTCTGGCAACACGATCGGCGGCAGCCCTGCAGCGGCCTGCGCGCCCTGCTTTTCCATCCCACCACCGGCTATTCACTGCCGCTGGCGGTAGCGCTGGCAGACCTGATCGCCAGCCAGCCGGTGCTGGAAAGCGGCGCGCTGTACGAGACGATCAAAACCTTTGCGCTGCAGCAGTGGCAGCAGCAGCGCTTTTTTCGCCTGCTGAACCGCATGCTTTTTCTGGCCGGTTCACCGGCACGGCGGTGGCAGGTGATGCAGCGTTTTTATCGTCTTGATCAGGGACTCATTGCCCGCTTTTATGCGGGAAAACCCACCTGCTTTGATATGGCTCGCGTGCTCACGGGAAAACCACCGGTTCCGGTTGGTGAAGCGTTGAGCGCCGTGCTGAAGAAAACACCCCGTTTGCGAGCTTTTTAATGAATAAAACGATTGTTATGG
This sequence comes from Erwinia pyri, assembly GCF_030758455.1. Classification (NCBI taxonomy): domain Bacteria; kingdom Pseudomonadati; phylum Pseudomonadota; class Gammaproteobacteria; order Enterobacterales; family Erwiniaceae; genus Erwinia; species Erwinia pyri. The sequence goes on from NZ_CP132353.1 coordinate 3,338,217, forward strand.
GTGCCGGTTTTGGCGGCCTGGCTTTAGCCATCAGATTACAGGCAGCCGGCATTCCCACGCTGTTGCTGGAAGCACGGGATAAACCCGGCGGGCGCGCTTACGTTTATCAGGATCAGGGCTTCACCTTTGACGCCGGTCCCACGGTGATCACTGACCCGACGGCTATTGAAGAGCTGTTCAGCCTGTGCGGTAAACAGCTCGCTGATTATGTAGAGCTGATGCCGGTCACGCCCTTCTATCGGCTCTGCTGGGAGTCGGGCAAGGTGCTGGATTATGATAATGATCAGGCGAAACTCGAAGCGCAGATAGCCCGCTTTAATCCGGCCGATGTGGAAGGCTACCGGCGTTTCCTGAGCTACTCGCAGGCGGTGTTCAGAGAGGGGTATCTTAAGCTGGGCACGGTGCCGTTCCTCTCGTTCCGCGATATGATCAAAGCTGGCCCACAGCTGGCCCGCCTGCAGGCGTGGCGCAGCGTCTACAGCATGGTGGCTTCCTTTATTGAAGAAGATCACCTGCGGCAGGCTTTTTCTTTCCATTCGCTGCTGGTGGGTGGCAATCCGTTCGCCACTTCTGCCATCTATACGCTTATCCATGCGCTGGAGCGTGAATGGGGCGTCTGGTTTCCGCGCGGCGGCACCGGCGCGCTGGTGCAGGGCATGGTAAAACTGTTTGAGGATATGGGCGGCGAAATTCAGCTCAACGCCCGGGTCACCAGACTGGCAGCCAGCGGGAATAAGATCACCGGCGTGGAGCTTGCGGATGGCCGTACCCTTCCCGCTGCGGCGGTGGCTTCAAATGGTGATGTGGTAAACACCTATGCAAAATTGCTTGGTCATACCCCGCAGGGGAAAAGCCGGGCCGGGGCGCTAAAAGGTAAGCGGATGAGCAACTCGTTGTTTGTGCTCTACTTCGGCCTCAATCACGCCCATAACCAGCTGGCGCACCACACGGTCTGCTTCGGCGCACGCTACAAAGAGCTGATCAGCGATATTTTCAACAGCGATATGCTCTCTGAAGATTTCTCACTCTACCTTCATGCTCCCTGCGTGACGGATCCCTCTCTTGCGCCTCCGGGCTGCGGAAGCTACTACGTCCTGGCGCCGGTTCCCCATCTGGGTACGGCAGATATTGACTGGGAGGTGGAGGGCCCGCGGCTGCGTGACCGTATTTTTGACTATCTTGAAGAGCGCTATATGCCTGGTCTGCGGTCGCAGCTGGTTACCCAGCGCATGTTCACCCCCTTCGACTTCCGCGATGAGCTGGATGCCCATCACGGCTCTGCGTTTTCGATAGAGCCCATCCTGACGCAGAGTGCCTGGTTCCGTCCGCACAACCGCGACAGCCATTTTGAGAATCTCTATCTGGTTGGCGCGGGCACCCATCCCGGCGCGGGCGTACCCGGCGTGATTGGATCGGCAAAAGCGACGGCCAGCCTGATGCTGGAGGATGCAGCACGATGAACCAGCAGTTAATGACCCATGCCACGGAAACCATTGAGGCAGGCTCTAAAAGTTTCGCCACCGCTGCCAGACTGTTTGATCCGCAAACCCGTCGCGGTGCACTGATGCTCTACGCCTGGTGCCGCCATTGCGACGACGTGATTGACGGTCAGGCACTGGGATTTGCCGTCCCTACGTCCACGGAGGACCAGCGCTTCCCCGCTCCGGCATCGGTAACCACGCCGGAGCTGCGTTTGCAGGAGCTCCGTCAGCAGACCGCGCGGGCTTTTGAGGGCGCTCCGATGAGCGAGCCAGCCTTCGCCGCTTTTCAGGAGGTCGCGCTGGCACAGGAAATTCCGGCGCGGCTGGCGTTTGATCATCTCGAAGGTTATGCCATGGACGTGCGTGAAGAGACCTATCTCACCTTTGACGACACCCTGCGCTACTGTTATCACGTGGCGGGTGTGGTGGGGTTGATGATGGCGCAGGTAATGGGCGTACGTGATGAGGCTGTGCTGGATCGTGCCTGCGATCTGGGACTGGCGTTTCAGTTAACCAATATCGCCAGGGATATTGTGGAGGATGCCCAGGTTGGGCGCTGCTACGTTCCTCTGGCGTGGCTGGCGGCAGAAAATCTGACGCTGGATAATTACGTTGAACCGTCGCAGCGCAGCGCTCTGGCCCGCGTGGCTCAACGATTGATTGAGGAAGCGGAACCCTATTATCACTCTGCGCAGGCGGGCCTGCACGGGCTTCCGCTGCGTTCAGCCTGGGCGATTGCTACTGCGCGCGGCGTTTACCGGGAAATTGGGGTGAAAATCAGAAACGCCGGAAAAGATGCCTGGCAACAGCGCCAGGGCACCAGCAAGGCGGAAAAAATCAGCTTGCTGATCGCTGGTGCTGGTCAGGCTATCGCTTCGCGCCGGGCTAAGGCCTCCTCTCGTCCTGCGGATCTGTGGCAGCGTCCTCGTTAAACGATTTTGTATGCCGCTGACGAAGCGTCTGCTGGAGCTTAGACAGCGGCGGCGCATAGAGAAAACCAAAAGAGACGCACTCCTCTTTGCCACGCACGGCGTGGTGCAGCTTGTGGGCCATGTATAATCTTTTCAGATAGCCTTTGCGCGGAATATAGCGGAAGGGCCAACGCTGATGAACCAGCCCGTCATGCACGATAAAGTAGAGCGCGCCATAGGCCGTCATCCCTGCGCCAATCCACTGCAGCGGCCAGTACCCGATGCTGCCCAGCCAGATCAGCACCACCGCCAGTACCGCAAAGAGCACAGCATAGAGATCGTTCAGCTCCAGCCCGCCTTCATGCGGTTTATGGTGCGAGTGATGCCAGCCCCACCCCCAGCCGTGCATGATATATTTGTGAGAAACGGTAGCGACAATCTCCATGATGATAATGGTGACGACGACAATCAAAACGTTGCACAGCAGAAGCATAATTCTCTCGCAGATATTTCACATGCCTAAAGCGTAATGCATTCATCTGCGCCTGACAGGATTACTGGCAATAAAGAGCAAAAAAAAGCGCCGTTTGCACGGCGCCTCTTGCTGTTTCGCACTGTTGAGAGCTGAATTTAACTCACAGCCTCACTCTTGATGTTCATATCAGAACTTTTTAGTACCGTTAACATCATCTGTCAGACTTCCGGTCACATTGTCTGTCAGGCGCTCTTCGCCAGCGCGTTCAACTTCCACTTCCTGACGACGCACGCTGTCTTTAACGGTTTCTACACGGGCCGTCTCTTCGCCACGCAGTCCAACTTCTTCTTTAACCCGGGCAGTTTTCGCCACGGTTGGGACTTCGTGAGACTCTTCCACAACAACTGTTTTATCTGACCAGTCCACATCATTCAGATAAGCTGGCTCATCTACCGCTCTGCGGAAGACCTCAGCATGCTGCTCATAAAGCGAGACATCTTCGGCCACTTCATCTTCAACGGTATAACGACGTAATTTCACTGCGCCATCGCTTACCTGACGCTTACCGATTTCAATATTCTCTTCAGCCAGTTTCAGGCCTTCACGCTCAGCATCAACGCTGTTCAGCGAATCACGCCCGGCACCAAACGTTTCACCGACACCTGATAAATTACTGTTCGCTGTTAAAGAGTCATTTTTTTCTGCCAGACTGCCTGTTGGTGAACCCAGACGGTCATTAGTTTCGCCAGCAAACTCACCGCCGCTTAGCGGGCCGCGATCGTTTTCGGTGGAGGCGTAGTCAGCTGCAAAGGCTGAAAGCTCATCTTCAATATGGCTGGCCTGATCTTTAGGCGCTCTTACTGCCAGCAGCACACCGCCTGCCTGCATCGCTTTGCTGTACTCGGCTGCATTATTATCATCAACGTCGTCGCCGAACAGTCGCTGCCAGAAACTTGGATGGCGGATCTCTTTCCCTTCCACCTTCAGGCGCTCACCTGAAATAATATCAATATTTTTTTCTGCAATACCTTCGACGATCAATCTTTGTTTGGCCGATTCTGCCTGCTGAATCTGGTTGAATGCGGTTACGATTTTTTCGTGTGCCATAAAATAGATCCTCGTAGTTTGGTTAATCAGTTTTCGTCTTTGATGATGGTGACTTCCTGATGTCGCAGAGTAACATCCTGCGTATATTTTTCCGATGTCGTGTTTTTAAGGATGTGTATTTCTTCCTTAAGAACTTTCCGACGAACAATTTCAACTTCTTCTTCAATAACAGGAATAATTAGCAGGTCTCCTTCCTGACGCATCTGCGGAATTTCATCATCGGCTAACCTTTTATTAAAAGGAATATGCTTAATATGAACTTCTTCCTGCATCAGTTCAGTGGCCAGCTCCTCCTGCCGGGTGTGGGTAGTGCGGCTTACCTGAACTGTAGCATCCACATGGCGGTGCTTAACAATCTCCGCCTGCTCTTCAGCTAAGGGTAACGTCTCACTGTAATCAGACTGTTCGGCCAATGGCTTTTCACTCTTTCCCATTATATAGAAACTCCTTCAGAGAAAATTTAATCCGCCAGTGGTTGAGTACCCTTTTGCTACCTGCACTACACACTTCGCTTTCACACTTACAATGGTAGACGAGCAAAAAAATAATATTGTGATTAAGAGATGTAAAAATGTAACAACAATTTAATGAGGATATCATCCTGATAAGCGAGACTGAATAAATAGTGTCACCTGAAATTAATCTGAACGAATTATCAATCTTATTGTCCTGAGCAGCTTATTAATGGAGATAAGTATGCCAGGTGAATCATAAAATTACTGGCGGTACTAATTGCTTTGATCGACATTATTCTTCGGCTTTATTCAGACAAGCAATCTAAATGAACTATGCTTTTTTCCTGACTTAAAAACAGGAGAAAGCAATGAAATACAGACAACTTGGCCGTTCCGGTTTACTGGTGTCAGAACTGACGCTGGGAACGCTGACCTTTTGCGGAAAATCGGGTTTTGAAAAAACGGGCAATGTGGATGTCCGCCAGGCACGCCGCTTCCTGGATATCGCGCTGGAACAGGGCGTTAATACTGTAGACACTGCCGATCTCTACTCGCTGGGCGGCGCTGAAGAAGTGGTAGGTGAAGCGCTGGAAGGTCAGCGCGACCGCGTTATTCTGGCGACCAAAGCGCGTAGCCCGTTAAGTGAAGATCCGAATAACAGCGGTGCCAGTCGCTTCCATCTGATCAAAGCGTGCGAAAACAGCCTGCGCCGTCTGAAAACAGACCATATCGATCTCTACCAGATCCATAACTGGGATGGCATTACGCCGGTTGAAGAGACGCTGCGGGCGCTTGAAGAGCTGATCCAGAGCGGCAAAATTCGCTACTTCGGTACCTCTAACTATACCGCCTGGCAGATGATGAAAACGCTGGGCAGCGCAGAACGAAACCATCTCAATAGTCCTGTCAGCCAACAGATCTATTACACGCCGGAATCGCGTGAGGCAGAATTTGAGCTGCTGCCCATGGCGCTGGACCAGAATATCGGCACGCTGATTTGGGGACCAATGGGCGAAGGTTTACTGACGGGTACCGTACAACGTCATCAAAAAACGCCGGACAGCTCGCGCCAGGGTAATGGCTGGCCTGAACCCTACGTTCACGACATGGAGCATGCGTGGAACGTCATTGACGTACTGGGTGAGGTGGCGCAGGAGCTGAATGCCTCTACGGCGCAGGTCTGCCTGGCCTGGCTGCTGACCCGCTCCGGCATCAGTTCGCTGATTATTGGCAACCGTACCGAAGAACATCTGCGGGAAAATCTGGCTGCTGCGGAGCTGACACTGAGTGAAGCGCAGCGCAAACGGATTGAACAGGTTACGCGCCCGGCGCCCCGCTATCCTTACTGGCATCGCTTTACCAGCGGCATGGACCGACTCGATCCCTCGGAAAAAATGTTCCTGGATGAGTATAAAGAGACGCTGGATAACAGGAAGGATCTGGAAGCGAAGTAGCCTTTTCTGCGCGCGATAAATTTTGAAAACATACTTATCGTGCGCATTGCTGGCTAAATATCAATCTACAGTATCTATCTGAACATATCACTGTATGGTGGGGACTCTCATCTCAGATGAGCTGAGAATTTGATTACCCCTTGTACCGATTCTATACCTGTGTAACGCAGGTTTTTTTGTACACACAGAATTCATGAACAGGCAGGATACTCCTACTATCCTGCAAGTGAGAAGAAGCCTGCTCCTGAGCAGGCTTTTTTTCGTCTCTCAGAAAGCCCCGGCTGGTAAACGCCTTAAATCAACGGCGCGACAGAAGCCAGAGATTTGCACCCTGCGGAATTATTTTCAGCGCCGCATCAGACTTCAGGCTCTGAAATTGCACGCTATAATCATTGCCTGGCTAACGATTTTGGAGGCGTGATGAGCGATTATCAGTGTTACTTTCTGGATGGGCAAAACAAGGGAGAGGTAAGAGCCTTCCCCACCCCCCTGAGCGATGGCGGAAAAGTTTCTCCGGTTGAGTTGGAGATACAAAGCCTGGGTGGAAGAAGACCTCCCGGACAGCATCCTACCGTTCCGGAATACAATACCCTCGCCGTTTATCATCAGGGAGAAACCTATTTTCTGGGCACACAAAACGACCGCATTGAGTCCCGACAGCTCGCTTTGCAGGAAGCTATTGAGGCCGGTTTGCAGCCCCATGGTTAGTTATCAAAAAAAGATATAAGACCTGCGATATTTGAATAATCATGATTTTCTTCCAGGCTTAAGGGGTACTTTTTAACGGAGGAGAGATTATGCTTACGCAATATCAGGAGTGTATTGATGCCTGTTACCTGTGTGCTGCGGCATGCGATAACTGTGCGGCCTCATGCCTTAATGAAGAAAACCTTGAAATGATGCGCGACTGCATCCGTCTTGATATGCAGTGCGCGAACATCTGTCGGCTTTCGGCACAGTTTATGGCGCTTGAAAGTGACTCAGCCAAAAAACTGTGCGCGCTCTGCGCCGAAATTTGCCAGCAGTGCGGGGATGAATGCGGTAAACATCAGCACGATCACTGCCAGCATTGCGCCAAAGCGTGCCATGCCTGTGCTGAAGCCTGCAGAAAGATGGCTGCCTGATAGCAGCCTGCCGGTACAGCCCGCCAGACGCGGGCTTTTTTGTGGGCCGATTTCGTAGGGTGATTAACCGTGGCCTGCCCCGGGAATAACATTATTGTCAGAGAGTGAATTTCATCTCACAAAACCACTTCAGCCCCTCTTGAGCACTTTTTGTACCTGTCTCTCCCTCAAGTTTTAGAGGGGATTGTCGATAATGTGTTCGCCTGATGCTGCAAGCTGACGGATGAAAAAATAAAAGATGAACCACAGCAAAACTTAGCCCGCCTCGTTGCGGGCTTTTTTGTCCCTGCTGCAGCAGGTCCCCTCACGTCAGCAATACCTGTCCTCATCACCAGAAAACTCTGAACTTTCAAACCTAAGAATCTCCCTGGAGTATTTGCCCCAGATGCCGCGTAGGCTGGTTAATCTACACACGCAGATGATTGCGGGTGTGGTTCAAGAGTAATAATCACTTCTTTCCCGACCTTTATGGTCGGGTTTTTTTTGACTACAAATGCAGCTCACTCAGCGCAGACTCTACTGACAGATCGTCATCAACCTCACTTAGCAACAGCGCCATCTCACGCACGCTATCGTTTGACAGCTCCCTGCCCTCTGCCAGAACCTGATGCACAGCTTCGCCCAGCACTTTCACCACTTCTTCTTGCGCGTTAGCCATGGTCATAAATCCTCTGTTGGTTGAGTTATAGTCACCAATCAGACCCAGTAAAAAACAAATACTCTTCAATATCAACAATCAGAACTTCGTTCACCGCTATTAAATAGTCAGGAGTTCCGATAAATGGCGTGAGCCGGAGCCACCTGTGCCGAAGATCTGGCAAACTATTCCCCCCTTTTTCCTGGATCACCCCCAGTCCCCACACGTATTCGCCAGCAAGAATCCTGACATGATGAGTCTTTAAGACGATGCAAAAAGCTGATCTTTTATCAGGATCCCTGTTGCCATACTTAAGTGTATATTAACAGTGGGGGCTTTCCCCTTCGGCAAGACTACACAGGAATAATTATGAAAAAAATCACAGCAATCCTTCTGGTTTCAGTGCTGGGCATGATGTCAGCCTCAGCTTTTGCCTGCCCAAAAGGTCAGCATCCACATGGTGGAACTGGCTCACATCATAAAGGCGGCTACTGTTCTTTTGATTAACAGGAGTGTGGGCAGGGAAGCCCGGAGAGTAAGAATGGTCGGGTGACGGGGCGGGCGATTGCAGAAACTGGTTTGGGTTCCTGTCCCTATGAATAGAAAAAGACATTCATACAACAGAGTATATTTTCTGCAGGAATCATAGAGAGCAGCTTTACCGCGAGCGGGAATAGAGGATTTTAGATTTCGCGACCTCAGGTATATCTGGACAAGCTGGTTGATTCAGGCTGGCGTTCTACTATCCGCGTTGCAGGATATGGGGGGATGGGAAAGCATTAAGATGGTACAACGTTATGCTCATCTGGCGCCGAACCATTTGACCGGGCATGCACGTTAAATTGATGCGATTTTTAATGTCCGTGTCCCAAATCTGTCCCACAAGGAAAATTTGAAGTCAGGAGAAGGTGGGTAACTCATTGAAAAGTAATGGTACGCCCTACAGGATTCGAACCTGTGACCTACGGCTTAGAAGGCCGGTGCTCTATCCAACTGAGCTAAGGGCGCATGGAGAACTGAGGCGAATTATACGGTGCGAACCTGCTGAGTCAACGATTTATCGGGCGGAAGCGGTCTGTTGCTGCACTATTGAGCAGTCTTGCCTGAAACTGTGCCTGACAGCAGCGCCCGCTTCTGACAAAATAGGCACCAATCCCCGTATTAACTCAACACAGATGGATCCCCTCTCTGATGGTAGCAAAGATTATTGACGGTAAAACGATTGCGCAGCAGGTGCGTCAAGAGGTTGCGGAAAAAGTTCAGCAGCGTCTGGCGGCCGGAAAGCGTGCTCCCGGCCTGGCAGTTGTGCTGGTGGGTGAGAACCCCGCTTCGCAGATTTATGTCGGCAGCAAACGCCGCGCCTGTGAAGAGGTCGGCTTCCTCTCCCGCTCTTACGATCTGCCCGCCTCCACCAGCGAAGCCGATCTGTTAGAACTGATCGACAAGCTGAATAACGACAGCGAAATCGATGGGATCCTGGTGCAGCTGCCCTTGCCGGCAGGCATCGATAACGTAAAAGTGCTGGAGAGCATCGCGCCCTCGAAAGATGTGGATGGCTTCCACCCTTATAATGTTGGCCGCCTCTGCCAGCGTGCGCCAAAGCTGCGTCCGTGTACGCCTCGCGGCATCGTGACGCTGCTGGAGCGTTACAACATCGATACTTTTGGCATGAACGCCGTTGTGGTTGGCGCCTCTAACATTGTCGGACGCCCGATGAGCATGGAGCTGCTGCTGGCTGGCTGCACTACCACCGTCACCCATCGCTTCACCAAAAATTTGCGCTTCCATGTGGAGCATGCCGATCTGCTGGTGGTCGCGGTAGGTAAACCAGGCTTTATTCCGGGTGACTGGATCAAGCCAGGCGCGGTGGTGATTGACGTGGGTATCAATCGCCTTGAAAGCGGTAAAGTGGTGGGTGATGTCGATTTCGCGGCGGCTTCAGAGCGCGCCTCTTATATCACCCCGGTTCCAGGCGGCGTGGGTCCGATGACCGTGGCGACGCTGATTCAGAATACCCTGCAGGCCTGCGAAGAATTTCATGATGGAGCAGTAAAATAATGGCAACGTTCTCTTTAGGTAAACATCCCCATGTCGATCTCTGCGATCTGCTGAAGCTGGAAGGTCTGGTGGAAAGCGGCGCGCGCGCCAAAACGCTGATTGCGGAAGGCAATGTGACCGTCGATGGCGTGGTGGAAACCCGCAAACGCTGCAAGATTGTAGCGGGCCAGACCGTGGTATTTGAGGGTCAAAGCATCACGGTTACGGCGTAAGCCTGCCGATCACCGGCGGCGTTTCGCTGCCGGTTTCTCTAAAGATCTTCGCGCCGAATCCAGTTTAGTCATTTCCCCTCTACACGCGCTATACCTTACCTCTTCTCAGGCCATTGCCGATCGACTTCAAAGTATCACTATTTCCTCTTGCTCAATGTGAAAATCTTGTTGCAGCAAAATCGCACTTCTCTCACGATAGGTAGAACGTTCTACTAAAACGTTCTACCTACAATAATAGGGTGTGAAAAGCGCCATCAGGGGGAAGAGAGCATGAGTCTGATATCAGGGTTTGTTAGATCGTTATCAAAGTTATCCATGATTGGCCGCGCGTTGATGCTGCCGATCTCATTGCTTCCGGCCGCAGGGCTGCTGCTGGCCTTCGGCGACAAGTTTCACCTACCGCTAATGATGAATGCAGGGGGCGTGATTTTCGATAATCTGCCGTTACTGTTCGCCATTGGTTCAGCTGTAGGTCTGGCTTCGGAGTCAGGTATCGCCGCCCTTTCGGCCGCCGTATCGGTATTTATCACGAATATCACCATCGGGACTCTGTTAGGCATTACGCCGGAGATGGCTTCCCAGGGCGGAAAATACGCCATGGTGGTAGGGATCCCGACACTGCAAATGGGCGTGTTTGGTGGATTGATCTGCGGTATTCTCGCGGCCTGGTGCTATAACCGTTTTCACACCCTGCAACTGCCGGAATTTCTAGGTTTCTTCTCGGGTAAGCGCTTCGTTGCCATTGCAACAGCTTTTCTCTCCTTCGTGCTGGGGCTGTTGCTGCCGTATGTCTGGCAGCATGTCCAGACCGGAATCGATGCGCTCTCCGTGGTCGTTAACGGCAATAACCAGGCCGCCTCAACCTTTATCTTTGGCCTGGTCGAACGCGCGCTGATTCCGCTCGGTCTGCACCATATCTGGTATCCCTCTTTCTGGTACTCGTTTGGCGACTATACAACCCTGAGTGGCCAGGTGATCCACGGCGACCAAACTATCTGGTTCAAAATGCTGGAAGAAGGAAGCAAAACCTTCAGCAGTGATACCTATCAGAATGCGGGCAAGTTTATGCAGGGCGAGTTCCCGCTGATGCTGTTCGCGCTGCCTGCCGCCTGTCTGGCGATGTATCATGAAGCGCACACCAAAAATAAGAAAATCGCCTCCGGTATTCTCTTCTCCGCAGCTCTGACCTGCTTCCTGACCGGGATCACCGAGCCGGTAGAATTTACCTTTATTTTTGTTGCGCCTGTCCTTTACGTCTTTAACGCCATCATGGCTGGCGTGGCTTATATGTCGATGTACCTGCTGCATGCACATATTGCTAAATCGTTCTCCGCAGGCCTGATTGACTATATCTCCTTCGGCATTCTGCCCTCGTTTAACGGCTATCAAACCAACTACCTGGACGCCGTGATTGTCGGCGTGCCGATGGCGTTTATCTATTACTTCACCTTCCGGTTCGTCATCCGTCGTTTAGATGTTAAAACACCAGGACGTTCAGAAGTGACTGCCACGACTGATGATAAAACCGATGACGAACTGGCTACCGAAATTATTACTCTGTTGGGCGGTGCGAAAAACATCGACTCCGTGGGTGCCTGTATCACTCGTCTGCGCCTTGAAGTAGCGGAGAGCGAGAAGGTGGACAGAGACGGGCTGAACAGTCTTGGGGCTCGCGGCGTGGTCTTCGTCGGTGACAATGGCATTCAGGTGATTTTCGGTGCGAGGGCACAATTTATTGCCCAAAGCATGTCTGACAGGACGGGCAAATAATAAGATGTCAGTCTGACACGTCTCCTGTAATCTGGGGGACGTTGTCATTTCAGGCGGACAGGGACGCGATTTCAGGGAGGGGATTTGAAGAAAGTCAGTATCACAGATGTCGCAAAACGCGCGGGCGTATCGGTTTCTACCGTCTCTCTGGTGCTGCGTCGCAAAGGAAAAATTTCGGACGCGACTATAGAGAAAGTTCAGGCCGTTATTAACGATATTGGCTATGTCCATAACGTCGCCGCCGCAAACCTGCGTTCAAATACCTCCAATCTTATCGGACTGATCCTGCGGGATTTCAGCGACAGCTTTTCGGTTAAAGTGATGGCAAGCCTCGTTCAGGAGCTGGAAAAACAGGGTTATATGGTTTTTCTCGGCCAGCCGCTTAACGAGGATGAACATCTTGAGCGCTGCCTGCTCTCGTTCAGGCAGCAGGGGGTGGCCGGGGTGATTTATCTCTCCTGTGACGTGCGGTCATCACATTTGCCCGAAAAAATTCGCGACTGTTCACTACCGCTGGTGGTGGTTTCTCAGCTGAAGCTGGTAGAAGAGTGCAATCTGGTGATGCGCGATAATCGCCAGGCAGCGAGTCTGGCCGTGCGCTATCTGATAGAGCGCGGCCACCGTCAGATCGCCTATATAGGCGGTACCGAAGGCGATCTCATCCGCCAGCAGCGTCTTGCAGGATTTCGCAGTGCCATGAACCAGTATGGTCTGATCTTAAGGGAAGAAGCGACACCCGCCTGTAGTGATGATACGCGTGCAGCGGGTATCGCTACCCGGCAATTGCTGGAAAAACATAACACCTTTACCGCCCTGCTCTGCCACTCTCCCAATGCCATGATTGGCTCGATTGCCGGTATTCATCATGTGGGGCGCACCGTAGGCAAAGATGTGTTTTTAACCCAGCAGGTGGCGCTGATCGGCTTTGAAGATATGCTGCACGTTAATCTGACCTCGCCGTCGTTTACGTATGTTTCTTCTGCCAGTGAAGAGTCAGGACGACAGGCCGCCGCGCTGATGATCCGCAAGCTGCAAGATCCGGAACTGCAAACGCAACGTATCACGCTTTCCGGACAGCTTATCGCACGGGAATCGGCCTGAACCGCATCATTCTTTCTGTTAATAAGCACTTATGTGCTGATGGGCAATTCAGACTGAAATGAAAAAGGGGCTTTCGCCCCTGATAGTGATACGCATTGAGATTACTTGCGGCGCCAGCTGGTTCCCTGCGGGCCATCTTCCAGCACGATGCCCATAGCCACCAGCTTATCGCGGGCCATATCTGCCTGCGCCCAGTTTTTATCTCTGCGGGCTTCCAGTCGCATTCTGATCAACGCTTCGATCTCGGCCACTTCGTCATCATTGCTCTGCGCGCCGTTTTGCAGGAACAGTTCCGGATCCTGCTCCAGCAGTCCCAGCACGCCAGCCAGCTCGCGCAATTTTGCTGCAAGAGCGTTGGCCGCCGCCATATCTTCCGCTTTCAGACGGTTCACTTCACGCGCCATATCAAACAGGGTGGAATAGGCTTCCGGCGTGTTGAAGTCATCATCCATCGCTTCGCGGAAACGGGCTTCAAACACTTCGCCACCGGCTGGGGCTGCCTGAGCGTCAGTATTACGTATGGCGGTATAGAGGCGTTCCAGCGCGGAACGGGCCTGTTTCAGGTTCTCTTCGCCGTAGTTCAGCTGGCTGCGATAGTGGCCGGACATCAGGAAGTAGCGAACGGTTTCCGCATCAAAATATTCCAGCACGTCGCGCACCGTGAAGAAGTTGTTCAGCGATTTGGACATCTTTTCGCGGTCTACCATCACCATGCCGGAGTGCATCCAGTAGTTCACGTATGGGCCGTCATGGGCGCAGGAAGACTGGGCAATTTCGTTCTCGTGATGCGGGAACATCAGATCGGAGCCGCCGCCGTGAATATCAAAATGCTCGCCCAACTGTTTGCAATTCATGGCTGAACACTCGATATGCCAGCCCGGACGGCCTGCGCCCCACGGAGAAGGCCAGCTTGGCTCGTCAGCTTTGGACATTTTCCACAGCACGAAATCCATCGGATTACGCTTGACGTTGGCCTCCACTTCCACGCGGGCGCCAGCCTGCAGCTGATCCAGATCCTGGCGGGATAGCAGACCGTAATCGGGATCGCTGGTGACGGAGAACATCACATCACCATTGCTGGCAACGTACGCATGATCGCGATCGATCAGTTTAGCGACGATCTCGATGATCTCTGCAATATGGCGCGTGGCACGGGGTTCCTGATCGGGTGGCAGGATATTCAGCGCAGCGAAGTCCTTGTGCATCTCCGCAATCATCCGGTTGGTCAGCACTTCCACCGTTTCGCCGTTTTCATTGGCGCGTTTGATGATCTTGTCATCAATATCGGTGATATTACGCACATATTTCAGCGAGTAGCCGAGATAACGCAGGTAGCGAGCCACCACATCAAAGGCGACGAAGGTCCTGCCATGGCCAATGTGACACAGGTCGTAAACGGTAATGCCGCACACGTACATGCCGATCTGACCAGCATGAATAGGTTTAAATTCCTCTTTTTGACGACTCAGGGTATTAAAAATCTTTAGCATTGAGACATTCCGTTTTGACGTGTGCGGGTTAAAACCAGTGGTATATTCTGCCGTATTGTTATCGTAAGCGCCACGCAAAGCAAGCTGGTCCAGCCCGCAACGTGGTGAAACGCCTGATACGTGGTCAGGTTCTGAACACTCATTCAGTCAACAATAAAGCGTATGACTGACGGCAGGCTTCGGCAAAAGATCCTTAATCAGCCAGCATCATTTTCTACCGAAACGGCGGCACCGGGATCGGACGTGAAAGGGGGCGCTTTCTCAGAAAAGAGATCGAAAATTTTATAGATTTTTGTATCAAACAGCGAGACGGTCTCAACCTGTTCCATCGGGATGACATGCCGGAAATGCTGAAGATTAAGGGGAACAGAATCAGCGGTAATATCTTCGCTCAGATAGAGCTCATAGTAGCGATGCTGCTCGTAATAACGAAGCGTGTCTTTATCGCGGTAGCCGCTGATGTAGGGAATAATAGCGAGATGCTGAGTCTGAGAATGTTCAGTTCGCGGAGCTGCGACGTAACCGATATAAACTTTTCGCGATTTCAGGGTGACAAACACCAGCTTGTCTTCATCTATAGCCTGGAGTAACAGTGACTCTACGCCATCCTGCGCAGCCACCTCTCGATAAGCGGCCTGCCGTTTGCTCTCATCCTCAATTTGATGCCTGGCTTTTATTCCCGCCTCATAAGCGATAAGAGCAGAAGCGCCTAAGGAGAGCCAGAAAAAGAGCGGATAAGTCAGGAAGGTGATCTCAGTGAGCCATGAATAGAGATCGGCGTGGAGCGCAGGCCAGATCAATCCGAGCAGTTCGATAATAGCGGTGAGTAACAGCAGCAGCAGAAGAAAGCCCAGCACCAACCCAAATCCCTGAATAGCGAATTTGCAGCCGTGCATGGCAACATAAAAATAGGAGGCCCAGCCGTTGCTTCTTGCCTGACGGATCCGGGATTGATAATGATTTTCCGTATACCAAAACCCACAAACCAGAACAATCATGATAACCAGAGGCCCCATCGGTTAACCTTATCCTTTTCTGGCCAGCTCTTCCATTCGGGCGCGCATAGAAGCCTGCACCTGTCGGTTGTTCATATTTAACGAGGCGTTGCCGTTTGCATCGGTGGTAATTTTACTCTCAACAGATTGCTGCACATCCTGACGTGTAGCGTTTTGCATCATTTTCCCGGGCGCAGCTAACAGTTTGCCCAGCCCACGTCGCAACAGATCGCTCATATATCCTCCTGCCAGGGTATTAACTTTTGGCGATGAAGGTAATATTAGCCCCATCAGCCCTGCCGCATCTTCTGTTTTTTCTTTAATGCGTGGTGTACCGCATTTTATTGTACCGCGCAACAAATAACCACTTGTCAAAGCGCGTTAATAAACAAATAAAGCCAGGCGTGCGCTTTATTCTGTAGGGAATGAGATCAGCCTTTGACCCCGCCAGCTTTATGCAGTGGTGCTGACTCGTCATCACATTTTGTGATATAAAAGCCCTCTGTTAATAGCGTGCTGGCATCGCAAGGTCGCCGGCACCGCCTTCCCATTCACCACTCCAACCTTTACAGGATGAGAATATGGTCACTTTCCAGACAAATCATGGCGATATCGTTATCAAAACCTTCGATGACAAAGCGCCAGCTACAGTTGCAAACTTCCTGGATTACTGCCGTGAAGGTTTCTACGACAACACCATTTTCCACCGTGTTATCAACGGCTTCATGGTTCAGGGCGGCGGCTTCGAGCCGGGCATGATCCAGAAAGCAACCAAAGAAGAGATCCGCAACGAAGCCAGCAACGGCCTGAAAAACACCAAAGGTACGCTGGCTATGGCGCGCACTCAGGCGCCTCACTCCGCTACCGCGCAGTTCTTCATTAACGTGGCAGACAACGACTTCCTGAACTTCCGCGACGAAAGCCTGCAGGGTTGGGGTTACTGCGTGTTTGCTGAAGTGGTTGAAGGCATGGACGTTGTTGAGAAAATCAAAGCAGTGGCTACCGGCCGTAGCGGCATGCACCAGGACGTGCCTAAAGATGACGTTGTGATCCAGAAAGTCACCGTCAGCGAATAATGCCTCACGCGCTGTTTATCGCAGATCTGCATCTGTGCAAAGAAGAACCGGCAATTACTGCCGGTTTTCTTGCTTTTTTACGCCGCGATGCGCTGAAAGCGGAGGCGCTCTATATCCTCGGCGACCTGTTTGAAGCCTGGATTGGCGATGACGATCCTGAGCCGCTGCACGCTGAGATCGCCGCCGCACTGCGCGAGCTTCAGCAACAAAACATCCCCTGCTACTTTATCCACGGTAATCGTGACTTTCTGATAGGTCGTCGCTTTGCGGCTGCCAGCGGCATGACGTTGCTGCCGGAAGAGCAGGTAGTGACGCTCTACAATAAACAGATCCTTATTATGCACGGCGATACGTTATGTACCGATGATGAAGGTTATCAGCGCTTCCGGCGCAAGGTGCAGCAGCGCTGGCTGCAAAAGCTGTTTCTGGCTCTGCCGCTGTTTGTCCGTCAGCGTATTGCGGTAAAAATGCGTGCGGGCAGTAAAGAGGCTAACAGCAGTAAAGCGAGTGCCATCATGGATGTGAATGCTCAGGCTGTAAAAGAGACGATGGCCCGCCAGCGGGTGAACACCTTAATTCACGGTCACACTCATCGTCCTGCCGTTCATCAGCTTGAAGTAAACGGTCTACCCGCTAAACGCCTGGTGCTGGGTGCCTGGCATACTGAAGGCTCGATGATCCTCGTCAGCGAGCATGAAACCACGCTTATTTCCTTCCCTTTCTGACCGGCAAAAAAATGGGGCAAATGCCCGCCTGAAGCCTGGGCAAACGTTTTCCTTGCTGCACAGTCATGCTATTCTCTTTGCCCTTCCCATCTGAGTGCCTGGGCAGTCAGATGATGTATGTCAAATCACAGGAGTCAGACCCGCATGTCATCCAACGCCGCACCGGCCCGCATTGCTATTGTTATGGGTTCCAAAAGTGACTGGGCAACCATGCAATTTGCCGCGGACATTCTCACCAGCCTGGCCGTGCCCTTCCAGTGTGAAGTGGTTTCAGCACACCGTACGCCGGACAAGCTGTTCAGCTTTGCCGAACAGGCTGCGGATAACGGTATTCAGGTGATTATCGCGGGCGCAGGCGGGGCAGCGCATTTACCGGGCATGCTGGCAGCGAAAACGCTGGTGCCGGTGCTGGGCGTGCCGGTGCAGAGTGCGGCACTGAGCGGCGTGGACAGCCTCTACTCTATCGTGCAGATGCCACGCGGCATTCCGGTGGGCACGCTGGCCATCGGTAAAGCCGGGGCGGCCAATGCCGCTTTACTGGCGGCGCAAATTCTGGCTATCCATGATGCCGACCTCTCTTCGCGACTGGCCAACTGGCGTCAGACGCAGACGGATGAAGTGTTGAATAACCCGGACCCGCGGGAGGAAGCATGAAGCCGGTTTGCGTATTAGGCAATGGTCAGCTTGGCCGTATGCTGCGCCAGGCGGGTGAACCGCTGGGTATCGCTGTTTATCCTGTCGGGCTGGACGCTGAGCCGGAAGCGCTGCCAATCCATCAAAGCGTGATTACTGCCGAAATCGAGCGCTGGCCCGAAACCGCGTTGACGCGCGAATTGGCGAACCATACGGCGTTTGTGAACCGCGACATTTTTCCCCGTCTGGCCGACCGGCTGACGCAAAAGCAGCTCCTTGATCAACTGGGCCTGGCAACAGCGCCCTGGCAGCTGCTGGCAGAGAAGGCAGAATGGCCGCAGGTCTTTGCCTCCCTGGGCGAGCTGGCGATCGTTAAGCGCCGTACAGGGGGTTATGATGGCCGGGGTCAGTGGCGTTTACGGGCTGGTGAAACAGAGAGTCTGCCAGCTGACTGTTACGGCGAGTGCATTGTTGAACAGGGTATTAATTTCTCAGGTGAAGTTTCTCTGGTTGGCGCCCGCGCCCACGATGGCAGCACCGTATTTTATCCGCTGACTCACAATCTGCATCAGGAGGGGATCCTGCGCACCAGCGTTGTGTTGCCTGAACCCGATCCTGCCCGGCAAAAACAGGCTGAAACCATGCTGTCAGCCATTATGGATGAGCTGCAGTATGTCGGTGTGATGGCGATGGAGTGTTTCGTGGTGCCGCAAGGGCTGCTGATTAACGAACTGGCTCCCCGGGTACATAACAGCGGCCACTGGACACAGAATGGCGCATCCATCAGCCAGTTCGAGCTGCATCTGCGGGCGATTCTGAACCTGCCGCTACCGACGCCGGTGGTCAGTACCCCATCGGTGATGGTGAACCTGATTGGCACAGCGCTGAACCTGGCCTGGCTGCATCAGCCGCTGGTGCATCTGCACTGGTATGAAAAAGAGGTGCGTCCCGGACGTAAAGTGGGTCACCTGAACCTTTCTGATATCAGTAAACCTTCTCTTCAGAAAGCGTTAAACAACCTGGTTACTCAACTGCCGGAAGAGTATGCCAGCGGCATCGCCTGGGCGGTGGAGAAGCTGGAGGCGTAAATCTGGCGCGGATAAATCGCCCGGCAAAGGGCGATTTTCCTGCCAGGGCAGATAAAGGACAGTGCGCTACTGTACTTAAGTATGGCTATCTATTCGCTTCTGAAAATCGTATTGTATTCAGGAAGAAAAAATATAAATATTCTTGATTATTAGTACATTAGATTTAATTTGCCAACACCAAGGGAACCAGTACCAAGCCGGAAGCGTTACAAAAGGTAAAGTAATCTTTCCTTTTGCTTCCCGAGTGCGATCTGGTTCACCCTCTAAATCTGCCCGTAACACCCCGTTTTTCCTGAATGTTCTCTCCCCTCTCTAACGCTTTATCAAGCGGTGCTGTTGATCCCTCTATGCTGCCCTTAGGGTTATGCGAAAGATTAAATATATGTTAAAGTCGCGCATCATCGATGGAAGCACTATTTTCCCAGGGAGATAATGACATGGCTAAATTATTTTTTAATAATCAGGCTATTAACACGTCAATCAAGGATTATCTGGAAAGAAAACTGGTTCAGTTCAATAACATTAAATATGCCTATGCCATTATGAGTAAAAGAAATCCTGCGGATTTCAGCATTATCTCTAACCGGCAAGAGTGGTTTAAGGTTTATATAGAGAACAACTTCCAGTTTATCGATCCGGTGTTAATGACTGCTCTGTATCGACTGTCGCCTTTCTCCTGGGATGAAAACCTGATGCTGAATCAGGGGGTGAAGGTGCCAAAACTTTTTGATATGGCGCGTAACCACGATATTATCAATGGTTACACCTTTGTGCTGCACGACCATAATAATAACCTGGTTGTGTTGTCGATCATGCTGGATAAGCACTGCGACGACAATATTGAAGAGTTGATTCAGCTTAATAAAAACAAGCTGCAAATGATCTTAATCACCACCCATGAAAAACTGACTCAGCTCTATCAGGAGCAGGCCAGAAAAGCTGATTTTGAAGAGATGAATACCCGTGAGATTTTTTCGAACCGGGAAAATGAGATCATCTACTGGGCCAGCGTGGGGAAATCCTATCAGGAGATCGCTCTTATCCTGGGTATCAAGCTGACCACGGTGAAGTATCACATGGGGAATGCGGTGAAGAAGCTTGGCGTGACCAATGCAAAACACGCCATCCGGCTTGGTATTGAGCTAAATCTGATCAGGCCTGTTCTCCCTGATGGGGAAGGTTAGCGGCCAGCTGTCCAGTTCACAGCGGAGTGAAGGAACCCTGGACTCCACCAGCGACATCAGGGTTTTCTGGTTTCCTTCATCCACCGGCATGAAAATCAGATAGATATTCTCTTGCTTCTCCGATTTGCTCTGCTCCACTACCGAGACATCCCAGCCTGATTTTCTGAAGATCAGATACATGGGATGGCTCACAATGGCGTATATCCCCTCATAGCCATAGTGGCGGGCATAATTAATCATGGAAAGAAACAGCAGAGCACTTACCGGCTGCTGGCGAAGTTCCAGATTTTGAACACGCTCTTTGTCGATAAACAAACGGCTGGCTTCCACATAATTCCCCTGCGGTAGCTCAACATTTTTAAACCAGTTTTTAAATGTGCCGGTAATCATATTAGGGTATTTAATTTCGATAAATCGCAGGCTGCAGATACAGATCTCTTTATAAATACCGAAAATATAAGTCGTGCGGGGATTATCATATTCATCCGACTCCATATTATTTTCAGCATTGACCAGCCAGTTAAGCCGATCTTTAAACACCTTTTTTCTCAGCGTGAATAGCTCTTTTGATTTTAATTCAGAAAGAAAACTATAATTCACATCAAGCAAATGCAACATAATCATTCCATCCTTAGCTTAGCTTGCCGCCAATAATACCCTTATCATTCCTCAGTCACCAAGGATTATCCTGCGCCTTTGCTCCCTCGGCAGGTGAAAAGAGGTTGGGCAGAGCATAGTGTCCGGCAGGAAAGTAAAAGGCCGGTTTGCACCGGCCTTGATAATGGTGGAGTCAGGCTGGCTAAACCCCATTAAAGCCGCGGAACAGCGCTTTGCCTTTCAACAGCCGGACGCCAAGCCAGCCCCCGCACAGGGAGAGCAGGATCGCGCCGGTCAGCGGCAGCGCTAACCACAGCAGGAAGTCTGGCTCCCACGGGAAGTCGAACACCTTGCGTTGCAATCCCCATAATGCCGCTTCCGCACCCGTTGCGGCGGCAACGCCTGCCACTGCGCCCAGCAGCGCGAATTCGCACCACAGCGTCCCCCGCAGCAGCTTTTTGCTGGCTCCCAGCGTACGACAGACCACCAGCTCCTGCCTGCGCTGGCGCATACCTACCTGAATCTGCGCCAGCAGCAGCAGCACGCCGCAGGCGGTGACCAGCACCACCATGATTTCCAGCGCCTGGCTTACCTGCGCCAGCACCTGACCAATCTGGCGCAGGATGCTGCCAATATCCAGTAAGCTCAGCGTCGGGAACTGCCGGTTTAACTCTGCCAGTAGCGTATTGTTGCCTTCCAGATGGAAGCTGGTGAGCCAGGTAGCGGGCTGGCCATCCAGCGCGCCGGCAGGGAAGATAAAGAAGAAGTTGGGTTTCAGGCTCTCCCAGTCTACTTTACGCAGACTGGTGATTTTCGCCGAGAAGTCCTGGGTATCGCCAGTAAAGGTCAGGGTGTCGCCCAGCTTCACCCCCAGCCTGCCTGCCAGCTCCTCTTCGACTGAAACTTCGCCTTTGCCCGGCGGCCAGCTCCCTGCCGTTAACGGATTGTGATCCGGTAATTGTGCCTGCCAGGTCAGATTGAGTTCCCGGTTAAGGGCGTTATCCATCGCCGGATCGGCCGGTTTGCCATTAAGAGAGGTCAACCTGGCCCGGACAATCGGATAGAAGGTTTGCGGCATGACGTGATGTTGTTCCAGGAACGCTTTTACCTGCGGCACCTGGTCCTGAGTCATATTGAGCAGGAAATAGTTCGGGCTGCCTGGCGGAAGCTGCTGCTGCCAGCGATCGAGCAGATCGCCGCGCATCACCAGCAGCAGGGCCAGCAACATAAACGACAGCGAAAAAGCTGCCAGCTGACTGAGGGTGGTCCAGGGCTGTCGCAGTAACCGGTTGATCGCCAGCCGGAACGCCAGATTACGGACGCTAAGCCGACGCAGCAGCAGCAGTCCTGCCCACCCGATAGCGCCCAGTAACAGCGACAGCAGCACGATACCGACGACCAGCGCCCAGAGCAGCTTACTGCCGCCCACCAGCATCGCCAGCAGCCCAATCACCACCAGCGCCATCGCTGGCAGGTAATATTTCAGCGGCCAGACGTTGGCAACCGCATCGCGCCGAAGAACGCGTAAGGGCTGCGTCGCCAGCAGTAAACGGTAAGGGCGCAGCCCCACCAGCAGAGAAATAATAAACAGTGAGCCGATGGCCCACAGCCAGGGCCAGGCGCTGGCTGGCGGTAACTCCCCAGGTAAAACAGGCTTCAGCATCTGCTGCAGCAGCACTTCAAAGCCCATCCCCATCGCGCCACCGCAGAGGGCTGCCAGCAGCAATACCGCCAGCCACTGTCCGACAATGAGTTTTCTTAACGCTGCGCGATTCGCCCCCAGCGTTTTCAGCACCGCCACCAGATCGTAGCGGCTGCGGCAATAGTGACTCATAGCGACCGCTACGGCAGCTATCGCCAGCAGCAGCGTCAGCAGCGCCGAAAGCAGCAGAAATTGTTGCGCCCGCTGCATCGATTTCCCCAGCGCATCTTCCGAGTTCTCAACGCTTATCCAGCGCTGTTCCGGCTTGATGCGGGTTTCGATATAGCGGTCATAGGCGCTGAGCTGCGCTGGCGTACCCGAAAATTTATAGCGCCACGTGACACGGCTGCCGGGCTGTATCGCCCCGGTCTTGCCCACGTCAGCCAGATTCATCAGCAGCCTTGGCGCGGTCTGAAAAGGGTTGAAGCCCGAATCAGGCTCCTGAATCACCTCCCCTGCCACGCGCAGCGTGGTATCACCCACATCAAGGTTCGCCCCGGTCTTGAGATTCAGCAGCGCCAGCAGGCGCGGAGCCGCCAGCACCGTTCCCACTGCGGGTTTCACTCCTGCCGGTTCTGTTGCCAGCTTGCCGAACATCGGATAGAGATCGTCCACCGCTTTAACGGATGCCAGCTGCGGCGTATCAGCAGCAAAGGTCATGGTCATAAAGGTGAGCTGACGCCCTACCTGCAACCCCTCTTTGCGCGCCGCATCCAGCCACTCCTGCGGCACTTCGCGTGAGCTTTGCAGCGTTCTGTCACCGGCCATAAAGTCGCGGCTTTGCTGAGTCAGCCCCTTCTCCATTCTGTCGCTGAGCGAACCTAAAGCCAGCACGCAGGCCACCGCAAGGGTCAGCGCCAGCCAGACTATCAGCAGCGAAGGTGATTTCCATTCGCGCCAGAACCAGCGCCAGATCATGCTTCCTCCCACAGCTTGCCGTCACGCACCCGCAGCCGCCGGTCGCAGCGAGCGGCAAGCTGCTCATCATGAGTCACCAGGATCAACGTGGTGGCAAAATCGCGGTTGAGGGAGAAGAGTAAATCGGCGATACGATCGCCCGTTTTACGGTCCAGATTACCCGTCGGCTCATCGGCAAACAGCAGTGCAGGCCGCCCGTTAAAGGCTCTGGCCAGCGCCACACGCTGCTGTTCCCCACCTGAAAGCTGCGACGGCAAATGCGTCAGTCGCTCTGCCAGGCCAAGCTGGGCCAGCAGTGCCTGAGCCTGCTCACGGCTCTGACGATCGCTCTCGCCTTTTAACAAGGCTGGAAGCTGAACGTTTTCCAGAGCATTTAGCGTGGGCACCAGCATAAAGGACTGGAAAACAAACCCGACGCTTTTTGCCCGTAGTTCAGCGCGCTGCTCTTCATCCATCTGATGAAGCGGCGAGCCAAGCAGAAACACCTCGCCTTCAGAACCGTCATCCAGTCCCGCCAGGATCCCCAGCAGAGTAGACTTCCCGGAACCGGACTCGCCGATCAACGCAATGGTTTCAGCCGGTTTGACAACCAGCTCAACTCCGGTAAGGATGGAAAGCTGATGATCACCCTGACCGACGGACTTACTAAGACGATGAACTTCAAGAATGTTTTCCGCTGGCATTACCCTGTCCTGTTATTACTGGCTTTAATGACGCAGATGGCGACGGCGGCAGACAAGCTGCTGGTGCTGGGCGACAGTTTAAGCGCCGGTTACCGGATGTCTGCCGCCACCGCGTGGCCTGCGTTACTCAATGATAAATGGCAGAAATCCCCGGCCATTATTAACGGTAGCATAAGTGGCGATACCGCCACCCAGGGGCTAGCGCGGCTGCCCTCTTTGCTGAAACAGCATCAGCCGCGTTGGGTACTGATAGAGCTGGGAGGAAACGACGGATTACGCGGATTCCCACCGCAGAAGATCGAGCAGGATCTCAGTAAAATTATTGCTCAGATCAAGGCCGCAAATGCCCAGCCGCTGCTGATGCAAATTCGTTTACCGGCCAATTATGGCCGCCGCTATACCGAATCTTTCAGTGACATTTACCCGAAGCTGGCGAAAGAGTTTTCCGTTCCGCTGGTGCCCTTCTTTATGGAGCAGGTCTATCTGAAGCCGGAATGGATGCAACAGGATGGGATCCACCCTAATCCCGATGCGCAGCCCTTTATTGCCGGCCTGATGGCAAAAGAACTGGCTCCCCTAGTTAAGCACGAGTAACGGGGTTTGCAGACGGCTCACAGGTAAAGTTATGCAAAAAATCATAGTAATAACCGGCTGTTCCAGCGGTATTGGCCTGGTGGCCGCCAACGATTTATTACGCCGTGGCTATCAGATTTTAGCCGCCTGCCGGAAGCCGGAAGATGTACTGCGCATGAACGATCTTGGGTTTACCGGCATCGAGCTGGATCTGAACAGCAGCGAGAGCGTGGAGCGGGCTGCCGCGGAAATTATCGCGCTGAGCGGAAACCGTCTTTATGGCCTGTTCAACAACGGCGGCTATGGCGTTTATGGCCCGCTGGAATCGATCGGCCGCCAGCAGTTGGAACAGCAGTTTGCGACTAACCTTTTTGGCACGCACCAGCTGACAACCCTGCTGCTGCCCGCTTTGCGTGCCAGCGGCGAGGCGAGAATAATCAACACCAGCTCCGTACTGGGGCTTATCTCTACGCCGGGACGGGGCGCTTATGCTGCCAGTAAATATGCGCTGGAAGCCTGGTCGGATGCGCTACGGATGGAGCTGCACGGCAGCGGTGTGCGCGTCAGTCTGATTGAACCTGGCCCTATTCACACCCGCTTTACCGATAACGTCAGCCAGGCTCAGCAGGATAAACCGGTAAAAAATCCCGGCATCGCCGCCCGCTTCACGCTACCGCCTGAGGCAATTTTACCGAAATTACGCCATGCTTTAGAGAGCAGGCACCCCCGCCTTCGCTACCCGGTGACCCTGGTCGCGCAGGGTATGACGGTGTTACGCCGTTTGCTGCCGGGCTGGATGCTGGATCGCATTCTGCGTGGGAAATAAGCACAAAGCGGCGATAAGCCTTGAAGCGCCGCGCTGTGCCCCAATAAAGTAAGAAACCCTGTAAAAGAGACGAATTCATGTCACCACAAGCCGCAATAGTTACGATTAACGAAACCAACCTGCAACAGACACTTGAGCAGTCGATGCAGCTGCCGGTGCTGTTCTATTTCTGGTCCGCCCGTAGCCAGCACTGCCAGGAGCTGACGCCCGTTCTGGAGCGCCTTGCGCAGGAGTATGCCGGGCAGTTTGTGCTGGCAGAGCTGGACTGCGATGCAGAGCCTGCGGTAGCGCAGCAGTTCGGCCTGCGCTCTGTGCCTACCGTCTATCTGTTCCAGGATGGCCAGCCGGTTGACGGCTTCCAGGGGCCGCAGCCTGAAGAGGCGATCCGCGCCCTGCTGCAGAAAGTGCTGCCGAAAGAGGAGGAGCTGAAGGCGCAGGAAGGCATGCAGCTGATGGAAGAGGGTAAAGTGCTGGATGCGCTGCCGCTGTTAAAAGAGGCCTGGCAGCTGAGCAACCAGAACAGCGAGATGGGGTTCCTGCTGGCAGAAGCGCTGATTGCGCTGAACCGTAGCGAAGAAGCTGAGGCCGTGCTTGCCGTGGTGCCGCTGCAGGATAAAGATACCCGCTATCAGGGACTGATGGCGCAGATCGATCTGCTGAAACAGGCTGCCGATACGCCAGAGATCCAGCAGTTGCAGCAGCAGATTGAACAGGAGCCGGAAAATGCCGAGCTGGCGACCAAGCTGGCGGTGCAGCTGCATCACGTAGGGCGTAATGAAGAGGCGCTTGAGCTGCTGTTTGGCTTCCTGAAAAAAGATTTAGGCGCGGCTGATGGCCAGGCGCGCAAAATGCTGCAGGAAATTCTGGCAGCGCTGGGAACGGGAGATGCGCTGGCGGCGAAATACCGTCGTCAACTCTACGCCCTGCTCTACTAAAACTTTACAACCCATCCAGTATGCTGCTGGACGGGACTGGGCCGAATGAATCGGCCCATGTAACAACAATCCGGAGGTTATATGCTGACTGTGATTCCCGTTATTATCGTGCTGGCCCTGATCATCGTCTGGTCAGGGATCAAAATCGTCCCACAGGGCTATCAGTGGACCGTGGAGCGCTTTGGCCGCTATACCAAAACGCTGCAGCCCGGCCTGAATCTGCTGGTGCCTTTTATGGATCGTGTGGGTCGCAAGATCAGCATGATGGAGCAGGTGCTCGATATCCCCTCTCAGGAGATCATCTCAAAAGATAACGCCAGCGTGACCATTGATGCGGTCTGCTTTACGCAGGTGGTGGATGCCCCGCGCGCCGCTTATGAGGTGAGCAATCTTGAGCTGGCTATCGTTAACCTCACCATGACCAATATGCGTACCGTGCTCGGCTCTATGGAGCTGGATGAGATGCTCTCACAGCGCGATAACATCAACACCCGGCTGCTGCGGATCGTGGATGAGGCGACCAATCCGTGGGGGGTGAAAATTACCCGCATCGAGATCCGCGACGTCCGGCCACCGGCGGAGCTGATAGCCTCCATGAATGCGCAGATGAAAGCGGAACGAACCAAGCGCGCCGATATTCTGGAAGCGGAAGGCGTCCGTCAGGCGGCGATCCTGCGGGCAGAAGGTGAAAAGCAGTCACAGATCCTGAAAGCCGAGGGGGAGCGTCAGTCCGCGTTCCTTCAGGCTGAAGCGCGTGAACGAAGCGCCGAGGCGGAAGCGCGCGCTACCAAAATGGTCTCTGAAGCGATTGCCGCTGGCGACATTCAGGCCATCAACTACTTTGTGGCACAGAAGTACACCGATGCTCTGCAAAAAATTGGCACCTCAAACAGCAGCAAAATGGTGCTGATGCCGCTGGAGGCCAGCAGCCTGATGGGATCTATCGCCGGGATTTCCGAGCTGCTAAGCGAGACCAAAAAAGATCGGGGCGTAAAATGATCGCCGAGCTGATAGCCAACCCGTGGTGGCTCTGGCTGTCGGTGGGCGGCATCCTGCTGGCTGCTGAAATGCTGGGCGCCAGCGGCTATCTGCTCTGGAGCGGCGTGGCGGCGGTGCTGGTCAGCGTGCTGGTCTGGCTGGTACCGTTACCCTGGGAGTGGCAGGGACTCAGCTTTGCCCTGCTGACTATCCTTTCCGCGCTCTGGTGGTACAGATGGCTGAAAGGACGCGATCGGCAGCAGCCCCCCTCCTCGCTTAATCAACGCGGCAATCAGCTGATTGGCCGCGAGCTGACGCTGGAGGAGGCGCTGATTGATGGCTTCGGCCACGTGCGAATTGGCGACAGCGGCTGGCGCGTGCAGGCGACAGAAAACCTTCCGGCCGGCACGCCCGTCACGGTGGTGGCCGTGGAAGGCGTGACCCTGAGGATTGTCAGGCGCGCAGGAAATCGTGCCAGCGTCTGACCAGATAGTTATGCTCATCCATCACCGAATTCCAGACGCCAATATGGCTCATCCTCTGCAGGTAACTGCCGCCGTCGCGACGTTCACCTCTGGCGATAAGCGGTTTCCCGTTGGCATCAGGCAGCTCTTCCGTGGCCGCTTTCCCCTCATACCAGAAGTCCCACTCTGCAGCAGAGAGATGTGCGCGCGATCGTTCCGGATTTGAGATGTAATAGCCCTGTCGCGCCATCACCGCGCCGGGCCAGCCCGATTGCCACCAGTTCAGGTAGGCATAAGCCGCATCCCTGATTTCTCCTGTGGCGCAGCGCGACAGAGAAAGCCCGCCGTACCAGGCGCGATACCCTTCACGCGGCGTAGCCAGCCGGTAGCCGCTCTGACGAAAATGGTGGCGGAACCAGGTGGGCGCCCACAGGCTCTGTATGCCGATCTGGTGGTGCTCAGCCAGGGCAAAAGCCTGCTCCGGCGTAGACCAGAAGGCAGCAAAATGCCCCTGCTGCTGCAAACGCACCAGCACGCCGGTCAGGTGGTCTATCTCTTCCAGGCTCAGATTACCCACATCAGCAAACTCACCCAGCCCGGCGCCCTGTACGGCCAGCACCGCGTCCAGCGCGCCAATCGCCGCATCATCCTGCAGCGCAGCCTGCCCGCAAAAAGCGGGATGCAGCAGCCAGCTCCAGCTCTCCTCCTCATGGCTTAACCCGGCGGGTAGCTGGTCTGGCCGCCAGGCAAAGCTGTCAGCGTTGTGAGTCAGCGGCAGCATGCTGATAAGCCCGGATGGCTGCCCGGACAGCGTGCCATCCTGCTGCACATAGAGCCGGTTCACCGGGACGCTGCCCTTGCCCGGTTTTCCGCCCGGAATAAGCGTCCCCAACTTTGGCAGATCGTTAATTTCGTCCCAGTGATGCAGACGGCTAATCTCAAGCGGCTGGATAGCGCGGGCGGGCCAGACAAAATCGATATTGTGGAACCACTGATCGTAGAGATCGTAGCTTTCCGGCTCCATCACCGCGATACGCTGCGCATCTGCCACGCTGTGGAGCAAATACTCTATTTTGATGCCCAAATCGCGCTCTGCCCGCAGCCGGAGCTGCTCCAGCAGGGTTACAGAGGTTCCCAGTACGCGCAGTGTGACCGGATTTTTCGCCATAACAGCGGAGTTCATGACATTTCACCCATAAAAGAAGGCAGCGGAAAACGCATAACGGCGCACCTGCAGTATTGAACTGCGATGACAGTGTATCTCATGCCTGTGGCATAATGCTTTTTTCGGCAGCGGGGGAACAGGATCCGGGATGCTCAACGACAGCGAAAAGGTGAAAATTGAGGCCAGGGGGCCGGCGCGTTATGAAACGATCCGCCAGATCCTGCATGACGCCATCACTTCTCCTCAGGTTCCCCGCGGGCTGGTTCTGCTTGAAGGACCACTGGCAAAGTTGTTTGGCACCAGCCGTGTGCCGGTCCGGCAGGCGCTGAGTCTGCTTCATGAGCAGGGAGTGATTACCCGGTTTGAGGGGCGGGGCTTTATTGCCGCCCGTCAGGATGAAGCGGTTGAGCCGCAGCGTATAACGCTGACCCGCAGCGTGCTGGGGCTGGACCAGCAAAGTGAACTGGTTGATACCCGCAGCACCGGTGAAAAAGTGCTGCAAAGCCTGCAGGAGGCGCTGGCAACCTGCATGGTTTTTGGCCATTACCAGCTGGACGAAGCCCGTGCCGCCGGGTTTTACAACGTCAGCAGAAACAGCATCCGCGAAAGTCTGATGCGCCTGCGTGATAAAGGATTAGTGGAAAAAGAGCCTTATGCGCAATGGCTGGCAGGGCCGCTGACCGCCAGAGAGATCGCTGACCATTATGAGATCCGCGCCAGCCTTGAATCGACAGCATTGCGAAAAGCGGCGCCGCACCTGACGCAGCAGCAGATCCTGCAAAACCTCGCGCGTCTGAATAAGCTTGAAGGAAAACGGGTCAGTTCCGCAGAGCTTGAAGAGATCGAAGATGATCTGCATCTGTTTTGCCTGGCGCCAGCGGGCAACCGCACGATGATGCAGATCCTCCGCCAGAGCCAGTCGCCCCTGATTGTGACCCTGATCTTTTACGAGAGGCTGGCCATCCCGATAGATGACTCGATTATCAGTGAGCATCGCAGGGTGTATGAGCTGCTGCTACAGCAGCAGTGGGATTTAGCCGCTCAGGCGCTGCGCGAACACCTGGAACGGTCGCAAACCAGAACGCTGCAAAAGCTTAAGGTGCTTTCCATTCTTCCGGTGCCGGAACTGCCGCCCTATTTGGTTCGTCTTAGCTGAAGACTCAGGCCGTTTTCGGGGTATGGCAGCAGCCCGCCAGGTCATTGATGATCGGGCACTCGGCGCTCTCATCGCCTGGGCAGCTGGCCGCCAGCGCAAGCAGACGTTCGCGCATCTGCGTCAGCTCCTGAATATGCGCTTCGATCTCCGCTACTTTATCCAGCGTGCGTGCTTTAACATCGGCGCTGTGGCGCTGAGGATTGTTAAACAGCTGTACCATCTCGCGGCACTCTTCCAGGTTGAACCCAACCTGCCGCGCCTGACGCAACAGCATCAGCTCTTCCAGATGCTTCGCGGAGTAGCTGCGATAGCCGTTTTCACTGCGCAGCGGCGGCGTAACCAGCCCTTTCTCTTCATAAAAACGGATAGCCTTACTGGTTAAACCGGTTTTTTTTGCCACCTCGCTGATATTCATCTTCACTCCTTGACCTTCACCTTGATGGAAGGTTTATTCTTTATTACTACTGTAAAACCCCAGTGGGGTCAAACCAGATAAACGGGAGTTCAGAACATGTCACATACTACGATACTGGCGCTGGATGGCTTGTCCTGCGGCCACTGTGTAAAACGCGTGAAAGAGACGCTGGAACAGCGTGCGGATGTGGAGCAGGCGGAAGTCTCGATCGCTGAAGCCCGGGTCACCGGCAACGCCCAGGCGAGCGATCTGATTGCTGCCGTTGAGCAGGCGGGCTATCACGCCAGCCTGGCAGAGGACGCAGCTTCCCCAAAGTGTGAACCGCTGACAGAAACAGAATCTCAGCCGGAAGCGCTGGCAGCGGCCCCTCAACAGCTTCCGGCGACCCAAAGCTTCCATCTGCTGATTGATGGCATGAGCTGCGCCAGCTGTGTCGGTCGCGTTCAGAGTGCGCTGCAGAAGGTGAGCGGCGTCACTCAGGCGCGGGTCAATCTTGCCGAGCGCAGCGCGCTGGTGATGGGCGATGCCGCACCTGAGTCGCTGGTCAGCGCCGTAAAAGAGGCGGGCTATGGCGCAGAGGTCATTGAAGATGACGTCGAGCGGCGTGAGAAGCAGCAAAAAACCGCCCAACAGGCCGTACGCCGCTTTCGCTGGCAGGCGGCCGTTGCGCTGACGCTTGGCATTCCTCTGATGCTCTGGGGGATGGCGGGCGACAACATGATGCTCACCCAGAGCAACCGCGCAGGCTGGCTCGCCGTGGGGATTATCACTCTGCTGGTGATGATAGTGGCTGGCGGCCATTTTTACCGTAGCGCCTGGCGCAGCCTGTTGAAAGGCACCGCGACGATGGATACCCTGGTGGCGCTGGGCACCGCAGCGGCCTGGCTCTACTCCATCACGGTGAATCTGTGGCCTGATGCGTTTCCTGCTGAAGCGCGACATCTTTACTATGAAGCCAGCGCCATGATCATTGGCCTGATCAATCTTGGCCATATGCTGGAACAGCGTGGTCGTCAGCGGGCGTCAAAGGCGCTGGAAAAATTACTCGATTTAACGCCGCCAACCGCACGCGTTATCTCCGATGAGGGCGAACGCGTCCTGCCGCTCAGCGACGTACAGCCCGGCATGACCCTGCGTCTGACCACCGGCGACCGGGTGCCTGTCGATGGAACGATCGCTCAGGGCGAAGCCTGGCTGGATGAGGCGATGCTGACCGGCGAAGCGATGCCGCAGCAGAAACAGAGCGGTGATGATATTCATGCCGGTACGGTGCTACAGGATGGTAGCGTGCTGTTTACCGCCAGCGCTGTGGGTAAGAACACAACCCTTTCACGCATCATAAACAGCGTGCGTCAGGCGCAAAGCAGCAAGCCGGAAATCGGCAGGCTGGCCGACAGAATTTCAGCGGTGTTTGTGCCTGTTGTCGTGGCTGTTGCCCTGCTCAGCGCAGCAATTTGGTTCTTTGCAGGCCCGGCGCCTCAGGTGGTCTATACCCTGGTGATCGCCACCACCGTGCTGATTATCGCCTGCCCCTGCGCCTTAGGGCTGGCCACACCGATGTCGATCATTTCGGGTGTCGGACGTGCTGCAGAGTATGGCGTGCTGGTGCGGGATGCCGATGCGTTGCAGCGGGCCAGCACCCTCTCCACGCTGGTCTTTGATAAAACCGGCACGCTGACAGAGGGAACACCGCGCGTGGTGGATATCACGCTGTTTAACGGCGCTGATGAACAGCAGGTCCTCGCCTGGGCAGCCGCGCTGGAGCAGGGTTCTTCTCATCCCCTTGCCCGGGCGCTGTTGGAAAAAGCGGGCGAGGCCTCCCTGCCCGCAATTGAGCAATTTCGTACAATACCGGGAATGGGCGTAAGCGGTAAAGTTAACGGCAGTGAGCTCTGGCTGGGTAACAGCGCGTTAATGGAACAGCAGCATAGTGTGACAGACGACCTTCGCCTGCAGATTGACGCGCAGGCGGCTAAAGGCATCACCCCGGTGATGCTGGCGGCAGCGGGCCAGATAGTGGCGCTCTTCTCTATTCGCGATCCGCTGCGCAGCGAGAGCGTGTCCGCCCTGAAGCGCCTCCGCCAGCGCGGTTACCATCTGGTGATGCTGACCGGGGATAATAAAATCACCGCTCAGGCCATCGCTAAAGAAGCGGGAGTGGATAACGTCATTGCTGGTGTGCTGCCCGAGGGCAAAGCGGAGGCGATACGCGACCTGCAACGGCAGGGCCACCGCGTAGCGATGGTGGGCGACGGCATCAATGATGCGCCGGCTCTGGCACAGGCGGATGTGGGGATCGCCATGGGCAGCGGCAGCGATGTGGCGATTGAAACCGCCGGAATAACGCTGATGCGTCAGGATCTGAATGCCGTGGCAGATGGCCTGGCGATAGCCAAAGCAACCTTACGCAATATGAAACAAAACCTGCTGGGGGCGTTTATTTATAACGCGCTGGGGATCCCGATTGCGGCCGGTATTCTCTATCCGCTGACCGGCACCTTGCTGAATCCGGTGGTGGCCGGGGCGGCAATGGCGCTGTCATCAATTACCGTGGTCAGCAATGCAAATCGCCTGGTGAGGTATAAACCGCCAGCAGAATAGCGGCGATCTCTCCCGCAGGCCTGCGCCTTTTTTACCTGTTACTCAGTCAGTTAAACCGTTAGCATGAGCTGAACACTGAGAAGGCGGAAAGTATGGGAAAACTCTTGCGAAAGGTGGCGGCGATCTGGCAGAAACTGTCGCCAACGCGCTATGTCTATCCGGCGCAGGATGCGACCACCGGCCAGAGCCAGCTGCATCTGGTGGGCAGTATCCATATGGGTACGCAAGATATGATGCCCCTGCCTGCTTTACTGCAGGCGCGGTTAGCTCAGGCGGATGCGTTAATTGTAGAAGCTGATATCACCGCCAGCACCTCCCCTTTCGGCGAAAGTGAGATCTGTGCGCCGCTGGCGGAGCGTTTAACGGCTGATGAGCTGGCCCGCCTGCAGCATTTCTGCCAGGAGGTGGCTATCAGCCCGGAGGTGATCGATACGCTGCCAGCCTGGCAGGTCGCGCTGATGCTGCAGGCGCAGCAGGCACAGCGTCTGGGCTTACGGGCGGAATATGGTATCGACTTCCAGTTACTGAAGGCGGCCAGGGCGCTGCAAAAACCGGTGATTGAGCTGGAAGGCCCTGAAACTCAGCTGGCCCTGCTGAAAGCGCTGCCGGATAACGGGCTGACGCTGCTTCAGGACACGCTGATCCACTGGCATACCAATGCCCGGCTGCTGCAAACCATGATTGGCTGGTGGCTGGAAAGCCCGCCGGGTCAGAAGCAGAAGGCGCTTCCCACCACCTTTAACAGCACGCTGAACGACGTTCTGATGCTGCAAAGAAACCAGCGCTGGGCGGAGATGTTAGCCGCGTTACCGCAGGGTAAATATGTGGTGGCCGTGGGCGCGCTGCATCTCTATGGCGATGGCAACCTGCCCGATCTGCTGAACGGCAGATAAAAAAAAGGCCAATATCGCTATCGGCCCGTCAAAGAGGAATTTTTTTATGATTTTAGTTATCCGCCAGCAATCAGGTTGCTGACGGGGGGCAGATTGTCGCCTAAAGCCTGGATTTTCGCCACTATTTTTCACCGTGAAAGGGCCACTACGATCGCTGCAGAAGGAGACCATCTATGACGCCCGCCGTAAAACTTCTCGAAAAACAGCAGGTCAGCTTTGAACTGCACGCCTACGAGCACGACAATAATGAAACACATTTTGGTGATGAAGCGGTGCGTAAACTCAACCAGAATGCAGAGCAGGTCTATAAAACGCTGTTGGTGGCGCTGAACGGGGACAATAAAACCCTGGCGGTGGCGGTGACGCCCGTTGCCAGCCAGCTCGATTTGAAGCAGGTGGCGAAGGCGCTGGGAGCGAAGAAAGTGGATATGGCCGATCCGCAGATTGCCCAGCGCACCACCGGCTATCTGCTTGGCGGCATCAGCCCGCTGGGGCAAAAAAAGCGGCTGCCCACGGTGGTGGACAGCCTGGCGCAGCAGTTCCCGACCATTTTTGTCTCTGGCGGTAAGCGCGGGCTGGAAATTGAACTCTCTCCGGCAGATTTAGCCCGGCTGCTGAATGCCCGCTTTGCGGATATTGCCCGCAAAGCATAGCGTTTTGCCAGGCTATCCTTCATACATCTGCGGTAAAAACAGTGGATAGCCTCAGGAAGTCCCGCCAGCCGGGGGAAGCGATTTACTCCGCCGTTTGTGCCAGCAGTTGGTCAATCATCCAGCGCCCGGCGGGGCCTGGCGGCGAGCTTCGTGACCAGGCGACATCCACCGAAATTTTTTGCGGCCAGCCGGTGACCGGAAGCTCCCGCAGGAGCTGATGACCAAACTGCTCCACCAGCCAGCGCGGCAGAATGCTCCAGCCAAAGCCCTGCTCCGCCATCTCCAGCAGCAGCAGATAAGAGGGCGCCGACCAGATCCCCTTCCCGGACTGATAGCGCTCGCTCTCAATCCAGGTATTAAGGCAGAGCTGCCGCACATTTTTCAGCTTTTGCTCGCTGACCCGGGGCTCCTGCGCCAGCGGATGCTCATGATGAAGATAGATCGCCATCTGCGCCTCCACCTGCAACCTTGCCGTGGCGATCTCTTGCGGATAATCAGGCTGCACGCGGATCACGCCGATATGTGCCCTTCCCGCCTGCAGCAGGTCGATCACATCGGCATCTTCAGCGATCATGCATTCAAATTCTATCTCCGGATAGCGGGCATCAAAACGCTTCAGCAACGATTCATGGTAATCCGCCTGCCAGAAGTCAGAAATAGCGAGGCTGAGGCAGGGCTCAACTTCTCCTGCCAGCCTGACAGCCAGTTCATCAAGCTGCGCGCTGGCCCGTAAAATTTCCTGCACCTGAGCCAGTGCGCGCCGTCCGTTGTCAGTGAGGACTGGCGAACGCGCCTCACGGCTGAAAAGAGCGAACCCTAAATCGGTTTCCAGATTCGCCACGGCGGTGCTGATGGTGGACTGGCTTTTGCGCAGCGCGCGGGCGGCGGCAGAAAACGAACCGCTCTCCACAGTCTTCACAAAGGCCAGTAAAGATTCCGGTGAGTATCGCAACGAAGTATCGCTTTTTTCGATAGAACATCATTTTATCTTAGCAAAGAAAACCGGGAAAATAGCGTTCAGTTTCAACCAGGGAGTATTTATGCGTACCAGAACGCTGAAAGAACGTTTTTGTCATGCCGCAGGCTTCGAGGTGCTGGCGATCCTGCTGGTTTCCCCACTTGCCGCCTGGATCATGGAGAAGCCGCTGTTTCAGATGGGTGCGTTAGCCATCATGCTCTCAACGGTAGCTATGGTCTGGAACATGCTTTATAACGCGGGTTTTGACCGGCTGGTGCCCCCTGGGATGAAGCGCGGGCTGAAGCTGCGTATCCTGCATGCCGTGGGCTTTGAAGGCGGCTTTATCGGCATCGGGTTACCGATTGCGGCCTGGATGCTGGGCACTGGAGTGTGGCAGGCATTTTTACTGGAGGTCTCTTTCTTCCTCTTCTTCCTGCCCTACACGGTGGCCTATAACTGGGTGTATGACGCCCTGCGCGCCAAAGTGCTGGCGCGAAAGCAGTGTCAGGCCTAGTCCTCACGATAAAAACGGCACCGTAAAAGGTGCCGTTTTTTTGTCTGCTATTTTATCCCCCTGCTGACTTCAGACGGAGGCGCCGGGAGTTTTTCTGATTCTATCAGCGCTTAATTCATGGCGGTATCAATTCTGAACAGACGCCAGATTTTAGGCTTTGTCGGTTTCTCTTTTACCGGCTCAGGCGCTTTTTTCTGATAAACAATCTCTCCTTTCGGCGCATAAGCTGCGGCTTCCAGCGGTGAATGGGTCTGAATATATTGCTTCAGCACCTCCGCATCAATAAACCCGGTATTCACATAGCTGGGTAACTGGTTAACAGGCGGATAACCGTCGCCCCCTGTGGCATTAAAGCTCAGCGTCGCCATACGGTAAGTTTTTTCTGGATCCAGAGGCTCGCCCTTGATTTTGATCTCGCTCACGCCGCTGCCATCGGCAATCAGGCTGACGTTGGCAAACTGCGCATAGGCGCCGGAATCGACCTGCTTGTTCGCCACCACGGCGAGATATCTCTCCACCTCACTACCTTTCATCTCTACATAGGTCAGCGTATTGCCGAACGGCTGTACCTTGAGCAGATCTTTATAGGTAATGGTGCCGGACTCAATCGAGTCCCGGACGCCGCCGCCGCTCATGACCGCGAAATCAGCTTTAGTCCGCTCTATCTGCGAAGCCAGGAGCACTCTGGCGAGATTGGTCTGAACAAAACGCACCTTGCTGCGGTCGCCCTCAAGATGGCCGTTGACGCTGCCAATTTTCACCCCCAGCTGCGCTTCCCCTTTTTTCTGGAAGGGGGTCAGCAGCTTCATCATCGCCGGGTTTTTGGCGATCTCCGGGGTGTAATTGACCCAGGTTTCACTGCCGTCGGCGTTTTTCACTTTGTGCTTCAGATTTATCGGCACCAGCTCGTAATGTTCCAGAGTCAGCTTACCGTTAAGGAAAGTGAAGTCAGCGCGGCCAATATATTTGCCCCATTCATGAGCCTGGACAATCCAGGTGCCGTTCTGGCGATCTGGCTGACAGGGCGTTCCCGGAACGTAGTCAGCCTGTTTGACATTCTCTTTCGCCATGCAGACCGGGTCCTGCGAATGGCCGCCAACAATCATATCCAGATAGCCTGCGGGCAGCTCACGCGCCATCTCAACATCGCCCGGTGCGTTGGATCCATGATTGCCGTTATCGTAGTGGCCCATATGGGTCGCCGCGATAATCACGTCCGGCTTCTCGTTTTTGCGTAATTCTTCTACCACCGCTTTGGCTTCAGCGGCAGGTTTATGAAATTCCATATCGGTGAAGAATTCGGGATTGCCGATCTTTGCCGTGTCGTCGGTGGTCAGGCCGATAACCGCAATTTTCAACCCGACGCGATTAAACAAGGCATAGGGCTGGAACAGGCGCTTGCCGGTGCTTTTCTGATAAATGTTGGCCGAAAGCAGCGGAAACTTCGCCCATTTTTGCTGCTGGCGCAGTACGGAGAGCGGATTATCGAATTCGTGATTACCGATAGCCATCGCATCGTATCCCACCAGATTCATGCCGCGAAAATCGGGTTCGGCATCCTGCAAATCAGATTCCGGCACGCCGGTATTAATGTCCCCACCCGACAGGATCAGCACCTGCCCGCCATGCGCCTGCACGTCATAACGGATCTGATCCATCATGGTTTTCTGTGCAGCCAGGCCATATTCGTCGCGATCGTTTGGCCAGAAGTGACCGTGATGATCGTTGGTGTGCAGGACCGTAAATTTATAGACCCGATCTTTAACCCAGGCCTGCGCCAGCAGGGGCGTAGTGAGCAGGACCAGCGTCAGGGCAGGCAGAAGCTTTTTTTTCAATGAAAGCACAACGGATCTCCTTGTTATGAATCGCTCAAACGCAAAGCGTTTGTCAAAATTTACGGCATGAATGTCATTTATTTGTGACTATTCGTCGATTATGCCGCAGGATAATCGTGCGGGCCAATGCTGATGCCTTATCTCTGCCCATTTTACCGGCCCGCAAAAAAATAAACGTCATCATCATCCCAACTGTCTGGACGCACGGGTTTCTCATGGCAAGCGAACGTACTTTATCCTCTTCCTCTCTTCCCGCCAGGCGAACAGCCTTTGGCATTCTGGGCGCAATCAGCGTTGCTCATCTGCTTAACGACATGATCCAGTCGTTGATTCTGGCTATTTACCCGCTGCTGCAGAGTGAATTTACGCTGAGTTTTGTGCAGGTAGGGCTGATCACCCTGACTTTCCAGGTGACCGCTTCGCTGCTTCAGCCGGTTATTGGTTACTACACCGATAAACATCCGCAGCCCTGGTCACTGCCGATTGGCATGGGCTTTACGCTTGGCGGGCTGATCCTGTTAGCGATGGCTGGCAACTTCCCCACCATTCTGGTGGCGGCAGCCTTAGTGGGCACCGGCTCCTCAGTGTTCCATCCCGAATCTTCCCGCGTGGCGCGAATGGCCTCCGGGGGGCGACATGGTCTGGCGCAGTCCCTGTTTCAGGTAGGCGGTAACTTTGGCAGTTCACTCGGACCGCTGCTGGCGGCACTGCTTATTGCCCCTTATGGCCGCGGCAACGTCGCCTGGTTTACCCTGGCTGCCCTGCTGGCCATTGTGGTGCTGCTGCAAATCAGCCGCTGGTATCAGGCCCAGCAACGAGTCGCTAAAAGCAGTGCCGCGCCGCAGGAGATAACCACCTTACCCCGCCGTAAAGTTGCGTTCGCCATCTCAATTCTGCTGGTGCTGATTTTTTCAAAATACTTTTATCTCACCAGCCTCAGCAGCTACTACACCTTCTACCTGATGCAGAAGTTCGGCCTTTCGGTGCAAAACGCCCAGTTTCACCTGTTTGCCTTTCTGTTTGCCGTGGCGGCGGGAACGGTGATCGGCGGCCCCATTGGCGACAAAGTTGGCCGTAAGCGGGTTATCTGGGTTTCCATCCTTGGCGTTACGCCCTTCACCCTGCTGCTGCCGCACGCTTCGCTGGCGTGGACAGGCGTGCTGTCGGTCATTATCGGCTTTATACTCGCCTCCGCTTTTTCCGCCATTCTGGTCTATGCCCAGGAGTTAATGCCTGGCCGTATCGGCATGGTCTCGGGGCTGTTCTTTGGCTTTGCCTTCGGCATGGGCGGTCTTGGCGCGGCGGTATTGGGCGTGGTCGCCGATCGCAGCAGTATTGATGTTGTTTATCAAATCTGTGCCTATCTTCCGTTACTGGGCATTCTTACCCTGTTCCTGCCGGATAACAGCAGGAAATAGCCGGTCCCGGCGCGGGATAATTGCGATCCGCGCCGCTTATTTTCTGCAACGAATCTGGCCCCCTTCTGCTAAACGTTGAGAAACGTCGATTACCTCTCTTTTTTCCCGCATACCCTCTTTTTATCCCTGTTATTCCCCTTTATATCAAGCAGTGAAGCGAAATATGCCATACACTTAAAAATTACAACCGGACACATTTGCACACAAAGGAGAGAGGCATGCACCACACCACCCCGCTTATCACCACCCTTGTTGGAGGCCTCGTCCTCGCCTTTCTCTTCGGTATGCTGGCCAACCGTCTGCGTATCTCGCCGCTGGTGGGATACCTGTTAGCCGGCGTTCTGGCTGGCCCTTTTACCCCAGGCTTCGTAGCGGACACCAATCTGGCACCTGAGCTGGCCGAACTGGGGGTGATCCTGTTGATGTTTGGCGTTGGCCTGCATTTTTCTCTGAAGGATCTGATGGCGGTAAAGTCGATTGCCATTCCCGGTGCTGTTGCACAAATCGCGGTAGCTACGCTGCTGGGAATGGGGCTCTCCTGGGCGATGGGGTGGCCCTGGCTCACCGGTCTGGTGTTCGGATTATGTCTCTCAACGGCCAGTACGGTGGTGCTGCTGCGCGCGCTGGAAGAGCGGCAGCTTATTGACAGCCAGCGCGGGCAAATCGCCATCGGCTGGCTGATTGTGGAAGATTTAGTGATGGTGCTGGCGCTGGTGCTGTTACCCGCCATTGCCGGCATGTTTGAGGAAGGCAACGCCAGCCTCTCTATTGTGCTGCTTGACCTGCTGGTCACCATCGGCAAGGTAGTGGCCTTTATGGTGCTGATGATGGTGGTAGGGAAACGCGCGGTGCCGTGGATCCTTGCCCGCAGCGCGGCTACCGGCTCGCGCGAGCTGTTTACTCTCGCGGTACTTGCGCTGGCTTTAGGGATCGCCTTTGGCGCCGTAGAGTTCTTTGACGTCTCCTTTGCGCTGGGCGCCTTTTTCGCTGGCATGGTGCTGAATGAGTCTGAACTCAGTCACCGCGCTGCCCATGACACCCTGCCGCTTCGCGATGCGTTCGCCGTGCTGTTCTTTGTCTCGGTAGGCATGCTGTTCGATCCGATGATCCTGCTTGATGAGCCGCTGGCGGTACTGGGCGTGCTGGCGATTATTGTGCTGGGAAAATCGCTGGTGGCATTAGTGCTGGTGCGGCTGTTTGGCCATTCGCGCCGTACAGCGCTGACGATTTCCGTCAGCCTTGCGCAAATTGGCGAGTTCGCCTTTATCCTTGCCGGGCTTGGCATTTCGCTTAATCTGCTCGCTGCGGAAGGTCGCAATCTGGTGCTGGCAGGCGCGATCCTGTCGATTATGCTTAACCCGGTTCTGTTTGCGCTGTTGCAGCGTTATCTGGATAAAACCGGCCCCCTGGACGATCGCATCCTTGAAGAGGCGATTGAGGAGGAGAAGCAGATCCCAGTGAACCTGTGCAATCACGCCATCGTGGTGGGATTTGGCCGGGTGGGCAGCCTGCTAGGCAAGAAGCTGATGGAAGAAGGGGTTCCTATCGTGGTGGTGGAGAACAGCCGCACCCGAGTGGAGGCGCTGCGGGAGCGAGGCATCAGCGCCGTGCTGGGCAACGCCGCACGCGCAGAAACGATGGACCTGGCACGTCTGGAGTGCGCCCGCTGGCTGCTACTGACCATTCCTAACGGGTATGAAGCGGGAGAAATTGTTACCGCCGCGCGGGAAAAGCGCCCCACTATTGAGATTATTGCCCGCGCGCATCATGACGATGAGGTGGATTATATTACCGAGCGTGGCGCAGATCGGGTGGTGATGGGGGAACGGGAAATTGCGCAAAGCATGCATCTGTTAATGCAGACGGATGCAGAAGAGATCAGGGGCCACTGTCCGGTCTGAACAGCTGCCCCCGTTACGTCCTGCAGATAACGGAGGCGGAAGATTACCGTTCCCAGTAAGACTCTTCCAGACTGTCTTCCCGCTCCGGCAGGCCGCGCGTCAGGCGCGGCGAATGCTGGTTCAACACCTGATAGCTGACGCGGTTGGCATATTTGCAGACCTGCGCCAGCGAGGAGTAGGTCAGGTAGCTGCGCCCGTGCTTGCTGGAGTTAGGGACATTCAGACGGTGATAATTATTCGCCGTAATGTCGTGCAGCATCGCCGCCAGCGCGCCGTCACCCGCACCGTTAGTGTTCATGATTTTTTCCGGCCCGCCCATGTAGGGCGCAATGTGCGAGAAAATGCGCAGCGGCTGCTGGCAATCCTGATGACGCATCGCGCGGCTGAATTCGTACTGGTTGAACTCTGGTATCGCTCCCGGCAGCAGAGGATGCTGCGTAACGCGCTTGCCCTCCTCTTCCGTGAAGCCCGCCATAAACAACCCGTTCGGTCCGGCGGTGCAGAGCACTAAATCGACCCAGTCGAGCGCCATGTCGGCGGCCATTAATGGGTCGCTCAGCCCCGTCAGCGCTTCCGCTTCATCTTCGTTCATCGCCAGGATTGAAACGTGCTCGCGCAGAAATTCACGCCAGAACTGG
Organism: Erwinia pyri; assembly: GCF_030758455.1. Taxonomy (NCBI): domain Bacteria; kingdom Pseudomonadati; phylum Pseudomonadota; class Gammaproteobacteria; order Enterobacterales; family Erwiniaceae; genus Erwinia; species Erwinia pyri. The sequence continues at coordinate 3,380,016 of NZ_CP132353.1, forward strand.
GGATTGTCGCCAATCACATATTTCGTGCCCAGCGTCAGCACCACCGGGACGTTATGCTTTTTAGCAAAACCGATCGCCTCCATGGTCGCATCCGGCATCGGCTCGCCTGGCGCGCAGCGCACCAGATAGGAGGTCAGTACCAGCGCGGATGCGCCCGCAATCACCTCTTCCGGGATGCTCTCTTTTTTCAGCTGATTCATCAGTCCGGGACTGATGGCAAACGTGCGCTCGCCATTCTCGCCAATCAGCGTAAAACAGCGACCGATAGCGCCGTCCACACCCTGCAGATAGTTGAGATCGGTCCGGCTGGAGGTGTTGCAGAGGTAGCGGTAGGCGTAGCTGCCGATCTGCACGCTGCTGCACATCACGCCAAGCAGTACCGACCGGTCGTCGGCCAGCACCGAATAGTTATGCAGCGTGTTGCCGATGGTGCCGCCGGCAAACTGGTGGGTGATCAGGTTTTCCCGGACCAGCTCAGCGTAGAGCGCCTCTGCAACCTCATCAGTTATCACCAGCGAATGGCCGCTGCTCAGGCCGTAACGGGCCACAAATGCATCATCGACTTTGGCTTCAATATCTACCAGCGTCTGGTCGATCCCCACGATCCAGCTGCCCGTCACCTCCTGCTCAGGCTGCGCCTGTTGCAGCAGCGGATCGCGTGCACTCACCGGGAAATAGTGCTTGGATTTGCGCTTACCGGGAAATTTCATCTGGCTATCTCCGCCCGTTAACCAACTCGACCATCATATCGATATGCAATGCATCATCATTCAGGGCAGGAATATACTCAAATTTGCTGCCGCCCGCATGCAGGAAGAACTCGCGGTTCTGTTCGCTGATCTCTTCCAGCGTTTCCAGACAGTCGGCGGAGAAACCCGGGCTCATGATCTGCACATGCTTAATCCCTTTTGCCGGCAGCGCTTTCATGGTTTCGTCGGTATAAGGCGTCAGCCAGGGCTCCCGGCCAAAGCGGGACTGGAACGTTAACAGCGCATTCTGGCTGGTCAGCCCCAGTGACGTCTTAAGCGCTTCAGCGGTGTCGTAACAGCGCTGTGGATAATCGTCGCCCTCATCGGCGAAACGCTGCGGGATACCGTGGAAGGACATCACCAGCAGATCCGGCTTGCCGTGCGTGGCGAAAGAGCGTTCTACGGAAGCTTTCAGCGCGGCGATATAAGCAGGATGCTCCGCATAATCGCGGATAAAGTCCACCGACGGCAGGCTGCGATACCCGGAGAAGACGCGGGTAATGCCATCCCAGACGGCGGCCACGGTGGAGCAGGAGAACTGAGGATAAAGCGGCAGCACGATCAGACGGTTCACGCCCTGAGCCATCAGGCTGTCCAGCGCGCTTTCCAGGCTGGGATTGCCATAGCTCATGCCCAGTGCAACAGGCATATCCACACGAGCCGCCAGCGCATCACGCTGCCGCTTGCTGTAGACCATCAGCGGAGAACCTTCATCCATCCACACGGAAGCATAAAGCTTTGAGACGCGTGGAGAGCGGATCGGCAGGATCGCGCCATTGAGGAGCGGCCACCATAACCAGCGCGGCGTATCTACAACGCGGGGATCGCTGAGAAACTGTTTCAGGTAGCGTTTAACGGCAGGCGTGGTAGGCGCGTCTGGTGTGCCTAAGTTCACCAGCAGCACGCCGGGTTTGTCTTGCCTCATTACTGTTCCTTATCGGGCATTTCGGGTGATGAAAACGAGACTCATTCTAGCGGAAAAAGGCGGGGGTAAAACCAATTGCTGCAGTAGGGGCCAGGAAAACCTGGCCCCTGACAACTTAACCGAGGATTTTTGCCAGCTCAGCGCTGACTTCAGGCACTTTACGGGTGCCGTCGATTTTGTGATACGCGGTGTTACCGGCTTCAGCTTCTTTGCTGTAGTAAGCAATCAGCGGCGCGGTCATCTGATGATATTCCACCAGACGTTTACGGACGGTCTCTTCCTGATCGTCTTTACGAGTGGTCAGCTCTTCGCCGGTCACGTCATCTTTACCTTCCACTTTAGGTGGATTGAAGGTGACATGATAAACGCGGCCCGAAGGCGCATGCACGCGGCGGCCGACGATGCGCTCAACGATCAGCTCATCCGGTACGGCAAACTCCAGCACGTGATCCACTTTAATTCCCGCTTCCTTCATGGCATCAGCCTGAGGAATGGTACGAGGGAAGCCGTCCAGCAGGAAACCGTTACGGCAGTCTTCCTGAGCGATACGCTCTTTGACCAGCGCAATAACCAGTTCGTCGGTGACCAGTTTACCGGCGTCCATGATCTCTTTGGCTTGTTTACCCAGCTCGCTGCCAGCTTTTACCGCTGCGCGCAGCATATCGCCCGTAGAGATCTGCGGAATACCGTATTTCTCCATAATAAACTGAGCCTGAGTCCCCTTACCTGCACCCGGTGCACCGAGCAGAATAATACGCATTGCGTAAATCCCCTTGCGAATCGCTTAAATTAACTGTTTATCCAAGCCTGGAACCATACCATTATGGTCCTTTATCCACAAGGAACGCAGCCTCTATCCTGCATCGGCATAGCGGGAATGGGCGATCTGACGACGCGCGTACAGCGTTTGCGCAATCACCGCGCTGACAATAACGGCACCACCAATAACTGCCTGAATTGTAGGCATTTCACCCAGAAAAAGCGCCATCCATAACGGCGCCAGCGCGGTTTCCAGCAGCAGAAAGAGTCCGGCATTGGCAGGGGAAACGTAACGGGTCGATAAGGTGATCAAACCCATAGCCAGCGGCATAATCAGCGCCCCTTCGGCCAGTGACCAGCCATATTGCGCAAAAGTCAGCGTTTTCAGACTGGCGCCCAGTTCCGGCCCCATGCAAACCACGATCGCAATGGAAGCCAGCAGGCCGCCCAGCGAAGGCAGACCTACCGTGCCCCCTTTCACCCTGGAGGTGAAAATAAAGGCCAGCGCCATGGAAACAGCCGTGGCCAGCGCGTAGAGATTAGCCAGCGCAGAGTGCTGCTCGCTTCTTCCGGACATCACGATAATCACGCCCACAATGCCGGCTAAAGCGGCAATCATCACGCTTCGGTCGCTTTTGATCTGGAAAAACAGCCGGGATATCAGCGCGGAAATAAAGGGCGTGGAGGAGATGATTACCAGTACGGTGGCCACATTCCCCCGGTTCAGGGCATTAACGAAGCAGGCTGAAGCGATGCAGAAAAAGAGCGTGGAGAGCGCATTATCCCGGGTGAGCCATGGCTGACCCAGTGTGCTGCGGCTTTTGCGCCAGCAGGCCCAAACCAGCAGGCAGACTGCCCACATAAAAAAGCCGCGCAGCGCCACAATCGTCCATGAGTTTTCAATGTTCATCATACGGATAAAGAGGGAGTCGGTACTCAGGATGATGCCGCCCAGGATCCCAATCATATTGCCGTTAACAGGCGGGTTCTGTTTCATTCGCGCTCCCATAACTCTGTGAGTTGTTGTTCGACCTGTGCGGTCACATCAACGGCTTTCCTGCCATCTCCTCTTGCCCAGCATGAGAGGCGGATGGTGCCTGAATGGGGGAAATAACTGGCGCCGGCGGCTTTCACCTTCTGCTGTAACGCCTCGCTTAACGGCGGTACGTTAAAGCAGCTGAAGGGTAAACCGGGATGGCTGACTGAAGTGAAATCCATGCCGCCTACATCCTCCATCTGCACTTTCATTACCCGAGCCACATTGAAAGGCTGCCAGCTCTGACCACAAAGATTACCCAACGCTTCTTCCAGCGGTTTTGAGGAGGCGGTCGACTCTTCAAAAAGCCGGAGTTCGCTGCGCATCAGGGTGCTGAAATGCTCCGGACGCAGGGCAATAATCGCCAGCCCCACGGTTAATGAAGCGTGCTTGTGCATCGGCGCCACAAAGATAGAACTGTTTTCGATCAGCTCACTGTGCAGGTTGGTGGCGAAGCTGTGGGAGCCGTCCACTACGCCTTTGCCTTTGCAGTCGGTCAGGGAGTTCACGGTACCGGTGTAGGGATTAACGTGGGTGATAATCGGAACATTGCCCGGTCCGGTGAACTGCGATGCAGGATGATGAAACAGCTCGCTGATCGGCTGATAGTGGGCATGTTTTGCCAGGCAGAGAGTGGTTTCCTGCTTGTGAAAAAGATGCGAAAGGATCACCAGCCCTACCCGTACTGACTGCACGAAGAAAATATCGTAATCCTGTAGCTTATAGAGGCGGGAGAGCTCTTCCCGTAATTCATCTCTTTGCATACGCGCTCGCTTATAAAATTGCTCGCCGTGGATTTTCTGTAGCTGGGGTGATAATGAGGAGGCGTCCATTAGTTGATCAACTCTTGCTGATAAAGCAGTGGTAAAACGTTATCGCGGAAAATCGATCCTACCGCGATTTCACAAGGTGGCTTGCGATAATTGACCCAGGCAATTTCTTCAATTTCCGATCCGGCACGCGGTTGGCCGGTTATCTCAACGTGATAGACGTGATTTTCAATCGCGGTGGCTTCAAACTCCGCCAGCCCGTGAAAGAGGCCAAAAGGCCGGAAGGCTTTTACCTGCACACCCAACTCTTCCTGCAGTTCACGTTTCAGGCAGGCCAGGTGATCTTCCCCCACCAGCGGTTTACCGCCGGGAGAGATAAAAATGGAGGTGCCACGCTTACGCGTCAGCAGCAGTGAACGCTGCCAGATAATGATGGCCGCGCACTTCACGATGACTTTCATATCAGGCTCCGAAAAAGGACGTAACCCAAAGGTTACGTCTTGGGGTAACGTGGTTTCAGGCTGCTGCACTGGTCGCTTTGTTCATTACCGGCGTGGAGAGCGTTTCACCCGACAGGAAACGGACAATGTTAAGGGCCAGCGGGGTCTTGTCTTTCAGATAAGAGAGGATCACTTCATCGCTTGGCGTGGAGAAGCTGTCGGCAAAAATGCTGATCCCTTCCAGTGATTTGGTAGAGATGCCAAGCTGCAGCAGGCGATATTTCACATCATCCGCCGACTGGGCAAACTCATAAATTGGCGACTGATAGTTGATGTCAAACTGCGCCATCATCTCCATCAGAAACGACTTCGCAACCTGCCGCTGTTCCGGGAACTCCATCTGATAATGGGTGATGCCGTCATTAATGGTGTTGATGTCGTTGCGACGGCAGAAATCGACCAGGTGCGCATGGATGGCCAGTTTCTCGCCCAGCAGCACCAGGTTTTTGCGGTATTTAAGGATATCCTCTTCCAGATGCTCGATAGCGATGGAGCGAAACGCCCCGCTGATATCGGCCACGGTATGGTCCACAACCAGATCGCCAAACCGGTTTTTTAATTCATCTACCCGGTGCGATAAAATGCCACGATGCAGTGAACATCCACTGTTTCCTGACCAGAGGTGTACAGGGATACCCTGTAACATCAGATAACACGCCGCCAGGGTGCTATCCCGACCACCGGTAAACATTACAAGCTGTGTTTTTACGGAATGCTGGTTTGTCATTTTCCTTTCCTTCACGTCGCTGTTGAATGTAATCGTGGGCTAAATTGGGGATAAAATGGCTCTACGGGGAGATTCTGTCGCTTCGCTGTGCCGCAGGCTTTCCCGTCTCCAGAATCAGATTAGGGAAAACAGGCTGGACTTTAAAATGATATAAACAGACACTCACTGTTAGTTTTTCTAACAGAGAATGATTATGTCCGGGCTCCCTTCCCTGCGCGCCCTGCGCTATTTTCATCAGGCCGCGCTGCACCAGAGCTTCAGTCTGGCCGCGCAGTCGCTCAACGTGACGCACAGCGCCGTCAGCCACCAGATCAAACTGCTGGAGGAGTGGCTGGAGAAGCCGTTGTTCTTAAGGGCAAACGGGCGCGTACAGCTCACCTCAGACGGCGAGCGGCTGAAGGTCTGCTGCATGCAGACGTTTAGGGAGATTGAAAAAACTTGTGAGAAGATCCGGGCAAGAAACCTTAACAGCCTGACCGTTTCCTGTGCGCCCAGCTTCCTGGCGCAGTGGCTGATCCCGAGGATCAGCCGCTTCACGGAGCGGCATAAAGATATAGCGCTGACCTTTCAGACGCATGTGGATATTGAGCGGGTGAGAAACGAGCATTCCGATGTGCTGATCCTGAGCCATGAACAGCCGGTGCAGGACGATATCGCCGCGACGCTTATTACCGTAGATTATATTGGCCCGGTTTGTGCGCCCTCTTTCAGCAACCGTTTCACTTATGAAACGGACTTCTCCACGCTGCCGCTGCTGCATGCAGATACCAAGCTGCATGCCTGGGCTGAGTGGGCCAGGAAAACCGGCGCTCGCGGGGATTTTTGGGCGGGCAAGCATTTCGACAATCTTACGCTGGCCATTCAGGCGGCAAGAAATGGGCTGGGGATCATCATGACACCGCAAATTCTGGTCAAAAAAGAGGTCCGTGAGGGCACGCTGATCGCGCCATTAGGCTTTGCGGAAGTAGACAGGGCGACCTGGATGATGGTCAAGGCGTCACGCAAGGAAGAGCGGGAAATTGAGCTGTTTCGCCGCTGGCTGCTGGAAGAAGCGGGAATGGTGGGATAACCGGGATGTGTTCCTGCCCTGGCTTCCGGTGAAACAGTAGGGCGTGATCGGGCAGAGGATCCCTTTACTGCGGGCAAAAAAGGAGCGCATCTCTGCGCTCCCTCAATGCGTTTCGTTGGCTTAGCCCAGCAGCAGCTGGTTCATGCGGCGGATAAACTGGTTAGGATCTTCCAGCGTACCGCGTTCAGCAAACATCGCCTGATCCAGCAGCAGCTCTACCCACTCGGCAAACTGCGCCTCATCCTGCGTATCGGCAGCACGCTTCACCAGCGCGTGATCCGGGTTCAGCTCAAACAGATACTTCACTTCCGGCACAGCCTGACCCGCAGCGGCAAACAGCTTCGCCATCTGCGTACTCATGTCATTGGCTTCGGTGGTGACAATCGCTGGCGTATCGGTCAGACGGTGCGTCAGACGGACCTCCTTCACGCGGTCGCCCAGCAGCGTTTTCACCCGCTCCACAAACGGCTCCAGCGCTTTTTCCGCCTCTTTCTGCTCTTCGCTTTCCTCATCGGCCAGCTTGCTCAGCGCATCGTCGGCTTTACTGACAGACTGGAATGACTTGCCGTCAAACTCGGTGAGATAGCTCATCATCCACTCATCGATACGATCGGAGAGCAGCAGTACCTCGATGCCTTTTTTACGGAAAAGCTCCAGATGCGGGCTGCTTTTCGCTGCGGCATAGCTGTCTGCAGTGATGTAATAAATCTTATCCTGACCTTCAACCATGCGGCTGACATAATCTTCCAGCGACACGGTCTGGGCCGATCCTTCACTGCTGGTGCTGGCGAAACGCAGCAGCTTAGCGATGGTTTCGCTGTTGCTGCTGTCCTCCGCAGGCCCCTCTTTCAGCACCATACCAAACTGCTGCCAGAATTTCTGATACTGCTCTTCATCATCCTTCGCCACTTTCTCCAGCATCTGCAGGGCGCGCTTGCTAAGCGCATTACGCAGCGTCTGAGTGATGCGGCTGTCCTGCAGGATTTCGCGGGAAACGTTCAGCGGCAGATCGCTGGAGTCGATCAGACCTTTCACGAAACGCAGGTAGTTCGGCATAAACTGTTCAGCATCGTCCATGATAAACACGCGCTGCACGTAGAGTTTCAGGCCGTGCTTGTGGTCGCGGTTCCACATATCAAACGGTGCCTGAGTCGGGATATAGAGCAGGCTGGTGTACTCCTGCTTCCCTTCAACGCGGTTATGGCTCCAGGTCAGCGGATCGGCAAAGTCGTGAGAAACGTGCTTGTAGAACTCTTTGTACTCTTCATCGCTGATTTCAGACTTGTTGCGCGTCCAGAGCGCCTGCGCTTTGTTGATCTTTTCCCAGCTGGTGGTGTCATCTTCTTCGTTGTGGCTTTCAATTTCCACCGGCAGCGCGATGTGATCGGAGTATTTGCTGATGATGCTGCGAACGCGCCAGGCATCCAGGAACTCATCTTCACCTTCACGCAGGTGCAGCGTGATCTCTGTGCCGCGATCCTCTTTGGTGATATCCGCCAGGGTATATTCGCCTTCCCCGGCTGATTCCCAGAACACGCCCTGGTCAGCCGCAGCGCCCGCCGCACGGGTGCGCACGGTTACTTTATCTGCCACGATAAACGCGGAGTAGAAGCCGACACCGAACTGACCGATCAGCTGGCTGTCTTTCGCCTGGTCAGATCCCATCGATTCGAGGAAGGATTTGGTACCAGATTTGGCAATGGTACCCAAGTTTTCAATGACTTCGTCACGCGTCATGCCGATGCCGTTATCGCTCAGTGTCAGCGTGCGCTTCTCCTTATCAACGGAAACCCGCACGCGCAGGTCGCCATCGCCCTGATAGAGATCCGGCGTGGAGAGCGCGCGGAAGCGCAGCTTGTCGGCGGCATCAGAGGCGTTGGAGATCAGTTCACGCAGAAAGATTTCTTTGTTTGAATAGAGGGAATGGATCATCAGGTGCAGAAGCTGTTTTACCTCTGACTGGAAGCCACGCGTCTCTTGTCCTTTCATGGTCATTGCTACCTCAACTAATACGGATGGATATAGGTTGAGAAGTAGAGTGGGGGCAAAAGCGAGGATTTCAAGCAGGCACGACGGATCGTGCCGTTGAATGGCTAGAATCTAATCTTGTGACGTCCGGCCAGAGAGTGCGACAGCGTGGTGCCATCGACCATTTCCAGCTCGCCCCCTACCGGCACACCGTGAGCAATGCGGCTGGCTTCCACGCCATATTGCCCGCACATCTCCGCGATGTAGTTGGCGGTTGCTTCCCCTTCCACCGTGGGATTGGTGGCTAGGATCACTTCCTGGATCGTCTCTTTTTCCAGCCGCTGTTCCAGCCTGTCCAGGCCGATATCATTGGGACCAATGCCATCCATCGGCGACAGGTGGCCCATCAGCACAAAGTAGCGTCCGGCAAACTGCCCGGTCTGCTCAATGGCATGAATATCGGCCGGGCTTTCCACAATGCAGATCAGCCCGTTTTGCTGGCGGCGCGGATTGGCGCAGATGGTACAGATCTCCTGCTCGGTAAAGGTCCGGCAGTCGACGCAGTGACCAATCTCTGACATGGCGCGCGTCAAAGCCTGCGCCAGGCGCATGCCGCCGCTACGATCGCGCTGCAACAGCTGGAAAGCCATACGCTGGGCCGACTTCGGCCCAACGCCCGGCAGACAGCGCAGCGACTCCATCAGACTTTCAAGGAGCGGGCTGGTTTGCATCAGAACGGCATCTTGAAGCCAGGTGGCAGCTGCATGCCGTTAGAAACGCCAGCCATTTTTTCTTTCTGCGCTTCTGCAACGCGGCGTGCCGCATCGTTAAATGCGGCAGCGACCAGGTCTTCCAGCATATCTTTGTCATCTTCCAGCAGGCTTGGATCCACTTCCACGCGACGGCAGTTGTGTGCGCCATTGATGGTGACTTTTACCAGGCCTGCGCCTGACTCACCGGTCACTTCCATGGCAGCAATCTCTTCCTGCACCTGAGCCATTTTGTCCTGCATTTGCTGGGCCTGTTTCATCAGGTTACCCAGTCCGCCTTTTCCAAACATAGTTTTCTCTCTCAGATCGGGCCGCATCTCGCTGGCGCGAGCATGCAGCGTTTCAAAGGGGGCGAATACTCTCTTCATCCACGTCTGCATCAAAGAACCGACGCAGCGTCTGAATATGATTATCCGCGATAATCGACTGACGCGCCTGCGCCAGCTTCTCTTCGTAAATTGCCTGACGCCACTCCAGCGGCGTTAACACCGCTGGATTATCATCTTCTGTCACCGTGAGTTCAACCGGCTGACCGGCTGCCTCACTCATTGCTTCTGCCAGCACTTTCAGCGCCGACGGCGAATTAAGGTGGCGCTGGCTGGAACGGAGGTGCAGGCATACGCCGCTTTCCGTCTCCTCTTTCCATGCGTTCAGCGCCATCTGCTGCACCAGTTTCGGTAATGTCAGCGCGGCGATTTCTGCCGCCCAGGCATCGCGTAACACCGATTCGGCGGCCAGTTTCGCCATCAGCTCTGGGGTTTTCTCATGCTCCAGCGCCGTACGCAAGGCCTTTGGTGTGGCAACCGGCTCCGGCTTAACTTCGTTCTGGATCGTCGCTTTCCAGCGATAGGCCTCTTTTTTTACCGGCGCGGCAGGTTCAGCGGCAGCCTGCCGCTTCTGTGCGCGCTCGGTAACTGAAGCCAACCGCTCCAGCGCCGAACTTGCCGGCCGCGCACTTTGCGCTGCCGGCTCACCCTTTTTTGGTTTGGTCGCTCCCTGCTGGCGCATTAACTGCGTTCGCGCCTGCAGTAGCTGACTGGTGGTATCGGGTAAATTGCCGGGTGGTTCCGCCACCTGCCCTGTATGCGGCGGCGTGGCAGCCACCGGCGGCGCAGGCGATGGCGCAGCGGGCTGAGCCTGCGGCGTCATTGCCGGACGGGCAACCGGTTCGGCAATCACCTGTTTCGGATGAAAAGCGAGCGCGCGCAGCAGCGCCATCTCCACGCCCATGCGGCGATCCGGTGCCAGCGGCAGCTCTTTACGCCCTACCAGCAGCGTCTGATAGTAAAGCTGCACATCCGTTGGCGGCAATACGCGCGCGAGTTCGCGCAGGCGCTGCTCAACGGCTGCGTAATCGTCACCCAGTGCAGAAGGAAGCAGCTGGATCATCGCCACGCGGTGCAGCAGGGTCAGCATTTCAACCAGTAACGCTTCCCACTCCACGCCGCGCGATGCTGCCTGATTCAGCAGCGACATCACCTGCTCGCCTTCCGCATTAACCAGCGCTTCAATCAGCGCCAGCGGCTGTTCATCATCCAGCGTGCCGAGCATGGCATTCACGGTGACGGTGGTCACCTGCCCTTGCCCCATGGCAATAGCCTGATCGGTAAGGCTCAGTGCATCGCGCATACTGCCATCGGCGGCACGCGCCAGAAGCTGCAGCGCACGCGCTTCAGCCTCAATCTTCTCTTCGTGCAGCACATGCTCCAGCTGCCCGCGGATCTGCCCGACATCCAGCGCTTTAAGATGGAACTGCAAACAGCGTGAGAGGATCGTTACCGGCAGTTTTTGCGGGTCTGTGGTCGCCAGCAGAAATTTGACGTGCTCGGGCGGCTCTTCCAGCGTCTTTAACAGCGCATTAAAGCTGTGGCGCGAGAGCATGTGCACTTCATCAATCAGATAGACTTTAAAGCGGCCACGGGCCGGAGCGTACTGAACGTTGTCCAGCAGATCGCGCGTGTCTTCAACTTTTGTGCGCGAAGCGGCGTCGATCTCAATCAGATCGACAAAACGGCCCTGCTCAATCTCGCGGCAGTTATCGCACTGACCGCATGGCGTAGCCGTAATGCCCGTCTCGCAGTTCAGGCCTTTCGCCAACAGGCGGGCAATGGTGGTCTTTCCCACACCTCGGGTGCCGGAAAAAAGATAAGCGTGATGGATGCGGCCGAGCGACAGGCCATTAGCCAGCGCTGTCAGGACATGCTCCTGACCGACTACATCAGTAAACGCTTGGGGACGCCACTTGCGGGCCAGTACCTGATAGCTCATTAATTCGCGGAATGTGTTGTGAACCGGAGGGTAATGCTAACACAGCCCCACCTTTACGGCGAGGCTGAACGTCAGGTCTCAGTGACCCGGGAAGTTAACCAGGCTGTAAGAGTCGATGCCCTGCGCCTTCAGGCGGGCTTCGCCGCTTAAGTCGAAAAGATTGATGATGAAAGCGGCGTCATTCACTTCACCACCAGCACGGCGGATCAGCTTAACGGTGGCTTCAATTGTGCCGCCGGTCGCTAACAGATCGTCCACCACCAGCACAACGTCACCGGCGCCAATCGCATCGCAATGCAGTTCCAGCTGATCCGTGCCGTACTCCAGCTCATAGCTTTGAGCAAAGGTTTTGCGCGGCAGTTTGCCTGGCTTACGCACCGGCACAAACCCGACGCCCAGCGCTAAAGCTACCGGCGCGCCGAACAGGAAGCCACGGGCTTCGGTGCCGACAACTTTGGTGATGCCTTTATCACGAAAACGCTCTACCAGCAGCTCGATACTGAGCGCAAACGCTTTAGGATCTTCCAGCAGGCTGGTCACGTCACGAAACAGAATGCCCGGCTTGGGGTAATCCGGGATGCTTTTGATACTGTTTTTAAGAAATTCAAGCTGCTGAGCAGTCGCGGTCATAGTGTTATGCCTGGTAAATACAAATCTGACTCGCGCGGCTTCCTGAGCGCTGACGATCGGAAATCGCAGAGCAAAACGGGTCGGTCAGGGGGAAACCACGCACGAAAACGACCAAATCTATGCAAACCCACGGGCAATTGCAACCATACTCCATAAAATCACCGCTTTTCTTGCCCCTCTTCTACTACCGGTAACCGTAGCATAAAGACGATCAGGGCAGCGAGCAGACAGAGTAACATCAGCCGTACCCACAGGATGTTGACCAGCCACAAGGAAACGGCAAAGGTGATCAGGGTAAAAGTAATCATCCTGCCTTTGGCTTTAGGCGGCAGCGCACGATATTGCTGCCAGTGGCGCAAATAGGGACCAAAAAGGGAACGGTGCAGCAGCCAGTGATGAAAGCGTGGCGAGGAGCGTGCAAAGCACCAGGCCGCCAACAGCAGAAACGGCGTAGTCGGTAACAGCGGTAAAATCACGCCCAGTGTGGCTAACCCCATCGCTAACCAGCCAATAATCAGTAAAATGATACGCTGCATTGCCTGAACCCTCCTCTCGACGAGGTGAGGCTATCATACTCAGCGCAATCTCTGGAGAAACGATAATGAAAAGTGCCCTGCTGCTTCAGCAGCTTGAAGAGAAGCTGGAGCAACTGGCTGAAGCCGTAGCCCCTCACAGTAACCAACGCACGCCCCGCGCCCGGTTCGATGCGCAGCTGTTTCATTCGCACAGCACCCGGCTTGGCGACTATCTGCTGGAGGTCAAAGAGAGCATGGTGATGCTCAGGCAGAGCGTGGCTTATCAGCGCACCGATCGGGTCGCCTGGATGGCAGAGCGCGTGGTGCTGCAAATGAGTGCACTGCAACGTGAGCTGGCCACGCAATCGCTACGGAAAAATGAAGCCGTTGCCGTGCCGGTTAGCGAAAACCTTTATGAAAAACTGGCTAAGCATCAGGATTACGAGCGGCGACTGCAGGGGATGATCGCTGACAGGGAGAGCCAGCTCGGCCACTGCGAGACGCTGATCCAACAGCAAAACATGCAGCGAGAGATCGCCGCGCTGGAGGGCCGTCTTCAGCGATGCCTGCACGCCACCCGGCGTATTGAGCGGGCGATAGAAAAGCGCGAACACTAGAACCGGTTATACTTGGGAAAATTATTGCGTGGAGAGAATGGATGGGCCTGCTTTCGTGGATAATCATTGGATTACTGACAGGTTTCCTCGCCCGACGCTTTTTTCCGGGGCGGCCTGGCGGGCTTATCCCGACGCTGATACTGGCGACGATTGGCGCGCTGATCGGCGGTTACGTTAGCGTGTTCTTTAATTACGGAACGCTGGCTGACCTGGAGCCGCGGGCCATGCTGATCGCCCTTGCTGGCGCGCTGGTAATGGTTTTACTGGTAAAAAAACTGCGGATCTGAACCCGGCCCGCAGAGAGGAACAGAGTATGTCGCTCGAAAGCGCACCTGAAGAGGTTAAACTGGCGGTGGATTTAATTATGCTGCTGGAAGAGAACAATCTGGATCCCCATACGGTGCTGGCCGCGCTGGCGATCGTGCAAAAGGATTTTGAAAAAAAGGTGGCGCGTCAGGATTAAGCCATCACGCCTTACGCAGAGCCGGGCTGTGCTGCAGCATATCAATAAGCACATCAACCAGCTGTGGCGCATCCGCTTCAAGATCAAAGCTTTCCGGCATAAAGAGCCAGTTTTCCATTATTCCCGTGACATAGGCGCGCATCACCACAGCGGTACGCCGTGTTTCGAGGCCAGAGGGTAATTGCCCCGCTTCCACACACTGACGCAGGACATCTTCAATCTTCTCGTAACATTCCAGATAGAGAGTTTGTTGCATCAGCTGCAAAGTCGTCATTTCGCCCACAAACTCACATTTATGGAAAATGATTTCCAGAAGCGCACGTCTGCGCTGGTCCCTCACTGTGGCGACAAGCACATAGGTGATCATTGCGCGCATAACGGAGAGTGGATCAGAAGGGTATTTTAATTGATACTCAAGCTCTAAGTCTTCCAGTCCCGATTCGGACTGTGCCCAGATTTCATTAAGCAAGTCGGTTTTGTTTTTGAAATGCCAGTAAATTGCACCACGCGTCACCCCTGCCGCAGCCGCGATATCAGCCAGTGACGTTTTGGAAACGCCATGCCCGGAAAATCGTTCAATTGCTGCGTCAATAATGTGATTTCGCGTTTCTAACGCCTGTTGTTTGGTTTTTCGTGCCATAGGGTGATTTTTACAAAAAGGTGCACTTACATACATTTGCGAATGTATGTACCATAGCACGACCATAATTTAAACGCAGCAATGGGTTTATGGGTATGTGATCCATTGAACAATCGATATCGGACACTCGAGGTTTATTTATGAACAAAAACAGAGGGATAACGCCTCTGGCGGCCGTTCTGATGCTTTCAGGCAGCTTAGCGCTGACCGGATGTGATAACAAAGAAGCGCAACAGGCCGGGCAACAACAGGCACCCGAAGTGGGTGTGGTAACGCTGAAAAGCGAACCGCTGAAAATCACCACCGACCTTCCGGGTCGCACCTCTTCGTTTCGTATTGCAGAAGTTCGCCCCCAGGTTTCGGGCATTATTTTGAAACGTAACTTTGTTGAGGGAAGCGATATCAAGGCTGGAGAATCACTCTATCAGATTGATCCTGCAACCTATCAGGCAGCGTATGACAGCGCTAAGGGCGATTTAGCTCAGGCTGTGGCAAATGCACAAATTGCGGCGGTAACCGTTAAACGTTACAAACCGCTGTTAGGCACCAAATATATCAGTCAGCAGGATTACGATCAGGCTATCGCCACGCAGAGCCAGACAGCAGCGGCCGCGCAGGGAGCGAAAGCGAATGTCGAGACGGCCCGCATTAATCTCGCCTATACCAAAGTGACCTCGCCTATCAGCGGACGCATTGGTAAATCTTCCGTTACGGAAGGTGCGCTGGTTCAGAGTGGCCAGACCAACGCTCTGGCTACCGTACAGCAGCTTGACCCTATCTACGTTGACGTCACCCAGTCGAGCGAAGACTTTTTGCGTCTGCGCGGCGAGCTGAACTCCGGCAAACTGCAGCAGGTTGATGGTAAAGCTCAGGTCAAACTGTTGTTGCAGGATGGTAGCGAATACGCCCAGGGCGGAACATTAGAATTCTCTGATGTCACCGTGGATGAAACTACCGGTTCCATCACGCTGCGCGCCGTCTTCCCTAATCCGGACCACACGCTGTTGCCAGGTATGTTTGTGCGTGCCCGTCTGGAAGAGGGAACCAATCCAAACGCGCTGTTAGTGCCACAGCAGGCGGTGACCCGTACGCCAACTGGCCAGGCTTCAGCCATGGTCGTGGGCGCGGATAACAAGGTTGAAGCCCGTACGCTGACGGCTGACCAGGCGATCGGCGACAAATGGCTGGTGACCAGCGGCCTGAAAGAAGGCGACAAAGTCATTACTGTTGGTGTTCAGCGAGCTAAGCCGGGTGCGCAGGTTACCCCGCAAGAAGTGACTGCAGACGAGGCCAAAAAGGCTGGTTCTGAACAACCGAAGTCTTAAACAGGAGCCGCTGATACATGGCTAAGTTCTTTATCGATCGCCCCATCTTTGCGTGGGTTATCGCCATCATCATCATGCTGGCGGGCGTGCTGTCGATTCTAAAACTGCCGATTGAGCAATATCCCAATGTTGCGCCGCCGGCCGTGCAGATTCGTGCAACCTATCCGGGTGCCGATGCGAAAACGCTGCAGGACTCCGTTACCCAGGTTATTGAACAAAACATGAATGGTATCGATGGCCTGATGTATATGTCATCGAACAGCGATTCCTCCGGTACCTTGCAGCTTACCCTGACCTTCCAGTCAGGTACCGATCCGGATATCGCGCAGGTTCAGGTGCAGAACAAACTGCAGCTGGCCACGCCATTACTGCCGCAGGAAGTGCAGCAGCAGGGGATTCAGGTTCAAAAATCCTCCAGCAGCTTCCTGATGGTAGCCGGTTTTGTCAGTGATAATAACAACATGACGCAGAATGATATCGCCGACTATGTGGCGTCGAATATCAAAGATCCCATCAGCCGAACCCTCGGCGTAGGGGATACGCAGATATTCGGTGCGCAGTATGCGATGCGTATCTGGATGGATCCGCACAAGCTGAATAACTATCAGCTGACGCCGGTAGATGTGATTAGCGCGATTAATTCACAAAACTCCCAGGTAGCAGCCGGTCAGCTGGGCGGCTCACCGCCGGTGCCGGGGCAGCAGCTTAACGCCTCTATCATTGCGCAAACGCGTCTGACCTCTACGGATGAATTTGGCAAGATCCTGCTGAAAGTTAACGCAGACGGTTCAAGGGTACTGTTAAAAGACGTAGCGAAGATTGAACTCGGCGGTGAAAACTACGAGATTGTCGCGAAATATAACGGTAAACCCGCTTCCGGTATTGGTATCAAGCTGGCAACCGGCGCTAACGCTCTGGATACTGCCGCTGCGGTAAAAGCGGAGCTGGCTAAACTGGAACCTTTCTTCCCGGATGGGATGAAGACCGTTTACCCTTACGATACAACCCCGTTTGTTCAAATCTCTATCAACGAAGTGGTGAAAACCCTGGTTGAGGCGATTGTGCTGGTGTTTATCGTAATGTATCTGTTCCTGCAGAACTTCCGTGCCACCCTGATCCCAACCATAGCGGTACCGGTGGTGCTGTTAGGGACCTTTGCCATTATCAATGCCTTTGGCTACTCGATAAACACCCTGACGATGTTCGGGATGGTGCTGGCGATAGGCCTGCTGGTGGATGATGCCATCGTGGTGGTCGAGAACGTCGAGCGCGTGATGGCGGAAGAGGGCCTGCCGCCGAAAGAAGCGACCCGCAAGTCGATGGAGCAGATTCAGGGCGCCCTGGTGGGGATTGCCATGGTGCTGTCAGCGGTATTTATTCCGATGGCCTTCTTTGGCGGCTCTACCGGGGTTATCTATCGTCAGTTCTCCATAACAATCGTCTCGGCGATGGTTCTGTCGGTGATTGTGGCGTTGATCCTGACGCCAGCGCTTTGCGCCACCATGCTGAAACCGATCAAAAAAGGCGATCACGGTAAAACCACCGGTTTCTTCGGCTGGTTTAACCGCATGTTCGACAAGAGTACCGACCACTACACCAACAGCGTTGGTCATATCATCCGCAGCACCGGGCGTTATCTGGTTATCTACCTGGTGATTGTCGTGGGTATGGCTTACATGTTTGTTAAGCTCCCTTCCGCCTTCCTGCCGGAAGAGGATCAGGGCCTGCTGCTGGCTCAGGCACAGTTGCCTGCTGGCGCTACCCAGGGACGGACGCAGAAGGTACTTGATCAGGTTACCGACTACTTCCTGACCAAAGAGAAAGCCAATGTCCGTTCCGTCTTTACCGTTAACGGCTTTGGTTTTGCGGGTCGTGGACAGAACACCGGTATCGCCTTTGTCAGCCTGAAGCCGTGGGACGAACGTTCCGGTTCTGAAAACAAGGTCGATGGCATTGCCGGGCGAGCCATGCAGGCCTTTGGTGCCATCAAAGATGCGATGGTGATCCCGTTTAACCTACCGGCGATTATCGAACTGGGTAACGCCACCGGCTTTGACTTCCAGCTGATTGACCAGGCTAACCTCGGTCATGAAGCACTGACGCAGGCTCGTAACCAGCTGCTTGGCATGGTCGCCAAACATCCGGATATGCTGGTAGGCGTGCGTCCGAACGGTCTGGAAGATACCCCTCAGTACAAGCTGATGATTGATCAGGAGAAAGCAGAAGCCCTGGGCGTCTCGATCTCCGATATCAATACTACGCTGGGTGCTGCCTGGGGCGGCTCCTACGTTAACGACTTCATCGACCGCGGTCGCGTGAAGAAAGTGTACGTAATGGGCCAGGCCGACTCCCGTATGTTGCCGGACGATATCAGTAAATGGTACGTGCGCAACTCATCCGGTGAGATGGTGCCCTTCTCTGCGTTCTCTTCTGCTAAATGGCAGTATGGGTCGCCGCGTCTGGAGCGCTATAACGGTTTACCCTCGATGGAACTGCTGGGTCAGCCTGCACCGGGCAAAAGCTCGGGTGAAGCAATGGGCCTGATGGAACAGCTCGCCTCTCAGCTTCCGGAAGGGATCGGTTATGACTGGACGGGAATGTCCTATCAGGAACGTCTCTCGGGTAACCAGGCACCGGCGCTCTACGCTATCTCGCTGATTGTTGTCTTCCTCTGTCTGGCAGCGCTCTATGAGAGCTGGTCGATACCCTTCTCGGTTATGCTGGTTGTGCCGCTCGGGGTTATCGGTGCGCTTCTCTTCACCACCATCCGCGGTTTGAGTAATGACGTGTACTTTGTGGTGGGGCTGCTGACAACCATTGGGCTCTCGGCGAAGAATGCGATATTGATCGTAGAATTCGCCAAAGATCTGATGGAGAAAGAGGGCAAAGGGCTGGTTGAATCAACGCTTGAAGCGGTTCGTATGCGTCTGCGTCCGATTCTGATGACCTCACTCGCCTTTATCCTGGGCGTACTGCCGCTGACCATCAGCACCGGTGCAGGCTCCGGTGCACAGAATGCGGTAGGTACAGGGGTAATGGGCGGTATGGTTACCGCGACTATTCTGGCTATCTTCTTCGTACCGGTCTTCTTTGTGGTGGTTCGCCGCCGCTTCGGTAAGAATAAAGAAGAGCTGGAACAGGACCATCCTGTAGAGCATCAACAGCACTAAATCTGATTTACTGCCTGATCAAGAGGCCGCTTATGCGGCCTCTTTTTTTTACCCCTGCCCTGCCCGTTTTCCCGTTGCATTCCTGCACCAGCAGGCGCATACTTATTGTTATGTTATAACATAACCAATTCAGCGAGGATTTATGAAAAAGGGTATCCATCCTGCTTACCGCACCGTCGCCTTTCACGATACCAGTGCAGACACTTACTTCACTGTGGGTTCAACTATCAAAACGGACCGCACTACAGAGCTTGACGGCAAGGTGCTGCCCTATGTGCCGCTGGACGTCTCTTCAGCGTCACATGCTTACTACACTGGCAAGCAGAAAGAGTTTGCTAAAGAAGGTAGCGCGCATCGCTTTAATCAGCGCTTCGGTCGTTTCTTTACTTCCGCAAAATAAGGTCTCGCCATGCAGGTATTAAGCTCGCTGGCTTCGGCCAAAAGACGCCATAAAGATTGCAAAGTCGTGCGCCGTCACGGTCGTGTTTTTGTGATTTGCAAAAGCAATCCACGCTTTAAAGCGGTTCAGGGCGGGAAGAAAAAACGTTAGCTTCTTCTTCACTACCAAAACCGGGCCGCGTTATGCGGCCCGTTTTTTTTTGCCATGTTGATTATTTCATGCTGCCAATCATCGCATTAACGTTGTGCTTAAACGCCGCCACGTAAGTATCCGCCTCGCCACCTTTTTTAGTCAGGGCTTCAGGAAAGAGCTCGCCACCCGGTTTGGCGCCTGAGGCAGAAGCGATCTGCTTAACCAGGTGCGGATCGGTCTGGTTTTCAATGAAGTAGCTATGGATATGCTCGGTTTTAAGCTGTGTGATCAGCCCGGCGACATCAGCAGCGCTGGCTTCAGATTCGGTAGAAAACCCTACCGGTGACATAAAGCTCACGCCGTAACGCTGGCCAAAATAGCCAAAAGCATCGTGGCTGGTAAGCACTTTGCGCTTCGCCCGAGGAATCGCCGCAAAGCGCTCCGCTGCCCAGCTATCCAGCTTATTGAGCTGACTGATGTAGGCCGAGCCACGCTGACGGAAATAGTCTGCATCTTCAGGATCGGCGGCAATCAGGGCATTCATGACATTGCTGGCATAAACCACGCCATTTTTCATGCTGTTCCATGCGTGTGGATCGGTAATGGTTTTTCCCTCCTCTTCCATGGCGCGAGTTGCAATCCCCTGGGAAGCGACGACCGTTTTGCCCTTATAGCCGGAGGCGGTGATAAGGCGATCCATCCACCCTTCCAGCCCGAGTCCACTGACAAACACCACTTCAGTCTGCGCCAGCGCCTGGCTGTCCTGCGGCGTGGGTTCAAAGCTGTGCGGGTCACCGTCCGGCCCTACCAGACTTTTCACCTTAACGTGTTCGCCGCCCACTTCTTTTACAATGTCCGCCAGCACGGAAAAGCTGGCAACGCTATTCACCGTTTTTGCCATCGCCATTGGGGTGAGCATCATTCCCGCCAAGGCCAGTGCTACAGGTAACTTCTTCATACTTTCTCCTTACCAGCTGAAAAGGGGCGCGGACGAAGGATCCCGCCGCATGGCCCCGCTAAAATCGAGATAAAAAACAGAATTGCGGCGCTTAACACCACCGCCGGGCCGGCAGGCAGTGAGAGATAAAAGGAAGCAATCAGTCCGCTAAAGCTTGCCAGTAGCGCCAGAATCATCGCGGCGGCAATCATGGCCGGGAGTTCCCGACCCCAGAAGCGAGCGGCAGCGGCTGGCAGCATCATCAGCCCAACGCACATTAACGTTCCCAGCACCTGGAAACCCGCAACCAGATTAGTGACCACCAGAATCAGAAAGATGCCGTGCACTAACGGAGCGACCCAGCGGTTCTGCGCGCGTAAAAAACCAGCATCAAAGGCATCAATCACCAGAGGACGATAAATCAGGGCCAGCACCGCCATTGATACAGCGGAAATGGTGCTGACCAGCAGAATGGAAGGATTGTCTACAGCCAGAAGTGAGCCAAACAGCACGTGCAGCAGGTCAATACTGGAGCCGCGTAGAGAGACAAGCGTGACCCCTAGCGCCAGCGAGCCAAGATAGAAACCAGCAAAGCTGGCATCTTCCTTTAAGGGCGTATACCGGCTGACCGCACCAGACAACAGCGCCACGGAGAGGCCGGCAATAATCCCCCCGGTTCCCATCGCCACCAGCGACAGGCCAGAAATCAGATAACCAATGGCGGCCCCGGGCAATACAGCATGAGAGAGCGCATCCCCTACCAGGCTCATTCTGCGCAGCAGCAGAAATACGCCTAACGGTGTCGCGCTGAGTGAAAGAGCGATGCAGGCGACCAGCGCCCGACGCATAAAGCCGAATTCAATAAAGGGATGAAGCAGCGCCAGCATCAGGATGCTCCCTGGCTGCGCGGCCGCGTTACCGGTGTGCTACTACCGGACCATTCCGCATGGCTGTTACTGAGACGGAGCGTCTGCGGGAAAAATTTTTCCACGGTGGCCATATCATGCAGCACGACGATAACGGTACAGCCTGCCTGATGGCGCTCCTGCAACAGCTTCATCAACAGTTCACTGGTCTCGCTGTCGATGGCAGCAAACGGTTCGTCGAGCAGTAACAACCCGGCGTTTTGTATCAGCAAACGTGCAAACAGCACCCGTTGCAGCTCTCCACCCGATAAAGTGCCCGGTAATGCAGCGGCAAAATCCAGCATGCCAACTTTACTCAGCGCATCCATAACACGCTGGCGAAGCTCTCTGTTTACCGAGCCAAACCAGCCACATTGCCGCCAGCATCCCATCGCCACCAAATCAAAAACGGTAATGGGAAAAGTCTTCTCGATTTCTGCCTGCTGAGGCAGCCAGCCGAGAGAGGCTTGTGTGCGGGGAAAAATGACTGACCCGCTAACAGGAGGCAGTAAACCAGCCATTGTTTTCAACAAGGTGGACTTCCCGGAACCGTTGGCGCCAATCAGGGCGGTCAGGGATCCTCTCTGGAATTCTCCTTCTAACAGAGGCGTTACTGCTCTGCCCTGATAGCCTGCTCTGAGCTGATTTAAAGTAATCATCAGGCGATTGCCCACCAGGTCAGACCCGTCAGCAGCATAATGATCAATGAAGAGAGGGCCAGGCGCACCAGCGCAGAGTGGGTAAACAACGTGCCGGTATAAAGCAGAGAGTGAGGAAAAGACATAAACGGGACCATTATTATGTTATAACATAACAATTATCATACGTTGACTGCGTGTGAGAGCACTAAAGAAAGTGTATCTAATTATTACTTACTAATAACGTTTAAATTTCTGAGGTTATATAAACTTTTTTCAACTTCCCCCAATGGGAAGTCGCGAAAAAGCGCATTATCTACTAAGATAAATAAGAATCAAATCATTAAGATAGTCAGAATTGTTCCGAACCGACTTGATTAATTCGTCAAGCCGACCAATTATCTCTA
Source organism: Erwinia pyri (assembly GCF_030758455.1). NCBI lineage: Bacteria > Pseudomonadati > Pseudomonadota > Gammaproteobacteria > Enterobacterales > Erwiniaceae > Erwinia > Erwinia pyri. The sequence goes on from NZ_CP132353.1 coordinate 3,402,336, forward strand.
TAAGCGTTAATTAACTCTATGGGGAAAAAATGCGCAAATCTATTCCCATTCCTGACACTGTTAAAGAACCGGATCTGAATCTCCTTTCGGAAAACATTCAGCGGATTATTCCCAAAATAGAAGCGTCGCTGACCGGTTCGTTGTTGTGGTATTCACAAAATGCGCAATATGTTCCCGACAGCATGAAAATTATTTCTATAGAACATTCAGGGGAATCGCGTTATAAGATGAGATACAGCTTCCGCTGGAACGTTTTTAATGGCTGTCTTGATATTGATGAAGATGAGACCACCACTGAAACCGTGAATTTCGAGTACCAGCCGGGACAACTGATTTTTGATTTCATTCAAACCGAGCAGTCAACGTCAGCGGATGAATTGTAATAGTGCGTAATACCATCCAAATAAAACCGATGACGTTATATTTTTTAATATTTTTAGGTTAAGGTTAATTATCGCTTCCTGGCATACTACACGCTGAAAGCCCGCGCTAACGGCATCTTTCACTCGCTATGGAGGGGAAAAAGATGGACGAATACTCACCAAAAAGGCATGATATCGCCCAGCTGAAATTCGTGTGTGAAAATTTGTATGATGAAAGCCTGGCAACGTTAGGTGACAGTCATCATGGCTGGGTTAACGATCCTACATCTGCAGTCAATTTACAGCTCAACGATTTGATTGAGCATATTGCTGCCTTTACCATGAATTACAAAATCAAACATATCGAAGATAGTGACTTGATTAGTCAGATAGATGAATATCTCGATGATACATTTATGCTGTTCAGTAATTACGGCATTAATGTTCAGGATTTGCAGCGCTGGCAAAAATCAGCGAAACGCTTGTTCAACATTTTCGCAGAGGAATGCGCTCTCGTGCCGATACAGACGAGCCATTCATTTTAGCAACCCTTTATTTTTTCTACGGTTTAACAATGACAGATAAACTCCTTACTAAAACTGATTATCTGATGCGTTTAAGACGGTGTCGTTCTATTGACACGCTTGAGCGGGTGATCGAAAAAAACAAATACGAATTATCCGATAATGAACTGGCCGTATTTTATTCTGCGGCGGATCACCGTCTGGCTGAACTGACGATGAATAAGCTTTACGATAAAATACCGGTATCCGTCTGGAAATTCGTTCGCTAAGGTTTGTTTGATAAGAAAGATAAGGCTGGCAGGTAAAGCAGAATTGGGTGGGGGCCCTGCCAGCTACATCCCGGCACACGCGTCACCTGCTGCGGCTGCTTCCTTCCGGATCTGACCGAGTTCACAAGTTAGCATTGCGGGAGAACCAACCGGGCCCCCATTGAGTGCTCCATCAGATGGAGCGAGGGCATTATCAATGAAGGCTCAGGCAATTGCAAGCCTGTGTCGGATGACCGTTGCTTTCTTGTGCAAATCCCTTCTCTCTGCTATCTGCTTGTTTTCAAAGCCGATGCATCGCGGTATAAGCAGAGTCTGGTAACTTTATGAAATCGCTTCAGATGTTCTGTCGTTTCGATTATTGTTGAGATCGAATCAGGGAGAATTTATGGATCACTTCGATACTTTTCAGCAGCGCATCTACCAAATTCTTGCCGCTATCCCCGCCGGTAAAGTCACCACATACGGCGATATCGCCCGTCTGGCGGGATCTCCACGAGCGGCCCGACAGGTAGGCGGCGTACTCAAACGCCTGCCAGAAGGCAGTAAACTTCCCTGGCATCGGGTTATCAACAGGTTGGGCAAAATCTCTTTAACGGGTGACAATCTGGATCGGCAGCGTCATGCTCTGCTTCAGGAAGGCATTGATGTCAGCGCGGAAGGGAAAGTGGCGCTCAGCCGCTATCGCTGGGAAGGATAACCGCCCCCGCAGGGGCGGAAAAGCTTACATTGAGCTTGGCGCAGGTACCGATGAGGAAGGGGTAATCTGCGTTGGCGAAGTTGAAGGTACGGTGGTCACCGCCCCGCTTTGCGTCGGCATAGCCCTCGAAGGGACCGGAACCAGTAACAACTCCTGCTTATTACCGCCGTTATTAATCACCGGTTTGACGTTATCGGTAATAAACATCATTTTACCGTCCACCGTAATCGCCGCGCTCAGCAGAATGCGCGCGTTTGGCTGAATATCAGCCGGGTTGAACGGCAGAATAAACTTGAAAGGCGCCTGCTTGCCATCCGTCCTGACTGCACGTTGTGACAGAACTTTTGAAGGCTGATCGGCTATAGAAGCATCAGAGAGCGTGACGGTCAGGACCGCATCCGGTGGCAGCGCCACGCGCTGGCGGATATAAACAGTACCACTCACGTTAGGCTGCCGTAGCGTGGCCTGCTCACCCGCTACCTGAGAAGCCAGCGTGGCCGTAGGTACGTCCCTCCCTTTATCAGCACATCCTGAGAGTGCAACCGCCAGCGCGGCACCCGTTAACATTGGCCAGACTTTCATTGATTTAATCTCCTTGCTATCAATGTAGAGGTTGATGTTTCTGTTAGCCTGAAGAGCAGCGGTTTGCTGCCCTGTTGCCTTTAATTCTGGCACAAGTTACTGATCTTTGCCTGGCACCCTTTTTATCCTCCTTTAAGCAAAGATAATTTTTGCTGACCCGTTGACCTTAACTGGTCGGATCTCGCACACTGAAGGCAAGACGATCAATGAGGATGGCCGCCATGAGTCAGGCTTTGCAAAACCTGTTAAATCTGTTGAATCTGGAAAAGCTGGAAGAGGGGCTGTTCCGCGGCCAGAGCGAAGACCTGGGATTGCGCCAGGTGTTTGGTGGTCAGGTGGTCGGTCAGGCGCTCTGTGCGGCAAAACAGACCGTGCCAGCGGACCGGATCATTCACTCTTTTCACAGCTATTTTTTACGTCCCGGCGACAGTCAGAAAGCGATTATCTATGATGTGGAAACGCTGCGTGACGGACAAAGCTTCAGCGCCAGAAGGGTCAGCGCAGTGCAGAATGGACATCCCATCTTTTACATGACCGCGTCATTTCAGGCGCCGGAAAGCGGATTTGAGCATCAAAAATTGATGCCGGAAGTATCCGGGCCAGATAACCTGACCAGCGAAAGCGAGATGGCCAGGCAGTTAGCCCACTTCATTCCAGAAAGAGCGCGCGAGAAGTTCCTCTCTGAAAAGCCTTTTGAGATCCGCCCGGTGAAGTTTCACAACCCGTTAAAGGGTCATGTGGATGAGCCGACCCGGCATGTCTGGATCCGTGCCAACGGCACCATGCCGGCAGATAAGCGGATCCATCAATATCTGCTGGGCTATGCCTCAGACTTCAATTTTCTGCCGGTGGCGCTGCAGCCGCATGGTAAAGGATTCCTGGAGCCTGGTATGCAGGTCGCCACTATCGACCACTCAATGTGGTTCCACCGCCCTTTCGACCTGAATCAGTGGCTGCTCTACAGCGTGGAGAGTACCTCTGCTTCCAGCGCCAGAGGGTTTGTTCGCGGGGAGTTTTATACGCAGGATGGCACGCTGGTTGCCTCTACCGTGCAGGAAGGAGTGATGCGCCTCCGCGAAGCGAAACAGCCATAAAAAAACGGCTCCCGAGGGAGCCGTTCTTCTTTATCTTCTTTCAGCCAGTCTGTTACTGGTTATAAGCATTCTCGCCGTGGCTGTTCACGTCCAGACCTTCACGTTCCTGATCTTCCGGAACACGCAGACCAACAATCATATCTGCCACTTTGAAGGCGACAAAGGCAACCACGCCGGTCCAGACGATGGTGACGCCTACGCTGAACAGCTGGATCCAGACCTGATGGCCCATCGTCACACCCTCTGCGTACCCCACGCCACCCAGTGAAGAGGAAGCGAAGACGCCGGTGAGAATACAGCCAACGATGCCGCACACGCCGTGCACGCCGAACACATCGCAAGGGTCATCAACACGCAGCCATTTCTTCAGGGTGGTCACACCCCAGATACCAGCCAGACCACCCACGATACCGATAATCAGTGCACCGCCCACGCCGACATAGCCACAGGCTGGGGTGATAGCGACCAGACCGGCAATCACGCCAGAGCAGACGCCCAGCAGTGAAGGCTTGCCGCGCAGCGCCCACTCACCGAAGGTCCAGCTCAGCATCGCGCCTGCGGTAGCCATTACGGTGTTAATAAAGGCCAGACCAGCGATTTCGTTGGCTGCACTGGCAGAGCCAGCGTTGAAGCCAAACCAGCCCACGTACAGGATGGCGGTGCCGGTAAAGACCATTGGCAGGTTATGGGGCTTGAAGGCTTCTTTACCGAAGCCAGCGCGTTTGCCTACCAGGTAAGCACCCACCAGTCCCGCAACAGCAGCATTGATATGTACAACAGTACCGCCAGCGAAGTCCAGCGCGCCGTCCTGAGCCAGCAGACCGCCTGACCAGACCATGTGCGCGATAGGCAGATAAGAGAAGGTCAGCCAGATAGCCACAAAGATCAGCACGGCGGAGAAGCGAACGCGTTCAGCGATAGCCCCTACAATCAGCCCCACGGTGATACAGGCGAATGAGGCCTGGAATGAGACGTGGATATATTGATAGAAGGTACCCACCAGCGCCGTCAGCTGAATGTTTTTCAACATAGCCATGCTGAAGCCGCCAAAGAAGGCGTTACCTTCACTGAAAGCCAGCGAATAGCCATAAACCATCCATAAAACGCAGACCATAGCGAAGGTCACGGCAACCTGGGTCATCATGGAGAGAACGTTTTTAGCGCGGATTAAACCGCCGTAAAACAGGGCGATGCCTGGTAAAGTCATAAACAGCACCAGGGCGGTGCAGATCATCATAAAGGCGTTATCGGCTTTATCAGCCACTGCGGGTGCCGCAGCCATCGCAAGCGAGGGTAATAATGCCAGGCTGGCGAGGCCGAATGTAGCAATTTTTTTATTCATTTTATCCCATCCCATCACTATTCTTAGCCCCTACAGCGCAGCTTCGTCCGTTTCGCCAGTGCGAATACGGATGACACGCTGCAGTTCCGCAACAAAAATCTTACCGTCACCAATTTTGCCGGTGTAGGCCGCCTTGCTGATGACATCAACCACTTCATCAAGCTGGTCATCTGCAATGGCAACGTCTATTTTTACTTTTGGCAGGAAGTTCACGCTGTACTCAGCACCGCGATAAAGTTCTGCATGCCCCTTCTGGCGACCAAAACCTTTTACTTCGGTAACGGTAAGCCCTTGAATACCGATAGAGGACAATGCTTCACGCACGTCTTCCAGCTTAAACGGTTTGATTACCACGGTAACCAGCTTCATACGATCCCCTCCAGGTATTGAAAATGGTTGATGCGCCCGACACGGAGGGATTAAAGCAAAGGCTGTGCCATAAATTATAAAATGGCATTTTTCAGACGATTAGTCAGTCCGGCTCTGAGTTTCTTACCTGCATTCTCCTCACACCAGCCAGGCCACAATGAAATCCGGGCAGAAAAAACGCACCATTATGGTGCGTTACGCTTTAATTCTGTGCAGAAGGCGGATTTGAGGGGATCTTTCGCCTGATTGTGGTGCAGCGAAGCGGTAGGAAATTACGCTTCTTCGCCCGCTTCCAGCTCTTCGCCAGCCTGCTGTAACTGGTACATCTGCCAGTAGCGGCCCTGTTTTTCCAGCAGCGCCTGGTGGCTACCCTGTTCCACAGCACATCCACGGTGCAGAACCAGAATGGTATCAGCCTCAACAATCGTGGAAAGGCGGTGGGCGATCACTACCAGCGTGGTCTGTTTACGCACGGCTTTCAGCGCTTTTTGAATCGCCTGTTCAGTACCAGAATCGATATTAGCCGTCGCCTCATCCAGGATAAGGATCTGCGGCGCAGCCACCAGTACCCGAGCCATCGCCAGCAGCTGCTTCTGGCCGACGGAGAGATTATTCCCCTGCTCGCCCAGCCGGGTATGGATGCCGTTGGCAAGGCTGCGGGCGAGTTCGGCGAGCTGCACCGTTTCCAGCGCCTGCCACACCGCCTCCTCGCTGATGTCACGGCCCAGAGTGATATTGGCGAAAAAGGTATCCGCCAGCACCACCGGGTCCTGCTGAACCATCGCCACGCCCTGACGTAACATACTGTGGCTGAGCTGGCTGAGGGGTCTGCCATCCAGAGAGATCTCGCCGTGACGTATCGGGTAGTAGCCCATCATCAGGTTGGCCAGCGTGCTTTTACCGCTGCCCGTGTGCCCCACCAGCGCAACAAAATGACGCGAGGGCACATGGAGCGAGATATCACTTAATACATTGCGCTCGTCACGATAGGCAAAGGTTAGCCCTTTGATCTCTACCTCGCCCGAGGCGAGAGGCCGGGTATCCGCACCATAATGCTGACGGGGCGCGTCGATCAATTCAAAAATTCGTTCCCCGGCAACCACCGCCTGTTGCAGCATAGACTGCTGCGTGGTGAGTTCGATCAGCGGTTCATTAAGGCGGCCCAGGTAATTGATAAAGGCATAGAGTACACCAACCTTTATGCTGCCTTCAGCCGAGAAGCCAAACAGCATCATCAGCCCGCAAAGGATCATGGCAGAGAACAAACTCAGAAGCGGACGCAGTAAAAAGCCATCCAGCTTCAGCGTTTCCATTCTCGCCAGATAGTGTGACCGGCTCGCCTCTCCCATCCGCTCACCAAAGCGGGCCTGCTGGCGAAACTGCTGGATCACGCTCATGCCGTTAATCACTTCATTGAAGCCATTGTTAATATCAGCTAGATAGCTGCGCATCCGACGAACAATGGGGGTGCTGTAACGCTGATAGATCAGCATCACCGTCACCACCGCAGGGAAGATCGCAATCGCTACCAGCGCCATACGCCAGTCAAGGCTGAACATCGCCACCAGCATCGCGCCAATCAACGCTGCGCTGCGTAAAACTGTCGCCACCACTGTGACATAAAGATCGCGGACCACTTCAGTATCATTGGTGACGCGCGAGATAATCTGCCCTACTGGCTGAGTATCAAAAGCGCTTAACGGCTGGCGCAGCGCGGCATCCATCACGTCCATTCGCAGCTGCTGAACCACGCCCACCGCCGCCTGGTTAAACAGTAACGCCTGCCAGTAGTGCAGCGAAGCCGCCAGGATTTGCAACAGAATGAAGCTGACCGCCAGCCCTGCTGCCAGCCCCAGCGGCATGCGGTGTTTAGCCACCATATTATCAATAAAGTAGCTGACCAGAACCGGGCCAAGCACCTCGGCCGCCGCCGCAATCCACAGCAGCAGCACGGCCAGGCCCAGGGATTTTCGCCACGGGGAACCATAGCTTAAAAGACGTTTAAGGGTGGGCCAGAGTTGGGTCATTTTAGCCATGAGGGACCCCCTTTTCGCTCTCTTCATCATCCAGTGCCGCTTCAAGCTGCTGATAGCGGTACATATCCTGATACCATCCTGGCGCAGCCGCCAGCTGCTCATGCTGCCCTCGCTGTGCCACACCGCCTTTTTGCATCACCAGGATTTCGCTGGCTTCCGTCAGGGCAGATAAACGGTGCGCGCTTATGATTACTGTTCTTCCCTGCCCCCAGCGCCGGAGATTATGCAGGATCAGATGCTCTGTCCGCCCGTCTACAGCGGAAAGCGCATCGTCCAGAATCAGGATTTCGGCATCCAGCAACAGCGCACGCGCAATGGAGATACGCTGCTTCTGTCCGCCAGAGAGCATCACGCCCCGCTCCCCCACTTCCGTTTCGTAACCTTCAGGCAGGCGGAGAATATCGTCATGCACGTTTGCCAGCCTGGCCGCCTCTTCAATATCACTCTGCTTAGCGCTGGGCCGCCCCAGCGCGATATTATTGGCAATCGTATCGGAGAAGAGAAAAGGTGTCTGGCTCACTACCGCCAGCCGGCTGCGCCAGCTGTCCAGGCGAAGCTGCGTCAGCGGAATATTGTGATAGCGAATATCCCCCTGATCAATATCGAAATGGCGCTGGATCAGGCTCAGCAGCGTGCTCTTTCCGGAGCCTGTTGGCCCGCAAAGGCCGAGCATCTGGCCCGGCTTCAGGCTGACGTTAACGTGGCGAAGGGAAGGATGCTGAGCGCCAGGATAACAGAATTCCCGGATAGCGATCTGCATCGCCCCGCGCTCTTCAGGCAGCACTTTGGTGCCATCCTCTACCGCAGGCGCTTCAGAGAGCAGAGAGCGGATCCGGCTCCAGGCTGCGCTGCCGCGTTCGACAATGTTAAACATCCAGGCCAACGCCAGCATTGGCCAGATCATCAGGCCAAGGTACATTACAAAGCTGGTCAGCTGGCCCAGCGTCATCTGATCGTGCCAGACCAGCCAGCTGCCGCCGCCAATCGCCAGCAGGTTTGACATGCCAATAGCGATATAGATAGTGGGATCGAAACGGGCATCCACTCTGGCCACCCGCAGATTTTTTTTGCCGGTATCTTTGGCAATGCTGGCGAACTGGCCCGACTGATGATCTTCCAGACCAAAGGCTTTAATCATGCGGATGCTGGTCAGGCTCTCCTGAGTCTGATCGTTCAGAGAGGAGAAAGCCGCCTGGGCAACCTTGAAGCGGCTGTGCAGCTGGTCGCCATAACGTTTGATAACCAGCGCCATAATGGGCATCGGCAGCAGCGCCAGCAGGGTTAACTGCCAGCTGATCTGCGTACTCATAACAAACAGCACAACCAGCCCCATCACCAGCGAATCCACCAGCGTCAGCACGCCCTCTCCAGCGGCAAAAACCACGCGGTCAACATCGTTGGTCGCGCGCGCTATCAGGTCGCCAGTGCGGTGACGAAGGTAAAATTCGGGGTGCTGGCGGCTGAGCTGACGATAGAAATCCTGCCGCAGCTCTACCGCAAGCTGATAGGAGGCGCCGAACAGCAGTACGCGCCAGACGTAACGCAGCAGATAGACCACCACTGCTGTCAGCAGCATCACGCCAACCCACATCATCAGCTGCGAGGTGCTCATTTGCTGCCGGGAAAAGCCGTCAACGATCGTACCCACCACTTTTGGCGGCACCAGTTGTAAAACAGCGATGACGATTAACAGGAGAACCGCCCCAAGGTAGCGGCGCCACTCGCGAATAAAATACCAGCTTAATTGGCTAAACAGTCGCACTGAAAACGTCCCGGTTATGATTGAGCAAGGTCAAAGCAGGCGTCCACCTCATTTCAACGGCAGCGCAGTGGTGTACTTTATCTCTTCCATCGCAAAGCTCGAAGTGACATCCAGTAAACCTGGAACTCCGTTCACTAAACGTTTATAGAAAGCATCATAAGTTTTCATGTCTGCGACCTGAAGGCGCAGCAGATAATCATATTCTCCCGCCATGCGGTAACAGCCCATCACTTCCGGCATTGCCTGCACCACCTCAACGAACTGCTGATACCAGCTGCTGCTGTGCTGTTGAGTTTTGATCAGCATAAAGGCCGTGAGTGACAGATCAAGTTTATCGGCGTCCAGCAGCGCAACACGGGCGCGAATATAGCCCTCATCCTCCAGCCTTTTCAACCGTTTCCAGCAGGGGGTGGTGGTCAGGTGTACCGCATCTGCCAGCGCCTGAAGTGACAGGGTGCAATCCTGCTGCAGCAATGCCAGCAGTTTCAGGTCTGTTTTATCTGTCATTACCGCCTCCGGGAGAAAATTATTCTCTTATCCAGCCATTTTACAGGAAAGAGAGTAAGCCTTTTTTCCGATTAATGCCGTACTCTTAACCAAATTGTTTCGGGGAAAGTACCATGTCAGATCCATGGGTATCACACGCTATTTCAGAGATTAACGCCGATATACAGCGATCGGCAGACACGCATCTTATTCGCCTGCCGCTGAAAGCGTATCCGGGTATCTGGCTTTACCTGAAAGATGAGAGCACGCATCCCAGCGGCAGTCTTAAGCATCGCCTGGCGCGATCGCTGTTTCTCTACGGGTTATGTAATGGCTGGATAAAAAAGGGGACGCCAATTATTGAAGCTTCTTCCGGCAGTACTGCCGTTTCAGAAGCCTATTTTGCCCGTTTACTGGGGCTGCCTTTTATAGCGGTGATGCCTGCCACCACGGCAAAACGTAAAGTCGAACAGATCGCCCTCTATGGCGGACGTTGCCATTTTGTGGACGATCCCTGCCAGATGTATGCTGAGTCTGAGCGGCTCGCCCGTGAGCTGAACGGCCATTTTATGGATCAGTTTACTTTTGCTGAGCGGGCAACGGACTGGCGGGGCAATAATAATATTGCGGACAGTATTTTTCAGCAGATGAAAAATGAGCCGTTCCCGGTACCTGAAAGCATCGTCATGAGTGCCGGAACCGGCGGGACATCAGCCACTATCGGGCGCTATCTGCGTTATCAGGGCTATGCCACAAGGCTTACGGTGGTCGATCCGGAAAACTCCGTATTTTATGACTACTGGCATCAGCGGGATAAGTCGCTGCGCAACACGCGTGGCGGGAAAATTGAGGGCATTGGGCGCTCCCGCCCAGAACCCTCGTTTATCGCCGATGTGGTTGATGAAATGATCCAGGTGCCGGATGCAGCAAGCATCGCCACTATGCTCTGGCTGGAAAAACAGCTTGGCCGTAAGCCTGGCGCATCAACAGGAACCAACGTCTGGGGGGCTTTGCAGGTTGCCAGAAGAATGGCGGAAGAGAAACGTTCGGGCGCGATTGTAACGTTACTGTGCGACAGCGGAGAACGCTATCTGGAGAGTTACTACCATCCTGAATGGGTCGCGGAACAGATTGGTGATATCACACCCTGGCAGCAGATGCTGGAATAAAATGCCGGACTATCCTGTCCGGCAGAGTGCAACAAGCGTCACTGTTCAAACGCCGGACTTCCTGCCCGGCACTAAGGCCTCATTATTCGGGGGAATAGACGAGGTGGGGGGTGGTAAGCCAGTGATTCAGATAGTGCGAAACGCCCTGCGTCTCGCAATGTCCGATAACAGGTAAATGAGGCAACAGCGACTTCAGCTCACTCATCGCATTTCCCATGATGAAACCCCGCCCTACGGTTTCAAGCATTTCGCGGTCATTCATCGCATCACCAAACGCCATGCACTCCGCCAGGGTAAAGCCCAGTGAAGTGGCTAACGAATCAAGCGCCGTGCCTTTGTTACAGCCCGGCGGCAGCACTTCCAGACAATCGCGGGCAGAAAAACAGAGATGAGCGCGGTCGCCCAGCGCATCCCTTAGCTGCCCCTGAAGCCGGCACAGCTCGTTGTGTTCAGCTATAAAACAGATCTTGGTCACCTGATGGGCAGGAATACGCTTGAGATCGGTCAGCGTATAGCGGAATCCACTCATCTGATGCGCCTGCAGAATATGCGGCACGTCGTGCTCCGTCAGCCAGCCTTGATCGTTAAAAACGTGCAGGCTTGCCGTCGTGTTCCAGCGGGTATGGATCACCTCTTCAGCCACCTGAGGAGAGAGATCGCTCGCCGCAAGCAAGTTCCCCTGATGGTCATGCACGCGAGTGCCGTTACCAGAGATAAGCCAGGCGCTCAGCTGGAAATCAGCAATCAGCGGCTGCATCTCCAGCCAGTGTCGACCAGTGGCAAAGGTCAGCAGTACGCCCTTCTCGTTTAGCGCACGCAAGGCGGTAACCGTTTTCTCACCAAGCTGATGATTGGACATCAGCAGGGTACCATCCATATCAAATGCCGCCAGACGCGCCATGATCTCTCCCGTGCCTGTTTTTTCGTCAGGTCAGAGTATCACCTGGTATTTACGGAACTAATAGTGAATACTTTTGCAAAACTATTCCGGGTTTAGAGATGCGCCAGCTTAACCGACTCAATCAGTATCAACGACTCTGGCAGGCGAGCATGGGGGAGATGCAGCAAACCTGCGTGGCAGAAATCGCTTTGCGCTGTATCTGCAGTGAACGCCATGTACGAACGCTGATGAATCAGTGGCAGCAGCTGGGATGGCTAAGCTGGCAGGCAGAGTCGGGACGGGGAAAACGGGGAGAGCTGCTCTTCTTACAGACGCCCGCTCAGCTCAGGGCGGCGCTGCTTCAGCAGCAGCTGGAGCAGGGGTTGTCACACCAGGCGCTTGAACTGGTTCAGCTCGCGCCGGAGCAGCTTAATCATCTGCTAAGACCCTATATGGGCGGACAGTGGCTGGATGACCGCCCCACGCTGCGTATTCCTTATTATCGCCCGCTTGAGGGCCTTAACCCGCTTGAAATGCCCGGCAGAGCGGAGCAGCATCTGGCAGGCCAGATTTTTTCCGGCCTCACCCGCTTTAAAGATGACCAGGTCATACCCGACCTTGCTCATCACTGGCAGTACAGCGCCGATGGCCTGAGCTGGTTCTTCTTTCTGCGTCCCCAGCTTTTCTGGCATGACGGAGAGCGCGTCTCCTCGTTACAGCTGATGAAAAGTCTGCAGCGCATTGTGGCAAGCCCGACAGGCGAACGCCTGCTGGCCAGCGTGAAGTCGGTTTCGCTGCCACAGGCTCTCTGCCTGCGTATCGATCTGCATCAGCCTGACTACTGGCTGACCTGGCGCCTCGCCACCGTTCCCTCTCTGTTAACGCACCCGGACGATCCCCACTCTGGCACCGGCCCCTGGCGTCTGAGCCACTGGTCAGCAGAGCTGGTCAGGCTGGAAAATCATGAGCGTTATCATGGCGCGCAGCCGTTGATGCAGATGATTGAGTACTGGATAACTCCGCCGCTTTTTGACAAAACCCTGGGGACCAGCTGCCGTCATCCGGTACAGATAGCCATTGGCGAACAGCATGAGTTTGCCCTGCTGCGCCCGGTAAGCCGCAGGATCAGCCTGGGGTTTTGTTATCTGGCCCTGAAGCATGGCACCCTCTCCCCTCATCAGGCAGAAAAAATAGTGGCGTTGATCCGCCGTAAAAAGCTGATTGAGGAGCTGCCCCTTGATGAAGGACTGATTACCCCAAGCCAGGGGATGCTGCCGGAATGGCCCCTGCCAGAGGTTAACGAGAGGAAGGATGTCACCTTACCCGCCATGTTGGATCTTCACTATCACCTGCCGGTTGAACTGCATGCCATGGCAGAGAAATTGCGGGAGGTGCTGGCCGGAGAAGGGTGCCAGGTCAGGCTGCATTTTCATCCGACTAAAAACTGGCTGGGTTACACGGAGCTTGATAAGGCTGACCTCATTATGGGCGATCGCCTGATTGGCGAAGCGCCTGAGTTCACGCTGGAAAGCTGGATAAGGCTCGATCCGTTATGGCCTACGGTGTTAGGGAAAGAGGCCTGGTCTCAGCTACTGAATGAGCTGGAACGTATCCAGCGCTGTAGCGAAGAAAGCGAACGCTCGGCAGGGCTGCAGCAGACGTTTCATCAGCTTATGGCTCAGCCTGCTATTACGCCCCTGTTTAACTATCGCTATCAGGTGAGCGCACCGCCCGATGTGGAAGGGATCACGCTGAACGCCTGGGGATGGTTCGACTTTTCCCGTGCGTGGATCCCTCCTCCTCTTCCGCTTGCCTGAGCAGAACTACCCTTATGCCGCCGCAGGCAGTACCATAGGGTGTAACAGATCAATAAGGTGAAAAAATGAAACGTGCAGTGGTGGTTTTCAGCGGTGGACAGGATTCAACAACCTGCCTGATCCAGGCTTTGCAACAGTATGATGAGGTGCATTGCGTCACCTTCGATTATGGTCAACGCCATCGTGCAGAAATCGATATTGCCCGACAGCTCGCCCTTTCGCTCGGGGCACGTGCGCATAAAGTACTGGACGTGACGATGCTCAATGAGCTGGCCGTCAGCAGTCTGACCAGAGAGAACATTCCGGTTCCGGCGTACGATCCGCAAGCCAGCGGCCTGCCCAGCACTTTTGTGCCGGGCCGCAACATTCTGTTTCTGACGCTGGCCGCCGTTTATGCTTATCAGGTTGAAGCGGAAGCGGTGATCACCGGCGTGTGCGAAACCGATTTCTCTGGCTACCCCGACTGCCGTGATGAATTTGTTAAGGCGTTAAATCATGCGGTGGCGCTGGGCATGGCGCGGGAAGTGCGTTTCGAAACGCCGCTGATGTGGCTGAATAAAGCGGAAACCTGGGCGCTGGCTGACTACTGGCAGCAGCTGCCGCTGGTCCGCCATGAGACGCTGACCTGCTATAACGGCATCAAAGGAGATGGCTGTGGCGAGTGCGCTGCCTGCCATCTTCGGGCCAACGGTCTTAGTGAATATCAGGCTGACACTGCCCGCGTGATGGCTGAAATGCAGCGCAAGACCGGCCTACGCTGACAGCATCTCCTCCATCCGGCTTTTAAGCTCCCCCTCCATCGGCTGCGCCTTTTGCGTGCGCAGATCGATACAGACAAAGGTCAGGGTGGCATCCGCAATGGCTTCTCCGTGAGGAGCCAGCGTCACCGTCTGACCGATTACGCCACTTTTACCGCCCAGCTGCACCAGAGTGCTGTGAATATTCAGCACATCCCCCATTACCGCTGGTCGACGGTAATTAATATTGATGTTAACCACCACAAAAGCCAGATGATTCTCCTGCATCCAGTTGAACGACGGCAGCCGCTCTAACCATTCCCATCGCGCCTCCTCCAGGAACTCCAGATAGCGGGCATTATTCACGTGCTGGTAAATATCCAGATGGTAGCCACGGACCTTGATAGTGGTGAACATAACGGCATTGCCCCTTAAAATGAGAGGTCACACCAACTGGTATGACCTCTACAGATTAGCAGCGGTTACTGCCCCAATGCGATCGACAACTCAAACTCGCGAAGGCAGTCACAATTTAAGCCGTGAAAGATTTCTCTCCACCAGCGCATTGCCGATGCCGGGCACCTCCTTTAGCTGTTCTATCGCGGTAAAATCACCGTACTGTTCCCGGTAGCTGACAATGGCCTCCGCCTTTTTTATTCCAACGCCGTTGAGTGCTGCAGCTAACTCTTCCGCGCTGGCCTGATTAAGGCTGATTCGCGCAGCCGCCTCTTTATCCGCAGCGATAGAAACCTGTGACGAAGCGGGGGCTGGTTCTGCTGACTTCACCGGCAGTGCAGCCAGGGTTCCTGCACTCATCATCATCGTGAAACATAACGCTTTGAGTTTATTTTGCATGCTGTAATCCTCCATGTGTTTGACAGCATGGCTACCCTACTGCAGCGAGGAAAAGGAGACAAAGGGAGGAGTAGAAAACTGGAAAAGGCCGCATAAGCGGCCTTTCGGGATACAAATCGTTGCAGGATTTTTGCGAGGCTTACTGGGCCTGTGCCGCTGCACCGTATTTGATTTTTGCTTCTTTACGCAGGTTGCTCAGCAGCGCTTCAAAAGCGATTTGCGCGTTATTCTGCGTCACGCCCTGAACCATTGCTTTCTTCTGCGCATCCGGCAGGGTGCCACTGCGAACTTCATCCAGCGCCAGCAACAGCACGTTGCCTTCACCATCTTCACTGATGCCGTAAGAAGGTTTACCCTTCGCAGGCTGGCTCAGCGTAAAGGCCGCCTGTGTTGCCGCATCCTGACCGTTGCGGGTCAGCGTCTTCTGGCTACCAAAGCTCAGGTTAGCGGCTTTCATCGCCTCATCCCCTTTGCCCGCTTTCAGATCGGCCAGCAGTTTATCAGCCTGAGCTTTCGCTTCTTGCTGTGCCTTCTGCGTCTTCAGCGTATCGGTAATCTGTGCCGTTACCTCAGCCAGCGGCTTCACGGCTTCAGGTTTGTGGGCGCTGACGCGCAGGACAAAGGCGCGATCGCCATCAACGGTAATGATGTCTGAGTTATTGCCCGGCGCGCCGTTCTCACCCACTAAACCACCGTTGAAGATAGCCTGCTCAACCTGCTTAAAATTAAGCTCGGCAGGCGGGTTATCATGGCTGAACCAGCCCGTTTCTACCGCTTTCACGCCGGCGGCCTGTTCAGCACCCACCAGGGATTCGTTGTCGTTGCTCGCTGCATCGCTGACTTTCTGCTGCAGTTTGTAGTAAGCATCAACCGCTTTTTCCTGCTTCACTTTTGCCGCAATATCATCATGCACGGTAGCCAGCGGTTTAATCTGCTGCGGCTGAATATCGTCCAGACGCGCCACCAGGAAACCAACAGAAGATTTGATTACGCCAGAGAGCTGACCTTTCTCCTTCAGCCCGGCGTTTTTCAACTCGTCTGGCGTGGTGTCCGGCTCCAGCCAGCCCATGTCGCCGCCATGACGGGCAGAGATAGGATCAGCAGACTTCTGTTTCGCCAGCGCGACAAAGTCACCGCCCTTTTTCAGCGCATCGAGAACAGCCTGCGCATCCGCTTCAGTTTTGGTCTGAATAATGCTGTAACGGCTGCGCTGGGGCTGGGTGTAATCCCCCTGATGCTGATCGTACCAGCTCTGGATATCCTCTTCGCTTGCTGTTTCCTGCATGGAAGCGGCATCCAGCTTGATGTAGCTGACGCGGAACTGCTCAGGCGACATAAAGCTGTTTTTATTTTGCTCGTAGTAGTTTTTGATCTCTTCCGGGGTAACGCTCTGCTTAGCAGCCAGCGCAGCGACGTTGATCGTAGCCTGACGAACCAGACGCTCCTGAGAAACCAGCGCAGCCAGAGAATCCGTTTCACCGCTGAGCATAAAGTCTGTACCGGTTACGGCTGCAATCAGCTGCTGGGTCGTCAGCTGCTTACGCAGGGCTTCAGCATACTGATCGGCAGAAAAGCCCATCTGATTAATCAGGCCAAGGTATTTAGCATTATCAAATTTACCGTTGGTCTGAAAAGCGGGCTGGCTGAAGATAGCCTGTTTGATTTGATCGTCGCTGATAGCCAGTTTCAGATCTTTGGCATAGCCAGTCAGAAGGGCTTCATCAACCAGCTGAGAGAGCGCCTGCTGGCGGATCTGCTGCATCCAGGCCGGATTGCCAGCGAGCTGTGAGAACTGCTCACCTAACTGCTGCTGCTGACGTGAACGTTCGTTAGAGAAGGCGTTCTCGAGCTGTGCCCGGCTGATTTCCTGTCCGTTAACCTTGGCGGCATAATCTCCGTTTCCCCCAATCAGGTAGTTGCCCACCCCGGTTAACACGAAAGACAGAATGATCAAAGCCAATATAATTTTGAGCACGACATGGTTCGACGCCGCGCGTAAATTGTCCATCATGGTGTGACAACACTCCGCTGTAGTATGAATGTAAACCTTTGCGCTTTCGTCCCCTTTTCCCGGGAACGTTTACGCCTGCGTTGCAAACCGCACGCCGTTAACCGCAACTCGCAAATGTCATTGAAACATAAAAAAAGGCACATCGTGTAGTGATGTGCCCCGTATGGTACATGAGAACGCTCAGACAATCCTCACTCCACCGAAGAAATTGCCGCGGTGGAAGCATACCGCCCTTAGTTTACGGCGTCTTTCAGCGCTTTACCGGCACGGAAGCCTGGTACTTTACCCGCTGGGATGGTGATCTCTTTACCGGTTTGTGGGTTGCGACCGGTACGCTCAGAGCGCTCGCGCACGGAGAACGTGCCAAAGCCAACCAATGCCACTTCATCGCCTTCTTTCAGTGAATCTGACACCGAGCCCATAAAAGCATCAAGTACACGTCCCGCTGCTGCTTTAGAAATGTCGGCGTTTGCAGCAATTTTGTCGATCAACTGTGACTTATTCACTCAATAATCCCCTATTTTATTATTCACCTCGTAGCCGGGCTTCCCACCCGCCACGAACGCGCATCAATTATCTGGATTCAGTCTTGTCATGCCTTACACGGCAGAGCCGTCACTGGCTTAACAGCACTCTAAATTAACGGCACAAAAAAAAGCTGGCAAGTCCCAATTCACCTGCCAGCTCTGGTTTTGGCGTCTTTTTGTCTTATATCACTATTTTGCGGTGGCTACCTGCATCCCGTAAGGGGCATTTTGCAGCGCCAGCGTCAGCACTTCCTCGATGCGCTTCACCGGATGGATATCCAGATCGGCAATCACGTTATCTGGGATCTCTTCCAGATCGCGCTTGTTCTCATCAGGGATCAGCACCGTTTTAATGCCACCACGGTGTGCAGCCAGCAGCTTCTCTTTAAGGCCACCGATTGGCAGAACCTGACCGCGCAGGGTGATCTCACCCGTCATGGCCACATCTGCACGCACCGGGTTGCCTGTCAGGCAGGAAACCAGGGCGGTACACATGGCGATACCCGCACTTGGGCCATCTTTCGGCGTAGCACCTTCCGGAACGTGAACGTGAATATCACGTTTTTCGTAGAAGTCACCATTGATGCCCAGCTTCTCTGCACGAGCACGCACCACGGTCAGCGCCGCCTGGATAGACTCCTGCATCACCTCACCCAGCGAACCGGTATAAGTGAGCTTGCCTTTACCCGGCACGCAGGCGGTTTCAATGGTCAGCAGATCGCCGCCCACTTCCGTCCACGCCAGACCTGTTACCTGCCCAACACGGTTTTCGTTATCAGCACGACCGTAGTCGTAACGCTGCACGCCGAGATAATCTTTCAGGTTATCGGCGTTAATCACGATATGCTTGACGGTTTTATCCATCAGCAGCGTTTTAACCGCTTTACGGCAGAGCTTGGAGAGCTCACGCTCAAGGCTACGCACACCCGCTTCACGCGTATAATAACGAATGATGCTGACAATGGCGCTGTCTTCGACAGTGATTTCATTGTCTTTCAACGCGTTACGCTCAATCTGCTTGGAGAGCAGATGCTGCTTGGCAATGTTAAGCTTTTCATCTTCGGTGTAACCGGAAAGACGAATCACCTCCATACGGTCCAGCAGCGGCGCAGGGATGTTCATGGAGTTAGAGGTCGCCACGAACATCACGTCGGAAAGATCGTAATCCACTTCCAGGTAATGGTCGTTAAAGGCGATGTTCTGTTCCGGATCCAGCACTTCCAGCAGTGCCGAAGCGGGATCGCCACGCATGTCAGAAGACATTTTGTCAATTTCATCCAGCAGGAACAGCGGGTTTTTCACCCCTACTTTTGCCATTTTCTGGATCAATTTGCCCGGCATAGAGCCGATATAGGTCCGGCGGTGACCACGGATTTCCGCTTCATCACGCACGCCGCCCAGTGCCATACGGACATACTTACGTCCGGTCGCTTTAGCGATCGACTGTCCCAGCGAGGTTTTACCCACGCCTGGCGGTCCTACCAGACAGAGGATAGGGCCTTTGATTTTGCTTACGCGGCTCTGGACTGCCAAATATTCCAGGATGCGGTCTTTTACGCGCTCCAGACCAAAGTGGTCGGTATCCAGCGTTTCCTGCGCTTTCACCAGGTCTTTCTTGACCTTGCTACGGGCATTCCACGGAACCTGAACCATCCAGTCGATATAGCCACGCACCACGGTGGCTTCTGCCGACATCGGGGACATCATCTTCAGCTTCTGTAACTCAGCTTCAGTTTTGTCGCGTGCCTCTTTCGGCATTTTCGCTGCATCAATTTTGCGTTTCAGCGCTTCGTTTTCGTCAGGCGCATCGTCCATTTCGCCCAGCTCTTTCTGAATCGCCTTCATTTGCTCGTTCAGATAGTATTCGCGCTGGCTCTTTTCCATCTGTTTTTTGACGCGATTGCGGATACGTTTTTCCACCTGGAGCAGATCAATCTCTGACTCCATCATCGCCATCAGATACTCCAGACGTTCGTTGACGTCTGACATCTCCAGCACAGACTGCTTGTCCGCCAGCTTCAGCGGCATGTGCGCCGCCACGGTATCAGCCAGACGCGCAGCATCTTCAATGCTGTTCAGCGAGGTCAGCACTTCAGGCGGGATCTTCTTGTTCAGCTTGATATAGCCTTCAAACTGATTGATCGCGGTCCGCACCAGCACTTCCTGCTCGCGCTCATCGATATCAGGTGAAGCCAGGTATTCCGCCTGGGCAGTGAAATGATCGCCATTGTCCGCAAGCGTCGTGATATGCGCACGCTGCAGGCCTTCTACCAGCACTTTTACAGTACCGTCCGGCAGCTTCAGCATTTGCAGAATAGAGGCCACAGTGCCTACAGAGAAGAGATCGTTAATGCCTGGCTCATCCGTTGAAGCTTCTTTCTGAGCGACCAGCATGATTTTTTTATCATGATCCATGGCGGCTTCAAGGCAGCGAATCGATTTCTCACGACCGACGAACAACGGAATTACCATGTGCGGATAAACCACTACGTCACGCAACGGCAACACAGGGATTTCAATGCGTTCAGAACGCTCAGGATTCATAGAGCTCTCTCTTAGTTTAATTTCCGCCAGGGTGATGGGAACCGCAACAGGCGAGTAGCAGTTTTACCCACAGGTAGTTGAGTATATGGGGATGAATGTAAGAGATTCAATGTTATCTGCGAGAGAAAAGCAAAAGGGGGAATAAATTCCCCCTTTTAATGATAACTAACTGGAAAGATGTGGTTATTTATTCACCAGAAGCCTGTTGCGCTTCCTGTTTTCCGTAGATCAGCATCGGTTCGGTTTGACCGTCGATCACTGAATCGTCAATCACCACTTTTTCCACATCATCCATTGAAGGAAGGTCATACATGGTATTCAGCAGCGCGCCTTCAACGATTGAACGCAGGCCACGGGCGCCGGTTTTACGCGACATCGCTTTTTTGGCAATCGCCGTCAACGCTTCGTCACGGAACTCCAGGTCTACCCCTTCCAGATTGAACAACGCCTGATATTGCTTGGTCAGGGCGTTTTTCGGCTCGCGTAAGATCTGGATCAGCGCTTCTTCACTCAGTTCGTTCAGCGTTGCCACTACCGGCAGACGGCCGATGAACTCAGGGATCAGGCCAAACTTGATCAGATCTTCTGGCTCCACCTGCTCCAGCAGCTGACCTTCGGTGGCTTTCTCCGCCTTGCCCTTCACCGTGGCACCAAAACCGATACCGGATCCGGTCTCCACGCGCTGAGAAATGACTTTATCCAGTCCGGCAAAGGCACCACCACAGATAAACAGGATCTTGGAGGTATCAACCTGCAGGAACTCTTGCTGCGGATGCTTACGTCCACCCTGCGGAGGCACAGCCGCCACGGTCCCTTCAATCAGCTTCAGCAGCGCCTGCTGAACGCCTTCACCCGACACATCGCGGGTAATGGATGGGTTATCGGACTTACGAGAAATTTTATCAATTTCATCGATATAGACGATGCCGCGCTGCGCTTTCTGCACATCATAATCACATTTTTGCAGCAGCTTCTGAATGATGTTTTCAACATCTTCACCCACGTAACCCGCTTCGGTCAGCGTGGTGGCATCTGCCATGGTGAACGGCACGTCCAGCAGGCGAGCCAGCGTTTCAGCCAGCAGCGTTTTACCGCTACCGGTTGGACCGATCAACAGGATGTTACTTTTGCCCAGTTCAATACCGTTGCTGGTGTCGCCATTGCGCAGGCGCTTGTAGTGGTTATAAACCGCCACGGCGAGCACTTTTTTCGCCCTCTCCTGGCCGATAACGTAATCGTCGAGGTGATGGCGGATTTCATGCGGCGTCGGCAGTGCACTACGCTCACGATGCGGTGCGACTTCTTTAATCTCTTCGCGAATGATGTCATTGCATAAATCGACACACTCATCGCAGATATACACTGACGGGCCGGCAATCAGCTTGCGCACTTCATGCTGGCTTTTGCCGCAGAAAGAGCAGTACAGCAGCTTTCCTGAACCGTCTTTGCGCTTATCTGTCATCAGTTAACCTCTTCTATTATCTTCGTCCGCACTCTGTTGCGGCGATGATGCCGCCTTGCGGCACCCTCATTCGTAGCTCAATCCCATCTTTTACTATAGACGACGGAGAGGCATCGGGCTTACGTGCGATGCGTCAGAATGGAATCTACCAGCCCATACTCTACAGCTTCGCTCGCAGAGAGGAAACGATCGCGTTCCGTGTCTCTCTCTATTTCTTCAAGAGTTTTACCCGTATGTTCAGCCATCAGCTCGTTCATACGCTGCTTCACTTTAAGAATTTCACGCGCGTGGATTTCAATATCCGTCGCCTGGCCCTGATAGCCGCCCAGCGGCTGGTGGATCATCACACGGGAGTTCGGCAGGCAGTAACGCTTACCTTTGGCGCCTGCCGTCAGCAGGAACGCGCCCATCGAGCACGCCTGGCCCATACAGATGGTGCTGACGTCTGGCTTGATGAACTTCATGGTGTCATAAATCGACATCCCTGCAGTGATCACGCCACCAGGAGAGTTGATATAGAGGTGAATATCTTTTTCCGGGTTCTCAGCTTCCAGAAACAGCATTTGGGCGACGATCAGGTTCGCCATATGATCCTCGACCTGACCGGTCAGGAAAATAATCCGCTCTTTAAGCAGGCGAGAAAAAATGTCGTAAGAACGCTCTCCGCGAGAGGTTTGTTCGACCACCATCGGCACTAAAGCCATATGAGGTGCAGTTTGTTCACGTTCGCCACTGTATGACATTACCGTCTCCTGGATTTTTCATTAGGCAACACTCCGTACCAATTCTACTTGAGTGCGATCCGGAACACTATGTTTCCATTACACTCCCCACTTTTTACGGGGACAATCAAGACAGAGGGTGATACGCCATAACGTTCTATTTGGGGATGCTGCCCCGCTGATTCAAGCATAACAACGTTTTAAGCAACTGCTAACCAGGAAAAGTAGCTTAGTCGATATTTTGCCGGTTTAATGAACGAATAGAGGTCAAATGGCACATCCGGGCAACGGATAAAATAAAAAAGCCCGCGGTCATCACAACCGCGGGCTTTCAATTAGCTTTCAGATTCAGTAAATCAGGCTGGTTGCGCCTGGTTCATCAGTTCCTGGAAGTTAGTGGCTTTTTCGGTCACTTTGGCTTTTTCCAGCACGGCTTCAACAGCCTGCTCTTCCAGCGCAACGTTACGCATATTGTTCATCAGCTCGTTGTTCTTGCTGTAGAACTCAACCACTTCAGACGGATCTTCGTAAGCGGAAGCCATCTCTTCGATCAGCTCTTTTACGCGATCTTCGTCAGCTTTCAGTTCGTGGGTACGAATCACTTCGCCCAGCAGAAGGCCAACCACAACACGGCGCTTAGCCTGCTCTTCGAACAGCTCGCGAGGCAGCTCTAAAGCCTGCTTCTCGTTGCCGCCAAAGCGCTGTGCAGCCTGACGACGCAGCACGTCGATTTCGCCGTCGATCAGTGCCGCTGGCACTTCGATGTCGTTAGCGCTGACCAGGCCGTCAATAGCCTGAGTCTTAACACGGTTACGCACGGCGCCTTTCAGCTCGCGCTCCATGTTTTTACGCACTTCGGTACGCAGACCAGCAACCGAACCATCTTCCACGCCGAAACGCTTGATAAACTCTTCGGTGAATTCTGGCAGCTCACGCTCTTCCACTTTCTTCAGAACGATTTCAAACTTCGCTGCTTTCCCTTTCAGGTTTTCAGCGTGGTAATCGTCCGGGAAGTTAACGTCGATAGTGAAGGTTTCGCCCGCTTTGTGGCCTACCACACCCTCTTCGAAGCCTGGGATCATACGACCCTGGCCCATAGCCAGTACGAAGTCAGTCGCTTTGCCGCCTTCGAACTCTTCACCGTCTACAGAGCCGTTGAAATCGATAGTGGCACGATCTTCTGCTTCTGCTGCGCGGTCGGTCTCTTTCCAGGTGGCCTGCTGCTTGCGCAGGGTATCCAGCATGGTGTCAACGTCGGCGTCAGTCACTTCTACAACCGGTTTTTCAACTTCGATTGCGTCCAGACCTTTCAGCTCTACTTCCGGGTACACTTCGAACTCAACCGTAAAGGTAAAGTCTTCACCCACTTTGTATTCGCCTGGCATGTAGCTTGGCGCGCCAGCCGGATTAATTTTCTCTTTGATGATGGCGTCAACGAAGTTGCGCTGCATCAGGTCGCCCAGAACGTCCTGGCGAACAGAAGCACCGTAGCGCTGAGCTACGACAGTCATCGGCACTCTCCCTTTGCGGAAACCGTCGATACGTACCTTTTTCGATACGTTGACCAGCTCACTTTTCACCGCATTTTCAATCACGTCTTTATCAACGGTAATCGTAACGCGACGGCCCAGGCCCTGAGTTGTTTCTACTGAAGCTTGCATCTTATTACCTCAAAAAATCACGTGCTCGGTCAACTTCAGACCCTCCCTGCTCCGCAAGAAACAGGATAGAGACTAAGAACCGGGACGGCTTCTGATGTCAGAACCGCATTCCCTGTTACCAGAAGCGTCCCGAAGACATTCCGGAAAAATAGACGCAGCATTATAGCGGCATCGTCAGGGCTAGTCGAGGCTGCTTACCGCCGACATTCCGTCAACTTCACACCTTTTAGCGGATTAACGGCAGAAAAGTGGAAGCCCGCAACGATTTTGCCTCAGAAATGACAAAGCGGCCCGCAGGCCGCTTCAGGTGAAAAATGTGCAATCAGGCCAGCATTCCTGCTCCACGACAGTTTGGTGATGAAGGAACGGTATCCTGCAATCCTTCCCACTCCTTGACGGTATAGGTATGTAATGCCAGCGCGTGAACGCTTCCAGCCAGCTCATCCGCCAGTGCACTATAAATAGTACGATGACGCATAAGAAACCGCTGGTTGATAAAGCAATCGCTGACGATAATCACTTTAAAGTGGCTTTCTGCTCCCGCCGGGACGTTATGACGATAGCTTTCGTCATGCACTTCCAGATGAACAGGCGCAAACGCCGTTCTTAACTTTTCTTCTATTTCTTCGCGGATCATATCTGGACTCCTCTGCGATGATGAGCTTTGCCCCATCCCCCTAAATATTAGCTGGTTTTTTATCTTTTCCGACACATTTTGATAAAAATAACCGGGACCCGATCCCCGCTACCCTGCCCTTTCCGCCAGAATAGCAGCAGGTTGATGATGCTGTGCAACAACATTTTTTGCCGGGCTGGCGTAAAAAAAGTGCAAGGCGATGAATTTACGCGCTATCAGGGCTTCCTCTTGATACAGGCGATGATATGATGACCGCAGTTTTGTCAGCATCACACCTTTTGTCATCGAGAAAATAAGCATGTTAAAAAAAATAATTTTCCCTCTGCTGGCCCTGTTTGTTCTGGCTGGCTGTGCAAGCAACAGCAATACGATCACCGTTTCCCCTAAAATCCAGCTTCCGCAGCAGGATCCAAGCCTGACAGGCATCACTGTCAGCATCAACGGCGCCGATCAGCGTAGCGATCAGGCGCTGGCTAAAGTTAACCGTGACGGACAGTTAGTTACCCTGACGCCTTCCCGCGATCTGCGCTTCCTGCTTCAGGAAGTTCTGGAGAAGCAGATGGGCGCTCGCGGTTATATGATTGGGCCGAATGGCGCAGTTGATTTACAGATCATCGTTAATAACCTCTATGCCGACGTAACCCAGGGTAACGTGCGTTACAGCATTACCACCAAAGCGGATATCTCTATCGTCGCTACGGCTAAAAACGGCAACAAGCAGGTCAAGAACTACCGGCAGACCTACAGTGTTGAAGGCGCTTTTTCAGCCACCAACGCGAAAATCACCAACGCGGTTAACTCAACCGTTAGCGACGTGATTGCAGATATGGCTCAGGACACCAGCATCCACGAGTTTATCAAGCAAAACGCCCGTTAATTGGCCTGCGCCCGTCGGGATCCCGACGGGCTCTGTTTTAAGGTTTGTATGCCCAGCCACTACCTCCAGATCTTCACCCAACGTAATGCCGCCCTTCTTCTTATCCTTGGCTTCGCTTCCGGTTTGCCGCTGGCGCTCACCTCCGGCACGTTGCAGGCCTGGATGGCGGTTGAAAATGTTGATATCAAAACAATAGGCTTCTTCTCTCTGGTCGGACAGGCTTACGTCTTCAAATTTCTCTGGTCTCCGCTGATGGACCGCTACACCCCCTCGTTTCTGGGACGTCGTCGCGGCTGGCTGCTGATCACCCAACTTCTGCTGATTGTTGGCATCGCTTTAATGGGCTTTATGCAGCCCTCTGCAGATCTGACGCTGCTGGCGGCCCTGGCTGTGCTGGTCGCTTTCTGCTCCGCCTCGCAGGATATCGTTTTTGACGCGTGGAAAACGGATGTGCTGCCACCGGAGGAGCGAGGAAGCGGCGCGGCGGTGAGCGTACTGGGTTACCGGCTGGCCATGCTGGTTTCAGGTGGGCTGGCACTCTGGCTGGCTGACCGCTATCTGGGCTGGCAGGCGATCTGGTGGCTGATGGCGGCCATGATGGTGCCCGGAGTGATAGCCACGCTGTTAGCGAAAGAGCCCGCCGATGTCATCAACCGGCCGCACACGCTGGAGGAGGCGGTAATCGCCCCGCTTCGCGACTTTTTCAACCGCAATAATGCGTGGCTGATCCTCTCTCTGATCGTTCTTTATAAGCTTGGTGATGCCTTTGCCGCCAGTCTGACCACGATCTTCCTGATTCGGGGAGTGGGATTTGATGCCGGCGACGTTGGTTTGGTCAATAAAACGCTGGGGTTAATCGCTACGATCATCGGTGCCCTCTACGGCGGCGTATTAATGCAGCGCCTGAGCCTGTTCAGAGCGTTAATGCTGTTCGGTATTCTGCAAGCTATTTCCAACCTCGGCTACTGGATCCTGGCCGTGACGGATAAACATCTTTACAGCATGGCGGCAGCCGTATTTGTGGAGAATCTTTGCGGCGGTATGGGAACCGCAGCGTTTGTGGCGCTACTGATGACGCTCTGCAATAAATCTTTCTCCGCGACTCAGTTTGCCCTGCTCTCCGCGCTCTCTGCCGTTGGCCGCGTCTATGTCGGCCCGGTAGCAGGCTGGTTTGTTGAGGGATGGGGATGGCCAACCTTTTACGCGTTCTCCGTCGTAGCGGCGTTGCCTGGGCTACTTCTGCTTGCAGGGTGCCGTAAAACGCTGGAGCATGCGCAAACGCATCAATCCTTCCTGCCACGTACCCGTTTCCAGACTGGCTACCGCTGGGCATTAGGGGCGTTAAAAACCGGGGCGGTTCTGGTCATCTCCGGGCTGCTCCTGCTCGCTTTACGCGCAACGGATGTTCTGGATGCGGGTGCACTCATTAGCGTTCTGCTTGAATCAGGTACGCTTCTGGCGCTGTCAGGGATTGTGGCCGGAAGCCTGCTGGACTTTTTTGCCCAGCGTAACGGAGAGAGCGAAAATTAAAATTACTTTTTGTCACTCTATAAAATTATCCCGCTACGTGAGCACAAATTTTTAACAATCTCACCCGTTAGCAGAGCTGGAAAAACGGTGGCATCGTACGATATGCTGCCGTTTTTTTACAATCAGCGAGGCGCACTTTTTCAGCTGTTCCATTATTTCCCTGAACGTTTTCATCTTTACATTAGAATCTCTGTCTATATTAAAAACCGGTGCGTTATTAGTATTGTTTAAAGTAAATCTCACAAATGATGCAGAGATGTTAAATATTTGAGTGACAGGTTCGCTGTTTATAGCAGAGGGCATCCCAAATGCAGGGTTATCATTGGTTTTTGTTATATTAGTAGCAAACCCTTGCTGCGATTCATAATTTGTCACCCCCAGCAACATCTGTGACAGTGTTTGCAAAAGGTGTCAACACGGCGCTGACACAAGATGTTGCTGGTTTACAGTACTGAAACGTTCCCGTAAAATGCCGCCACACTTAAACGACAATAGAGCCCTTGTCATTGAGGTCGTTAAATGAGACTCATGAAATACAATAAAAGTTTGGGGATTTTGTCATTAATTGCAGGCACTTTATTGTTAAGTGGCTGTGATAGTGCGTTATTGAATCCCAAAGGACAGATTGCACTGGAGCAACGCTCGCTGATCCTGACAGCCTTCGGCTTGATGATGATCGTCGTTATTCCCGCAGTCTTAATGGCCGTGGTGTTCGCCTGGAAATATCGGGCATCCAATACCAATGCAAAATACAGCCCTAACTGGTCACACTCGAATAAAGTGGAAGCCGTGGTCTGGACTGTTCCCATCTTAATTATTCTTTTCCTGGCTATCCTGACGTGGAAATCTACCCACGCGCTGGAACCGGGTAAGCCTATAGCTTCAGATGTGAAGCCAATTGAGATTGATGTGGTTGCACTGGACTGGAAGTGGTTGTTCATTTATCCGGAACAGGGTATTGCGACCGTGAACCAGATCGCGTTCCCGGCCAACACGCCGGTGAGCTTCAAGATCACGTCTAACTCCGTTATGAACTCCTTCTTCATTCCAACCCTCGGTAGCCAGATTTACGCTATGGCGGGGATGCAGACTAAACTGCACCTGATTGCGAATGAACCAGGTACGTTTGACGGGATCTCCTCCAACTTCAGTGGTCGCGGCTTCTCTGGTATGAAGTTTAAAGCGATTGCCACCCCTGACAATGCTGCATTTGAGCAGTGGGTAGCGAAAGCGAAACAGTCACCTAACACGCTGACGACTATGGATGATTTCGAGAAATTGGCCGCGCCAAGCGAAAACCATCCGGTGCAGTTCTTCTCAACGGCGAATCCTGAATTGTTCACCGAGGTGATTGGTAAATTCAAGATGAACCACGGGAAAATGGACATGTCTGAGCACGAAGGCATGGACATGAGCGAATCCGCTAAAGCGGGAGCCGAGGAATAATACGATGTTGGGAAAATTAACCCTTGATGCAGTACCGTATCACGAACCTATTATCGTGGTTACGATTGCAGCCATCATTCTTGGTGGTCTGGCTGTCGCCGGAGCAATAACTTACTTCGGTAAGTGGCAATATCTGTGGTCAGAATGGCTGACGTCTGTTGACCACAAACGACTCGGTATCATGTATATCATTGTGGCTTTCGTGATGTTGCTGCGCGGCTTTGCCGATGCGGTGATGATGCGTAGCCAACAGGTGCTGGCTTCGGCTGGCGAGGCCGGATTCTTACCGCCCCATCACTACGACCAGATCTTCACCGCCCACGGCGTGATCATGATCTTCTTTGTAGCGATGCCGTTTGTTATTGGTCTGATGAACATTGCTGTTCCTCTGCAGATCGGTGCGCGCGACGTGGCCTTCCCGTTCCTGAACAACCTGAGCTTCTGGTTCACGGCTGTGGGTGTGGTGCTGGTTAACCTGTCACTGGGCGTGGGCGAATTTGCTCAGACCGGCTGGCTGGCCTATCCGCCGCTTTCCGGCGCGGAATACAGTCCGGGGGTCGGCGTTGACTACTGGATATGGAGTCTGCAGCTTTCGGGTATCGGTACGACATTAACAGGTATTAACTTCTTCGTTACTATCCTGAGAATGCGTGCGCCTGGCATGACCATGTTCAAAATGCCGGTGTTCACCTGGGCTTCGCTCTGTACTAACGTGCTGATCATTGTCTCCTTCCCGGTTCTGACCGTGACGCTGGCACTGCTGACTCTGGATCGTTATCTGGGCTTCCATTTCTTCACTAATGAAATGGGCGGCAACATGATGATGTACGTAAACCTGATTTGGGTTTGGGGACATCCGGAAGTGTACATCCTGGTTCTGCCGGTCTTCGGGGTCTTCTCTGAAGTGGTGGCTACCTTCTCTAAAAAGCGCCTGTTTGGTTACACCTCACTGGTATGGGCGACGGTGGTTATTACCGTTCTCTCCTTTATCGTGTGGCTGCACCACTTCTTCACCATGGGCGCCGGTGCGAACGTTAACGCCTTCTTCGGTATCATGACGATGATTATCGCCATTCCGACCGGTGTTAAAATCTTCAACTGGCTGTTCACTATGTACCAGGGCCGCATTCAGATGCACTCTGCTATGTTGTGGACCGTAGGCTTCCTGGTCACCTTCTCTGTAGGTGGTATGACCGGTGTTCTGCTGGCGGTGCCGGGTGCGGACTTCGTGCTGCACAACAGTCTGTTCCTGATTGCTCACTTCCATAACGTGATTATCGGTGGTGTGGTCTTCGGTTGCTTTGCTGGTGTGACTTACTGGTTCCCGAAAGCGTTCGGCTTCTGCCTGAATGAAAAATGGGGTATCCGCGCCTTCTGGTTCTGGATTATCGGTTTCTTCGTTGCCTTTATGCCGCTGTATGCACTGGGCTTCATGGGGATGACCCGTCGTCTTAGCCAGGAAATCGATCCACAGTTCCACTCTCTGTTGGTGGTTGCTGCGGGCGGTGCCGCGCTGATTGCTTGTGGCGTGCTGTGCCAGATTACACAGTTCTGGGTCTCTGTACGTGACCGTGAGCAGCTGCGTGATGTGACCGGTGACCCATGGGGCGGTCGTACGCTGGAGTGGGCAACCTCTTCACCACCACCGTTCTATAACTTTGCTGAAGTACCTGTGATTCACGAGCGCGATGCGTTCTGGGAAATGAAGGAAAAAGGCGAAGCTTACAAACAGCCTGCGCGTTACGAAGAGATCCACATGCCGAAAAACAGCGGCGCTGGTGTGGTTATCGGTCTGTTCAGCCTGATATTTGGTTTCGCGGCTATCTGGCACATCTGGTGGCTGGTAGGTCTGTCGTTCTTCGGTATGATCTTAACCTGGATCATCAAGAGCTTTGACGAAGACGTTGATTACTACGTTCCCGTTGCCGAGATCGAAAAAATCGAGAATCAGCACTTTGACGAAATTAGCAAAGCAGGTCTGAAAAATGTCGACTGAAACTCTGACTAAACACCACGACGCCCATGCGGAGCATGGGCATCACGATGCAGGAGCCAATAAACTCTTTGGCTTCTGGATCTACCTGATGAGCGACTGCATCATCTTCGCAACGCTGTTTGCGACGTATGCAGTCATGGTCAACAGCACCGCTGGCGGCCCGGCAGGTAAAGATATCTTTGAGTTACCGTTTGTGTTGGGCGAAACAGCGCTGCTGCTGTTCAGCTCTATCACCTACGGATTTGCGGTAATCAGCATGGAAAAAGGCACCAAATCAACCGTACTGGGTTGGCTGGCGCTGACGTTCCTGCTGGGTGCAGGCTTTATCTCAATGGAAATCTATGAGTTCCATCATCTGATTACCGAAGGCTTCGGTCCGCAGCGCAGCGGCTTCCTTTCAGCATTCTTCACGCTGGTAGGTACGCATGGTCTGCACGTGACTTCCGGTCTGATTTGGATGCTGGTACTGATGTATCAGGTTGCCACTAAAGGTCTGACCTCTACCAACCATACACGTGTGATGTGCCTGAGCATGTTCTGGCACTTCCTGGACGTTGTCTGGATTTGTGTATTCACCATCGTATATCTGCTGGGGGCCATGTAATGAGCAAGACATTAAGCGATCATGGTACCTCGCACGGTAGCGTGAAGACCTACATGATCGGCTTTATTCTGTCGATCATTCTGACTGCCATTCCTTTCTGGATGGTCATGAGCGGCGGCGCGTCTAAGGGAACTATCCTGGCCGTTGTTATCGTGACTGCAGTCATTCAGGTGCTGGTGCATCTCTATTACTTCCTGCACCTCAGCACCTCTACCGACCAGCGTTGGAATCTGGTGGCAATTATCTTCTCTGCCGTCATCATTCTGATCGTTGTAGTGGGCTCTATATGGATTATGTGGAACCTCAATTACAACATGATGGTCCACTAAAGAGCTGCCGTGATGATGAAGCAATACCTGCAAGTAACGAAACCAGGAATTATTTTCGGAAATTTAATTTCTGTAATCGGGGGATTCCTGCTCGCCTCTAAAGGCAGCATCGACTATCCCCTGTTTCTCTCCACCTTGGTTGGTGTCTCGTTGGTGGTCGCATCAGGTTGTGTCTATAACAACTTCATCGACCGTGACATCGACGTAAAAATGGAGAGGACCAGGAATCGAGTGCTGGTAAAAGGCCTCATTTCTCCGACAGTCTCTCTGGTTTATGCAACCGTTCTGGGTATTGCTGGATTCGCGTTGCTGTATTTCGGAGCAAATCCGCTGGCCATGTGGCTGGCGGTGATGGGCTTTGTGGTTTATGTCGGCGTTTACAGCCTCTATATGAAGCGCAAGTCTGTGTATGGCACGTTGATTGGTAGCCTTTCCGGCGCTGCGCCGCCGGTGATTGGCTACTGCGCTGTCACCAACCAGTTTGATGCTGGCGCGTTAATCCTGCTGGCTATCTTTAGCCTGTGGCAGATGCCGCATTCCTATGCGATTGCTATCTTCCGCTTTAAAGATTACCAGGCAGCGAATATCCCGGTTCTGCCGGTGGTAAAAGGTATTTCGGTCGCAAAAAATCATATTACGCTCTATATCCTGGCGTTTATGATTGCTACCCTGATGCTGACGCTGGGAGGTTATGCGGGCTACAAATATCTGATTGTTGCTGCAGCGGTTAGCGTGTGGTGGTTGGGCATGGCGCTTTCAGGCTATAAAACGCAGAATGACCGCGTTTGGGCCCGTAAGCTGTTTGTCTTCTCCATTGTGGCCATCACGGCGCTCAGCGTCATGATGTCAGTAGACTTTATGGCTCCGGCCTCGAAAGATCTGCTGACGATGGTCAGATAGCACAGACCTCATCACAAAGGGCGCGATTATCGCGCCCTTTCTTTTTGTTACCACTTCTCGATAAGTATCATTTTACCCGCCCTGCCCCGCCGCCTAAAATACGTCGACCAGATAAACTGAGGTAGTAATGAACGATAATAAAATGACTCCAGTCGAGCTGCGTGCGACATGGGGTTTGGGGACGGTATTTTCCCTGCGCATGCTGGGCATGTTTATGGTACTGCCGGTCCTGACGACTTATGGCATGGCATTACAGGGAGCAACAGAAGCATTAATTGGACTCGCCATTGGCATCTACGGTTTAACGCAAGCCGTATTCCAGATCCCCTTCGGGCTTTTATCGGACCGTATTGGCCGTAAGCCTCTTATCGTTGGTGGATTACTTATTTTCGTTCTCGGCAGCGTGATTGCCGCCTGCACCACCTCCATTTGGGGCGTCATTCTGGGCAGAGCATTGCAGGGTTCGGGCGCTATCGCTGCGGCGGTAATGGCTTTGCTCTCCGATCTGACCCGGGAACAGAACCGTACTAAAGCGATGGCCTTTATTGGCATCAGCTTCGGCGTTACCTTCGCCATCGCTATGGTGTTGGGGCCGATCATCACCCACGCCTTAGGCCTGCATGCTCTGTTCTGGATGATTGCGATCCTGGCGAGCTGTGGGATCGTTATTACGCTTCTGGTGGTACCTTCTGCGCCGAATCATATTCTGAACCGTGAATCGGGCATGGTTAAAGGGTCTATCAAAGATGTGCTGGCAAACAGCCGTCTGGTAAAACTGAACTTCGGCATTATGTGTCTGCATATTTTATTGATGTCGAGTTTTGTTGCCCTGCCGGGCGAATTTGAGCGGGCCGGCTTCCCGGCGGAGCAGCACTGGAAGGTTTATCTGGTCACCATGCTTATCGCCTTCTGCGGCGTTATCCCTTTTATTATTTATGCAGAAGTGAAGCGCCGCATGAAGCGGGTATTTGTCTGCTGCGTGGCGCTGATGCTGATTGCTGAAATTGTGCTGTGGGGTGCAGGTAATCACTTCTGGACGCTGGTAGTTGGCGTGCAGCTGTTCTTTATTGGTTTCAACCTGATGGAAGCTATTCTGCCATCATTGGTGAGTAAGGAATCTCCTCCGGGTTATAAAGGCACGGCGATGGGGCTCTATTCCACCAGCCAGTTTATTGGTGTAGCCATCGGCGGCAGCATGGGCGGTTGGGTCTTTGGTCATTTTGACGCGCAGAGTGTGTTCCTGGTGGGTACCCTGGTAGCGGCGCTCTGGCTGATAGTCAGCTGTACGATGAAAGAGCCGCCTTATGTCAGCAGCCTGCGAATTATGCTGACTGAGAGTTCGCTGGAAAAAGCGGAGCTGGAACAGAGGATTAGATCGCAACCGGGCGTGGCAGCAGTATTTATCGTCCCGGAAGAGAAAAGTGCCTATGTGAAGATCGACAGCAAGGTGACTAACCGGGCGGAGATCGAGAAGCTGGTGGCTGACGCGGCTTAGTAATTAATGTGAGTAAGGGATTACTCACAAGCGAGTTATCCGGGTGCTGTTATACCTTGCCCGGCCAAATCCGGGTGCGATGGTAAGGTGTCACCCTGTTGCTGGTTTCCAGTATGTTGTAATTAAACTGCATGTCAGAAGCGGGTTCAGTGACATGGCGTCACCCAGAAGATTCGTCGTTGTCTTTGATTTCAGCGTTCGCACAGGTCAAAACCAGCTGCGGTCCACCCGCCATGTTCGGCTTTGCCGGTGAGTATGATGGTCACACAGGTCAAAACCGGCTGCGGTGGAAAGGCGTCACCATAGGGCACGTTATCCGAGACGCCGTAAATACCTCCCTGTAGTCTTGGATGCCGCATCCCTGCGGCATACACTCGGCTAACGTGCCCTATGGTGCCACCCAAAAATCCGGCGTTGTCGGTAAGTTCAGTGCTCGCACAGGCCAAAACCAGCTTTGAAGCTAGGTTTGGATTTTGATGTAGGTTCGGAATTGGAATTGGAATTGGATTTTGTCGTGGGTTTGGGTTCTCTAACAGGCAACACTAACGCTCAGGGGAAGGGAGAGGGGGCTGATAAGCAAAAGCTAAGCGGCATGGACGCCGCTTCGCAGCCCCCACGGATGGGTTCACGGCGTTTTTGTGTTCAGCCCCCTCTCCCTGACCCTATTACCCTGCCGTCCAGACAACGTGCATTGCGCTACTTATCCTGGCAAGGCTAACACTTCAGACTTTTTCCCTTAGCCGCTCTCCCAGCCTTCAAGCGTCGTCAATCAGTCGCGGAAGTTTTTAAACTGGAAAGGCTGGCCCAAATCACCGCCACGCACCAGCGCCATTGCGCCCTGCAGATCATCGCGTGATTTGCCCGTTACACGGATTTCATCGCCCTGAATCTGCGTCTGCACTTTCATTTTGCTGTCTTTGATCAGCTTAATCAGCTTTTTCGCTACGTCAGAGGGAATGCCTTTTTTCATTTTGGCTTCCACACTCCAGGTTTTTCCGCTGTGCTCAATCTCTTCCGGGATCTCCAGCGCTGCGCCTTCAATACCACGCTTAAGCAGTTTTTCACGCAGAATATCTACCAGCTGCTTGACCTGAAAATCAGATTCGCTGAGGACTTTGATCGACTCATTGTTTTCAATCAGCTCGTAGCTGGCCGTTACGTTACGGAAATCGAAGCGCGTGGCCAGTTCACGGTTGGCATTTTCTACCGCATTTCGAACTTCCTGCATGTCAATTTCTGAAACGATATCGAAAGATGGCATGATGTATTCTCCAGATCGTAAAGTGACATGCATAATACCCACTTAGGCCCGGTAAAAAAACCATCGTTGATGAAAGCTATAATAAGAATATCGACCTGCGGGTTCCCGGTAAAAGTCGGCAGCCTGGTTGAACTCACGCAACCCGTAAGCGGGGAGGATGAATGAAAATTACCGTATTGGGATGCGGTGCATTAGGGCAAATCTGGTTAGCCGCCCTCGACGCTCAGGGCCACGAGGTCCAAGGGTGGTTGCGTGTCCCCCAACCCTATTGCTCGGTAAACGTCATCGACCTGAACGGCACCGCCATTAATAAGACCTGCATTGCCAACGATCCAAAATTTCTCGCCGAAAGCGACCTGTTGCTGGTTACGTTGAAAGCCTGGCAAGTGTCAGAAGCGGTTAAAAACCTGCAGGGAATAATGCGTGAAACGTGCCCTGTCCTGCTGCTGCACAACGGAATGGGAACGCTGGATGAGCTGAGATCGCTTCCTCAACCTTTGCTGAGGGGCATCACCACCCATGCCGCTAAGCGTGATGGCACGGTTATCGTGCATGTTGCCGCAGGCATCACCCATATTGGCCCCACCTCCCCCGCTGCGGCTGCCCTTAGCGATATAGCGGAGGTGCTTCAGCACGCTTTACCGGATGTGGCCTGGCATAACAATGTAGCCTCTGCGGCATGGCAGAAACTGGCGGTGAACTGCGTCATTAACCCGCTGACCGTACTGTACGACTGCCCCAACGGCGAGTTGCTAAACCATCTGCCGGAAGTAACCGCCTTGTGTAATGAAGTGGCCATGGTGATGGAGCGGGAGGGCCAGCATACTTCACGTGAGGCGTTACTCGACTATGTGCTGGATGTGATCAACACCACCGCCGCCAACACCTCTTCCATGCTGCAGGATATTCGCAGCGAACGCAGGACGGAGATTGATTACATCACGGGCTACGTGATTCGCCGGGCGCGGGCGCAGGGTCTGGCGACGCCTGAAAACAACAGGCTTTATGAAATGATTAAGCGAAAGGAACAAGATTATGAGCGAGAACGTATCGGTACTGGTTTGCCTGGCACCTGGGAGTGAGGAGACGGAAGCCGTCACCACTATCGATTTGCTGGTGCGCGCAGGGATCGCGGTTACTACGGCCAGCGTCACTGACGATGGCAGCCGCGAGATCCGCTGCTCGCGCGGCGTACGGCTTTTGGCAGATGCTCCATTAGTTGAAGTAGCCGATAATGATTTTGCCGCTATCGTATTGCCGGGCGGTCTGAAAGGCGCCGAAGCTTTCCGGGACAGCCCCTTGCTGGTTGAAACCGTGCGTCAGTTCCACCTTTCAGGCAGGATTGTGGCGGCGATTTGCGCCGCACCTGGCACCGTACTGATCCCGCACAATCTGTTTCCCGTAGGGAATATGACCGGTTTTCCTGGCCTGAAAGAGACTATTCCCGAAGAGAAATGGATGGATAAACGCGTGGTATGGGATCCACGGGTGAATTTGCTCACCAGTCAGGCACCCGGCACCTCCATCGACTTCGCTCTGAAGCTGATAGATCTGATCCTGGGTAAGGATAAAGCGCATGAGGTAGCAAAAGAGCTGGTACTGGCAGCGGGAATTTATGATTACCGGGAGTGGATAGAATAGGCTGGAACATCTGAGGCGTCTCATACGCCTTCGCCACACCGCACGGGATATGTTGCCAGGGCTATTAAAAAATAACCGCTGGCAACAAAGAGGTTTGCACAGGAAGTTGTGCAAACCTTCTCAGGCTAGGGGCGATAAACCTTCACGTTTTTAAAGCCCTGCTCGTGCAGATAGAGCGCCTGCAAGCGGCTCATTACGCCACGTTCGCAGTAGAGCAGCCAGGTTTTGCTCTGGTCCAGATTGCCAAACTGCGTACTCAGCTTGTAGAACGGCAGCCCTTTGACCTCCACGCCTTCCAGATCAAGCGGACGATCGTCCTGCTCATCCGGCGAACGGATATCCAGCACCACATCATTCTCAGCGAAAGAGACCACCGTTTCTACTTCCACCACTTCCTGCTCGGTCTCTTCCGCAATCTGGCGGATATCAACGTTAGTGGCTTCGGCGA
The DNA here is from genome assembly GCF_030758455.1 of Erwinia pyri. Taxonomy (NCBI): domain Bacteria; kingdom Pseudomonadati; phylum Pseudomonadota; class Gammaproteobacteria; order Enterobacterales; family Erwiniaceae; genus Erwinia; species Erwinia pyri. The sequence continues at coordinate 3,439,408 of NZ_CP132353.1, forward strand.
CCATCTGGTCCAGGATAGCGAAATCGAAGTTCTGCTCTTCCGCCTCAATTTTGGCTTTCACCGCTTTCACGGTTGGGCTTTTTGAAATCACGCCGCAATATTCCGGCATGGTGCGGGCAAAATCTTCCGTGCCGATATGGCGCGCCAGATTAATGATGTGCTCTTTATCATGGGAAATCAGCGGACGCAGGATCAGCGTATCGCTGGCGTTATCGATCAGACGCAGATTGGTCAGCGTCTGGCTGGAGACCTGCCCCAGCGCTTCGCCCGTCACCAGCGCCTGTACGTCGTAGCGCTCGGCAATTTTGGAGGCGGCGCGCACCATCATACGCTTCAGCACCACGCCCATCTGGCCATCTTCCACCTTCTCCAGGATCTCGCCCACCACCGGCTCGAAATTGATCGCCACAAAGCGCACTTTGTGCGAGCGGCCAAAACGATTCCAGAGATAGTGCGCGACCTGACGCACGCCAATTTCATGCGCCGCGCCGCCCAGATTAAAGAAGCAGTAATGCACGCGACAGCCGCGACGCATCAGCATATAGCTGGAGACGCCGGAGTCAAATCCGCCGGAAATCAGCGACAACACATCTTCCTGCGTCCCAATCGGGAAACCGCCAATGCCTTCATAGCGTCCGGTAACCAGAATCAGACGATCGTCTTCAATCTCCAGATTTACCGTTACCTGCGGGTGGTTAAGCTTCACCTGGGCGCTTTCAACGTGCTGATTCAACCCGCCGCCAACGTAACGCTCAACGTCCTGAGAGCTGAAATCATGCTTGCCACGACGCTTCACGCGTACGGAGAACGTTTTCCCTGCAATACGATCGCGGTTAAGCTCCAGCGTCTGCTCAAAGATATTGTGCATATCCGTATAGACGCGATCTTCCACCGCCAGCACGTGGTGAATGCCCGGGATGCGCTGCAGCTCGTCGACAATCACGGCCCGCTTGCTTTCATCTTTGGAACGCACTTCGATATGGTCCCAATGACGTACAACGGCCAGCGTTTCGTCGCTATACTTGAGAACATTACGGATGTTCGTTGTCAGGATTTTGATAAAGCGCAGGCGGACGGTCTGGCTTTTGATAGTAATTTCGGGGAATAACTTAATGATAAACTTCATGGCGGCATGGGTTCGTTGAGCAATTAAGTGCTGAAATGAAGCGCACTTAGCTGGTAAAATCATCGTATTGCAAAGCAGCCTTCGCCCCTTTACATCCAGGCCCGAAGTGTATCACGTCTGACTGCTTCTTCATCCGTTAGCAGCATCATTATTTTGCTAATCATTTCGAGTCGGCTACCATGAGCGACTCCCTGGTAAAAACCGACTGAGCAGAAAGCCATTATGCCAAAAAAAGCCGAACCGCCAGCCAGCTTCGAAACCTCTCTCGCGCAGCTGGAACAGATTGTTTCCCGTCTTGAAAGCGGCGACCTGCCGCTGGAAGAGGCGCTCAATGAATTTGAACGCGGCGTGCAGCTGGCCCGCGCAGGCCAGCAAAAATTGCAGGCTGCGGAACAGCGTGTACAGATCCTGTTAAGCGACGATAAAGAAGCTGACCTGCAGCCCTTCACGCCGGAAAATGATTAATGGATTTTAGCGCTCTTCTGACCGCACACCATGCGCGGGTAAACCAGGCTTTACAACGATTTATCGCGCCGCTGCCGTTTCAGAATTCCCCGCTGGTGGAAGCGATGGAATATGGGGCATTATTAGGGGGTAAACGCCTGCGTCCTTTCCTGGTATATGCCACCGGCGAAATGCTCCACGCTGATAGTGCGGCGCTGGATGCCCCAGCGGCGGCCGTGGAATGTATTCACGCCTATTCACTGATCCATGACGATCTGCCCGCCATGGATGATGACAGCCTGCGCCGTGGCCAGCCTACCTGCCATATTAAGTTTGGTGAGGATACGGCTATTTTAGCTGGCGATGCGCTACAGACGCTGGCCTTCTCTATACTGGCTGATACGCCAATGCCGGGCGTGAGCGCTGAATATCGCGTGGCGATGATCTCTGAACTGGCGCAGGCCAGCGGCGTCGCGGGCATGTGCGGCGGCCAGGCGCTTGACCTCGCGGCGGAAGGCCAGCAGGTTAATCTGGCGGCGCTGGAACAGATCCATCGTCATAAAACGGGGGCATTAATCCGCTCCGCCGTGCGCCTTGGTGCGCTGGCAGCGGGTGAACGCGGCCGGGAAGCATTACCTGCGCTGGATCGCTATGCTAACGCAATAGGATTGGCGTTTCAGGTACAGGACGATATTCTTGACGTGGTGGGCGATACCGCCATCCTTGGCAAACGTCAGGGAGCCGATCAGGATTTAGGCAAGAGCACCTACCCGGCCCTGATGGGACTTGAGAGTGCGCGCGCCAAAGCGTGGGACCTCTATCAGGAGTCACTCAGCGCATTAGATACACTTGCAGCGCAATCCTTTACTACAACATCACTACAAGCGCTTGCAAGTTACATAATTGAACGCAATAAATAACTTTCACAATGAGTCTCTGATGAGTTTTGATACTGCAAAATATCCGACGCTGGCGCTTGCCAGCACGGTAAAAGAATTACGTTCGCTTCCCAAAGAGAGCCTGCCGACACTTTGTGATGAACTACGCCAGTATTTACTCGACAGCGTAAGCCGCTCCAGCGGCCACTTTGCCTCCGGGCTGGGCGTGGTGGAACTCACCGTCGCGCTGCATTATGTCTATAACACGCCATTTGATCATCTGGTGTGGGATGTGGGCCATCAGGCCTATCCCCATAAGATCCTGACCGGGCGTCGTGACCGCATCGGCACCATTCGCCAGAAAAATGGGCTGCATCCGTTCCCGTGGCGCGATGAGAGCGAGTTTGATGTGCTGAACGTCGGGCACTCCTCCACCTCGATCAGTGCCGGTCTGGGCATGGCCGTTGCCGCGGATAAAGAAGGAAAAGGTCGCCGTACTGCCTGCGTGATTGGCGATGGGGCGATCACCGCTGGTATGGCGTTTGAGGCGATGAACCACGCCGGTGATATCAAATCCGATCTGCTGGTGGTGCTGAACGACAATGAAATGTCGATTTCCGAAAACGTCGGCGCGCTGAACAATCGCCTGGCGCAGATCCTGTCGGGCAAAACCTATTCACGTCTGCGGGAAGGCGGCAAAAAAGTGCTCGGTGGCCTGCCTCCTATCAAAGAGCTGGTGAAAAGAACTGAAGAGCACCTGAAAGGGATGGTGGTTCCCGGCACGCTGTTTGAAGAGCTGGGCTTTAACTATATCGGCCCGGTTGATGGCCATGATGTGCTTTCTCTGGTACACACGCTGAAAAATATGCGCGACCTGAAGGGGCCGCAGTTCCTGCATATCATGACCAAAAAGGGCAAAGGTTACGCCCCGGCTGAAAAGGATCCGATCGCCTGGCACGCCGTGCCTAAATTTGATGCCGCCAGCGGCCTGCTGCCGAAAGCTGTTGAGGGCCTGCCGAGCTACTCCAAAGTGTTTGGTGAGTGGTTAAGCGAAACGGCGAAGGATGACCCTAAGCTGATGGCAGTCACCCCCGCGATGCGCGAAGGCTCTGGCATGGTCAGTTTCTCTCGCGACTATCCGGCGCAATATTTTGACGTGGCGATCGCCGAACAGCATGCCGTGACCTTTGCCGCAGGTCTGGCCATTGGCGGTTACAAGCCGGTGGTCGCTATCTACTCCACCTTCCTGCAGCGCGCCTACGATCAGTTGATCCATGATGTGGCGATCCAGAAGCTGCCGGTGCTGTTCGCTATCGATCGTGGCGGCATTGTAGGTGCTGACGGACAGACGCACCAGGGCGCGTTTGATATCTCCTTCCTGCGCTGCATCCCCAATATGGTGATCATGACGCCAAGCGATGAAAACGAGTGTCGTCAGATGCTCTATACCGGCTATCACTACTCGCAGGGGCCAAGCGCGGTGCGCTATCCTCGCGGAACAGGAACCGGTGCAGAGCTGAAGCCGCTCGCCTCCCTGCCGTTAGGCAAAGGGGTAGTGAAGCGTGAAGGTGAGAAGCTGGCGATCCTGAACTTCGGGACCTTGCTGCCAGAAGCGGCGGCAGTGGCCGACTCCCTGAATGCTACCCTGGTTGATATGCGCTTTGTGAAGCCGCTGGACGAGGCGCTGATTGTCGAGCTGGCGGCCAGCCATGAAGCCCTGATCACTCTGGAAGAAGGGGCGATCAAAGGCGGCGCGGGCAGCGGCGTTATCGAATCCCTGATGGCGAAGCGGGTGCTGGTTCCGGTGCTGAATATCGGTTTACCTGACGAGTTCATTCCCCAGGGCACTCAGGATGAGATCCGTCATGATTATCAGCTGGATGCTGAAGGAATCGAACAGCAAATCAGCCGCTGGCTGAATTAATATTCTGCTTTTGCTAAAAAACCGGTGGAAGAAATGGATGACTTCCCCTGTTTTTTAAATACCCCTCTCATTCTTTCCAAAAAATACCTAAAATAACCCTTTCCCCTCGCTCAAGTAATAGCAAATGCTAACATGCACTTTTAAATGATTTACTATTTTATTTAAGACCCTGCTGATGTAACCTCCAGCCTGTTAACTAACAAAGTTAACTATTAAGAAACCAAACATAAGGAATTGTAAAATGAAAGAGCTTAACATTATCGAAATTAATTCCGTCTCTGGTGCCAGCTGGACAAGTGCGTTTGATGGTGCAGTAGTTGGTGCAACTACTTATGCTTTTATTGGCGGTAAATGGGGTGGCTTGAGCATTCTTAACTTCGGTATCGGTCAGGCTGTTGGCGTTGCCTTAGGCGTGATTATTGGTGGTGTTGGCGGTGCTCTTTACGGTGCCACACACACATCCGAGCAGGCAGAGAACTTCTTCAATAATATTGCCATTAACGCAGGTTAATTCCCTTTATTCTTTTAATGTCATGAGGATGTGAATAGATAACCTTATATTCACATCCTTTTAATTAAATAACGAATCAGAAAAGATATTATGAGAAACTTAATAGCTAGCGAAATAAACCATGTTGCAGGTGCTGCCCCCATAACAGGTGCTGAGCTTAATGATTTTTGCCTTAGCGTGTACAATGGAGCGGTAATTGGCGCTACAACGTATGCTTTTCTGGGTGGTAAGTGGGGTGGGCTGGCGGCGGTATTAACCTTTGGTGTCTCCCAACTTATTGGTGTAGGCTTGGGCATTATAATTGGCGGTATTGATGGTGCTATCTATGGGGCAACGCATTCAGCAGAGGAATCAGAAGCCTATTTTATGAATATTGCCAAAAGCTCCGGTTGACTTTAATTAATTTTCAGTTACGGGCGATTGTTTCACACTCTTTCGCCCGATTATTTTTGTTTTGTTCACAGTAAATCAGATAGCTTTAATATAAAAAAGTGATTACTCTCCCATTATATTTCAAACTATTAACACCGTTAAATCATGCTTCCTTGTGCTTAATTCTTATCGACCCACAGTTTTCTGCTGCTATCCTTAGACAAATCTGACTGCGAAAGCCGCCAGTTTGCTAACAGGAGATCACATGAAAACCATTCAACTGGGAACCACGGACCTTACCGTTTCCCGCCTTTGCCTCGGCTGTATGACGTTCGGCGAGCCCGATCGTGGCCGTCACGCCTGGACATTACCCGAAGAGAGCAGCCGCCCGTTGATAAAGCAGGCGCTGGAAGCGGGCATCAACTTTTTTGATACGGCTAACAGCTACTCCGACGGCAGCAGCGAAGAGATCGTAGGCCGCGCGCTGAAAGATTTCGCCCGCCGCGATGAAATTGTGGTCGCCACCAAAGTCTATTTCCCGATGAGTAATCTCTCCGGCGGGCTGTCACGCGCCAACATTATGCAGTCCATTGATGACAGTCTTGGCCGTCTGGGTATGGATCATGTTGATCTGCTGCAAATCCACCGCTGGGATTACAACACGCCGCTGGAAGAGACGCTGGAAGCGCTGCATGACGTGGTTAAATCCGGTAAAGCGCGTTACATCGGCGCCTCATCCATGTTTGCCTGGCAGTTCGCTAAAGCGCTCTATACCGCCGATAAACATGGCTGGACGCGCTTTGTCAGCATGCAGGATCAGTACAACCTGATCCAGCGTGAAGAGGAGCGTGAGATGCACCCGCTGTGTCAGGCTGAAAACATCGCCGTTCTGCCGTGGAGTCCGCTGGCGCGCGGCCGTCTGACTCGTCCGTGGGGTGAAACTACAGCGCGTTCCGTTTCGGATGAGTTTGGCGGCACGCTGTATGACAAAACGGAAGAGAATGACGGCGCGATAGCGGCGCGCGTGGCGGCGATTGCCGAAGACCGGGGCGTCAGCCGTGCGCAAATTGCACTCGCCTGGATGCTGGCGAAACCAGCCGTTACCGCACCGATTATTGGGGCATCACGGGCTGAACAGCTGGATGACCTGGTAAAAGCCACGGAGGTTGAGCTGACCCGGGAAGAGATTATCGAGCTGGAGAGCGCCTATCAGCCCCATGCTGTGGTGGGATTTGAATAGCTGAACTTTGCCGTACAGATCAAAAAGGGCGACCTGCGTCGCCCTAATTATCGCTTTCCGCCTGAAAGGTGAAGCGCAATGTTACCTTCGCGCACGGCAAGACACGCCCCTACCACGCCATATGGTGACCGGCATAGTAGAGGATACCGGCAGAGAGGATGCCGGCAATAATATCATCCACCATGATCCCCATACCGCCATGCACGTTGCGGTCAAACCAGCGGATTGGCCACGGCTTCCACATATCCAGAATACGGAAGATAACAAACCCCGCCAGCACCCACTGCCAGCTGTTCACCGGGATCGCCATCAGCGTTATCCACATGCCGATAAATTCGTCCCAGACGATGCTACCATGATCGTGTACGCCCATATCCTTTGCCGTGCGATGGCAGAGATAGACGCCAAGACAGATACCGAACATCACCAGCAGCGAGTAGATATCCTGCGGCAAAAAGGTCATCAGATACCAGAACGGAATAGCCGCCAGCGATCCCATCGTTCCCGGCACATACGGGCTTAAACCGCTGCCAAAACCCGTTGCCAGCAGGTGCCAGGGATTGCTCATCTTCAGGCGACTTTTCGCCACATCTTTATTTCGCGTCAAAATGATCAAATCCTTTCAGGCTCTTTTCCACGGGCTTGCCCTCCTGCAGCAGCACCAGCCCTTCCGACTGTGGTGCCATCTGTCCGATGCAGGTAAACGGCACGCCGTAGTGTCCCAGCGCTACATCCAGCGCGCCACGGTTAATTTCCGGTACCGTGAAGCAGAGTTCGTAGTCTTCACCACCGCTCAACGCCCAGTTCAGCGCCTGCTCTGGCTCAAAATGGAGCTTCATCACTTCTGAAAGCGGTAAGGCATCCAGATTCAGCCGTGCCCCGCAGTCGCTCGCTTTGAGGATATGGCTCAGATCGGAGATCAGCCCGTCAGAGAGATCGATCGCCGCGCTGGCGAGATCGCGCAGCGCCTGTCCCTGCAAAATACGCGGCATCGGGCGCAGATGACGTTTGATTAGCATCTCATGGGCAACAGGATCGTCAATCTTCATGTGGTGCTGTAACAGCGCTAATCCGGCAGCGCTGTCGCCGAGCGTGCCGGTAACGTAGATCCAGTCGCCGGGACGTGCGCCAGAGCGCTTCAGCGCCCTGCCCTGCGGCACCAGACCGTGGATGCCAAGCGTCAGACTGAGCGGCCCGCGCGTAGTATCTCCCCCGATCAGCTGCATATCGTAATAATCCAGCAGCTCAAACAGGCTGTCGCTGAACGGCTTCAGCCAGCTCTCATCCACGGAAGGGAGCGTAATCGCCAGCGTCAGCCACGCGGGATCGGCGCCCATGGCTGCCAGGTCGCTGAGGTTCACCGCCAGAGCTTTATAGCCGAGATCGGCTGGATGAATATCACGAAGGAAATGAACGCCCTCCACCAGCGTGTCGGTGCTGATAGCCAAAGTCTGTTTTTCAGACAGCGTAAGTAGTGCGCAGTCGTCGCCGATGCCCTTTTCCACATCGCGACGGGAGCTAGTCACGCGATCAAAATAGCGCGTGATAAGTTCAAATTCGCCACATGCCATACAATGCATTCCGGGTTTGAAAAATAAAGAAGGCCGGAAAAACCGGCCTGGGAGGATTACTTCTTGTTGGGGCGGATATAGGGAGCGGCTTTATCCAGTACGCCGTTGACAAACTTATGGCTGTCTTCAGCACCAAATATTTTCGCCAGCTCGATGCCCTCATTGATGGCCACCTTGTAGGGAACATCGGCACGCTTGCTCAGTTCATATAACGAAATGCGCAGGATAGCCTTTTCTACCTGTCCCAGCTCTTCCAGCTGACGGGAGAGGTAAGGCTTCATCAGGCCGTCGAGATACGCGCTGTTGGTTGCAACGCCGCCCAGCAGCTCGCGGAAATAGCTGATATCGACGTCCTTGACGTCTTGCTCCGCCAGAAACTGGTATTCGACATCAGCGATGTCGTTTTTAGACAACTGCCAGGAGTAAAGCGCCTGGACAGCACATTCACGGGCGCGGCGACGAGCAGCAGGTTTCACGAAATTCCCCTTAAAATCAGGCTTTGATGGCTTTCAATACGTTAATCATTTCAAGTGCGGTCAGGGCAGCTTCTGCGCCTTTGTTTCCCGCTTTGGTACCGGCACGTTCGATGGCCTGTTCGATGTTTTCCGTCGTCAGGACACCAAATGCAACCGGGATATCGCTGTTCATAGCGACACTGGCCAGGCCAGAGCTGGCTTCGCCAGCCACATATTCGAAGTGGGCAGTCCCGCCACGAATAACGGTTCCCAGAGCGACAACGGCATCATGCTTGCCAGCTTTCGCCAGCGCACGAGCAGTCATTGGCATTTCATAAGCGCCCGGTACCCAAACCACGGTGATGTTTTCATCTTTCACCTGGCCGATGCGCTTTAACGCATCAAGGGCACCGCTCAGCAGGCTGTCGTTGATAAAGTTGTTGAAACGCGCAATGACAATGGCAACGCGCGCATCAGGAGTAGCAACAGCAGCTTCAATAACGTTCATAATCTTCCTTTCCGGGTTCAGTTATGGCCCCGCAGGGGGGCGGATTCTATCATACTCTTTCCGGGTCTGCTCCGCTTTTAAGCAGCCCGTTGCTTCACGCCGCGCATTGCCGTCAGGCTGCATCCTGCTGGCATGAAGGAGAACAAAATCAGGCTTTAAGCGTCAGGCGTAAATCTGGCCCAACCTGACGAATATCGCTGAAGGTGAAGGCCGGCGCTTCAGCAAGTTGTGCTATGCCGGGTAAATGGCACAAACCGCGCGCCGCATCGCCCAGCAATTTTGGCGCAATATAGAGGATGAGTTCATCAACCACGCCTGCAGCCAGCAGCGCGCCAGCGAGCGTGGCGCCCGCTTCAACCCAGACGCTGTTGATCTGCTTGCGTCCCAGCAGCATCATCAGTGAGACCAGATCCGCCTGGCCGTTATGGCGGGGAACGGTAAACTGCTCTACATTCTCTGGCCAGTTCAGGCCATCGATCTGCTGACGAGCCAGCCAGGTTGCGCCAGGCTGAGAAATTAAACGATGAGCTGGCGTCACCTGATTATGGCTGTCAATAATCACCCGTACCGGCTGACGCAAATCCTGCTGTGCATAAGCTGCCCGGGTATCCGCATCCAGCTCCTGCCAGCGAACGGTAAGAGAGGGATCGTCCGCCAGAACGGTGGCGCTGCTGCTCAGAATGGCAGAACTTTGCGCCCGCAGCCGCTGTACGTCGCGGCGCGCTTCCGGCGAAGTAATCCACTGGCTCTCGCCGCTGGCCATTGCCGTGCGGCCATCCAGAGAGGCGCCCATTTTCAGCTGCACCCAGGGGAAACCGGTGCGCATCCGTTTTAAAAAACCGCGGTTGAGCGCTTCCGCTTCCTGCATCATCAGCCCATGGCTGACCTCAATCCCGGCCTGCTGCAGACGATAGAGCCCACGCCCGGCAACTTCAGGATTAGGATCCTGCATGGCTACCACTACCCGGCTTACGCCTGCGGCAATTAAAGCCTCGCAGCAGGGAGGCGTGCGACCATGATGGCTGCACGGCTCAAGGGTGACGTAGGCCGTTGCTCCCCGGGCCTTTTCGCCCGCCATGCGTAGGGCATGCACTTCCGCGTGCGGTTCGCCTGCACGGAAATGATAGCCTTCACCCACCATTTGCCCGTCGCGGACGATGACGCAGCCTACGTCAGGATTCGGCGTAGTGGTAAAGCGTCCGCGTCGCGCAAGCTCAAGCGCACGCGCCATCCAGATTTCATCAACCATGATTTAGTCCTGTAAACGGGCGATCTCTTCGCCAAACTCACGAATATCTTCAAAGCTGCGGTAGACCGAGGCAAAGCGGATATAGGCGACTTTATCGAGCTTTTTCAGCTCATCCATCACCAGGTTGCCGATCATCTTGCTGGGAACTTCACGCTCGCCCGTAGAGCGAAGCTGGCTTTTGATATGGCTGATGGCCGTTTCCACATCATCTGAACTGACCGGACGCTTCTCCAGCGCTTTCATCAGCCCGCGACAGAGTTTGTCTTCATTAAAGGGCTCCCGGACATCATTGCTTTTCACCACCCTGGGCATTACCAGCTCAGCCACCTCAAAAGTGGTAAAGCGCTCGTGGCAGACCAGACACTGGCGACGACGGCGCACCGACGTTCCCTCCCCCACCAGGCGGGAGTCGATGACTTTGGTATCCACAGCAGAACAGAACGGGCAATGCATGATGCTTCCTGATAAGTCTGGAAATTGATTCACAGTGTAGCGCGAAGTCGCGGGCAACAAAATATCGCGTTGCCCATTTGCCCGCCTTTGTAGCTTATCCCCCCTCTGGCGTGATTAAGCCTGGTTCTTAACGGTAAAAATCGACTTAAGCGCTATAATCAGGGGGCAGTTAAGCGAAATTTTTTCTTTAAACAAGGATTAACCGGAGGATATATGGGTTTGTTTAACTTTGTAAAAGAAGCGGGCGAGAAGCTGTGGGACTCGGTAAGCGGCGGCGACGATCAGAGTAAAAAGCTGAAAGAGTACATTGATAAGCTGGGGCTGCCGGGCAGCGATAAGGTTGATGTCAGCGTGAAAGATGACAAAGCCAGCATCAGCGGCGACGCTATCTCACAAGAGCTGAAAGAAAAAATTCTGGTCGCGGCCGGTAACGTTGCTGGTATCACGTCGGTGGAAGATAACGTTAACGTGCAGCAGGCAGCCACCGAAGCGAAGTTCTATACCGTGAAGAAAGGCGACACGCTCAGCGCCATCTCCAAAGAAGTGTATGGCGATGCAGGCAAGTACAATAAGATCTTTGAAGCTAACAAGCCTATGCTCACCCATCCGGACAAAATTTATCCGGGACAGACACTGCGCATTCCTGAGTAAAAAGCCGGCAAGGAGCTGCATCAGCTATGGCAATTGACGTGAAGATGAAACCTCTGTGGGCAATGGCGGCTTTGATACTGGCAGGCTGTACGACTCCGGCACAGCAGCCGGAGCTGAACAAACTGCATAATCAGGTCGGCAAGCTCAATACCGAAATGCGTCAGCTGACGACGCAGGCGGCCAGCCTTGAACAGCAGAACATGCTGAACAGCGGCTCGGAAAGCGGTGCCTGGCTGCTGCCTGCCACCAATACCGCCGTGCCGCTTAAAAGCCAGCTTGGCGAGGTTCGTCTTTCCCTGAGTCATGTTGAAAGTGAAGCTAACGGCACGCGGGCTGTACTGCATATCCGTTCAGCTGCGGAGAACACTCTCCCCGCCTTCAGTTTCCAGATTGAGTGGGGAGAAATGGATGCCACAACCGGTAAGCCACTGCAGGCAGTCAGCCAGAGCCAGGCAATCAGCATTGCTGATTCTCTGCTGCCACGCAGTGAAATTACCGTGCCTTTACGCCTCAGTAATATCAGCCCCGAGCAGTTGGGCTACCTCAGAGTGCACGACATTGTGGCAAAAAACGCGCCGCCAGCACCATAAAAAAAGGGCCGCTTTCGCGGCCCTTGTTACACACTTTCACCCTTAAGGCAGAATAGAAGGCTGATCTGCACCCTCTTTTTCCACTTTTTGCTGGATCATGTGTTCACGCTTCATCCCCAGTTTCAGCGCCAGCGCTGAAGCGACATAGATAGATGAAACCGTACCGATAGAGACACCGATAAGCATGGTCAGCGAGAAGCCTTCCAGCAGCGCGCCGCCGAAGATAAACAGCATCAGTACCACCACCAGCGTAGTCGCCGATGTCATGATGGTACGGCTCAACGTCTGCGTCAGCGAAACGTTAACGATATCGTAAGGCGTACCGCGACGGATCTTGCGGAAGTTCTCACGGATACGGTCCGAAACCACGATACTGTCGTTCAGCGAGTAGCCGATAACCGACATCAGCGACGCCACAATGGTCAGATCAATCTCAATATGGAACAGAGAGAGAATGCCCATGGTGATGATCACGTCGTGCGCCAGAGCCAGTACGGCCCCCAGCGCCAGTCGCCACTCAAAGCGGAAACCGACGTAGATCAGGATCGCAATCAGCGCCACCAGCAGCGCCATGCCGCCAGCCTGCGCCAGATCGCTCCCCACGCTTGGGCCGACAAACTCAATACGCTTGACCGTGGCGTTCTGCTGGCTCGCCTGGTTGATGATGGTCACCACCTTGTTGCCCAGCTCCTGGCCCGCATTGCCCTCGTTAGGGGACATACGTACCAGCACGTCACGGCTGCTGCCGAAGTTCTGTACCTGAGGATCCACAAAGCCGGACTTCTCCAGCGCACCGCGCAGGGTGTCCAGTTCCGCTGGCTTCTCCAGGGTGATTTCAATCACGGTACCGCCGGTGAAATCCAGACCCCAGTTAAACCCTTTTACGCCCATTACCAGAAACGAGGCGATCAGCAGCAGAGCAGAAATAGTAAAGGCCAGTTTGTCCCAGCGCATAAAGTCATGAACTTTACGCCCGTAGTTTAGTTGTTCAACGCTATAGTCCTGTGCCACAACGCACTCCTCAGATAGACAGCTTGTTGATGCGTTTGCCGCCGTACAACAGGTTGACGATGGCACGGGTACCGACGATGGCGGTAAACATAGAAGTCACCACGCCAATAGCGGTGGTGATAGCGAAGCCTTTGATCGAGCCGGTGCCTACCGCATAGAGAATGATGGCGGTAATCAGCGTGGTGACGTTGGCGTCGATAATACTGGAGAACGCGCCTTTATAGCCTTCATGGATAGCCTGCTGAACGGAACGTCCGTTCTTCAGCTCTTCCTTGATACGTTCATTAATCAGTACGTTCGCATCCACCGCCACCGCAAGCGTCAGGACGATACCTGCAATCCCCGGCATGGTCAGCGTGGCGCCAGGCAGCAGCGACATGATGCCGACAATCATCACCAGGTTAGCCACCAGTGCCGTAGTCGCAATTACCCCGAACTTACGGTAGTAAACCACCATAAATACGATAGAGGCGATCAGGCCCCACAGGCACGCTTCCAGACCCTGAGTAATGTTCTGCTGACCCATAGTTGGGCCAATCGTCCGCTCTTCCACAATCTGGATAGGCGCAATCAGCGCACCGGCACGCAGCAGCAGAGAGAGCTGGCGGGCTTCATTCGGGTTGCTGATACCGGTGATGCGGAAGCTGTTCCCCAGACGAGACTGGATATTCGCAACGTTAATCACCTCTTCCTGCTTCGCCAGGATCGCCCGGCCGTTGGCATCTTTCTTGCCGCTGTCTTTATATTCGACAAACAGCGTAGCCATTGGCTTACCGATATTATCCTTGGTGAAGTTGGACATGATGTTGCCGCCCGCGCTGTCCAGCGAGATGTTCACCTGTGCCTGGTTGTACTCATCCTGGCTCGAGGTGGAGTCAGTGATGTGGTCACCGGTCAGGATCACGCGCTTGTACAACGTGACAGGCTGACCATCACGGGTGTTTTTCACTTCCGAATCACCCGGGACGCGGCCATTAGCCGCCGCGGTTGGATCGACAGTGGTGTTCACCAGACGGAATTCCAGCGTGGCCGTTGCGCCCAGAATCTCTTTCGCACGGGCCGTATCCTGAATACCAGGCAGTTCAACCACAATGCGATCCGAACCCTGGCGCTGAACCAGCGGCTCGGCGACGCCGAGTTGGTTAACACGGTTACGTAGGATAGTGATGTTCTGCTGAACCGCATATTCACGGGCTTCACGCAGACGCTCATCAGTCATCACCGCTCGCAGGGCAGTCTCGCCGGTGCCGTTAATCACCAGATCGCGATGGCGGCCTGACAGATAGCTGACGGCATCATCACGCGCGGCGGCATCACGGAAACGAATTTCCAGACCGTAATTGTCGGTTTTGCGAACGTTGGTATAAGGAATGTTTTTGTCACGCAGATCGCTTCTGAGGTTGTCGATGTTCTGCTCCTGGAGTTTACCCAGAGCGGTATCCATATCGACTTCCATCAGGAAGTGTACGCCGCCACGCAAATCAAGACCGAGTTTCATCGGCTCTGCGGCCAGCATGCTCAGCCAGGTTGGGGTGGCCGGGGCAAGGTTAAGCGCCACGACGTAGTTCTCGCCAAGCACTTTTGTTATGGCATCACGGGCGCGTAACTGCACGTCACCGTTAGCAAAGCGCGCCATAATAGCGCCATTTTCCAGGGCAATTGATTTGCTCTGAATATTCTCTTGTTTTAAGGCATCTTGGATCTGAACCAGCGTCTGCTCACTGGCGGCGCTTCCGCGCGCGCCAGTGATCTGAACAGCCGGATCCTCACCATAAAGGTTGGGAAGCGCGTACAGCAGACCGACGAGTAATACGACGATCAGCATGATGTACTTCCACAAAGGATAACGGTTTAACACGGCAGTTCCCTTAGGGAAAACAAAAAATTAAAGCGCCTTCATCGTACCTTTCGGCAGAACGGCAGCCACGAAATCACGTTTCACCACAACTTCCGTTGTGTCGTTCAGCGCGATAGCCACATAGCCAGTTTCAGCCACTTTAGTGACGCGACCTACCAGGCCACCCGTTGTCAGCACTTCATCACCTTTGGAGATGGAATCCATCAGTTTTTTGTGCTCTTTAGCGCGTTTCTGCTGTGGACGCAGGATCATGAAGTAGAAAATCAGACCAAAAACCACCAGCATAATAACCAGTGAATAGGGGCTTCCCTGAGATGGCGCCGCTGCTGCCACTGCGTCAGAAATGAACAAGCTCATTAAATTTCCCTCATTGTTTAATTATCAGACGTTTAACGGCGGTACCGCCTTGCCCGTCCGCTCATAGAATTCCGCCACAAACTGCTCTAATTTACCCTCTTCAATAGCCTGGCGTAAACCGGCCATCAGTCGCTGGTAATAGCGCAGATTATGGATAGTGTTCAGACGTGCGCCCAGTATTTCGTTACAACGGTCGAGATGATGCAAGTAAGCACGGCTGTAATTGCGACAGGTGTAGCAATCACACTCCGCATCCAGCGTTGCGGTGTCATCTTTGTACTTCGCGTTACGAATTTTCACCACGCCGTCAGTGACAAAAAGATGGCCGTTACGGGCGTTACGGGTTGGCATCACGCAGTCAAACATATCGATGCCGCGACGCACCCCTTCAACCAGATCCTGAGGTTTGCCCACGCCCATCAGATAGCGCGGTTTGTCTTCCGGGATCTGCGGGCAAACGTGCTCCAGAATACGGTGCATATCTTCTTTCGGCTCGCCGACCGCCAGGCCGCCCACAGCGTAACCATCAAAGCCAATCTCTACCAGTCCTTTTACCGAGACATCTCGTAAATCTTCGTAAACCCCGCCCTGGATTATGCCGAAAAGCGCATTTTTATTCTCAAGGGAATCAAAGCGATCGCGGCTACGCTGCGCCCAGCGCAGCGACATCTCCATGGAACGTTTGGCGTAATCCCAGTCCGCCGGATAAGGCGTACATTCATCGAAGATCATCACGATATCGGAGCCGAGATCGTACTGGATCTCCATCGACTTTTCCGGGTCCAGGAAGATCGCATCGCCGTTTATTGGGTTGCGGAAGTGAACGCCTGCTTCGGTGATCTTACGAATGTCGCCCAGGCTGAACACCTGGAAGCCGCCGGAGTCGGTGAGGATCGGCCCTTTCCAGTTCATGAAATCATGCAGATCGCCATGCAGCTTCATGATCTCCTGGCCGGGACGCAGCCAGAGATGGAAGGTGTTGCCAAGAATGATTTGCGCGCCGGTATCGATAACTTCTTCCGGCGTCATGCCTTTCACGGTGCCGTAGGTGCCCACCGGCATAAACGCAGGCGTTTCAACCACCCCGCGATCGAAGATCAGGCGGCCGCGACGTGCGCGCCCGTCAGTAGTGTCTAATTCGAACTTCACAGTGCCTCCACCAGAGAAACAGTCTGATGTTAAGTGTTAACAGCCGTACACCATGTGCGGCCGCGTCTTCACAGGCCCGGAGGCCTGCAGAAAAATTATTCGCCCACTTTTTCGCTGACAGCGTCCGGATTGCGGGTGATATACATCGCATCGCCATAGCTGAAGAAGCGGTACTGCTCTGCTACTGCCTGTTGGTAGGCGTGCATCGTATGGCGATAGCCAGCAAAGGCGGAGACCAGCATGATCAGCGTGGATTCCGGCAGGTGGAAATTGGTGATCAGCGCATCAATCACCTGATAGTGGTAGCCCGGATAGATAAAGATTTTGGTATCGTCGAAAAACGGCGCGATAAGCGCTTCACCGGCCGCCTGTGCCGCACTCTCCAGCGAGCGTACCGATGTGGTGCCTACCGCCACAACGCGATTGCCGCGCGCTTTACAGGCCAGCACCGCATCCACGACCTCCTGCGGCACTTCCGCATATTCGGCGTGCATAATGTGATCTTCAATGCTTTCAACCCTGACCGGCTGGAAAGTCCCTGCGCCAACATGCAGCGTGACGAAGGCCGTCTCAACGCCTTTTTCCCGCAGCGCGGCCAGCAGCGGCTCGTCAAAATGCAGACCGGCGGTGGGAGCGGCAACGGCGCCAGGCTTCTCGCTATAAACCGTTTGGTAGAGTTCGCGGTCAGCATCTTCATCGGGGCGATCGATATAGGGCGGCAGCGGCATATGCCCAACCGCGTTAAGGATATCCAGTACCGCGCGCTCATCATCAAAGCGCAACTCAAACAGCGCGTCATGACGAGCGACCATAGTGGCCTTCACGCTTTCATCGTCCCCCAGCAGCAGCTCTGCGCCAGGCTTGGGCGCTTTCGAGGCGCGAACATGCGCCAGCACACGATGCTCATCCAGCATACGTTCGACCAGCACTTCAATCTTGCCGCCGCTGACTTTGCGGCCAAACAGGCGAGCCGGGATCACCCGCGTATTGTTGAAGACCAGCAGATCGCCCGGATTGAGTTTATCCAACAAATCAGTAAAGACCCCGTGCGACAGCGCCCCGTCCGGCCCGTTCAGGGAGAGAAGGCGGCATCCGCTACGCTGAGCCTGCGGATAGTGGGCAATCAAAGATTCGGGCAACTCAAAAGAAAAATCGGCAACGCGCATGGTCATTCACAGTCAGGGAAATCAGGGCGCACATTCTAGCTGAAAAGCTGCCATTTCTAAACAAGCTAATGCCTGGCGCCCCCAGAACATTCTCAGAGCCGCCTTGATACAGACCTCTTCGCGTCAGCCAGCGCCCCTGGCGTTGTACCTAAGCAGCAAGAGAAGCTGTTCTGGATGGGCTTAAGTGATTCAGGTGAGAGAGCACAGCTAACGCAGGTACAACGTTAATGAATAAGACGATATACTGGTGAGATGAATTTTCTTGCGCATTTACATCTGGCCTCGCTGGCCCAAAGCTCCCTTCTGGGTAACCTGATGGCCGATTTCGTGCGCGGGAATCCGCACAATGAGTGGCCTGAAGCGGTTGCGGAAGGCATTCTGCATCACCGCCGCATCGATGTGATGACCGACTCTCTGCCTGAAGTTCGCGCAGCGCGGGACTTTTTCCGTCCCGAGACCCGTCGCGTCTCCCCTATTACTCTTGACGTAATTTGGGATCATTTTTTGTCACGACACTGGGACAGCATTCAGCCGGAAATTTCTCTGCCAACTTTTCTGGCTCAGGCGAAATCTGTGATCGAACCCGATTTAGCCTCTACGCCGGAGCGGTTCCAGAATCTTAACCGTTACTTATGGAGCGAGCGCTGGATGGAGAAGTATGCCGAGGCGGACTATCTGCAGCCGGTACTGCGCGGCATGGCAAGCCGCCGTCCTCGTCTGGCGGCGCTGGAGGAGTCCTGGCAGGATTTCATCACGAACTATCAGCAATTTAACGATTTTTTCTGGCAGTTCTATCCGGTTATGATGGAAAAGGCTGCCCGCCAGGCGCTTTAAGGGCGCCAGCGGCAATTCTGCTTGTCCTTTTGCTGAAAAGGGCTATTGTATTGAGCTGCTTTAGTAATTTTAATTTTTTGATAGGTTTAACCTATCACAGTAATCGGCGTTTAACGCTGGTGCCTCTACGGGCGTCGCTTTTATACTCCGCGTTGTCTCTTTAATCTAACTACTTCTACAGGAGTGAACATGGTCCTGGTAACTCGTCAAGCCCCAGATTTTACCGCCGCAGCCGTGCTGGGCAACGGTGAAATTGTTGAGAACTTCAACTTCAAAAAACACACTGCTGGTAAAGCTACCGTTGTGTTCTTCTGGCCAATGGACTTCACCTTCGTTTGTCCTTCTGAGCTGATTGCCTTCGACAAGCGTTACGAAGAGTTCCAGAAGCGCGGCGTGGAAGTTGTCGGCGTTTCTTTCGATTCTGAGTTTGTGCATAACGCATGGCGCAAAACCCCAATCGACAAAGGCGGCATCGGCGAAGTGAAATATGCCATGGTTGCTGATATCAAGCGTGAAGTGCAGAAAGCTTACGGTATTGAGCATCCGGATGCAGGCGTTGCGCTGCGTGGTTCATTCCTGATCGACAAAGCCGGTGTGGTTCGCCACCAGGTTGTTAACGATCTGCCACTGGGCCGTAACGTTGACGAAATGCTGCGCATGGTTGACGCGCTGCAGTTCCACGAAGAGCACGGCGAAGTGTGCCCGGCTCAGTGGGAAAAAGGAAAAGAAGGTATGGGCGCATCGCCAGACGGCGTGGCTAAGTACCTCTCTGAGAACGCGGCTAAGCTGTAACAGCCCCGCTTCTGAAAGGCTCGCTTCGGCGGGCCTTTTTTATTTCTGCTTTATTTATTCTGCCGCTTTGCTGGTGGTGCTTTCCCATTCCGGCGTGGCTGAGTTAAGCGGCGATTTCATTGCCGCCAGGATTGCGTTACTGTCGGAGAAGCCGGAGCCGTCAGGTTTCGCCCCCGGACTTTATTCAAGGCAATAACTGAACATGGATGCAAGAGTACTCGTTCTCACCACGCTGGTAACACTGTTTCTGCCCCTCTCCTTCAGCCACTCTGCACAGCCTCCTGATTACAAGCTGGAAAAAGTGGTGGAAATCAGTCGCCACGGGGTGCGTCCGCCCACCGCTGGCGATCGTAAGCTGATGGAAGCGGGAAGCCAGCGTGCCTGGCCTCGCTGGCTGACAGAGGATGGTCATTTAACCGGACATGGCTACACCGCTGCCTGGCTGAAGGCCCGCTACGAAAGCCAGCGTTATCGTCAGCTTGGGCTGCTCCCTGCCGGCTGCCCTGGCCCGCAGGATGTTTATCTGCGTGCCAGCACGCTGCAACGCACCCAGGCTACCGCAGAAGCCTGGTCTGCTGCGGCCTTTCCCGGCTGCGGCGTGCCGGTTCATGCTCTGAGCCATGAGGATCCGCTGTTTTCTTATCCCTCCGGTAAGGCGACCGCGGCAGAAAAGGCACGTAGCAGGCAGGAGGCGCTGGCCGCATTGGGCGGCGATCTGCAGCAGGCCGAAAAGCGTTTGCAGCCTCAGATTGCCGCGCTCAAAAAAGCAGTTTGCCGGGAGAATCAGCCCTGCCCTGTTTTTGAACAACCCTGGGCGCTTAAGGTCTGGTCAAACGGCGGCGTGGCGATAGAGGGGCTGGATACGCTGGCCGCGATGGCGGAAACGCTCAGGCTGGCCTGGAGCGAAAATCAGCCTGCGCCCCTGGTTGCTTTTGGCCATGCCCACTCTTCTGCGGAACTCAGCCAGCTCCTGCCGTTACTCACGGCGAAATATGACTACACCAACGATTTGCCTTCTGCCGCACTCAGGGGAGGCTCGCTGCTGCTGAACCAAATCGTGCAGGCGCTGAAGCTGGATCGCCAGCCGACCCTGGCATCGGATAAAGGTCAGGATCAGGCCGACCTGCCTCCGGACGTTCGCTGGCTGCTCTATGTGGCGAGCGATATCAACATCGCTTATCTGCGTACGCTGATCGACTTCAGCTGGCAGCAGGGAGAGTATCCGCGAGGAAATATTCCGCCTGCCGCCAGTCTGGTGTTTGAACGCTGGCAGAGCAGCCACGGCGAGCGCTTTCTCAGGATCTATTTCCAGTCGCAAAGCCTGGATCAGATTCGTCAGCTGACGCCGCCAGGCCCGCAGGCCCCTCTGCTGGTCACCGAGTGGCAGGGTAAAGGGTGCCGCGTTACCTCTGTGGGGACACTCTGTCCGTTTGACACAGCGCTGCAACAAATTGAGAAGAATATAGATCCGCCTGACGTATCGGTCAGTTACCCACAAAATGCAAGCCAGCGCCATTATTGATGTGTCTGGCTCGCTCAACCTTAGCGGCTTTCGTCACTAAGCAAGCCGGATGCAGGGTGCCTGGCTGGAAGCAGCACGCGGTGATCAGCTACCCGCTAAAGCAGGCCGATGGCATAAGGGGGAACGCCGGTTGGCAGGCATAAAAAAACCGCCCGCCAGGTTTAACCTGAAGGGCGGCTGTTTTCACCGTAAAGCCGTTATGCTCTGGCGATCTTCTTCTTCACAAATCCCCAGCTCGCCAGCAGCAATACTATCCAGCCTGCCCCCACATAGAGCGAGATGCGGGTATCGGGGAAGTAGCCAATCAGGCCGATGATAAAGACCAGGAACAGAATCCCCACCAGCGCGGTAAAGATGCCGCCCGGCATGGCAAACTTCAGCGCTTTAGCCTGCTCTTTGCTTAAGGTCCGGCGGAAACCAATCTGTGCGAACAGGATCATGATCCATACCCAGACGGTGGCAAAGGTCGCCAGCGAAGCGATCACCAGAAACACTTTTTCCGGCATCAGGTAGTTAAGATAAACCGCGACCAGCATCGCCGCCATCATCACCAGTACCGTCACCCACGGAATACCGCGACGTGAGACGGTGGCAAACATTTTTGGCGCGTGTCCCTGTTCAGCCATCCCGTGCAGCATGCGCCCTACGCCAAAGACATCGCTGTTGATGGCGGAAAGAGAGGCGGTGATCACCACAAAATTAAGGATAGTGGCGGCTGCCGCAATGCCCATATGCTGGAAGGTCAGCACAAACGGGCTGCCGTTGGTGCCTACCTGGTTCCACGGAAACACAGACATAATCACAAACAGCGTGCCGACGTAAAACACCAGAATACGCAGCGGCACGGTGTTAATGGCTTTCGGAATAGAGGTTTCCGGATCCTTCGCTTCCCCGGCGGTAATACCGATAATCTCAATGCCGCCATAGGCGAACATCACGATTTGCAGTGACAGCACCATGCCCACTACGCCGTGGGCAAAGAAGCCGCCGTTGGTCCAGAGATTATGGATGCCGGTTGGCTGGCCGCCGTTGCCGATACCCCAGAAGATGATACCGATACCGGCCACGATCATGATGATAATAGTCGCGACTTTAAACAGCGAGAGCCAGAACTCCACTTCGCCAAACACCTTTACCGTGGCCATATTGATAGCGCCGATGATCAGCACCACACTGAGCACCCAGATCCAGTGCGGGACGTCCGGGAACCAGACGCCCATATAGATGCCGAACGCAGTGACGTCCGCGATAGCGACAATCAGAATTTCGAAGCAGTAAGTCCAGCCGGTAATGTAACCCGCCAGCGGGCCAAGATAGTCCTGGGCATAGCGGGAAAAAGAGCTGGCCTGAGGGTTGTTGACCGACATTTCGCCCAGCGCGCGCATGATGATATAGGCAACAGCGCCGCCGATAATGTAAGCGAGGATCACGCTCGGCCCCGCCATTTTCATGGCATCTGCCGAACCGTAAAAAAGCCCGGTGCCGATAGCTGACCCGAGTGCCATAAAGCGAATGTGGCGGGTACTCAGTCCCTTTTTGAGGCTATTTTTTGTCATCTTTCTACTTCTGTTTTTACTCTGTCGGCCTTCTCTGCCCGGGCAGAGAAGGCGTGCTGAAACATTACTCTGCGGTCTTACTGCTGATGCGCATTCACCTGCTCGCGGGCGTAGAAGCGGTCACAGATCGCTACCAGCACCAGCATTGCCAGAGAAGGAGGCAGCCAGGCGAGGCCCTGCTCCGCCAGCGGCAGATGCTGAGTAAAAGCGGGCAGCGATCCTTTCCAGCTGGTGGTTTTCACCGCATCAATAATACCAAACAGCAGGCTGACCAGCATGGTGGGGGCAATAATGCGGGTGCTTTTCTTCCACCAGCTCAGCGTAAAGCTCAGCAGAATCAGCACAATGCAGGGCGGATAAATTGCGGTCAGCACCGGGATAGAGATTTGAATCAGGTGGCTCAGGCCAAGGTTAGAGACCAACATGGAGAAGAGGCCCAGCACAAAGACCAGCTGACGGTAAGAGAGCGGCAGATACTGCTCAAAGAACTCCGCACAGGCGCAGGTCAGGCCGACCGCCGTCACCATGCAGGCGACGAAAATCAGTGCGGCCAGGAAGAGGCTGCCCATGTCGCCAAAGGTCTGCTGCACATAGGCATGCAGGATGGCTGCGCCGTTGGCATTTTGATCCACGATTGAGGAGCTGTCTGAACCCAGTTTGAACAGCGCCAGGTAGACCAGCGTCAGCCCCACACCAGCAATCAGCCCTGCCAGCACGGTATAGCGGGTAAGCAGCTTCGCATCGCTGACGCCGCGTGAGCGTGCCGCATTAACAATAACAATCCCGAAGACCAGCGCCCCTAAGGTATCCATGGTCAGATAGCCATTAACGAAGCCGCTGGAGAAGGCTGCATGCTGATAGGCCTCGGTGGCGGGGGCCAGGCCGCCAGCCGGCCAGATCAGTGCCGCTACGCCCAGTACGGCCAGCGCAATGATTTTCAGCGGCGCAAGAAAGTGCCCTACGGTATCCAGCAGCTTGCCCGGATAGAGAGAGATGCCGATCACAAGTGAAAAATAGACCAGGCTGTAGATTAACAGCGGCAGCGGGCCCTCACCTGTTAAAGGGGCAAGGCCCACTTCAAAAGAGACGGTCGCCGTGCGTGGCGTGGCGAAGAGCGGCCCGACGGCCAGGTAACAGACGGTCGCCAGCACGATACCCGCCGCTTTGCCGATGGGTGTGCTCAGCGCATCAATACCGCCACCAACGCGTGCCAGTGCAATCACGGTAATGACCGGAAGGCCGACTGCGGTAATCAGGAAGCCCAGGGCGGCAATCCAGACGTGTTCGCCAGACTGAATCCCTACCATAGGGGGAAAAATAATATTGCCTGCACCCACAAACAGCGCAAAGGTCATAAAGCCCAGCGCAAGGATGTCTTTGGAAGTTAAACGATTAGTCATAAGCAGAAAATTAACCCGTACTGGTGTTCAGTGAAGTCGCGATGTCAGCTTTATCACCCTGCCCGCACTAAAAACGCCAGAATCGCCGCGCGATACGGAGAAATGTTTTTCCTGCTGTCGTTCTGGTAGCGGATATGTGCTGATTTTTGATCTTTTTACAGGGGGATAACGTAAAAACGGCGCTAAGTAAACCGTTTATAGGGGAGAAAGGCAAGGTGCGATCGGAAAAGCAGAGTGATATGTTGCAAAAATTACTGCATCCAGTGATTCACTTCAGTTTATCGGCTGGATGCCTTACATGATTTGTATTTTTTCCGCGCGATGCGGGGTTATTTTCTGCATGGAGAGAGGCAAAGATGCACGAAAGGCGCGAATAGTCGCGCCTTTTGCACAGAGTAACGCCGCGTTACCAGACTTGTTTAGCGATATCCACTACCAGACGCAGCTTGGCCCACTGCTGCTCTTCGCTCAGGCTGTTGCCCTCTTCCGTTGAGGCAAAACCACACTGTGGGCTGAGGCAGATCTGATCAAGACTGACATACTGCGCCGCTTCAGCGATGCGCTGTTTCACGGTTTCCGGGTTTTCCAGCTCGCCATTTTTGGTGGTGATCAGACCCAATACTACCTGCTGTTTGCCAGGCTTGATGAAGCGCAGCGGTTCGAAACCACCAGAACGCTCGTTATCATATTCCAGGAAGAAGGCGTCGATATTGACGGTGCCAAACAGAATTTCCGCTACCGGCTCATAGCCCCCTTCAGAGATCCAGGTGGAGCGGAAGTTGCCGCGACAGACATGCAGACCAATGGTCAGATCGTCCGGCTTACCTTCGATCGCTTTGTTCAGCACCTGCGCATAGATGTGCGCCAGCTCTTGCGGATCCTCGCCACGCTCAACGATCTGTTTCTTCTGATCTTCCGAGCAGAGATAGGCCCAGACGGTGTCATCCAACTGCAGATAGCGGCAGCCTGCGGCGTAAAAGGCCTGGATGGCGTCACGGTAAGTCTGCGCCAGATCGTCAAAATAGACGTTAAGATCGGGATAAACTTCAGCGTCGATAGCTTTACGTCCGCCGCGGAAGTGCAGCACGCTTGGGCTGGGAATGGTCATCTTCGGCACGGCGTCGCCGCTGATGCTTTTCAGGTAACGGAAATCTTCCAGCATCGGATGTTTGCCAAAACCGAGTTTGCCGGTAACGCGGATGCTGTGTGCTTTGGTCTGCACACCGTTAAACTGAATGCCCTGCTCAGACTCGTAGCGCTCCACTCCTTCCAGACCGTCGAAGAAGTCAAAGTGCCACCAGGCGCGACGGAATTCACCGTCCGTCACCACTTTCAGCCCGCAGGCGCGCTGGTGTGTGACCACATCACGAATGGCTTCGTCTTCGATGCGCTTAAGCGCAACAGCATCGATCTCACCCGCCTGGAACTGCTCGCGAGCCTGTTTGATGGCTGCAGGGCGAAGGAAGCTGCCGACCACTTCGGCACGATACTGGGCTGAATCTCTCTGCATGGTATGTCACTCCTGGCACGCCGATTGTAATTTACCGGCGAAATTATCACGATTCGTTATATGTAGACTTCTGGATGTCTATATGGCTGTGATACAGAGTGTCATGAGAAAGATTCAGCTGCAACCGAGGAAATTTCATCATGCATGAAAAAAATTCATGTTGGTGCTCACTTATTTGGCATCCAGCAGCAGACGCGCCTCGCGACGCTGCTGGTCAGAGAGAGGCAGATAACCCGCCTGAGTCACCCACGCCTGGCCCCGATCGGAAAGCACGTGCTGAAGGAAAGCAGCCGCAATCGGCTCCAGCGGTTTACCGGGCGGTTTATTAACATAAAGATAAAGCTTACGCGCATAGGGATAGCTACCGCTGCGAATAGTCTCTGCATTTGGCGCAATCCACGCCGTTCCGTCACGAGATACCGGCAGCGTTTTTACGCCGGAGAGGTGGATCCCCATACTGGCATAACCAATGGCATTCAGCGTGTCGGCCACGGCCTGCACCACGGCCGCGGAACCCGGATACTCGCTGACATCATTGCGGAAATCACCGTTACAGAGCGCCTGCTGCTTGAAGAAACCCCAGGTGCCGGAAGCGGAATTACGGCCAAAGCGTTGCAGCGGACGTTCAGGCCAGCCGGATTGTGTCAGGTTGAGATCGCCCCAGTGATTGATGGCCGCAGCGGCTCCGCAGCGGCGGGTCACAGAGAAAATGGCATCGAGCTGTTTGGTGTTAAGCCCCTGCAAGGGGTTGTCCTGATTCACCACCACCACCAGCGCATCCATAGCCACCGGCACAGCCAGCGGCGGATAACCATAGCGCGCTTCAAACAGCTGGCGCTCCACAGCCTGCATGGGACGGCTCATCGCGCCGATCTGTGCCGCGCCTGCAGCGAGGGCGGTAGGCGCAGTAGAGGAGCCGGCTGCCTGAACCTGCACATTCACGCCGGGATATTGTCGGTTGAAACTCTCGCCCCACAGCGTCATCAGATTGCCGAGCGTATCTGAGCCGACGCTGGTCAGATTCCCGGCCAGCATCCCCTCTTCGGCCTGCGCCATCAGGCTGAAACAGGTCAGGGCGAGCAGAAACAGCTTTTTCATCTCAGGTATCCGGTTCGATCAACGAACCGCATTCTGAGCCAACTCGCGGCTGACAATCAACCTTGGCGGCAGGATGAAGCTGAAACAGGTCGCCACGCCCGGCTCGCTGGTGATATCGAGACGGGCGTTATGGTGACTCAACGCGTGTTTCACAATGGCCAGGCCAAGCCCGCTGCCGCCGGTTTGCCGTGAACGCGCTTTATCCACGCGATAAAAACGTTCCGTCAGGCGGGGAATATGTTCAGGCGAAATGCCCGGACCATTATCCTTCACCCTGAACAGCGCGCCCTGCGGGGTTTGCTGCCAGCTGATATCAATGCGTGTACCGGGCGGCGTGTGGTTAACCGAGTTATAAACGAGGTTGGAGATGGCGCTTCGCAGCTGCTCGTCGTTGCCGAAAACCCGCAGATGTTGATCGCTGTGGAAATGGATTTCGTGCCGCCCCTGGCTCAAGGTTTCTGCTTCACGCTGCAACAGCTTCAGCATTAACGGCACGTCGACTTTTTCCTGCAGATCGAGCGCTGGCGCGGCTTCAATACGGGAGAGCGTCAGCAGCTGTTTAACCAGCCCATCCATGCGGCGGGTCTGCTCCTGCATCGTATGCAGCGCTTTATCCCGCAGCGGCCCCTCCATGACGGAGTCATTCATCATCTCCAGGTAGCCCTGCAGCACCGTTAACGGCGTGCGCAGCTCATGGCTGACGTTGGCGAAGAAGTTACGGCGGGCGCCTTCCAGCTGATGCATCTGCGTCACGTCGCGCGCCACCAGCAGCCACTGCCCTTCTGAATAGGGCATCACGCGGAATTCAAGATGGCGATGGCTGTTAAGCACCAGGGTCAACGGTCGGGTAAAATCGCGCTGGCGGAGGTAGCGGGTAAATTCGGGGTAACGAAGCAGGTTAAGGATGTTCTGACCGTTATCCTCCGGCCAGCGCAGCCCCAGCATCTGTTGCGCCAGCCCGTTGCACCAGAAGATGGTTCCCTCTTCGGTGGTCAGTACCACGGCATCGGGCAGCGACTCCGCTCCGCTGCGGAAACGCTTAATCAGATGGCCAAGCTCGCGCCGACGCCGACGATTTCTCGCCTGCATCTGGTAGAGGCCATAAAAGAGCGGCTCCCAACTTCCGCGACCGGCTGGCGGCGTCATGCTGCGATCGATCCAGAGCCAGTGGGACAAACGGAGTAAATTAGCGAAGTGCCAGCCCATTACGGCCAACACGGCGATCAGCAGCAGCCAGGGCAGGTAGCCTACCAGCAGCCCCAAAATCAGGGCAGGCAGGCAGGCCAGCAGCAGCTCCAGCAGCAGTCTCTTCCAGGAGAGGCGTTCCAACACGGTAAAGGCTCCAGTGCGAACGATCAGTAACGTGCAGAGAAACGGTAACCTGTTCCGCGAACCGTCTGCACCATGCGATCGTGCCCGGTCAGTTCCAGCGCCTTGCGTAAGCGGCGAATATGGACGTCAACGGTACGATCTTCGACGTACACGTTAGTGCCCCACACATGATTAAGCAACTGCTCGCGGCTGTAGACCCGCTCCGGGTGCGTCATAAAGAAGTGCAGCAGCTTGTACTCTGTCGGCCCCATCTCCAGCGGCTGAGTCTCAGACATCACGCGGTGCGAAGAGGGATCGAGGCTCAATCCCTGTATTTCAATAACCTCTTCCACCGCCATTGGCGAGATGCGGCGCATCACCGCTTTAATCCGCGCCACCAGCTCTTTCGGCGAAAATGGCTTGGTAATATAGTCGTCGGCCCCCACTTCCAGACCGCGAACGCGATCCTCTTCTTCGCCACGCGCCGTGAGCATCATCACTGGGATCTCCCGGGTCATCGCTTCACGCTTCAGGTGCTTAATAAACTGAATGCCCGATCCTCCCGGCAGCATCCAGTCCAGCAGGATCAAATCAGGCCAGGGTTCGATAAGCATACTGACCGCACTGTCATAATCTTCCGCTTCTATCGGTTGATAGTCATTTTGCTCCAGAACGAAACACAACATCTCACGGATTGGGGCTTCATCTTCGACTACCAGAATGCGCTTAGCCATTATTGCTCCTGCTACTGTGACGGAATGCCACTGGATATGCGGCGCCATTATGCGTCAGTTTTATGACAGTTTTATGAAAAAAAGAGCCCCCAGCCCGCCGATTTATAACACTTTTATGAAGGTAGCGGCTGGGGTTTTGCGCAGGGCTGTTTATAATCGTCGGCACTGCTTTGCGCCTCAGAGGGATCCCATGCGAATACTCCACACGTCAGACTGGCATCTGGGCCAGTTCTTTTACACCAAAAGCCGCGCTCCGGAACATCAGGCTTTTATTGACTGGCTGCTGGAACAGGCGGTGGAAAAGCAGGTGGACGCCATTATCGTTGCGGGTGATATCTTCGATACGGGTTCGCCGCCCAGTTATGCACGTGAACTCTACAACCGTTTTGTGGTGAAGCTGCAGCAAACCGGCTGTGAGCTGGTGGTGCTGGGGGGAAATCATGACTCTGTGGCCACGCTGAACGAATCCCGCGAGCTGCTCGCCTGTCTTAATACCCGGGTAATTGCCGCAGCCAGTGACGATCCCGCGCAGCAGGTGCTGATGCTCAACACGCGCGAAGGCAAGCCCGGCGCGCTGCTCTGTGCGATCCCTTTCCTGCGGCCGCGCGACATTACCCTCAGCAGGGCAGGCCAGTCTGGGCGGGAAAAACAGCTGACGCTGCTGGAGGCGATAACCCAGCACTACCAGCGCTGTTGGCAGGCGGCACTGGTAGTGCGTGAACAGCATAATCTGCCGCTCCCCATTATCGCCACCGGCCATCTGACCACCGTTGGCGTCACCAAAAGTGATGCGGTCAGGGATATCTACATCGGCACGCTTGATGCCTTTCCGGCGCAGGCTTTTCCGCCAGCAGACTACATTGCGCTGGGGCATATCCATCGTGCGCAACGCATTGCTGACAGCGATCATATCCGCTACAGCGGCTCCCCTATTCCGCTCAGCTTTGATGAGCTGGGCCGTGAGAAAAGCGTCTTTCTGGTCGATTTTGCCGAAGGCAGGCTCAGTAACGTTGAAGCGTTGCCGATCCCGCTCTTTCAGCCCATGCAGATGATCAAAGGCTCGCTGGAAGAGATTGAGCAGCAGCTTGCGGCGATCCTGCCGCGTGAAGATGGCAAAACCGTGTGGCTCGATATCGAAATTTCCACCCATGCCTGGCTGAACGATCTGCAGCGTCGTATTCAGGAGCTGACGGAGCAGCTGCCTGTGGAGGTGGTGCTACTGCGTCGCAGCCGGGAGCAGCGTGAGCAGGTCATTAACCGTCAGAATAATGAGACGCTGAGCGAGCTGAGCGCGCAGGAGGTGTTCAGTCGCCGACTGGCGCTTGAGGAGCATGAGGATCCGGAACGGCTGGCTCGCGCTACCACGCTGTTTAAACAGACGCTGGCCGAGATAGATGATGAGGAGCAGGCATGAAGATCCTGACGCTGCGTTTTAAAAATCTCAACTCCCTGAAGGGGGAGTGGAAGATCGACTTCACCGCCGAACCTTTCGCCAGCAATGGCCTGTTTGCCATTACCGGGCCTACGGGCGCGGGCAAAACCACACTGCTCGACGCCATCTGCCTGGCGCTTTATCACGAGACCTCAAGGCTGGGTAAGCTCTCGCAGTCGCAGAACGATCTGATGACGCGTGACACCTCCGAATGTCTGGCAGAGGTTGAATTTGAGGTAAAAGGGGTGGCCTGGCGGGCATTCTGGAGCCAGAACCGGGCGCGTGGCGCAGTAGAGGGTAACCTGCAGGCGCCGCGCGTAGAGCTGGCCCGCTGCGAAGACAATAAAATCGTTGCCGACAAGGTCAAGGATAAGCTGGAGATGCTGACCGCCCTCACCGGCCTGGACTTTGAGCGCTTTACCAAGTCGATGATGCTGTCACAGGGACAATTTGCGGCGTTTCTGAACGCCGACGCCAACAGCCGCGCGGAGCTGCTTGAAGAGCTGACCGGCACCGAAATTTATGGCCGTCTCTCCGCCAGCGTGTTTGAACGCCATAAAACGGCTAAAGCGGCGCTGGATACCCTGCGCGCGCAGGCGAGCGGCATGGCCTTGCTGGAAGAGCAGCAGCTCTTACAACTCACAACCCAATTGGATGAACTGATCACAGCGGAGCAGGTGCTTACTTCGCAACATCAGCGGCACCATTTTTTATGGCAGTGGCAGCAGCAGTATCAGGCTGCCCAGCAGGCCGTGAAAGGCGCGGAACAGGCCAGCCAGCAGGCGGAAATCGCCTGGCAGCAGGATGGTGCAGAACTCTCCCGTCTCACCCAGGCAGAGCCAGCAGAAAAGGTGCGCCCGCTCTGGCAGCAGCGCGAGCAGTATCAGCAGGAGTGGCAGCAGCTGGAGAGGCAGCAACAGCAGCTTTCGCAGCAAAAAGCGCTGGCGCAGCAACAGCTTGAGGAGTGTACCCAACAGCTGAAAGTCGCCGATGACGCGCGTCAACAGCATGAGGCGTATCGCCTGCAGCAGGAGACGCTGATTGCCGACAGGGTACTGCCGCTGGATAACCGCATCGCCTCAATAAGGCAGCAGACAGAGGGGCTGGCTAAAGAAGTAAGTGAGTACCAACAATCACTCAAACGCCGTCAGGTTGTGCTGCAACAAAATCAGCAGGCGCAAACTGACAAGCAGGCACAGCAGCAGCTCCACCGGGAATGGCAGCAAAAGCATCCGCATTTTGCCCGCTGGGGAGAATCTCTGCCGCTGTGGCGCGTTCGCTTTGAGCAGCAGCAGCAGAGCGAGAAGGCGCTGAAAGTCCGGCAAACGCGAACGGAAGAGCAGCGAAACAGCGTTCTCCAGCTTCAGCGTCAGCTTCTGCAGGCGGAGCAACAGGCCAGACCGCAGCAACAGCTGCTGGAGCAGGCGCAGGCACGCTTCGCCGGAGCGGAGAAGAGCGCAGCGGCGCAGCGGCAGCGGCATGCAGAAAGCGAGCTGGAGCAGTCGCTGGCGCGGCTCAGCCAGCAGCGCCCACAGCGGCAGCAGCTGGCTCTGCTCTCTGCACAGTGGCAACAGCTTGCGGCCCGCCAGGCACGCCAGCAGGCCAGCCAGCAGGAGAGCCTGAAGCAGCAGCAGCAGGAAGAGCTGCAGCTGGCCGCGCTGCGCAACGACTGGAAAGAGAAATATCAGCATCTTCAGGATCTGGAAAAGCGCTGTGAACTGGAGCAGCGGATCGCCAGCCTGGAGCAGCAGCGCGCCCTGCTTGAAGCCGGGCAGCCCTGTCCGCTCTGCGGCTCCTGCGAGCACCCGGCGGTGGCGGATTACCAGGCGCTTGAACTCTCAGAAAACCAGCAGCGTCTGGCCAGGCTGAGAGCCGAAGTTGAGCAGCTGAAAGATCGGGGCACAGCGAAGCGCGAGCAGTTGAAAAACCTGCAGGCACTGGCCGAAAAAGAGCAGCAGGCGGCAGATGAGGATCGGCGGGAAGCCGGGCAGTTACGCACGCAGTGGCAGACGATTATCACCGCCCTCGCCCTTACGCTGACGCCCGAGCAACCTGAACAAACGCAGGCGTGGCTGGCAGAACAGGAGCGGCTGGAAACAGAGCAGCAGTCGCTGCTGCACAGCCTGCAGCAGAGCGCGCGCGAGCTGCAGCAGCATAAAGATGCCGTAACAAAGCAGCAAAATGCGCTGATGACTTTGCAGCAGCAGCAGCAGTTGACCAGTCAGCAACTGCTTACTGCGCAACAGGCGCTGGAGGAGCAGGAAGGCCTGCTGGCGCAGGAGCAGAAGAGCGTTAACCAGCAGCGCGACCTGTTGCAGACCTCTCTTCATGAAGCGGGGTTAACGCTGCCGCAACCGGGCCAGCAGGAGTCGTGGCTTGCAGAGCGTGAAAATGAGTGGCAGCAATGGATAAAAGCGGAGCAGGCGCTAACTGACCTCCTTCCCCAGCTCACCACGCTGGTGACCCAGCATCAGGCGCTGACGGAAGAGATAGCCAGCGAGCAGAACCGACTGACGCTGCTGGAACAGCGGCTTAAAACCGATCGCGAGTCGCTGGAAAAACTCAGGGAAGAGCGCTTCACGCTGTTTGGCGAACGGGATACCGTGGAGGTCCAGCAACAACTCCGCGCCCGCTCAAAACAGCATGCTGACAGCAGCGAAACCTGCCTTAAGCGCTGGCAGACGCTACAAGGCCAGTTAAATACCCTGAACGGACAGCATAACTCACTAAATGAACACGCTGTTGCACTATCTCAACGTCTGAAAACGGCTCAGCAGACGATGGCCGAAGCGCTCTCAGCCAGCCCCTTCCCGGATGAAGCGGCCTTTATCGGGGCGCTGCTTGATGAGGAAGCGATGCTACGGCTGCGTGCGTTACAGAAACAGCATGAGCAGCGGCGCCAGCAAGCTGCCGTGCTGCTGCAACAGGCGCAGCAGACGCTGGAAAATCTTGTCCGGGCCACGCCAGAAGATATGCCGGAACAGCCAGAAGGTTTGAGTGAAGTTGTTGCCAGCCTGTCGCAGCAGCTGCGGGAAAATGCCCGTCAGCAGGGGGAGACGCGCCAGCAGCTCAACAGTGATGCCGCCCGTCGTCGTCAGCAGCAGGATCTGCTGAGTCAGATAGCGGACAATGAAAAAGAGGTTGAAGAGTGGGGCTACCTGAACCAGCTGATTGGCTCGCGCGACGGCGATAAGTTCCGTAAGTTCGCGCAGGGCCTGACGCTGGATCATCTGGTCTGGCTGGCAAATAACCAGCTTAACCGCCTGCATGGCCGTTACCTGTTGCAGCGTAAATCGCAGGAGGCGCTGGAGCTTCAGGTCGTCGATACCTGGCAGGCAGATTCGCTGCGCGATACCCGTACGCTTTCCGGCGGCGAAAGCTTCCTGGTCAGCCTGGCGCTTGCCCTGGCGCTCTCCGATCTGGTCAGCCATAAAACCAGAATAGAGTCGCTGTTTCTTGATGAGGGTTTCGGCACGCTGGATGCCGACACGCTGGACAGCGCGCTGGATGCGCTGGATGCGCTGAATGCCAGCGGGAAAACCATCGGCGTGATCAGCCACGTAGAGGCGATGAAGGAACGCATCCCGGTGCAGATTAAGGTCAGGAAAGTTAACGGACTGGGTTACAGCAAGCTGGAGACGCCAACCGCGTAAGCGCAGTAGCAGAGTGCGGCTGGCGGCCATTTTCAGAGCCGCCAGTCTCACGGGGCCAAAGCCGCCCGCAGGGTTTTGCAGACTCAGCGTGCAGGAGAGAGATCAGGGCGCCATAAAGGCGCCCTGCGGATCAGATTTTTGCTGCCTTCGCACGCGGGCCAGGCAAGATGCCGCCGTTGCTGTTAGCAGTCAGTAATCTGTTGCTGGTGACGAAAGCAATTTTATGCGCACTGTCGCTGACGTTACTGGCTATCTGCTTCACCGCAGCGGCGATCAGTATCCCGATGACGCCCTGGTTACTGTTGTTCTGCTCGTTGTCGGTAGCGGTGGCCAGGCCACTCCAGATCTGCTTCCCGGTACGAAGATCCACCAGTCTGGCGGTTGCCGACACCTGCGTCACGCTGTCGACCACAATATATTTTGTGCCGTAATCGGTGATATCAATATAGAGTGCCGCGTCCGCATTAAAGATGCTGCGAAGCTTCGCAGCGCTCACGGAGCGGATATCCGTGGCGTTGTTCAATCCATTCTGCTTAAAGGTCTCTTCTACCACCGCTACCGGGAAAACATAGTAGCCCGACTCCGCCAGAGGCTGGGTGACCAGCGAGGTAAAACTGTGCGCGGCGTTGATATCCGGCGTATGGTTTTCAGCCGGCAGTACCAGAATAGAAGCGGGCTTGCTTTCGCGGAAAGCCGAGTAGTCATAAGGCGTTTTTTTGGCGCAGCCGGTCAGCGTCACCACCGCCAGCAGTGCGGCAATTGCTAAGATTTTCTTCATTGTTGTGCTCCTTGCTTGTTACGCATCAGGAAATCCATATAGCCCGCAGATTCAGGAAAAGCGGTTTTTTCAGCGGTAAATTGCTGGAAAGCCAGGTCAGGGTGGCCGGTATCCACATAGAGTAACCCCAGCTGGGCATGCAGCCCTGGCGCCACGGGTTTATTTTTGGCGTGTGCCTGCTGAATAACAGCATTCAGCGTTTCAATCTCTTTTTCCGGCGCTGCCGTATGCTGGTAATAGCTGTACAGAGAAGGCTGGTAATCGCCCCAGTAATAGGTGGTGGTCGATTTTCCGGCGCAGGCCGTTAATAACAGCGCCGTAGCCGCTGCCAGAGTATATTTAATAACGCGCATCTCTTTCTCCTTCTCTTATTTAACCGCGCGCCAGGCGCCCGATTCAATTCCGCTGACCAGATGATTCAGCGCTTCGCGGATCGCCAGATCCATTACTTTGCCATTCAGCGTCGAGTCGTAACTGGCGGTGCCGCCGAAACCGATCACTTCGCGATTGGAAAGCGCATATTCCCCTGCGCCCTGAACTGAATAAACCACTTCAGAGGTGGTGACATCGACAATATTCAGGTTCACTTTGGCGTAAGCGACCTGCGTTTTTCCGCGACCCAGGATCCCCCACAGCTGCTGGTCGCCTGTCTCTTTGCGGCCAAACTCGGTGATATCACCGGTGACGACGTAGTTGGCGCCTTTAATGGACTGTGCGCTGCCTTTGTAGCCCGCTTCCGCCTTGAGCTCCTCAAGGTTGGCGCGGTCCAGCACGTTAAAGCGGCCGGTCTGCTGCAGATGAGTAATAAGAATGGTTTTGGACTGATTGCCCAGACGATCCACGCCGTCGGAGAAAATTCCGTTCATATAGGAGGAGCGGTTATCAAACTTGCCTACCGCGATCGGGCTTTTCACGCCCTGATAAGCAGGCTGGCTGGCGGCAGTGACCTGCGGAGCCTCTATAGAGCGGGAAGATTCGGTGGCGCA
Source organism: Erwinia pyri (assembly GCF_030758455.1). Classification (NCBI taxonomy): domain Bacteria; kingdom Pseudomonadati; phylum Pseudomonadota; class Gammaproteobacteria; order Enterobacterales; family Erwiniaceae; genus Erwinia; species Erwinia pyri. Next base: position 3,474,527 of record NZ_CP132353.1, read on the forward strand.
GCCGCTGAGAACAGCGCTGCTGAGTAACGTCAAAGCAACAAGGTGATAATGGCTTTTCATTTCTTATCCATGAATAAAGTAAAAACAATCCCGCACCCATTTTACATTTTCGGCAGCCCGCTAAACTCAGCGGCAGAAATAAAACAAACTTCTTGTTATTAACCTAATCATTCATTCTGCCTGGAAAATAGTTTATTTCCGTTACTAAGTAATCTGTTCTATTATGGCAACTGCTCAATGGCGAGGTGGGCGATCGATAAATAGCCTGTGAGTGCTGGAATAATCTGTCAGCGAAAAGCTAACTCTGTAGACTATCGGCTGACATTAAATAATCTTTAGTAATTTGGATAATAAAATGCGTTCAGCTAAACGGAATAAGAGTCTGATCGGGGGCGTGCTGATGCTCTCTCTTGCAGGTTGCCAGATGCCAGATTCCCCGCGTCATCCTAAACTGCCTCCGCCCGGGGATCGGGAGATACAGGCGAATGCGGAAAAAGCCTGCGTGAAGCCGGCAGCGGGATTTACCCATTCTGACTGCCTTTATTTCGCTGCGCTGCAGTACGGCATTCAGCGTAATTTTTATGATTCAGAGCAGTATGCGGGGCGCGAATGCATCCTGACCATTCGTTACAACGAAAAGGGGCACTACGATGTCCAGAGCACCTCAGGGGATGAACGGCTGTGCAAGAAAGCCTGGAGCACGGTCAGCTCGGCAGAAAATTTGCCGCCGCCGCCGCCAGGCATACCAAAAAGTATGATACTGGATTTCAAACCAGGCGGTTAACCCGCCTTTTCATGCTGACGCCACTGCCGCGGACTGATGCCAAACCAGCGGCGGAAAGCGCGGGAAAAGGCGCTCACCTCTGAATAGCCCAGCAGCAGCGCCATTTCAGAGATTGGCAGCTGACGCTGCTGCAGATAGTGTGTCGCCATCTCGCAGCGAACCTTGTCCACCAGCGCGGTAAAACTCAGGTTCTCGTCGCGCAGACGGCGTTGCAGTGACCAGCTCGACAGCCCCATTTTCTCCGCCACCTCTTCCAGTACCGGTTCCCCTTTCAGCAGCACCAGATGAACCTGAGCGCGCGCCTGATCGACAATATTTTGCTGTGAGGTGGTGCTGTTGAGGCGACGGATGGCGTCCTGCATCACCATCAGCAGCATGGGATCGCTCTCCGGCATGGCCCGCATCAGATCGCGCTTAGGGATAACCAGCGAATTAAAGGGTTGATCAAAATAGACAGGCGCATCAAATACTTTGCAGTGCTCATGCCACTGAGAAGGTCGTGGATGTTCAAAATGCACTTCACGCGGCGCCCAGTTTTTGCCAGCGACGTGGCGGATCAGATTCATAAACATACCCAGCGTCAGCTCAGCATCCTGACGCCGACAAAGGATCGCGCCGTGGCGCACCTGATAATCCAGCCGCCAGCAGTCGCCTTTATTGGCCAGGCGGGTCAGCGTATCGTGCTGATGCCAGGGAAAAGCGTTAACCACGTTATGTAACGCCTGCTCCAGCGTGCCTGAACAGAGACCCACATAGCCGATCAGACCTAATGACTGCGGTTTAAACTGCTTGCCGTAATGTAAACCGAAGTTATCAAATCCCGAACAGCGCGCCGCTTCCTCCATGACGCGACAATAATTGATCAGCCCCAGGCTCAGGGTCGGGCTGGCGAGCAGTTCAGGATCGATGCCGCTTACTCCGAAAATCCGATCGACATCGCCACCTTTGTCACTGATAAAATCACTTAAGCCGCTGGCCGCAGCGGCCAGCACGCCGCGATTACTGGCGACGCTGGCCTGCAGCGCCGTCGCCATATCAGGCTGTTTGATCACTCCGGTTTCCATTATCATCGCCTCGGCAGGGGAACACACCCTGCTTATGCAGCAATAATCATACCAATCAGGCCCCCACGGGCAGGTCGCTGGTTTCCAGATAGCGGCGACAGAGGCGCACGGAGTGATCGGCCCAGTGAGGCCCCAGACTCTGCGCCATCTCCGTCTCCGCGTGCGATCCCACCCAGGCCAGCAGCTGGATCCGCCGCTGGATCAACAGGGTGGGCACCCTTGCCATCTCCCGATCGCTGATATGCGCCACCTGCTCATAGCCCCTGATCCAGTGATCGATCCATTCGGCTGCACGGGGATGGTGCTCCACAAAACTGATCGCTGCCGCAAGATCGTGCAGATACCAGCCCATGCCGCAGTCGTCGAAGTCGATTACCCGCGTTTCCCCTTTATGCAGCAGCAGGTTTGTCAGGCGCAGATCGGCATGGATCAGGCCGTAATGGGCAGGATCTTTGCCGAACGCCTGCAGATCTTCACCCACGCGGCCAATGGCTTCTTCAACAACCGGACGATCCTCAGGGCGTAAATTGGGCGCATCCCGCCAGTCTCCCCAGTGGCTCTGCGGGCTGACCATGCTGTGATGATCCCAGATAATACGCTGGAAACCGGCAGGCTTCTGCCAGCTTCTGCTGTGCTGATGCAGCCGGGCGGTAATATGGCCCAGCTGCTGAAAAGCACGGGGATCAACCTCCGTGGTGGGCATCTCGCCCTCAATCCAGTGAAACAGGACGGCGTGGCGCCTGCTGCCGTCCGGCAACAGCAGCGTCTGGACGGTTTCACCCTCTTTATCCGCCACCGCTTCAGGGACGACGATCCCCGTTTCCCGCAGCGCGTCGAGCCAGTGCAGCTCGCTTTCGATATCCGCACGCGCATGATAGTTGCCCCGATGCAGCCGTAACGCATAACGTTTGCCTTCCGCCGCCAGCAGAAACGTGGCGTTCTCTGAGCGGCAAAGCAGGCTCAGCGTTCCCTGCAGCGAAGCGGGATAGCGGGCGACCGCTTGCTGCGCAAGCGTAAACAGCGCGGTGTTATCCAGGTCATCATATTGTGTGGCAGTCATAGTCTGGCTCCTGAGAGGTTAGCGCCGGTTGTGTTACCAGCATGGCGTCGCCAGGCCTGCACCGCTTGACCGCAGACGACCCTCTTTTGACTGTAGCGTGCATCCGGCGCTTTTCTTGCCGCTGAGTTGACAGCAGAGCACAAAATTCCTTACGCCCGCGTCAAGTTTCCCCCCGGCCCCGGCTGCATTATCGACTGACAATAAAATTCATCACGGGGATATCACTATGACAGGCAAGCTGAAGCCCACCCTGGGCACAATACATCTGTGGGGCATTGCGGTAGGTCTGGTCATTTCCGGCGAATATTTTGGCTGGAGTTATGGCTGGGGCGTGGCGGGAACGCTGGGTTTCCTGGTGACCACCGCGCTGATCGCCACCATGTACACCTGCTTTATCTTTAGCTTTACCGAACTGACCACGGCGATCCCCCATGCCGGTGGGCCTTTTGCCTACAGCCGTCGTGCGTTCGGCGAGACCGGTGGCCTGATCGCCGGTATGGCTACCCTGATTGAATTCGTTTTTGCGCCCCCCGCCATCGCCATGGCTATCGGCGCTTATCTCAACGTGCAGTTTCCTGAGCTTAACCCCAAATATGCCGCCGTGGGCGCCTACGTCATCTTTATGACGCTGAATATCCTGGGCGTGAAGCTGGCGGCGATGTTTGAACTGGTGGTCACCGTACTGGCGGTGCTTGAGCTTCTGGTGTTTATGGGTGTGGTGGCGCCGGGCTTCAGCGTGGCGAACTTCGCCGCCAACGGCTGGTCGGGCGGCGAGCACTTCGGTATGCCTGCCCTCTCCGGTATTTTTGCCGCCATCCCATTTGCTATCTGGTTCTTCCTGGCGATTGAAGGGGCAGCGATGGCGGCGGAAGAGGCGAAAGATCCGAAACGGACGATCCCCAAAGCCTATATCAGCGGTATTCTGACGCTGGTGATCCTGGCTATCGGCGTGATGCTGCTGGCGGGCGGCGCGGGCGACTGGCGCAAGCTGTCAGATATCAACGATCCGCTGCCGCAGGCGATGAAAATGGTGGTGGGTGAAAACTCTGGCTGGATGCATATGCTGGTCTGGATCGGCCTGTTCGGCCTTGTTGCCAGCTTCCACGGCATTATTCTCGGCTATTCCCGCCAGTTCTTTGCCCTCTCCCGCGCTGGCTATTTACCTGCGGGCCTGGCAAAACTCTCCCGCTTCCAGACGCCTCACCGGGCGATTATTGCAGGTGGGCTGATTGGCATAGCGGCAATCTTCAGCGACAGCTGGATTAATCTGCAGGGCATGACGCTGACGGCAGCGATGATTACCATGGCGGTATTTGGCGCCATCGTGATGTATCTGATGAGCATGCTGAGCCTGTTCAGGCTGCGCCGCATCGCACCCGAGATGGCGCGCAGCTTCCGGGCGCCGGGCTACCCGATTGTGCCGGGTATTGCGCTGGTGCTGGCGCTGGTCTGTTTGATTGCGATGCTCTGGTTTAACCCGGTCATCGGCGCGCTTTTCATAGCCTTTATGGTGGCTGGCTATATTTACTTCCTGATGACCAGAAACCAGCGTGACAGCGCCCCACGTGACGCTATGCTGACAGGCGAGTAACAATAACGGGCGGCGGAAGCTCCCTTTGATAACAACGTCTGGCGTAGAAAAATGATTACGCCGGGCAGACTCTACAGAGCGGCGGTTGCAAAGGGGATCGCCGCTCTCACCAGTGGTGAACCGTCCGACCTGGGATTACGCCTGCGGCCAGAGCCAGGCAGCGCCGCGGACGCCGCTGGAGTCGCCATGGGCGGCCTTACGCAGGGGTGTTTCGCACTCCCCGCCAAAGACCCATTTTTTCATCAGCTGCGGCACAGTCTGGTAAAGCCGGTCGTTATTGCTCATGCCGCCCCCCATGACAATCACGTCGGGGTCGAGAAGATTCACTACCTGTGCCAGTGCTTTCGCCAGGCGCAGCTCATAACGGCTCATCGCCAGCTCGGCTACCGGATCCTGCTGCTCAAGCAGCCTGATAATCTCTGCGCCCTTAAGCGCCACTCCGCTCAGGCGATGGTAATCGATGGCGAAGCCGGTACCGGAGATAAAGGTTTCGGTACAGCCCTGTTTGCCACAGTAGCACGGCACCTCTTCACGGTAGCGCAGCTCATCTTCATCCATCCACGGCAGGGGGTTATGCCCCCACTCGCCCGCATTGCCGTTGCCGCCAATGTGCGCCTGGCCCTGCAAAGCGATCCCGGCTCCGCAGCCGGTACCGATAATCACCGCAAAAACCGTCTGCTGACCTGCGGCTGCGCCATCAATGGCTTCCGAGACTGCCAGGCAGTTGGCATCGTTGGCGATGCGGACTTCGCGGTTGAGCAGTTTGTGCAGATCTTTATCCAGCGGCTGACCATTCAGCCAGGTTGAATTGGCGTTTTTCACCCGTTGGGTAAAGGGCGACAGCGTACCGGGAATGCCTATACCTACGCTGCCCCGCTCACCCGTTTTCTCTTCCGCCAGCGTCACGAGATCGGCAATCGCTTTTAACGTCTGCTGATAATCATCGCGCGGGGTGGCAACACGGTGGCGAAACAGCGTCTCTCCTGATTCCGCAAGCGCGATCACCTCAACTTTCGTTCCACCTAAATCAATCCCGATACGCACTTGTTATTCCTCATTATTTAACGGTCTCTCTTTTACCTTAGAAGGCCAGAGGCGGAAAGGCAATGAAACGCCGCCGCCGATTCGCTATCATGCGCGCTGACTTAAAATTAGCGCGCCTGATGCGCGCCAGAGAGGGAAAGCATAATGCTGTGGTTTAAGAATTTAATGGTCTATCGTCTGAATCGCGAGATCCCGCTGGCGGTGGATGAAATGGAAAAACAGCTTGAGGCATTCACTTTCACTCCCTGTGGCAGCCAGGATATGGCGAAAACCGGTTGGGTGTCGCCGATGGGTCCGCGTGGCGATGCGCTGACCCACGTTAATAACGGTCAAATCCTGATTTGCGCACGTAAGGAAGAGAAGATCCTGCCTTCGCCGGTGATCAAACAGGCGCTGGAGGCTAAAATCAGCAAGCTGGAAGCTGAGCAGCAGCGCAAACTAAAAAAGACAGAGAAAGACTCACTGAAAGATGAGGTGCTGCACAGCCTGCTGCCGCGTGCCTTCAGCCGTTTTAACCAGACCTTCGTGTGGATCGATACCGTCAATAATCTGATTATGGTTGACTGCGCCAGTGCCAAAAAAGCGGAAGATACGCTGGCGCTGTTGCGTAAAAGCCTGGGTTCGCTGCCGGTGGTGCCGCTGACGCTGGAAAGTCCTATCGAGCTGACGATGACCGAATGGGTTCGCTCGGGTGAAACGCCTGCGGGCTTTGCGCTGATGGATGAAGCGGAGCTGAAAGCGCTGCTGGAAGATGGCGGCGTGATCCGCTGCAAGAAGCAGGATCTGGTTTGTGATGAGATTGCCAACCATATCGAAGCGGGCAAGCTGGTGACCAAACTGGCGCTGGACTGGCAGGAGCGCGTACAGCTACTGCTCTCTGATGACGGCTCGCTGAAACGCCTGAAGTTTGCCGACACGCTGCGTGAACAGAATGACGATATCGATCGCGACGATGTTCAGGCGCGGTTTGATGCAGACTTTATTCTGATGACCAGCGAACTGGCCGCGCTGGTGAGCAATACCGTTGAAGCATTAGGTGGCGAAGCGCAGCGTTAACCGCTGCGTCATTCAATGCGTCAACTCCCCGGCTACAGCATGGTAGCCGGGTCTGCCGCGAGGCAAAAAGTAATTAGTCTTTCAGGTAACGGCAAAGGTAGGAGGAAGGCTCCGCAACCTGCAGATGGAATTCGCTGTGACCCGGCACGTTAAAGATCTGGCCCGGTTCATAGAGTTTCCACTCCGTTTCTCCCTGAAGCAGCACCTTCAGCGACCCGCTGACCACCGTCATCTCTTCCGCCTGGGCCGTGCCAAACGTATATTCGCCTTCCGCCATCACGCCTACGCTGGCGCGCCCGGTACTGGCACTGTCGAAACCAATTGATTTCACTTTTCCGTCGAAGTACTCACTGACGTTGAGCATATAAGCATCCTTAAATTCAGAGAAAACAGAACAGTGTAAAGGGCCGGGAAGGTCTCGTTTACACAAGCAGTTCCGCTGCCAGTTTGGCTATCAGCACATTGGACAGCAGCACGGGGATTCCCAACAATTTCTGTAAAAAATCACGGTGCCGCTGATGGTAGCCCAGGCAGTCCAGTACCACGACATCTGCGCCCTGCTCCTGCAGCAGCAGCGCCGCATCTATCAGGTCGTCATCGCTGTGGTGCCACGGGCTGGCCACGGCAAAATGGGGCTGCTGCGCCAGGCTTTTCCATTTACGTGCCTGCTCAGCAATATACTCCTCCCTGGCCACCACAATCCCTACCTGGTGCCCATCGGTTATCGCATCGACCAGCGGCGGCAGAATACGGTAAGGTTCAAGCAGAATAGCGCTGTCGGTAAAGAGGTTGCTGTACTGTCCGCTGCACAGCATCAGAATAGTCTCGAAGCCCTGCCGTTCAAGCTCGCGGATCTGATTTTGCAGTGCCACTTCAACTTTTTCAGCCGAAAGCACCACATGCGTCCCATCGTTAAGACGCGTCATCACCACTTTTTCATTCTCTGTCGCCGCATAGTGCCGGGCGATCCCCTCTGCCGTCAGGCCATCGAGCAGGCCGACGTGCGTAATCTGTTCTTCGGGCAGGTGTTCAAGTAAAAGGGGGTGGAGATCGCTGCGTGCTGCATGGCCCAAAGTGAGCGCTGCAAGTGAGTGTTTCATCGTTTTACTTTCCGCGTAAGTCGCTTTTTCAGCGGGTGCAACCGTTGGATCCTTAAAGGGAGAGCTAAAGCTTTACTCTGCGGGAATCAACGTTTAAGGCAGTGAAAAAAAATATGATGATGCAGCTATCGGGTCAAGCACTAATCTCAGGCATTCTTGCCTGGCTTCCCTGCCAGACCGGGATCACTCTTTTTCCTGATCCTCATACCGGGCTTTAGCATCCTGCGCTTCCTGCTCCGTTTCATGCTCGCTGATAAGGGTATCCGTTCTCGGGTGATCGGCACGCAGTTCATACCGGGTCACGGTTTCTTCAGTGGTGCCTTTTTTTACCGGAACAATTCGAGCTTCGCGTGGATAGGGCGGTCTACCTGCCATAAATCTCTCCTTAGTCAGAATGAAACAATCTGCCCAGCGGAAACGCCCGGACAAGCTGATGTAACACTAAGTATAGACAAAGACAGGAAAATCCTGAGATAAACCTCGCGGAGTTTGGTGCGCTTGCCAGAAACGTTAGCTGGCACGCGCCAGAGAGAGCATGGTGATAATATCTTCCACCACCCCTTCAGGAGGCTGCATGGCGTTGATCACATAATGTGCCGCTTGCTGGTAAAGCGCATCACGCGCAGCCAGCACGTCAACCATTTCATCAGCGATGGGTCTGCCTGTCAGCGTCGGACGCTGTGCCTGCTCAGGATAAGCCTCCAGCCGCGCGGCCAGAACGCTCGCTTCCGCATGCAGATAGATCACCTGCCCGTGCTCACGCATAAATTTTCTGTTTTCCGCCGCCAGCACCATGCCTCCGCCGGTGGCGATCACCGTGCCGGGCGCCGTTACGGCTTTTAATGAAAGCGTTTCACGCTGGCGGAACCCTTCCCAGCCTTCAGTGGAGACAATTTCAGCCACGGTACGCTGCGTGATCTCCTGAAGGTAACGATCGGTATCACTGAAGGCGTAACCCAGCGCATCAGCCAGTGCCTGGCCAACGGTGGTTTTTCCGCAGCCGCGTGCGCCAATCAGATAAAGGGGTAACGACATAACCTGCAGGTCCTCAGCCTTCACGTCGCGGGGGCTCCACGGCGGCTGGCAGATAGTGATTAACTTTGCGTCGCATCATACCGATAATTTAATCCCGCCACCAGTAGTCCATTTTTGTTTACACCTCCACCCGGCTGAGGTTGTATAAAAAGATTATTTATCAAAAAGTTAAATACCGTAAAATTTACTTTACATAGATAGCGAAGGCGGACGCAGCTTGCAACATTTCCTTACCCGAAGCGCGTTTACTTTCCGGCGGCTGGCCCCAATATAGTAGTTATCATCCGTATCGGAGTAAGCCTCATGCAGAACCAGGAACAACAACTCATTGAAAGTCTGTTCAGCCGTTTAAAACAGGCGGAAACGCAATCCGGCCCTCGTGATGCAGCGGCAGAGAAACTGATTCAGCAGCAGCTGCAGGCGCAGCCGGGAGCGCCCTATTATATGGCGCAATCGATTCTGATTCAGGAAGCCGCCCTGAAGCAGCTCAACAACCGGGTGAGCGAGCTGGAAGCCAGGCTGGCACAGTCGCAGCAGCCCCAGCAGAGCAGCGGCAGTTTCCTCTCTAACCTGTTTGGCGGCGGTAATCAGCGTCAGCAACAGCCTGCCCAGCCGCAGCAGCCGGCGTGGAACAGCGCTCCGCCGCAACAGCAGCCAGCTTATGCTCCCCCGCAGCAGGCCGCCGCGCCTTCAGCTACGCGTGGTTTCCTGGGGGGCGCCCTGCAAACCGCAGTCGGCGTTGCCGGTGGTGTAGTGATGGCAGATATGCTGACCAGCATGTTCCACCACTCTCAGCCGGAAGAGATCGTTAATATCATCAATGAACCGGCGATGCCGCAGGAGAGCTTTGATAATAATCTCGATACCTTCAACGGGAATGATGGCCAGTTTGCCAGTCAGGATGCGGGTTTCCAGCAGGATAACGGCAACGACTTTGGCGGCTTTGGCACGGATGGTTTCGACAACGATGATTTCGGCGACGACGACAGTTTTCTGTAAGTCGCCTGGCGGGTGGGGCTCCCCACCCGTTTGCTCTACTTCTTCTTCTGGTTCTGCAACCATTTATCCAGTTCGTTAGCAAACTGCTGCCGGTCACGCTGATTCAGCGTGGCGGGCCCCCCGGTTTGTACGCCGCTTGCGCGCAGGGTATCCATAAAGTCACGCATCGTCAGCCTTTCGCGGATGGTGGCTTCACTGTAGCGCTCGCCGCGAGGATTCAGCGCAATGGCACCCTTCTCCATCACTTCAGCCGCCAGCGGAATGTCCGCCGTGATCACCAGATCGCCCGCTTCGGCACGCCGGACAATTTCATTGTCCGCCACATCAAAGCCAGCGGGGACCTGCAGAGTAGTGATAAATCGCGAAGGCGGCACGCTAAGCGGCTGATTGGCTACCAGCGTGACGCTCATCTGCGCACGGTCGGCAGCGCGGTAGAGTACTTCTTTGATTACTTTCGGGCACGCATCGGCATCCACCCAGATTGGCATCGCCATTTTCCTTATTCATTGGCTACGGGAATGATGGAGATCTTGCCGTTCTTTTCAAGAATGGCAAATTTAATCTGATCCAATCGTTCCAGGCCACCCGCACTGCGGGCGGAATTCATGATGTCATCTTGTGAAATCCCCGCTTTTCTCGCTCTTTCCGGCAAAAAACGCCCGTTCTCTACCAGAATCAGCGGAACACCGTCAATCAGCATATCGAGCCGGGGAAAACGGGACTTCAGCATGCCGAACAGGATATCCACTACGATCAGCGTGATGATAGTCAGAGAAGCACCGGTAACCGAGAAGTCATTGCCCAGCAGCGCCTGTTGGGTCGCCTCGCTGATAATGAGCAGTAAAATCAGATCAAAGGAGGTCATCTCCAGCAGCGTTCGCCGCCCGGCAACCTTCAGCACTACCATCAGCACCAGATACATACTGACCGCGCGTAATACTGTCTCCATGTTGGCTCCTTAAGGATAAATCCAGTGGGTAAAGTGCACGCTGGTGTCGTCGTCAAGCGTGACCGTAACGGGATAGCGCCCAAATTCCTGCGCCTGAGATCCAATCCAGACGGTAGCGCCATCCTTAAAGCTTGATGAGGAGTAGATCAGCACCAGGCTGTTACTTTTACTCACCGCCTGCTGCGGCTGCGGCTGCAGAGACTGGATCTGGAAGTTATCCATCTCTTCGCCGCTCAGCGTCAAGGTGAAGCGATCGTGATGAGGAGGTTTAACCCGGATGGCCATGGCGATATCGCTGTCGCGCAGGCCAAAACGCTGATACTCCACGCGCAGCGCGCCGTCTGAAGAGGTGACCACGCCATCGCTCAGAAAGCCTTTAGAAAAGAGTCCGCAGGCACCGAGTATCACCAGTGCGAAGAGCAGGAAGCTGCCAATTTTCTGGATACGCCACTCCACGCGCTGCCAGTGCATATTTTCCTGGATCGGGTAGTCACGACTGCGCTCTTCATCTTCTCTGTCAGGATTCATACGCCCTCACTCCTTACACCTTTAGTCGCTTAAGCTTAGCTGAAGGTGGATTACGGTGGGGAATGACGTAAGCTAGAACCCAATGAAAAACTGACAGAAACAGGGAGCACTACCGTGGAAAAGAAAATCGGCTTCATTGGCTGCGGCAATATGTCCAAAGCCATTATTGGCGGGCTGGTCTCAGCCGGAGAAGTTAAGCCTGAAAACATCTGGGTATTCGACCGTAAGCCCGAAACAAACCAGGCGATGCAGGAGAAGTACGGCATCACGCCCGGCTCCAGCGCGGAAGAGGTAGCTAAGCAGGCGGATATTCTGTTTGGTGCGGTTAAACCTAATGTGATTCTGAACGTGCTGAAAGAGATTTCGGGCAGCCTGAATAAAGAGACGGTCGTGGTCTCCATTGCCGCTGGTGTCACCCTGGAGTCGCTGGCAGCGGTGCTGGGCCACGATCGCAAACTGGTGCGGGTGATGCCAAACACGCCAGCGCTGGTGAACCAGGGGATGACGTCGGTCACGCCAAACGTGCTGGTGACCAAAGAAGAAGCAGATGAGATCGTCGCTATCTTCAGCGGATTCGGCAAGGCAGAGCTGGTACCGGAATATATGATCCACGCGGTGGTTGGCGTGAGTGGTTCAGCTCCAGCCTACGTCTTTATGTTTATTGAGGCGATGGCTGATGCGGCGGTGCTGGGTGGCATGCCCCGGGCGCAGGCGTATCAGTTTGCGGCGCAGGCGGTGAAAGGGTCGGCTCAGATGGTGCTGGAGACCGGCAAGCATCCTGCAGAGCTCAAGGATATGGTCTGCTCTCCCGGCGGCACCACAATAGAAGCGGTGAAAGTACTGGAGGAGAAAGGATTCCGTGCGGCGGTAATAGAAGCGATGCAGCAATGCATGGCGAAATCGGAACGAATGAGTAAAAATTGACGCGCGCCACAAACCGGGGGCGATTTAACACCGCCCCCAACGCCCTCAGTAGAGTGCTTTTTCCACCAGCGCAGCTGCTTCCGCCAGGGTCATCGGCTTCTGCATTCTCAGCACCAGCTCTGCGGTAAAGGTGTACATTCCACAGGAGGTGACAGCAGCCAGCTGCCCTTTTTGCCCGTAAAGCGCCACAAACTTCTTCTCCTGCAGCGAGCCGAGGAGCTGATAGTCATCCCACTCCCCTGCGTGACCAACGTACTCATAGCGCGTACCAAACTGGGTTGTCCAGAAGAACGGCACCCGATCCCAGCGATCGTTCTCTCCCAGCATATTTTTCGCCGCAACCCGCCCTTGCTGTTCCGCGACGCGATAATGTTCAATGCGCAGCGTGCCGGAGGCAGTCGGGAAAGTAGCAATATCGCCGGCGGCCCAGACCTCGTCAGCAACCGTCAGCGTCTCACTGGTGGTCAGACTGCCATCCTCATTAAGTGGGATATCATGAATAAAGGATGTGCCTGGCGCGACGCCGGTGGCCAGCAGTACGATATCCGCCGGAACGATCTGCCCATCCTTGAGTTCAACGGCGCTGACATGCCCGTTGCTCTCTTTAAGCGAGGCGATCTCCCCTTCTGTAAACTTCACGCCGTTCTCTTCATGAAGCTCGCGGAAATAGCGCGCTATTTGCTCACCAAACTGCTTTTTAAAGGGAAGCGGGTCGCGAGCAATCACCTGAACCTCGATCTCCTGCGCCCGCAGTGCCGAGGCGAGCTCCATGGCGATAAAACTGTTGCCGATAATCACCAGCCGCCTGGTTTTATCCACCTCTTTCAGCAGCGTGTCGGCCTGCTCTATGCTGCGCAGCACGTGAACGCCAAACAGCGCTTTGCCCTCAAAATCGGGGCGCTGCGGGATTCCGCCAGTGGCGATTAGCAGTTTGTCGTAGCTTAACGTGGCGCCATCAGCAAAATGAAGCAGTCGCCTGGCGGTTTCCAGCCGTTCCACATCAGCCTGAATACGCTCAGCAAAGGGCGCAAAATCCTCCTGCAGCAGCGGCGGCACCTCGCTGATTTTCATCTTGCCTGAGGGAACAAACTTAGTCAGAACAGTGCGGTCATAAGGCGCTTCGCTTTCGCGATCCACCAGAATCAGCTTGCCCGTGAAGCCTTCACGGCGCAGCGTCCAGGCCGCTGCCGCACCCGCAGCGCCCGTTCCCAGGATCACATACACAGGCTGCTGCTGGTTGGCGGCGAATGAGACCAGCGGCGGCAGCGGTTCGGGATCCACCTGTACCATGCCATTCTCTACTCTGACGGGATAGCGCTTGAGATCGCTCAGCGCCAGCGGCTCACACATGCTGCCATCTTCCAGACTGAAATTCGCTTTGTGCCACGGGCAGACCAGCCTTCCCTCATAAATTGCGCCTTGTTCAAGGGGGGCGCCGGAGTGGGGACAGTTGCTCTGGAAAGCCTTCACGGTTTGCTGCTCACGAATCAGAATAATGCCCGTTTCGCCAATCGGCACTCTCACCGGCTTAAGCTCGGGTAAATCCTGTAATACGATGGCATTTTGATAGCTCACGGCAGTTCTCCCTTCTTTATTCTTATTTAGCATCACGGCTAATAAGCCTGGCATTTACCGGGAGAGTGACCAGCAGCAAAAATAACCGAACCGGAAAACAGGAAATAACCCCATGTTTTATAGTAATTTTAAATCTTTAAGAAAATATTAACAGCAGCGTAAAGCTGATCAATAAACCAGCAGGAAAGGGGGGCTAACAGCAGATTGCCCCGCCACCGCTTACAGTGGACGGGGCGGAGAAACTTACTGGCGGGGATGGAGCAAAAGGCGCTGGATATAATTTTCCAGCAAAGTTGTATCTTCGGGATTGACCGCAGGGGTATGTGCCGCAGTTTCCATTGCTGAGGTAATACTCTGGGTCATCTCCTGGAATTGCTGACTATCCAGCTTACGGACCAGCGCCGTAACGACGATTTCTAACGCTTCAACCTGCGCTACCAGCTCTTTGGACTCAGCTTCCTTTGCCGCCAGCTTAACAAGGAGTTCTGCAATAAGATTTTTCATGCGGACGTCTCAGCAAGATAAAGCATGAAGTTATCACCGCGCTAAAAAAAAGAAAACTGATAATCGTGATATATTTTCGTCACTTAAGCAGTTAACCGCTTTCATTTTTACGTTTTGTGAAACGCCGCGCGCTTTAGTGTCATCGAAACGTTTTGCTGGCGTTTTGTTTCACCCGTGACGCCTGTAAGCAGAATAAACCAGAGGCTGTTGACCTCCGGTTCAGGAAGTTAGTAACCCTGGCTGAAACCACCACGCGGGCCGCCGCCGTGACCGCCGCCGCCCCAACCGCCCCCTTGCGGAGGTGGGAAGATACAGCCGCTCAGCGCAGTGACCAGTGCAACAATACTTACAACTTTAATGACTCGACTCATCGTTATTTCCTCATGGTAACGTTGGCGCTGATAGTAAGCGTGCTCTCACCCCCCTTCAAGGCAGAATCATCCTGTTCAGGGCCAATTTTACCGCCGGAAACCACGCTTAACGTTTTCCTGTGAGAACCCTGCAGCAATGCTTAAGAAGCTCCGCATGCGCGCGTTTTAAGCGTGTCTGTTAAAGCGATCTGCTTCGCATGCTGCTGACGAATCTCTTTACATCAGCCTGAACTCAGCGCAATGTGAGCGCATAACATTTAAGGGGATCGTTGATGAAAACAGCCGCTTTACCTGGCCTGCAGCAGCAGCTCTTACGACGCGAGTGGGAAAATCCCAACGTCACGCAGCTCAATCGCCTGCCGATGCATCCGCCTTTTTCGAGCTGGCGCAGTACGGAAGCGGCCAGGGAAGATATTCCCAGCGCCAGCCGGCAGTCTCTGAATGGCGCCTGGACATTCAGCTATTTCACTCAGCCTGAAGAGGTCCCCGATAGCTGGCTGTGGCAAGATCTTGCTGATGCCACCTCTCTGCAGGTGCCCTCTAACTGGCAGCTGGCAGGCTTCGACGCCCCTGTCTATACCAACGTTCAGTATCCGATCCCCGTTACGCCTCCCACTGTGCCTGTAGCAAATCCTACCGGATGCTATTCGCTGCGGTTCCAGTGCGATCCCAACTGGCTGCTCAGTGGCCAGACGCGTATTCAGTTTGAAGGGGTGAACTCGGCCTTTTATCTCTGGTGCAACGGCCAGTTTGTCGGCTATTCCCAGGACAGCCGGCTTCCAGCCGAGTTTGATTTAACCCCGGTGCTGAGTGCCGGAGAGAACCGCCTGGCGGTGATGGTGCTGCGCTGGAGCGATGGCAGCTACCTGGAAGATCAGGATATGTGGCGAATGAGCGGCATCTTTCGTGATGTCAGCCTGCTCCACAAACCCCTGGCGCACTTAACGGACGTTCAGATTGAAACGCACCTGAGTGCGGAATATCACTCAGCCCAGCTCCAGGTTCTTGCCGTCTGTTCTGCCGCTGCTTCTCCGGCCAGTAAAATAGAAGTGCAGTTATGGCGTCAGGGCGTTCTGGTGGGAAGCGCGCGTCAGCCGCTGGGTAGCTGCATCATTGATGAGCGGGGCCGGTATACCGACCGCACAACGCTGGCGCTTAAAGTCGAACAGCCTGATTTATGGAGTGCCGAAACGCCGCATCTTTATCGTGTTACCGTGGCGCTGCTGAATGCCGAGGAAGCGCTGGATGAAGCGGAAGCTTTTGACGTCGGTTTCCGAAAAATAGAGATCGATCGCGGCCTGCTGAAGCTTAACGGCAAACCTTTGCTTATCCGGGGAACCAATCGTCACGAGCATCATCCCGAGCGGGGCCAGGTAATGGATGAAGCGACGATGATCCAGGACATCAGGCTGATGAAACAGCATAACTTCAACGCGGTGCGCTGTTCCCATTATCCGAACCATCCGCTCTGGTACCGGCTGTGCGATCGTTACGGGCTGTACGTGGTGGATGAAGCGAATATCGAGACGCACGGCATGCAGCCGATGAACCGCCTCGCTGACGATCCGATCTGGTTCAATGCGTTCAGCGAACGTGTCACCCGAATGGTGCAGCGCGATCGTAATCATCCCTGCATTATTATCTGGTCGCTGGGCAACGAGTCTGGCCACGGCAGCACCCACGATGCGCTGTGGCGCTGGGTAAAAAGCAGCGATCCCACACGTCCGGTACAGTATGAGGGCGGCGGCGCAGCTACCTCCGCCACTGATATTATCTGCCCGATGTATGCCAGGGTCGATCAGGATCAACCTTTTGCAGCCGTGCCGAAATGGTCACTGAAAAAATGGATTGGCCTGCCGGAAGAGAGCCGTCCGCTGATCCTTTGCGAATATGCGCACGCGATGGGCAACAGCCTGGGCGGCTTTGCTAAATACTGGCGCGCTTTTCGTGATTTCCCCCGCCTGCAGGGTGGATTTGTCTGGGACTGGGTCGACCAGAGCCTGACCCGTTACGACAGCCAGGGGGATGGCTGGCAGGCCTACGGCGGCGATTTTGGCGATACGCCTAATGACCGGCAATTCTGCATGAACGGGCTGGTTTTTGCCGATCGTACTCCCCACCCTTCGCTCTTCGAGGCGCAGCATGCGCAGCAATTTTTCCAGTTTAAGCTGCTTGGCAGTGACCCGCTGAAGTTCCATATTCAAAGCGAGTATCTGTTCCGCCATAGCGATAACGAAATTCTGCGCTGGAGCCTGGAGCATAACGGGATGAAAGTGGCTGGCGGCGAGCAGGAGCTGGCGCTTTCACCGGAAGGCAGCCTGATTGTCGAGCCTGGAGAGCGACCTGACCTGAGCGGAGAAGTGTGGCTGAATGTGGAAGTTATTCAGCCTCACGCAACTGACTGGTCAGCAGAAAATCATCGCGTGGCGTGGGATCAGTGGAAACTGCCATCCCGCCTGGCTATTCCGTCGTTAGCGCTGCCACCTGTTACGCCAACGCTTGAGAGTACGGAGGAGCTTATTCTTATCCGGCATCTTAACCAGACCTGGCAGTTCTGCCGCCGTAGCGGTGAACTGACACAATGGCAGATTGAGGGAGAGCCGCAGTTACTGACCCCACTGCGTGACTGTTTTATCCGGGCGCCGCTGGATAACGATATCGGTATCAGCGAAGTGAGCAATCCTGATCCGAATGCCTGGGTTGAGCGCTGGCAACGGGCCGGTTTTAACCAGCTTGAGAGCGAGCTGCTCGATCTGCAGGCGGACAGCCTGAGCCGGGGTGTCCAGCTTACCTCTGTTCATGCGTGGCAGGTCCGGGGCGAGCTGAAGTTCCTCAGCAAAAAAACCTGTCTTGTTGATGAGTCAGGTCAGATGCATATCTCGGTGAAGGTTTCCCTGGCTGAAGGGGTGCCGCCGCCGGCCAGGATAGGCCTTCGTTGCCAACTCACTGAAGAGATTGAGGAAGTAAGCTGGCTGGGGATGGGGCCGCATGAGAATTATCCCGACCGCCAGAGCGCCGCCCAGTTTTCCCTCTGGAGAAGGCCGCTGGCGGATCTCCACACCCCTTACATCTTCCCTGGTGAAAACGGGTTGCGCAGCGGTACTAAAAGCCTGGCTGCCGGTAAAGTAAACGTCGACGGGAATTTCCATTTTTCACTCAGCCGCTACAGCCTGGAGCAGCTGCGGGAAGTGACCCATCGCCATCTGTTACGGCAGGAGGAGGGGTGCTGGTTACATCTGGATGGCTACCATATGGGCGTGGGCGGAGATGATTCCTGGAGCCCGAGCGTCAGCCCGGAATTTTTGCTCTCCGCCAGCCATTATGCTTACGAGCTGACCCTGAAAGCACGCTGAACAGCCGTGGCCTGACGGTTGATCCGTCAGGTCTGGCTGGCCACCACCCTTTTGCGATTACGCCAGCTTACAATGAGCTGCACGGTGTTAATAAACACCACTGCCGCCGTGGCGGCAAAAACCCAGCGAAAGCCACCTATCGCCGAGACGCCAGAACCGATCAGCGGCCCCACCACATTCCCCAGATACATAAACGACTGGTTATAGCCGAAAATACGCCCGGTTACCCGATCGCTGGAGTAACGCAGCAGCATCGTCTGTACCGCTGGCATCATGGCGCCCTCTGCAAAGCCGAGCAGGAAACGTAACGCACCAAGCTGGAAGGCGCTGCCTGCCCAGGACATCGCCATAAACAGCACAAAAGTCAGCATCAACGCCGCAAAAAGAATCCGTTCCGCCCCAATCCTGTCGCCCAGTTTTCCCAGCTTAGGCGCTGAAAAGAGCGCCGAAACGCCGGGAATGGCGGCTACCACCCCGCTGATAAAGGCGATATTTTGCACATCGGGTTCCAGCTGGCGGACAAACAGCGTCAGAATCGGACTGACAGAGCCGTTACAGAGCTGGATCACCAGCGTAGTCAGGAACAGGCTGATAATCAGGCCGGGATTGCCCAGTGACCGGAACACCATACTGCCGGTCATGTTGTCCTCTTTTTTAACCCGCGGCTGGCCGCCCTCTTTAATCAGGAACAGAGTAATCAGAAAACTGGTGAGCAGCAGCGCAGAGGTGATCAGGAAGACGGCGCGCAATCCTACCCAGTCCGCAAGGAAGCCTCCCATCATCGGCCCCATGATCACCCCGCAAATCTGCGCGGTAGTGACCATACTCATCGCCCAGCCGCTGCGCTCCCGCGGTACCTGAGTCGCTACCATCGCCATTGCATTAGGAATATAACCTGAGGTCAGCCCCATTAGTGCCCGCAGCAAAAACAGCTGCCAGACATCGGTAACAAAGGCCTGCAGGAAAATCACTATGCCCATGCCGAGCGAGGCGCGGAGCAGCATCAGCTTACGACCTTTGCGATCGGCAAGGCTGCCCCACATCGGCGCAACAATAGCAGAGACTAAAAAGGTAACGCTGAAGATAAGCCCCGACCAGAGCGTCAGGGTGCTGGGATCGGTTACCCCGAGTTGCTCAACATAGAGGGGCAGAAAGGGAATAATTTGACTGATGGCCAGGCCGGTAAACAGGCAGCCGAACCAGACTGAGATGAGGTTAACCTTCCAGGATTCCATCTTGTTGTACAAAAAGCCTTATGGCAAAAGTGCGAGAGCAAAGTGTAACAAGCAGGTTTTAGCAGCGAGTGGCAAATAACGCGGTAAGGGTAACTTTGAAGTTTTAACCTGGAATGATGCGCAGTGGCGCAGACGATCCCCTCAGTAACAGGCGAATTATGCCGGTAACGCCCTATTTCTTGCTACGACGTCAGGAAGGATGGTGCGGCAGAGCAGGCGCCTTAAACGCAAAAAACCCGCCACAGGGGCGGGTTTTCGTATTCTCACCGGTCAGCTCAGGCAACCTGGCCGCTGGCGAAAAGTTCTCTGATTACAGCGCAGTTACGTTAGCAGCTGCTGGGCCTTTCTGGCCGTTTTCGATAGAGAACTCAACTTTCTGACCTTCTTCCAGCGTCTTGAAGCCGCCGTTCTGGATTGCAGAGAAGTGTACGAATACGTCTTTGCTGCCGTCGGTTGGGGAGATGAAGCCGAAACCTTTCTCAGCGTTGAACCATTTTACTAAACCAGTCATTTTGTTAGACATATGTCTTTCCTTCAATAAGTATTAAGCCGCAAAGGGCACGGGGTTTGTCAACAGGGTGGACTTATGAGGCACTTAAGAAGGAAGTCAGGAAGAAGAGATATCAAAGATAACCTTTAACTGAAAACTGCTTTACTAAAATTGCTCGCATACGTTGTCTGTTTCAAAACCGACGGTGCATTTACTCATAACCCCGGATGCAGTACAAGCCCTTATCGACAAAAAAAACCAAATAATACTTAACTTAATGTTTTTAAAGAAAAATTATTTTAGCGTGATTTTTGAGCGAGTGAAAATTAACAACCCAGACTACAGTTTCATTACAGTTACCTAACGATTTAGCCGCTTTTCAGCGCCCCAGCCTGCCGCTCAGGGTGGCCATTTTCCGCACAGGCTACGCAATCAGGCCAGCTTAAGGCATGATGATTTCCTGGTAATCTGGCAACAAGGAAAAAAGCATGTTTGAGCTTTTTAAAGCGATTGGTCTTGGTTTAGTCGTTCTTCTGCCGCTGGCAAATCCGTTAACCACCGTTGCGCTGTTTTTAGGGCTGGCGGGTGATATGAATTATCGCGAGCGGAATCGCCAGTCTCTGCAGGCCTCGATTTACGTTTTTATTATCATGACCGTGGCCTACTATGCGGGAAATGCCGTGATGAATACCTTTGGCATTTCCATTCCGGGTTTGCGCATGGCTGGCGGCCTGATCGTGGCGTTTATCGGTTTTCGCATGCTGTTTCCGCAGCAGCAGGCAGGTCATTCCATGGAGGCTGACCATAAGCTGGATGAGATCACGGAACGCAAGGCGGTAAATATTGCCTTTGTCCCTCTCGCCATGCCCAGTACCGCAGGCCCGGGTACGCTGGCGATGATCATCAGCGCCGCCTCGACCATCCATCATGGCAACACCTTCTCTCCCTGGGTTATTACCGTTGCGCCGGTTTTAATTTTTCTCAGCGTCAGCGTTATCCTCTGGATCTGCCTGCGCAGTTCCGGCGCCATTATGCGCCTGGTCGGTAAAGGAGGAATTGAAGCTATTTCTCGCCTGATGGGATTCCTGCTGGTCTGTATGGGAGTGCAGTTCCTGATCAACGGGGTAACGGAAGTGATCCTCAACTGGCCCGGGCAGGGATAATTTTCTCTTTTATCGCGAGCTGACGAGAGAGCGGGCCGTGGCTGGCCTGCTCCACTGCGCTGATAAAAAAAGCATAATGAAAAATATTTCTGATTGTTACTGGATTTCCTGTCGCCGCCATCTAGAGTAATTAAATTCCCCGCCTGATTATTATTCAGGCTAAGTTGCGAATGCCTGTTCTGGCGAATCGGATCGAATTTAAGAAAAGTTTAATTTCCTGATCACATCAGATAGCCGCTGGGCTCTCGATGGCGCATTTCCGGAGGTTTACTATGGCACATTACTCACCAGGCGCAGGCCGGGCAATCACAGACTATTTCAACAGTCCCGCCTTTCACGCGCCCAAAGAGAGTGAACTTCTGGCGGCGATAATGACCGAATTAATGCGTCATGGCAGGCCAACTAACAGCAAAGTGATTATTGCCACGGTAATAGCCAAACTTGAGGGCGAAGTAGATGAAGCGATGCTGCAGGGCTATCGTAATTTGCTGACCCAGCTGTTGGAAGAGAAAGAGCCTTAAGCGGCCCCAACGCGCTTTTCTTTTATTCACGGCAAAAAAAACCCGCACAAGGCGGGAATAAGACGAGTATTGCTTCTGTTTCGCAGTGACCAGAGATCACTTTTATTGCTGCTACCCTACGTAAGGCTTATTGCATTCGTGTGACACGCTAATCCCCTTTCCTGCAATAACGTCTCTCTACAGGCAGGATTGAGGCCACAGGTCATGCATTCTCAATCCCTGCGTACGGGCATGGCTGCAATCAGAGAGCTTTATCCGCAATAGGCACGAGTAATGTTGCCCTGTGAATCACCCATAAAGTTCAGCCGGTTGAGGTTGAAATCCATGGTAACAGCAGAGTTGTAGGGAATGGCCCGGACAGGATGCTCAAAACGCAGGCCATCTATTGAGGAGAGTGGCTTACCCACATAGCGCTGATAGTCAGAGGCGCCGCAACGATCCGCTTCCGGGTCCACCGAGGCAGAACTCCCTCCTTTTTGTGCCGCTGTCTGACAGCCTGACAAAGCAACAAGCGTAGCGATGATGGCTAATTTTCCATATAACTTCATGATTTCTCTCCTGTGCGTTTAGTTCTTAACTCCCCAAAGCCTAACAGAGCCGGGCGACGGATGATAATCGCATTTTCCAGCAGCGGTTTGTTTCTGTGATCCGGGTCGAAATGGCACAAACTGCGCCTTTTTTCACCGTTACCCAGCGCTATAATTTAAGAATAATCTCAGAAAGGAGGAAATATGGAACTGACAATATTTGTCCTTTTCGCGGTCGTTATGACTTTTGTAGCGGTTCGTGTCCGCTAAGTAAAAAAGCCCGTTTCCACGGGCTTTTTTGTTTCTGCGCTTTGCTATCAGACCGTCAGAACCGGCTCCTCCTGCAGCAGCAGCTGGAAGCGTTCAAGGGGCATCGGTCTCCCAAGATAGTAGCCCTGCCCTTCCTGACAGGCGATCGCCTGCAGCTCTTTCAGCTGCTCCCGGGTTTCAATTCCTTCCGCCGTCACCGTCAGAGAGAACGCTTTGCCCAGCCCGATAATCCCTTCCACAATCGACAGCGCCTGCGGTGAATGGGGGAAATCGTTCATATAAGAGCGATCCATTTTCATGCCGTCAAACGGGAAGGTTTTCAGATAGCTCAACGAAGCGTACCCTGCGCCAAAATCATCCACCGTCAGCCTGACGCCGAGGTTTTTCAGCGCCTGCATCACTTCCAGTGCGCTTTGCGGGTTCTCCAGCGTAATGTTCTCGGTAATCTCCAGCTCAAGTCGATCCGGCGCCAGGCCGCTGGTGTTAAGCGCATTTGCCACGCGAGCGGCGAGCTGGCCGCTACGAAACTCAACGGGAGAGATATTCACCGACACATACATCGGCGGAGGCCAGCTCATGGCGTCAGCACAGGCACGGTTAAGCACCCAGTCACTGATATCAATAATCAGGCCGGTCTCCTCGGCCAGCGGAATGAAGCCGTCCGGCATAATTATTCCTGTTGCCGGATGCAGCCAGCGAATCAACGCTTCTCCTCCTTCAAGGCGCCCTTTTTTCAGATCGTAGCGAGGCTGATAAAACAGCTTAAGCTCATCCCCGCTAATGGCCTTGCGTAAGTTGCACTCCAGCTCGCGCCGGTTAACCAATTGTTCAGCCATTTCCGCCGTGTACCAGGTCCAGCGATTCCGCCCTTCGCGCTTCGATTTATAGAGGGCAATATCGGCCAGGCGCAGCAGCTCTTCTGCCTGCATGGCATCTTTCGGCGCCAGCGCAATGCCAAGACTGGCACCGATAAAGATCTCGTGCTGCCCCAGAGTGAAGGGACGCTGAATTTCATCCAGCAGCTGGCGACAGCAGTTACCAATCTCCTCCTCGCCGTGAAGGTTAGAGACGATCAGGATAAACTCATCACCTCCCTGACGGGAGACCAAATCCCCAGCCTTCAACACGCTGCGCAGACGGTGCGAAACCTCGTTCAGCACACAATCCCCGGCAGCGTGTCCCCAGGTATCATTGATCGGTTTGAAGTTATCCAGATCAAGGCTGATCAGCACCAGAGGGCGCTCTGGAGTCGGCTGCGCCTGTAGCCTGCTGAGTAAAAATTCACTCATATAAAGCCGGTTAGGTAAGCCTGTCAGCGCGTCATGCTGCGAAAGATAGTGGATCCTGGCCTGCGCCTCCACCTCACGCGTCACGTCCGAAACCGTGCCGCGATAGCCCACAATCTGCCCGTTAAGCTCTACGGGATTGGCGATCAGATTGCATAACCGGGTTGCTCCCAGCGCCGTGACCGAAAAGCAGCGCAACACGTGTCGTTGTCCATCCGCACGCTGCCGGAAAAGCCATTCTGAGACTGCCTGCTCCTCCTGCTGCAGGATCTCGTCAATGGAGTGACCCAGCATGCGGGAAACATCATAATGCGTAACGGCAGCAAATCGCTTCGACAGGTAGATCAGGATCCCCTGAGCATTGGTTTCCCAAATCCAGTCGGAGGCCGTTTCCGCCACGTCCCGAAAGCGCGACTCGCTGGCTGCAAGTTCACGCTGGCTGTGTACCAGCTGATCGAAGCGGTCATCTGACAGCGCAGCACTGTGCATCGCATGATAAATAACGCGCCTGGCCACCAGCCCGATGATCGCTACCGTTATAAACAGCATCGGCAGCAGAAACAGCAGCAGGCTGCCGCCCGGCTCGCTGGAGTCCCAACGAATGACAACAGGGGCGTCATCAGGGATATCTTCGTTCAGCAAAGGCGGCAGGAAAGCATCCTCCACGCTGTTGGGGATGCGGGCGTTAAGTACCCCGACGCTGGTGCCGAACGCTTTCAGTTTTTCAGGCGTGAAGCGGTTGACGAAGACCATTACCGAAGGCGGGCCCTTTTTCATTTCAAGACCCGGCACTTTGCCCGTAGTAATAGGGGCTGCAGCCACGATGGCTGGCGTAGAGCCAATCATCGCATTTTGCGTCAGCGCACTTTGCTCTTCTGCCAGCGCACGGGCGTGGCGGATCAGGGGCGCAGTATGGATCCCCAGCCAGCTTTCCAGCTGAACATCAGAGAGCTTGCCGTTGATCACCGCATAACTGGTCCTGCCCTGCCCATCAACAACAAAGACGCCTTCATAGTGATATTCAGTAAACAGGCCGGGACCGAAGTTTTGCTCATCAAACGCCCAGACGCGATCGACTTTCAGATGCAGGTTATTCCAGGCTTCGCCCCAGAAAGCGTAATCACGGATGTCAGTCAGAATGTTCTGGCGGCTCTCCTTCCAGGCATTCTGCAACAGGAATGTTTCCTGCTTCACGGCATCCTCGTTCTGGCGCCAGGCAATGCCCGTCACCATCAGCATGGAAAGCAGCAGCACGCTGCTTAACAGCAGCGTCAGCGACATTAACAATCGTCGGGTAAAAAATGTTGTTTTCTGCCCGTCTGCGACGGGCAGCGGGCTAAGTACAGGGGGGTATTTCATTAACTCGGGACCTTATCAAGCAGGCTACTCAACCCTCCATGTTGGTTATGGCCCGTATGGCGTAAAAGAAATCGCTGGTCCTCTCGTCCTCCAGACGCGATCGTCTAATCACTATCGGCCTGGAAGAGCAACAATTTAGGACGTTTTTACAGGAATGCGGGCGCCTCGACAGCTTTGCCGACGCTTGTTACCATCCACCGATCGCCCTCAGAGAAACAGTGCAATGAACAATCATGCCGACAAAGTGACCTGCACCTTACTCTGCATGGGAATGTGCCTGGTCTGGTACACCCTTACCGTGATCGTGAGTGCATTACCGGGCTATTCCGTTCTGGCAGAAACAGGCATGCTGATGCCGCTGCTTTGCGCGGTGGAGTTTTCTGCGTTGGTACCGCTCTATCGCTGGTATAGCAGCCGTTATGCCAATATACCGATCGGCACGTTTTCATGGCGCCAGGCAGTGCTGTTTAGCGTGCTGCTGCTCGGTCTGATCGCTTCACAATCCTTTTATCTGCAGCAGGAGAGCTGGACGGGCGGCCAGTTTGGCGAAGGGCGGAGCAAAGTGATCCTTTTCTCCCTGGCCGTGGTGTTGCTGGCGCCGGTTTTTGAGGAGATCTTATTTCGCGGATTCGTGATGCAGGGGCTGTTGCTCTGGGCGCCGAAGCAGCGTCTGGCCTGTGCCTTACTCACCTCAATCGGTTTTGCGGCTATGCATACGCAGTACACCCATTTTCAGACGCTGATTGCGCTGATCGCCCTCTCGCTGCTGCTCTGTTATGCCAGACTCTTATCAGGCGGACTTCGGCTCCCCATCTTTCTGCATATGTTGAATAACCTAATCGGCGTCTCTCCATGGCTCTGGATAACGTTGACGCAGTAAAGGCCTTGCGCTGAGCGAATATAACCATTCCGGTTTGTTTATAACTTTTTCATCTATCGATAGCGGATAATCTACTATTTGTCTTAGCTACGGGTACTCTACACTCGCAAACAACTTAAAGGTAAGGAAGCGTCATGAAAACTTTAGTTCCCTCAGTTCTCGCCCTTGCGCTGGCCGGTTCGTTTGCCGTGCAGGCGGCGACGCCACCCGATACGCTGGTGATTGCTCAGTCAATCGATGATGCCAGCAGTTTTGATCCGGCAGAAGGCTTTGAGCTGACTTCCGTGCAGGCTTTCACCAATCTTTATCAGCGTCTGGTGCAGTCAGACCCGCAAAACCCGACCGATTTGAAACCCACGCTGGCGACGGCCTGGCAGCCCGGCAGCGATAACCGCAGCATGACCTTTACCCTGCGTGACGGGGCGAAATTTGCTTCCGGTAATCCGCTGCGTCCTGAGGATGTGATCTTCTCGCTGAGCCGCGTGGTGAAGCTGAATCTGGATCCCTCCTTTATCCTGACCCAGCTGGGCTGGACCAAAGAGAACGTGGACGCGCAGCTGGTTAAAGTGGATCAGAACCATGTCAAAATCAGCTGGACGGCTGACGTCAGTCCTACCTATGTTCTGAGCCTGCTGGCAGCGCCGGTCTCCTCTATCGTTGATGAAAAAACCGCGATGGCGAATGCCAAAAACAGTGACTTCGGCAATAAATGGCTGGCCGTTCACTCCGCAGGCAGCGGTCCTTTCCAGATCCGTAAATATATTCCGCATGAAGTGGTGCTGCTCTCCGCTAACCCAACTTCTCCTGGCGGTGCCCCTAAGCTGAAAAACGTCCTGATTAAAAATGTGCCGGAGCCTGCTGCGCGCCGCCTGCTGCTTGAGCAGGGCGATGCGGATATCGCCCGTAACCTGGGCGCTGACCAGATGGCCGCGCTGAAAAACAAAGCGGGCGTAAAGCCGATGGCGATCCCGATGGCTTCGCTCTATTACATGCAGTTTAATATTGACGCTAATCCGGCGCTGAAAAACCCTGCTCTGTGGGAAGCTTCGCGCTACCTGTTTGATTATCATGGTATTGCCGACGATCTGTTGAAAGGTCAGTTCCAGGTGCATCAGGCGTTCCTGCCGGAAGGCTTCCTGGGCGCGCTGAACGACAATCCCTACACCTTTGATCCTGAGAAGGCTAAAGCCATTCTGAAAAAGGCGGGTCTGAACAACGTCAGCTTTAAGCTCAGCGTCAGCAACCAGCCCCCCTACCTGGATATTGCTCAGGCTCTGCAGGCCAGCTTTGCCAAAGGCGGCATTAAAGTTGAGCTGATCCCAGGCCTCAGCAGCGAAGTCGCCACCTCAGTCAAGGCGCACAAATATGAAGCCACGCTGAACGCCTGGGGAGCGGACTATTTTGATCCGAACACCAACGCGGCCGCCTTTGCCTATAACCCGGAAGATGGCAGCAAGACGCTGGCATGGCGTTCAAACTGGCATATTCCTGAGCTGAACAAGCAGACGCTGGCAGCCACCGCGGAGAGCGATAAGGCTAAACGCGTTGAGCTTTACCAGAACATGCAGCGTGAAGTGCAGAAGAATTCGCCTTATGTGGTGGGTCTGCAGGCGCGTAACCTGATCGCGCTGCGCGATAACCTGAAAGGCTACGTTCAGGGGATCAACCCGGATATGGTTTACTACAGCCAGGTCAGCAAGTAATGACGGTTTCTGTTTCCAAAGCCGGGTCCGCCCGGCTTTTCTGGTTGCGAAGTGGACGTCTGTTCACCGGTCTGGCTTCTCTGGCGGTGACGCTGCTGGGCCTGCTGGCGTTCACCTTTATGCTCTCTCATCTGTCGCCGGTTGATCCTGTTTTGCAGATTGCCGGCGATCACGCCAGTGAATCTACCTACGCCCAGGTTCGTCACGATTTGGGTCTGGATGAGTCGTTGCCGATGCAGTTCTGGCATTACGTTACCCATCTGGCCACCGGCGATCTGGGGATTTCACGCCTGACCAATCAGGCGGTGAGCAGTGATTTGCTGCGCACCTTCCCGGCCACCATTGAACTGGCCACCTGCGCCATGATTTTTGGCGCGCTGTTTGGCATTCTGCTGGCGCTACTGGCCGCGTGGAAACCAGGCAGCGTGGTGGATAATCTTGCCCGTCTGATCTCGCTGCTCGGCTATTCAGTGCCGGTGTTCTGGCTCGGGCTGCTGGGGCTGCTGCTGTTTTATGCCGTGCTGCACTGGTCAGCCGGACCAGGGCGCCTGGATGATATCTGGATCTACACGCTGGAACCCAAAACCGGGCTGGTGCTGGTAGACAGCTGGCTTTCCGGTGACCCGGAGATGTTCCGCAATGCGATCGCCCACCTCTGGCTCCCGGTAGTGGTCCTGGGGCTGCTGGCCATGGCCGGGATCACTCGGCTGCTTCGCGCGGCGCTGCTGGAAGAGAGTGGAAAAGAGTATGTCACCCTGGCGCGCGCCAAAGGTGCCGGCCGTGGGCGCATTCTTTTGCTGCACGTTTTCCCTAACGTGCGGGGCACGCTGATTACCGTGCTGGCTCTCTCCTATGCCACGCTGCTGGAGGGATCGGTATTAACCGAGACGGTCTTTGCCTGGCCGGGAGTGGGACGCTATATGACCACCGCCCTCTTCGCTTCCGATACGCCTGCCATTCTGGGTTCAACGTTGCTGATTGGCGGCTGTTTTATCACGCTGAATGCGCTGGCGGATGCTTTAACCTGGCTCACAGACCCGAGAACCCGATGACGCAAAATCTCACCGACCTCGACGTTGCCGCCCCTGTGCGCCGACGTCGTCCCCGCATGACCTCGCTGGCTATTGGCGGCACGCTGGTGGCCGTGCTGCTGCTGGCAGCGCTGCTGGCCCCGCTGCTGGCGCCTTACGATCCCAATGCGCAAATGATGTCGGCACGCCTGCTGCCCCCCTCTGCTGCCCACTGGTTTGGCACCGATGGCTTTGGCCGCGATCTGCTTTCCCGGGTGATTTACGGTTCCCGCCCTACGCTGCTGCTGGTGTCGCTGATCCTGGTACTGACCATCCCGGTGGGGATGCTGATTGGCATCAGCGCCGGTTACCTGGGCGGCTGGACGGAGCGCGTGCTGATGCGCATTACCGATATCTTTCTGTCGCTGCCTAACCTGGTGATCGCCCTCGCGCTGGTCGCCATGCTGGGTCCGGGACTGATGAACGGCGCGCTGGCGCTGGCGCTGACCAGCTGGCCGCCATTTGCCCGCCAGGCGCGGGCGGAAACGCTGGCGCTACGCCGTAGTGATTATCTGGCCGCCGCCCGCATGCAGGGTATTAATGGCCTGCGGCTGATGTTCGGCCATATTCTGCCGCTTTGTATGCCAAGCGCGGTGGTCCGCGCCGCGCTGAGTCTGGGCGGGATCATTCTCTCTGCTGCCGGCCTGGGCTTTCTGGGCATGGGCGTTCAGCCGCCTACCGCAGAGTGGGGATCGATGGTAGCTGAAGGCAGTAAAGTAATTTTCGACCAGTGGTGGGTAGCGGCAGCCCCTGGTGGCGCTATTTTGTTTGCCAGCCTGGCCTTTAACCTGACGGGCGATGGCCTGCGTGACCGACTGGATACCCGAAATGGCAACTGAAACCCCTCCTCTTATCGTCGCCGACAGCCTGCGGATTGCCAGCGCCTCCGGCCAGCCGCTGGTGAAAAACATCAGCTTTACGCTGGGCCGCGAGCGCGTGGCGCTGGTGGGCGAATCCGGTTCGGGCAAGTCGCTGACGGCGCGCAGCCTGATGGGCCTACTCTCGCCGGGTCTTGATCTGCAGGCCGCCACGCTGAGCGTAGCGGGCGAAAACGCCCTGACCCTGAGCGAACGCCGCTGGAGCCAGCTCCGAGGCAGCAGTATGGCAATGGTGATGCAGGATCCCAAATATGCGTTGAATCCTATGCGCACCATCGGCTGGCAGGTTGCCGAACCGCTGAAGTTGCACACCCGACTGAGCCGCGCGGAGATCAAAGAGAAAGTTTGTGACATGCTGGATGCGGTTGGATTACCGGATCCTAAGCAGTTGATGCAGCGCTATCCGCACCAGCTTTCTGGCGGGATGGGTCAGCGCGTCATGCTGGCGATAGCGCTGATTGCCGATCCGCACTGTCTGATTGCCGACGAACCGACCTCGGCACTCGATCACGCCATGCGCGACCAGGTGCTGGCGCTGATCCGTCGTCTGGTGGAGCAACGCAACATGGGATTACTGCTGATCAGTCACGATCTGCAGCAGGTTTCCGAACATTGTGAGCGGGTAATGGTGATGTATCAGGGCGAAATCCTGGATACGCTGCCCGCCGCAGACCTGCCGCGGGCAACCCATCCCTATACCAGTACGCTCTGGTCCTGCCGCCCGAGTAAGGCGACGCAGGGGCAGACATTACCGGTACTGGACCGCACTGCGCTGGAGGCCTGGCGTGAACATGATTGAACTGGCTGAAGTCAGCGTTTCCCATCGTCAGGGATATGAACAACGTACCGTGGTGCATGACGTGACGCTCACTGTACAACCTGGCGAATGTTTTGGTCTGGTCGGCCCCTCTGGCTGCGGCAAGTCTTCGCTGCTGTGGGTGCTTGCCGGACTGAACCCCAACTGGCAAGGCGCGATGTCGCTGGCTGGCCATGCTGTGAAGCCGGGTAAAGCCTTTACCGGCCAGCTGCGTCAGGATGTGCAGATGGTGTTTCAGGATCCTTACGCCTCGCTGCATCCCCGCCATCGTCTTCGTCGTACCCTGGCGGAGCCGCTGAAGCTGCTGAAAGTGGCCGATATCAACGATCGTATCGATCAGGGATTCCGCCACGTGGGGCTGGATCCTGCGCTGGCCGACCGTTACCCGCATCAGCTCTCTGGCGGCCAGCGTCAGCGTGTGGCGATTGTGCGTGCGCTGCTGCTGCAGCCAAAAATCCTGCTGCTGGATGAACCCACCTCGGCCCTGGATATGTCAGTTCAGGCTGAAATTCTCAATTTGCTGAACAGCCTGAAGGCGCAGGATAATCTGACCATGGTGCTGGTGAGTCACGATCCCGATGTGATCGATCATATGTGCGATCGCGCCGTGCGGATGGATAAAGGGTTTATCGTCAGTTAACGGGTTGTGGCTTTACAGGGAGTGAAACGGGCGGCAAAGTGCCGCCCTTGTTTCAGGAGAGGGGCGAACTCCTGAAAATTAAAGCGCTTCAGGAGATGGCGGAGTCTGAAGCGTGCTTGTGCTTATCAGCCTCAAAATGGGCTTTGAACTGCTCGTAAATAGAGATCATATTTGCTGCGTCACCCTGCAATGGGCTGAGTTTGCCGGCACGTACCAGTTCAATTACCAGTTGCAGCGCAGCCTGCTTTGGGCTGCTGGCAGGATGGGAGATTTCAGTTGTCATCGTGGCTTCCATGAAAAGGAGTAAAAGGTAATTTTAACAACATTCCTCCATTCTGGTTAACTTTTTCCAGCTCTTACGCGGGCTGCTTTTACTCAGCGACCTCTGCCCTGAGGCGTTGCCTTTTGCCGGGCAATGTTGATTTATTGAGCCAATTTTTGCCGTACTCCAGCTCCCTTTTCAAAGTTGTACAATTTTCCAAATAAACTTGTACAACATGCAAAAAGCGACTACCTTTCTACGCTGTAACGAATTATGCATTTGCATGTCCTCAGGAAGTGATAGTGGGTTTCCCACTTCCCGAGGCAGCTTTTTGCTGAAAATAATAAATCGATCGTTTAAAAACTATTACCTGCATCCTGCCGTTGTCCTGGCCGGATATTTGGAGAGAAAATGATGCATGCAGAATTACCGTCTTCCCCTCATGAATTAATGGACTATTTTAAAGCCGAAATGCAGGAAGCTGAAAGCGAAGTCGCTATTCTCGGTTCGATTGTTGTTGAAATTTTGCAAAGCGGTAGGTCTGTTACCAATAAAACGATCATTGCGCAACTGCTTCACCGCCTGGAAACCACCAGCGATGTCGTTTCGCTGGATACCTACCGGCATGTGCTGGAGATGGTCGTGCATCAGACGGAAGATGACTTTATTGGCTAATCTCTGCCGCTGCAGCAGGCACTTACTTCTGTAGCGGCTTTACTCCTTAACTCAAATCCTCTTTTGCTGAAAAAAATGTGCAGCAATCTGGTCCTTTTTTTTGCCAACGATCTCTCCTGCTTTATTCACTAATTCACTTTTTTCAGCTTATCAATCATCTAATAAAGCCAAAACACCCCTTCGATCACATTAGCGAAATTAAGACCAGGTAAAATAAGAGTAGTCTGCTGGTGCGCCCCCAGGCTTCGTCCGATATTGACCAGCTGAACTTGCAGTCCCCCCTGCGATAATGCCAGGGTCAATAACGCTGACAACCTTTCCCCGCAAAGCTTGCCAGTCAGGGTAATCTCTTTTTAAACTTTTTCTGGCTCTCTGATATGAATGGATTAACGAAAATTGTTCTCGCCTTCGCGTTTAGCAGCTCCTTAGCGCAGGCTGAGCCCGTTACGCTGACGCTTTCGCAGGAGCAGGATGGTGGCGACGCCGGACGCGCCTGTATGTATATTCACCAGGGGAAAGCGGAATACCGGCTGGTGCAGCCTCAGCAAACCTGCCCTTCCACCCTGACGCTGGAGGTATCAGGCACGCATACCTGATAACGGGCAGTTTTTTTCTTGTCTGGAGATACGTCCGGCTCGGGGAATATGTTACCTTTAGCCGGATGGCGATAATCTGACTCTTATTCTCAGATTATGCTTTTTGACAAGGAGTTAGGCATTGAAAACGATCAATATTAAGCTGCTAACTCTGGTGGCAACATTTTTCGTCATTTTGTTGCATACTGCAGCGCTGCCGTTTGCCCGCTTTCACACCGGCTGGTCCGTAGCGGTAATGTATGAAACGCTGGGCCGTATTGCTTTTCCGCTTTTCCTGCTGATAGCGGGCTACGTTTCACTCAATAAAAATGAGTCGCTGCTCAGCACGCTTAAAACCCGCGTACTTGATCTGGTGATCCCACTGATTGCCTGGTCAGCTATTTATCTGGCTTACAGCAACCTGGTTCACGCTAATAAGGCGCCCGTCAGCCTGCTGGATCTGCTCAGTACTCCCGCTTATCCGCATATGTGGTTCATTTATACAATGATCCTGCTCTATCTGGTGACGCCGCTGCTTAACACGTTCATCACCCATGGCAGCCAGCAGCGGGTAAACTACACGCTGACGGTCTGGTTTGTTCTCGCCTCAGTCTATGTGCTGCTGGATAATGTGAAAGCGAGCCTGCTGGAAAATAGCGTGCTCCCTATACCAAGCAATATTGACATGGTGGTTTATCTCTCTGGTTTTTATATTCTGGGTGGCGTGGTTCGTCGTTTTAATATCACCCCGAAGGTAACCATTTCGGCCATTATTTTTGTGCTGGCTGCGGTACTGACCGCCGTAATGGCTTACTCCTTCTCTAAAAGCATCTACAGGCCAAACGATCTCTTCCTGTTCTATTCGGCACCAACGATGGTCATCATCTCGCTGGGCTGCTTTTTCATGCTGTTAAACGCCTCATTCCGCTATAACCGGCCTGTTATTAAAGCGCTGAGAATTCTTTCACGGTTGAGTCTGGGGATCTTCTTTGTTCATGCCATAGTCCTGGAAGCTCTGGTAGCGGTACTGAAGCTGGATTTCACCGGTTACTCCTCCATCATTACCATTCCTCTGGTGGCGCTGGCCTGCTTTGCCATCTCTGCGGGCATAATTTTTCTGCTCCAGCGCATCCCTTATGTGCGACGCGTGACCTGAACAGACAAAAACGGCCGCTCAGTTGAGCGGCCGTTTTTTCGGCAAAGAGCCGGATTGCCACCTGCCATCAATAGAGTGATGAGGCAAATCTGTGTGGCTGGTTGATCGCTTTCCGCGCGATCCAGTAGAGCAAAATGCGTTCTTCATCGCCATCCTGATCTGCCATCGCCAACAATTTTAGTGCCAGCGTAGCCTTGTTAACCGGCTGTCCCGTGATGCTCAGGTCAACCACCGCTTTGCCTATGATATTACAGACTTCATCTTCACTTGAGGTTGGTAGCTCGCTTTCAATACTCATTCTCTCCTCCTGTTGTGGGTAAACATTAAGCCTGGCAGAGCGCGCGGAGAATGCCATCTCATGGTCACACTCTCTTCACACAACCGTGCTAAGTCCAGCCAAACCCGGCATTTTTTTGCGGTAAATTATCGAGCGAGTGGCAGCGGTACACCCATGCAGGCGGCAGATTGCACAGCACGCGGGTCCGGTTCCAGGCAAAGTATTCAGAAATGAGCGGCTCTGACAGCGAGGTGTACTGGAACTGAACAAAGACGCCCTGCGGACTCAGTAATGAGGCTGCGCGCTCCAGGATGCCGTGACGCACCGCCTTCGGCAGGGATAAGAGCGGCAAGCCTGAAAATATAGCGTCATACTCTTCATTAAGGGCTTCGGCAGAGGCGCCGGTCACCCTCAGCCTTTCATCCTGAAGAGCTGCCAGCTTAGGGTGGAAGCGGCTGTTAGTTTCAAAGGCCAGCAGTTCTGCATCCGGCCGCATCCGCGTCAGCAGATGT
Organism: Erwinia pyri; assembly: GCF_030758455.1. Classification (NCBI taxonomy): domain Bacteria; kingdom Pseudomonadati; phylum Pseudomonadota; class Gammaproteobacteria; order Enterobacterales; family Erwiniaceae; genus Erwinia; species Erwinia pyri. The sequence goes on from NZ_CP132353.1 coordinate 3,508,760, forward strand.
CGGGTTAACACACCATCTCCTGCGCCAAGCTCGGCAATGCGTGTGCACTGGCTCCAGTCAACGGCATTTGACATCGTTTTGCACAGAGCCAGAGAAGAAGGTGCAATGGTACCTGTTTTCCGCGGATCGGAGATGAATTCCTTCAAGTAACCGGTTTTATCTTTGATATAAGAAAACGCAGATAACAACATAGTTGAGCCTCTGGCTAAAGGGTGACTTGCAGTAGGCCACAATTAACTTCGTGAGTTCTTAAAACCCTTCACTTCCGCTGTAAAACCAGGAGTAATCGCATAAATTTTTTGCCTTTTATTTCAATGTGTTTATATCTGGCAACAGCTGAAAATATTGGCTCACATCCTGTTCATGTAATAATAAATTTGAGTTAGGAGAAAATAACGGGAAAAGCGGGGAAAAATGTAGCGGTATTTATTCTTAAAACAGCGGAAATAATAAAGTCTGAAATGGCTGCGTATTATGGCCACCCTGACCCAATATTCCATTCCGTCAGCGGCGGCCGGCTCTGAGATAATTCTGTCTTTATCTGAAGATATTCACCTCACCAAAGGCCCTGCAAAGAAAACGCCGTTTTTACTGCGATAAATCACTCTTAAAATCAACGGATCTGTTTCTGTAACCTCTTAATCAGACTGATAATATTCCCTTGTCAGTCGTCCTCTGTTCAACCCTGAACTTTAAAATTATGCTCTGCTTCCTGGCCCCCTGACACCTTCCCGAGGAGCGATAAAATGAGAAAAATGAACGCGCTTGCGCTGTTACTGATGATGGCCACCAGCGCCAGCGTTTATGCTGCACCTACTACTGGCGCAGCGGCAGGAAGTGAAGCCACTGCGATGTCTGATGGCAACTCCAATGCGGTAGGTATCGGCGCAGTGGGTGCTTTACTGGGTATTGCTCTGGCTACCATGGGCGGCGGCGGCGATGGCTCTAACACCGGTACCACCACCACCACTACCGGCACCCAGGCGCACTAAAGCGCATTGCCTGTCTCTTTGACCGTTTACCGGACACTGAGACAGGCCGCTTTTCCCTTCCTCTGCCTTCGGGTTACACGCTCTTCAGTTCACGCAGCACCGCTTCCACTTTTCGACACTCCTCCGCTCTCAGCGGTAACAGAGGCCGTGGTAAGACGGGCGTACAGATCCCCATAATCTCCACTGCGCAATACATGACGCGCAGGCTGCTGAGCGTTTTAAACAGCGTCCACATTGGCTGAAGTTCGGCATTCAGCAGGGCAAGCCGATCGCCATCCCCCTGGCGCGCTGCTAAAGCCAGCGACATCGCCTGCGCGGGCAGTAAACCGCCCAACACGCTATACCAGGTATCGCCTCCGGCTAACATCGCTTCAGGTGCGTGCCAGTCCACGCTGAACCCCAGAGCAAAATCCCGAGGAAAGTGCGCTCTCAATGAGGAGATAAAAGCGCTGTCGGTCCGCTCTGAAGAGGGATACTTCAGCGCCTTGACGCCAGGCAGACTGGCAAGCCGGGCCAGTAAAGCGGGCGTAAAGGTAAAGTGTGTTGTCCCCGGATTGTTATAGATACAGAGAGGTAATGAAGTGCTCTCAGAGACTGCAACAAAATGCTGAAAGACCTCTTCTTCGGTTAGCGGCGTATAGGAAACAGGGGCCAGCAGCAGTGCATCGGCACCTGCCTCTTCAGCATCCTGCGCCAGGGCAATTGCCTCATCGGTGCGGAGTGCACCCGCGCTGACCATAACCGGCACGCTGCCCTGCAGGCAATTTACCGTAGCCTCAATCGCCCTTCGCTTCTCTTCCCGGCGAAGAAAGGCATAAAGCCCCGTACTGCCAAGAAGCCCCACTGAATCGACATCAGCCTGCCTGAGCCGTAGCACGATTTTTTCAAGCGCTGCGACATCAACCTCACCTCCCGTGTTAAGCGGTGTGACAGGAAAAGCAGAAAGCCCATGAAATTGCATTATCACCTCCCTCCTGAGTAGAGACTTTTGTTATATCACCTCTACTCAGGAGGGGAAACGTGCGGCTCATAGCCTATACTTACCGCTGGGTCTGTTTCATCACAGGAGCGAGCGATGTTGATTGGGTTTGTTCTGCTTGTCAGCGCCTGCGGTTACGATGCCTGCGATGCACTGCCCGTGTCAGAGCATATTTTTCCTACTCAGGTAGCGTGTGAGCAAATGGCGGGACGTATTCATCAGCGGAGGCCTGATGCCGTGCTGCTGTGCGGTGAGGTGCACCGGCAGGAAGGTACCGAGATGACGGTGGTGAAGGGAGAGAAATGATCTGCCCGGTAGCTTAACGCCGCAGCAGCTCGTCTCTGCAGGTGAACCTGCAGAGACGGCAAGATTTTATTTAGTCGCGCGGTGCCGGGTGAGGTAATGCTTCACCAGCACAAAGAACAGCGGCACAAAAAATAGTGCCAGTACGGTACCTGCCAGCGTGCCCCCGATAATGCCAGTGCCGATAGCAATACGGCTGTTGGCCCCGGCTCCGGTGGCCACCGCCAGCGGGATAACGCCAGCAATAAATGCCAGAGAAGTCATCATAATGGGTCGTAAGCGCGTCCGCGCCGCCTGCAGCGCGGCACTACTCAGCGAGCTGCCTTGTCTGACGGCCTCTTCAGCAAACTCAATAATCAGGATCGCATTCTTGGAGGTTAGCCCGACAGTGGTTAACAACGCCACCTGAAAATAGATGTCATTGCTCAATCCTCGCAGTGCGACAGCCAGCACCGTCCCCAGCACGCCGAGCGGAACCGCTAACAGTACCGAGAAGGGCACTGACCAGCTCTCATACAGCGCAGCCAGACAGAGAAAGACCACCAGGATCGAAATCGCATACAGCGTGGTTGACTGGCCGCCAGCCTGTTTCTCCTGCAGTGAAAGGCCGCTCCATGCGCCCGTCGTGCCGGCAGGCAGCTGGTTTGCCAGCCGCTCAATGGTATTCATCGCCTCCCCAGAACTGTAACCCTCTGCATTCTGTCCCTGGATCTCATAGGAGGCGGAGCCGTTATAACGGTTAAGACTTTCCGGCCCCATACTCCAGCGGGTAGATGCAAAGGCAGAGAATGGCGTCATGCCGCCCTCGCTGTTACGGATATACCATTTACCCAAATCAGAGGGGGTCGAACGATACTCTCCCTCGCCCTGGACATACACGCGCTTAACGCGTCCACGGTCGATAAAGTCGTTGATATAGGCACCGCCCCAAGCGCTGGTTAAAGTATCGGTCACATCGTCCAGTTGCAGGCCCAGGGCGACCGCTTTATTGGTATCAATATCGACCTGCAGCTGCGGTGTTTGCGGCAGGATATTAGCCCTTACCGCCATCAGCTCCGGACTCTGCGCGGCGCCTTGCAGTAGCCGATCCCGCAGACTTTCCAGCTCGCTACGGGTAGTGCCGCCACTCGCTAACAATTCATAAGTAAAGCCGCTGTTCTGTCCCAGCCCCGGTACAGAAGGCGGCGTCAGGGCAAAGATCTGGGCATCGCGTATTGTTGACAGCGCAGCGGTTGCGCGACCGGCTATCGCATCAGCGGAGTTTTCACGGCCTGGTCGTTGATCCCAGTTTTTGAGCTTGATAAACGCCATGCCTGCGTTTTGCGCCGCACCGCTGAAGTTGAAACCGTTGATGGTGAATACCACATCAATGTTCGCTTTCTCTTTACTCAGGAACCAGTCAACAATCTGTTTGTTTACCGCTTCGGTGCGACTGGCCGTCGCGCCGGCAGGGAGTGTCGCCTGCAACATAATACTGCCCTGATCCTCGCCAGGCAGGAAACTGCCTGGCAGGCGGGTAAACATCACAAACAGCACCACCCCTATTGCCGCATAGAGTGACACCATAATCAGCGGACGGCGCAAGGTACTCACTACTTTGCGGCGATATTTGCGCTCTGTGGCGGAATAGAAGCGGTTAAAGCCGCCGAAGAGCCCTTTACGGTGCGGTGTTCCGGGCCGGAGCAACAGGCCACACAGCGCCGGCGTTAAGGTGAGCGCTACCAGCACTGAAAAGGACATCGCGGCAATAATCGTGACGGAGAATTGTCGGTAAATTACCCCCGTTGAGCCGGCAAAAAACGCCATGGGTAGAAACACGGCTGACAGCACCAGGGCGATTGCGATCAGCGCACCGGAAATCTCTTTCATCGACTTCTCGGTCGCTTCTCTGGCGGGCAGGCCTTCATCGTGCATGATGCGCTCTACGTTCTCCACGACCACAATGGCGTCATCCACCAGCAGCCCGATCGCCAGCACCATAGCAAACAGCGTCAGGGTATTGATGGTATAGCCACCGAGAGCCAGCACGCCAAAGGTTCCAAGCAGCACCACCGGCACCGCTAACGCAGGGATCAGTGTGGCGCGAATGTTCTGCAGAAACAGATACATCACCACCACCACCAGCGCAATAGCTTCAATCAGCGTGATAACCACATCTTCGACTGAGATTTTAATAAAGTCAGTGCTGTCTAATGCGTAAGCCACTTCGTAGCCCGCCGGCATAGAGTGGCGGTACTCCTCCACTTTATTTTTCACCAGCGTAGCGGTATCGAGCGCGTTGGCGCCCGGCGCGAGCATCACCCCGACCCCGGCAGCAGGATGACCGTTTAATCGGGTGGTCATATCATAGGATTCACCGCCCAGTTCAACCCTGGCTACGTCGCCAACGCGCACGATGGCGCCACTTTTATCGCTTTTAACGATAATGTTGCGAAACTGCTCGGGTGTCTGTAATCGCGACTGGGCTCTGACAGTGGCAGTGAGCTGCTGATTTTCAGGAGAAGGCAGGCCGCCGATTTTACCGGCTGAAACCTGAATATTCTGTGAGTGAATAGCCGACGTCACGTCAGAAGGTTGCAGAGAGTAGGAACTTAGCTTGAACGGATCCAGCCAGATACGCATCGCATACTGGCCGCCAAAAACCTGGATATCCCCCACTCCCTCGGTTCTCGCCAGCGGCTCCTGCATATTGCTCACCAACCAGTCGCCAATATCGGTGCTGTTGCTTCTGCCGCTGGTGTCATACAACCCCATCACCAGCAAAAAGTTCGACTGCGATTTGGTTACCGTGACGCCAAGCTGCTGCACTTCGCTGGGCAGACGTGAGAGCGCCTGCTGCACCTTATTCTGTACCTGAACCTGTGCAGTATCAGGATCGGTTCCCTGGCTGAAGGTCACGGTCACCGTGACGTTTCCCTGCGAGCTGCTGCTGGAGGTGAAATAGAGCAGGTGATCCAGCCCGGTAAGCTGCTGCTCAATCACCTGCGTAACGCTGTTTTCCAGCGTCTCCGCCGAAGCGCCAGTATAGGTCGCGCTGATATTCACCGATGGCGGCGCCACATCAGGATATTGCTCAACGGGTAACAAGGTGATGGAGAGTGCGCCAAGCAGCATGATTAAAATGGCGACAACCCACGCGAAGACGGGACGATAAATGAAAAAGCGAGAAAACATCAGAGGGGTCTCTTCCTTTTTAGACGAGCGCTAAGCCTGCATTCCTGCAGATTGTTTATCACAATGGCTGCGCTGATTATAGTGCGTAACCTTCCTGCTAAACACCCTGATGATATCTTTTCTTAATCCACCGCAATAACGCGGCTACGCTACGCCTTGCCCGGTGAACAACGCGCTTAATCTGGTTTTGATACTTAAGTCTTAATCATGTAATCAGTAACTTTTTATTACGTCTGTTACTGCTGCCACTAAGTAAACCCTGCCTAAACAGACCTTATCAATTAGGCTTTTAGTGCGAAAATAGCCGCTCATTTACGCTTGAACTTATACCAGCACTAAACGCATTCTTTTTTCTTCAACAGAATAAATAGCCATTTTCTCTTAAGCTTTCTGTTCATTCCTGAGGACGTTACAAATATGTTAAACGCTTAATTCTTTCTCTGTTTATAACGGTATGGCAGGCGAACGACTGCCTCTCACCGATTAACAGAGAATGGAGTAACGTTAATGACGACATTATCCAGAAGACGTTTTATGGCCTTTGCCGCAGGCGGCACGGTCGCGCTGGCTGCCGGTCAGGTGCATGCTCATGATAACAGCATTAAGGCTTATCCGGCGGGTGGCCAGCCGGGTGGCCGCGATCCTGGCCCTCACGATCCGATACGTGAAGCAGAAAATCCCGATATCGTTGATCCTCCGGCGACCGACAGCGGCACATTGCCTAATCTGCGTTACTCATTCAGTGATGCCCATGTCCGCAAGGGCAGCGGTGGCTGGACAAGGCAGGTATCACAGCGCGAATTAGGCATCTCCACCACCATCGCCGGGGTCGATATGCGTCTGAACGCTGGTGGCATCAGAGAGCTACACTGGCATAAGGAGGGGGAGTGGGCCTACATGACTTTTGGCACGGCACGCGTCACGGCCTTTGATACTCAAGGCGGGTGGTTTGTTGATGACATTGAAGCTGGCGATCTCTGGTACTTTCCACCTGGCATACCCCACTCCATTCAGGGACTGGGACCCGATGGATGCCAATTCTTAATAGCCTTTGATAACGGTAATTTCGATGAGGACAGTACCTTTCTTCTCTCCGACTGGTTTAAACATATCCCGCCAGAGATCCTTGCCAAAAACTTCCAGCTACCGGTGTCGACTTTTTCAAAGCTCCCTTCCCCTGATGAGGAGTATATTTTTGCCGGCCAGGTTCCGGGCTCTCTCTCGTCTGACACTATCCAGGGAGCGGCAAAATCCAAAATCAGTTTCACTCACCGAATGTTAGCGCAGGAGCCTGTTAAGTCCGCTGGCGGCACAGTGAGAATTACCGACTCCTCAAACTTCCCGGTTTCAAAAACGATTGCTGCAGCCCTGGTCGAAATTGAGCCTGGCGGACTCCGTGAGCTGCACTGGCATCCCAATAATGATGAGTGGCAATATTATCTGGAAGGGGAAGGACGCATGGGGGTGTTTGCCTCGTCGGGCAAGGCCAGAACCTTTGACTACCGGGCAGGGGATGTTGGCTATGTTCCCTTCGCCATGGGTCATTACATTGAAAATACCGGCAAAGGTAAGCTACGTTTCCTTGAGTTATTCAAAAGCGATTATTACTCGGATATCTCTCTGAATCAGTGGCTGGCCAGCACGCCGCCGGAACTGGTGAAGCAACATCTGCAGCTTGACGACACATTTATCAGTGCCCTCTCACTGAATAAACAGCCGGTGGTGAAGTAGAGAGATCCACTGAATGATGCACAGGGATATTACAGTCCCAGCTCACTCAGGCCCGGATGATCGTCCGGGCGCCTTCCCAGCGGCCAGTGATATTTGCGTTCCGTCTCGTCGATCGGCATATCGTTGATGCAGGCAAAGCGCTTCGCCATCAACCCATTGTCGTCAAACTCCCAGTTCTCGTTGCCGTAAGAGCGGAACCAGTTGCCTGAGTCATCATGCCATTCATAGGCGTAGCGTACGGCAATGCGGTTGCCTTCAAAGGCCCATAGCTCTTTGATCAGGCGGTAATCCAGCTCTTTTCTCCACTTCCGGCTGAGAAACGCTTCCGCTTCCTGGCGGTTAGTGACAAATTCTGCGCGATTACGCCACTGGGTCTCCAGCGTATAGGCCTGAGCCACTTTTTGCGCGTTACGGCTGTTCCAGCCATCCTCGGCTAATCTCACTTTTTCGATAGCGCTCTCGCGGGTGAAAGGCGGTAACGGCGGGCGGTTTTCAACGTCAGACATTCTCATCTCCTTCAGAATCAACTCGGTTCTGCCGCATTAGCTTTCTCATCGACATAACGCGTAACGGCCAGCAGTCTGTTTACATGCGTCAGCAGCAGATCAACGTCTGACTGCAGAAAGCCTTTGCCAGAGCTTGAGGCCGCCACGATGGCGTTCTGAATGTTTTCAGAAATATTTGATGCACCTTCTTTGCCTGCAGTCAGTAACAGCGCGGCAATCAATAAAGACTGGGCCTCAACTTGTGCAGTCAGTTCCTTCGCATCCACGTCAATTTTGGCAATCTTCATCAACATGTCGATTACTAACTGTTTCATAACCCAGCTCCTGAGATGATTTTTTCATGAAATTACCACCACCTCAGGTAAAGAGTAAACAGGATTTAGCGGTTTACGAAGACTATGAGTCACGTTTTCTCCACTCTTTCAATACGTTAACCTGGCAGGTTAATGAAAGAATATGACATCACTCCCTGCAAATTTTCTGAAAAATGGTGGCAGCAATGGCGAAGCGGCAAAATTAGTCTAGATTTAATCATCCACACGGCCTTCCATCCGGCGTGGTGCTATCCCTCATTTTAATTATTTGCACGACGACGTTATTCCGCCCGCTGTCCAGGGCGGTTTTTTTGAACTACACACAGAGAAAAACGGAGAGGTTAATCCGTCATGGATAAAATGCATTTTTATCAGAGGCTCACGCGCTGGCAGCATCTGCGCTTCAATGACGTTGTTCTGCGCGAGCGTCCCGATACGCAGGCCTGGAACAAAAAGTATGAAATTTACATCCAGGATAAAACCAAACTATCTGCTCAGCTTTACATTCGTACCACGCAACCTGGCGAAGATGTCACTCTCGTCATGGCGGAGTACCTTTCATGGCTGGAGGATTATAACGATGATGAGAGTGTTGTGACCGCAGCGCAGGAGAGCGCACCCGCCTCGCTTAACAAGCTCAAAGAGAGCTGTCGGCCGCGCTCGGGAACGCATCAACCCCGTATTCATACCCCGACACCTGCGGCAAGATATACCCGAAGCCTGTCGTGACCGTCAGGCTGCCGGAAGCTATTCCGGCAGCCTGCTTAAGGCGTTTATCTCATTGCATTCCAAAACTGCTGTCACTGCTCCATCGTCCCCGCCCCTGCCCGGCATCCTGCCAGAATGAAATTTAATTACGTTTTTTCCTGTCAAATTCCCGTTCCTGGATTAGATTAAAAGGTCTGTGATCCCCATCACAGCCAATCAGAATAATTACATAATTCCAGGGAGTAACTTGTGACTGATTCATCTAACAGCGGCAAATCGGGCACGGCAGCGGCTTCACCGCAGTCAACCGAGCCGCTGGTTAAAGTAATTGCGTTTATTGCCACGCTGGGCGGCCTGCTTTTCGGCTATGACACCGGCGTGATTGCTGGTGCTTTACTGTTTATGAAGCACGACCTGCACCTGACCTCGCTGACCACCGGCATGGTGACCAGCTTCCTGATTCTGGGATCGGCCATTGGCGCCATCTGCGCGGGACATTTAGCCGACCGTTTCGGCCGTAAAAAAGTGATCCTGGTAATGGCGGTGATCTTTATGTGCGGCTCGTTGGGATGCGCAATGGCGCCCAACGTCGTGATGATGATTATCTTTCGCTTTATTCTGGGCCTGGCCGTGGGCAGCGCGGCGGCGATTGTGCCGATCTATATCGCGGAAATCGTTCCGGCCAACCGCCGCTGGCAGTTTGTCACGCTGCAGGAGCTGATGATTGTCTCCGGCCAGCTGATCGCTTACACCAGCAACGCGGCGATCAATGAAGTCTGGGGTGGAGAGACCACCTGGCGCTGGATGCTTGGCGTAGCCTGTGTGCCGGCGGTTATCCTCTGGGTCGGTATGCTTTTCCTGCCGGATACGCCGCGCTGGTACGCCATGCATGGCCGCTACCGTGAAGCCCGCGACGTGCTGGAGCGAACCCGCCAGTCCCGTATGGTGGAAAAAGAGATGGGCGAGATCCGCAAATCCATGGACTCCAAAAGCCAGAAGCATGCCCGTCGTCAAAAAACCATTTCCGTCTGGATGAAGCGGCTGGTGGCGCTGGGCATCGGTATTGCCATGCTGCAACAGCTCTCCGGCGTGAACACCATCATGTTTTATGCGCCCACGATGTTGCAGGCTACTGGCCTGGGCACCAATGCATCGCTGCTGGCCACCATCGCCAACGGTGTGATTTCGGTGGTGATGACCTTCGTCGGCATCATGATGCTGAGCCGCTTTGGCCGTCGTCCGCTGCTGCTGGTGGGGCAAATTGGCTGTACCTGTACGCTGCTGGCTATCGGACTGGTCACCTGGCTGATGCCGGAAACGGTGCAGGGAGAACCAGACGTGTTACGCAGCTATCTGGTCCTGGCAGGCATGTTGATCTTCCTCTGCTTCCAGCAGGGCGCACTCTCACCGGTCACCTGGCTGCTGCTGTCAGAAATTTTCCCGATGCGTATTCGCGGCATGGCCAACGGGATTTCCGTCTTTGCCATGCAGATGACCAACTTTTCCATCGCGTTTATGTTTCCGATCCTGCTGGAAGCTTTTGGTCTGACGACCTGCTTCTTTGCTTTTGCCGCTATCGGCGTCGCTGGCGGCATCTTTGCTATTATTTTTGCGCCTGAAACGCAGGGCAAAACGCTGGAGCAGATTGAGAAGCATTTCAAAAAACATCTTCAGGACGAGCCCGCCCCGCAATCAGGGAGCTAAAAATCTGTGCCACGGAGGGCACCTTCGCCTGCTTTCACACTATTCTGATAGAAGTCTGCCGCACTGGCGGCCAGGCTTACTCTCTGTTCATCAGGAAGGATTGCTATGTTCAAGCTTTTGTTTTCCCTTTTCTCCAGCCCTGAAGCGTTGTTGCAGGTTATGAGCCAGCGCGATATCGAAGAGTCGATCGAAGAAGGTGAGCGCATTCTTATTGATGAAGATGGCGGCGCTACGGTCAATATCGCCAGCGCTGAGGTTCATCAGGATTTCGCCCGCCACGTTAATGCGCTGAAGAGGGCCTGAGATGGGAACGGCAATATTTATGGTGCTGATGGTGTGCGGTTACTGGTACACCAGCCGGGACCTCTCCACCCGCTTTAAAGTAAAACGTTCATTTGGCTGGGATGTCTACTTCCTGGTTGCTCTTTATGGCTGTATTTTTGTCCTGCAAGGGGTGATTGCTACCGGTCTTGTCTGGCTGGTGCTACTGGCCGTTTCCGCCCTCTTTAACGCCATACCTGAACTGAGCGACGGCCTGCACCGCCACTGGCAGATTGAGTTTATGAACTGGAGCTTTCTGGGTATCCAGGCGCCGGTGGTTATCATGCTCGCTTTCGCAGTGGCGTTCTGTATCTATCGCTCAAGCTGGTCCGGCAGCGCCAGGCTTAACAGTACAGGCCGTAAAAAACTCTATAAGAAACTGACCCGCGCCAATGGCGTCGAAGGGCTGCTGTTTCAGTGCATGGAGGAGGGAGAACTCGCCTGGGTGACCCTGAAATCCCGCCGCATCTATATCGGCATGATCCATACGGCCACCTATGAAACGACTTCCACTTCAAATTTAGTGCTTATTCCCATGCTGAGCGGTTATCGCGATGGCAAGACGCTAAACCTCAATATTGAGCACAACTACAGCAAATGGTATGCCGAGCACAACATCACCATGGACTCTGAACCCAAGTCCGCCATGGCCTTTCGCAAGGTAATTATGCTGGATCAGGTCGAAAGCCTGTCGCTGTTTGATGCAGCCAGCGCCAGCGCGCTGGCGCTGGAGCCGGAAGAGCCCAAAGTTGAAATTACCCTAGACCAGAAGTGAAACCAGCCAGAAGCCGGCAAAGGTCATCAGCAGCGACCCAATCACATGCGTGAACACAGAAGTCATCGCCCAGAGATAATTGCCGGAGTGCATCAGGGTGACGATCTCCAGCGAGAAGGTGGAGAACGTGGTTAATCCTCCGCAGAAGCCGGTAATGATTAACAGCTTCCAGGCGGGATCGAGTTCAGGATTACGCAGGAAAAAGGCCATCGCGGCCCCGATGATAAAACCGCCGGCCAGGTTTACCGTCAGCGTGCCGGGAGGAAGGCTTGGGAAGAGCGCATTCAGACGAAGCGAGAGCAGCCAGCGAAGCAGGCTGCCTGCGGCTCCACCCACGGCAATTGCAATTAACGACTTGATCATAATCTCCTCAAAAGGGTACACCCCTGCTCTGGAGCACCAGCCTACTCAGCAAAGATTTTTTTGCAAGCGGCATCTGAGGGAGAGGTAAAACAGCTTTCAGAGAGAACCCATTCCTGCTTTTTATTTTCTGCAACAGTGAGTTGATTATGCTTCTTCCCGCCGCGCTAAAACAGGATATGTTACTTGGCCTCTGTTGCCTGCCCGCGATCGTGGTGATTTATCTGGTAGGGTTCAGGTTGGATCAGGTTCCGGCAGCCAGCGTGATGGCCAGCGGCGCGCTGACGCTGGCGTTCGGTGCCAGTAAAACCTGGGGAGGCTCCGCCTTCTCTCTGCTTCTGACCACCTGTATTGGCCTGGCCATCTCTACCTGGCTTGGCTGCCTGACCGGCAACGTGATGCCGCTCTATATTGCAGGCGCCATGCTTTATGCTGGCGTGTATGTCGCCCTCGCCAACGTGGATAACAGCGCCTGGTGGATGGTATTGCAGTGGTCAGTGGCCTACCTGGTGTCGGGGTATTATGCCGGAACGCTGGAGCACGCCTCCGGACGCGCCGCACTGACCGGCTCGGGCGGCCTGTTGCAAATGGCCTTCCTTTATCTGGTTTTCCGGCGCTATCCGTTTCATCGCAAAGATATCAGCCCTTACGCCTGGCTGATGTTTTTCCGGGTTACGCTGCGTAAGTACAAACACAAAATTCATCTGCAATGGTCCGTTTTCTACGCCCTGCTGACGATGTGTCTGGCGTTGAGCACCGTGGAGATTTTTCAGATGAAAAATGGCTACTGGGCGGGAATGACGCTGCTTTTCTGCCTGAGGAATAATTACAAAGATACTTTTTCACGGGTCCAGGCAAGAGTGCTGGGAACGTTGATGGGCACCATTCTGGCGGCGACGCTGATTAGCTACTGGCACAGTCCGCTGTTCCTGGTCTGTGGCTTTATTTTCAGCGGCTATATCGCGTTCACCTTCTCCTATTCGCTGATCTCAAAATCCTATTTTGTCTTTACCTTTTTTGTCACGCTGATGGTGGTGTTTATGATCTCAAGCCTGGGCCTGTCGCAAACGGAAGTGGCCACCCACCGGCTGGAGGCCACGGCGCTGGGCGGCGTATTTGCGCTGATGGGGGTACCGATGACGCGGCTCTTTACCCGCAGACAAATCGTTAAAAAGTCTTCCGGCGATTAGCGTGACTGAGTGTGCGGATCCCACCGGTCGCAAAATGCCTCGATATCAGAGGATTTGAACGCTCCCAGATGCGCCATGATGTCGCTCATCGGCCACTCCCACCAGGCGATTCGTGAAAGCCGCTGAGCTGTCTCACGCGAGAACCGCTCTTTGATCGCCCGCGCGGGCACGCCCCCTACAATCGTGTAGGGGGCAACATTTTTGGTGACCACTGCACCAGCGGCCAGTACCGCGCCATCACCCACCACGACGCCCGGTAACACCGTCACCCCATGACCAATCCAGACGTCATGACCAATAACCACTTTGTCCGCCCGGCGGGCAGCAAAGAACTCCCGGTCGCGCTCTGCGGTGGTGCTGTAATATTCAGGACAGTAGGTAAAGCGGTGCTGCGAGGCGCGACTGATCGGGTGATTCGGCGCGCCCAGACGCACGTTGGCGGCAATAGCGGTGAATTTGCCGATGATCGTATCCGCCACGGTGCAATAAGGGCCGAGATAGGAGTAGTCACCCAGGCTGGCGTACTCAAGGTGAGTGTGAGCCAGAATTTCGCAACAGCGGCCGATCTGAGTCTCGCGCAGGGTCACGCTCTCATCGATAAAGGTCTCGGCTAATTTCGGCTGATGCAGTTCAATAACGGTCATGTGCGCCTCATCTGGTTGGACATCTGGATGAGTGCCGTCCGCTGGCGCTCATCAGGTTACTTTCAGAAGAGGCTACTCTGGCATAGCTTGATGACAGCTTTGTGGAGAGGAGATGACAGAATCATCCCGGGCAGGGCTTCTCTCCTCAGGCGGCAGCTCAGGCGAGGCTGTTGAAGAATGGAATAACAGAACGCCATCGGCCAGTCAGTCTCACCCGCTGTTCTGGCTGGCAGGTGGAGAGGAATCTCTGTCGTTTTCCGCAGCATCTGACCAACAGAGTTCTAAAAATGTCTGCTGTTTTGGTGTCAGTAACCATCCCGCAAAGGGGCCTGTCTCTACCTCCTGGGCGCGATCTTCTGCACTTTTGTCACTCATCTTTAACTCCCCCACCAGATAAGCAGGGCCCAACAGGCAATGCATCCTGCGATGACCCCCAGCCAGACTAATCCTCTGATTGACATGCAATCCCCTATTCGGACCATCTATTACTGTAAAGTGGTAACAGTATAAACAATCACCAGAAGTGATCAACTTTAGGATTAAACTGAAGGCAAAAGAGCGCGTTTTGGTCTCTGTTCTGGCGGCAATTAAAATATCAGCAACTTTGCAGGTTGAATAATGTTCACCCTGTTTACGAGTCAGGAAATCAGCGAGTATCGGGGCTGGTTTCCGCTTCCCCAGTTTCCGCCTCCGTATCAACCATCGCCGCCTGGATATCTTCTTCCGTAATGGTAGGATTCAGCGCTGCGGCTAATGGCGAGCTGGTTAAACTGTCCGGCAAAGCGACATGGGGGATAGGCGCTTCAGTCACGATCTGTGGCGTTCTGCTGGTAAACCAGCTGGTTACGGCGATCACGCCGCCGCAAAGGCAGAAAAAGGCGTAGAGCATATTGCCCCCCAGCGGCTGCATAATCGCCCCGGTGATCAGCGGACCAATACAGGCACCTATCCCAAAGGCCATCAGCAGGCATGCGGTGAGCGAGACCCTTCTCTCCGGCGCGACGCTGTCGTTCGCCATCGCTACGATCAGCGGATAGAGCGAGAACTGCATCATGCTGGTGACAAAGGCTGCAGCCACGGCCCAGAGAAAACTTATCTGCAGACCCAGCGTCAGAGGCAGCGCGGCCAGGGTATAGAGCGCTGCGGTGTACATCAGCAGGCGGTTGCGATCGATGCGGTCAGAGAGCCAGCTCAGCGGGAATTGGGAGATTAACCCGGCAAAAATGGTAATGGCCATAAACAGGCCGGTTTGCTGCGTGCTGAATCCCAGCTGGCTGGTATAGACCGGCGCCATGCCGTAAAAAGCGCCGACGGCCATGCCGGTGGCCAGCGTATTCAGCAGGATTTTAGGGATAGCGCGGAAGAAATAGCCCAGCTCCATAGGGGCTGGCGTCATGGGATGCGCATTGGTGCGGGTAGTCAGGGCAATGGGTACCAGGCAGAGCGCAAAGCAGAGCGCCACAATCAGCAGGCTGGAGCTGCCCGAGCCAATCTGCGTCATCAGCATCACCTGCCCTGCTGAAAGCCCCAGATAAGTCGCCACCATGTAGAAACCAAAAATCAGCCCGCGCTGTCCGGTTTCAGCCCCGTCGTTCAGCCAGCTCTCCAGCACCATATACTGGCACATCATGCAGAGACCGATAATCAGCCGCAGGAATATCCACATAGGCAGGAAATCGGTCAGGCCGTGACCCAGCACAGAGGCGGTGATAATCCCGGCACAGGAAACATAGGCACGGATATGCCCCACGCGGGCGATCAGGTTATGTCCAACCTTGCCCCCCAGCACCAGCCCAAAATAGTTAGCGGCGGTGATGGCGCCAATCAGGCTGCCGCTAACCTGCTCGTGGGCCAGACGCAGCGAAACGTAAGTGGTTAACAGGCCGGAGCCCAGCAGCATTAACAACGTGGTGCTATAAAGCGGTAAAAAAGTGCCGAGGACTTTTTTCATGACGGCTCCCTGTCGCAGTCGTTCCGGGAAAACTCAACCTGAACCGTCAACAGTAGTCGCTATTGCGACAGACAGGCAAGTTGGTAAGCGATCTTGCAGAGCATTCCCAGCGGAGAGAAAAAAGAGCAGAGAGGGCTAAAGTTTTCGGCCAATCTTACCGATGTAGTGGTTACTTAACCTAAACCGCCAACCAAAATCATGTACTTTTTTAAACCTATCGAACTCGTCTTGCTCTCTGTCACGCTGGCCTACTGCTTCACGATGTCTTCCTGGTTCTGGTAGCCTGAGCGTGGCGGGCTGCCCTTCGGCAGGTCAGCGTTCAGGGAATACCGGCAAAGCGCAACAGGGCTGTTACCAGCGCAGCAGCCACGATCACCACAATCAACGGCATTTTTCGCCAGGCAAGCACTACCGCCACCGCCACGCCAAATACCCGTGCCGTGCCGGCAAAATGGTCACCTTCATAGAAAGTGTTTCCCAGCGCTACCGCAAACAACAGCGTGGTGGCAGCATCCGACAGCAGTGCCCGGGAGCGATCCGACAGCGCCATCCGGCTCCCTAACTTCACTCCAGCAAACCGCATCAGGTAAGTTCCAACCGATAAAACGGCGATGCCTGTCACCAAAAGCGCGGCAGATGTCATTATTTCTTCCTCGTCAGTAAACCGAGCATAGAGAGTAAAACCGGCAGGCCGGCAGCCACAAACGGGGTAGCCAGTAGTGAGAGCGCAGCGCCGCTGGAGGCGCGGATCAGCGTGGTCCGGGATTTAAAAGAAGGGATCACCAACGCCAGTAAAATGGCGGGAAATACGGCATCCAGGCCGGTAGCACTGATATCCGGCACCCGTTTGCCAACCGCACTGCCAAGCAGCGCCCCCAGGGGCCAGATGGTCGCCACGCCAAGCCCACAGAGCCAGTAGGCCGCTTTACGCTGCGCAGGCGTGGATTGGGACAAACCAAAGACCACGCTCTCATCATTCATGATGTGGCAGCCAAGCAGCCCCTGCAGGCGTGTACCGACCAGATCGCGAACGGCGATCCCAAACGGGAAATGGCGGGCGTTGACCAGCAGACCCGCTACCGCCGCCGCCAGAGGATTGCCGCCGCTGGCCACAATGGCGATAAACATAAATTCAGAAGCGCCAGCCAGCACAAAGAGGGTTGAGGTTATGGGTACCCACAAAGGAAAACCGTAGGCGCTGGCAAGGGATCCATAGGAGGCGCCCACCACACCAACCGCCAGACAAACCAGGAAAATGGCTTTTTTCGTCTCCGCAGATAAACAGGCAAAACGGGAACTCATCATCAAACAATTACCCAAGCGAACGAATCAGCCATTATAATGAACGCGACCAAACACCTAATCAAGCGAACATTTTGTTCGTTTTAATGAACGATAAGGGCAGGCATGACTCAGCCGATCAGCATAATTGCCAAAAGTCTGGTTCGGGAACGGACGCGGACTGGCCTCTCTCTGGCTGAAATTGCCAGAAGAGCGGGCATAGCAAAATCAACGCTGTCCCAGCTGGAAGCAGGTAACGGCAACCCCAGTATTGAAACGCTGTGGGCGCTCTGCGTCGCCCTGAATATTCCTTTCGCCAAATTACTGGAACCTGCCGCCCATACGACGCAGGTCATCAGGCGTGGAGAAGGGAACAAAGTGGTGGCTGAACATGCCGACTATCAGGCTATTTTGCTGGCAAGCTGCCCGCCGGGCGCACGAAGGGATATCTATTTATTGCTCACCGAACCCGGTTCCGACCGGTTATCCCATCCGCATACGCCAGGATCGGTAGAGCATATTATTGTCACTCAGGGGCGCGCCTTGTTAGGGCTAAAAAGCTCGCCAGAGATATTAACGGCAGGTGACTATATTTGCTACCCGGGCGATCGGGAACATATTTTTAAAGCGCTGGAGCCCGGAACCGTGGCGATTCTGGTTGCAGAGCAGAATTAAGCTTTATTAAGGGCGACTTTCAGAAGCGTCGAACTGGAAGAGCAGCAATCGGAAGCGCTGGGCAGGATGCGCCACCGTGTTAAATGATTATCTCTTGAGGTGGGTAACGCTGGTTGCGTTATAAAGTGACGACCCTGGCCGCAACAGGCGGACCCGTTGCGGCCAGGGGCAAAACGACGCGCTTAAGGCCTTCTGAACAGGGCGATGCTGCGCCCTTCCAGCTCAAAATCCTTCTCTTTATTGATAACCAGACCACGTTTAGCGGTATCTGAAGTGGTTAACTCCAGCACCCACCCCCCTTCCCCGAACTGCGGGATCAGGAACGGCACGTTGCCTTCAAACGGGTTGATCAGCATCAGCACATCGTGCCAGATACCCTCCTCCGCCTGCAGATCGGGACGGCCAAGATAGACACCCAGCGTCAGCCCTTCATCCCACTGCTCCGACTGCTGGAAGCCTCCGCCCGCGTTGAACCACTTGATATCCATGCCATCCCGCCAGTTCTCCCGGCGTAGCAGAGGCTGCTCTGACCGTAGCTTGATGACATGGCGGGTAAACTCACGCAGCGCCTCGCCGGACTCCGTCATATTCTTCCAGTTAATCCAGGAGAGTTCGTTATCCTGACAATAGCCATTATTGTTGCCATCCTGACTCCGACCGAACTCATCTCCTGCAAGCAGCATCGGCGTACCGTGAGAAAAGAGCAGCGTGGCGAGGAAATTGCGCTTCTGACGTTCACGCACCGCATTGATGCCCTCATCATCCGTTGCTCCTTCCGCCCCATAATTATAGGAACGGTTATCGTTGTGGCCGTCGTTGTTGTCCTCGCCGTTGGCGTCGTTGTGCTTCTCATTATAAGAGACGAGATCGTTAAGCGTGAAGCCATCATGAGCGGTGATAAAGTTAACGCTCGCCCAGGGACGACGGCCACGAAGATCGTAGAGATCGCCGGAGCCGAGCAGGCGTGCAGCAAAGTCGGTAGAGACATTGTTGCCTTTCCAGTATTCGCGCACCGTATCGCGATATTTGTCGTTCCACTCCGCCCAGCCAGGCGGGAAGCCGCCCACCTGATAGCCGCCGGGGCCGATATCCCACGGCTCCCCGATCAGCTTCAGCTTAGAGAGGACCGGATCCTGCATCATGGCGTCGAAAAAGCCGCCGCGTTCATTAAACCCTTCCGGCTCGCGGCCCAGAATAGTGCCGAGATCGAAGCGGAAACCATCAATATGCATCGACTCTGCCCAGTATCGCAGCGAATCCATCACCATCTGCAGCACGCGCGGATGGGAGGTGTTCACCGTGTTACCGGTACCGGTATCGTTGATGTAATAACGGTGCTGGTCCGGCAGCGTGCGGTAATAGGAAAAGTTGTCGATGCCCTTGAAGGAGAGGGTCGGACCCAGTTCATTCCCTTCCGCCGTGTGGTTGTACACCACATCCAGGATCACCTCGATCCCCGCATCGTGAAACGCCCGCACCATGTCGCGGAATCCCTGAATGCCCTTCGGACCGAAATAGCGTGAAGCGGGCGCAAAAAAGCCCAGGGTGTTATAGCCCCAGAAATTTTTCAGCCCTTTATCCAGCAGATGCTGATCGTCCGGGAACCAGTGGATCGGCAGCAGTTCAACCGAGGTGATGCCCAGACTTTTGATGTAATCGACCGAGGCGACATGGCCCATCCCTTCATAGGTGCCGCGAAGCTCCTCAGGAATAGCGGGATTTAGCTGCGTAAATCCTTTCACATGGGCTTCATAAACCACGGTTTCCGGCCAGGTTACGTTGGGGCGGTTATTATCCTGCCAGTCGAATTCGTTGGGATTGATAACCCGGCATTTCGGCATAAAGGGCGCGCTGTCCTGCGTGTCATAGGTCAGGTCTTTATCTTCATGCAACAGCTCATAGGCAAAGTGCGCCTCATTCCAGTCGATATCGCCAGCCAGCTCGCGCGCATAAGGGTCCAGCAGCAGCTTGTGCGGATTAAAGCGGTGACCGTTTTCCGGATCGTAAGGGCCATGTACGCGATAGCCATAGAGCGCACCGGGTTGCAGGCCCGGAACAAATCCATGCCAGATTTCATTGGTATACTCCGGCAGCTCCAGCCTTGCGATCTCCGTTTTGCCGCTGGGATCGTAAAGGCAAAGCTCAACGCGCTCGGCGTGGGCGGAGAAGAGCGCAAAATTCACCCCTTCCCCTTCAAAATTGGCACCCAGAACCAGGCCGTGCCCTGCCGTAATTTCATAAGAATGACCGTTTGACATCTCTGGCTCTCCATTAGGT
Source organism: Erwinia pyri (assembly GCF_030758455.1). Taxonomy (NCBI): domain Bacteria; kingdom Pseudomonadati; phylum Pseudomonadota; class Gammaproteobacteria; order Enterobacterales; family Erwiniaceae; genus Erwinia; species Erwinia pyri. Next base: position 3,528,645 of record NZ_CP132353.1, read on the forward strand.
AACAGAAATTCACCTGCAAAGGTAAGTTATTATGTTTTAATCTTTCTATATCAGACTGTTACAAACGTCACGGGCAGATAACCCCGGGCGGTGCCCAGCGCTGTCCGCTCGCTCAGTATCTTCTCTTCTCCGGTCAGAATGTTGCGATAGCGACGATTAGCGAGCCGTTCCGGCAGGAGCAGCTCAGTCTCCGCGCACCAGTCGGAAGCGGCCAGGCTGCCCAACTCGTTAAATACCAGCCGCGGGGCAATAACTATTACCGCCTCATCCCCCTCCGCGCGTGCAAACGCCAGCACGTTTTCCGCCCGCTTACCGGCAGCAGTTAGCGGTAGATAGTCTCCCCGGCGAAACAGCGCGCGCTTCTGCTGACGCAGTTGCAGATGCGTGGCAATGATCTGCTGCTTGAGCTGGCCACTGAGCCAGTGCTCTTGCGTGAAGGCAACAGGTGAAGAGAGCTGTTGCGCAAGCTGCGTGAAATCGGGTTCACGACGGTTATCGGGGTCCACCAGGCTGAAGTTCAGCCCCTCGCTACCCTGATAGATATCCGGCACGCCAGGTGCCGTGAGCTTAACCACCGTCTGGGTAAGGCTGTTAACCAGCCCGGCGTGAATAAAGGGTTGCATCGCCTGGGTAAAATCTTGCAGGAAGGTATGATTCGCTGGTGAAAGCAGGTTCCTGGCATAGCTGAACACCGCCTCTTCATAGACTTCGTTACTGTCTGCCCAGTCCGTGCGCAGCTTGGCTTCCCGCAACGCTTTTTCCACAAATGCCAGGAACCGCTCTTCCAGCGCTTTCAACCCTGATGAATCATCCGGTTGCAGCATCACCGGCCAGGCCCCTGCCAGCGCCTGATAGAGCATCCATTCCACGGCTGGCTTTGGTGCCGGGCCATCTTCAAGCTGGCTGATTTCTGCCTGGTTCATCTTACGCCAGCGGGCGATGCACTCCGCCCAGCGATTCGGGGCTTCTGTCAGCGTATAGAGTCGCGCTCGCGCATCTTCGCCACGTTTGGTGTCGTGCGTTGAGGTACCAGAGAGGGCATCCGGCTGCGTTTCCAGCCGCGTAGTCATCTCTTTATGGAAACGATCCAGCGAGAAGGTGCGCGGTATCGGCTCTGCGCCAACCTCGTTGAGCGCCAGCTCCATGTTTTGCCGGAAGAAGAGCGTATCCTCTACCGATTTCGCCATCAGCGGCCCGGTAAGCTGCTGGAAGCGGGTGCGGAAAAGCGCAGCCTCTGCTGAAGCTTGCTGAGCAACGTCGCCAGAGAGGATCCGGGTCAGGAAATTCAGCGCTTCAGGATCGGGCGCACTCTTGCCGGTGGCGATCCTTCTGGTGATTTTTTGCAGAAGATCGCTGTCTGCCACAGTCAACCCTTCAGGTGTGCCGTAGGTACGGTAAACCGGGAAAGCTACCAGCAGTTCACGCAGAGCAGCCCGAACAGCTTTCTCCTCCAGCGCCGCACCATCATCGCTGGCGACATTCATCGCCAGCTTAAGCAGCGTGGTGAATTCACCCTCAAAGTTTCTGTCCGCCATCAGCAGCTTGGCCAATCGCAGTTCAGCCTGCATATCTACCGGCTTGCCCACCAGCTGGTCATACGCCTGGCGCAGCTCGCTGATCTTGCTGCCATCCACTAACGCCTCAGAAAGCGCAGCGATAAATTCATAACCAGTGGTACCGGAAACGGGCCAGTCAGCCGGAAGCTGCTCCCCTTCGCCGAGGATCTTCTCCACGGTGATGTAACACTCCGGCCCCGCTTCCTGCCGCAGACGCTCAAGGTAGCTTTTCGGATCGGCCAGGCCATCGACATGATCCACCCGCAGCCCGTCAACGATGCCGGAATGCACCAGTTCCAGGATTAACCGGTGCGCATCGTCAAAGACACCCTTATCTTCTACTCGCACGCCCGCAAGACCGGTGATCTCAAAGAAGCGGCGGTAGGAGAGATCGTGCGGGGCATCCCGCCACGACATCAGACGCCAGGGCTGCTGCTCATGTAATTCGGCAATCGCGCTCTTATCGGTAAGGGCGAGAACTTCCGCCTCCCTTCCCTGCCACGACGCGGGCGTGAGGGGGTAAAAATTATCAAAATAGGCCAGCGCAGGCCTGCCGGTTTGCGGATCGGGCCTGATGCTAATCTCGCCATTTTCCAGCACGGTGGCAAAATCATCCCCCAGGAAAGGCAGGGTCAGGCGGCGCGACCAGTTGATATCAAAATAGTGGGCGTAGCGGCTGCTTTCACCATGCTCAATCACGTCGCGCCACCAGGAATTCTCCAGCGAAGCGGCCATATGGTTGGGTACGATGTCGAGGATCAGCCCCAGGCCAGCCTGCTTCAACGCGCTGACCATACGGTCAAACCCTTCCCGGCCGCCAATTTCAGGCTCTATCTCATTGGCGTTGGTCACGTCATAGCCGTGGGTTGAGCCGGTTGTGGCGGTAAAAATGGGCGAAGCATAAAGATGGCTGATGCCAAGCTGTTGCAGATAGGGCACTAGCGCTGCGGCACGGTCGAAAGTCATGCCGTTACGGAACTGAATCCGGTAGGTGGCGGAAGGAATATTCACCTGGCCTCTCCTGTAGCAAAGCGGACAAGAATGCTGTTTTGCGGCAGGCTGTCCTCTTCCGGCCAGGCGAAAAGCGTCTTGCCGGGCTGAAGCGGGATCGGCTGCGCACGCTCGCCAATATTAAACGCCATCGACAGCGTTCCCTGCGGGAACCGCCAGCTGACGGCAACGAAACCTTCTGCTGTTTTCACGATCTCGCCGCTGGCTCTCTCACCGGTGGCAAGCAGCGGCACAATGTGCTGCTGGCGCAGCGCCAGCAGCTTTTTACTGAACGCCAGCCACTCAGCGCCTTGCGGGGCGTGCGGCTTTGACCAGTCCAGTTTCGACATCGTGAACGTCTGCTCTGCGTTAGGATCGGGCACGCTTTCGCCCTCAAAATCGCCGTGGCCTGCAAACTCGCGCGCACGCCCCTCCCGCACCGCTTTGGCCAGATCGCCGTGGAAATCGGTGAAGAACAGGAATGGGTTGGTTTCCCCATACTCCTCGCCCATAAACATCAGCGGGATGTGTGGCGATAAAAGCAGCGTGGCGAGCATCACTTTAGTGCGCCCGGTACCCGCCAGCTCGATCAGCCGTTCTCCCTGAGAGCGGTTGCCGATCTGATCGTGGTTCTGAATAAAATCAACAAAGGTTTCCGGCGGCTGCCCGGTGCTGACTACGCCGCGCTTTTCTCCTGACTGCGGTGAGATTTCACCCTGATAAGCGAAGCCTTCTGTGAGAATACGGGCCACCAGTTTTTCCGGCTCTTTAGCGAAGTCCTGATAATAGGCCTGCGTTTCGCCCGTGGCGAAGACATGGACGGCATTGTGGAAATCATCATTCCACTCCCCGGTAAACAGCGGAACGGAGCCATCCTCACCGCGAGGGTGCAGGAAGATAACGTTGCGGCTGTCTTCGGTAGTGAGATGAATGGGCCTGTCGCTGATTTCAGCGCGGATATGTTCAGCGATATCGATCAGCACATGTTTATGGGAAACGTCTTCAATCTGGTCAATGGCATCAAAGCGGAGACCGTCCAGGTTGAACTCCTTCAGCCAGTAGAGCGGCGCTTCCAGGATATAGCGCCGCACGGCATCCACATCATAAGCGATACCCGCGCCCCATGGCGTCATGCGCTCTTTATGGAAGAAGTCTGGCGCCAGCAGCGGCAGATAATTGCCCTCAGGGCCAAAATGGTTAAGCACGATGTCGAGCACCACCGAAAGACCAACGCCATGGGCAGCATCAACAAATGCCTTCACATCATCCGGCGAACCATAAGCCGCATGGGGTGCATAGAGCAGCACGCCATCGTAGCCCCAGCCCCGGTTGCCGCCAAAGTGCGACAGGGGCAAAAGCTCGATCTGGGTAATGCCGAGGTCGGCTAAATAGGGTAATTTTTCCATCGCGGCCTGAAAGGTCCCTTCAGGGGTGAAGGTACCGACATGCATCTCGTAAACCACCGTTTCCGCCCACGGACGGCCGCGCCAGCCGTTGTTTTTCCACGTGTAGCTGGTGGGATCGATGACCAGCGAAGGGCCATTTACCTCTGACTTTTGCGCGCGCGAGGCTGGATCCGGCACAACCATCCCGTCGCTTAAGACAAAATTATATTCTGCGCCAGGCGGAACGTCCGCAACCAGCAGCTCAAACCAGCCCTCACCCGCTGGCTGCATCTCTCTCTCCTGGCCTGCCAGTCTGAGTGTGACCTGGCGCTGCCCTGTTGCCCAGAGGCGAAAACGCACCTCACCGGAGGCGAGATATTCGGCTCCCCAACTTTTTTGATACGATCTGGACCCCATTCAATTGCCTCGCTTGACTCATAAGTGATCAACGGATGGCACCAGCAGAACAGGGTTCCGCTGATGCGAGCATGCATTGCCTGACGCGATCTGAAGGCCGTAGGGGTTGGCGCTGCTCTGGAAGCCGTGAAGCGGCTGTTCCACAGAGTGGGAACGCTGACCCCTTGTCCGGAAAACCGGGATAAAGCCAGCATACGCAGAGTAATCATAGACCATGGCGTAGGGGTTTGAACTGCCGCTGCGCTTTGCTGAAGCTGTTATGCCGGTTCAGGTACGTGACCCCGTACCACCCGTAGCTGGAAGAGGGAGAAAAGATTCCAGTTCCTTAAGGTCATGACTGCAAAACAGCCTTACGTTGGCAGAAGGCATACAGGCCAGCTCCCGCAACCGCTGCTGATTTTTGCGCCGGGCGTGCTGGTCCGCTGCCATGAACCACTGATAAAACCGCAGCCCTGGCGTACAGTGGCGCTGAAGTCCCTGCATTTCACCGCGGTAAAACCAGGCATCTCCTCCATGCAATAACCAGCCTTCCGCGGTCTTGATGGCGATGCCCGCATGCCCCAGCGTGTGGCCGGCAAGCGGAATCAGCAATATTTCAGGAGGAAGCCCCTCAAGCGCGTTAACCGAGTCAAAGCCAAACCACTTTTCACCCTGTGCCTGATAGCCCGCCCAGCCTGACGATCCGCTCCATTGCGCCGGGCGATAACGTGAACGCGCCAGCCAGCTGTGGCGGGACTGAGCAGTATCAATTTCCTGCTGCATCAGATGTATTTTCGCCTCCGGGAAATCGGTGAGGCCGCCGGCATGATCGAAATCAAGATGGGTAAGAATAATATGTCTGACATCGCTGGCTGAATATCCCAGCGCCTTAATCTGAGATAAAGCCGTTAGCGTTTCTCTTCGCTGAATATTATTCAAAAAGCGGAAAAAACCTGCAATACGGTTATCCGCCATTCTGATGTCATCCCGCCCAAAGCCGGTATCCACCAGAATCAGGCCGTGCGCATCTGTTTCAATAAGCAGGCAATGGCAGGCCAGGTGAGCCTTAATCCCTTTACTGAATCCATCATAAAAGGCGCCACCGTAGGGGCACATGCAGCCACAATTAAGGTGTCTGATTTTCATATCACTCCTTATGCTCCTGACTGAGACCCGAATTTACGGGCAGCGCCAGCGAGTTCACTCTTTCAGCCGTCCCGGCGATCGTTCCCGCCGGGTTTCCGGCTTGCCAGAACAGGCGCAGAGCAGAGATAAAATGCTACCTGGTTATCAGGATTAATAGCCTGCTGACTTAACGCAATGAGGATCATAAATTCACGGTTATCTTAAAGCAGCAATGACGTTTATTAGCCTGAGACTTAGCTGTAAGGGTATACAAAACGGTCGTGGCTGCAGATTGATTAGGATTATTCTTATTCAGCCCGAACGTGCTGATGGAAAAGGACTATTTTTTGCAGAGATAAAGGTGTGAGGTTATTTTAAGTCAGGGCTTTAATATAAATTCCGGCGGGAGAGAGGCAAAAGTATCGGAACATAACGGGTTAATTTCTGATATTACGTTTTTGCTCTCGCCGCCACATAAAGAGAGCCTTAAAAACTCCCGCGTCAAAAAAAGAAGCTGACCTTGCGTCAAAAAGAATTTTGGAGGCGATCACGGAAAGGATCTGACCTGTCGCTGCCCTCTACTTCCTGCCCTCGAACACCATCCTGACCGCCAGGCTCGCCAGCACGGTCCCCATCAGCCAGCGCTGAATTTTTTGCCACGTTGGCCGCTGTGCCAGGAAGCTGGCAACGGTGCCTGCGGCAAAAATAATCATGCCGTTCACCACCATGCTGGTGACAATCTGCGTGGAGCCGAGCGTTAACGACTGTACAAGCACGTGGCCCTGTTCCGGCCTAATAAACTGCGGCAGCAGCGACAGATAGATCACTGCGGTTTTAGGGTTCAGCAGATTGGTAAGCAACCCCATGGTAAACAGCTTGCGTGAGCTGTCCGGCGGCAGCTCGCGCAGCTGAAATGGCGATTTACCGCCAAAAATTGCCTGCCATGCCATATAGAGCAGGTAACAGGCCCCCGCGAAGCGCAACGCATCATACGCCAGCGGCACCGCCATGATCAGCGCGGTGATCCCCAGCGCGGCACAGAGCATATAAAACATAAAACCCAGCGCTACGCCGGTCAGGGAAATATAGCCCGCTTTACGTCCCTGGCAGAGGGAGCGGGAGATGAGATAGATCATATTCGGCCCTGGCGTCAGCACCATACCGAGTGAAATAGCGGCAAAGGGGAAAAGCTGGGAAAGCGTAACCATCGAAATATCCTTATGATGTTGAGCAACCATTACCTGTTACTTCTCCCTGGATAAACCAGAAGCACATCCCTGTGCTGTCCCCTTATCTGCTGGCCCATCCGGCGTGCATACCTGCCCCGCCTTAACCGGCTCAGCGCCAGGCTAGCTTCGTACCGTATCGTTGCCGAATGCGACCCACTTGTAGGTGGTCAGCGCTTCCAGCCCCATCGGGCCGCGAGCGTGCAGCTTCTGCGTGCTGACCGCCACCTCTGCGCCCAGACCAAACTGTCCGCCATCGGTGAAACGGGTGCTGGCATTGACGTAGACCGCCGAGGAGTCAACCTCATTCACAAAGCGATCGGAATGATGGATGCTGCGGGTCAGGATGGCGTCTGAATGCTGGGTGCCATATTCACGGATATGGGCGATAGCCTCATCGAGATCGTCCACCAGCTTCACGTTCAGATCCAGCGCCAGCCATTCGTCACGATACTGTTCATCCGTGACCGCGCTGACCTCAGCCGGACCATTTTGCAGCTGCGGCAGTGAGCGTGGATCGGCATGCAGTCTGATGCCCTCTTCTGCCATGCGGGCGCTCAACACCGGCAGAAAACGTCCGGCAATCGCCGCATGTACCAGCAGCGTTTCCAGCGAGTTACAGGCGCTCGGGCGCTGCTTTTTGGCATTGACGATCACTTTCATCGCTGCCGCCATGTCGATATCCTGGTCAACAAAGATGTGGCAAACGCCAATGCCGCCGGTGATCACCGGAATGGTTGACTGCTCGCGGCACAGCTTGTGCAGGCCAGCGCCGCCGCGGGGGATCAGCATATCGACGTAGCGATCCAGCTTCAGCAGCTGATTCACCAGCTCGCGGTCCGGGCTTTCAATCGCCTGCACCGCGCTTGGCGGCAGGCCATGCTCCTGCAAGGCTTGCTGGATCACGCGAACCGTGGCCCCGTTAGTCCGGTACGTTTCTTTGCCGCCGCGCAGGATCACCGCATTGCCGGTTTTCAGACAGAGGCTGGCGACATCCACCGTTACGTTAGGACGCGCTTCATAAATCACCCCGACAACGCCCAGCGGCACGCGGCGGCGCTCAATCCGCAGCCCGTTATCTAACTGGCCGCCATCCATCACCACGCCAACCGGATCGGCCAGGCGGCAGACCTGACGCACATCGTCAGCAATGCCTTTCAGCCTGTCGGGATTGAGCATCAGCCGGTCCATCAGCGCTTCGCTCATGCCGTTCTGACGCGCATCGGCCAGATCCTGCTCGTTGGCGGCCAGGATCTCTGCGCTCTGCGCTTCAAGACGATCGGCAATGGTCATCAGGACCCGATTTTTTTGCGCGGTAGAGAGCACCGACAGCTGATAAGAGGCCACTTTAGCGGCTTTACCCATTTCTTCCAGCATTTGCTGCTCCTTAACTGACGATCATATCGTCACGGTGAACCGCAACCGGACCATATTCATAACCGAGGATATCGCTGATTTGCTGGGAATGGTGCCCGGCAATCATACGCATCGCGTCACTGTTATAACGGCTTACGCCGTGCGCCACATCGCGCCCCTGCAGACTGCGGATGCGGATAACTTCACCGCGTGAAAAGTTGCCGCTGATCTCACGGATCCCTTTTGGCAGCAGCGAGCTGCCGCGCTCCAGAATGGCAGAGAGCGCGCCATCATCCACGATAAGCTCTCCTGCGGGCGGCGCGCCGAAGATCCAGCGCTTACGATTTTCCAGCGGCGTTTGCAGCGCATGGAAACGTGTGCCCACCGGCTGGCTGTTGATCACATCGCCGATCACTCCTGGACGGCTTCCGGCGGCAATAATCGTATCTATACCGGCACGGCAGGCAACGTCAGCTGCCTGCAGTTTGGTCGCCATGCCGCCGGTGCCCAGACCGGAGACGCTGTCTCCCGCCAGCGCACGCAGCGCATCATCGATGCTGTGAACGTTGTTGATCAGCTCCGCTTCCGGGTTATTACGCGGATCGGCGGTAAACAGCCCGGGCTGATCGGTCAGCAGCAGCAGCTTATCTGCGCCCGCAAGAATCGCGGCCAGCGCAGAGAGGTTATCGTTATCCCCTACTTTGATCTCCGCCGTGGCCACCGCATCGTTCTCATTAATCACCGGGACGATGTGGTTGTCCAGCAGCGCCCGCAGCGTGTCGCGGGCATTCAGAAAGCGTTCCCGATCCTCAAGGTCTGCGCGCGTCAGCAGCATCTGGCCGATATGTATGCCGTAAATAGAGAACAGCTGCTCCCAGAGTTGAATTAACCGGCTCTGCCCCACCGCAGCCAGCAGCTGCTTTGAGGCGATGGTGGGCGGCAGTTCCGGGTAGCCAAGATGCTCACGCCCGGCGGCCATGGCGCCAGAGGTGACAATCACAATTCGGTGGCCTGCCGCATGCTGCTGCGCGCACTGGCGCACCAGCTCGACGATGTGTGCCCGGTTCAGCCGACGCGATCCGCCGGTTAATACGCTGGTCCCCAGTTTCACTACCAGGGTCTGGCTGCTGCTCATTATTTCCTGCCATTACAAAAAAATAAGGTCGAACTGACTTTTTAACAGGTGTGGTGCTGGAAGCCAACAGGGCGCGGCGTAAAAGGGAGAAAAACCGCTGACAGCGGGGTAGACCAAAAGTTCGGCAATAACAAGAAACGTATAGAAATGTAATAAAACTTTAATGTTCGCAGGGTAAAACGTTCCTGCCTTAGGAGAAGTCTGAAGGCCACAAAAAACTTACTCATTCGGGATTGATAGCAAAATGAAGAAAAGCGCACTGGCCATTTTAACCGCCGTACTGGCTCTGTCCACCGCTGCTCAGGCCGCAGAAGTTTACAACAAAGACGGCAACAAGCTGGATCTGTACGGTAAAATCAAAGGCCTGCATTATTTCAGCGATAATGATGGCAGCAACGGTGACAAGTCTTATATGCGTATGGGCTTTAAGGGTCAGACGCAGATCAACGACATGATGACCGGTTACGGTCAGTGGGAATATCAGTTCAATACCAATAACAGTGAAGGCACCGATGCGAACACCGGCAACAAAACCCGTCTGGGCTTTGCTGGTCTGCGGTTCGGTGACTTCGGCTCAATCGACTACGGTCGCAACTACGGCGTTCTGTACGACGTGGAAGCCTGGACCGATATGTTCCCGGAATTCGGCGGCGACGGCACCGCGCGCAGCGATAACTTCATGACCCAGCGTACCACTGGCGTGGCGACCTACCGTAACACTAACTTCTTTGGTCTGGTTGATGGCCTGAAGTTTGCTCTGCAGTATCAGGGTAAAAATGATGACAGCACCGGTCGTACAACGACCTCCAGAGGCAACGGCGACGGCTACGGTATGTCAGCTGTCTATGCCCTGCCTGACACAGGCGTGAGCATCAGCGGTGCCTACACCAGCTCAGATCGTACTAATGCGCAGCAGGCGCAGGCATTTGGTTCTGGGGACAAAGCGGATTCCTGGGGTGCAGGTCTGAAATATGATGCCAACAGCGTTTACCTGGCAGCGATTTATACCGAAACCCGTAATATGACGCCTTTCACCCAGAATACCGTTGTTAACGGTGAGTCTGTATCAATCTCTGGTGCAGCAAACAAAGCACAAAACATTGAGCTGGTTGCGCAGTATCAGTTCGACTTCGGTCTGCGTCCTTCTATCGGCTACGTGCAGACCAAAGGCAAAGATATTGAAGGACTGGGTGACGTTGACCTGGTTAAATACATTGATGTGGGTGCGACTTACTACTTCAACAAAAACATGAACACCTATGTTGACTACAAAATCAACCAGCTGGACGACGACAACAAACTCGGCCTGAACAACGATGACGTTGTAGCGGTTGGCCTGGTCTATCAGTTCTAATTTTCACCCCGTATCCCGCCACTGATACGGTTGCTTTACCCTCGTTATGTGTCTGAAACAAAGGCTGGCAATTGCCAGCCTTTTTTAGTGCTTATTCCGCCTCAGGCGGTCAGCTTGACCGGCTCATCATTGAAACCGGCAGCGGGTTTCAGCCCCAGCTTCATCTCTTCCAGCAGCGCTTTCAGCCGCACGTGGAAATTCCGCAAGGTCTCTTCAAGCCGTTCGTTATTCTCTTTTCCTTTAACCGTCGATGGCTTCCAGTTGCCTTCTTTATCGAACAGTCCAAAGTGGTATTCGTAGGTGAAGTGGTCGCTCTGCGCTTCCAGCTCCATCCACCAGCCCCAGAACTCGCGCAGCTCAGGTGAGGGTTTAACGTTGACGCAAACGGCCAGGCAGTCAAAGAAAAAACGCTCCTCTTCACATTTCGCTTCGCGAATATAGGGACCCAGCGATCCAAAGCGCTTCATTAAGCGGCTTTTAGGATGCCCACTTGGTAACGTCATCGTTTACTCTCCTGTAATGCACCTGTTAATCAATCCGTTAACCCGCTGGCGGCAGGCGATCGGCGAGTTAAGTCTGCTTGTTATAGCAAAGGTTTGAATTATAGCAACTCATCGCGTTAACCGCTTCGCTAACCAGTCGACAATATCACGTAACGCTTTATCAAAGTTGTGCATGGCGGGTGAGAGCGCGATCGGCAGCAGCTTCCCGTCTGCGGAAGAGTTAACTATCAGCTTTGACTCCTCTTCCGGGCTGAAGGGATCGTTGGGCCAGTAGCCGGCAAGCATCGGCGTTGGGCAACGGCGCCCCAGCAACCCTTGTAGCTTGAGGGAGTAGCGGTTCAGTTCGACCCGCAGCGCAGAGTCAGAGGCGGTAGCCATGCCTAAACGGCTGGCAAGCACATCCATATACATTTCCGGTACCCGGTCCTGAACGGCTTTATCGCACAGCAGGGTATGAACTACCGGTCCAAGGCAGGCCACCGCTTTCAGGCGTGGCGATTCAAGATAGGCGAGCCGCACCGCCACGTTTGCGCCGAAGCGAAAGCCGAATGCGCCAACGCGGGTATGGTCCACCCAGGGCACATTCTCTAAATGACGCAGCACCTGTTGATGGAGAAAGCTGGCATCCTGGGTAAGGGTCCACTTCGCTGAGAAACCGACCGAAGGCATATCAATAGTCAGCATGGCAATGCCGCGCGGGGCAAGATAGTCGTGGAACAGACGGTAATGGTCGGTTTGCAGCGAGTCCAGGCTGCCGCAGAGCAGCACGGTCGGATAGGGGGCGCTGACGCCGGGCGGCATATGCAGGAAGCCAAAAATCGGGCTGCCGCCGGGAATGGGAAACTCCAGCTCTTTTAACTCCCCGGAGAGCCGCGAGGTAGCCTCTTCATAGGCACGATTTGCCAGCAGCTGTGCCTGCTCCGCCAGCTCATCCCCTTTCAGATGGGGGTAGCCCGCCACGCCATAGAGGTTGGCGGCATGGAGCCAGCACTGCCCCGCCGCCTCAGGGGTAGCGACTTCGCCCGCTTTCTGCTGCCAGTGGGCAGCCTGCTTCGACCACTCATAGATCCAGTTTCCGCCCCGATAACCAATTACCGTATCGAGCAGCTTATCATCAGTGTGTTCAACCCGACTGTTAGCTATGCGGGCCAGCACTTCACTGATCTCCTGTGTGGGTAATCCCCGCCAGGTCCAGAGCAGCCGGTTGATCATACGATACCAGCCCGCGTGACTCTCGCCCTCCAGCGCAGAATGGATCGGCAGCGGCTTATGGTGATGCAGACGGCGGATTAATGATGAGGTTTCGGGATGCTTAAAACGAGGTTTGAACAGCTCCTCGCTCAGGTTCTTTGGTGACATGGCGTGACGTTCCTCCAGCACAGGGCGTGGGATGAGTCTATCGCAGCCTGCAGCAGTGCGCTAACCGTAAAAACAAAAACGCCCGGCAGAACCGGGCGTTGCTTTGATGCGGGTCAATCAACCTTTCACCAGCGGCGGAATATAGACCACGCCCATATCCCACGGCTGTTCAATCCAGGTGTTCTGCGGGATATCCACCACATAATCATCTACCAGCGGGCGACCGGCTGGTTTGGCAAAGATAGTCACGAAGTGAGCTTTTGGATACATCTCGCGGATCGCCTGCGCGGTTCCGCCGGTATCAACCAGGTCATCAATCACGATAAAACCTTCACCGTCGCCTTCTGCACGCTTCAGCACTTTCATTTCGCGCTGGTTGTCGTGGTCGTAGCTGGAGATGCAGACGGTATCGACATGGCGAATGCAGAGCTCACGAGCCAGCAGAGAAGCAGGGACCAGGCCACCGCGGCTGACCGCGATAATACCTTTCCACTGTTCGGCAGGGAGCAGGCGCTGAGCCAGTTTACGGGCATGAATTTGCAGCATGTCCCAGGTGACGACGTATTTTTCACTCATAAAAGGAGTCCCGACCAATGGTGTTGGCTTAAAAATGTACAATGGGAGAGGTTGCGCGGAATTATAGAGATCTGAGCGGCTAAAAACCAGCGCCGGGCGGCTTTTTTCCATGTGTGAAGTAAGCAACGCCACGGAAACGATGATATTCTTTGCCCATCGCGTCAGAGAGTCTGACGGGAGTCATCCACTTGCTCAATATGCTCGCTATTGGCAGCGCTGCTGGCCGATGGCGTTGGCACAGGAGATTTATCGTGTCTGAATTATCTCAACTCTCCCCCCAGCCTCTGTGGGATATCTTTGCCAAAATCTGCTCTATTCCCCACCCCTCTTATCATGAAGAGGCGCTGGCAGAACACATTCTGTCCTGGGCCAGAGAGCAGGGTTTCTTCACTGACCGCGATGCCGTGGGCAATATTCTGATCCGCAAACCCGCCACGCCGGGTCTGGAAAATCTCAAGCCGGTAGCGCTGCAGGCGCACCTGGATATGGTGCCGCAGAAAAACAACGACACGGTGCATGACTTCACAACGGATCCTATCCAGCCGTGGGTTGATGGCGAATGGGTGAAAGCGCGCGGCACCACGCTGGGCGCGGATAACGGTATTGGCATGGCGTCGGCGCTGGCGGTGCTGGCTGATAAAAGCGTGGAGCATGGCCCGCTGGAAGTGCTGCTGACCATGACCGAAGAGACTGGCATGGTGGGCGCCTTTGGGCTGCAGCCTAACTGGCTGCAGGCTGAAATCCTGATCAATACCGACTCGGAAGAGGAAGGTGAAATTTACATGGGCTGCGCGGGCGGGATTGATTTCACCACCACGCTGGCCGTGACGCGTGAAGCGGTGCCGGCCGGCTACGAGCCGCTGAAGCTGACCCTGAAGGGGCTGAAAGGCGGCCATTCCGGCTGTGATATTCACGTCGGTCTGGGCAACGCTAACAAGCTGCTGGCTCGCTTCCTGTTTGCCCACGCCAAAGCGCTTGACCTGCGTCTGGTCGATTTCACCGGCGGTACGCTGCGTAACGCCATTCCGCGTGAGGCAGTTGCCACGCTGGCGGTGCCTGCGGAGAAAGTGGACGAGCTGAAAAGCCTGGCGCTGGGCTATCTGGAGACGCTGAAGGCTGAACTGAGCCTGAAAGAGAAAAACGTCAACGTCGTTGTTGAAAACGTGGCGGCTGGCGGCCCGGCGCTGACGGCACAAAGCCGTGATGCGTTTTTTGCGCTGCTGAACAGCACGCCAAACGGCGTAATCCGCAATTCAGACGTGATGAAAGGCGTGGTTGAAACTTCGCTGAACCTTGGCGTGGTGTCGCTGAAGGAAGAGGAGGCGAAAATCAACTGCCTGATCCGCTCCCTGATCGACAGCGGTAAAGAGTACGTGGTGGAAATGCTGACCGCGCTGGGTGACCTGGCTGGAGCCACTACCGTGGCGAAAGGCAGCTACCCGGGCTGGCAGCCTGATGCTTCCTCGCCGGTCATGGCGCTGGTAGGCGAAACCTACAAAAAACTGTTTGGCAAAACGCCGAACATTCAGGTGATCCACGCGGGTCTGGAGTGCGGCCTGTTTAAGAAGCCTTATCCTGAGATGGATATGGTCTCTATTGGCCCGACGATTACCGGCCCCCACTCGCCGGACGAGCAGGTGCATATTGAAAGCGTTGGCCTCTACTGGCAACTGCTGACGGCGCTGCTGAAGGCGATCCCTGCTAAGTAAATCGTAGCGGGGCGGAAGATCTTCCGCCCCGATTCAGAGCCCCAGCAACAGCTGCCGCTCAAGCTGAGGATCCAGCAGGGTAACGTGCAGCCCCACCAGCCTGACGCCCCGCTCTGCCCGCCGCTCATCCCAGGTTTTTTTCGCCACCGCGATCAAATCATCCTTATTCAGCTCCTGCCAGACGTGTTCCTGGGTGGTTTGCTGGAAATCGTCGAACTTGAGTTTTACCCCCTGACGCGCAATCTGCCGGTCAGGTTTGATTTTGATTAGCCTGCGCTCCAGCTCCTCAAAAAGCCTGTCGATAACCTCCAGGCACGCTTCCCAGCTGTGAATATCTTCCGAGAGCGTGCGCTCCACGCCCAGCGATTTGCGCAGCCGCTCCGTGATCACTTCCCGCTCATCGATGCCGTTGCTACGCTCCCAGATTACGCGACCAAACTTGCCAAAGCGCTTTAACAGAGCTGCCAGATCGGTTTTCTGCACGTCTGCACAGGTCTTTAGCCCCATCTCCTCCAGCTTCTTTGCGGTCACTTTTCCTACCCCCGGGATCTTCGACAGCGGCAGCGTCACCAGAAACCCGGCGAGCGCATCGGGGGTGATCACAAACTGTCCGTCGGGTTTATTTAAGTCGGAGGCGATTTTGGCCACGAATTTAATGGGAGCGATGCCGGCAGAGGCGGTGAGATTCAGCTCGCGCGCAATGGTCTGGCGGATTTCACGGGCGATAAGCGTTGCCGAGCCGTGGCAATGCGGGCTATCTGTGACATCCAGATAGGCCTCATCTAATGATAGCGGTTCAATCAGTGAGGTATAGCGCGAGAAAATTTCACGAATATGCTGGCTGGCTTCTTTATAGGCGTCAAAGCGGCCGGGGATCACTCTTAAATGCGGACAGAGCTTCAGCGCCATCGCAGTAGACATCGCGCTGTGCACGCCAAATTTGCGGGCGGGATAATTCGCCGTGCTGATCACCCCGCGCTTTAAGTGACTGCCGCCAATGGCAATGGGGATATCACGCAGACTGGGATCGTCGCGCATTTCCACCGCGGCGAAAAAGCAGTCCATATCAACGTGAATGATTTTACGCATATCCCCCTCCAGATGCACTGGATAAGTATACAGTCAACCAGAACGATTTCAACTTGCGTTTGGTGCCGCAAAGCGCAGCGGTAGTGGCGTGCAGGGGAATTTTATTTCTCATTTTCACCTGCACTCTCTTGATAAAAAAATAGACAATGCTAATGTGGCGCAGCGATAGCGGAATTCTCCGATATTGCAAGTAACAGCGCCTGCGGGCGTAGCATCCACCCCTCTTTTCAAGGGAACCAGAATGGGCAAAATCGCACTGCTGTTTGCGATGTTTTTACTGCCAGCCGTCGCTATCGCCAGCGTACCCGTCACACCGGTAACGCCGCTCGCCCCGGTAAGCAAAGAGTTGAAGAAACAGTTACTCGGCACCCCCGTCTATATTCAGATCTTTAAAGAAGAACGTACGCTGGAGCTGTATGGCAAAATCGGTAACGACTACCGTTTGCTCAACAGCTATCGCATTTGTAATTTCTCGGGCGGCTTAGGTCCAAAACGTCGTCAGGGTGATTTTAAAAGTCCGGAAGGATTTTACAGCGTGGGCCTTTCCCAGCTAAAACCGGACAGCCGTTTCTATCGCGCTATAAACGTCGGCTTCCCCAACGAGTACGATCGCCAGCAGGGTTATGAGGGAAAATACCTGATGATCCACGGCAGCTGCGTCTCTATTGGCTGCTATGCGATGACCGATGCCAACATCGACGATATTTATCACTATGTGGAAGCGGCGCTGCGTAACGGCCAGCCACGTGTGGAAGTGAGCATTTACCCGTTCCGCATGACTGACAGCAATCTGCAGCGTCATCGTAACTCGGTTTATTACAGCTTCTGGCAGCAGCTACAGCCGGGCTATGCGCAGTTTGTGCAGAACCGCCTGCCGCCCTCCGTCAGCGTCAACGCGGGCCGCTACGTGCTGAACGGCCCGCTGCTCAGCACGCCCGGATCGGGATCAGCGCTCGCGCTCACCGAGACAAAATAGCGCCCAGTCGCCTGGCTCAATCTTGTGCCAGGTTTCATTGCCCGTCAGGGGCTGAGTGGCGATCACCGTGACCACGTCGTTTGGCGTGGTCTGCTTCTGAAAATCAATTTCCACATCCTGATCCAGCAGCGTCGCTTTGCCAAAAGGCGCGCGTCGGGTTATCCAGAACAGATTGGTGGAACAGAAGGCCATCAGATAACGCCCATCTGACAGCAGCATGTTGAACACCCCTTTTTCACGTAGCTCCCCCGCCAGCTCAGCAATATAGCGGAACACCGCAGGCCAGTTACCCGGCGTGCGCGGATAGCGCGTGGTCAGCTTGTGCAGCAGCCAGCAAAACGCCTGCTCGCTGTCCGTCTCCCCAACCGGCCTGAACTGCCCGGTATCCAGCCCGCGATAGCCTTTCAGCTGGCCGTTATGGGCATAGGTCCAGTTACGTCCCCAGACTTCACGGGTAAATGGATGGGTATTTTCCAGCGACACTTCCCCCCGGTTAGCCTGACGGATATGGGCTACTACCGAGCAGGACTTGATGGGGTATTCCTGCACCAGGCGGGCAATCGGCGAGTTAAAGCTGGGCTGAGGATCTTTAAATGTACGGCACCCTTTTCCTTCATAGAAGGTAATGCCCCAACCATCTTTGTGCGGCCCCGTCCCTCCCCCGCGCTGCACCAGGCCGGTAAAGCTAAAGCAGATATCCGTTGGCACATTCGCGCTCATCCCGAGCAGTTCGCACATAGAAAACCCTCACGTAGCGGCCAGCGGCGCTGGCCTGAATGCTTACTCAGCCATCTCTTTTTCGATCAGCAGGATCAGAATATGGATAACTTTGATGTGGATCTCCTGAATACGATCGGCATAACCAAAGTGTGGCACACGAATTTCCACATCAGCCATGCCATCCATCTTGCCGCCATCTTTGCCGGTCAGGGTAATCACTTTCATGCCCTGCGCACGCGCCGCCTCGACCGCTTTGATAACGTTAGCGGAGTTACCGGAGGTTGAGATGCCGAACAGCACATCGCCCGCTTTACCTACCGCTTCCAGATAGCGGGAGAAGACAAAATCGTAGCCAAAATCGTTGCTGACGCAGGAGAGATGGCTGACATCAGAGATAGCGATAGCCGGATAGCCCGGACGATTTTCGCGGTAGCGACCGGTCAGCTCTTCCGCAAAATGCATGGCGTCACAATGCGAACCGCCGTTGCCGCAGGAGAGCACTTTCCCCCCCGCCTTGAACGAGTCAGCCAGCAGCACCGCCGCGCGCTGGATGGCGTGAATATTCGCTTCATCGCTGAGAAATTTATTCAGCGTCTCTGCGGCTTCGTTGAGCTCTGCACGAATGATGTCCTGATACATAGGGGAAGTCCTTTATAGGTGAGGTTATTGTCAGTTTACCAAGTTGGGAGAGGGGCGAAAAGCGCCCTGCGCCCTGCGCCCTCGCTTTGACTTTTGGTGCGACCGGTTTGTGAGCCAGGTTGTAATTATTATGTAAACAGATTGCTAAGCAAGATTATCTCGATTAAACCTGTAACCAACAGGTCAGACCTCTTACTACTTATGGAGCAACAGTTATGATGGTTCTCAGTATAGTCGCGACGATCGTGCTGATCGGCGCTCTGCTTTATCACCGCGTTCCGCTGCTGTTGAGCAGCGCGATCCTGCTGATCTGGACCGCAGCGTGGGCGATGGCCCACCTCTGGACGCCGTGGCTGCTGATCCCGCTGATCCTTGTCCTGCTGCCCTTTACGCTGCTTTCGCTGCGTCGGGAAATATTTTCGAAGCGGATGCTGAAAACCTTCCGTAAAGTAATGCCGCCGATGTCGCGTACGGAAAAAGAAGCGATTGAGGCTGGCACCACCTGGTGGGAAGGCGATCTGTTTCGCGGCACGCCAGACTGGAAAAAACTGCACAACTATCCGCAGCCACGTCTGACGGAAGAGGAGCAGGCTTTCCTGAGCGGGCCGGTTGAAGAGGCCTGCCGCATGGCTAACGATTTTCAGATCACCCATGAAATGGCCGATCTGCCCCCGGAGCTTTGGGCCTACCTGAAAGAGCAGCGCTTCTTTGCGATGATCATCAAAAAAGAGTATGGCGGGCTGGCTTTCTCAGCCTATGCCCAGGCGCGCGTGCTGCAGAAACTGGCTGGCGTCTCCGGCATTCTGGCCATCACCGTTGGCGTGCCTAACTCACTCGGCCCGGGCGAGCTGTTGCAGCACTATGGTACCGATGAGCAGAAAAATCGCTATCTGCCGCGTCTGGCACGCGGAGAGGAAATCCCCTGCTTTGCGCTTACCAGCCCGGAAGCGGGCTCGGATGCAGGCGCCATTCCTGATACCGGCGTGGTCTGTATGGGCAACTGGCAGGGAGAGCAGGTGCTGGGCATGCGCCTGACCTGGAACAAGCGCTACATTACCCTTGCGCCTGTGGCTACGGTGCTGGGTCTGGCCTTCAAGCTTTCAGATCCTGAACATCTGCTCGGTGAAACTGAGGAGTTAGGTATTACCTGCGCGCTGATCCCGACCGATACGGCGGGCGTGGAGATAGGCAGCCGCCACTTCCCGCTGAACGTACCGTTCCAGAATGGCCCGACGCGCGGCAAAGATATCTTTGTCCCCATCGACTACATCATTGGCGGGCCAAAAATGGCCGGTCAGGGGTGGCGGATGCTGGTGGAGTGTCTCTCTGTAGGACGGGGTATAACCCTGCCCTCTAACTCTACCGGCAGCCTGAAAAGCATTGCGCTGGCTATTGGCGCTTATGCCCATATTCGTCGCCAGTTCCGCCTGCCTATTGGCAAAATGGAGGGAATCGAAGAGCCGCTGGCACGCATCGCCGGGAATGCTTATGTGATGGATGCCGCCGCCACGCTGATCACCTCCGGGATTATGCTGGGTGAAAAACCGGCGGTGCTTTCCGCTATCGTGAAATACCACTGCACCCATCGCGGCCAGCGCGCCATTATGGATGCGATGGATATTGCAGGCGGCAAAGGCATTATGCTCGGCAAAAGCAACTTCCTGGCCAGGGCTTATCAGGGCGCACCGATTGCCATCACGGTGGAAGGGGCGAATATCCTGACCCGCAGCATGATTATCTTCGGCCAGGGCGCTATCCGCTGCCATCCCTACGTGCTGACAGAGATGGCAGCCGCGCAGAACAACGATCTTATCGCGTTTGATAAAGCGCTATTCAGCCATGTTGGCCATGTGGGAAGCAATACTGCGCGTAGTCTGTGGCTTGGAATTACCGGCGGTCTTACCAGCGCTTCGCCCACCCGCGATGCCACACGGCGTTATTATCAGCATCTGAATCGCCTGAGCGCCAACATGGCGCTGCTGTCGGACGTCTCCATGTCGGTGCTGGGCGGCAGCCTGAAGCGTCGTGAACGTATCTCTGCGCGGCTCGGCGATCTGCTGAGCCAGCTCTATCTGGCCTCTGCGGCGCTGAAGCGCTATGAGGATGAGGGACGTAACGAGGCTGACCTGCCGTTACTGCACTGGGGCGTACAGGATGCGCTGAATCAGGCGGAAGTAGCCATTGACGATTTGCTGCGTAACTTCCCAAATCAGCTGGTTGCGGGCATGCTGCGCACGGTAGTGTTCCCGCTGGGCCGTCACTGCCGCGCCCCTTCCGATCGTCTGGATCATCAGCTGGCGCGAATGCTGCAGCTCCCCTCCGCGACCCGCAGCCGTTTAGGACGCGGTATGTACCTGACGCCAGGTGAAAACAATCCGGCAGGTCAGCTGGAAGAGGCGCTGGCAGACGTGATGGCGGCAGAAGCGATCCACGATCGTCTTTGCAAGCAGTTTAAAAAGCCTCTGCCGTTCACCCGTCTTGACGAGCTGGCAAAACAGGGGCTACAGGAAAAATGGATCACCGAACAGGAAGCCAGCGTGCTTATGCGCGCGGAAACCAGTCGCCTGCGCTCTATCAATGTGGATGAATTCGATCCTGAGGAGCTGGCCACGCAACCGGTAAAGCCTGCAGAACCGATAAGAAAGAGTGAAGCAGCTTAACCAGCCAGTAAAATAAGAAAGCCGGGGAAAAACCCGGCTTTCTTATATAAAATAATCACCTGACTTATTATTACCTGCATTAACACCTGCCATAAATATTCACTTTTATTTCTCTCTTAATTTAAAACTAATAAATCCTCTCTAAAGTAATCCTCAAGCGGGAACCTCCAGACACCGGCCTTACTGGCCACAGGTTTTAGGCGATATAAAAAAACAGATAATACCTTTGGCGAGAGATGCCCCATGACTAACACACAACAAGCCATAACCAAAATTCCCGCTGTTACAGCAATATTCTGGTTAATCAAAATAGCGGCAACAACGCTGGGTGAAACCGGCGGTGATGCCGTGACCATGTCTATGGATCTGGGATATTTAACCGGCACACTGATTTTTGCCGTGATTTTTTTAATTGCCGTCACCGTGCAAATTAAATCACCACGATTTAATCCCTTTATTTACTGGTTCACGGTTATTGCTACCACCACAGTGGGTACTACGCTTGCCGACTTTGCCGATCGCTCTTTAGGCATAGGTTATCTCGGCGGCTCAATCATTTTAAGTACCCTGTTAGCCACCTCGCTGTTCTTCTGGTGGGCACTGTGCGGCACGGTAGCCGTTCATTCCGTGAATAACCGCCGTACAGAGATATTTTACTGGATAACTATTATGTTTTCCCAGACGCTGGGCACCGCATTGGGTGACTGGACGGCGGATTCTGCCGGGCTGGGCTATGCCGGCGGCATTGTGCTCTTTGCCGCAGCGCTGATTATTCTGATCGGCTGCTATCTGTTTACCCGCTGGTCCCGCACGGCCATTTTCTGGGCCGCTTTTATCCTGACGCGTCCATTAGGAGCAGTGGTGGGCGATTTTCTGGATAAGCCGCTGGCGCAAGGAGGCCTTGAACTCAGCCGCTACAGCGCATCGCTGGCGCTGATGCTGTTTATTATCGCCGCTATTGCACTCTTGCCGCAGCGCTCTGCCAGTCCGTTGCCAGAGGCCGCATAAATCTCCCGCCAGCACGGATAATGTTCGCTAAAACAGAAAACGCCTGATGCACTGCATCAGGCGTTTCAGAGGCTCGAAGGCGTTAATCTCTCCCGGTGCGTGACCTGCGTTCAGCCGTTCTGACGAACGCGGGCAATCAGCGCATCGCTGTCAGCGATACGATCGGCCGCCAGGATCAGGGTACGGCCCAGAGTAATTGCCTGGCGCACGCACTCAATACGCATGGCGTCATCGTTGATGCTCTTGATATCAGCGACCTGTGACATCCCCACCGTACGTCGTATCACTTCCGTTCCGCAGAAGCCCAGCGTATCGCGCCAGATTTTTTGCAGGAACTCAGCGGCGTAGCCCGGGTAAGCCAGCGCCCGATCCTGCGTTTTTTCTGCCGCCAGCGCCAGAAAACCTTCGGCAAAACTCTGCCAGGTGGCGCTGACGTCTCTGAGACGTTTTTCGCGCGCGTCCGCCGCTTCACGTGGTGCCAGCAGGCCCGGTAGTGCGCAGTAGTTGATCAGGATATTGCCTATCGCGCTGCCAACGTCAAACCCGATGGGACCGTAATAACCAAACTCCGCATCAATCACTTTCAGGCTGCCTTCGGCAACAAAAATCGACCCGCTGTGAACATCACCATGCAGCAGCGCTTCAGCGTGAGAGAGAAAATGGTGCTTAAGCCCGGCCACCTTTTGACGAAGCTCATCGTCATCACGCAGCGAGGCGACCAGCGGCTCCAGGGCGCGGGGATAGCCGTTGCGCTCGTGCACTTCGTAAGGCTCGTTGAAAAACAGCTCTTCCGTGATATCGCACAGTTCAGGGTTGGTAAAACGGATAACATCCGCTTTTTTCTGGTGAGGATGTTGGTAAAAGTCTGAGGTGTGGAACAGCGTCTGCGCCAGATATTCCCCCAGTTGCGAAGCCGCCTGCGGATAATCAACGCCTTTCACCTGCTCGCCGCGCCAGATGGCATGGCTGGAGAGATCCTCCATCACCATCACCGCCAGCGCCGGATTGTAATGCAGGATCTTTACCGTGTGTTGGGGACAATATTGCCCGTGAATTTGCAGCACTTCAGCTTCAATGCGGGCGCGGTCCAGCGTCAGGGGCCAGGATTCGCCCACGCAGCGTACATAAGGCAGCGCCTGCTTGACGATGACGCGGCTGACGCCCTGGCTGTCGAATATCTTGAAGACAAGATTAAGGTTACCGTCACCAACTTCCTGCGACTCAACCAGCGTTTCTGGCTTTTCAACACCACCGAACTGGCGGGCATATTCCACAGCATCTGCTGCCGTGAAGGTACGGTATTGCGACATTCACTCACCCTCTTCGAAACGTTCCAGCCTGACCGACGCGCCCGTCACTTCAGCGCAAATTCCTGGCATAAAAGCCGTTCAGACGTCTATACATCCGTTCAGCATGTTGGCACAATATGCCCTGACTACGCAACCAGGATTTAACCTCTATGCAGACCCTCAGCACAACCAGCTTACAAGTTCGTGATAACCAGCTCTGGATCCTCGATCAGCAGGCCCTGCCGCAGAAAAAAATCTGGTGCCCCACGCCCGGTGTCGCAGAGCTGGTTGGCCATATAAAGGCGCTGAGAGTTCGCGGCGCCCCGCTGATAGGCCTCTCTGCCAGTCTGCTGCTCGCCTTGCTGGCAGAGCAGGGGCTCACCCGGGCTGAGCTGGCGGAAGCGCTTGAAGTGCTGCGGGCTTCGCGCCCTACTGCCGTTAACCTGATGAACAATCTTGATCGGATGAAGCTGGCTCTGGCGCAGGAGAACTACGTTACCGCACTGACCTTTGAGGCGCTGCGCCTGATCGAGGAAGATAAAGCGCTGTGCGACAACATCGCTGCAGCCGGGGCAAAACTGATCCCCCGCGGTAGCCGTTTACTGACGCACTGTAATACTGGCGGACTGGCAACCGCAGGCGTTGGCACCGCTCTTGGGGTGATTTCGCGCGGCTGGCAGGAGGGCAACGTTGAACAGGTCTGGGTGGATGAAACCCGCCCGCTGTTACAGGGGGGTCGTCTGACGGCGTGGGAGCTGGGCGAGTTGGGCGTGCCTTATCGCCTGATCTGCGACAGCATGGCGGCCAGCCTGATGGCGAAAAAACAGGTCGATGCTGTCTGGGTGGGCGCAGACAGAATTGCGGCCAACGGCGACGTGGCGAACAAAATTGGTACCTACAGCCTGGCCGTGCTGGCGCATTACCACGGCGTGCCTTTTTATGTTGCCGCTCCGCATACCACGCTCGATTCGGCCTGCCCGGACGGCAACGCCATTCCGATCGAGCAGCGTGCAGCCAGCGAAGTGACCGGCGTGGCGGGCAGCTTTGGCGAGGTACAGTGGGCCCCTGAAGAGGCGCAGGTTTACAATCCTGCTTTTGACGTGACGCCAGCAGCAATGATTAGCGGCTGGGTGTTGGATACGGGCGTAGTCACCCCTGCACAGGTTGAGGCAGGTATTTTTCAGCCCCACCGTTAACGGCCCAAATCAGGCGTTTTCAGGTAAGAAGCCGCGCGGCGGCACAGGCACTGCTGAATCGATGAAGTTACTGCGCTCGCTTGTGCGCCTTCTCTCACGGGCGATCGGGTCTGACTGGTATGCGGGCTTAGCTTTGTGATTTAATAGTGAATTCAAAGAGTGATTTTTTAGCAAAAAACATTCCCTGTTCCCTGCCAGGCAACAATTTGGTGATCCATGCCTTTTGAAAAATTATTTTCAGCTCTCTCCCTTTCCCACAAAGATGAAATCAAGGTAGCGAGTGAAAGAGATCGGTATGGCACGATTTTTGTGGTCGATAAGAGAAATTATCGGATTATGCGATTCGACAGTATCTTTGAGCAGAGCAAAATGAACAGGAACCATCCTGAGGTGCCGGTTCATAACTACATCAAAGCTATGATGATGTCGACAGCGCTTGAGAAGCCCCAGTCAGCGCTGATCCTCGGGCTTGGCGGTGGCAGCCTGGTTCGCGCTCTTCACGCTTGTGATAGTGATATCCGCATAGATGTGGTTGAGCTGAGAAAAAAAGTTATCACTATCGCCAGGAAACACTTTTTTATTCCTGACGTTAATAATATCGCTTATTTTGCTCAGGACGCCGGATCCTTCATTGAAAAGAATAAAATAAAGTACTCTCACATATTTTCCGATTTGTATTCGGCAGAAGATATGGTTTCCCTGCAGAAAATGGGTGACTTTATTAAAAACTGTGCTGCATCGCTGATGCCTGACGGCTGGCTGGTGATGAATTATCATATTTCCCCCATTCGCTCCCCCTCCCTTTTAGCGCTTTTCAGCGACTATTTTGGCACTCTCTTATATTGCACTACGCCCAGTGGTAATGTGGTCATCTATGCAACCCAATCGGCGAAAGTCGCTGAGACAGAGGTATTAAGAAAACAATGCTATTCTGCCTCTCCCTCTTCGCTTTACGATTTCAGGCTATTATCCACTAAACTTTCTCGCTGGGTCTGAACCTGCAACAGCCTGGCAATTCTCCCCACGATTATCTTTTCTCAGGCTTGATTAGTGAAAAGACGACCTGATAAATAGCACTTAAACGCCCTTTTCCTGTAATAGACAAAAACATTTAAAGCATCATTATTTCAGGCGGCGCTACGGCCAGAGAGGGCTGCCGTAATTTGCATTTTCTTTAATGAAATAATCCTCTGCTCACGATTAAAATTTCTGCCAGAGATACTGTTTCATTTTCTCCGGGATGTGCCAGGATACATCTCATAGCGCACTATTTAAGAGCGCTCTATATAAAACTAATAATGATTAGCGACACCATTTACCAGTCAACACCGGGGAAAACCGATGCAACTTCTCAGAAACTTCACAATACGCCGCGTCGTATTGTGGATACTTATCGCCGTTCTGAGCCTGATGGCACTGGCAACGGGCTACGGAACGCTGCTTATGCGTGAAATTAACCGTCATGCAGACCATACCAATGTCCTGGCACAACAGCTGGTATTTCTGAATCACGCCGGGGCCGTGATGCAGGAAGGCTCAGCAGCAGAAAAGGCGTCATTGTTGTCAGACGTACCAACCGGCGCGGCGTGGGATAATTACAGAAACGCGATCGGCACGACTGCCGGTTATGCGACGGCGGCGCAGGAGCGCCTCACTACACTGCAACAGGAGCTTGTTACCGGTCATGCCGCTTTACAGGCAGAGAGTACCCGGCTTGATCGGGTCTTCCTGATTGCATTGGGTGCCGCCGCGGCGCTGCTGCTATTTTGCGATCGCTATCTGGTCGTGCATCTGGTTCGGCCTGTGGCGAAAATCCGCGCCCATTTCCGGGTTATTGCCGATGGCGATCTGACCCAGGAAGTGGAAGATTTCGGGCGGAACTGCGTTGGGCAGCTGGTCCCTCTGGTCAGGGAGATGCAGCGCAGCCTGCTTGATACCGTGGTTGCCCTGCGTGACAACGCCGTGCTGTTGCACCGTGAGGCGGGAGAGATTGCCGGAGGTAACAGTGACCTTTCCGGCAGAACGGCTACGCAGGCCGCCGCAGTGGAGCAGACCGCTGCCAGTATGGAAGAGATTACCGCAACGGTTAAGCACAGCGCCGAAAATGCCCGCCAGGCGAGTGAGCTGGCTGGCGTTACCACCCGCACCACGCAGAAGGGTGAGCAGATGGTGAAAACTGTGGTCTCCGCCATGGACGGTATTGAGCAGGGATCGGAAAAAATCAGGCAGTTTACTGCCACTATCAACGGCATTGCTTTTCAGACCAACATTCTGGCGCTGAATGCAGCGGTTGAGGCTGCACGGGCTGGCGAGCAGGGTCGCGGTTTTGCTGTGGTGGCTTCTGAAGTGCGGACTCTGGCTCAAAGAAGCGCCACGGCCGCTAAAGAAATTGAGGGACTGATCGCCGATACCCTGGCGCGTATTGGTGAGGGCAGCCGCGCCGCCACCAGCGCAGGTCACTCTATGGATGAGATCCTGCGCGGCGTGGGAAGCGTTAACGAGCTTATCGGGCAGATTGCCCTTGCCTCTGATGAGCAGAGTAAAGGAATTTCCCAGGTGACCCTCGCCGTGGCCGAACTGGACCGCGTTACGCAGCAAAATGCCACGCTGGTTCAGGAGGTATCCGCTTCTGCCGGCAGCCTGAGCGGCAGGACAGAGGCGCTTGGCAGCGTTATCAGCCGTTTCACGCTGCCAGCGATGTGACCTGCTCCGCTATCTGCCGTCACTGTTGTCAGACTTCCTCTGCAACAAAGAGTACAACCGGTTACTCTTAACCTATCGTCAGATCTTATTTTCACTCTGTCAGCGCGCCGCTCTCGTGAGCAGCGCGCTTTTTTAAGAAGAGGCTTCAACGCATGAACTCTCTTCGCTTTAAGGAGCATCCTTTGAAAAAACTTGCCCCCGTTCCCGTCATGGCCAACGTGCGTGAATTGCGACAGGCCGCCGATTTCTCGCAGGAAAACGCCGCAGAACGTTTTGATGTCAGCCTGCGTGTCTGGCAAATGAAAGAGACGCCTAAAAACCCCTCCATGCTCAGCCAGGGCGAATATGAGCTCCTGCTGCTGCTGGCTGGCCGTCATCCCCACTACAGCCTGCTGCCGCACCCGAAAAAATAGCGCGGAACTCTGCAACACCTCTGTTCTTCCCTGGCCCCGGACGGGTACGGATCGGCTATTTCAACGCTTCCCCGCCCTGCCGAAGGTTACGGAAGACGCGGATAGGCATCCGCAATAGTGTCGCCGGTGAAGTTAGCGATCCACCCTTCCTGATTATCGAAGATACGGATGGCGGTGAAATGGGGTGAAGAGCCCATATCAAACCAGTGTGGCGTACCAGCCGGAACGGAGATCAGATCGTTCTTCTCACAGAGGATCTGGTAAATATGCCCATCCAGATGCAGACAGAAGAGCCCGGCGCCCTCGACAAAGAAGCGGACTTCATCTTCGCCATGGGTATGCTCAGAGAGGAATTTTCCCCTCAGCGCCTCTTTCTGGGGATTGTCGGCACGCATGCTGATCACATCCCAGCTCTGATACCCCTTCTCGGCCACCAGCTTGTCGATCGCATGCTGATAAGCGGTGATCACCGCCTCGGGCGCGGGATTTTCACCCAGATCGCGGTCAGCTTCCCAACGTTCGAAACGCACTTCTCTGGCGTTGAGTCTCTGACGAATTTCTTCAGCATCAGTGCTGTGCCAGATCGGCGTGGTCGCTTCGCTGTCAGTAAAAATAGTGAGTGCACTCATGAGGAAAAGAGCTCCAGGTTGATTTGATCAAAGCGGTTTACCTGACGATGGCGGCTTTGCGCATCCGTGTCGCCACGAAGTAACTGCACGGTGTTCCAGCCCGCCTCCTGCGCGGCATCCAGCTCCTGATGAATATCAGATAAAAACAGCAGCTCATGGGCAGGCAGGCCAATTTCAGCCGCAATATTTCGGTAGGCGTGCACTTCACGCTTGGCGCCGACGTGCGTATCAAAATAGCCGCTGAACAACACAGTGATATCACCTTCATCGCTGTAGCCAAATAACAATTTCTGCGCCGCGACCGAGCCGGAGGAATAAACATAGAGATCGATTGATTGCTGGCGCCACTTCTCCAGAGCGGGCAGAACGTCCGGATAGAGATGGCCGGTAAAACTGCCGCTGACGTAGCCATCGTGCCAAATCATTCCCTGCAGGGCTTTCAGCGCGGTGGATTTTCGGTCTTCATCCATAAAACCAAACAGCACGGTAATCAGATCTTCAACCGGCGCCTGAGGCTGTGCAATCTCATCACGCAGATCGGTCAGCGCCTGCGCCACATCTTCCCGATGCTGGAAGGCGGCAATAAAGGCAGCCAGATTCTCCCTTGCATAGGGGAAGAGTACGTTGTGAACAAAGCGGATATCGCTGGTCGTTCCTTCAATATCGGTAATAATCGCGCGGATCATTTGGCCTCCAGCACACGACGTTGTAATTCACACTGGAACAGGAATTCCAGACCTTCAAGATGACGACGCGCTTCGCTCACATCTTTTCCCCAGCAGGTCAGCCCATGCCCCCGCAGTAAAAAACCGTAACGCAGCGGCGTGGCCTCTGCAAACCGGGCGATACGTTCCGCCAGCGCATCAATATCCTGATCGTTATCAAACAGCGCAACCGCTACGGCATCAAGATGCGAGCGCTGTCCGGCCAACGTTTTCTGCATTTCATAACCCTGCAAAACAACCGCGTCGCTTTTCTCAACGCGCGAAAGCACCGTTGCGTTAACGGTGTGGGTATGCAGCACCGCGCCCGCCTCAGGAAACAGGCGATAGATCAGCGTATGCAGTCCGGTTTCGGCCGAAGGCTTGCGCCCGGAGGGAACCCGATTACTGGCAATCTCTACCTGAATGAAATCATCATTTGTCAGTGCGCCTTTGTCTTTGCCCGACTCACTGAGCAGGCAATATTCCCTGTCCTGACGTACGGACATATTGCCGCCCGTTGCGGGCGCCCACCCTTTCGCACCGATCCAGTGACACGCCTCCACCAGCTGATCCAACTGCGGGATTATGCTCATACCTTTCCTTATTATGCCGGGCCTTTTTCCGCCCGGTTAGCGCCATTTGGACGTCTAAGCGTCTCGATTGCCAAATAGTAGCATCGACGCTATAGTGGCAGCAACACAGGGCTGCCAGATCTTAAAAACCGCCAGGACCACTCTTTATGAGCCAGACTTCGCTAATTCCCGAGAGCAAACTGCCTGCACTGGGCACCACCATCTTCACGCAGATGAGCGCGCTGGCGCAGCAGCATAACGCCATCAATTTGTCACAGGGCTTTCCCGATTTTGACGGCCCCGATTATCTGAAAGCGCGTCTGGCACATCATGTCAGCGCTGGCGCGAATCAGTATGCGCCCATGACCGGCGTCCAGCCGCTGCGCGATGCGATTGCCGCCAAGACTGCGGAACTCTATGGCTACAGGCCAGACAGCAATAGCGAAGTTACCGTAACCTCCGGCGCGACTGAAGCGCTCTATGCGGCGATTACCGCGCTGGTGCGCCCGGGTGATGAGGTTATCTGCTTCGATCCCAGCTACGACAGCTATGCGCCAGCCATTACTCTGGCGGGCGGCGTGACCAGGCGTATTGCCCTGCAGCCCCCTTCGTTCCGCGTTGACTGGCAGGCGTTTGCCGCTCTGCTTTCGCCACGCACCCGCCTGGTGATCCTGAATACGCCCCACAACCCTTCAGCCACCGTCTGGCAGAAAAGCGATTTTGCCTCGCTGTGGCAGGCGGTGAAAGAGCAGGAAACTTACATCCTGAGCGATGAAGTGTATGAGCATATTTGTTTTGCCGAAGCGGGCCATGCCAGCGTGCTGGCACATCCGGAGCTGCGTGAGCGCGCTATTGCGGTCTCCTCTTTTGGCAAAACCTTCCATATGACCGGCTGGAAAGTAGGCTACTGCGTGGCACCCGCCGCACTGACCGCTGAAGTACGCAAAGTGCATCAGTACCTTACTTTCTCGGTCAATACGCCGGCGCAGCTGGCGCTGGCGGATATGCTCAACGCTGAACCAGAACATTACCGTGAGCTGCCGGCGTTCTATCGTGCCCGCCGTGACCGCTTTGTGCAGGCGCTGGCCAGCAGTCGGCTGGAAGTTCTGCCGTGTGAAGGCACTTACTTCCTGCTGGCTGACTACAGCGCCATTTCCGATCTGAATGACGTGGCATTCTGTGAGTGGCTGACCAAAGAAGTGGGCGTGGCGGCTATTCCGCTCTCAGTGTTCTGCGCCGACGCCTTTCCTCATAAACTGATCCGCCTGTGCTTTGCCAAGCAGGAAGCCACGCTGGATGCCGCTGCGGAGCGCCTGTGTCAACTTTAAACCTCACCGTGTTACAACAGCCGCTGGTCTGGATGGAGGGCGAAGCGAACCTCGCCTTCTTCGATACGCTGCTGGCGGATCTGCAGGGACGCGATCTGATCATCCTGCCGGAAATGTTTACCACCGGTTTTGCGATGGAAGCGGCGAAAAGCTCGCTGCCGCAGGCGCGCGTGATCGAATGGCTGCATGAGAAGGCTAAAGCCTGCAAAGCGATGGTCGGTGGCAGTGCGGCTATCCAGACGGAAAAAGGGGCGGTGAACCGTTTTCTGCTGGTAGAGCCGGAGGGCAAAGTTCACTATTACGACAAGCGTCACCTCTTCCGCATGGCTGATGAGCATCATCACTACCTGGCGGGCGATCGTCGCGAAATTGTTGAGTGGCGCGGCTGGCGCATTCTGCCTCAGGTCTGTTATGACCTGCGCTTCCCGGTGTTTTCACGCAATGCCAACGACTATGACCTGGCGCTCTATGTCGCTAACTGGCCCGCACCGCGCGCCGCTCACTGGCAGGCGCTGCTGTTGGCGCGCGCTATTGAAAATCAGGCTTATATCGCCGGCTGTAACCGTGTCGGCAGTGACGGTAATCATCATCACTACAGCGGCGACAGCCGGATTATCAGCCCTCAGGGCGAGATCCTGGCATCAGGCGAGGCGCATCAGCCCGCCATCCTTAACGCCGGGCTGTCGCTGGAAACGCTGCGGGAGTACCGCGAGCGCTTTCCTGCCTGGCGTGATGCAGATCCTTTCAGCCTGTGATGCTGAACTAAAGAGTAAAAAAACCCGCTTCCGGCGGGTTTTATTTTGCCGCCCCACGGCTCCTTTCCTGAGAGGGCTGCACGCTTACCGGCTGTTTTGCCACGCTGTTAAAAACGATATTGAGCAGCACGGAAACCAGGCAGGCGGCGCTGATGCCTGAATGGAAAATAGTGCGTACCCAGCCAGGGAAGTGATCATAGAACGACGGCATCACCACCGGGATCATGCCAAAAGCCAGGGAGGTGGCGACGATCACCAGGTTCATGTTCTCTTTGTAATCCACCTTTGCCAGGGTACGGATCCCGCTGGCGGCTACGGTGCCAAACAGCACCACACCTGCTCCGCCCAGCACCGGCATCGGCACTGCCGCCACTATTCTGCCGAGTACCGGCAGGCACCCTGACAGCACCAAAATCACCCCGCCTGCTGCCACCACATAGCGGCTTTTGATCCCGGTAATCGCCACCAGGCCAATGTTTTGCGCAAAAGCGCTTTGCGGGAACGAGTTAAACACCGGGGACAGCGCGCTGGTCAGCATATCGGCCCGCAGGCCGCTGGCGATACGTTTGCCATCCACTTCGGTGCCCACAATCTCGCCAATGGCGATCAGCCCTGCGGTGGTCTCCGTCAGCAGAACCAGCACGATAAGCGTCATCGACAGGATTGCCGCCACGTCGAACACCGGCAGGCCAAAGGTCAATATGCCAGGCATGGCTACCAGATCGCCCTGCAGCACCGCAGAGAAGTGTGTGCTCCCCTTCAGCACCGCAAACAGCGTCCCCAGCACCATCGCCAGCAGCACCGCTAATCGCTTCACCGCGCTGTTTCCTATGCGGTTAAGCAGCAGCACCAGCCCGAGAGTTATCGCAGCCAGGCCAATATTTGCCGTTGAGCCCCAGTCGGGGGTCGTGGGGTTACCGCCCATCGCCCAGCGGGCCGCTACCGGCATCAGTGAAAGGCCGATGGCAGTAATCACCGTGCCGGTAACGACAGGAGGAAAGAAGCGAATGATCTGGGCAAACAGCGGGGCAATCAGCAGGCCAATCAGGGAAGAGGCGATAACCGCACCAAACACCACCGGCAGGCCGCCGCCGCTGGTGACCAGCGTGACCATTGTTGCCACCCCGGCAAACGACACCCCCTGCACCAATGGCAGCCGCGAGCCGAAACCTGGCATGCCCAGCGCCTGTAACAGGGTGGCGAAGCCGCTGACAAACAGCGCCGCCGTAATCAACAGCCCCAGGTCTGCGCCGTGCAGTCCGGCGGCAGAGCCAATAATCAGTGGCGGAGCGATAATACCGCCATACATTGTCAGCACGTGCTGCAATCCCCAGGCAAAGGTTTTCCCTGCCGGATAACGCGTATCTTCTGGCCTGACGCTCATCATGACACCTTTTACTGTTTACCTGTCGCAACAGGCGTTTGTCTTGCCCTCCCTGTGGGCCAGGAGTCAGCCACAGGGAGAGATTGAGTAGCTCAATCAGCTGCCGCGGTAGGTGGACCACGACCAGGGAGAGATCAGGAACGGCAGATGATAGTGACCGCCTGCTTCAGGAAGGAGGAAATCGATCTGCGCGCTGACGTAAAGCGCTTCACGTCCGCTGGCGGCAAAATAGCTGGCGAGATCGGCAACCAGACGATAGCGCCCAGCCGCCAGACCGTCCGGCGTCAGATCTTTAATGCGCCCGTCGCCATCAGTTGCGCCGCTGGCAACGGTTTGCCAGCTTTGTGCAATCTGCTGTTCCAGCAGGATAGTGACGCCAGCCGCCGGTTTTCCCAGGGCGGTATCCAGCACGTGGGTAGTTATTGTGTTCATACGAAAGTCTCCTTAAGGCGCAGCAGGGTGATTTCACGCAGCTGATCCAGCGCTTCCTGCTGCTCCTGCTGCGGATCGTTAGTCAGCCGCCGCCGCAGCTCTGCCAGCATCTCTTCCCCGCTGCGCCCTTTTGCGCGGATCAAAAAAACGCGGCCAAAACGCTGCTCGTAGGCAGCGTTTCCCGCCTGCAGCGCCTGCTTTAACTCCCTGTCCTGCGCATTGACGCTGGCCTGCTCGCCGCGGGAGAGCCCCGCTTCTTTGCTGTTGCCCTGCGCTTTTTCGCCAATACGCGGATGCGCCGATAGCGCCTGATTCAGCGACTGCTCATCCCACTGGCGTGCCAGCGTATCTCCCTGGTTCAGCAATGCCGCCAGCGAAGAAAACGGCCTTGCTGCCACCAGCGCGTCTCGCCAGTCCGGGATTGCCACGCAGTGCGCCAGCTTCTCGCCCGCCTCCGCCACGGGGGCCTGATTGAACTCATCCAGCGTCATTCTCTGCCTCCTGATGCCACCGCAAACACTGCCCGGGCGTAAGCCTGAATGGCCAGAGCAACATCTTTCTCCTGCACCGATTCCGCCGGATGATGGCTGATACCGCGATCGCAGCGCACAAACAGCATGCCGACCGGCCAGCGTTCCGCAATGGCAATGGCATCATGTCCGGCACCGCTCGGCAGCGCCAGGCTGCGGCCCTGTACTTCTGAAACCGCCTGCGTTAAGGCAGCCTGCAACCCTTCATCGCAACGCGTGGCGGGGATGCGGTAATATTCGTCTGAACGGAACGTCAGCCCGCGCCGCAGCGCGATCGCTTCCGCCTGGGTCAGCAGGTCAGAGAGCAGCTCTGCCAGCGGCTGATCTTCAGGCCCGCGCACGTCCAGCGTCAGCGCCACAGCGCCCGGAATGACGTTGACCGCGCCCGGCGAACACTGCAACGTGCCTACTGTAGCCACCAGCTGTGGGCCATGCTTTGGCGCAGCCTGTTCAACGTACACTATCCATTCCGCTGCGGCGGCCAGCGCATCTTTACGGTGCGTCATCGGCACCGTACCGGCGTGGCCCGCTTCGCCGACAAACTCGCAGTTAAGCCGACGCGCGCCGTTGATGGCGGTGACCACGCCCAGCGCAAGGTTCTCCTGCTCCAGGCAAGGCCCCTGCTCGATGTGCAGCTCAAGATAGGCCACAATATCGCTGACTTCACGAGCCGCCTGCTGCACGGCATCCCCATCCAGCCCCACGTCCGCCATCGCCTGCGCCACGGTGATACTGTTGCCATCGGGATGGGTTATCCAGCTTTCCGGCCAGCTGCCGGTAAGACCCCGGCTGCCCAACAGGGTGATGCCGAACCGCGTGCCCTCTTCATCACCAAACCCGACAATTTCAATCGCCAGCGGTAAGCGCATTTGCTGTTGATGCAGCGCCTGCACGGTTTCAATCGCCGTCACCACGCCGAGCATGCCGTCGTAGCGTCCCGCGTTACGAACCGTATCCAGATGAGAGCCGAGCAGCAGCGCCGGTGCGCCTGGCTCAAGCCCCTCATAGCGGCCGCAGATATTGCCCACGCTATCCTGCCAGACGCGCATACCGGCTGCGCGCATCCACTCACCGACCAGCGCGTTAGCCTGCAAATGTTCCGGCGAGAGATAGACACGCGTCAGAAAGCCCGGCGTTTCGGTGATCTCCGCCAGACAATCGCAGCGCGCCATCACTCTGGCGGCCGCCTCTGCCGCGCTGGCGGCACTTATCAGGCCGTCGCTCATCAGCAGCTCCCGTTGGCGTAATGATCCCAGGCTGACTGCATCGCGGCGCCCTGGGTGCTTTTGAAACCCAGATAGTTGAGCACCGACTCCAGCGCGCTCAGGGTCTGCATCACACAATCTTTGCGGGCGTTATAGCCCATGGTGCCGATGCGCCACACTTTGCCGTGCAGCGGACCAAAGGAGGTGCCGATTTCAATACCGAAATCTTCCAGCATCAGCTTGCGAGCCTGGTCGCCGTTAACGCCCTGCGGGATCATCACCCCCAGCACATTGTTCATTTTGTATTTCAGGTTGCCGAAGGTCTCCAGCCCCATGCCCTGAATGCCTTTTAACAGCGCATCGCCGTGCAGCTTGTGCCGCGCGATGCCGTTATCCAGCCCCTCCTGCAGGATCAGTCGGGCGCATTCGCGGGCGCCAAACAGGGCGCTGGTCGCTTCGGTATGGTGGTTCAGCCGCTCCGGGCCCCAGTAATCCATGATCATCCCGAGATCGAAATAGTTCGAGTAGATCATCTCATCATCCCCATCCTGATGCGCCGCCGTGCGGATCCCCTCCTCCACGCATTTACGCTTGCGGATCGCGGCTTCCATCTGCGGGCTGAGGGTGACAGGTGAAGTGCCTGAAGGGCCACCCAGACATTTCTGCATTCCGGCGGAGACCGCATCCAGCCCCCATGCGTCCGTTTCCAGCACGTTACCTGCCAGCGAGGCGGTAGCGTCGGTATAGAACAGCACGCCATACTTTTTGCAGATAGCGCCCAGCTCTTCCAGCGGTTGCAGCATGGTGGTGGAGGTGTCGCCCTGCACCGTCAGCAACAGGCGCGGGCGGACGGTTTTAATGGCATCCTCAATCTGGTCAGGGGTGAACACTTCGCCCCACGGCACCTCGATGGTGTGTACTTCAGCACGACAGCGGCGGGCTATCTCGCACAGCAGATGGCCGAAACGGCCAAATACCGGCACCAGCACTTTATCGCCAGGGCGGATAGCGGAAAGCAGGATAGCTTCAATCCCGGCGCGGGAGGTGCCGTCGATCAGCATCGTCCATCTGTTTTCGGTGCGAAACACGCCGCGATAAAGCTCCATCACTTCGTTCATGTAGTGCGTCATCGCCGGATCGTATTGCCCCAGCAGCTGGCTGGACATGGCGCGCAGCACGCGCGGGTCGGCATTGATTGGCCCAGGCCCCATCAGCAGACGCTGCGGCGGGTTAATCTGTGAGTATTTCATCCATTTTTTCCTTCTCTGACCGAAGCGGCGCTCAGCTCAGGCCGCGCACCGATGAGATAAATTGTTTGAGTTCCTGCGACTGCGGGTTGGCGAAGACGCTTTTGCTGTCGCCCTGCTCCCACACGCGCCCCTGGTGCATAAACACCACGCGGTCGCCCACTTCACGGGCAAAATTCATTTCGTGGGTCACCAGAATAAGCGTCATGCCCTCTCTGGCTAACTGCTCCAGCACCTTGAGCACTTCGCCCACCAGTTCCGGGTCCAGCGCCGAGGTAATTTCATCACACAGCAAAACTTTCGGGGACATCGCCAGCGCACGGGCTATTGCCACCCGCTGCTGCTGGCCGCCTGAGAGGTTCGACGGGAAGTAGTCCATCCGGTCACCCAGCCCCACTTTTTCCAGCATCTGCGCCGCCAGCGTCCGGCATTCCGCTTCGCTCTTTTTCAGCACCCGCCTGGGTGCCAGCATGACGTTTTCCAGCGCGGTCATATGCGGAAACAGGTTGAAGTTCTGGAACACCATGCCAACGGAGCGGCTGATTTCACGCGCCTGAGAATCCCTGTCGGTGATGGTCATGCCGCCCAGCTTGATGCTGCCTTCCTGATAGCCTTCCAGCCCGTTGATGCAGCGCAGCAGAGTACTTTTTCCCGAGCCGCTGCGGCCAATAATAGAGATGACCTCCCCCATATCGACATCGAGATCCACGCCTTTCAGCACGTGGTTCTCGCCATAATATTTCTGCACCTGATTAATGGTGATGAGCGGCATTAAATTTCTTCTCCAGGTACTGGCTGTAGCGGGACAGCGGATAACACATCAGGAAGTAGCCCGCGGCCACCAGCCCGAAAACCTTAAACGGTTGATAGGTGACGTTGTTCAGAATGGTGCCGGCTTTGGTCAGCTCGACAAAGCCAATGATTGAGGCCAGCGCGGTGCCTTTGATCACCTGTACGGCAAAGCCCACGGTTGGCGCAATGCCGATACGTAGCGCCTGCGGCAACACCACGCGGTATAACGTCTGGCCGAAGTTCAGCCCCAGGCAGCGTGATGCTTCCCACTGCCCTTTTGGCAGGGCAAGGATGCTGCCGTGCCAGATATCAACCAGAAAAGCGCTGGTGTAAAAGGTCAGGGCCAGCGAGGCGGCGGTCCACGGCGAAACGTCAATGCCAAACAGCGCCACGCCAAAAAAGGCCAGGAAGAGCTGCATCAGCAGCGGCGTGCCCTGAAACAGCTCAATGTAGGCGCGGATCAGGCGCATCGGCCAGCGACGGCGGGTCAGCCGTACCATCACCAGCGGCAGAGCCACTACGGTGCCGCCGACGAAAGCGGTGAGTGACAGCAAAATTGTCCAGCGGGCAGCCAGCAGCAAATTGCGCAGGATGTCCCAGTCGGTAAAGGTATTCATCCCTGCGCGCTCCCTAACCATTTACGGCCCGCGGCCAGCAGCAGCTGGCGCATCACAATCGACAACGCCAGGTAGATAAGCGTGGTCACCAGATAAACTTCAAAACTCAGGAAGGTGCGCGACTGGATCAGGTTGGCGGCAAAGGTCAGCTCTTCATAAGAGACCTGAGATACCACCGACGAGCCCAGCATCACGATAATGCACTGGCTGACCAGCGCCGGGTAGATCCGCTTCAGGGAAGGCGGCAACACAACGCGCATAAAGGTTTGCCCCCGGCTTAATCCCAGCACGCGTCCCGCTTCCCACTGCCCTTTTGGCGTGACCTGGATCCCGGCACGAATGATCTCCGTGCTGTAGGCGCCAAGGTTAATCAGCATTGCCAGCAGCGCCGCTTCCCCGGCGGTAAGCTTCAGCCCCAGATTGGGCAGGCCAAACACAATAAAGAAAAGCTGCACCACAAACGGCGTGTTACGGATCAGCTCCACATAACCGCCCCAAAGGCGGCTAATCAGAGAAGGTTTTCCGCTGCGCAGGGCGGCGCCAAGGATACCCAGCGCCACGCCGCCAGTGGTAGCCAGAACAGTAAGCTGGATAGTGATCCAGAGGCCGGAAAGCAGTTCCGGCCAGTAAGGCCACAGCGCAGGAAAATCAAGTTGCCCAATCATCAGCAACCCTTACGCGCCGAGGTCTGCAGGCAGCGGCGCTTTCAGCCACTCTTCCGAGAGCGCGTTCAGGGTTTTATCTTTGATCGCCTGCTCAATCAGCCCGTCCACTTTGGCTTTCAGCGCAGGTTCATCCTTACGCATGCCGATAAAACATGGCGAATCCTTCAGCATAAATTTTGGCACCGGCGCTTTATCTGCGTTCTGACGGGCAATGGCGGCTACCACCAGGTTACCGGTCGCCACATACTGCACCTGACCGGAGAGGTAAGCCGAGAGCGTGGTGTTGTTATCTTCATAGCGCTTGAGCTGGGTATCTTTTGGCGCCAGATCGGTTAACACCATGTCTTCCACCGCCCCACGGGTCACGCCGATGGATTTACCGCTCAGCGCAGCGGCGTCTTTCAGCTCAGCCTCTTTCGGGCCGAAAACGCCCAGGAAGAACGGCGCATAAGCGCGGCTGAAGGCGATCGCTTTTTCACGTTCCGGGTTTTTACCCAGGCTGGAGATCACCAGATCCACCTTGTCGGTTTGCAGATAGGGTACGCGGTTGGCGCTGGTAACGGGCACCAGCTGCAACTTAAGTTTCATCTGTTTCGCCAGGTATTTCGCCATATCAATGTCGTAACCCTGCGGCTGCAGATCGGTGCCGACTGAACCAAACGGCGGAAAATCCTGCGGTACGGCAACACGTAAAACGCCACGCTTTTCAATATCCTGCAGCTGGTCGGCCCTGGCCGTCACCTGCGTTAACATCAGAGCCGCGCCCACTACTGCCAGTAATACTTTTTTCATCTGCTCTTCCCCGAATAATAAAACCATGAAACGAAAGATTCTTGAAGAGTTTATTTGCAACTAATGTGCCAGCGAGAAGCGAAGGTGGTGAAAATTTGTTTCTGCCGGGGAAGAAGGTCTGGCGGGAAGGAAATCGTCAGGGAAAAAGGGTGTGGAAACGGGCGGTTAAGCAATTAAGGGTGAAAACCTGCCAGGCAAACGATTGCATTCCTCTTAAAAAAGGTTCCAATCGCGCTCAGGAAGAAGGGGGAGATCGCTGGAGCGATCTGCCCCAAAAAAAGGCAAAGCACCAAAAAGGTGCCCCATTACCGCTGTTCCAGCTCATCCAGCTGGCTGTAAAGATCGGCTATCTGATGGATGCGCTGGCGGCCTTCGCTTAAAAGTTCATGCAGCACAGCGTTCGCCAGCAGATTTATTAAACTATTGGCTGAAGCGTAGCTATCAAAAGCGGAAACGCTGTCCAGCGGCGCGCAGAGCTGCCAGCGGGCCAGCGCGATAACAGCCTGGGCCTGGGGTTCGCAAACCACCACCGTGGGGATAGCGTCCAGCTGTAACTGCTGAAGTAAGGGCTTGATAATGCGTGGGCGGCGACGGAAAGCGAGCACCACCACCATGTCGTTCTGCGTCACTTCCACCAGCTCTTCAGAGAGCGTCTGGCCTGGCTGAGGCAGCACCTGAACGCCCCCTCTTGCCTGCAGCAGCTGCTGCCGCAGGTGCAGCGCAACCGGGTAGGCGTTGCGCAGCCCGACGATAAACACGCGCTTGCTGCTGGCCAGCTGCTGCACCACTTCACCAAACTGCGTGGCGTCGATGCCGTTCACCCACTGTGTCAGATTCGCCATCTCCTGCTTGTAATGCCGGGCGAGTAAGGTGTTGCCCTGCACTGCATCACGGTTATCGGTTAACGGCATCCCGCTCTGACGAAGCGTACGCAGCTCGTCGCGCATATCTTTATATTTTTCATACCCAAGCCGCTTGAACAGACGGCTGACGGTGGCCTTGGAGACACCGCTGAGCCTGGCCAGTTCGGCGCTGTTGTAGCTGATCAGATCGTCAAAATGATCGAAGACAAAATCCCCTACCCGCTGCTCCTGAGGGGAGAGCTGGGGATAGTGGCTTCTCAGACGTTCATCGAGCTGCTTCATAGCGTTGACCTTGTAACTTTTGTTTCAGAGAATCTGCAAACTGCGTGCCGGACGGAAAACTTATTTTGCCGTCAGCCAGCAATTTTGTCTCGCCCTTATGATCAGAGAGGCAATTAACCTTTTCTTGCTGACAAACTGGAACAGCTCTTGCTTCCCTACTCCCCTGTAACCCTAAAATAAGAGACTGGAATGATTCAGAGTAATATCGCCCCGTTGGGTATGGCCGTCGCTCCCCATCATCTTGCCAGCGAAAGCGCCCTGGCCGTCCTGCGTAAAGGAGGCAATGCCATTGAAGCGATGGTTGCCGCTGCTGCCACCATCGCGGTGGTCTATCCGCATATGAATGGCCTGGGCGGAGACGGCTTCTGGCTGATCGTTCCTCCTCAGGGTGAGCCGGTTGCCATTGATGCCAGCGGTGCTGCCGGCTCGCTGGCCGATCTCGCTTTTTATAAGAACGCCGCCGCCATTCCCCATCGAGGCCCTGAAGCCGCCCTGACAGTAGCTGGCACCGTGAGCGGCTGGGCGGAAGCGCTGGCGGTTTCAGCCGAATTTGGCGGTACGCCGACGCCGGTTGCCAGGCTGCTGGCCGATGCCATTCGCTATGCCGCCGACGGTATTCCGGTCACCCAGTCGCAATCCTCCGCTACCGCAAGCAAATACCATGAGCTGGCGGATCAGCCCGGCTTTGCGCAGACCTTTCTTCCCGATGGTGAAGTGCCGAAGGCGGGCAGCCGCTTCACGCAGCCGGCGCTGGCCAATACGCTGAGCCTGCTGACCGAAGAGGGGCTGGAGAGTTTTTATCGCGGCTCTCTTGCCAGAAAAATGGCGAGTGAAATGTCCCGTCTGGGGATGCCGGTTACCCTTGAAGATCTGAATAATCACCGGGCAAAACGCCGGACGCCGCTGCGTATCCAGCATCAGTGCGGCGAAGTTTACAACATGACGCCGCCCACGCAGGGGCTGGTTTCGCTGGCGATCCTTGGTATTACCGACAGTTTAAATATGCGCGATGCCACGGAAACGCAGACCATTCATCGCATTGTAGAAGCGACCAAGCTCGCTTTCAGCCTGCGCGATCGTTATATCACCGACCCGCTGCATATGCAGGAAGAGATGCAGGCGTTGCTGAATTCAGACCTGCTGGCGCAGATGGCAGAAAAAGTCAGTGACCAGCAGGCCGCGCCCTGGGGTACTGGTAAAGGTCCTGGCGATACCGTCTGGATGGGCGTCATGGACAGCAGCGGCCTGGCCGTGTCGTTTATTCAGAGTATTTATCATGAATTTGGCAGCGGTGTAGTGCTGCCAGATACCGGCATTACCTGGCAGAACCGCGGAGCGGCTTTCAGCCTCGATCCCGACCATCTTCTGGCCTTGAAGCCAGGCAAACAGCCTTTCCACACGCTGAATCCCGCCGCCGCGCGGCTGAACGATGGCCGCACCATGGTTTATGGCTCAATGGGCGGCGACGGGCAGCCGCAAACGCAGGCCGCCATTTTTACCCGCCACGTTGTCCAGGGGATGCCGCTTCAGCAATGTGTCAGCGCGCCACGCTGGCTGCTGGGCCGTACCTGGGGCCAGGCCTCTGACTCTCTGAAGCTGGAGAGCCGTTTTCCCCAGGAAACCTTTGAGCAGCTTCGTGCCCTGGGCCACGAAGTGGAGGCGCTGCCCGACTTCAGTGAAGCGGTAGGCCATGCAGGCGCCATCGTGCGGCACACCAACGGCATGCTGGAAGGGGCATGTGACCCAAGAAGCAACGGCAGCGCAGCCGGTTTTTAACAGGAGAAGAGCATGAATCAACATTCGCCCGACTGGGCAGCGTATGTGGCACAGATGGAGCAGGTTCTCGGCGTGACGTTAGATGACCAGCGCCGGGCCGAGCTGCTGGTGCAGTTTACCCGTATTGCCGGTATGGCGACGCCGCTGATGGCTTTTCCGCTGGACGATCGTCTTGAAGTGGCTGGAGTGTATAAAGCATGAATCCAGCCTCCTTGAGTATCAAAGAGTTACAGGGCGCGCTAACCAAAGGTGAGCTTAGCGCGCGGGATATTGCGCAGCAGACGCTCAGCCAGATTGAGCAGCTGAATCCGGCGATTAACGCATGGACTGAGGTGACTCAAGATCGCATGCTTAATGAGGCCGATCGTCTGGATCGTCTGCGTAAAGAGGGGCCGCTGCCTCCGCTGGCCGCAGTGCCCTACGCGGTGAAGAATCTGTTTGACGTGGCGGGCCATGTCACGCTGGCGGGTGCCAGCCTGTTCAGCGATCGTCAGGCGGCGAAGCAGGATAGCTGGGCAGTGAGCAGGCTGGGCAATGCGGGCGCCCTGCTCTCCGGCATGCTGAATATGGATGCCTATGCTTATGGCTTTACCACCGAGAACAGCCATTACGGCGCCACAAGAAACCCGCATGATGTGCAGCGTATTGCAGGCGGCTCCTCTGGCGGTTCAGCGGCGGCGGTGGCTGCCGGGCTGGTCAACTTCTCCTTAGGCACCGATACCAATGGTTCTATCCGCGTGCCGGCTTCGCTGTGTGGGATTTTTGGCCTGAAGCCGACCTTTGGCCGCCTTTCCCGCAGCGGCAGCCAGCCGTTTGTAGCGAGCCTCGATCATATCGGGCCATTTGCCCGCTCCGTTGAGGATCTGGCCGTGGTTTATGACGCCCTGCAGGGGCGCGATCCGCACGACAGTTTCCAGGCTGAGAAAGCGACTCATCCCGCCCACCGGTTACTGGAACATGGTCTGGAAGGCCTGCGCTGCGGCGTGCTGGGCGGCTATTTCCAGACCTGGTGCAGCGATGAAGCCCGCGCCGCCGTTGCGGTAGCGGCCAGAGCGCTGAACGCCGGAGATGAGGTTCTGTTCCCGGAAGCTGAACTCGCCCGTACCGCCGCCTTTATCATTACCGCTTCGGAGGGGGGGAATCACTATCTGCCTGCATTGCGCACTCAGCCTGAGCGGTTTGAGCCGCTTTCGCGAGAGCGTCTGCTGGCTGGGGCGATGATCCCTTCCGCGTGGTATGTGCAGGCTCAGCGCTTCCGCCACCATTTCCGGCAGCAGGTTTTACCGCTGTTCGATCGGTTTGACGTGCTGATTGCGCCCGCCACGCCAGCTACCGCCACGCTGATTGGCGAGGAAACCATGTATATCAACGGTACTGATTTGCCAATTCGCGCGAGCATGGGGATGTTAACGCAGCCCATCTCTTTCCTAGGGCTGCCGGTCACTACGGTGCCGCTGCAAACGCCGGGCGGTTTGCCGATCGGCCTGCAGCTGATTGCTGCGCCATTTAAAGAGGAGGCGTGCCTGCGCGCGGCCTGGGCGTTGGAAAAAATGGGTATTGCGAAAGCGGCGCCCGCCACGTTGAGTGCACAATAATGAAAAGTGAATATATCGATCGTCCGGCAATTTTAGCTGAAGTGACCGCGGCTTTTTACCGCTATGAAGAGGCGCTGATCAGCAATGATACCGTGGAGCTGGATGAGCTGTTCTGGCATGACGAGCGCACGGTGCGTCTGGGCGCCGGAGAGAATCTGTACGGCATTGAAGAGATCAGAGCTTTTCGGGCGTCTCGTCCGGCAAAAGGGCTGGATCGCGAGTTGCGTAATACGGTGATCACCACGTTTGGTGAAGATTATGCCGTGTGCAGTACCGAGTTCATCCGCGAAGGCAGCGATAAAATCGGTCGTCAGCAGCAGACCTGGGTCAAGCTGCCCTGCGGCT
Organism: Erwinia pyri; assembly: GCF_030758455.1. Classification (NCBI taxonomy): domain Bacteria; kingdom Pseudomonadati; phylum Pseudomonadota; class Gammaproteobacteria; order Enterobacterales; family Erwiniaceae; genus Erwinia; species Erwinia pyri. The sequence continues at coordinate 3,572,521 of NZ_CP132353.1, forward strand.
GGCGGATTGTGGCTGCGCAGGTCAGTTTGATGAGCTGATTGGGATCTGTTTAAAGGTCAAAACCGGGTGCGGTGGCAAGGCGTTTGTTCAGGAGGCGTTATTCAAGGTCAAAACCTGGGCCGGGGGCAAGGCGTCACCACAGGGCACGTTATCCGGGACGCCGTGAACCCGTCCGTGGGGGCTTGGCTGCCGCATCCCTGCGGCAGACACTCGGCTAACGTGCTCCGCGGCGCCACCCATCATCTTCAGTTTTGCCCGTAAGTATGGTGGCCGCACAAGTCAAAAGCTGACAGTGCCAAATTTATGGCGGCGTTCAATACTTTGCTTTGGCTTTGGCTCTGATTTTGGTTTTTCAAACAGACAACACTAAAGCTATTGGGAAGGGAGAACGGGCTGATAAGCAAAAGCTAAGCGGCATGGACGCCGCTTCGCAGCCCCCATGGAAGGGTTCACGGCGTTTTTGTGTTCAGCCCGTTCTCCCTGACCGGATTGCCTGAACTCGCAGACGACCTGACTTTTCTGTGCACCTTACTGCAAAACTCATAGTAGAAAGGCATACCCCTGGAGACATATTGGGGAGTTTAGTGCTTATACAGGTCAAAACCGGATTCGGGGGCAAGGCGTTTGTTCAGGAGGCGTTATTCAAGGTCAAGACCGGGTGCTGTGGTAAGGCGTCACCACAGGGCACGTTATCCGAGACGTCGTGAATCCATCCCTGGAGACTTGGATGCCGCATCCCTGCGGCATACACTCGGCTAACGTGCCCTGTGGTGCCACCCATCAGATTCAGTTTTGCCCGTAAGTATGGTGGCCGCACAGGTCAAAAACTGACGGTGCCAAATTTGTGACGGCGCAATACTTTGGTTTTGCTTTTAGCATTAGCTTTAGCTTTGGCTTTGATTTTGGTTTTTCAAACAGGCAACGTTAAAGCTATCGGGAAGGGAGAATGGGCTGATAAGCAAAAGCTAAGCGGCATGGACGCCGCTTCGCAGCCCCCATGGAAGGGTTCACGGCGTTTTTGTGTTCAGCCCGTTCTCCCTGACCGGATTGCCTGAACTCGCAGACGACCTGAATGCCGCATCCCTGCGGCATACACTCGGCTGACGTGCCCTGTGGTGCCACCCATCATGTTCGGTGTTGCCTGGGAGTCCAGTGCTCATACAGCTCAAAACAATACTCATTGCTGACAATGGGTTTATTACAGACCACACAGAAGCCTACGGAAAATTACGCCTCCGGCGCAGGATGATGTTCCACCCAGTGATCGGCTATCTGCTGACGTGTGCAGATCCAGACATTGTCATGTTGTTGAATATGATCCAGGAACCGCTGTAGCGCTTTAAAACGCCCCGGACGACCCAGCAGGCGGCAGTGCATCCCTATCGACAGCATCTTAGGCGAACTTTCACCCTCTTCGTAGAGCACGTCAAAACTGTCTTTCAGATAGGTGTAGAACTGCTCTGCAGTATTGAAACCTTGCGGCGTCGCGAAACGCATGTCGTTGGTTTCCAGAGTATAGGGAATAATCAAATGGGGTTTGACCGTGCCGTCCTGGCAGGTAACCTGCGACCAGAAAGGCAGATCGTCGCCGTAGTAGTCGCTGTCATAGGTGAAACCGCCCTGCTCAACCACCAGCCTGCGGGTATTCGGGCTGTCGCGACCGGTGTACCAGCCGGTTGGCGCTTTGCCGAACAGATCGGTCAGCGTGTCTATTGCCTGCTGCATATGCTGGCGCTCTGCTTTGGCCTCCATCGACTGATAGTGGATCCAGCGCCAGCCGTGGCTGACCACGTCATAATCCGCTGCTTTAATCGCTTCCACGATTTCAGGATGACGAGCCAGTGCCATCGCCACGCCGAAGACGGTTAATGGCAAGCCGCGCTTTTGAAACTCATTGTGAATACGCCAGAAGCCTGCGCGTGAGCCATATTCATAGAGCGACTCCATTGACATATGGCGCTCAGGATAGCTGGCAGCGCCGATGATATCAGATAAAAACTGCTCGGAACCTGCGTCGCCATGCAGCACGCTATTCTCCGCGCCCTCTTCATAGTTCAGCACGAACTGCACGGCAATCCTCGCATTACCCGGCCAGGCAGCATGCGGCGGATTGCCCGCATATCCCCGGAGGTCGCGCGGGTAGTTCTTGTTAAAGCTGTACTCTTTTTTCTCTGCGGCATCAGTCATAGTCAAAGTCCTTGCGTCGGTACGCTCACTCCAGCTTCAGGCTGGCAAACTGTCCCGACAGGGTTTTTCTTACAGGATAGTCCAAATCACCATATTTACTGGTGGAGAGACCCAAAGCCACCAGCGACTCGACCATTTTTACGGCGGCGCCGACGCCATCAATCACCGGGATCCCTAACTCAAGCGTCAGCTCACGGGCCAGGGTCGCCATGCCGCCGCAACCAAGCACGATAGCGCCACTGCCATCCTGTCGCTTCGCTTGTATACAGCCCTCTCGTACCTTCTCCTGGGCCAGACCGGTTCCATCCTCCAGCGCCAGAACCGGCAGATCGATGGCATGCAGCGCTGCACAATGGTGCTCAAAGCCATACTGCTGTAGCAAATGCCGGGCAATGATCACCGTTCGCGGCAAGGTGGTGACGATAGAGAAGCGCGTCGCCACCATTGTCGCCATATGCATAGCGGCTTCGGCAATGCCAATAACCGGTCCCTGCGCCAGTTCCCGCGCGGCCAGCAGCCCAGGATCGCCAAAGCAGGCAATCACATGCCCGCTCACGCCCTGTTCGCGGCCCGCCTTGATCTGTTCCAGCACGCCTATCGCTGCAACAGCCTCGTCAAAATGCCCTTCGATGGAGGGCACGCCCTGGCTGGGGCAGACGGCAATAATCTCTGTACCCGGCCCGGCAACTGCCCGTGCGGCCGCGCCGATTGTTTCGGTCATCGCAAGGCTGGTATTAGGGTTGATCACCTGGATGAGCTGTCTCGCTGTCATGCTTTGACTCCAAAATCTGAAAACAGGCGGGCAAAGTCCGGCAGCATTTCACCCCCACGCTCGAAGTGCAGACTGCTTACGATATGATCGAAATGTTGCTGCATTGCGTCAGCCAGCGGTGGTAAGGCTTTTTCTCTCACCAGCTCAATTAACCGGTCATGATCGTCGCAGCGGCAACCCTGCTGCCACGGCGCGCCATATGCCGCAATCACTAAAGAAGAGCGTTGCGACAGGCGGGTCACCATATCGGTCAGCACCTGATTACCGGAGATGGCCTGTAGCTGGATATGAAAAGCCGCTGAAAGCCGGATAGCTGCCGGGCCATCGTGCGCCTCATGCGCCTGCTGCTCCTGCTGGTTAAGCTTCTCCAGCGCCACCAGATGCGGCGGCTGGCAGCGCTCCAGCACCGCTGGCAGATTGGCGCACTCAATCAGCGCCCGTGTGCGAAAGATATCTCTGGCTTCCTCAACGGAAGGCGTGGCGACTTGCGCACCACGTTTGGGCGTCAGCACAATCATTTGCACCGCGGCGAGGCGTTGCAGCACCTTACGGATGCCGGTACGACTGATACCAAATACTTCCGCCAGCGCTTCTTCCGGCAGCTTGCTGCCCGGCGGCAGCTGGCGCTCAACAATCGCCGACATCAGCGCCTGATAGATAGGTTCGTCCTTGTCGGTCAGGTCAGAGGCCGTTTTCAGGCCGGTTTCACTCTTCATTCCCTACTCCGGTAAACATCAGTTCCATAAAGAATCGTACACACGAACTTTAAGTTTTGTATACAAGAAAACGATTTTGGCCTGGATCCTGCAATACCTTGTCACAACCAATTTGCGTTTATCTCTCTTCACAGGAGCAGGTTTCATGCCAGAAAATCAGAATGTCACCCCGGCGTCGGCGGTTGAAGCCCACGCGAACTACAGCCCACGGCTTTGTAACGAAGATCTGGCCCCCACGCGTGACCAGAACTGGAACTGGTACAACATCTTCTCTTTCTGGATGTCCGATGTGCACAGCATGGGCGGCTATGTGGTGGCCGCCAGCTTCTTTACCCTGGGTCTTGCCAGCTGGCAGGTGCTGCTCTGCCTGCTGGTCGGCATCTGTATCGTACAGATTTGCGCCAACCTGGTTGCCCGGCCCAGCCAGATGACCGGCGTGCCTTATGCGGTGATTTGCCGTCAGGCGTTTGGCGTGTTCGGGGCAAATATTCCGGCAGTGATCCGTGGCCTGATTGCCTTCGCCTGGTACGGCATACAGACTTATCTGGCGGCGAACGCCCTGATGCTGGTCTCGCTGAAGTTCTGGCCTGCGCTGGCTCCGATGACGCAATCTGCCTGGCTTGGCCTCTCTCAACTAGGCTGGATTTGCTTTGGCATTATGTGGCTGGCGCAGGCAATGGTGTTCTGGCACGGCATGAATGCCATCAAACGTTTTATTGATGTCGCCGGACCGGCGGTCTATGTGGTGATGGTCGCACTGGCGGGCTGGATTGTGTACAAAACCGGTTTCGACGGCATTTCCCTGACTCTGGCCAGCAAGCAGCTTACCGGTAGCGAACAGGCGTGGCAGATGATTACCGCCACGGCGCTGGTGGTCTCTTACTTCTCGGGTCCGCTGCTGAATTTTGGCGACTTCTCCCGTTACGGAAAAAGCATGGGCGAAATCCGTCGCGGTAACCGCTGGGGCTTGCCGTTCAACTTCCTGCTCTTCTCTGTGGTCACCGTGGTGATTGTCTCCGGCACCCAGTCGCTGTTCGGCCATATGATCACTGACCCGATCGAAACGGTCAGCCGCGTGGGTAACGATCTGGCGGTGGCGATTGGCCTGCTGACGATGATTACGGCCACTATCGGTATCAACATTGTGGCTAACTTCGTCTCACCAGCTTTCGACTTCTCCAACTGTTCACCACAGAAAATCAGCTTCCGCACCGGCGGCATGATTGCCGCCGTGGGATCGGTGTTGCTGACGCCGTGGAACCTGTTTCAGTCACCGGAGCTTATTCACTATACGCTGGATGTGCTGGGCGCCTTTATCGGGCCGCTATTCGGCATCCTGCTCTGCGACTTTTATCTGATTAAGCGCAGCCAGATCTCCGTTAACGATCTGTTCGACGATACGCCAAAAGGCAAATACTGGTATCGCGGGGGCTTTAACCCAAAAGCGATTGCTGCGCTGGTGCCTTCGGTAGTGATTGGTCTGGTGATCAGCTTTATCCCTTCTCTGCATGAGGTGGCGAACTTTAGCTGGTTTATCGGCGTGGCGCTGTCGGCAGGCTTCTATCGCTGGATCGCCCGCGAAGAGCGCGTGGTCAGCAGCCAGGGCTATGGACGCAGCGTGGCCGTAGAGAAGAGGTAACGAAGTGGGGGCGGCTACTCTACTGCCCCAGAAACGACGAAAGCCTGATTCATTGCTGAATCAGGCTTTCTGGATACTTGGCGGAACGGACGGGGCTCGAACCCGCGACCCCCTGCGTGACAGGCAGGTATTCTAACCAACTGAACTACCGCTCCGCGCTTTGTTCCCCGTCGGGAACGGGGCGAATATTACGGGCAGGCCCTCATGCCGTCAACGCTTTTTATGGCAGTTTACGACTGACTGCCTGTTTTTTCACCTTAATAGTGATAACCGCCGCCGCTACGCCCGCCAGAGGCAGCTGCCGCCCTTTTTCATCACTAAGTCCAGACGCGCTTCGTGGGCGCTGATTTCAGCCTCGCTCGCAGCCAGAACGCGCAGACCTGAAGCAGGACGGGTGATGCGGTGAACGGTATCGCCATTGCTCTGCTGCTGCTGATCCCCCTCCATTGAGAAGGTCAGCGACGTTTGTCCGCCGGTCATCGCCAGGAACACTTCGGCCAGAATTTCGGAGTCGAGCAGAGCGCCGTGCAGGGTTCGCTTGGTGTTGTCTATTTCATAGCGTGAGCAGAGCGCATCCAGGCTGTTACGCTTGCCGGGAAACATTTTTCGCGCCATCGCCAGGCTGTCGGTGATCTGGCAGAAGGTCTCCGTCTTGGGAATATTGCGGTTCAGCTTGCTGAACTCATAGTCCATAAAGCCGATATCGAACGAGGCGTTATGGATCACCAGCTCCGCACCGTCGATATAGGCGATAAACTCGTCGGCAATCTCGGCAAAAGAGGGCTTGTCCGCCAGAAACTCGTCGGCAATCCCGTGAACGCCGAAGGCTTCAGGATCCACCAGCCGATCGGGTTTCAGATAGACATGGAAGTTATTGCCGGTCAGACGGCGGTTAACCACCTCCACAGCACCGATTTCAATAATGCGGTGCCCTTCATAGTGCACCCCAATCATATTCATACCGGTGGTTTCGGTATCAAGGACGATGATCCTGTCAGAAGATTTTTGTAGGCTCATGGGTGATAACTCAATGTAAGTGAAGATCTGCGCAGCCAGCTGAGGCACTAAATTAACGCACTGATGGCGCAAAGAATACCACTCGTGACCTGCGCCAGCCATGTTTCTCGCGCTGTTGAAACGTCAGATTTGCTCACCATTTTTTACCCTGACGATGTCAGCCATAATCGACAGAGCGATCTCGGCAGGCGTTTTGCTGCCAATCCGCAGGCCTACTGGCGCGTGGATACGGTCAAGATCGTCCCGACTCATACCGGCAATTTGCTGTAACCGCTTTCTGCGCTTTTCGCTGTTCCGCTCAGACCCCATCACACCCAGGTAAAAGGCCTGGGTATTGATCGCTTCCATCATCGTCAGCTCATCAATACGCGGGTCGTGCGTTAATGAGACGATAGCTACGCTGGCCCCCGCGCCGTTAATTTCCAGCCAGCGCGCGGGATGCTGCGGCACAATAGTGACATTGTCAGCGCCGGTAAAATAGCGTTCAACCTCGCTCAGGCTTTCAGAGCGGTGTTCGCAAATGCGGACATGAAAACCGAGTATCTGCCCGAGGCGGATGCATTCAAAAGCCACCGGCGAATAGCCCGCCACCAGCAGTTCCGGCACGGAACCCACCGGCAGCAGGATGCGGTCTGGTGTGATGCTTAAGAGCGGCAACATTCTCTCCGCGCCCATTACCTCAAAATCTGCCCGTTGAGTCACGACAAGCGTTTTGACCAGCCGCTGTTTGCCCAGTAATGCAGCCTGCATCGCCTGTAACAGCGCCGCGGTTTGCTCATCGGGCGGAAGATATTCGATCACGATTTCCAGGCTGCCACCACACGGCAGCTCAACGGAGGGACGCATTCCCCCTTCGCCATAGCGAATGACCTGGCTGCTCTCGCGATAGCTTCCCGCCGAGAGCTGCGCCAGAAAATCCTCTTCGATGCAGCCACCGGAGAGCGATCCACAATGCTCCCCTTTACTGTTCACGCTCATCATGGTGCCGGGTGCGCGGGGAGAAGAGCCATAGGTGCGTAAGACCGTACAGAGCCAGACCGGCTGCGCCTCTTTATGCCAGCGCAGCGCCTCGTTGATCACCTGTTGATCCAGTCTGATCATGTCCGCTCCTTAGCGGAGAGTGCCGCCGGATAATCCACGTCCAGCAGACAGCCTTCATCTGTAAGCTCGATGCAATGCGTGGGAAAGTTCTGCAACAACTTTTTTGCTCCTGTGTCGCCGCTTAAGGAAGAGAGGTCGGCATAAAACTGTCGCCGAAAGCCAACCGGATGGCCGGGCTGCCCATTAATAACGGGCCGGACAAGCGGATAGTTTTCCAGCGCCTGAATAACCGCCTGGTAGCTGGTTGTCTGTAGCCACGGCATATCCCCCAGGGTAATCACCCAACCGTCATAGTCTGCACAAGCCCTGATACCGGCCGCCAGCGACTCCCCCATTCCCTGGCTTGCGCAGAGGATCAGGGACGCTTTTTCTGTAAGCTGATGGATAGCCCGATCTGAAGGTTGCGAAACCACAAATACCGGCCGCCCCGTCGCCCGTGCGTTTTCCAGCGTGTGCTGCAGAACGGGCTTGCCGTTAAGCCTTGCCAGCAGTTTATTCCCGCCGCCCGACTGACGAAAACGGCGGCCGAAACCGGCCGCCATAACCAGAATTGCACTGTTGATACTCATGCAGAACGCGTTAAATTATTTTGTCGAGGGTAATGGGCAAATCCCGCACCCGCTTGCCGGTGGCGTGGAACACGGCATTACTGATTGCCGCCGCAACGCCAACTATGCCGACCTCGCCCACCGCTTTACCGCCCATTTTGGTGGCCTGATAATCTGGCTCGCCCACATTGATTGTGGTGATGTTGGGGACGTCAGCGTTAACCGGTATCAGGTAATCCGCCAGATTGTTATTGATTACCCTTCCCGATCTCGGGTCGACAATGCCCTCTTCCAGCAACGCCTGCCCCAGCCCCATGATCATGCCGCCAATCCACTGGCTGCGCGCCAGCGTAGGGTTGTAGAGTTGGCCGCAGTCAAAGGCGGCTACCATCCTTCTGACCCGGACGGTACCAAAGTCTTCATCAACCGCCACTTCAACAAACTGCGCGCTCCAGCTGTGGGCTGAGAGATCTTCAGGGCGTCCCATGCTGTTCAGGCTGCCGACCATCTCATCTTTCTCTTTAGCGGAGAGATGGTCGGGGAAGGTGCCGCCCTCTACTTCCAGCGCCTCACTGCCTGCCAGCTCCAGCAGTTGGCTGAACGAGATCTCCCGTGCGGGCGTAACGCCCATCCGAATTGCCCCCTCTCCCAGCGAAAGCTGCTCCAGGCTTGCGCCCTTCAGCGGAGAGCCTTCCAGCTCGGTTGCCAGCGCCAGCAGGCGATCCCGCATTTTATGCGCGGTGACGTTAACTGCCGCCGTGAGGTTCCCGGCCAGCTGCGATCCGCCCGCCACGCCAGCTCGCGGTAATCGCGTATCGCCAAGCTGCACCGAAATAGTTTCGGAGGGGACGTGCAAAATGTCCGCTGCGGTTTGCGCCAGAATGGTATAGGTGCCGGTGCCGATATCTGCCCCCGCGCACTGCACAATAAACTCGCCTTGCGGCGTGAGGATGATTCGTGATTCCGCAGGGAGACGGTTCACCGGATAGGTACCGGTTGCCATTCCCCAGCCGATCAGCTCCCTGCCTTCGCGCATCGACCGGGGTGCCATCGACCGCTTCGCCCAGCCAAACGCTTCTGCGCCTTTCTGGTACGCCTCCTTCAGACGGCGTGAACTCCAGGGTTTGTTCTGCTGGTAATCGTGATCCGCCCAGTTGCGCAGACGCAGCTCCAGCGGATCGATATTCAGGGCGTAGGCCATTTCATCCATTGCCACTTCCAGCCCGAAGGCGCTGGGGTTTTCACCCGGTGCGCGCATCCAGCCTGGCGTCACGGTATTGATCGGCACGATCTGATGCTGGGCAGAGAGGTCAGGAATGGCATACATGCGGGCCGTCACATGGCTGCAGTTTTCCGCAATCATGTCCTGGAGCGACGTTTCATTAAAGCTGCGAAGAATAATTGAGAGAATTTTCCCGTCGCGCGTCGCCCCCATCGCCAGCTGTTGTGAAGTAGCCGGACGCCCGCCCAGCCCGGTAAAGGTTTGCGGACGGGTCAGCGACACTTTCACCGGCCGGTTGAGTTCGCGAGAGGCTACGCAGGCCAGGGCTACGTGCGTATAGGGCACCGGCTTGGAGCCAAATCCGCCGCCAACGTAAGGGGAGATAATCCGTACCTGTTCTCTCTCAATTCCCATCCATTCGGCAATTTCTACCTGCGCCCCGCTCACCCACTGGCTCGGCTCCCAGACGGTCATGCTGCCGTTATGCCAGTGGGCGATACAGGCGTGTGGCTCCATCGGCATGTTGTATTCACGCGGCGTGGTGTAACGCTCGTTAATCCGCACCTCCGATCGCACCATTTCCGCCTGCGCCTGGCCCAGCTCAATATCCTGATCGGGCAGAGGTTTTGGTTCAGCGCCTTCGTCGGTGGCAAAAATCAGCGCAGGGGTTTCCTGATAGCTGACCTCTATCAGCGAGGCGGCATAGGTCGCCTGCTCGAAGGTTTCTGCCACCACCAGCCCAATGTTTTGCCCGTTATGCAGGATGATATCGTCCTGGATGGGCGTGTAAGTAGACTGGGCCGCGCCGCCGTCAGCGATGGCCGTCGGCTTATTGATTTTCAGCCCGTTTTGATGGGTATACACAGCGATCACGCCGGGTACCGCCTGCGCCTTCTCGGTGGAAATATGCGTTATTCGCCCGCTGGAGATGGTGGACTGGATCACCACACCATGCGCAGCGTTTTCAATCTGATATTCAACAGCGTAAGTGGCCCGTCCGGTCACTTTCACTTCTCCGTCACCCCGCGAGCGGGGTGCGCCTAAGCCCTTGACACTCTGCGTCCGTTGCTGCCCCTGAGCGGCTGTCTCGCTGGCCTGTTGGCTCTGCGACGCCCCTTCCAGTCTCTCTTCTGCTGAACGCGCGAGGGGAGCTTGCAACACATCCCGGCGCACTGTAGTTGTCGGTTTGCTCATGCTGTTTCTCCTGCGGCCATCAGCGCCCGGGCGATCACGCGCGGAACCAGTTTTATTTTGTGTGCATTATCAGCAAGGGGCTGAGCCTCGGCGATAACCCGCTCTGCGGCCTGGTTAATCAACGTTTCATCAAAACGCTGCCCTTTCAGCGCCTGTTCAACCGTGTGGGCGCGCCAGGGTTTGGTGGCTACGCCGCCCAGTGCAATACGGACATCCACCATGATGCCATTCTCTACCACCAGCCCAACGGCCGCACTGGCCGCTGCAAACTCATAGGAGCTGCGATCGCGCACCTTCAGATAGGTGGAGTTTTGTAGCGCTGCGCTCTGTGGGATCTCGATTGCGGTAATCAACTCGTCATCCCCCATATCGTGCTCTTTGTGCGGAGCGTCGCCCGGCAGTAAATAGAACTGTTCAATGGGAACCCGACGCTTGATGCCCTGCGCATTTTCAAGGATGACAACAGCATCAAATGCCGTTAAAGCCACGGCCAGATCGCCCGGATAGACCGCCACGCAACTCTCGCTTCCGCCCAGAATGGCATGGCTGCGGTTTACCCCTTTCAGCGCGGCACAGCCGGAACCGGGATTACGTTTGTTGCAGTCGGAGAAAGTGTGCGGGTCACGGTAATAGCCGCAGCGGGTACGCTGGCATAAATTGCCGCCCAGGGTAGCCATATTGCGGATTTGCGGCGAGGCAGCCTGCCACAGGCTGTCATAAATAGCGGGTGCCTGACGCTGGCACGCTTCGTGGCTCGCCAGCTCACTCATATAAACCATCGCACCAAGCGTGATGGTCTCCTCGCTGAAGGTAATGGTGTCCATTCCGGTTAACTGTGTTACCGGGATCAATCTGGTGGGCTGAAACACGTCACACTTCATTAAGTCCAGCTGTGTGGTGCCGCCAGCCAGCAGCTGCGTGCCGGGCTGCTTTTTGAGAGCAGCCGCCTCGGTGACCGAGGCGGCGGTTTGCCAGCTAAAAGGATTCATGCGGACTCCTTAGCCAGCTGTTCAGCGGCTTCTTTGATCGCGTCGACGATATGCGGATAAGCGCCGCAGCGACAGAGATTGCCACTCATGTATTCGCGTATCTCACTTTCGGAGCCAGCGTGTCCCTCTTTAATACAAGAGACGGCAGACATGATCTGCCCGGGAGTACAGTAACCACACTGGAAGCCATCGTGTTTCAAAAAGCTCTGCTGCACCGCATGCAGCGTGCCGTCCGGCTTCTCAAGCCCTTCAATAGTGGTGATCTCTGCGCCTTCTACCTGTGCCGCCAGTGTCAGACAGCTCAGCACTCTACGGCCATTAACGTGCACGGTACAGGCACCGCACTGTCCCTGATCGCACCCTTTTTTGGTGCCCGACAGCGCAAGGTGCTCTCTGAGGGCGTCCAGCAAAGTGACGCGTGGGTCGAGAGAAAGGTGTTTTTCCTGCCCGTTAATCTGCAGGTTAAGGGTGATTTTATCCGACATTGCAAACTTCCCATCGTTAGGGTTGGAAAGGTTCTCAAAAGAATGTGTTGAGAGCGGGGGGTACAGTCACAATATTTATTTTTTTAGACTCAACCTTAAGGTTTAGCACTTCTGGCGTGGTCTGCCGATCTCTTTACCCGACCAACGCACAGCAAGTGACATTTTCACTGGATACGCCGGAAGGGAAGGTGTCGGCAAACATGAAATTAAAGAAGAGGTTATCAGGGCATCAGCGGCTGAATCAGCCAGAAAAAAGGCGTGCAGCTATCAGCAAAATTCGTTCATGCCGCAAGGCGCGTCCTGCAGCGACTAATCCAGTGCTCCGCAGCGCCATTTATGTCAGACTTGCCGTTTTTACGCAGAGATCCCACCAGAAATGACCAAGCAGGTAGAAATATTCACCGACGGTTCCTGCCTCGGTAACCCCGGCCCAGGCGGCTATGGCGCAATTTTGCGCTACGGCAAGCACGAAAAAACGTTCAGTGCCGGCTATTTTCTTACCACCAATAACCGCATGGAGCTGATGGCGGCTATCGTGGCGCTTGAAGCGCTGTCGCAGCCCTGCGAAGTGGTGCTCAGTACGGACAGCCAGTATGTTCGCCAGGGCATTACCAGCTGGATCCATAACTGGAAAAAACGTGGCTGGAAAACCGCCGATAAAAAGCCGGTGAAAAATGTCGACCTGTGGAAAAGACTGGACAGCGCATTAAGCCATCATCAAATCAAATGGGAATGGGTAAAAGGCCATGCGGGCCACGAGGAGAACGAGCGCTGTGATGTGCTGGCCCGGGCGGCAGCTGGCAGCCCGGCGTTTGAAGATATCGGCTATCAGTCCGGATCCTGATGCCCTGCTCCTGTGCGAAACTGACGGGTGGCCCCGACGGCCTGGCTTAATCTTTGCTTAGCGGCGGCCTTCCTGGCTGGGTTAATGATCAGCGGGAAGGTACGCTTGCGGGCCACAATGATGCTCAGGCAGCCAAGCGCAGGAAAATGCGTACTGATCACCTTCCCGCCCTGACGGTTCCAGGGCACCACCTGAAAACGGGTGCGCTGTACCACTTCGTAGTTCAACAGGCTGAGCCAGTCCATTAACCGCATCTGGGTAAACATCCGGCTGTTCCAGGGTATACGTCGATGAATACCGGGGATCAGCTTGCCAATGCCCAGCACGCTGAAGGGGTTGAAGCCGCTAATAATAATCCAGCCATCATCTATCAGGACCCGATCGACTTCCCGCAGGATACGGTGCGGATCGCTGCTCCAGGCCAGGCAGTGAGCCAGCAGGCAGGCATCAACGGACTTTGACTCAAAAGGCAGGCTGATGGGATCGGCCCTGACCTGCAGCGGCTCACCGCTTAATCCCACGCTAACCTGATGGGAGATAGCACAGTTTTCCGTGTCGATCTCCGCACTCAGCGGCCCCACTTTCAGCAGGTGAAAGCCATACATCCGGGCGAGGCAGGGCTGCAGGTGTTTGTTGAGGGCATCGCGGTAAAACTCTCCCCAGGGGATATCGGCCCAGGAGTCAGGTACCTGACGAATTTGGCGTGTTTTAGCGGGCTTCATGCTTTACCATCTTCTTTCCATTTCGGGCAATTCAGAGGCGATGATGAATCTTACCAGCATTCCGGCACTTCAGGATAACTACATCTGGACATTAAATAACGACCGGGGAGAGTGCCTGATCGTTGACCCAGGCGAAGCGGCTCCGGTGCTCTCGGTACTGGAAAAAAATCAGTGGCAGCCGGTAGCGATTCTTCTGACACATCATCATCACGACCACACCGATGGCGTGAAAACGCTGGTAGCGAGATATCCTCATTTAGTGGTGTATGGCCCGCAGGAAACAGCTGACAAAGGCGCGACGGAAATTGTTGTTGAAGGAGATAGCTTTACCCTGCTCGGTAGCACTTTTTGCGTCTTTCATACCCCCGGCCACACTTTAGGACATATCTCATATTTTAGTGCCCCTTATCTTTTCTGTGGCGATACTCTGTTCTCTGGCGGCTGCGGACGTTTGTTCGAGGGAACACCTGAGCAAATGTTTGAATCATTTCAAAAGCTTAAAGAGCTTCCTGACGACACGCTGGTTTGTTGCGCGCATGAATACACATTATCAAATTTGACCTTTTCACATGCCCTTTTTCCTGGGGATAGCGAGATAGCGAGCTATTACCGTGAAATTAAAGAGTTACGGGCAAAAAAGCAGGTTTCCCTGCCCACAAAGCTGGCCACAGAGCGACGAATAAATGTTTTTCTGAGAACTCAAGAGCATGAATTGCAACGACAAATCGGTTATGAAACATCTCCACAACATGAATGGCAAGTATTTGCAACTCTACGCGAGAAGAAAGACCGTTTTTGATTTTTCGGGTTGTGTTGCTATAGACGAGCAAGTATAGTTGCTCGTCTTTTAAGCGAAGAATGACACACACATGAAGGCTAAAGCGATATTACTCGCCTCGGTCTTGCTGGTGGGTTGCCAGGCGTCGAAGCATGACACCAACGTTCCCGAGCAGCATGCACAGAGTTTGTCTTCAGCAGGTCAGAATGAAGCAGAGCAGGACACAGATCGGTTGTTATCACCGCGCTGGCAGGATGATGGAACCCGCCTTACGCAGGATCAAGATTTGTGGAATCTCATCAGTACCGAGCTGAAGATGAAGGTTCCGGAAAACCCCCGGATACGCGAACAAAAGCAAAAATATTTAAGAAACAAGAGCTATCTCCACGATGTAACATTACGGGCAGAGCCGTATATGTACTGGATAGTCGAGCAGATTAAGAAACGTAAGATGCCGATGGAACTAGTACTACTACCCATAGTGGAGAGCGCTTTTGACCCCCATGCGACCTCAGCCGCCAATGCCGCAGGCATCTGGCAGATTGTACCGCAGACGGGGCGAAATTATGGTCTCAAGCAGAACCAGTGGTATGACGGACGTCGCGATGTCGTGGCTTCCACCAAGGTTGCGCTGGACATGATGGAACGTCTGAACAAGATGTTTGACGGCGACTGGTTACTGACCATTGCCGCCTATAACAGCGGTGAAGGACGCGTCATGAAAGCGGTAAAGGTCAATAAAGCCCGCGGGAAACCCACGGATTTCTGGCACTTATCGCTGCCGCGTGAAACCACCATCTACGTGCCAAAAATGTTGGCTTTGGGTGAAATCCTGAAGAACAACAAGCGTTACGGTGTTCGTCTGCCGGCGCCTAACGAATCACGTGCTCTGGCACGCGTGGAAGTAGGCCAGCAGATTGAGCTGACGCAGGCGGCCGAGATGTCGGGCATGTCACTGAGTAAGCTGAAAAGCTATAACGCGGGCTACAAGCGCGGAACGACAGCACCAAAAGGTGGTCCTCAATACATCATGGTGCCGAAGTCGAACGTGGCTAAGTTACGCAACTCGCTGGCAACAGGCGATATAGCGGCGGTACAGCCAACGGCGTTGGCGAACAATACCACCGCCGGTTCTTACAAGGTTCGCAATGGCGATACCCTGTCAGGCATCGCAAAACGTCTGAACGTGACGGTGAAAGATCTGCAGCGCGCCAATAACCTGCGTGGCGCAAGCATCAAACCGGGACAGACCCTGAGCACGGGCGGAAGCGGTAACGCAACCAAACTGGCCGATAATGGCAACAGCATCACCTATAAAGTGCGTAAAGGTGATTCTCTGGCCAGCATTGCTAAAGGGCACGGTGTGAACATCAAAGATGTGGTGCGTTGGAATAACAGCGACGCCTCCACGCTACAGCCAGGCGATAAGCTGACACTGTTTGTGAACACCACTACCACGCCAGACAGTTAAGGTCTCTGCTGACCGATAAAAGCCAATCTACGGATTGGCTTTTTTTATGTATTAATTCTTCCCGCTCTCCTGCAAACGCTCTGTGACCCTCTCTGCGCTTTCGGCAAACTTCCCCGTACAACTGTGATCAAGATCCAGTATCAGCACACCGCCTCTTGTATGGTAGTAATCTCACTGTCTATGTTATCAGCTTGTTTACTTTTTGATCACCCCGGCATTACAAACATAACAACAACAACGATAACCAGGGCGCAGGCCGCTTAATGATGGCGACTGCAGATGACCATGACACTGAAAGGCACCAGATATGACTCTCCCCTCTTCTGAACTGGCTTCACGACAAACGACTGAAGAAGCAAAAGGCGCTACTGGAGAACAGGCCCCCAGGCGTGGGCTGATGCGCCTGCTGCCCAGAGCGCACCCTCTCTCCTGGTGGATGCTGGTTATCACCACGCTGGCGATCCTGATGAACTCTATCGACAGGATTATTCTGCCGACGCTGCTTCCCGCTATCATGACCTCTTTTCATCTGACTGAAGTTCAGGCGGGCTGGCTTAATTCCCTGAGTTTTGTGGGCACTCTGACTGGCGCAGTGGTATTTGGCCTCTTTTCTGACTGGGTTGGCACCGGCCATAAACGCTGTTACAGCTGGTGTGTGGCCGTGCTGGTGGAAATTGTCTCGGGTATTGCTACCGCGTTCTGTAAGTCATTTGGGGCGTTTCAGGCGCTCAGAGTGGCAATGGGCATGGGCACCGGTGGCTCGGAACCCATTAATGTCGCGCTGCTGGGTGAATGGTGGCAGAAAGAGAACCGGGGATTTGCTATTGGTGTACATCATACCGGTTTCCCGCTGGGGCAATTTATCGGCCCCATCCTGATTGCGGCAATTCTCGCTTTTGCAACCTGGCGTGAAGCGTTTCTGTTTATTCCGCTGATTGGCCTGGCAATATTAGTCGCCCAGCTGATTATCGGTACCCGCAAGAATCACCAGAAGGTCAATGACTGGATCCTTGATAATAACCTGACGCCGCCAGTTACTGACTCCTTACAGCAAACCGTAGAGAACGCTTCTCTCTGGGGCAATGCGCTCTCCTGCCTGAAAAACCGTAACTGCCAGCTGGCGATAGTCCTGATTTTTGGCTTTACCTGGGCGGAAATGGGCATCGCCAACTTCCTGACTTTGCAGTTGACCCGTGAAGTGGGCCTGGATCTTTCAACGGCGGCCATTATCTCAGGCGCTTCCGGCCTTACCGGCTGGATAGGTCAGATTTTGTGGGGCAGCTTTTCAGACGTGAAAGGCCGTAAACGATCGCTGAGCTTTATTATCGCTGGCTGGATCCTGGCCGCTGCCCTTTGCATGTTTATCCATTCTGCCGCGCTGGGCTGGGCAATCCTGATCTTCTGGGGGCTGTTCCGCAACTCTCCCTACCCCGTTGCCTACGCTTTACTGATCGACTCTTCACCCCGCGCGGCTGCTTCCAGCATGGGTCTGATGATTGGCCTGGCGGTGGGGATTGCCGGTATTCTGGTCGCCCCGGTCAGCGGATGGATTATTCATAGTTATGGCTTCACCGTTCACTATATGGTGATTGTCGGCGTGCTGCTGCTCTCCTGCGCACCACTCTGGTTTATTAAAGAAACCGTTATCCTGAAAAAGGCCTGATATGACCAGCGATCTGATTACTCTATTGCGTCAACGCCGCCTCATTGAGCTGAATCATCTGTATGAGGAATTTATGCCGGTGTGGCCCACGCACGGGAAGTTTTTCTGCAGCCGTGCGGAGGATTACAGCGCTGGTGATGGCAATTATAACTGCCAGCTAAGTCTGGGCGATCACTGCGGTACGCACGTTGACGCACCCGTGCACTTTATTGAAGGGGGCAAGAGTATTGAGCAGGTGGATGTGCAGCAGCTGACCGGGCGCGGGCGCTGTCTGGATATGTCTCATCTGGCTGAAAACGCCGACATTACCCGTGAGATGATCCAGCGCTGGGAAGCGGACAATGGTGGGATCCTCGCTCAGGATATTGTGATTTTTCGCACGGGTTACGATGAAAAATGGCGATGCCGCCCCCATCAGGCTGCCTTTTTACAAAACTGGCCGGGGCTTTCAGGAGAAGGGGCTGGTTATCTTATTGAGAAAGGCGTGACGGTTTTTGGAACGGATGCCATGTCACTGGATCGCTACAGTAATGAAGAGCACCCCGCTCACCTTGCGGTGCTGGGCGCGGATTGCCTGATAATTGAGAATCTGGCAAACCTGAAAAGCCTGCCGACGGAGTTTATCTTTATGGCGCTGCCGCTGAGGATCAAGGGCGCGTCAGCCTCGCCGATTCGGGCGGTGGCCCTGGTGTAATAACGGCCCCGGTAAGGGGCCGCCTGATTCAGGGCTTAAACGCTTCGATAAAAATAACATCCGTACTGAAACTGCCATCAGGCTGCTGAGCATAGTAACGCTGTACTTCCTCAGAAGCTGATTGCTGATAGGCGCGAATAGCGGCCACCATCACGGCTGGTGTGCGCATGCGCTCAATCCAGCTGCTGAATTCCAGCTGCAGGCGGTGGTGGCTGACGCCGCTGATTGCCAGCCCCGCTTCAGTAAACATTGTCAGCCACTCGCCGGGGTTATAATCACGAACGTGAGAAGTGTCCCGCAGCGCTTCAACGGTTTGTAACCAGATATCCAGCACTGCGTTGCCCGGCGCATTCACATCGATAAAGATAACCTTCCCGCCTGGCTTCAGGACTCGCTTAACCTCGCGCAGTGCCCTCCCCACATCATGCCAGTGGTGGGCAGAATAGCGGCTGATAACGATATCAAAACTCTCCTCTTCAAAAGGCAGGTATTCTGCATAGCCTTGCTGAGTTGTCAGGTGTTCATAACCCCGCTCTTTGGCAGTCTGAGCGACGACGCTCAACATTTTTGCCGAAAGATCGTAAGCCACTACGCTTTTAACATGCTGCGCGGCTACATAGCTGGCATGCCCACCACCACAACCTAAATCGAGTACCCGGGCCTCCTTCTCCGCAAACAGGCGTTCACCTAAACGGAGCAAATCATGCCCGCTGGCATGCACTTCGCTGTTCAGATAAGCGCTGGCCTGGTCACCAAACTGTTTGTCGACGTTATCATGATGATGTGATGTCATATCTCTGCGTTCCTTACTGATGGTTTTGAGTGGTGGGCAGAGCGATGGAATGACCTGCCCGTGACGGCAGGCCAGACATTTCCTAGAGGAGCGCAGGCTTACCGGGATGGAATTCAACGAGTAGGGGATTATGATCGGAGGCGCGGGTCACCAGCACGGAGGCTTCAGCCACGCCCATTCCGCGATAAAAAACAAAATCTAAAGGACGCCCGAACGCTTTCCGCCGGTGGCCGTCTGTGAAGTTGACCTCTTCCAGCCCCATGTCGCGGGCAAAGGTATACAGGGCATTAATACGCTGGCGGCTCCACGCATTAAAATCTCCGGCCATGATCACCGGGCCATTATGATGGATAATCTGTTCGCCTATCGGCCCCAGCTGTTTGCTGTAGACATCAATTCCCAGGCTGAAATTGACGGCATGAATATTCACTACCATCAGCATTTCGTTGTTAGGTAAGGGATAAGCGGTGACCAGCGCGGATTTCGCCAACCTCAACAAAGGTTCGCGCTCGCGCAGCGGGCAGCAGTAAACAGGATGGGCGGAGGCCAGCGTCATAACGCCGGAAGGATGCTGTGGCAGGACAAATGCCGGCACCTGATCGGCAGCCAGATAGTTAGTGGTGGCAAAACGCACCAACTCCGGCGTGGTTTGCGCTTCCTGTAACAGAACCAGATGCGCGTCCTTACCAAAATTTTGCAGCACGGAGAGCCACTCAGCACGCTGCTGTTTGAAAATATTCCATACCAGCACACGCAGCGTGGATTCGCTGGTCAGCGGCGCTCCGGGCGGCAAGGCTTTGCCGACGTGCAGCATTGCACCGGGCGGAAAAATACGTTCCGCTGGCTGCCCTGCTACATATCTCATGGCATAGGTCTTCTTTCGCACTCTACCGGGCCTTAGCAACTGCTGAATGAATCATAGTGTCATTCAGTTATAGGGGCTTTACCGCTGAGTTTCAATCGGATCAGACTAATAACTCATGCCAGTCAGTAAACAAATGCAAACAGCTCCCCGGCACCGCTCCGGAAAGCATACGCTGAACCGCCGGGTTTTTACTCAGGTTACGCCGTTGTATTTTTAAAAGAGAGTAGCTGTACCTTATGCCGCTTTCACTATTTCTGTAGCAACATCACCCTTTGCTGAGCCTTATCACTTTCTTTTACCGTCCCCTGTACTGGCGCACGGTTTCAGCGCATGCTTCAATAACAAAAAGATCTAAAATGCATACAGAGTTTTGCTGCGGGAGCAACAGTGAAGAGTACCTCAGAAGAACTGACTATTTTTGTCGCCGTGGTAGAAAATGGCAGTTTCAGTCGTGCGGCAGAACAGCTGGAGATGGCGAATTCTGCCGTGAGTCGTACGGTGAAAAAGCTGGAGAATAAGTTAGGTGTTGAGCTGCTTACACGCACTACCCGTCAGATCAAACTGACGCAAGAGGGGGAAACATATTTCCGTCGCGTGCAGTTTATTCTGCAGGAGATGGCAGCGGCTGAAAATGAGCTGATTGAGCAGCGACTGATGCCGCAGGGCGTGCTGAGAATTGATGCAGCAACGCCCGTGGTGCTGCATCTGCTGATGCCCATGATCAAGTCTTACCGCGAACGTTATCCGGAAGTCACGCTGTCGCTGGTCTCTTCTGAGACTTTTATTAATCTGATTGAAAGGAAAGTAGACGTGGCGATCAGGGCCGGTAACCTGACTGACTCCAGCCTTCGCGCCCGTCACCTTTTTAACAGTTACCGCAGAATTATTGCCAGCCCGGCTTATCTTCAGCAAAACGGGGTCCCGCAGACGCCTGAGGATCTGATAAACCATGCCTGTCTGGGCTTTGTAGAGCCCTTACACCTCAACCGCTGGCCAGTCGCCAAAAGTGACGGTGAACTTTACGATATTTCCCCTTCCTGCACTTCCAACAGCGGCGAAACGCTTAAATATCTCTGCCTTACCGGGAACGGTATCGCCTGTCTCTCTGACTTTATGATCGATCGGGAGATAGCTGACGGAACGCTGGTGGAGATCTTTGCGGACAGAGTACTGCCCATAGAGATGCCGTTTAACGCCGTCTATTACAGTGACCGGGCGGTCAATATGCGGATCCGCTCGTTTATCGATTTCCTGGGCGAGTGGATCGAAAATGGCAATCAGGGTGCTTAAGGAAGTGGAGACGGTTTAGCCAGTTGAGGGGATTATGAACACTGTCGTTCAGATTTTGCATACAAAAAAGCCCTGAGTCTTATGACTCAGGGCCTCATGTTAAGTGGCGGAACGGACGGGGCTCGAACCCGCGACCCCCTGCGTGACAGGCAGGTATTCTAACCAACTGAACTACCGCTCCACCGATTCTGTACTGACTTCAGAAAAATGCTTCTGATTTCAGGTGTTTCGCCCTTTCCGCGTCACCGGAAGGTCATGATCCCGGAGGATCTAAATTAATGCCTGGCAGTTCCCTACTCTCGCATGGGGAGACCCCACACTACCATCGGCGCTACGGCGTTTCACTTCTGAGTTCGGCATGGGGTCAGGTGGGACCACCGCGCTAAAGCCGCCAGGCAGATTCTGTCATTCACGCCGCCCTCCCAGGCCGCGCAAATCAATCCGTCACAAGCTGAAAATCTCTGTTGCGTCTCTCAGACGCTCACCAGAACGCTTCTGGTGTTGTAAGGTTAAGCCTCACGGGTCATTAGTACCGGTTAGCTCAACGCATCGCTGCGCTTACACACCCGGCCTATCAACGTCGTAGTCTTCAACGTCCCTTCAGGGGTCTCAAGGACCCAGGGAAGATTCATCTCGAGGCAAGTTTCGCGCTTAGATGCTTTCAGCGCTTATCTTTTCCGCACTTAGCTACCGGGCAGTGCCATTGGCATGACAACCCGAACACCAGTGGTGCGTTCACTCCGGTCCTCTCGTACTAGGAGCAACCCCTCTCAATCTTCCAGCGCCCACGGCAGATAGGGACCGAACTGTCTCACGACGTTCTAAACCCAGCTCGCGTACCACTTTAAACGGCGAACAGCCGTACCCTTGGGACCTACTTCAGCCCCAGGATGTGATGAGCCGACATCGAGGTGCCAAACACCGCCGTCGATATGAACTCTTGGGCGGTATCAGCCTGTTATCCCCGGAGTACCTTTTATCCGTTGAGCGATGGCCCTTCCATACAGAACCACCGGATCACTAAGACCTGCTTTCGCACCTGCTCGAGCCGTCACTCTCGCAGTCAAGCTAGCTTATGCCTTTGCACTAACCTCACGATGTCCGACCGTGATTAGCTAACCTTCGTGCTCCTCCGTTACTCTTTGGGAGGAGACCGCCCCAGTCAAACTACCCACCAGACACTGTCCCCACGCCGGATCACGGCGCCAGGTTAGAACATCAAACGTTAAAGGGTGGTATTTCAAGGTTGGCTCCACGCAGACTGGCGTCCACGCTTCAAAGCCTCCCACCTATCCTACACATCAAGGCTCAATGTTCAGTGTCAAGCTGTAGTAAAGGTTCACGGGGTCTTTCCGTCTTGCCGCGGGTACACTGCATCTTCACAGCGAGTTCAATTTCACTGAGTCTCGGGTGGAGACAGCCTGGCCATCATTACGCCATTCGTGCAGGTCGGAACTTACCCGACAAGGAATTTCGCTACCTTAGGACCGTTATAGTTACGGCCGCCGTTTACCGGGGCTTCGATCAAGAGCTTCTCCTTGCGGATAACCCCATCAATTAACCTTCCGGCACCGGGCAGGCGTCACACCGTATACGTCCACTTTCGTGTTTGCACAGTGCTGTGTTTTTAATAAACAGTTGCAGCCAGCTGGTATCTTCGACTGGCTTCAGCTCGGGGAGCAAGTCCCTCCACCTACGCGCCAGCGTGCCTTCTCCCGAAGTTACGGCACCATTTTGCCTAGTTCCTTCACCCGAGTTCTCTCAAGCGCCTTGGTATTCTCTACCTGACCACCTGTGTCGGTTTGGGGTACGATTCTGTGTTACCTGATGCTTAGAGGCTTTTCCTGGAAGCAGGGCATTTGTTGCTTCATCACCGTGGTGACTCGTCATCACGCCTCAGCCTTAAAGCGTTCCGGATTTGCCTGGAACGCAAGCCTACACGCTTAAACCGGGACAACCGTCGCCCGGCCAACATAGCCTTCTCCGTCCCCCCTTCGCAGTAACACCGAGTACAGGAATATTAACCTGTTTCCCATCGACTACGCCTTTCGGCCTCGCCTTAGGGGTCGACTCACCCTGCCCCGATTAACGTTGGACAGGAACCCTTGGTCTTCCGGCGAGCGGGCTTTTCACCCGCTTTATCGTTACTTATGTCAGCATTCGCACTTCTGATACCTCCAGCAGACCTCACAGTCCACCTTCGACGGCTTACAGAACGCTCCCCTACCCAACAACACATAGTGTCGCTGCCGCAGCTTCGGTGCATGGTTTAGCCCCGTTACATCTTCCGCGCAGGCCGACTCGACCAGTGAGCTATTACGCTTTCTTTAAATGATGGCTGCTTCTAAGCCAACATCCTGGCTGTCTGTGCCTTCCCACATCGTTTCCCACTTAACCATGACTTTGGGACCTTAGCTGGCGGTCTGGGTTGTTTCCCTCTTCACGACGGACGTTAGCACCCGCCGTGTGTCTCCCGTGATAACATTCTCCGGTATTCGCAGTTTGCATCGGGTTGGTAAGCCGGGATGGCCCCCTAGCCGAAACAGTGCTCTACCCCCGGAGATGAGTTCACGAGGCGCTACCTAAATAGCTTTCGGGAAGAACCAGCTATCTCCCGGTTTGATTGGCCTTTCACCCCCAGCCACAGGTCATCCGCTAATTTTTCAACATTAGTCGGTTCGGTCCTCCAGTTAGTGTTACCCAACCTTCAACCTGCCCATGGCTAGATCACCGGGTTTCGGGTCTATACCCTGCAACTTAACGCCCAGTTAAGACTCGGTTTCCCTGCGGCTCCCCTATACGGTTAACCTTGCTACAGAATATAAGTCGCTGACCCATTATACAAAAGGTACGCAGTCACACCACGAAGGTGCTCCCACTGCTTGTACGTACACGGTTTCAGGTTCTGTTTCACTCCCCTCGCCGGGGTTCTTTTCGCCTTTCCCTCACGGTACTGGTTCACTATCGGTCAGTCAGGAGTATTTAGCCTTGGAGGATGGTCCCCCCATATTCAGACAGGATGTCACGTGTCCCGCCCTACTCATCGAACTCACAGTAAGTGCAGCTTCGTGTACGGGAGTATCACCCTGTACCCTGCGACTTTCCAGACGCTTCCACTGCTGCACAAACTGATTCAGGTTCTGGGCTGTTCCCCGTTCGCTCGCCGCTACTGGGGGAATCTCGGTTGATTTCTTTTCCTCTGGGTACTTAGATGTTTCAGTTCCCCAGGTTCGCCTTGCAGCACTATGTATTCATGCTGCAATGATGCACGAGTGCACCGGGTTTCCCCATTCGGGTATCGTCGGGTATAACGGTTCATATCACCTTACCGACGCTTATCGCAGATTAGCACGCCCTTCATCGCCTCTGACTGCCTAGGCATCCACCGTGTACGCTTAGTCACTTAACCTCACAACCCACAAGCGTCCCGAAGAACACTGTCTGTTGTAAGCATTTGAGAGACTCGAACGCATCGCTTATTCATTCTTATTACGGAGAATGAACACGACGCGTCGTTTCAATTTTCAGCTTGTTCCGGATTGTTAAAGAGCATAATACTTCGCAGCACACCGTTGCCGGTACGCTCTGAAGTATTTTTGAGTAAACTGCATGGTGGAGCTAAGCGGGATCGAACCGCTGACCTCCTGCGTGCAAGGCAGGCGCTCTCCCAGCTGAGCTATAGCCCCATACAGTTACTGCAGAGACCATCTACTACCACTCAACTGATTACGTTCTTTTCCTTACGGAAAACACGTTGAGGACATCACTCTTTGGGAGGAATGTAATTCTTTTCTGAACAAGGCGTGGCTTCGCGCCGCACAGCTCGCTATGCAAGTGAAGTCACAACGCGGGACAGGAAAGAATTTGGTAGGCCTGAGTGGACTTGAACCACCGACCTCACCCTTATCAGGGGTGCGCTCTAACCACCTGAGCTACAAGCCTGTAGAGGTTTTTTCTGCTCGTTACTTTTTCATCAGACAATCTGTGTGGACACTACGCGGGAAAGTATCTTCAGGTAAGGAGGTGATCCAACCGCAGGTTCCCCTACGGTTACCTTGTTACGACTTCACCCCAGTCATGAATCACAAAGTGGTAAGCGCCCTCCCGGAGGTTAAGCTACCTACTTCTTTTGCAACCCACTCCCATGGTGTGACGGGCGGTGTGTACAAGGCCCGGGAACGTATTCACCGTAGCGTTCTGATCTACGATTACTAGCGATTCCGACTTCACGGAGTCGAGTTGCAGACTCCGATCCGGACTACGACGCACTTTATGAGGTCCGCTTGCTCTCGCGAGGTCGCTTCTCTTTGTATGCGCCATTGTAGCACGTGTGTAGCCCTGGCCGTAAGGGCCATGATGACTTGACGTCATCCCCACCTTCCTCCGGTTTGTCACCGGCAGTCTCCTTTGAGTTCCCGCCATTACGCGCTGGCAACAAAGGATAAGGGTTGCGCTCGTTGCGGGACTTAACCCAACATTTCACAACACGAGCTGACGACAGCCATGCAGCACCTGTCTCACGGTTCCCGAAGGCACTAAGGCATCTCTGCCGAATTCCGTGGATGTCAAGGCCAGGTAAGGTTCTTCGCGTTGCATCGAATTAAACCACATGCTCCACCGCTTGTGCGGGCCCCCGTCAATTCATTTGAGTTTTAACCTTGCGGCCGTACTCCCCAGGCGGTCGACTTAACGCGTTAGCTCCGGAAGCCACGCCTCAAGGGCACAACCTCCAAGTCGACATCGTTTACGGCGTGGACTACCAGGGTATCTAATCCTGTTTGCTCCCCACGCTTTCGCACCTGAGCGTCAGTCTTTGTCCAGGGGGCCGCCTTCGCCACCGGTATTCCTCCAGATCTCTACGCATTTCACCGCTACACCTGGAATTCTACCCCCTCTACAAGACTCTAGCCTGCCAGTTTCAAATGCAGTTCCCAGGTTAAGCCCGGGGATTTCACATCTGACTTGACAGACCGCCTGCGTGCGCTTTACGCCCAGTAATTCCGATTAACGCTTGCACCCTCCGTATTACCGCGGCTGCTGGCACGGAGTTAGCCGGTGCTTCTTCTGCGGGTAACGTCAATCGGTAAGGTTATTAACCTTACCGCCTTCCTCCCCGCTGAAAGTACTTTACAACCCGAAGGCCTTCTTCATACACGCGGCATGGCTGCATCAGGCTTGCGCCCATTGTGCAATATTCCCCACTGCTGCCTCCCGTAGGAGTCTGGACCGTGTCTCAGTTCCAGTGTGGCTGGTCATCCTCTCAGACCAGCTAGGGATCGTCGCCTAGGTGAGCCGTTACCCCACCTACTAGCTAATCCCATCTGGGCACATCCGATGGCGTGAGGCCCGAAGGTCCCCCACTTTGCTCTTGCGAGGTTATGCGGTATTAGCTACCGTTTCCAGTAGTTATCCCCCTCCATCAGGCAG
The DNA here is from genome assembly GCF_030758455.1 of Erwinia pyri. NCBI lineage: Bacteria > Pseudomonadati > Pseudomonadota > Gammaproteobacteria > Enterobacterales > Erwiniaceae > Erwinia > Erwinia pyri. The sequence goes on from NZ_CP132353.1 coordinate 3,598,938, forward strand.
TTTCCCAGACATTACTCACCCGTCCGCCACTCGTCACCCGAAGAGCAAGCTCCTCTGTGCTACCGTCCGACTTGCATGTGTTAGGCCTGCCGCCAGCGTTCAATCTGAGCCATGATCAAACTCTTCAATTAAAAGTTCGATTTGCTTAAACAAGTTAAGCGATGCTCAAGTGTAAAACACTCATAATGAATTTCATTATGTGTTCACTCTTAAGACTTGATATTTTCTGCGCCTTGCGGCGCTGATATCAATCCTGCGAGTGCCCACACAGATTGTCTGATAAATTGTTAAAGAGCGTTGCGGTAAGCACCCTGAGGCGTTACTGCGAGGTGGCGTATATTACGCTTTCCTCTTTCAGAGTCAACCCCTTAATCAGGAATTTTCTCTTCATCTTTCAGCACGCTGAGCGTTTGCTCGTTGCCGTTCGATGGAGGCGCATTATAGGGATGCGCCGTGGGAAGGCAAGCATAAATCTGAACTTTTTTATCAACCGCTGAAACTTCGCGCAGAACGCTGCTTTTTAGCCCTGTTTGATGCGTGCAGGCAGGTCAGCAAGGCTGTTAATTACCCAATCAGCTGCCTTTTCGCCCTCTTCCGTTACCGGCTTTCCGCTGCGAACTAATACATTTATTCCTACACCTGCCGCCTTGCCAGCCAGCACATCATCAATTTTGTCGCCAACCATATAAGAAGCGGCCATATCGATGTTCAGTTCTTTCTGTGCTGCCAGCAGCATGCCCGGCGCTGGTTTACGGCAGTCGCACTGCTGACGATACTCTTCTACTACTGCTTCAGGATGATGCGGGCAGAAATAGATGCCATCCAGATCGACATCGCGATCGGCGAGCGACCAGTCCATCCATTCGGTCAACTGCATAAAGGTATCTTCAGAGAACATGCCGCGCGCGATACCAGACTGATTAGTTACCATCACCAGCGCGTAACCCATCTTTTTCAGTTCCTGCATCGCCTCAATAGCGCCATCTATAAACTGAAAGTTGTCGATCTCATGGACGTAACCATGATCCACATTCATCGTGCCATCACGATCCAGAAATATGGC